>NZ_PYMJ01000149.1 GCF_003025615.1 Photobacterium frigidiphilum | reverse complement strand
AAGCAGGGCTTTGAACAGACATTGTAGGGCTATCGCCAAGCGGTAAGGCAGCGGCTTTTGATGCCGCCATCCCCTGGTTCGAATCCAGGTAGCCCTGCCACATTTTATTATGTGGCTTAATTGCTTTCTTTTTTTAAGTAGCAAATAGTTAAGCGGCATAAATGAAATGGCTACGTAGCTCAGTTGGTTAGAGCACATCACTCATAATGATGGGGTCACAGGTTCGAATCCCGTCGTAGCCACCATCTTCACTCTTTTAGAGTTGAAGCATCGCAAGATGTAAAATTACCAGATGCGGAAGTGGCGGAATTGGTAGACGCACCAGATTTAGGTTCTGGCGCCGCAAGGTGTGAGAGTTCAAGTCTCTCCTTCCGCACCATTCTCTTTGCGAAGAGAAATGTTCTTAGATAACTTGTTTTAAATAAGCAGGGCTTTGAACAGACATTGTAGGGCTATCGCCAAGCGGTAAGGCAGCGGCTTTTGATGCCGCCATCCCCTGGTTCGAATCCAGGTAGCCCTGCCACATTTTATTATGTGGCTTAATTGCTTTCTTTTTTTAAGTAGCAAATAGTTAAGCG
>NZ_PYMJ01000148.1 GCF_003025615.1 Photobacterium frigidiphilum | reverse complement strand
TGTCTGGCGACCATAGCGCTGTGGCTCCACCTGATCCCATGCCGAACTCAGAAGTGAAACGCAGTTGCGCCGATGGTAGTGTGGGGTCTCCCCATGTGAGAGTAGGGCATCGCCAGGCGCCCAATTTGAGAGCCCGTTGGCAACAACGGGCTTTTATTTCGCTCCAATTGATTGCAATGTGAGCGACGTCAACAGAAGGTTTTTATTTTTTAATCAGTTGATTAAAAAGATGAAAATTTTGTCTTGACTGAATATCAGAAAAGCGTATTATACGCAGCCTGACTTGCTGAAGCGTTCAACGCTAAGGCATTGAAAGTCAACGTTCTTTAACAATTTGACCATGCAATCTGTGTGGGCACTCGTGAAATTTTAAGTCGAAAGATTTATCAATGAACTGAGTGACCTTAATCATCGCAAGATGACACAGTCAATTTATGCTTCATTCTTCGCAAGAAGAAGAAACAAGAATATCAGTAAAAATCATTGAGCCGATTCGAAAGAATCAACAGAACTTTAATTGAAGAGTTTGATCATGGCTCAGATTGAACGCTGGCGGCAGGCCTAACACATGCAAGTCGAGCGG
>NZ_PYMJ01000147.1 GCF_003025615.1 Photobacterium frigidiphilum | reverse complement strand
GCATCCACGTTACTCAGGGTGATGCCGTTATACAGATTGGCCACGGCACTGCTGCTCAAGGATAAGCGGGTGGTCATGATGAAATTAATGAAGGCAAATAAAATGGGCCAAGTGCCAAGGTACACAAACCCTTTGATGTAGTTCGACAAGACCAACTTGGTCATGCCAGGCAACATGGCGAGTGCGACCACCAAAATGGAGACGCACCCAAAAAGCAGGAACAAGATGGATTGCATCATCGGTAAGAACTCGCGAGCCTGTAAGGCCATGCCAGTCCACATCGAGGTGGTCTGCATCTTGTTTTGGGTGTAGGCATAGTTAAAAGCAGCGGCCGTATTACCATTCACTGCAGCACTGTCGGTGAGGCCATTGCGAATGGCATTGATGGCCATGTTCTGTGTGGTGATTTGTGAGGCGGTGCGACTGATCCCCGCGTATTTGGCGTAGCTGCCTTGTAGCCCTGCAGTAAAGCGTGCTTGATTGGTGGCGACTTTATTGGCGTACAGCTTGTGCGCCATCAAAGACAGGGATTTCTGTGCGTCGGCAGTAAAGCCCGCCTTGAGGCGGGGGAAGGGGGCTTTGGA
>NZ_PYMJ01000146.1 GCF_003025615.1 Photobacterium frigidiphilum | reverse complement strand
GCGGCTTGCGTTTGGCATGCGGCACCCAAAGGCCATCGGCAATCATCCATTGGCGCAAAGTTTCTAACGAGATATGAACGTCATGAACTTCAGCCAATTTCTCATGAGCAAGTGTGGGCCCAAAATCAAAATAATGTTGATGTATTATCTCGAGGCAACTGAGCCGAACATCTTCATTAATTATGTTCGAAGATGGCAAGCCACGGCGCTGATGAGTAATACCAACAGCGCCAAGCTGACGAAAGCGAGTGATCAGTCGCTGAACTTGTCGAACACTCAGCGACAGAATACCTGCAGCATCTGATCGTCGGATTCGTTTCTCGCAAACATCGCGAATAGCATTCAGGCGTAAAATGTCTTTTTCATTCATGGTTACCAACATCGTTTGTTAATCTCACACAGATCAGATAGGTACTGATCACCATAGGAAAAACAGGACATTTTCACTTTGCAGAAAAGAGACACTTTAGCTTTGCGCCTACACCGCCTGTTTATCCCAATTTAAAATGTCCTGCTTTATTCCCAGATTAAAATGTCTCCTTTCAAGGTAGTTCATCCCGCTTAGAAATAGGCTAGAGAGTAGGGACGTCAGCCTTTCTTGGTGCTCGGTTTGA
>NZ_PYMJ01000145.1 GCF_003025615.1 Photobacterium frigidiphilum | reverse complement strand
GACACGTTGCCCTGAGTCATGCGGGCAAACTTGCGGCTGTTGACGTTGATTAAAAAGGTCGCGGGCAACTTGGCTTTGCGCGGGTTTTCAAAAAAAGTTTCGGCGGTGTCTTTGGTCACCGGGATCGGGACCTCAAAGCCTTTCATGCCTTGGCCATCGAAGGAGAAGGCATAGGTGTAAAGTCCCGTCTGTTGTTCAAATTGTTTGAGGGTCGGGGCGAACAGGTGGCAGTGGCCGCAACCGGAGTTAAAAAAGAAGACGATGGCGTATTCGTCCAGCTTGAAATTTGGGTGACTATCGGTGCTAGCAGTGACGGGTTGCACCCAACATAAAGCGAGTGACAGGGTAACGATGAGTAGACGGTGCATGGGCTATTTCCTTAAAAGTCAGGGGCAAAGTCAGTGGCGACGTTCAAAAAGCGCCCCAATAAGTCTTCCTGGGCAATGAACCCATAGGCGAGGGGTTTCATTTCTTGGGTGTTGGGGTTGACCAGGACCAAGGCAGGACTAAATGGCACTTGGATATGATTGCCGTTATCCCGGTTTTGGTGAATGCTGGCCAGTTGTTTGCCGTCAAGGCTAATGCCCAGTACTTCGATACCGTGGGTATCAGCAAATTGCTGTACC
>NZ_PYMJ01000144.1 GCF_003025615.1 Photobacterium frigidiphilum | reverse complement strand
GCATTGGAAGGCGTCCACATTACACAACAACCGTCAGGGTTTTGACCGCCACATTGAACCGGTGTTAGGTAAGGCCATGGTTGCGACCTTAACGCGTCAAAAGGTTGAACGGTGGTTCAGTGGGATGTCAGCCACCAAAGGCATGGCCAATACAATGTTGCCGTTGTTATCAGTGATGATGCAACAAGCGGAGGTTTACGGTTACCGAGCGCCCCAAAGCAACCCGTGCAAATCCTTCAAACGTTACACGCTGGTCGCGTGTGAACGCTATCTCACTCCCGATGAATTACGCTGTTTGTGGTTGGTACTCGATACCCATCAGGCCAGCTCACCCACGGCGGTAATGATATTGCGTTTGTTAATACTCACAGGGTGTCGAGGCAATGAAGTGCGCACCGTGAAATGGAGGCACTATCGCCAAGGGCACTGGTATTTGCCTGACAGTAAGACAGGGGCAAGGGTAGTGTATATCGGCCAAGCGGCGGTTGATGTGTTGGCGCGCCATGTTCGCCGACAAGGCGGTGAACTGTTCCCGATGAAAAAAGGTGCATCGGTGCGCGCCGTGTCCAATCTGTGGGTCAAACTGCGGATTAAGGCCGACATTGCCGATGTCAGAATACATGACTTGCGC
>NZ_PYMJ01000143.1 GCF_003025615.1 Photobacterium frigidiphilum | reverse complement strand
GTTTGTTTTGAGAACTCGTTTTTATGCCTTCTTTCGTAAAAGAAGTAATAAAAACATTTGTAATTGAATCCTAAGATTCAATTTACTAGTCAGCTTTCCAGATTGTTAAAGAACATGTGTTTTTTCTGTCTCTTTAGAGACAAATAATCCACTTTCTAACCACACTCCACTCTTCACGAGTCAGAATGCATTTAGAAAGTGGTGGAGCTATGCGGGATCGAACCGCAGACCTCCTGCGTGCAAGGCAGGCGCTCTCCCAGCTGAGCTATAACCCCAACGTTTCAAAAGACTGTTAACCACTTTTCTCTGGGAGGAGAAAGTGGTGGGTCTGAGTGGACTTGAACCACCGACCTCACCCTTATCAGGGGTGCGCTCTAACCACCTGAGCTACAGACCCATTTGGGAACTTGTTCAACTTGAACCACCGACCTCACCACTTTTACCAAGGGCGTGGGGTGCTAACAATCCGAACTAAAGACCCAAGTCTTTCACGTTCTTTGACATTTTAACCAAGCAATCTGTGTGGACACTGCATCAAACAATAAATCTTTAGGTAAGGAGGTGATCCAGCCCCAGGTTCCCCTAGGGCTACCTTGTTACGACTTCACCCCAGTCATGAACCACACCGTGGTAAA
>NZ_PYMJ01000142.1 GCF_003025615.1 Photobacterium frigidiphilum | reverse complement strand
TTATCTCATATATCGGCTTCTGATAGATTCTCTATAATTATAAATAGGTGCTTCCTGTTCATAACTTTCCTCATCGTTATGATCTAAACGACTTTTATCATAGGTATATGGCAGGTATACACTTGGCGGTTCAACGCTTGTCGTATCAGTTAGTGTTTTCAAATACGAGACTAATGCTTCCTCATCATCGGCACTCAACCTAAGATTACCAACAGCAAACCCCGCTAAATTTTCATTGACCTCAGGCGCTGGCCAACAGTTTTCAGCTATAGCTTGTTCAGCCGTTATATACTCGTTAGAACATGTTGCTTTCACAGTAGCCGTATTATAAAAATGTACAATTTGCTCTAACGATTTAAACCAACCATTATGGGTATAAGCTTTAACAAAAGAAGGGTATGGTCGTTTATCAACATTACGCAATGTCGGTACTTTATGTTCGCCTCTATGATTATTTTGCGAGGTTGTCGCAAATAAACCTAGATCAGGTTCTGGATCATTAGGGATTTCATGATTTCTTGGTACTCCGATATTGAAGTAGAAATCATTGGTATAACGTTCAAATTTGCCAACACCTTGATCATTTCCGCTTTGATGACAGAAGAAGCACCTAGCTTGACCATAAAAAAGATCATG
>NZ_PYMJ01000141.1 GCF_003025615.1 Photobacterium frigidiphilum | reverse complement strand
TAGACAATCACTTCAACGATACCGTTGGTGGTGGTGACTGGCTATGTGAACAGGACGTTGTTGAATATTTCGTAGAAAACGCGACTCGCGAGATGACCCAACTAGAACAATGGGGTTGTCCTTGGAGTCGTAAAGAAAACGGTGACGTAAACGTTCGTCGTTTTGGCGGAATGAAGGTAGAGCGTACATGGTTTGCTGCGGATAAAACCGGCTTCCACATGCTACATACGCTTTTCCAAACATCTATCAAATACAAGCAAATTAACCGTTTTGACGAATATTTCGTTGTTGACCTACTGGTTGAAGATGGTCAAGCACAAGGTCTTGTCGCTATTCACATGTCTGAAGGCGAGTTGATCTGTATTAAAGCTAAGTCTGTTGTACTAGCAACAGGTGGCGCGGGTCGTGTTTACAACTGTAATACGAACGGCGGCATCGTAACTGGTGATGGTATGGCTATGGCGTTCCGCCACGGTGTACCACTACGTGATATGGAATTCGTTCAGTATCACCCAACAGGTTTACCTGGTACTGGCATCTTGATGACGGAAGGTTGTCGTGGTGAAGGCGGTATCATGCTAAACAAAAATGGCTACCGTTACCTACAAGATTACGGTATGGGTCCTGAAACCCCTATCGGTGAGCCTAA
>NZ_PYMJ01000140.1 GCF_003025615.1 Photobacterium frigidiphilum | reverse complement strand
GTTATAACTTGAAAGGAGAAACTTTTTTGGAAATTGGTTTTAATAAGAGAAAAGTGCTTAATTTAATTGTTTGCCATCTTGGATTGCTAGTTATTTTTGATGTTGTATACATATTATGGTCAATACGTTCTGGATATGGACTTTTGAATGAGATTTTACCAATTGCAATATTAGCAAATATTGGTTTGGCAACAATAGTTGGCATCAATTGCATGAAACTTAAATTTAAGGGTAATGTACTGGAAATAAGCGAAAAAGGCATTTTATTTAATACACCTTTACATGCTATAGCTAATATTAAGTGGGAAGATATAACAACCGTAAAGTGTGCTCCGTCATCTCAGGTTCCTTTAAAAGTCTATGTTCATAACACTAATGATTATATTAAAAACTACCATGGGATTACAAAAATTTATGCTTTAACCCTAAAGGCATTACGCGGAACTCCTTTTATCATAGAGATGTACCCACTAAATATTAGCCCGTACGAGCTTCAAACTAAGGTCTCAAGTTATTTGCTTACGAAGTAGAATAAACCTTAATTTTAGTAGCATATGATTTTTTACATCTGTGATGTACAAAAGTTATAACAAAAACATCAAGTTGACACGTTTTACTCCGCAGTTTTGGCATGGAGTTCACTGCGCTTGGTGAGTTAGTCGTGGTGCAACTTATGTTCGGCGTTA
>NZ_PYMJ01000014.1 GCF_003025615.1 Photobacterium frigidiphilum | reverse complement strand
ATAGACACTGCGGAGTGGTAGTTCAGTTGGTTAGAATACCGGCCTGTCACGCCGGGGGTCGCGGGTTCGAGTCCCGTCCACTCCGCCATTATTGAAGAAGCCCTAATCGAAAGATTAGGGCTTTTTTACGTCTGTATAAAATAAAAATTAGAAAGTCCCGTTAACGTAGCCATTATTGAAGAAGCCCCCTCTTTGAAGGTAGAGCAGGAAAGATTAGGGCTTTTTTACGTTTGTAGAAAATGGAAATTAGAACTCAATAGACACTGCGAAGTGGTAGTTCAGTTGGTTCGACTTTTTATACCAACCTAAATGATTTATTGTTCATTCCTATCTATTTTTCCTGCGCAATTTATGATCATTAGCTTATCCTGCTTGAATAAAGATAGCTTTAGAGTTCCAATAGGTAAAAAGCTGTACAGTCTGTAAAGTTAAATTAATCAATCAGTTACATTGGCCTTGTTGCATAGCTATGACACCAAATGATTTTGGTGATCTTTTTGGTGTATATATCAATAAAGGCGGTACGGAATAAGGAAAGATAAAGTTTGTAATGAATACATAGCTTTACTATCCATTTAACGGCACGCATATAGTAATATTGTCGGTAATGAATGCGCGAAATAGCAGCTAGGAAGGATCGTACGATGAGTGCAAATACCAATGATAGTCCACATGTTGATAGTGACTTATTGACCGAGATTGCTATCGCTTATTATCAAGATGGTGCGACTCAAGAAGAGATATCGAAAAAATTTGGTATGTCACGTGCCAAAGTGGGTCGTTTGCTTCGTCGTGCTCGTGAAGAGGGTGTGGTCGAAATTACCGTTAAATATCACCCTGTCTTTAGCGAAAAACTCGAACAACAGCTTATTGAACGTTTCAATCTAAAGCGCGCATTGATTGCTCTTGATCAACCAGATGATGAAGCACAACGACAACAAGTAGCTAGCCTTGTTTCTAGTTATTTAGCCACGATCTTAACGGATGAAATGGTAGTAACGGTTGGGCAGGGACGTAATATTGCTTCGATTGCTAGCCACGTTGGTGTTGTACCTCATAAAAAGTGTCGCTTTGTGAGTGGTATCGGCGGTACTCACCGTTCAGGTAATGCGATTAATGCTGATCATATTTGTCGATTACTGGCGAAGAAATATGATGGCATTAGTGAAACCTTGTATGCGCCAGCTTACGTTGAAGATATTAAAGTAAAAGAAGCCTTCATGAAAAACGGTACGATAAAAGAAACACTAGACCGTGCTCGTCGGGCTGATGTTGCTCTAGTCGGTGTCGGTGATATGAATGAAAACAGCCACATGGTTAAGTTGGGTTGGTTCACGCCACAAGAAATTGTAGAAGCACGTATTCGAAAAGGTGTTGTGGGCGATATTGCGGGCTATGATTTTTTTGATAGCCAAGGTAATCAAGCCGATACAATGATGAGTGATCGGGTGATTGGCTTGAGTATGGAAGAGCTGCGACATATACCAACAGTGGTTGTATCGGCTGCTGAAAATAGCAAAGCCTTAGCGTTGTTAGGCGCATTACGATCTGGCGTTGTTGATGTTGTCGCGACCAGTGTGAGTAATGCACTGACAATATTAAACCTTGATCAGCAAATGAAGTAGCAACATTAATCTATCCCGCTAATAAATAATAAAAGCAGCCTATGAGCTGTTTTTTTATTCCTATGCAACAGTGGGAGTGCGCTATGATTTCAATAATGGATTTAATAACAATATTGGGATGGTACTGTGAATAGAATACTTCTTCTTGCTGTCATGCTGATGAGTTACAGCTTGTCTGCTTCTGCTACACTTTGGGAAAAAGTAAAAGTACCGAGCAATGGTGTATCAAATTCTATTGGCTCATACAGTAATGGTTGCCTTGCTGGCGGTGAAACCTTACCGCTAGAAGGGGAAGGCTATCAGGTAATTCGCTCACAACGAGGTCGTTATTACGGCCATAGTGAGATGATCCAATTTTTAAAAGGATTATCGTTAGATGCACAAAAATTACGTCTAGGGAATATGCTAGTTGGCGATATATCAATGCCACGGGGTGGACGTTTTTCATCGGGGCACGCTAGCCATCAAACAGGGCTTGATGCTGATATCTGGTTAAAGATGACTGATGCCCCATTGGAAAAAGAAAGCTTGGTAGAAGTACAGCCGCTTCCGATGGTACATATAAAGGATTATAAGATTAATAATAAAAATTGGAGTAACAAGCAGGCCTTGTTAATTCAATTAGCAGCAAGCGATGAGCGTGTAGCGCGTATTTTTGTTCATCCGGTGATCAAAGAACAACTGTGTAAATCGGAATGGCAAAACCGTGATTGGTTAAGAAAAGTACGTCCTTGGTGGGGGCATTATTATCATTTTCACGTGCGTTTAAGTTGCCCTGATGGCAGCACTAACTGTAAGGCACAAAACCCACCACCTCCAGGGGATGGCTGCGGGGCTGAACTGGCCTCTTGGAAGCCACAAAAGAAAGTAAAACAAACCGCTCAGAACAAGAAAAAAGAAACACAGCCAAAGAAAAAGAAACCGGTGAAAATAACCCCGCCTCAATGTTTAGCATTAATTCAGTAGTAAGCTTGAATTGTAGATATAAAAAAAGCGCCCTTAGGCGCTTTTTTCGTTATGCCAAACCTTGCAAGCTGACAAACTTTTCAAGCAGTTCATCTTCGGTTTCGACATTATCAGGATCGATGATAATACATTTTGAAATAGGGCATACAGACTGACACGTTGGTTTGTCGTAATGGCCTATACATTCAGTACAACGGGCAGGATCTATTTCATAGAACTCTTCGCCCATGGTGATCGCTTCGTTTGGACACTCAGGATCACACATATCGCAGTTGATGCACTTATCATTAATGAGCAATGCCATCGAATTATTTACCGTCTACAGAACCGTGAGGGCTACGAGTATCCTGACCATTGCTTAGGTTACGCATTAGTAATCCGTACTCTAAGTCCATATCAGCAGGTACTGGGATAAACATAAAGTGACCATTACCTTTTGCATCATCAACAGATTCTGACTTACGGTTTTCCATCACTTCAAGCGTGAAAACAACGTTGCCTTTCGGCGTCATCATTTCAAGGCTGTCGCCGACCAAGAATTTATTCTTTACGTCAACTTCTGCAAGATCACCACGTCGCTTACCTGTGAATTCGCCCACAAATTGTTGAGTATCAGAAATTGAGTAACCGTACTCGTAGTTCTGGTATGCATCATGTGTGTGACGGCGTAAGAAGCCTTCGGTGTAACCACGGTGAGCAAGGCTTTCTAGTGTACCCATTAGGCTTTCATCAAATGGTTTGCCAGCTACTGCATCATCAATTGCTTTACGGTATACCTGAGCGGTACGCGCACAGTAGTAGAAAGACTTTGTACGACCTTCAATTTTTAATGAGTGCACACCCATCTTCGTTAGACGCTCTACATGCTGGATAGCACGTAGGTCTTTCGAGTTCATAATGTAAGTGCCGTGTTCATCTTCAAAAGCAGCCATTTTTTCTTCAGGACGGTGAGATTCAGAAAGTAGAATCACTTCGTCTGTTGGCTTACCAAGACCAAGAGTGTTGTCAGGGCGAGCTTCTTGAACTTCCACTTCCTGAACATTAACCCCCGTACCTGCAGGGTTAGCTTCAACAATTTGACCGTTTTCGTCTTCTTTTGCTGCTTCTGCTTTGTATTCCCAACGACAAGCGTTAGTACAAGTACCTTGGTTCGGATCACGTTTGTTCATGTAACCAGATAGAAGACAGCGGCCAGAGTAAGCCATGCAAAGTGCACCATGAACGAAAATTTCTAATTCTGTTTCAGGGCAGTTTTCGCGAATTTCTTCGATTTCTTCTAGCGATAGTTCACGAGAAAGAATGACACGCTCAACACCTTGGGTAGACCAAAATTTAACGGTTGCCCAGTTAACGGCGTTCGCTTGTACTGATAGGTGAATAACCACTTCAGGGAAGTTTTCACGTACCATCATGATAAGACCAGGATCAGACATGATTAAGGCGTCTGGGCCCATTTCAACGATAGGTTTGAGATCGCGAATAAAGGTCTTTAATTTTGAGTTATGTGGCTGAATGTTACATACAACGTATAGCTTCTTGCCTTGCGCATGTGCTTCGTCGATACCAATTTTAAGGTTCTCGTGATTGAACTCGTTGTTACGAACACGAAGGCTATAGCGAGGTTGGCCAGCATAGACAGCATCTGCACCGTACGCAAAAGCGTAACGCATGTTTTTAAGGCTGCCAGCAGGGGATAACAATTCAGGTTTAAACATATCTCAAATTCTCGTTGTCTGATTGCAAATCAGGCCGCAATCACCTAGTGATGCGGAAGGAGCGCGGATTTTACTGTGATCGGTGCCTCATAGCAATTATCACGTAAAAAAAGAGCGCCGAAGCGCTCTTTTTAATGTTTGATTGGTTATAGAGAAGGATTAACCTTTTTCTTCTAACCCACCCAACACTTCAAAGACGTTTGGTAAGAATACCGAGAACTCACCACACATGAGTGATAAGTCTGCATCAATACGAGCAGCCATATCTTCATGGTCGATATCTTCGTTCTGGTCTTTAATCTCATCAGAAAATTTCAGACGTTTAACGCTTAAATCATCAGCCAGAATGAAATCAATACGATCTTGCCAGTTCAGTGACAGCTTAGTGACTAGTTTATCTGCTTCAATGTGTGCCAGAATTTCGTCACAGCTTAGATCTTGTTGCTTACAGCGAATAACGCCACCTTCTTCAAGAATGGCTTTAAATTCAGCTTCTTCACCAATAGTGAAGCCTGTTGGTGACGTATTTGAACGTACCCACTCTGTCATTGTCAGTTCAGCAGGTTTTTCTGGTGTTACAGGTACAACTGGCAATGAACCGATAGATTTACGCAATAGCGCCAGTAAATCTTCAGCTTTCTTGTAGCTACCCGCATCAACCACAATGTAGCCTTGTTTCGGCATAATAAGTGCGTAGGTTTGCTGATGACGACTAAATGCGCGTGGTAGAAGATCCATCACGATGTCATCTTTAATCGAGTCTTTTTCACTTTTCTTTAGCTTACGACCCAGCTCTTGTTCCTGCATGTCCACTTTTGCATTAAGCGATTCCTTAATGACAGAAGAAGGCAGCATTTTTTCTTCTTTACGTACGCAAACAAGAATGTTGTCACCGACGACGTGAGTGAACATATCACCGTGCTTACCTAGCGCATGTACCCAGCCAAACTTTTGGATGTCTTGGCTACCACAAGGTGTGAAGCGGAATTCTTCCAGCTGTTTTTCAATCTGTTCAGGGTTTAAGTCGATTTCACGGGTAAAGCGATAGGTCAGTATGTTTTTAAACCACATCATGGTAGTTACAAATCCTAGGGTTGTGCATTTGAGGCTTAATACTATTGTATTGCTGCGGTTTTGTCGCAATTTTTCTGATGAGGATTTGCGTGGATATTATGATTTGTAGGGTACAATCGAGGAAGTATTTCTTGGCTTGCGCATACATATCATAATGAAAATTCTTCACACATCAGATTGGCATCTCGGACACCAACTACATGGTTATAGTCGTGATTATGAACATCAAACTTTTTTAGATTGGTTAGCCGATACCTTAGAACAGCAGCAGATTGATGCCTTGCTGGTTGCAGGCGATATTTTTGATTCCGCAAATCCTCCTGCCAGTGCGTGGCGCATGCTGTATCGATTTCTTGCGCGTGTCGCGAAAAGTTTGCCGAACCTTGATGTGGTGATGATCGGGGGAAACCATGACTCCCCAAGTAAATTAGATGCCCCGCATGAATTATTGAAAGCCTTTGATTTGCATATGGTGGGTGGTATTCATCGTGATGAAAATGGTCAGCTTGATCATGAACGCATGTTGATTTCGATTACGAACAAGCAAGGTGAACAGGCCGCTTGGGTATTAGCCGTGCCTTTTTTACGCAGTGCTGATTTGCGCACTGAAGATCTTGAAGATGATGATGATCGTCTGATTAAAGGCGTAGAAACTTTATACGGTGAAATGACAGAGGCTGCCCGTGCGTTACAGACCGATCAGCAAGCATTGATCGGGATGGGGCATGCGTATATGGCGTCTGGAAAATTATCTGAAATGTCGGAACGTCGCGTACTAGGTGGCAATCAACATGCCTTGCCAGCGTCCATATTTGCCGATGACATTACCTATGTTGCCCTTGGGCATTTACATTTAGCGCAACGTGTTGCCAAGAAAGAACATGTTCGTTATTGCGGCTCGCCAATCCCGCTCTCAATGGCTGAACGCAATTATGCCCACCAAGCGGTTATTGTTGAACTCGATGGTAAAGCCGTCAGCCAAATTGAATCGATAGCGATTCCTCGTACCGTTGATATGTTGAAAGTCCCATCATCGCCGGCTCCACTCGATCAAGTTTTGGAAGCGCTCGAAGCGCTATCGGTTGACGAGGTACCCCGCGAGCAACAACCATTTTTAGAAGTACACGTGCTGCTTGATAAACCTCAAGCATTATTGCGAGAAAAAGTATTGCAAGCCATCGATGGTAAAGCCGTGCGTTTAGCTAAAATTACCCCTCATTATCAGCAACAAGAGCAACAAGATTCGCTGAATCACCGACGTTTATCAGACGTTTCACCCGAGCAAGTATTTGCCTTGAGCTGGGCAAAGAAATACCAAGGTGAGCCAGATGAAGCGATGGCATCTGCTTTCGAACAGTTATTGATTCAAGTTGAAGATGCCCAAGATGGTGATGCTGTGCGTAGTGAAGGGGGCAAATAATGAAAATTTTAGCATTACGAGGTGAAAACCTTGCCAGCTTGCAAAGCAAATTTGAGATCGATTTTGCGGGTGGTCGTTTAGGTGAGGCGGGTTTATTTGCGATAACGGGAAAAACCGGTGCAGGTAAATCGACCTTACTAGATGCGATTTGCCTAGCGTTATACGATCGCATTCCTCGTCTGCAATCGAATAAAAAAAATGATGCTGAAATTGGCCGTGATAGCGATGAAAACCGAATTAAAGCGAACGATGTAAGAAGCATTTTATCTCGCGGTAAAGCGGAAGCATTTACCGAAGTCGACTTTGTTGCCAACGACGGTAGCCATTGGCGATCGCATTGGCATGTTCGTCGTGCTCGCGGGCGTGCTGAAGGGCGAGTTCAAGCTGCAGAACAATGGCTTGAAAATTTAGATACTGGGCAGCGTTTCGCGGGGAAGAAACAAGAACTACAAGCTGAAATCGAACGCTTGATCGGCTTAACCTTCGAACAGTTTCGCCGTGCGGTGATGTTGCCACAAGGGGAGTTTGCCGCGTTCTTAAAAGCGGGGGCTGATGATCGCGCGGCATTGCTAGAACGTATGACAGGCGGTGAAATATACGGTCAATTGTCTGTGGCAGCTTATGAGCGTGCCCGCGTTGAAAAACAGGCATTAACTCAGCTACAAGATAAATTGGGTGATATTGCATTGTTATCGGATGATGAAAAGCAATTGTTAAGCACCCAATGTGAGCAATTAAAACAACAAGTGCAGCAATTAGATGCCCAGCTAAACGAATTTAAACAACACCAACAAACGCTAAAAACTGAGTCAGTGTTAGCAGCACGTGTGGCTGAAACGCAGCTAAAATACACAGAAGTTCAACAGCAAAAAGAACAGGCTCTGCCGCGTTACGAGCAATTAACGCTAATTGAAAAAGCACAGCCAGCCCATCGTGATTTTTCTTTGCTTCAACAAGTCAGCTCACAATTAATCAAGATTGAACAAACACTCGTTCTCACAGAAACACGGTTAGCAACAGAGCAACAAAAGTGTGTAGATGCAGATTTACAGGCAAAACAAGCAACAGAGGCGTTGAATCAATTAGAGCAAGAGTGGCAACAATTAGAACCCAAAATTAAAGAAGCCGCTAAGTGGGATCAACAAGCCGATGGTTTGCGTATCCAGTTAACTGAGCAGGAAAATGTTTTACAGCAACATAGCGTTGTCGTTACAGAGCAGCAGCAACACCTTCAGGTAACTCAACAGCAACAACAAGTGCAGCAGCAACGTCAGCAGCAATTATCGGATGTACTAAAGAAAAGCGATTCATTCAAAAATGTGGCAGAACAATATGCCTCCGTTGAAGATAATTTACAGCAATATTTAGCGGCGCACCGTGCTTACTCGGTACTGCGGAAAGAAAAGCTGCAAATTGAATTTGAACAGGAAAATAATCAACAGCAGCAGCTGGTACTTGAGCAGCAAGTACAAACACTTCAAGTTAATAAATTGGATTGTGAAGCGCAAAGCAAAACACTTGATCTTGAACAGCTAGAACAACAGCAAACCCAAGAACGCGCACAGTACGCTGAAAAGCAGCAATATCGTGATGTATTGCGTCAGGCTATTTCAGGCACCAAAGAATGGGTATCACTGCTAGTTCAAGCTGACAAATTACAAATAGAACAGCATGAATTACAAGGTGTATTAGCGCAATCAGAGCAACGTCTAACGGTATTGCAGCCAGAACTTGATATTCTTTCGGTTCAGCAGAAAGAAGTTGAATACATGCTGCAGCAAAGTCGCGCTGTCATGAATTTGGGTGATTACCGCAATGAATTAAAAGATGAAGAAGCTTGTCCGTTGTGTGGTTCGCTTGAGCATCCTTATGCGATCAGTAATCCTGTTGTTGATGGATTATTACAAAGCCAGCAACAGCGTTTACAAGCGTTGACTAAACAGTTGCAAGATGGCGATGTTGAGCGGCGTCACCTTCAGCAATCATTACCTAAAGATCAGCAACGTTTAGCCTTGTTAAAGACGGAGTATCAGCAGCTGAACCTTCGCATTGAACAGCTGTACGCGCAGTATGAAAGCATATTAAAAACGGTAAATAGTGCTGAGCTAATACCGTCGCACGCTGATCTTCAAACACTCAACCAGCAATTAGCCCTATGGCAACAAGATGTTGAACAGGCTGACAATGATTTAAGAACGTTGCAGCAAAGTGGTGAGCAACGTCAGCAGCAAATCGTGTTGGGGCGTCAGTTGCAAACTCAGTTGCAGCAGCTTCAGCAAGATGAGTCGCTATTAACTAAGCAGCTTCATGAATTAGCCCAAGCCACTATGCAATGGCAAGAGCGCCTTAAATCACTTGAAAAGCAAAGTGCGACTCAAGAGGAAATACGTACATCACGTGCGAATACATTGAATGAGCAATACACCAGCAATGTGTGGTTTGAGCAGTTAAAAGCACAAGGAGAAGAAGGTTTTTTCCAGCAGCTTAGGCATGATGTTCAATGCTTTATGACGAATCAACGTGACTTGCTCGAAAGTGAAAAGTTGCTGGCAGAGCTCGCACCTAAAATCGCAGAGGCTGAAACGTTACTGCAAAATACGCAAAAGCAATGTTCAACCACGGGTGAGAAAGTCACGCTGTTGAAAAAAGACATTCAACAAATTTGGCTCCAACGCGTCGAGATTATTGGCGAAAGTAATCTACAGCAAGTAGAGCAGCAACATAAACAAACGTTAAAAACGCAACAAGAATCACTAACCCAAATACAAGCGGTGCAACGTCAATCAGGCGAAGCGCAAGCAGCAGCAAATGCAGCACTGAAAAGCAGCCAACAGCAACAGGTCGAGACGCAAGAAGAGCAAAAAAAGGCAGTAACACGTTGGAATGAATGGCAGCAAAAGCTAACGTTAACCGAGCAGCAGCTTACGGCACTACTGAGCAAAGACGATGCGTGGTTAACTCAAGAGCGTGAAGCGCTAAAGTTGATTGAACAAACGCTATCTTCCGCGTTAACGGTGTTAGTGGAACGCGAACAAGCGGTCATTGAACATCATGCAGTGGCTGCCTTATCACATCAGTGGTTAGTACAGCATGAGCTGGCAGAAGACAGTGAGCAGCAAGCAGAGTTAGTTGCTGATTGGAATAATCAAAAAAATGTATTGGATGAGCAAGTTTTCCAACATCGTCAGCAATTAGAGTTAGCGAAACAAGCTGAGTTACAATCGGGTGAATTGACTCAACAGCGAATAAAACAGCAAACGCAAACCGAATTGTGGCTACAAATGAATGAGTTGATTGGTTCGGCTACCGGTAATAAGTTCCGTACTTTGGCGCAGGGTTTAACATTGCAACAATTGGTGATTTTAGCCAATGAGCATCTACAAGATTTAGCACCACGTTATGCTTTACAGCCCGTACCGGGCAGCCCGTTAGCACTGCAAGTGATCGACCATGATATGGGGGATGAAGTACGCAGTGTTGAATCACTATCGGGTGGTGAAAGTTTCTTAGTGTCTCTTTCTTTGGCGTTAGCGCTTGCTTCATTGGCTGCGGATACGCGTCAGCTAGGCTCTTTGTTTATCGATGAAGGCTTTGGCACATTAGACCCTGAGAGTTTAGAAATGGCATTAGCTTGTCTTGATGCATTGCAGGCCGATGGGCGTCAGATTGGGGTGATTTCACACGTGGGCACATTGGTCGAACGTATTGGTGTACAAGTTGCCGTCGAGGCCGTCGGTGGTGGTCGCAGCCAAGTATCGATTAAGGGTTAAACGTAACTAATTGAATCCATTTGAGGTGTCATTAATACAATAAGACACTAGATGCATTTCACTTAGATAAACACTTGGTTACGTTTTTATCGCCAATAGTCACAAAAGTGTCATACTTAACACACATAATGACGCTCAAATACAGCAACTACTAGGTAAGTATCACTATGGTAAGAAGGATTCTTGTTGTAGAAGACGAAGCACCAATCCGCGAGATGTTGTGTTTTGTTCTAGAACAAAAAGGCTATCAACCAATTGAAGCCGAAGATTATGATGATGCATTAGAAAAAATTTGCGAACCTTATCCTGAATTGATTCTAATGGATTGGATGTTACCGGGTGGCTCAGGCATTAACCTGATTAAGCACCTAAAGCGTGATGAGCTAACGCGTCAGATCCCTGTAGTGATGTTAACTGCACGTGGTGAAGAAGAAGATAAAGTGCGTGGCCTTGAAGTGGGTGCTGATGATTACATCACCAAACCATTTTCACCTAAAGAGCTAATGGCACGTCTTAAAGCGGTAATGCGCCGTGTATCACCTACGTCATTGGATGATGTTATTGATGTACAAGGTTTAAAGTTAGATCCTGTGTCGCACCGCGTAACAACGGGCGATGAACCATTAGACATGGGTCCAACAGAGTTTAAAATGCTGCATTTCTTTATGACACACCAAGAGCGTGTGTATAGTCGTGAGCAGCTATTGAACAATGTGTGGGGTACTAACGTGTATGTTGAAGATCGCACGGTTGATGTACACATTCGTCGTTTACGTAAAGCGCTTGAAGCGGGCGGGCACGATAAAATGGTACAAACAGTACGTGGTGCAGGTTACCGATTCTCGACACGCATGTAATAGCATGGTTGTTTAACACAATGGTTGTGTACCATGATTGTTTAGTACCGCTATTGTTTAATACAAGGCACTGTTTAGCTTAAACAGTGCCTATCAACAGCAAAGTATGATCTCTATTGCCACAAGGTAGATTAGAGAACAGATGTATATTGAAAAGCGATGAAGGGGCGAGAGCTAATCTTCATTGATATGGAGTTTTAATGGTTGAGCGGTTGTCGTGGAAAAAGCTGGTTTTGGAACTGGCTCTTTTTTACTTTCCTTGGGTAATTCTCGGTTTAGTGTTTGGCTATTTACCGTGGTTCTTATTGGTTGCAACCTGGATTCAGTTAATCTGGCATTTTCATAATCAATTGAAAATGTCTGACTGGCTATGGAAAGAGCGTAGCCTAACTCCCCCTTCTGGTTCTGGTAGCTGGGAACCGCTTTTTAACGGTATGTATCGTTTGCAGCAGCGTAATCGCCGCCGCCGTCGAGAACTTGCCACGCTAATTCGCCGTTTCCGAAATGGTGCAGAATCCCTACCTGATGCCGTTGTTGTTTTTAGAAGCGAAGGTAACATTGTTTGGTGTAATAAACTGGCACAGCACTTATTGGGTTTACGTTGGCCGGATGATGCGGGTCAGCCGATTAGTAATTTATTACGCAGCCCTGATTTTGTTCGCTACATCGCCAAACAAGAATTTGAGTATCCGTTAGAAATCACTTCACCACTCAATTATGATCGTACATTAGAGCTGCGTATCATGCGTTATACCGAAGGCGAATACCTGATGGTTGTGCGTGATGTTTCTCAATTGAAGCAGTTAGAAGGTATGCGTCGTAATTTCTTTGCTAACGTTTCTCATGAATTACGCACCCCCATGACAGTACTGCAAGGTTATCTGGAAATGTCGAAAGACCCAGAAATGCTGGCGGGGCCAATGTGGGGTAAAGCACACGGTGTAATGACCGAGCAACTTGTTCGTATGAATTCTTTAGTCGAGCAGTTACTGACGCTCTCTAAGATTGAAGCGGCACCGACGATTGAGTTGGAAGAAACCGTTAATATACCGGCCATGCTCGACATTCTTGAGAAAGAGGCCATCTCGTTAAGTGGTGATAAAAATCAACACTTCACGTTTGATGTTGACGCATCATTAAATGTCTTTGGTGACGAAGACCAGTTACGCAGTGCCGTGTCTAACTTGGTATATAATGCCGTTAAACATACCCCTAGCGATGCCAATATTACAGTACGTTGGTATCTTTCAGCTGGTGGCCCAAGATTAGAAGTAACTGATAGTGGTGAAGGTATTGGACCGCAACATATTCACCGTTTAACTGAGCGTTTCTATCGAGTTGATAAAGCGCGTTCACGTGAAACGGGTGGCAGTGGGCTAGGTCTTGCTATTGTGAAGCATGCGCTGAGCCACCACGATTCACTACTTGAGATTGAAAGTGAATTAGATAAAGGCAGTACCTTTTCTTTCACCTTGCCTCAACGGTTAGTGGCACAAGCAGCATAATCACGACGCTAACAAAGCTTAATTAATAGCGACCATAGACGGTCGCTTTTGCCGTTTTATTTTTGGCTGAATGTATAAGGACAAACACCTAATATGAGTGTAATACGCCGTATTCTTCCCATGATACTCGCATTCAGTATGCACAATGCTTGGGCATTAGAAGCCGATCTAGCCAAATACCAAAAGATCAGTGGTGTCTCTGGTAATTTATCGTCTGTCGGTTCAGACACGCTCGCGAACCTGATGACCTATTGGGGCGAGGAATTCAAACGTAAATACCCGAATGTAAATATTCAGATTCAAACCGCAGGTTCATCTACAGCCCCAACTGCATTAACAGAAGCAACGGCTCAACTTGGCCCTATGAGCCGTAAAATGAAGGCCAAAGAAATTGAAGCGTTTGAACATGAATACGGTTATAAGCCAACAGCCATTCGTGTTGCCATTGATGCTTTAGCAGTGTTTGTTCATGAGGATAACCCGTTAAAGGGCATTAATTTTGAGCAGCTTGATGCCGTATATTCTCGAACGTATCGTTGTGGTGCAACGCAGCCTATTACACGTTGGGGGCAATTAGGTTTAACTGGGCGGTGGGCTGACCGAGATATTCAACGCTTTGGGCGAAATTCGGTATCAGGTACGTATGGTTATTTTAAGCTACGAGCGCTGTGCAAAGGTGACTTTCTTAATAATGTTAATGAGCAGCCCGGCTCTGCATCTGTTGTACAGTCGGTATCAACATCATTGAACGCGATTGGTTATTCGGGTATTGGTTATAAAACGACGGGTATTCGTGCGATTCCAGTGGCGAGAGAGGGAGATAACTATGTGGATGCAACGATTGAGAATTCGATAAATGGCAGCTATCCACTAGCTCGTTACCTCTACGTATATGTTAATAAGCATCCGAATAAACCATTAGACCCGATTTTAGCGGAATTTTTTAAATTTGTTTTATCGCACAATGGGCAAAACATCGTTGAAAAAGATGGATATATTCCACTGCCAAAAAGTGTGGTCGAAGCCGATTTGGCTTTGCTTAAATTATTCAATTAAAAGCCACTGAGTTAAGGTTTATTGAATTTAATTAACCGAGATAACTAGAGCTTTTTAGTTATCTCAGTTGTTTATGTTCATTACTCTTCTTCAATCGATAATTGCCACCCAGCCTTTTGCCAATATTCTTGTTCTTTGATTAAATCAGCCGCTAATAGCTTATTATTACTCAGCCAACCGAGGGGTAAAGTCAGCTGCCAGTGCTCTTTCTCAGCCTTAATTTTGATGGTCGGTAAAGGTTCATCAATACGTTGCCCGTTTAGAGCGGTAGCAATACGTAGCGTGCGAATCAAAGGGTATAAATGTTTACGCTTGTAGATGCTAAGTTCTGGCATTTCTTCAAGTTTCAATGCTTTACGTTGAAATCGCACCAGAGTGGCTAATACCGTTTGTTGTTCAAGATTGAAACCTGGCATCGTACTGTGGCGAAGTAAATAAGCAGAATGACGGTGAAACCCTGGGTAGCTAATACTTAATCCCACTTCGTGAAGCAATGCTCCCCAGTTCAATAATATTGAGAGCTCTGATTTTGCTAACCCAGGATGCGTGTCTATTTGATCATAGAAATATTCAGCAGCATGCTTCACACGGTTTGCTTGGTCAATATCGATATTATATTGCTTTGCCATGGCGTTTGCCGTGCGTGTACGAATATCGCTATGACGGAAACGATCTTCCATTTCATACAATAAACCTTCACGTAGTGCACCATCTGAGTAAACCATTTCATCTATATTCAAAGCGCTAAACACCGCACTTAAAATCGCAAGACCAGCAGCGAAAACGGGTTTACGGTCATCGGTTAAACCGGGTAGGTCAAGGTCTTCAGTTGTTTTGAATGACAACACTTGTTCGATAAGTTGGTTCAAGCGCTTACTGGTGATCACACCATCTGAATAACCATCAGCGATTAAGACTTCTCGAATGGCTTTTATCGTACCTGAGGATCCTACTGCTTTATCCCAACCGAATTTACGGTACTTACTGGTAATGCTTTCCATTTTTTGTTGTGCGGCAAGTTGCGCCTCAGCAAAGTTTTTACTGTTTAACTTAGCATTTTGAAAGTGGTTTTTGTTGTAGCTTACACAGCCCATATGCTTGCTATAAAGCACATGTGTATCGAATTCTTCACCTATCACTAGCTCAGTACTGCCGCCGCCGATATCGACAATCAGTTTACGACCTGTATCGGGTTGAGTGTGCGCGACGCCTAAATAGATTAAACGCGCTTCTTCTGTGCCCGGAATTATCTCTATGGGATAGGGCATTATGCTTTCTGCACGCTTTAAAAAAACGTGGGCATTCTGAGCTTGGCGTAGGGTATAGGTGGCTGCAATACGCACATTTTCTGGTTCGAAGCCTTGTAATCGTTCTGCAAACATTGTTAAGCAATTTAAACCACGTTGAATCGCAGCTTGATCTAAGTTCTGTTGGGAATCTAACCCTGAAGCAAGGTGTACCCGCTGTTTGTGGCGGCTGATAATTTGCAAGCTTTGCCCTACAACGCGAGCTACAACCATATGGAAGCTGTTTGAGCCCATATCAATTGCTGCAATTTCACGAGGACGTTCGTTATTAATCAGTGTCATTGTTTGTTATCGCCTTTTCTGCTCGTTTCTTCAGCTGCTTTTCACTGTGTTTTAGGTAATCGTAAATGGCGATTTGTGAGCGAATTTTACGACGATTGCCACGAGGCACATATTGATTGCTCATTGCTTTATCGAGAATTCGTGCCTTCACTGTATCTGTAAGCTGAATGTTTAAGATGTCGATGATTTTTTTCTTTAATGCTGGATCATTGATCAGACAACCCACTTCAATGCGGTTGTCGATGTTACGTGTCATCCAGTCGGCAGAAGAGATCATGACATCTGGATCATTATTATTGTTGAATACTGCCACTCTAGGATGTTCAAGAAAACGGTCTACAATACTGATTGCGGTAATGTTTTCACTTATCCCTTTAAGTCCTGGAATAAGCGCACACATACCGCGAACAATCAGCTTGATATTGACGCCGTTATTACTTGCCTGATACAGCATGTTAATCAAGCCTTTATCGACAAGATTATTAACCTTAATTGTAATACCAGAAGGTAAATTTTGCTTAGCATGTGCAATTTCACGATCAATTAAATCGTAGAGTCGGCTTCGTGAGTTACGAGGTGAAACAATAAGGTGGGTAAAATCAACCGGGCGGTAGGGATTTTGGATGTAACTAAAGACTTGCCTGACTTCGTCTGCAATATCTGTGTTACAGGTCATTAAAGAGAAGTCAGTATAAATACGCGCTGTTTTCTCGTTAAAATTCCCGGTGCCAATGTGCGCATAGCGAACCAGTTTATCGTTTTCTTGTCGGGTGATAAGGCATAGTTTGGAGTGAATTTTTAACCCTGGCACACCAAACACAACATGCACGCCCGCTTCTGTTAATCGCCTTGCCCATTCAATATTGGCCTCTTCATCAAAACGCGCTTGTAGTTCAACCACCACGGTGACACGTTTACCGTTATTGGCTGCGTCGATCATTGAATCAATAACCCGTGAGTGTTTGGCTACTCGGTAGATATTAATTTTTATCGAACGTACCTTGGGGTCGTATGACGCTTGGCGAATAAACTCCGTTACATGGTTAAAGGTGTGATAAGGATAATACAGCAGTATATCTTGTGCTTTAATGGCATCAAATGCGTTACGAGCTTGGGTGAAGTGGTAGCTTTGAATTGGTGATAATGAGGCATTTTCAAGGTATTTACGGCCGACATTTGGGAAGCCGATAAAATCTTTGAAGTTATGGTAACGACCACCGGGAATAATACTGTCGTAACGGGACACTTTAAGTAATCCACACAGCACATCGATCATATTACCCGGCATATCACGTTGGTAAACAAAGCGTACTGGCATTGCTGTGATGCGTTGATTTAGCCCTTCAGACATTTGTTCCAGTAAGCTATGTTCCACTTCTTGGCTGAGATCGTATTCAGCGTCTCGGGTCATTTTCATTGAGTATGCAGCTAGGCTATCATACTCGAAGAAACCATTGAAAATATCATCTAAGCAAAAGCGGATAATGTTATCGAGCAAAATGAGGGTTTTTTTGCGTTTACCTTTAGGTTCTGGCAATTCGATGAAACGGGGAAGTTGATCGGTTGGGATCTCAATAAGCGCATGACGCTTTTTTTCACCTTGCTGCATTTCAATGGCAAGATATGAATATTCGTCTTTTAGAAACTGGAGTAGCTCAATATCGTCCGTCAGTAGGATCGGCGTAATATGGGGCAAAATGGAATCATGGAAATATCGGCGCAGCCAATTTTGTTGATTTACATCCAGCTGAAGATCATTCACAAGAAAAATATGACGACGTGCCATTTCAAGTAATATCTCATTGTATAAAGTATCAAAGTCTTGATTCATTTTAAGTACGCGACTTTGAATTTTGCTTAAAAGGTGCTTTGCGCCATCATCGCCACCTTGGACCTGATTGATCAGAATTCGACGCTTAATGTCGGCAAATCTTACTTTATAGAACTCATCGGTATTGCTCGAGAAAATGCCCAAAAAACGAACGCGTTCAATCAAAGGAACAGATTTATCGGCTGCTTCTTGCAGTACACGCTCATTGAATGATAACCAGCTAAGCTCTTTTTCAATATAGAGAGATTCCGTGCTCATTGTTTTCCTGTTGTATGATTTTATAGATCTGTCGTGAACCGATGTTTACTGGAGGTAAATAGGCTTAGCTATATGATTTGATAAAAAGTAGGGAATGACTCTTCATTCCCTATTGAAGTATGTACAACTTACGCAGGCACGTAATCTTCGATATCCACAGTCAGATCATCGGCTAACTTTTCGAGTTCATCTTGAATAATATCCAGATCAATATTGGCTGGGGTTTCTAATTGAAAAGTCGCGATAAAAATGGGGTATCCCCAGTTAGGTGCACTTTGAGTTTCTGTCTTCAATTTGTTGATATTGATGTTCAACTGGCTCAATAGCGTGGTGACTTCTTTTACGATGCCTGGGCGATCATTACCCGTTACTGTTAGTTGATGTAATTCTGGTAAAGGCGCTGTTTTTTTTGCTTCTTCCACGATGTGGATTTGTAATTCATCTATTTTGGCTAACGCTGCACTTAATTGCGGCATGTCTTCAGGGGCAACTTCCACTTGCAGAATACCGGCAAACTGACCTGCCAGTTTACTCAGGCTACTACTTAACCAGTTTCCATTATTCTGAAAAATCGTGTCAGATAATAGCTCTACAAGTCCAGAGCGATCCTTACCGATAATAGTGATGATAAGATGTTTCATAACGAATTTCCTTTTCGCGATAGCGAGTAATGAGTAAAAGTAGAGTGAAACTTTTACATTAGTACTATACCCAAGTTATCTCAAGGTGCTCGTTTCAGCGAGAATTTGTTGTGCTCTAGGCAAGGCGCTTATTTATAGACCTAGTCGTTCTACGTTGAAAATAAGTAACACTGCATAGAGCCCAACAAAACTCGCCCTTCGGGAGTGATTCAGCGTATCTACTTCTGTGTCAAATGTGTTTGAAAGGGAGTGCCATTCCTACACACATTTGCCTTGAATTAAACACGCTGAGATCACTCTGAATCCTGCATATTGAGATAGCTTGGGTATATTAATTATTGAAGCATAGAAGGGTTCTGTCCACATTCGAACGAGAACCATGAGTTGAAATCTGAATAGGATCATAATTCATTAAGAGTACTGACATTTTATTGCAATGTTATGTCATTTTAATAAGTCGGGATTTCAATAAAGAGGTTACAATGATCTTTGTGGATCCTGTTGTCACAAAATTGTCATCTAAAAGACATATTATTAGTAAACGTATAAAAAGCTAGAGGTAATAATGGCAAGTGCCAGCGCATTTTTGTTGGGAGAAAACCGTGGTCGGCGTTTAAGAGACCGATTGGTGCGGTTTGGTGTAACAGCTGGTGGTATTTCTGTACTTATTACTTTGGTTTTGATCTTCTTTTATTTGCTTTATGTCACGCTGCCGATCTTCTCGTCAGTCACCGTAAAGCCTCGTAATATCACTATTGCATCTTTCCCTGATACAGTTGCCGCCGTCGGTATTGGAGAAAATAATGATCTCGCTTTTCGCTTCTCCAAGCAAGGTGAACTGGCATTTGTCAGCTTGAAACCTGAAGACTCACTCGATCCTATTATCAGCCAGCACTCTATTGCCAATAGTCCGGTTAGCTTTGCACAAAGTCTTCCTCGCGATGCTATTTTTGCTTATGGGCAAAGTGATGGTTACGTTAACGTTGTAAAACCCATATTTCAGATCAGCTTTCCTGATAATAAACGTACAAGCACAGCCAGTGTTTCTTACCCTTTGGGGCAATCACATTTCTTACTTGATCCGCAAGGGCAAGCCATTGTAGATCTTGCGATTTCATCTCGAGATAGTGACGCAATTATTGTTGGTAAAACGGCCGATAACCGCATTGTTGCCATGGCATTTAAAGGTCAAGACGATGCATTAAATAGCGGCTCATTAAATGCGGCCTCTATCTGGCAATCTCATTCATTCGAAATTACAGATGTGCCACAAAACATTAATGATATTGTTGTTACGCCAGATGGGCGCACCGTCTATTTACGCAGTGGTAATTATATTTACGTGGTACAGGTAAACCAATCTGGTGCCAAAGTACGTGATGTTGTGAATGTGAGTGATAAAAATGGCAACATTGAAAAGATAGAGTTGCTGTCAGGTGCAAATTCATTGCTGCTTACAGCTTCTGATCATTCTGTCTCGCAATGGTTTGAAGTGGTTCGTGATGGTAAGCGATCGTTAGTGAAGGCCCGTGATTTCGAATTTTCAATTAGCCCTATAAAAGAATTGGTTTCTGAATACTATCGCAAAGGTTTTTTTGCTGTACAGCAAGATGGCGTGTTGTCGGCATACTACACATCAGATCGTAACGTGTTATACAAAGAACACTTATTTGAGCAAGCACCGGATAAACTGATTATCTCTCCACGTGCCAATCGCTTGTTAGCCATTTCAGGGGAGCAATGGCAAACCTATACCGTTAAAAACGCTCACCCTGAGATTGGCTTTGCTTCTTTGTGGCAACAAGTATGGTACGAAGGGTATCAAGAGCCTGATTACGTATGGCAATCAACGTCGGCCAGTGATGAGTTTGAACCTAAGTTGAGCTTGGTGCCTATCGTGTTTGGTACGCTAAAAGCAGCATTGTATGCCATGTTTTTTGCCATACCATTAGCATTGGCTGGCGCGATTTATACTGCATACTTTATGTCATCTAGAATGCGTAATGTGGTAAAGCCAACCGTAGAAATAATGGAAGCGCTACCAACGGTTATTCTCGGTTTCTTGGCGGGATTGTGGCTAGCCCCGATTGTAGAAATGTACCTGTCGGGCATTGTGATGAGTTTGATTTTATTTCCAGTGACTATTTTATTGGTTGGTTGGGGATGGTCAGTATTGCCTGGTAAATGGCGACACCGTATTCCTAATGGTTTTCACATTGCGATTCTTATGCCTGTGATTGTGCTACTGGGTTATGGGTGCATAGCGGCGAGTCCGTATATCGATCAATGGTTATTTGGCGGTGATGTGCGCGGCTTTCTCACCAATGAATTAGGTATTGGCTACGATCAGCGTAATGCACTCGTTGTTGGTATTGCGATGGGGTTTGCGGTTATTCCTACCATTTTCTCTATTGCTGAAGATGCCATCTTTTCTGTGCCGGGTCATTTAACCAGTGGTTCATTAGCATTGGGTGCAACGCATTGGCAAACTCTGACAAAAGTGGTGCTGTTAACGGCAAGTCCGGGTATTTTTTCTGCAGTAATGATGGGGTTAGGTCGAGCTGTCGGTGAAACAATGATTGTGCTGATGGCTACGGGTAATACTCCTATTATGGATTGGAATATTCTGCAAGGGATGCGTACATTAGCAGCAACGATTGCGATTGAAATGCCAGAATCTGAAGTAGGTAGCTCACATTATCGCGTCTTATTTCTTGCTGCATTTGTCTTGTTTATATTCACCTTTATTTTTAATACTATCGGTGAATTGGTTCGCCAGCGCTTGCGCGAAAAATACAGTTCATTGTAATAACCATGTGCGTGATACCACGGATGGGCAATGTGTATTCGTGTATTGATTCAAACAGAGTTTATTCTGTCGTTATAGGGATATGGAATATGTTGATTAATGATTAAGTGGTTTAAATCAGGCTCGCCTTGGATATGGCTTACTGCGGGTGCGGTAAGTTTAAGTCTGGTTGCTGTATTGGGTTTATTGCTATTGATTGGCTGGAAAGGGCTCAGCTTTTTTTGGCCGGCGCCTGTTTATCAATTTGATGTGTCGATCAATGGTAGCAACCAAATCATTATTGGCGAAATATACGAACAAAAAAGTATACTGGTTGAACAGCTAGCTGATGCAGGAATCGATGTTTCTAACATTGAAGGTAATAGCGTACCGCGTTACTTAATTAAAACGGGTAACCGAGAGCGTGTCGCGCTTGATTTTATAACGTTACTGAAAACGCAAATCGCACGCCAAGTATTGGCAGATAATATTGCGGTTATCGATCGTGATAAGAACGGTAAGTTCTACGGTTATCCTATCGGTTTTATTGATGGCGGTCAGCGTCGCGGTATCGAAGATATTGAGGGAGGATTATTACAAGCCAACCTTGTGCGTACCCAATTAGACAGCCTAAAAAATACTGAAATTGCTGATATTAATTGGCAATTAAATCAGCAGCGGTTAAAGCAACGCAAGTTAGCCTTGAATGAATCATCAAACGATCCTGCACAGATCTCATTAGATGAATCGGCACAACAATCGATTGATACAGAAATAAAACGGTTACAAGATGCTTATTCAGAGGTAGAACAACGGCTATTTGTGTTGCAAGAAAAATTGCAAAATAATGCATTAGTTGTTGTTGATATGCATGGCAATGAAGTGATGTTGCCGATGATACAAGTGCTGGATATGTGGTATCCGAACAATTTATCATTCTTGGGTAAGCTAACGCATTGGGGGCATCAAGTGGTTAAATTTTTAACCGAAGATCCCCGCGAAGCCAATACTGAAGGCGGCGTTTTTCCTGCTATTTTTGGTACTGTTTTCATGGTGTTACTAATGAGTATTATAGTGACACCTCTAGGCGTAATGGCTGCTATTTACCTACATGAATATGCAGGTAAAAATGGCTTTACTAAGCTTATTCGTGTGGCTGTGATTAACTTAGCGGGTGTGCCTTCCATTGTATACGGTGTGTTTGGTTTAGGCTTTTTCGTATACATGGTTGGGGGAACCATCGATGATGTGTTCTTTTCGTCACAACTGCCAACGCCTACTTTCGGTACACCAGGTATTTTATGGTCGGCACTGACATTAGCCATTTTAACCTTGCCTGTTGTGATTGTATCAACAGAAGAAGGTTTGGCGCGTATTCCTAGCTCGGTGCGTCATGGCTCATTGGCATTAGGTGCCACGCAGTCTGAAACCTTATGGCGAATCGTATTGCCAATGGCAAGCCCTGCAATAATGACAGGTTTAATTTTAGCGGTTGCACGTGCAGCAGGTGAAGTTGCCCCTCTTATGCTGGTGGGGGTTGTAAAAATGGCACCCACGTTGCCTGTTGATGGTCATTTTCCTTATGTACACTTAGACCGTAAGTTTATGCACCTTGGATATCATATTTACGATGTTGGCTTTCAGAGCCCCAATGTAGAAGCGGCTCGACCATTAGTGTATGCCACCTCATTTTTACTAGTGACCGTTATCGTCGGCTTGAATTTAACAGCCATTGGTATTCGAAATCATCTACGTGAGAAATTCCGCTCTTTAGAGCAGTAACGCGTTGATATAATAGCGAGAAATACATGCTTTCAATTAATCCATCAATGGGCTTATTTGAGCCATTAGATTTAGCCTCGTTACCCGATGACAAAACGGCGATGTCAATTGAAGGGCTCGATCTTCATTACGGTAATACGCAGGCGTTGTTTGATATTAATATGCGCATTGCGAAAGGGCAGGTTACCTCATTCATTGGTCCGTCAGGTTGCGGTAAATCGACGTTATTACGCTGTATTAATCGAATGAATGAATTAGTTGAAGGTTGCCGTGTCGATGGCAAGATCATGCTTCATGGTCAAAACATCTATGACAGTAAAGTGGATGTAGCATCATTACGTCGCCGAGTGGGCATGGTATTTCAGCGCCCGAATCCATTTCCTAAATCGATTTATGAAAACGTGGTTTATGGACTGCGTTTGCAAGGGTTGAAAGAGCGTCGAGCTCTTGATGACGCGGTTGAAAAATCATTACGTGGTGCGGCGTTGTGGGATGAGGTAAAAGATCGTTTACATGAAAATGCCTTTGGTTTATCAGGTGGTCAACAGCAGCGTTTGGTGATTGCTCGGGCTATTGCGATTGAGCCTGAAGTTTTGTTATTGGATGAGCCGACGTCAGCGTTGGATCCTATTTCGACGCTGACGATTGAAGAATTGATCAATGATCTAAAAACGAAATACACGGTCATTATCGTAACCCATAACATGCAACAGGCTGCCCGAGTGTCGGATCAAACCGCATTTATGCACATGGGTGAGCTGGTGGAATACTCTAGTACCAATGATATTTTCACCACCCCAAAAGAGAAACGCACTGAAGATTACATTACTGGCCGATACGGTTAAGGAGTCGCAATATGTTAGATAATTTAAGCCTTGGCCGTCATATATCTGGTCAGTTTAATGCCGAATTAGAAAGTATCCGTACGCATGTATTAGCGATGGGCGGGTTAGTTGAACAGCAACTTGCTGATTCATTAAAAGCGATGCACCAGCAAGATGCAGAATTAGCCAAACGTGTGATTAAGGACGATCATAAAGTTAATGCGATGGAAGTGGCGATTGATGAAGCGTGTACGCGTATTATCGCGAAACGTCAGCCAACTGCGAGTGACTTACGGTTAGTTATCGCCATAATTAAAACCATTACTGATCTAGAACGTATCGGTGATGTTGCAGAAAGTATTGCGAAAGTGGCATTAGAAAACTTCACGAATAAACAATATAACTTATTGGTATCGTTAGAAGCACTTGGTCAACATGCAGTAAAAATGTTACATGACGTGCTTGATGCATTTGCGCGAATGGATGTAAAAGCAGCTGTCGAAGTATATCAAGAAGATGATCGTATAGATCGCGAATATGAAGCGATAATTCGTCAACTGATGACATATATGATGGAAGATCCGCGCTCAATACCCAATGTATTACAAGTAATGTGGTCGGCGCGTTCTATTGAACGTGTTGGTGACCGCTGCCAAAACATTTGTGAATACATTATCTATTTCGTTAAAGGCAAAGATGTTCGCCATACCAATCCTGATGAAATAGGCAATGTATTGAAGTGATTAATAACAGCCGTAGGGACCCTGCTGTATACTGGGTGCTTTACAGTCAGTTTTTATGAGTGTCTTATTTTAGATAATCAAAAAGGCCCCTAGAATAAATATATGAGTCGTAGGGGCGAGAGTAACCAAATGGTTGAATGGGTATATTGACATTACTTTTTCTAGGCTAAGAATGAGAACTCATCATCTAAATATTATTTAAAGAGTTAAAACTTAAAATTGACGCCCATTTCATATGAGCTCTCTGACGTTACGCGTTCGCCTGGGCGTACTCGGTATTCACCATAGGTATACTTTATGTAGGGTTCAATCCATTTGGGTTTAAATGTAATGGTAATATCATGGCTGTTGATGTTGTCATTTACGACATCTTGCGACCAGCGGTTGCCTGAAAGTAGTCGGTCATGATTAAAGTTATAGCTGGTATTAAGCCACGTTAAAGGGCTATAACTAAGTCCAACTGATGATTTCCACTCTCGTTGATCTAGCCAATCAATATCTATCAAGGCTTTTGTGTCACGCCATTCATGAGAGGTACTTGCAAATGCCATGAGGTTTTCGGTTAATGCAGTACCAGTGAAGATACCAATGTCATAAATATCTATGCTATCTGCACGGCCATAACTCGCAAATGCTTCAGTATAAAATTGACCAAACATCAACCCATAACCAGCTCCTATTTCTAGGTAGCCAGTAGAATCAATTTCGGCGCTTACATTGATTTCTTCGGTTGCTTGAATTGATCCGATTATTGTACCTATCCAGTCATCACCGGTTTTAGATACTTGGAAACCTATTTGTGGTTCAGCAGCGGCAGGCTGGAAAGAACTTGCCAAAAGTGCAGCAATGGCAAGTACCTTATTAATAACTTTCATATGTTCACCAAGGCTTATTATCAAAAGAGCCGCTGAATGGCGGCTCTTTTTTAGGTTGAAATCAATCGTTTAACCCGTATGGTTAAGAACGGTTGATCTGTGCCTTGATGTTTTCACGTAGATCTTTCGCTTTAGTGCGCAGCTGAGTTTTTTGCTCGTTAGAAAGGTTACCAAGATTTGATTTCATTTCCGCAATATCTTTAATACCACCGTTAGCTGTCCAATATTTATCATCATGGATAATGCCAACGACCTGATTATTATCATTTTTGTATACAAATACGTTTTCAAAGTTATAAGACTGACCACCCATCGTGATTCTGGCGGTATTAGCCGAGTCATCATAGGTAATTAACGCAATATAATTCCCTTCAGAATCAAGTGCTTTGTAAGTGCTATCCCCAACAGCAATAATAGAGTAGTTAACTGGCAAAATATCACCAAGAATAGGGAGTGTAGGCTCCATCTCTATTGGGTTTTGGTTTTCAGGTCGAGAAATAACGGCTGCGAAGAGTCGTCCATCTTCGTTTCTAAAGACAACTTCGGTACCATTATCGGTGCGGAGAGTGACAGTATCATCAGTGATCTGGACGTGACCTACTACTTCACCTGTACTGTAATTCGTGATCTCATTATTGTCATTAATTGTAAATACACCTGAATCTGTGTAGATGACGGTTGAGTCATGGGTTTTTGTATCAACGGTGATGACAGTTCCATTATCACCAGTAATAGCAAAGCCATTATGAGTTTCTGAAATATCACCGTATGTTGGTGTTGTTGTATCAAAGCCAGGATCTAATTCTGGATTGCCATATTCTGGATCCAGTTCTATAGGATTTTCAAGTTTAGGGGTAAAGCCATAACCTGGATCTACGTCCTCATTTTTTGAACCGGAAGAAGATGAACAGCCAGCCAAAACAGACACGGCAATGAGTGAAGCCAGTAATTTCTTTTTCATTTGATTCTCTCAATAAAAATTAGTTAGATATTACGAGCTTCCATTGCTCTGCAGTGCCGTTTTATTATGGCTATTTATTGACCTTCCTAGTCGATGAGAGAATATTAAATTGAGCGGTGTTTTTTATCTAATCACCAGTTATTATCTAACTGATAAGGCCTGCTAATTAATCTGACTAGCTTAAGTAGCCGATAAGGAGTGCTTATAAGGAGGAAGGTTAGTAGAAAGTAGAATTGCCTAATAATAAGAAAGAAGGTTTATCAGGCAATATCGCGTTATTTTACAGTTTCTTTTTGCAGTAACTGATTGATGAGTTTATGCAGCCAAAGTGTTGTTGGGTTTCGTTTATTCTTTTGATGATAATAAGCGATAACAGGGAAAGTGATATCGTTACCCTCAATAGTGACTTTCATTCCGCGTAATTCTCTCAATTCTCGCTCAGGGACAAAAGTGGTTGATGGATAGACCATATCGGTGTGTCTTACTACATCGAGCACTGCCATTGGTAATTCAGAGCGAAATCCAATTCTGACACTCAATCCATGACTCTTCATTACTCGCTCTGCCTGAGAGGTATTTGAGTTCCAATCTGGAATGATCAAGTTAGCCATTTCATAGTCTTTGACATCTTTTGGGGAAATCACTTCTTTATCAATTGGGTGATCTTTTCGGACATATATAATGAAGGTGTCATCCCCAACTTTTTTGCGAATAAGCTCTTTAGGTGCATGGTGAATATCAAAGTTAACCCCGATGGCTATTTTACCTTTATTCAAATCTTCAAGCGTCGTCGGTGACCAGTTAAGAAGATGTACATCGACATTGGGTGCTGCATTACGAATAGCATGGAATAACTTACTAGAAAGGTAAGTAAGGATATGTGGCGCTAGTGCGATACGGATTGATCCCTCAAGATCGGCGGGATCAAAGTCTTGGCTGCAGTTTAAGGTAGAAGAGAGTTCATCCATTATTGGACTAATGTTATCCATTAGCTCCTCACCGAAAGCCGTTGGTTTTAAACCATGTCGCGTTTTCACAAAAAGCTCGTCGTCAAAATGATTGCGGAGTTTGAGTAAGGCTTGGCTGATCGCAGGTTGACTGACGAACAGTCGTTCAGAGGCTTTTCGCATATTGAGTTCTTGCGAAAGGATCACAAATGTTCGTAATAGATTGAGATCGAGCTTTAAATATAAATCTTTCGCCATACTGGTTACCTCTTAAACCATCCATGTTGATATCAAGCTACCAGAAAACTGATAATAACAAAGTGCTTTTTTGTTTGAACAAAGCATTATGCGCGATCAAAACTTATTTTGGGCTGAACAGGTCAGGTATAAAAGTTTGATTGTCTATTGGTGAACGTATGTAGCCTTCTTTATTCACCTTAGGTAACGAGATAGTCGGGTAATCAATTTCTTTATAGGGAATCTGAGTTAATAGGTGTGAAATACAGTTGATACGTGCTTTCTTTTTATTGTCTGCATCGACAACCCACCAAGGGCATTGCTTTGTGTCTGTATAGGCAAACATTGCATCTTTTGCTGCTGAGTATTCAGCCCAACGATTTCGGGATTCTAAATCCATAGGGCTAAACTTCCAACGCTTCATTGGGGTATTAATACGTTCTAAAAAGCGTTTTTCTTGTTCGTCATCAGAGACTGAAAACCAGTACTTAACCAAGATAATGCCTGAGCGTTTAAGCATGCGTTCAAATTCAGGGCATGAACGAAGAAACTCGTTGTATTCTTCATCTGAACAAAAGCCCATGACTTTCTCGACACCGGCGCGGTTGTACCAACTACGATCAAGTAATATCATTTCACCAGCGGCAGGAAGGTGAGAAACATAACGTTGAAAGTACCACTGTGTTTTCTCTTTTTCTGTCGGCTGAGGCAATGCTACAACACGGCAAACACGAGGATTGAGTTTTTCTGTGATACGTTTTATTACCCCACCTTTACCTGCTGCATCCCGCCCTTCAAAAATAACGACCACCTTCATGCCAGAGTGTTTGATCCACTCTTGAAGTTTAACGAGTTCTATTTGCAGGTTGACTAGCTCAGATTCATAGTCTGTTTTCTTTAATTGCTTTACTGAATTATTGGACATTGTTCACTCCAGATAAAGTGTATTTAAGAGGAAATATTATTTAATTGTAAGCTTAAGAATAGTTGTTCAGAAAGTTTTAGGTATTGATGTAACAAAAAAGGGATATTCACAGCTAAGTATTTGTTTAGAATGCAATTGAATGCTGTATCATTTTATTTTTATATGTGTTGTCATTGTAATGATAATTTTTATCAATTGTAGGTTTGTTATTTCAACTTCACTGAATAAGGTTTTTTGATGTACCGATTAATATCTGGATTGGCGGTTAGTTTATTACTTGCAGGTTGTGGTGGTGGTGATGGAGGGAGTGATTTTTCTAAAACGACCACTGACGCACAACGTACTTGCCCACCAACCATGGAATGTGGCTTTTTGTCGGTGCCGAAAGATTACAGTAATTTGAATGATGGCAATATTGATGTCTATTATGGTGTTCACCGAGCAAATATTCCGTCTCAGCGCCTTGGTATTTTAGTTTTCAACTTTGGAGGGCCTGGTGCTAGTGCAGTAAATGGCGCTAATTCTATGGCTGTAAACCGTTTACCCAATGATATTTTGAACCGATTTGATATTGTTGGTATGGATCCAAGGGGGTCTGGTCGTAGTCAATATGCTGAAGAACTTACCAAGTGTGCTGAAAACCGTAATTGCGATAATGAATATGCAACATTTTCGCAGTACGTAGGCAGTAATAGTGTGGTAAAGGATCTTGACCAATTACGTCAGAAATTTGGGGATGATAAGCTGAATTTTATCGGGTATTCCTATGGTACGCGTTTAGGTTCGTTATACGCGCAACAGTTTCCCGAACATGTGCGCGCTATTGTGCTTGATTCTTCGATGTCACCAAATACAGAAAACTACCTACAATTGCGTTTAGGTAATACGAAAGGCTTTGATACAGTGGCGAATTACCGTTTAGTTGAAGCATCAAGAATGAATCAATTTGAAACAGTGATCGACAGTGTTAACACCCCTAACGGTTATTTTGATAAAAAAGCTAATAGGTTTTCTAAATATGAATCTGACAGCACATTGAATCGTCTTGTTAGCCGACAATCTTATAACGAATGGGCTCCAATTTCAGATGGGTTGTTCAAATTTCTGAAGGATGATGATGCCACTGATTTACGAGTAGCTTTGTCTCAACCGATTTCAAGAATGAGTGAAAAGTTGTCATCTTATTACTCGCGAAGTGATGCTCTATTTCGTGCCGTGATTTGTACCGATGAACTTAGTCCGATAAATATGAATGAAGCAATAATATCTGAACCTCGTTTTATGAAAGAATCGAAGTTATTTGGTCATTACCAATATAAACAAAATGCATCGTTATGTGCAGACTGGCCAAACTATCGAGATTCAGTCGCGAATATCGAGAATATGGAGCAAAAGTTAGCTGGTCAACGTATTTTGATTATCGGCGGACAGTATGATCCCGCGACACCATACGCTTGGACAGAATCGATGCATCAGCAATTTGGTAACTTGGCTTCTCTGATTACTGTGAATAACTATGTTGACCACGGTTTTAGCTTTGATGGCAACACGTGTATCGATAACCCAACGACGCAATATTTATTAAATCCAGAAATACCGGTTCCTAATATTACCTGTGATGGCTCTACTCAATCGAAATCGGCAACGTATTCTAGCGGTATAGCGTCTGAAGACGATATCCATCCGGCGAAAAGAGTTCGTGGTTTTTAAGGTATATAATCGACAGGAAAATAAAGCCAGCCATAGTGCTGGCTTTATCGTTTAAATAGCATGAAATCTAACGGATTGCGCTTACTACCGCTGCAATTTTTTCAACCGATGTAACAGGAATGCTGAAGTCATCAATATCGGCGCTACCCATATGTGCTTGGTTAGCGAATTGCACCATATGACTCGGGCGTGTGCTTTTCCCTGATAAGTGAATTTCACTAATACCAGTACGAGTGATAATGTGTTTTGCGTTAGTAGCAGTTACTCCGGCACCCGCCATTATACTCAAACGATCGCCACAATATGTAACCATATCTGCAATCATATCTACGCCATCAAGCGCATTAGCTTGTAAGCCTGATGTTAGTATCCGTTCACAGCCAGCAGCCATAATATTATCTAATGCCGCCATTGGCTCAATACATTGGTCGATAGCGCGATGAAACGTTACCCCTAAGCCATTTGCTTCTTTCATTAGGCTGTTAAGAATATCGTGATCGATATGACCCTCTTGCGTTAATACCCCAATAACGACACCTTGAAGCTGCGCTTGTTTCGCTGCGTGAATATCTGCCAGCATGATTTCGACATCATCACTTGAAAATAAAAAGTCACCTTGGCGTGGGCGAATCATGGCATAAACAGGAATGGAGGCGTGTTTGGCTGCTAATTGCATAAAACCCGCACTGGGTGTTAAACCACCAAGGGCTAATGAAGAACATAATTCAATGCGGGAAGCACCACCTTGCTGTGCATAGTGAAGTGATTCTAGGTTGTCGATACAAACTTCAAGTTGGATTGTCATTATTATTCAAACGCGAGGGTAGGTATTGGCAGTCTGATAAGTGCTGGCGATAAATGCAAATAAATTTTGAGAGGGCTTAGAGACGGTATGATTAAGATTGAATTTGAAAGGGCAGTTTTGTCCAGACAAAAAAGGGCCCGGTGCAATCCGGGCCTCATTGTTCTTTTTGCCTTTGGCTGACTTAGGCTTTACGCTTTTGCGTTCGTTGCCTCAACACCGTGAGCATGGTGTTGTTAACCCTTCAATAAGAAGAATTATAGGTCTGCAGTGTGCTCAGATAGGTAGTCAGCAACACCTTTTGGAGATGCGTCCATACCTGCTTTGCCTTCTTCCCACTGTGCTGGACAAACTTCACCGTTTTTCTGGTGGAAGTTTAGTGCATCAACCATGCGTAGCATTTCGTCGATGTTACGGCCTAGTGGAAGGTCGTTAACTACTTGATGACGTACAAGACCGTCTTCGTCGATAAGGAAAGAACCACGGAAAGCAACGCCAGCTTCTGGGTGCTCTACATCGTACGCTTTACAGATTTCGTGTTTAATGTCAGCGATTAGTGGGTACTTAACTTGACCGATACCGCCATCTTCGATAGCAGTGTTACGCCATGCGTTGTGAGAGAACTGAGAATCGATTGAAACACCGATTACTTCAACGCCTTTCGCTTGGAAATCTTCAAAACGCTTGTCAAAAGCGATTAGCTCTGATGGGCAAACAAAAGTGAAATCTAGTGGGTAAAAGAAAACTACTGCTTTTTTACCTTTAGTAAACTCTGCGAAGTTGAAGCTATCAACAATTTCGCCGTTACCGAGAACAGCTGCAGCAGTAAAATCTGGTGCTTGACGACCTACTAGTACCATTTTGGTGCTCCTCAAATATTCTGTTTGTCGCCGACCTTTTCGGTAGGCTCCTTGTTTGGACGAGACAAACTATACCTAAACTGTTAGATTGAAAAAAGCGGAATAAATAGATTGGAGTAATCGAAAAAAACGATGAGTAAATTTCCCTCACTAAAACAGCTTCATTACCTTGTTACTTTGTTTGAAACTCGTCATTTTGGCAAAGCAGCAATAAAGTGTTTTGTTAGCCAATCAACCCTGAGTTCAGGCATTCAAAATCTTGAAGAATTATTGAACTGCCAATTAATAGAGCGTGATAACAAATCGTTAGTCTTTACCTCTACAGGGGAAGAGGTCGTGATACGTTCCCGTGAATTACTGGCACGTAGCCAAGATCTAATGGAATTATCAAGTGGCGCAGGCGATGGCATGGAAGGCCAGCTTCGGGTGGGCTGTATACCGACTATTGCACCATTCTTGCTGTGTGATTTGGTGCAAGAGGTGAATCGTATGCACCCTAACTTGAATCTTCTGCTGCGCGAAGACACCACCACGAACCTGTTAGCGGCGTTACGTAATGGGGAAATGGATGTACTGATCTTAGCTTTGCCTGTTGATATCAATAACATGCACAGCAAGATAGTAGGGCGAGATGCCTTTAAAATGGTGATCAGCAAAAATCAGGCTGAACAAGTGAATGTTCCCCTTCGATACGCTGATTTACCAGATGAATCGGTTTTCTTATTAGAGAAAGAACATTGCTTAACGGATCATGCTGTTTCTGCGTGCAAGCTGACCACCAAAGAAAAAATAAACCCCTTTACTGCCACAAGCTTACACACGTTAGTGCAGATGGTAGCGAATGGGTTAGGCACAACCTTTATTCCTCAAATGGCTATCGATCATGGCTTATTAGATAATCAAAACTTAGTTGTTATTGAGCCTCCGGGGCAGGCTGCTTACCGTGAAATTGGTTTAGTGTGGCGCCCGACGTCTAGCCGAATCAAGACCTTTAACGGCCTTGCCGATATAGTAGAAGGACTTTTATAGTCCTTTTGAAGTCGTGCTGGTAGAAAAGACAATATTCCAGCACGATCTTCTGACATTCCACCAAAAATCAAGATATATCATCTTATTATCTTCTTAGCGAATACCCCTTTTTTGTAGGTTTATTATGTTTCGTTCTGCAAATAAATGAAACTGAGTGAGTATTCTTGTCTATAATTCCTGTATAAAATATAGCCATAATGCATCTCTAATATACTGTTATTAAAAACTTTATAGCGAATGTAATAGTTATATTTTGTTTTAAACGTTTTTTATGAAAAATCCTTAACGCCTATTTATAGTAATTTAATTACGTAACTTGTTACATTTTTCGCTGTAATTCTTACTATTTATATCAACCGAGTTTTTTACTGTTTTTTGTTTTAATTTTGCGTTTTGAGCTTTAACTCTACTAGTATTTAACGTGTTGTTTTAAATTGATTACTTCTCTTATGCTACAAGCGTGTAGTAAAAAAATAATTTGCAATTGTTGATTTGTTACGGCAACGTAAATAGGGCGTTAACGCAGGTGGTTGTAGACTTTAAGGTTTTTCAATTATTGATAAAAGTAGTGATTAAGTTACAGATGAGTGGAGGGTGGAAATGACGGAACATCAAGGCAACGCGGATTATGAAGTTAAACTGTCATTGCAGACAATACTGACAGCAGAACAACAAGAAATATTAAGTAGTGAAGCCTTGCAGTTCGTTGAGCGTTTAGTTCAGCGCTTTGCTTCCCGAGTTCCTCAATTACTTTCTGCACGAGAAGAGCGCCAACAAAAAATAGATGCTGGAGATCTACCTGATTTTCTGCCAGATACGATGAATATACGCAACGGTAATTGGCGTATTCAAAATATACCGACCGACCTACAAGACCGACGCGTTGAAATTACCGGTCCCGTTGATCGTAAAATGGTGATTAACGCTCTGAATGCCAATGTAAAAGTATTCATGGCTGATTTCGAAGATTCATTTGCTCCAGCTTGGAATGAAGTGCTTGATGGACAGCGTAATCTGCGTGATGCGGTGAATAACAACATTAGCTACACCAACCCAGATAACGGAAAAGAATATACGTTAAATGATGATCCGGCGGTATTGATTTGCCGTGTTCGTGGTCTTCATTTACCGGAAAAGCATTTGTTGTGGCAAGGGGAGCCTATTCCTGGGTCACTGTTTGATTTTGCGTTGTACTTCTTTCTTAACTACAAACAGTTACTAGAAAAGGGTAGCGGCCCTTATTTCTACCTGCCCAAATTACAAGCATATCAAGAAGCGGCATGGTGGAGTGATGTCTTTAGCTTTACGGAAGATGAGTTTGGTCTGCAACGCGGCACAATCAAAGCAACGGTATTGATTGAAACCTTGCCAGCCGTTTTTGAGATGGATGAAATCCTTTATAGCTTGAAAGAGCATATTGTTGGTCTTAATTGTGGCCGTTGGGATTATATTTTTAGCTATATCAAAACGCTACGAAACCACCCAGATCGAATCTTGCCTGACAGACAAGTTGTTACGATGGAGAAGCCATTTCTAAATGCTTATTCCCGCTTATTGGTGCGTACTTGTCACCATCGAGGTGCATTTGCGATGGGAGGAATGGCTGCGTTTATTCCATCAAAAGAGCCAGAACGTAATGCATGGGTACTTAATAAGATTCAAACCGATAAATCATTAGAAGCGAATAATGGCCACGATGGCACATGGGTTGCGCATCCTGGGTTAGCCGATACTGCTCGTGCCGTGTTTGATGAAGCATTGGGTACACGCAATAACCAATTAGATATAAGCCGTGAAGATGACGCCCCTATTACTGCGGCAGAGTTGCTCGCTCCATGTGACGGTGAACGTACGGAAGAGGGGATGCGCCACAACATTCGTGTCGCTGTTCAGTACATAGAAGCATGGATTACGGGTAATGGATGTGTGCCTATTTATGGACTGATGGAAGATGCAGCAACCGCTGAAATATCACGCGCTTCAATTTGGCAGTGGATTAAACATGGTAAATCACTGAGCAATGGTGATGTGGTCACCAACGCGTTATTTGAAGACATGCTAGATCAAGAAATGGTGGTATTGGAACAAGAGCTAGGAAGCGAACGATTCCAACAAGGCCAGTATGAAGAAGCTGCAGTGCTTATGTCGCGATTAACAACCAGCGACGAGCTTGTGAACTTCTTAACAGTTTCAGGTTACGAATATCTAGCTTAGCTAGTTGATAACTTAAATAGATTGAAAATAGATGAAAAATTAGAAAAGTAAAAGTCGAAGAAAAGAATGCATTAACGATTACGTTAAGCGACTTATCGCCAAATGAAACGAGGGACATCATTATGACATTGACTCGCCAGCAGCAAATAGAAGCTATTGAAAAAGACTGGGCTGAAAATCCACGTTGGAAGCACGTTAAACGTACTTACACCGCGGAAGAAGTAGTAAATCTACGTGGTTCATTTGCCCCTGCAAATACGATTGCCCAGCGCGGTGCTGATAAGCTGTGGGACTTGGTCAATGGTTCTTCGAAAAAAGGATATGTTAACTGTCTAGGTGCATTGACGGGTGGCCAAGCAGTTCAACAAGCAAAAGCCGGTATTGAAGCAATCTACTTATCGGGTTGGCAGGTTGCCGCCGATAATAATACGGCATCGATGATGTACCCTGATCAGTCGTTATACCCTGTAGATTCAGTACCATCAGTGGTTACTCGTATTAATAATTCATTCCGTCGTGCAGACCAAATTCAGTGGTCTAGTGGCAGTAACCCAGAAGAAGGGATTGATTACTTCTTACCGATTGTCGCCGATGCAGAAGCGGGTTTTGGTGGTGTACTTAATGCGTATGAACTTATGCGCAATATGATTGATGCCGGTGCCGCAGGTGTTCACTTTGAAGATCAGTTAGCGTCAGTGAAAAAATGCGGTCACATGGGCGGTAAAGTCTTGGTACCAACCCAAGAAGCGGTACAAAAATTAGTGGCGGCACGTTTAGCGGCAGACGTCGCGGGTACAACCACTTTGGTTATAGCGCGTACCGATGCTAACGCGGCAGATTTGTTAACGTCAGATTGTGATTCATACGATAACGACTTTATTCTCGGTGACCGTACAGCGGAAGGTTTCTACCGCGTACGTGCAGGTATCGACCAAGCTATCTCGCGTGGTTTAGCGTATGCACCTTATGCTGATCTTATTTGGTGTGAAACTGCGAAGCCATGTTTAGAAGAAGCACGTAAGTTTGCTGAAGCTATTCATGCACAGTACCCCGATCAATTATTGGCATATAACTGTTCACCATCGTTTAACTGGGAGAAAAACCTGGATGACGAAACAATTGCTAAGTTCCAGCAAGAGTTGGCAGATATGGGCTATAAATACCAATTCATCACGTTAGCTGGCATTCATAACATGTGGTACAACATGTTTGAATTAGCCCATGCTTATGCTCAAGGTGAAGGTATGCGTCATTATGTTGAGAAGGTACAGCGCCCTGAGTTTGAAGCGGCAGAACGTGGATATACGTTCGTTGCTCACCAACAAGAGGTCGGTACGGGTTACTTCGATAAGATGACCAATACGATTCAAGGTGGTCAATCTTCAGTAACGGCATTAACAGGCTCTACGGAAGAAGATCAGTTTTAACTAATCTAAGCATAATTACGTTATCGTCGAGGAGCACTTGTTGCTCCTTTTTTTATATATTTTTTCTCTTGAGCAGATACTAGCGTTGAGTAAGGCGATGCTGTTTGGTTGCAGTTATTACTTGGGGGTAAACGATGTGAAAGACACGTTCTAATTCATCATAATTATCATCTATTTGTTCAGAACACAGCGCGAGTTGATGTAACTTAGGGCGTCTTGCTGCCATACGCATTAAAACCCGTTCAATGCTTGGCTTTTCTCTATATTGGATTAACCATTGTTGCTGCCACATATGAGCACTCATCAAGACATAGCGTTCAGGCAAGTTTGATTGGTATTGTCGAACGATGTTCTCTGCGTGTTGTACAAAGTGCTCTAAGGAATAAGGATGAAAATCTTGCCAGTGAACAGCAAGGAAGTGATCCCAAACAATATCTAATGCAATGCCACTAACACGGCGCGTGTTGTCACTAAACAAGTACCGACTTGCCTTTACTTCCGGCATTGCATCAATATAACCATCGACAAAGCGGTGCAGTTTTATACCATCGGCGACAGGCTTAACGTGTTGCTTGTAAGGATCGCCCCGAACGAAATCAGCCAGAAGGTTCCCTGCCATATCACTTTGGCAACAGTCAGCCAAATGCAGATGAGCAAGAAAATTCATAGGTATAATATACCTTTAGATGGCGTCGTTATCATCTGCAATAGGTTCTATTTCCTCTTGTATCTCTAGTAAGTTAATCGCGATAGAAACAAAGTCTGCATCTGTAATTATGCCGACTAATCGTTTTTTTTCCACTACAGGTAAACATCCAATTTTATGTTTTTGCATATAGACAGCAGCCTCTTTAAGGCTGGCATGAGGATCAACACTCATCAGTGTGCGATGCATGCATTTCTCTAGAGGGATATCTAAAGTAGATAGGAAGTTGTTTTTTGTAATGTGCTCTAGGCTGGACTCTTGGGCAGACAGCACATCACGCTGAGTTACAATACCGATAAGTTGTTCATCCATATCGGTTACTGGAATGTGTCGAATGCCAACATCTTCCATAATGGCTTTTGCATCGGCCAATGTATTATGTTGCTGTAAGGTATGTGGGTTTGGGGTCATCATATCGGAAACTGTAAACATATAAACCTCCGGCAGTCCTACTGCAATTAGGTTTCAACAACTCGCCAGTACCTATTCTAATATTGTATCCATCGTTTCTTCCTTTTATTGAAACATCAGTTCACGCTGAATGTAATTGTTATAAGTCTGCGTAATAACATGACAATAAAAGCAATATTCAAAATATAGGTGACGATCTTTTTAACCTCTCATTATTGAATGTAGCTAATCCTAGCGTAATGACTAATGACTAAAATCAATGATTAGTCCGGTAATGAGCGAGTTATTGTAATTATTTTAAAACCTTATTATTATTTTCGAGCCGCGAAAATAAGAATAGAAAGCTAGAGTTAATAAACGTTCACTCAGTAGGAACACTTAATGACTAAAGCCTTTGTTAGTTGCCTGTTATTTTGGTTTGCGTTAGTTGTATTTCAGGCTAAGGCCGACGATAAAGTGGCAGCGACAGCCAAGATTATTGGAGGAATTGAATCATCCCAGAATGAAGTACCGTGGCAGGCTTATCTTAATATGACGTATTCCACTGACAACGGCAGTGAGACATTTGTATGTGGTGGTGTGGTCATTGCTTCTCAAGTTGTTCTAACCGCTGCGCATTGCATGAAAAATGGGACAACAACGGCTCGGGCTGAAAATGTAAAAGTGTGGGCTGGCATTACCAGTGTGTTTAGCGCACGTACATCCAATGCCGTTCTTGTAACGAAAGTTATTCTTCACCCTTCTTATAATGCCGGTCGCTTTGCCAATGATATTGCGCTTTTGGTGCTTGGTGCCCCTTTGCCTGTTGCATCTATCCCTATTTTACCTGCGACTCGGGCAGAGCAACAATTAGCGGATAATGAATTTGTTAATGGATGGGTTGCCAACGGTCAGCGACCTGCGAATTTATTAGTCTCAGGGTGGGGAGCAACTCAAACGGATCCCGAGAATAGTTCCGGCTCCACAACGTTACGACAAACATTGCTATCAGGTGTGCCTGATTCGACCTGTGATAATGTGTGGGGATCGAATATTAACGCAAGTGACTTAAGTATTTTCCTTTGTGCGGGCTCTCCTTCCCCTTTACTTGCCCGTGACAGTTGTTTTGGTGATTCTGGTGGACCACTCGTATGGCAAAATGCACAGAAGGCTAGCGACAATGATTTTGGTTTACGTTTAGTTGGATTAGTGAGTTTTGGTGAAGGTTGTGCGGGGCAGCTGCCCGGTGTTTATACCGAAGTGGCTCAATACCATGATTGGATTACTGGGCTGCTTAGCAGTGAACTGAACATAGAAACCATGATAACGCCACAATTTACAGTTAACCCATTCAATTCTGATTATACTGGCGCAGGTGCTGATATTGCTACACCTTCAACAACGGGTGTAACGTCGGATGATAGTGGTGGCAGCTTCGGTTTTTTCAGTATGTTATTAATGGCTGTTTTTATCCGTTGGCGTCGTTCTTAAATTTGGCTGGCCATTATCTGTAAGATGTAATCCATTACTTTCGAGATTAGACCGAAAATTAATTTGTGATTCCCATCTTTCCTTGAAATTGCAGTGGGGCAGCCTATACTAGCTGCCTGCTGTTATTTGGGGCATAAAAAGATGCAAGTTTCTGATTTTCACTTTGATCTACCTAATGAGCTAATTGCTCGTTATCCACAACCTGAACGCACTGCTAGTCGTCTACTGCAACTAACTGGTGAAACTGGAAATATCCAGCATAAGGGCTTTAAGGATGTCTTAGATTTAGCTGAATCTGGCGATCTATTCGTGTTCAATAATACGCGTGTTATTCCTGCCCGTATTTTTGGTCGTAAAGCGTCAGGCGGTAAGATAGAAGTGTTAGTTGAGCGCATGCTTGACGATAAAAGCATTCTTGCGCATGTACGAGCATCAAAATCGCCAAAGCCGGGTAATGAATTATTACTGGGCGAAAATGACGATTATCAAGCTGAAATGATTGCACGTCATGATACGTTGTTTGAAATTCGTTTTAACAGCGATAAAACTGTTTTAGAAATTTTAGAAGAAGTGGGGCACATGCCGCTTCCTCCTTATATCGATCGTCCTGATGAAGATGCTGATAAAGAGCGTTATCAGACGGTTTATAATGCAAAACCTGGTGCAGTCGCTGCACCTACAGCAGGTTTACATTTCGATGATGAACTGATGGCAGCATTAAAAGCAAAAGGGGTTAATTTTGCTTTTGTCACCTTGCATGTCGGTGCGGGTACTTTCCAGCCTGTTCGTGTTGATAACATTGATGATCACCACATGCATTCAGAGTATGTTGAAGTACCTCAAGATGTTGTTGATGCCGTTAATGCGACCAAAGCTAATGGTGGTCGTATTATTGCTGTTGGTACCACGTCGGTACGTTCTCTTGAAAGTGCCGCGCAAGATGCCGTTAAAAAGGGAACTGAATTAGTGCCCTTTTTTGGTGATACAGAAATCTTTATTTTCCCTGGTTATGAATTCCAGCTGGTGGATGTATTGGTGACTAACTTCCACTTACCTGAATCAACGTTGATTATGCTGGTAAGTGCTTTTGCTGGTTATGAACATACCATGAATGCATATCTACAAGCGGTCGATAATCAATATCGATTCTTCAGTTATGGTGATTCGATGTTTATTACTCGTCGGAACAACGTGTAACACTTCTTATTATTAAGTCAGTGTGCCTTAAGGCTGCTTTTGTTAAAATGGCAGCCTTTGTTGTGTCAGGGTGAACCGCAAATATCAGCAACAATTATGTGAAAAAAACAGCACGCCCTAGTAATGGTGATGTGATATTTATTTATTCCGCTACGCTTTATGGCGTGGTGATTTGATATCAATCGAACGATTGGCATTATGTGATAATGAAAGTGTGCATTGGGCAATTGGCCTTTTGCATTGAATCCCACTTGGGAATTATGTCAGATTGTTTCTCTGGCTTTTGGAGGCTTTGTGAAATTTGAATTAGATAAAACGCAGGGACGCGCACGTCGCGGTCGCTTACAGTTTGAACGCGGTACGGTTGAAACCCCTGCTTTTATGCCTGTTGGTACCTACGGTACAGTTAAGGGTATGACGCCTGAAGAAGTAAAAGAGACAGGCGCACAGATTCTGCTTGGCAATACATTCCACCTGTGGCTACGCCCAGGTCAAGAAGTGATGAAGCTTCACGGTGATTTGCATGACTTCATGCAGTGGCATGGTCCGATTTTGACAGATTCAGGCGGTTTCCAAGTATTTAGTCTGGGTGCTACACGTAAAATCACTGAAGAGGGTGTGCATTTCCGTAACCCTGTTAACGGTGATAAAGTTTTCATGGACGCAGAAAAGTCGATGGAAATTCAGTACGATTTAGGTTCTGACATCGTCATGATTTTCGATGAGTGTACGCCATACCCGGCAACGCATGATGAAGCGAAAAAATCGATGGAAATGTCACTTCGTTGGGCACAACGCAGCCGTAATCATTTCGATAAGCAAGAAAACCCCAATGCACTATTCGGCATTATTCAGGGTGGTGTGTATGAAGACTTACGTGATGTATCTGTTGACGGCCTAACAAATATCGGCTTTGATGGTTATGCAGTGGGTGGTTTGGCTGTTGGTGAACCTAAAGAAGACATGCACCGTATTCTTGAGCATACATGCCCTCAGCTACCTGAAGATAAGCCTCGCTACCTGATGGGTGTAGGTAAACCTGAAGACTTAGTTGAAGGTGTTCGACGCGGTATCGACATGTTCGATTGCGTAATGCCGACCCGAAATGCCCGAAATGGACACCTATTTGTTACTGGTGGTGTGATCAAGATCCGTAATGCGAAACATAAAACGGATACAACACCTTTAGATCCGCATTGTGACTGTTACACTTGTCTCAATTATTCAAAGGCGTATTTGTACCATTTGGATAAGTGTAATGAAATCCTAGGTTCACGCCTAAACACAATCCACAATTTACGTTACTACCAGCGTTTGATGGCGAGTATCCGTAGTGCGATTGAAGAAGACCGTTTCGATGCATTTGTAGAAGAATTCTACGCGCGTCGTGACAGAGAAGTTCCACCATTACAAAACGCTTAATATTTTAAACGAGGACGTTACTAAATGAGTCTTTTCATTTCTCAGGCAAATGCCGCAGCTGAAGGTGCTCCGCAAGGCGGCAGCATGCAACTTTTCATCATGCTTGGCCTTTTTGCTGTTATTTTTTACTTTATGATTTATCGTCCACAAGCGAAACGTGCTAAAGAGCATAAAACACTTATGAGTTCGATGGGCAAAGGCGACGAAGTACTAACTAATGGCGGTTTGTTAGGTAAGATCACAAAAGTTTCTGAAGAAACTGATTACATCGTGATTGCACTTAACGACAACAATGAAGTTACTATCAAGAAAGATTTCGTTACAGCTGTATTGCCTAAAGGCACAATGAAATCTCTATAATTCTTTGCTTTGAAGGATCATCGCAGTGTTAAACCGTTATCCCTTGTGGAAGAACCTGATGGTGGTGTTCGCACTGCTTATCGGTTTGCTTTATGCACTTCCCAATGTTTACGGTGAAGATCCAGCGATTCAAATCACCGGGGCGCGTGGCGCCTCGGTTGATATGTCTACTCTGGATACTGTCACCGAAGATTTAAAAAAGAACAACATCTCCTATAAATCTGTCGCTTTCGAAAACGGTACTGTACTTGTCCGCTTTAACGACACTGATACTCAGATCAGTGCTCGCGATATTATCAATGAACAGCTAGGCGACGATTTCGTCGTTGCGCTTAATCTAGCAGCATTAACGCCTGACTGGCTTGAATCTATTGGTGCCTCACCAATGAAGCTGGGTCTTGATTTACGTGGTGGTGTTCACTTCTTAATGGAAGTGGATATGGATGCGGCAATGGAAAAGTTACTCGGTCAACAAGAAGAGACTTTCCGTACCGAATTACGTGAAGCTAAAGTGCGTTACCGTGCGATAAGCAAAACAGATTCTTCTGTCGAAGTTCGTCTGCGTAATGATGAAGATCTAAAAGCAGCAGAAACGGCACTCGCGCAATTACACCCTGATATGCTATTTACCGATAGTAATAGCAATGGGCGTTTCGTTCTTACTGCACAATTTACAGAAGTTCGTCTGAAAGAAATTCGTAACTACGCGGTTGATCAAAATATCACGATTCTTCGTAATCGTGTGAATGAGCTGGGTGTTGCTGAACCTCTAGTACAGCGTCAAGGTGCTAACCGTATTGTGGTTGAGCTTCCTGGTGTTCAAGATACTGCTCGCGCAAAAGAAATTCTTGGTGCGACGGCAACACTTGAATTCCGTGAAGTCGATAGCACGGCAGATCTTGCTGCGGCTGCCGCTGGTCGAGTACCAGCAGGTAGTGAAGTGAAGTACACCCGTGACAAGCGTCCGGCGGTATTAAAGAAGCGTATCATCCTTGCGGGTTCTCATATCACTGATGCGAGCTCAAGTGCTGATGAATATGGCCGTCCTCAAGTTAACATCTCGCTAGACAGCGAAGGTGGTAGCAAGATGACAGCGTTCTCACGTAATAATGTGGGCAAGCTGATGGCGACAGTGTTTACCGAGTATAAAGATAGCGGTAAACGTCAAGCCGACGGTAAAGTGATTCTTCAAAAGCATGAAGAAGTGATCAACCAAGCAACGATTCAAACTGCGTTAGGTCGTAATTTCCGTATTACCGGAATCGATTCGCAGGCAGAAGCACATAACTTAGCGCTTCTACTTCGTGCTGGTGCGCTGATTGCACCTATCTCTATTGTTGAAGAGCGTACGATTGGTCCGTCAATGGGTCAGCAGAATATCGATATGGGTATTCAGGCGATGATTTGGGGCATGGTAGCAGTAATGCTATTTACCTTAATTTATTACCGTGGTTTCGGCCTAATTGCCAACATGGCACTCGTTATGAACTTGGTATTGATTATCGGTGTTATGTCGATGATTCCAGGCGCGACGATGACCTTACCTGGTATCGCAGGTATCGTATTAACAGTCGGTATGGCTGTCGATGCGAACGTACTGATATTTGAACGTATCCGTGAAGAATTGCGTGAAGGTCGAAGCCCTCAACAAGCGATTCAACAAGGTTACGCTAATGCATTCAGTACGATTGCTGATGCAAACATTACGACACTTATCACAGCAATTATTTTGTTTGCTGTTGGTACTGGTGCTATCAAAGGCTTCGCTGTAACACTATCAATCGGTATCCTGACTTCAATGTTCACGGCGATTATAGGTACACGTGCGGTTGTTAACTTTGTCTACGGCGGTAAGCGCGTAGATAAACTGTCGATATAGGAGGCGCAAACATGTTTCAACTATTGAAAGTGGATAATGCGATCGACTTTATGCGCTGGTCAAAGTTTGCTTTTGTTTTCTCACTAATGATGATTGCAGTAGCAATTGGCACTGTGGCAACAAAGAAGCTTAACTGGGGTCTCGACTTTACTGGCGGTACGTTAATTGAAGTGGGTTTCGAACAACCTGCAGATTTGCTTAAAATTCGTGATTCGTTAGAAGCGGCGGGTTTTGGCGATGCAATCGTACAGAACTTCGGTACTGCTCGTGATGTACTTGTACGTCTGCAACCTCGTGAAAATGCAAAAGGTGAAGTACTGGGTAACCAGATCATTGATGCATTAAAAGTGGGAACAGGGCAGAGCGTTGAAATGCGTCGTATCGAGTTTGTTGGTCCTAATGTGGGTGACGAACTGGCTGAAGCTGGCGGGTTGGCGATTATTATCTCGCTAATTTGTATTTTGCTTTATGTCTCGATGCGTTTCGAATGGCGTTTAGCTGCCGGTGCGGTATTAGCACTTGCGCACGATGTTATTATTACGATTGGTATCTTTTCTCTTCTAGAGGTGGAAGTCGACCTAACTATTGTTGCAGCCTTGCTGACGGTGGTTGGTTACTCACTAAACGATACGATTGTTGTATTTGACCGTATCCGTGAGAACTTCCGTAAGATGCGAAAGGGTGAAGCGCCTGATGTGATAAACAACTCTATTACTCAAACGTTAAGCCGTACGCTGATTACATCGGGTACAACCTTGTTTGTTGTTGTCGCTCTCTTTATGAAAGGTGGAACAATGATCCACGGTTTTGCCTTGGCATTATTGATCGGTATAACGGTAGGTACCTATTCATCAATCTACGTTGCTTCGGCACTGGCATTGAAATTGGGTATCACTCGTGAACACCTAATGCCACCACAGGTAGAAAAAGAAGGTGAAGAATTCGACGCAATGCCTTAATAGGTGAGTGTTCGGTTTCATCAATAAAAACGGAGCCAATAGGCTCCGTTTTTGTATCTATGGTTTATCCAGATTGGTTTATCACGATGGGTATCAACTAACCCGAATATCGATTTATTCTTACTGGTTAACCGCGATTTACAGTATGCATAAAAAAAGCCCCGACATAGTCGAGGCTTCAGAATTCTTTAATCGTTATAAACGATTATTTAGCTAATGCTTCGCCACCGTGTTCACGGATTTTAGCGATGATTGGCTTAACTACGCGTGCGTTACCAGCAACAATGTTGCCAGATGTTAGGTAGTTAGTGTTACCAGTAAAGTCAGTACAGATAGCACCCGCTTCACGTGCAATTAGTTCACCAGCTGCTAGTTCCCAAGGCTTTTGGCCTAGTTTAACTACGCCATCAACACGACCTGCTGCTAAGTAACAAAGGTCTAGTGCTGAACAACCAGATTGGCGCATATCGTCACACTCAACAAAAATTGCTGATTGTACTTTGTTAAGCGCTTCTGCGTGTTGCTTAGCAGCGAATGGTAAACCAGTAGCAATAATAGTACCGCTAAGGTCACGAGGTTGTGATGTACGTAGACGTTGGCTGTTAAGCTGTGCGCCAGAACCACGTGTTGCAGTGAAGAGTTCGTTACGAGATGGATCGTATACTACAGAAACTTCAGTACGACCACGCATGCGTAGTGCAATTGAAATAGCGTAATGAGGCAAACCACGAACGAAGTTTTTGGTGCCATCCACTGGGTCGATGATCCACTGACACTCTTTGTCACGGCCTTCTTTAGTACCAGACTCTGCTGCAAGAATGCAGTGATCAGGGTAAGACTTAAGAATAGAATTGATGATGATAGCTTCAGCTTCATGATCAATATTAGTAACGACGTCACTGCCTTTATTGGCAACTTCAATGCCTTGAGGTTTTTCTAACGATTTAATGACATGGTCACCAGCCTTTCGCGCAGCGCGAATGGCGATATTAAGCATCGGATGCATAGGATCTTCCCAACGGATGTTAAAGAACTAAAAATCGGCGGCGAGTATAACAGAGCTAGGGCAAAATGGAAGTGGTTATTTTTTAAACATCATCGGTCAAAACTAAAAAAAGTAGAAAAACACGCTTTAGTTTTACATGTTTTCCCCACTTCTTTATAGGCTGTGCTAAAATCCAACCGCTCTTAAAAATAGTCGGAAATTGCTAAACCATGTTAGATAAAATAAGCGTTGTTTTAATCGGAACATCTCACCCTGGAAATATTGGTTCAGCAGCACGTGCCATGAAGGTGATGGGGCTTACGAATCTAGTCCTTGTTGACCCAGCTTGTGAGATAGACGCTAAGTCTCTTGCTTTAGCTGCTGGCGCGGCAGATGTCGTAACCAATGCAAAAATCGTCAAAACATTAGATGAAGCAATTGCAGATTGTGGTTTAGTGATTGGCTCAAGTGCACGTTCTCGTACATTAGAATGGCCACAACTTGATCCGCGTGAATCAGGTATCAAAACAATTGAAGAAGCAGCAGCGCACCCCGTTGCTATTTTATTCGGTCGTGAGCGTACTGGTTTGACGAATGAAGAATTACAAAAGTGCCATTGCCATGTTTATATTCCGGCGAACCCTGAATACAGCTCATTGAACTTAGCAATGGCAGTGCAAACTGTTAGTTATGAAGTGCGTATGGCATTTTTAGAAACGCAGAAGTACACGGGTGAAAAGAAAATTGATGAATACCCGCGTGCCAAAGAATTAGAATTGTTCTACGAGCACCTTGAAAAAGTGACAACTCAAACTCAGTTCATTAATAAGAAGCATCCCGGCATGGTGATGACAAAACTTCGCCGCATGTTTACTCGTGCTCGACCAGAGCAGCAAGAGCTTAATATTCTGCGTGGTATTCTTTCTTCTATAGAAAAATCATTAGAACATCGCGATAAATAACCCTATTGTGCGTCAGGTCTAAAGCTTGACTAAAATAGTCAGGTGAATACTTGACCATTTTAGTCGGGTATGTAACACTCGTGCTATATACATAAGTGGGTAGCGGTGTGTTATGAGATTGACTTCAAAAGGAAGATATGCGGTAACTGCGATGCTTGATGTCGCTCTGCATTCTCAAGATGGTCCTGTACCTTTAGCGGATATTTCCGAACGACAAGGTATTTCACTGTCTTATTTAGAACAACTTTTCTCACGCCTACGTAAAGCTGGCCTCGTGGCAAGTGTTCGTGGACCAGGTGGTGGTTATCGCTTAGGTGAAGATGCTAATGATATCGCTGTCGGTATGGTTATAGCAGCTGTTGATGAATCGGTTGATGCTACAAAATGTCATGGTAAAGCTGACTGTCAAGGTGGTGTACGCTGCTTAACACACACGTTATGGCATGACTTAAGCTCCCGTATCAGCGGCTTTTTGAATAACATCACTCTTGGTGAGTTGATGAGAGATAATAACGTTCAAGAGATTTCAGGTCGTCAAGATCAAGTCTTAAGCAATAGTTCGCTAAGAACGTCTTTTGGACATAAAAAAACACACGATAGCACCACTATAGGTGTCGATGTCCGCTCTTAGTCGCTAGACATCCGTGTTTTCGGAGATGAAAATGAAATTGCCAATATATTTTGATTATTCCGCTACTTGCCCAGTAGATCCACGTGTTGCTGAAAAGATGATGCAATGCCTGACAATGGACGGGAATTTCGGTAACCCTGCTTCTCGTTCACACCGTTTCGGCTGGCAGGCTGAAGAAGCTGTTGATACAGCGCGTGAGCAAGTTGCTGATCTAATGAATGCTGACCCACGTGAAATTGTGTTTACGTCTGGTGCAACAGAATCTGACAACCTTGCAATTAAAGGCGCTGCGCGTTTTTATAGCAAAAAAGGTAAGCACATCATTACCTGTAAGACTGAGCACAAAGCGGTATTAGACCCTTGTCGCCAGCTTGAGCGTGAAGGCTTCGAAGTGACATATCTTGCGCCAGAAGCAAATGGCTTAATTGATTTGGCAAAATTGCGTGATGCGATTCGTGAAGACACCGTTCTAATGTCTATCATGCACGTAAATAACGAAATTGGCGTAATTCAAGATATTACTGCTATTGGCGAACTTTGCCGTGAAAACAAAATTGTTTTCCACGTTGATGCTGCACAGTCTATCGGTAAGCTACCGATCGATGTACAGGCAATGAAAGTTGACCTTATTTCAGTAACATCGCATAAAATTTACGGTCCTAAAGGAATTGGTGCGCTTTACGTTCGTCGTAAGCCACGTATTCGTTTAGAAGCACAAATGCACGGCGGCGGTCATGAGCGTGGTATGCGTTCTGGTACTCTTGCTACCCACCAGATTGTTGGTATGGGTGAAGCATTCCGCATTGCTAAAGAAGAGATGGAACAAGATCGTGTGCATACATTAGCACTACGTACTCGCCTTCTTGATGGTCTAAAAGATATGGAATCAGTTCATATTAATGGTGACCTAGAGCAACGTGTATCAAGTAACCTGAATATTAGCTTTGCTTTCGTTGAAGGTGAGTCTTTATTAATGGCACTGAAAGATCTCGCTGTTTCTTCTGGTTCAGCATGTACTTCAGCAAGCCTTGAGCCTTCATACGTACTGCGAGCGCTTGGTTTAGATGATGAACTAGCACATAGCTCAATTCGTTTCTCTTTTGGTCGTTTCTCGACAGAAGAAGAAATTGATTACGCAATTATACAGATCCGTACTGCAGTAGAAAAACTGCGTGACATGTCGCCACTATGGGATATGCACAAAGAAGGTATTGATCTTAACTCTGTTGAGTGGGCACACCACTAAGCTAGCGGTCATAAACTTGTGATCATCAAATGTCGAGGAAATCATCATGGCATATAGTGAAAAAGTCATCGAGCATTATGAGAATCCGCGTAACGTGGGCTCTTTCGATAAAAATGATAAAAACATTGGTAGCGGCATGGTGGGTGCACCAGCATGTGGCGACGTAATGAAGCTTCAAATCAAAGTAAGTGATGAAGGTATCATTGAAGATGCGAAGTTTAAAACATACGGTTGTGGTTCTGCTATTGCTTCTAGTTCACTGATCACTGAATGGGTGAAAGGTAAGAGTTTAGACGAAGCGGCTGCTATCAAGAACTCAGCAATTGCTGAAGAACTTGAACTACCACCAGTGAAGATCCACTGCTCTATTCTTGCAGAAGATGCAATTAAAGCCGCAGTTAGTGATTATAAGAAAAAACACGAAGCAAACTAAGACGTTGAGGGTTGTTGTATGGCCATTACTATTACTGAAGCGGCAGCAAGTCGCGTAGCTACTTTCCTTAAGAATCGCGGTAAGGGCTTTGGCCTTCGCCTAGGTGTCCGTACTTCGGGATGTTCAGGAATGGCTTACGTTCTCGAATTTGTTGATGATATCAATGAAGAGGACGAGGTATTCGAAGAGAAGGGTGTAAGAATCGTAATTGATGCAAAAAGCCTAGTTTATCTTGACGGTACCGAGCTTGATTTTGCCAAAGAAGGGCTAAATGAAGGCTTCCAATTCAACAACCCGAACGTATCAAGCGAATGTGGTTGTGGTGAAAGCTTCAACGTTTAATCGCTATAGTCGTTTCCACTGAGCCTAACTGCTATATCTTCATATATGCCAGTTAGGTTTAGTATTTAGAGATACCAGACGCGATATGAATCATTTCGAATTATTTAGACTGCCTTTCCAATTTGAATTGGATGGGGGTCTTCTGTCAACTCAGTTCCGGGAACTACAACGTCGTTTCCATCCTGATAATTTCGCTACAGCTTCAGAACGTGATCGCTTAATGTCGGTCCAAAAAGCAGCGCAAATTAACGACGCATTCCAAACGCTAAAAAATCCAATCTCACGAGCTGAATATATGCTTTCTGAGCAAGATATGGATATTCGTGGCGAACAAAAAACGCTACAAGATCCTGAGTTCTTAATGCAGCAAATGGAACTGCGTGAAGAACTTGAAGATATCTCAGAGGCAAGTGACCCTGAAAGTGCGCTATTCGATTTTGAACAGCAAATAACAGTGTTATTTAAATCGCAATTGAACGTTCTTGAGCAACTATTAAATCAGGAAGATTGGGAAGAAGCGGCAGATGCCGTGCGTAAGCTAAAATTTATTGATAAGCTGCGTTATGAAATTGAACGTCTTGAAGAGACTTTCTTTGACTAATTGCTTCTCACCCGAGCACTAACTCCACAGGAAAGATAATGGCACTGTTACAGATTGCTGAACCAGGTCAGAGTGCGGCACCACATCAACATCGTTTGGCGGTGGGCATTGACTTGGGTACCACAAATTCTCTTGTTGCTGCTGTGCGCAGTGGTGTACCAGAAACCTTAAAGGATGATAAAGGGCGTTCTATTTTGCCTTCAATTGTTCATTATGGTGAGGAATCCCTGCTTGTTGGTCATAAAGCCAGAGAGCTTGCTCAGCAAGATCCTAGTAATACTATCTTTTCAGTAAAACGTATGATGGGTCGTTCTTTAGCGGATATTCAACAACGTTACCCGCATTTACCGTATCAATTTGAAGCATCAGATAATGGTTTGCCTCAATTAATGACACGTACGGGTAAAGTTAACCCAGTACAAGTCTCTGCCGAGATCCTTAAAACGCTTAATGCACGCGCTGTGGCGACATTAGGTGGTGATCTTGAAGGTGTCGTTATAACGGTTCCGGCTTATTTTGATGATGCGCAACGAGCAGGCACTAAAGATGCTGCAAAGCTAGCGAACCTAAATGTATTACGTTTACTTAATGAGCCAACAGCAGCTGCGATTGCTTATGGTTTAGATTCTGGTCAAGAGGGCGTTATTGCTGTTTATGACTTAGGTGGCGGTACATTCGATATTTCTGTTTTACGTTTATCGAAAGGCGTATTTGAAGTATTAGCCACTGGCGGTGATTCAGCATTGGGTGGTGATGATTTCGATCACTTACTTGCCGATTGGATTAAAGAGCAAGCGGGCTATATTGGTGATTTAACTGCGCAACAAATGCGTATGGTACAAGATGCGGCCACTGACGCTAAAATTGCGTTAACAGATGCAGATACAGCCCAGATTGATGTGCTGAATTGGCAAGGTATTGTTACTCGTGAACAGTTTAATGCGCTAATTCAGCCGTTAGTAAAGAAAACACTGATGTCTTGTCGCCGGGCGATCAAAGATTCAGGCATTGAAATTAGTGACATCATTGAAACCGTGATGGTTGGTGGTTCAACACGTGTACCATTGGTACGTGAAATGGTGGGTAATTACTTCGGTAAAGAGCCACTAACATCTATTGATCCTGACAAAGTTGTTGCGATTGGTGCATCAATTCAAGCTGATATCTTAGTCGGTAATAAGCCTGATTCAGATATGCTATTACTTGATGTTATTCCTCTGTCTTTAGGTATAGAGACAATGGGTGGCATGATTGAAAAAATCATTCCTCGTAACACGACAATTCCTGTTGCACGTGCCCAAGAATTCACCACGTTCAAAGATGGCCAAACAGCAATGTCGGTACATGTGGTGCAGGGTGAACGTGAAATGGTAAGCGATTGTCGTTCATTAGCGCGATTTACACTACGTGGAATCCCAGCTATGACGGCCGGTGCTGCACACATTCGTGTTACGTATCAAGTTGATGCCGATGGCCTATTGTCTGTTACTGCAATGGAAAAGAGCAGTAACGTTCAATCATCGATTCAAGTTAAACCCTCTTATGGTTTAAGTGATAATGAAGTCGCAACCATGATTCGTGAATCAATGACACACGCACAAGATGACAAAGATGCACGTACATTAGCTGAACAACAAGTTGAAGCTGATCGTGTATTGGAAGGCCTAATTACAGCTCTCGCAATCGATGGTGATACTTTACTATCAAAAGAAGAGCGTGAAACGCTGGAAGGCGTAATGATGGAACTTGTTCAATTGCGAAAAGGTACAGACTACCGAGTAATTGAACAGGGTATTAAGAAAACTGATAAAGCGAGCCAAGAATTTGCTTCACGTCGAATGGATAAATCTATTCGACAGGCATTGGCTGGTCAATCGATAGATGAGGTTTAGGCATGCCTAAAATCGTTGTATTACCACATGAAGAACTTTGCCCTGAAGGCGCAATTTTAGAAGCTAAAACGGGTGAAACAGTACTTGATGTAGCACTGCGTAATGGTATTGGTATTGAGCATGCTTGTGAAAAATCATGTGCATGTACAACTTGTCACATTGTTATTCGTGAAGGTTTTGATTCACTCCATGAAAGTGATGAGTTAGAAGATGACATGCTAGATAAAGCATGGGGTCTTGAACCTGAATCCCGTTTAGGTTGTCAGGCGACGGTTGCGGATGTGGATCTTGTTGTTGAGATTCCAAAATATACGATCAACCTTGCTTCTGAGCAGCACTAATTTTTGTTCTTTTACTTATCGAGATACCCTAGTCTTAAGGTAAGTAAGCGCGACGATGTTGGTGACAATGACGTTAAAACGATTAAGAAGGTAATATCATGAGTTTAAAATGGATAGACTCTAGAGAAATAGCGATTGAACTGTCTGAGTTGTATCCAGATACGGATCCTAAGCTGATTCTTTTTACCGATCTTCGTCAATGGATTCTGGATCTAGAAGAATTTGATGATGACCCCAAGCACTGTAGTGAAAGGGTGTTAGAAGCCGTGCAAATGTGCTGGATGGAAGAAGAAGATTAATCGTTTACTTATTGTGGTTACTGAACAATTGCCCCACTTTTGATTGGGCAGTAAAAACAATATGATCTCGCTCTACATCCTGATGTAAACAACTTGTTTATGGTTAGATAACAGAGCAGAGTTAGTCAAAGAAATATAAAAGCGGACCTTATGGTCCGCTTTGTTGTATTTAAACCTGTCAATATCTTGTAAAACCGCACAATTACCCCCATAACTTGCTGTAAGCCTGCTTAAAGTGATTTGGCGAATGTCATTTACTTGTTATCAAAAAGCATATTGTTTATCGCGTGGGGATGATTAAAAGACAATGATTAGGTCTTTTCTATCTTGTCTCGATTGTGCTGATATCCTCATCAAGAATCCAAGGAATTTCTAATGTCTTCTATTATGTCTGTTTTCTTATCCCATGATGCTGCTGCAGAGCAATGGGGAACAAACGCGCTACTTTCTTTTTCTGCCGACGGTACAACGGTTCACCTCTGTGGTGATCAGCAGAGCACATTACAGCGTGCTGGCCGTAAATTGGATACACAAGGTATTAAGCAAGTTTCACTCGCGGGTAGTGAGTGGGACTTAGAAGCAATTTGGTCTTTCATTCAAGGACACCGTAATTCAAAGCCAGGTAACCAGGTTACTTGGGAAGGCTTAAATGCTGAAGATGAAGCTGAACTGCAGGCGCGCATAAAAACAACAAACTGGGTACGTGAAGTTATTAACCAATCGGCAGACGTTGTGCGCCCTTCACAGCTTGCGGCACGTGCGGGTGAATTTGTTAAGTCACTTGCACCAGAGCACGTAACGTACAAAATCATTAAAGGCAATGACTTGATTGATGAGGGTTGGATGGGCACGCACACTGTTGGTCGCGGTTCAGAGCGTTCAGCGGCAATGCTACGTCTAGATTACAACCCAACAGGCGATACTGATGCGCCTGTACACACCTGCATCGTGGGTAAAGGTATTACTTTCGATTCGGGCGGCTACAGCATGAAGCCTTCAGCAGGCATGACGGCAATGAAAGCCGATATGGGTGGCGCTGCAATGGCGACGGGTGGTTTAGCACTTGCGATTGCCCGTGGTAATAACAAGCGCATTAAATTGATCCTATGTTGTGCAGAGAACATGGTGTCGGGTCGTGCGGTTAAACTCGGCGACATCATTACTTATAAAAATGGTAAAACAGTTGAGGTGTTAAATACCGATGCTGAAGGCCGTTTAGTGCTTGCTGATGGTCTTATTTACGCAAGTAACCAAAACCCGGAAGTGATTATTGACTGTGCAACATTAACGGGTTCGGCGAAAAATGCACTGGGTAATGACTACCATGCATTACTCAGTTTCGATCAGGTATTATCACAAAAAGCATTAGCATCAGCGGCTGAAGAGCATGAAGGTTTATGGCCGTTACCATTAGCGGAAAATCACCGCGGAATGCTGTCATCAAACTTTGCCGACTTATCGAACATTTCAAGTGGTGACTTCTTGCCGGGTGCAAGTACTGCTGCAGCGTTCTTATCGTACTTTGTAACAGACTATAAGAAAGGTTGGATGCACATTGATGCAAGCGGCACTTACCGTAAGAGTGGCAACGACAAGTGGTGTGCTGGCGCAACGGGTATGGGTGTGCGTACATTGGCAAACATTTTAAATTCAGAAAGCTAAATACATCGAGTGTAGCAATCTATCGACCATCATGATGCTCCATGGTGGTCAGCAATGCTGAGTATTAAAACTCTCATATTACCAAAAACGTATAATTAAAATTTAAAGGCTTTTCATGTTAAGGATTACATTATCAGCGCAAGCCAGTTCAGGGGCTTGGGGAGAACAGGCATTACTCAGTTATAAAGAAGACGGCGCAGATATTCACTTTAGTGGTGATTTCCCATTACGTCGTATCCAGCAGGCTGCGCGTCAACTGCAATCGCAAGGTGCAACAAGCGTTAGCCTTGATGGCGAAGGTTGGAACTATGAGCGTCAGTGGGCATTCTATTGTGGTTTTGCTGCAACCATGACTCCTGTTGCAATTAAGTGGGCATCTATTGATGAAGATGAACTAGAACTGCTTAATGCGCGTCGTCGCAGTACTGATTGGGTACGCCAAGTAGTCAATGCTACACCAGAAGATATGTACCCTGAAAAGCTAGCAAATGATGCGATAGAGTTTTTATCATTTGTTGCGGGCGATAAAATACGCTATGAAATGCTAGTGGGTGATCAACTATTGGAAAACGGCTGGATAGGCACGCACAGTGTTGGTCGTGCAAGTAGTCGACCACCAGTCATGCTAACCCTCGATTACAATCCTACGGGTGATGACAATGCACCTGTGTCAGCATGTTTAGTCGGCAAAGGGATTACCTTTGATTCCGGTGGCTACAGCTTGAAGTCAAGTGCTGGCATGGTAACAATGAAATGTGACATGGGCGGTGCGGCAACAGTAACAGCGGCACTAGGTTATGCCATTGAGCAAGGTTTGAATCAACGTGTGAAGCTGATCTTATGCTGTGCTGAAAACATGGTTGCAGGTAATGCTTATAAACTGGGTGATGTGTTAACGTATAAAAACGGGTTAACCGTAGAAGTTGTTAATACTGATGCTGAGGGGCGCTTGGTGCTGGCTGACGGTTTAATTGCTGCAAGTGAAACCAAAACACCGCTGATCATCGATGCTGCGACCTTAACTGGTGCTGCTTTGATGGCGTTAGGCACCGATTACAATGCCATATTTGGTTTAGATAAGCCGCTGCTAATGAAGGCACAAGAGTTGTCAGAGTTGGTGAATGAGCCTGCATGGCCATTACCGCTTGAAAAATGGCATCAAAGCAATTGCCCTTCTCATTATGCGGATACAGCGAATAGCCGAACGCAAAAAGGTGGTGGAATGGGTGGTGCATCTAACGCAGCTGCTTTCTTATCACGTTTTGTTGATAACGAAACAAGCAGTTGGATTCACTTTGATTTAGCGGCTTGCTTCCGTGACAATGCTGATGGTCGTTGGGCTGCTGGCGCAACGGGATTAGGGGTTGCTAATATTGCAGCATTATTGTTGTAGTAATCACAAAGAAGGCAAGTTATTAACGCTATAGCTTGTCTAACCCAAAAAAACAGCACTGTAGAATTTTGTATCATTTAACACTACGTACTGTTTGATATATAGGCTTAGCCAAGAACGAATTGACTCAAAAGGAAGGATTATAATGACTATTGAAAAAACGTTTTCAATTGTAAAACCCGATGCTGTTAAGCGTAATTTGATTGGCGCTATTTATCAGCGTTTTGAAAACGCAGGCTTAAAAATAGTGGCATCAAAAATGGTTCATCTCGATGCGACAAAAGCACAGGGATTTTATGCTGAGCATGAAGAGAAGCCATTTTTTAATGAGCTCGTGGAATTCATGACATCGGGCCCTGTGATGGTACAGGTACTCGAAGGTGAAAATGCGATTTATAGTTACCGTGAATTAATGGGCAAAACTAACCCAGAAGATGCGGCGTGTGGCACGATTCGTTCAGATTTTGCATTAAGTATGCGTTATAACTCAGTACATGGTTCTGATAGCCCAGAATCAGCGGCACGTGAAATAGCCTATTTCTTTACAGAAGATGAAATTTGTCCTCGTGACTAACAATTGATTAAATTTCATACAAAACAGATTATTAACGGGAAGCTTCGGCTTCCCGTTGTCATTTTTGCTTTGCATAAGGTGTTTTTTCGCTGAAGTTACGTGCCATTGCTAAAATAACCTTAGTGCTTACAAGTGGAAACAGGCAGGCAAAGGCTGTACAATTTCGCGCCTTGAATTGTCCTATTACACGCAATCATACTTTTAAGATTGCCAAGGCATAGAATCCGTCATTTTTTAATGAGGCAACAACCGATGACAACAGTCAAAACTAATCTACTGGATTTAGATCGCAAAGGGTTGCGTACATACTTTGCAGAAGAGCTGAATGAAAAAGCCTTCCGTGCTGATCAAATCATGAAGTGGATCTACCAATTCGGTTGTGATGATTTCGATCAAATGACGAATATCAATAAGAAGCTTCGTGAAAAACTTAAGCGCGTTGCTGAAATCCGTGCACCGCATGTTTCGGAAGCACAACACTCAGTTGATGGCACCATTAAATGGGCTATGCGTGTTGGCGATCAAGATGTTGAAACTGTCTATATTCCTGATGGTGATCGTGCAACCTTGTGTGTTTCTTCGCAAGTAGGTTGTGCGCTTGCATGTACTTTTTGTTCAACTGGTCAACAGGGCTTCAACCGTAATTTACGTGTATCTGAAATTATTGGTCAGGTATGGCGTGCAGCAAAAGAAATTGGTATCGAAAAAGATACGGGTCGTCGTCCTATCACCAACGTTGTAATGATGGGAATGGGTGAGCCACTTCTTAATATGAAAAACCTGATCCCAGCATTAGAAATTATGCTGGATGATATCGGCTTTGGTTTGTCTAAACGTCGTGTCACTGTTTCTACATCAGGTGTTGTTTCAGGTCTTGATCAGATGACGGGTAAGATTGATGTTGCTTTGGCTATTTCTTTGCACGCCCCAACCGATGAATTGCGTTCTCAGATCATGCCAATTAACGATCGATTCAATATCGCGACCTTCCTAGAGTCTGTTGGCCGATACATTGAGCAATCAAATGCGAACCGCGGTCGTGTAACGGTTGAATATATTTTGTTAGATCATGTTAATGATGACATGGAACATGCGCGTCAGTTAGCAGTATTGCTAAAAGATACGCCCGCAAAGATTAATCTTATTCCATTTAACCCGTACCCTGGGTCACCATACCGTAAACCGAGTAATTCACGTATTGACCGTTTCATGAAAACGCTTATGGAATATGACTTTACAGTTACAGTACGTAAAACGCGTGGTGATGATATTGATGCAGCTTGTGGGCAATTAGTTGGTGATGTGATTGACCGCACGAAACGCACACAAGTTAAGCAACATGATGGTGAACAAATCCCGGTTAAAACGGTCTAAAAACAGACCTATAGACAAGGATGTCGATGTGAGATAAAAATGGTTAAATGGACGTTGTACCCATTATTGTGTAGTTTATTGGTAGGCTGTATAACAGTCCAAGAAACGGGCAATAAGAAAGAATTTAATCGTATCGATGCATCTGAGGCCAGGATCGCTCTTGGTCTTAGCTATTTAAATGATGGTCAATGGCAACGAGCAAGAGAAAACCTTGAAACAGCATTAAAGTATGCTCCTAGGTATTATCGTGCTCAAAATGCAATGGCATATTACTTTCAGACTGTGGATGAGAATGACGCTGCTGAAAGTATGTATAGAAAAGCATTACGAGATTCACCAAAAAATGGCGATGTTTTAAATAACTATGGTGTATTCTTGTGTAGTGAGCAACGTTACGACGATGCCATCAAAGCCTTTGAAAAGGCAATTAAACAACCGTATTATTATTTGATATCTGCCAGTTATGAGAATGCAGGTTTGTGTAGCCTTAAAAAAGGTGATAGTTCACAAGCACAATTTTATTTTAAAAAATCGCTCTCTCATGACCCGTACAGACCAAAATCTATTTTGCAGCTGGCGCAACTTGAAATTGAATCTGATAATTTTAAAGATGCACGCGTCATGCTTTTTAAATTTAACAAGAGATATGGGTATAAAGCGGATAGCTTGTGGCTACTCATTCAGTTAGAAAATCAGGCTGGACGATTAACAGAAGTGGATAAGTATGCCGTTTTGCTTAAAGAGCAGTTCCCAGACTCTCAGCAATATCAGAAATATCTAGCCAATGAATATTAAAGAGAACGAAGAGAATTCAACAGAAGAAATGATTCGTCCAGGGGATATGCTGCGACAAGCGCGTGAAAAGCTAGGCTACTCTCAAAAAGATATTGCCAGCCGTTTACGCCTTAAACTTTCTGTTATTAATAATATTGAAGACAACATTTTTGAAGAATCTCAAGTAGCCACGTTTACGCGTGGTTATGTGTGTTCATATGCTAAATATGTTGGCTTAAATGAAAAAGAAATACTGGCTAAGTTGGATCTGCTTGGCCATGCGCAGCCTAAAGAACAAGAAATGCAAAGCTTTTCTCGTCGAACAAAGCGTGAAGCACATGATAGTCGAATTATGGGTATTACTTGGGGTGTTGCGGCGATTATCATCGGTCTAACCGCTGCATGGTGGTGGCAAAGTGAGCAGTTAGAGTCGGGTACTGACTTATCAACGGTTTCTAGTGAGCTGTCTCAACCGTTAGATGAATCTATAGCCAATTCTGACTTATCTGATCCGACGATAACGGGTATATCTGCTTCTGACATTAATGCTGCAGCTGAAGGTACCGTTGTTACCGCAAGCGAACCTGAAACTGTGTTATCAGCCACCAATGATAGTGATTTGATTTCTGCTGTTGATGATGAAGTTTCAATTTCAAACCCATCAACAGTCATTAATGCGGGTAGCGATAACGACAGTTTTGTGGCAGAGCAAGCATCAGATGTCATATCAGAAAGTGCAGAGAGCACAGATGATGGTGCCATTGTTTCGGATTTAAAGTTGAGCTTTGCCGGAGACTGCTGGATTGATGTTCGTGACGCGAATGGTAAGCGTCTTGATACCGGTATTAAGAAAACGGGTGATGTGCTGAATTTAAATGGCGCAGCACCGTTTAAAGTTGTACTTGGTGCGCCGGGTGTTGTCGAAATGACTTACAAAGGCGAACCTGTTGATCTTAGCGTGTATCCTACTGGTAAAGTCGCAAGATTTAAGCTTCCGCTGTAAAGAGAATATGTAATGCATAGTGAATCTCCAATTATACGTCGACAATCCACTCGCATTTATGTCGGCGATGTGCCGATTGGTGATGGTGCACCGATTGCAGTTCAATCGATGACGAATACGCTCACCACAGATGTTGCAGCAACAGTTGCGCAGATAAGAGCATTAGAAAAAGTCGGTGCAGATATTGTGCGCGTGTCTGTTCCCACAATGGATGCAGCAGAAGCGTTTAAGCTTATCAAGCAGCAGGTCAATATACCGCTGGTTGCTGATATTCATTTTGATTACCGCATTGCACTAAAAGTGGCTGAATACGGTGTTGATTGTTTACGTATTAACCCAGGTAATATTGGTAACGAAGAGCGTATACGTTCTGTTGTTGAATGTGCCCGCGATTATGATATTCCTATCCGAATCGGCATTAATGGTGGTTCGTTAGAAAAAGAAATCCAACTGAAATACGGTGAACCTACGCCTGATGCACTTGTTGAATCAGCAATGCGTCATGTCGACATTCTAGATCGCTTGAACTTTGACCAATTCAAAGTGAGCGTGAAAGCGTCTGATGTTTTCTTAGCCGTTGAATCATACCGTCGATTAGCAAAGCAGATTAAACAACCCTTGCACTTAGGAATTACCGAAGCGGGTGGTGCGCGTGCAGGATCCGTTAAATCAGCCGTTGGTTTAGGCATGCTTCTAGCTGAAGGTATTGGTGATACGTTACGTATTTCACTAGCCGCCGATCCGGTTGAAGAAATCAAAGTTGGTTTTGATATTCTTAAATCACTACGTATTCGTTCTCGTGGTATTAACTTTATTGCTTGCCCAACATGTTCTCGTCAAGAGTTTGATGTTATTGGTACAGTTAACGAGCTAGAACAACGCTTAGAAGACATTACGACTCCAATGGATGTCTCCATTATCGGTTGTGTCGTCAATGGCCCTGGTGAAGCGGAAGTTTCCCATTTGGGTGTTGCAGGCAGTAGCCGTAAAAGCGCATTTTATGAAGATGGCATTCGTCAAAAAGAACGATTTGATAACGATAATGTCATTGATCAGCTAGAAACAAAAATCCGCGCAAAAGCAGCGATGTTGGACGTTAATAACCGCATTAACGTACAAGAAGTAGAGAAATAAACCGAAACCGCCCTCTGATTGTCAGGGAGCGGTTCACTATTTCCTTTATAACCTTTATATTCGACTCAATTCCCCGTCGGTAAACGAGAAAAAACGTGGCGAAACAAATTCAAGCAATTCGAGGCATGAACGACTGCCTACCTACACAATCTGCCCTATGGCAAAAAGTGGAAGGTACAATTAAGCAAGTAGTAAGCGCATATGGTTATAACGAAATTCGTATGCCTATCGTTGAATCAACGCATTTGTTTAAGCGTGCTATCGGTGAAGTCACCGATGTTGTTGAAAAAGAAATGTACACCTTTGAAGACCGTAACGGTGACAGCCTAACCCTTCGTCCTGAAGGTACTGCTGGTTGTGTTCGTGCGGGTATTCAAAACGGTTTGCTGTATAACCAAGAGCAACGTTTATGGTACATCGGTCCGATGTTCCGTTATGAACGTCCTCAGAAAGGTCGTTACCGCCAATTTCATCAGGTTGGTGTTGAAGTCTTTGGTCTGAATGGCCCAGATGTTGATGCTGAATTGATCATGATGACAGCTCGCCTATGGCGTGAGTTAGGCATCAATCAACATGTTCGCCTAGAGCTGAATTCAATTGGTTCTTTAGAAGCTCGTGCGACATACCGCGAAGCATTGATTGCATTCTTAGAACAGCATTTAGATGTGCTTGACGAAGATTGTAAGCGTCGTATGCACACGAATCCATTACGCGTGCTTGATACTAAAAATCCAGCTGTACAAGAAATTTTGGTTGATGCACCGAAGCTTTCTGAGTACTTAGATGACGATTCTAAAGCACATTTTGCTGGTTTATGTGAACTATTAGACGCTGCTGGTATCGAATATCAAGTAAATGAACGCCTTGTACGTGGTTTAGATTACTATAACCGTACCGTATTCGAATGGATTACTGAAAGCCTAGGTGCCCAAGGTACTGTTTGTGGCGGTGGTCGTTATGATGGCTTAGTTGAACAACTTGGCGGCAAAGCAACACCTGCAGTTGGTTTTGCTATGGGTGTTGAGCGTTTAGTTTTACTGATGGAAACGCTTGAACTGGCAGACGTTCGTCGCTCAGTTGATGCTTATGTCGTTACTGTTGGTGAGGGCACGATGATGGCTGGAATGAAACTGGCTGAAAAGCTACGTGAAAATATTCCCGGCTTACGTGTTATGAACCACTTCGGTGGTGGTAATTTTAAAAAGCAATTTAAACGTGCTGATAACGTAGGCGCAGCTATTGCACTGGTTCTTGGTGAGAATGAAATCGCTGATAATACTGTGGTAGTAAAAGATCTCCGTGGTGGTGAGCAAACAACCATGGCACAGGATGAAGTAGCTGCAAAGTTGGCTGAATTGATTTAAGAGAGGACAGGAAGTGGAAGTCTACGAGACCGAAGAACAACAGGTTGAAGCACTTAAATCATGGTGGAAAGAGAACGGTAAAGCCGTTGTTCTTGGTGCTGTGATTGGTTTGGGTGGTCTTTATGGCTGGCGTTATTACCAAGGTGAAGTTCAAACAACAAAAGAACTTACATCTGATGCTTATTCACAGGTAATGACGACTCTCGATAGTGGCAGCGAAAATGCTGTTGCTGATGTACAAGCGTTTATTTCGGCAAATGAAAGCAGCCAGTACTCAGTACTTGCTGCGCTTCAACTGGCGAAAACACAAGTCGAGCTTAGTGATTTAGACGGTGCTATTAAGCAGCTAACTTGGGCTATTAGCCAAACTAAAGATCAAGCAATCTTGCCTCTTGCACAGACGCGTCTTGCACGTATTTATGCAGAGCAACAGAAATTCGATGAAGCGCTTGCTGAGCTTGATAAAGTAACAGCGACAAGCTGGCAATCAAAAATTGCTGAGCTACGCGGTGATATCTTATTGCTTAAAGGCGATGTTATTGCTGCTCGTAAAGCTTACATAAGTGCACAGCAACTTGGTGCCTCGCCTGCATTGCAGATGAAGCTTGATGATCTAGCTCAGTAAGGCGGATGACTATGCAAAAAGTGTTTAAGCGAGCTTTAATTGTTGCGCTAACGCTTGGTATTCTTGCTGGCTGTGCTAGTGAAGAAGATACGAATCAGATGGCACCATTGCCTGTTGTTGAGAATACAATCGCATCAACACAAGTTTGGAGTCAGACTATTGGTGATGGCGTAGAAGGTTACTTCTCTCGATTATCTCCAGCTATCGGTTATGGCAAAATCTTTGCGGCTGATCGAAATGGTCTTGTTAAAGCACTTGATCCTGAAAACGGTAAAGTGATTTGGCAACAAGACTTACAAGGCGACGTAACGGCTAAGCTTGCTGGTGGTATTACGCTTTCTTACGGTAAATTATTCATTGGTACAGAAAATGCGGATGTCATTGCATTGGATGAAGAAACTGGTGAAGAAATTTGGCGCACAAAAGTTGAAGGCGAAGTACTAGCAAAACCGCTTGTTGATAATGGCATGGTGGTAGTTAATACCAGCCGTGGTGTGTTACAAGCGCTTGATGCTGAAACTGGTGAAGCAAAATGGCAGCTAAGCAGTGAAGTACCAACACTGACATTGCGTGGTGATAGTTCACCAGTAGCGATTTCAGGCGGTATTTTCTGGGGACAGGCCAATGGTCGTCTTGCTGGTGCATTGATGAATACTGGTCAAATGCTATGGCAGCAACCTATTGGTTCACCAAAAGGTGCTACAGAGATAGATCGTTTAGTTGATGTTGATGCAACCCCCGTTATTGCCGGTGAGCGTTTATATGCTTTAGGTTACAACGGTGCGTTAGTTTCAATTGAACTGCGTAGTGGTCAAGTTGCTTGGAAGCGAGCTTACTCATCAGCGACAGATTTCGCTATTGATGGTAGCCAGTTATACTTAGTAACAGACAAAGATCACATTGTTGCAGTAGATACACGTAGTGGCACAGAACTTTGGCAAAATAAAGATCTGGAATATCGCTTACTAAGTGCACCTGCTCTGATTTCTGGTTACTTAGTATTAGGTGACAGTGAAGGTTATCTTCATTGGTTAGACCCATATACTGGTGAGTTTGTTGCTCAACAAGCAACAGATGGTAGTGGTTTTGCTATACCGCCAATTGCTTTAGATGATGGCTATCTAGTTGTGACTCGTGATGGTAAAATCAACAAAATGCAAATGCCGTAATTAATCGGTATAATGCAGTGAAAATTTTGTCGGCTCCTGCTGTTTCGAACAGTCAGGAGCCGTTGTTGTTATACCTATTCGCATATTATTGTCGGATGAAGGCTGCGCTATAATGTCAGCTGGAGGCAAGAATGAATGGGACAATTGTCTGTAAGACACTAAAAAGTAAGAGGTACTTATGATTCCTGTTGTTGCCCTAGTTGGGCGCCCTAACGTAGGTAAATCGACGTTATTCAACCGTCTTACCCGCACAAGGGATGCGCTGGTTGCTGATTTTCCTGGCCTAACAAGGGATCGTAAATACGGCAGAGCAGAGCTAGAAGAGCACGAATTTATTGTTATTGATACCGGCGGTATTGATGGCACTGAAGAAGGTGTTGAAACAAAAATGGCTGAACAGTCATTAGCCGCGATTGAAGAAGCAGATGTTGTACTGTTTCTTGTTGATGGTCGTGCTGGTCTGACTGTGTCTGATGAAGCGATTGCAAAGCACCTTCGTAGCCGTGACAAACCCACCTTTCTTGTTGTAAACAAGATTGATGGTATTGATGCTGATAGTGCTTGTGCTGAATTCTGGAAACTAGGCGTTGATGCGATGTATCAAGTTGCTGCAGCACATAACCGTGGTGTAACAGCGTTGATGGAGCGTGCATTAGCCCCATTTGCAGATTCATTGAAAGGTGACGATGAAGAAGGTCTGATTGATTTATCTTCAGTAGAAGACATCGAAAAAGCAGATCTGACGGAAGAAGATGCAGAAGCCGCTTACAAACGTTTGCAAGAGCAGCCTATTAAGCTAGCGATCATTGGTCGTCCTAACGTAGGTAAATCAACACTAACTAACCGTATTCTTGGTGAAGAACGTGTTGTTGTGTATGACATGCCAGGTACGACGCGAGATTCTATCTACATTCCAATGGAACGTGATGGGCAAGAATACGTACTGATTGATACTGCAGGTGTTCGTCGTCGTAAGAACATGAACCAAGTAGTTGAAAAGTTCTCTGTTATTCAGACCCTAAAAGCAGTTGAAGATGCGAACGTTGTTTTGCTTATCATTGATGCTCGTGAAAACATTTCGGACCAAGATTTAAGTCTATTAGGTTTTGTTCTTAATTCAGGTCGTTCACTTGTACTTGCTGTTAACAAGTGGGATGGGCTTGATAATGAAGTGAAAGAGCGCGTTAAATCAGAATTAGATCGCCGTTTAGGTTTCATTGATTTTGCTCGTATTCACTTTATTTCAGCATTGCATGGTACAGGTGTTGGTCACTTATATGATTCAGTTATTGAAGCATATAAGTCAGCAACTAAGCGTATTAGTACATCGCTTCTAACACGTATTATGCAAATGGCTCAAGATGATCACCAACCACCAATGGTTCGTGGACGTCGTGTGAAGTTAAAGTATGCACACGCAGGTGGCTACAACCCACCAATTATCGTTATTCACGGTAATCAGGTTAATGATCTGCCATCATCATACAAGCGCTACTTAATGAATTACTACCGTCGTTCATTAGAAATGATGGGTACGCCAATTCGTATTCAATTCCAGAATAGTGAAAACCCATTTGAAACAACGAAGCAGAAATTAACTGTTTCTCAAGAACGTCAGCGTAAGCGTTTAACGGGTATGCTTCACGGTCGCCGTAAGTAACTTGTTTTATTAATCGCGAATCGATTGAAATACCCAGCCTTGTGTTGGGTATTTTTTTATCTGGTACTTATACCAACCTAAATCAGTATCTGTTCATTTTGGTATTATCTCGATCAATACCATAATAAAGAAAGGCTCAAAATATGTCTGATGTTACACCAACCCACGTATTATTTACGGTGCCACAATGGCAAACAGAAGCTGAAATTCAGCTATGTAAACCAGCCACTTCACGTGGCGTATATGTGGTAACAGATCGCACCTGTTTTCATCCTGTTAGTCATATTTGGCCAGATCACCCTGCAGATAAAGGTACTATTGCCTTGAGAGGTAGTTGCTTTGATGTGGCCGGTTGTTTTACTGGTGCCGTTGATTTAGCGACGAATACGCTTTATGTCGGTACAGATATTCCCGTTAAACGTGATGCATCGGGTTGGACGTTTGTTGTGGTGCATTATATTGCTGAAGACGTTCAATGGAGCAAGGGAGATACAGTCACCTTGTCGGTTGATAAGGCTTATCAACAGGCATTAAGCCGTGGTCATAGCGCAGGACACCTTTCTTCTTTAGCGCTCAATAAAGTGCTACATAGTGATTATTGGCGTAAGGATGCTTCACGTAAAGATGAATTAGGTCATTATGATTTTCACAGTTACGCTCAGCAGCAGAGCATTGTAAGTGAAGATAAAAGTACAGATACCTATCGGTTAGGTAAAACATTACGTAAACGCGGGCTAAATACGGCTGATATGCTAGCTAATTTAGTTGCGTTAACTGAGCTGATTAACCAGCAGCTAGAAACTTGGCGCCAGAGTGGCGCAGCGGTAGTGATGCGTCGTGAAGGCATGCAGTTAACCGATTCACGTTACTGGCAATGTGATTTAGGGGAGAAGGAAATGATTGAAATTCCATGTGGTGGCTCTCATATACAATCTCTTGCTGAATACAGTGCGCTATATGTTCAGTTCGAACATATTAGCGATCAGGAATTGGTTATGATTACCCATACAAAACCATAGTTTTTTTTAATGGAATTTAATACTAATTAAAAATCGCCAGTGGGCGATTTTTTCATTTTTGAATATGAAGTACGCTACCCCAAATATTGGTTAATATCTTGTTATTGAACGCAAAAACGTTCGTAAATAGAGTGGACTATTATCGATAGATGAGAATTGATTCAATATATAGCTATATCTGGATCTTTCACTTAAATAACTCTAATGTGGTTTTTTATCCTGTGTAAAATCCATATACAGCATATGTAACTTATGCTTTCGGGATGCGTGTTCATAAATGTTCTTTTGGCACCAGATCGCTGATCACAATCCTTTTCACAAATGATCAACTGATTCACGAACGATCAAGTTGCCTGAAAATAGAGCAATAGTGCTGATCTCTTGCTTATCGATTAACTGTAATGCCTGCTTGATTGCGGTATATGCCATTTCTTCCACCGGAAGCATGATTGTGGTTAAACTCGGAATAGTGAACTCACCCGCAGGATCATTATCAAAGCCTAATACTGAAATATCTTGAGGTACCTGTAATCCTGCATCGTGTAACGCCCGGATAGCACCCATTGCCATTGGCTGATATGACAGGCTTGAAGAATATTTTTAGCTAAGTCGATAGCGATAACATTATTAGTCAGCATATTGGAATCTTCGTTTTTAGTCTCACTCTGCTAAGTCTAGATTGGCAAAGGAGGGATGTTCGCGCATTACCGGTTACTCCCATTTGTGAGCGTTGCGCAAAATTTTTCGGTTGAGGTGCGTGGAATATTTTGTGATAGAGCCCATTATTTATTGAATAATTCAATTTATCCTAATTATATATGCCTATACTTCCATATCAATTTTAGATTAGTTGCTAAATTATTTTATAAATCAAGCAGGTGGGGCTTTATGGAAAGAAGCCGTTTGTTCTGGATACCCATAGGGCTAACGCTCGTTGCGGCTGTTGGCCTAATACTTATTGGTCATGCAAGCCTAATTGCTTACATGGTTAGTGGTGGTCTGGTGATTGCTGGCTATCTTGCTGCCCGATTTTTACAATCCGGGCATGAGGTTGCTGTTGCAAATGCACAGAAACAAGAAAGGAAAGAATCACAGGTAAAACTGCAGCATGCGCAAGAACAACTGACGCGCTTGGTTGAACTTTGTTTACAAGTATTGCCAATATGGCAAAGGCAGCTGTGTACGGTAAGGCTGCAGACTGAAACCGAAATCACGGCCTTGTCACAGCGCTTTTCCGAGATCATTTCCGAACTAGATAAGGCAGTGACAGAGTCTCAGCATGCTGCCGGGGGAGGGCAAGATAACGGCCAGCATGGGGTGATTGCAGTACTCAGTGACAGTGAGAACCTCCTCAACCAGGTCATTACCCAGTTGCGATCGACCATGCAGGCCAAAGAAAAGATGTTAGCTCAGGTTAGTCACTTGGCCAGTTATACCGAAGAATTAGACAAGATGGCGGTCGATGTGGCCAAGATTGCTGATCAGACCAACTTACTGGCGCTGAATGCCGCTATTGAAGCGGCCAGGGCGGGCGATCAAGGCCGTGGTTTTGCTGTGGTGGCAGGTGAAGTGCGTAACTTGTCACAGCTGTCAGGGGAAACCGGTAAACATATTCGTGACAAGGTGTCGATGATTAACCAGGCAATAGCAGATACGGTGAACATTGCAGAGCAGAGTGCACATCAGGATGCTCGGGCTGAAGCCGCTTCAGAAACCAATATTGAATCAATTCTTGCCAATTTTAATCGACTTGCCTCTGATCTGAGTGGCTCGGCCTCATTGCTACAAGATAAAAACCGGGATATCCAACAGGAGATATCTGGCGTCATCGTTTCTTTGCAGTTTCAAGATCGCGCCAGTCAAATTATCACCCAGGTAGAGATGAACCTTGACAAGTTGCAAGCTGAGATCACCGATTATGAATCAGAACAGCATAACGGTGATGAGGCGCATCGGCTTGATGTCTCAACCTGGTTGAATGAGATGAAGCAAGATTATGTGGCCCAGGAACAACATATCAATCATGAAGAAAACAAGGCGACAACCGCCTCTTCACATGATGCTGAGATAACTTTCTTTTAATCCTCGGAGAGTGCTATGACGAAAACAATTTTGATTTTGGATGATTCGGCTCCGATCCGTCAGGTCGTAGGCATTGCGCTCCGAGGGGCTGGATATCAGGTGATTGAAGCGAAAGATGGCATAGACGGTATTGAGAAATTGAATGGCCAGAAGCTCAATTTGATCATTACTGATGTCAACATGCCAAGAATGGATGGTATCACCTTCGTAAAAGAGGTGAAAAAGATGCCTCGTTATAAATTTACTCCCATCATTATTCTGACCACCGAATCACAGGATAATAAAAAGCAAGAGGGCAGGGCCGCGGGAGCCAAAGCCTGGGTTGTTAAACCGTTTCAGCCGCCTCAACTATTGAATGCGGTCGCCAAACTGATTTTACCTTGAGGTGAGGACAACAGATGGATATCACCATAAAACAGGAACAGGTCGGGCAGGAATGTAAGCTGAGCCTGACAGGCGAAATGTCTATTTATAGTGTCACCGAGCTAAAACCCCGCTTGCTGGCTTACTTACACGAAAATCAATCAGTATTGTTTGATCTGACTGAGGTGAGTGAAATGGATACGGCTGGTATACAGCTGTTGTGGCTGTGTCACCAGGAGGCGGGTAAGGCGTTAGCGATTGCTGGCATCAGCTCTGCCGCCCTGGAGGCCATTACTTTGTTGCGACTTGAGCGGCAGTTCAATTTACAACCCGTGTAGTTAGTCGGTTTTCATTGGCTCATTATTGATACCAACCGGAACAATTATCTGCCCTTTCATTCTCGCTGAATGGCCAGACTATTATCCCAATTGGTATAAGGAGGGAAAATGGATGAGATGGAACAAGCCAAAGAGATGTTTGTCGATGAGAGCCTAGATTTGCTGCAGGAGATGGAGTCGGCATTAAACCAGTTAAAAGCAGCTCCCGAGAATGGTGAGATGATCAATCTGGTATTTCGGGCTGCTCACACCATCAAAGGATCGGCCGGATTGTTCGGCTTTGATGGGATCGTTGCTTTTACTCATACCGTGGAAAACGTGCTGGAGCAGGTCAGAGCCGGTGAACGGCTGTGTGATGATGCACTGATTGCTTCCTTATTAGGTTGCCGAGATCATATTGAAAGCTTGATTGAGCAGCTTGGCAGAGAGACACAAGAGCTGGATGAACGCGGGCGAGGATTACTGGCGCGGTTAGCTGAGTTGACCGCTAACAAGCCGAGCCTGATTGAAAATGCCCAAAATGCTGTGCGGCAGCATGATGCGGAGAGTCCTGAGATTGTCCAGGATCTGGCCTGCAGGTATGTCGATAATGCGTACTGGCACCTTTCACTACGATTTGGCAAGGATGTGTTGCGTAATGGAATGGATCCACTCTCTTTCCTTCGTTACCTCTCCTCTTTAGGTGAGATTATCGATCTCGTTCCTCTGTTTCACACCTTGCCCGGTGGCAGTGAAATGGACCCCGAATCCTGTTATCTCGGGCTGGAGCTTCAGCTCGACAGCGACACTGATAAATCTACCCTGATGTCGGTATTTGAATTTGTTGCCGATGAATGTCAGATACATATTATTCCCCCCCATAGTGAGCTTCAGCAATATGTGCAGTTAATTAGTGATCTGGCAGTTAATGATCAAGGAGCTATTGATCCGGCACATGAAGCTATCAGCTTAGGACAGGTACTACTGCGTTGTGGTGCGCTGACGCTAGATGAACTGAATATGATCATGAACCGACCGGAAGAACTAGAGCAGGTCTCTTCGCCGGAAACAGAGGTAGCCAAGCCGGAGCTGACAGTCGATGTTGTATCTGATGATGAGCAGATAAAGCAGCCCCTCACTTCCACGACGGACAACAAACCAGCCAAAGTCACGGAATCAAAACGTCAGGAAAGCCGAAGTCTGCGGGTTGATGCCCACAAGTTGGATCAATTGATTAATCTGGTTGGCGAACTGGTCATTGCCGGTGCGAATACCAGCTTGCTGGCCCGACAGAATGGTGAACCTGAATTGGTAGAATCGAGTGCCATCGTATCCCTGCTGGTAGAGGAGATCAGAGGATTGTCGCTGCATTTAAGAATGATACCGATAGATGACACCTTTAAACGATTTCATCGTGTTGTGCGTGAGATCAGTCGTGATTTAGGCAAAGAAATCCGGTTGAAAATTGAGGGTGGTGATACCGAACTTGATAAGGGGGTGGTGGAAAAAATTGCCGATCCTCTGATGCACCTGGTCAGGAATGCGATTGACCACGGCATTGAAGCTAAAGAATTGAGGCTTGCAAAAGGTAAATCGGCGACAGGTACTGTGACATTACGCGCTTATTATGATTCAGGCAGCATAGTGATTGAAGTCTGTGATGATGGTGGTGGCATTGACCCGCTTAAGGTCAGGGCCAAAGCCATTGAGAACGGGTTAATTAATGCCGAACAAAAGCTAAGTGATCAAGAGGCATTAAGGCTGATCCTGGAAGCGGGTTTAACCACAAAAACGGCAGTGAGCGATCTCTCGGGCAGAGGCGTGGGCATGGATGTGGTCAAGCGGAATATAGAAGCATTGCAAGGCAGCATTGAAGTAGAGAGCCAAAAAGGGGAAGGCTCCTTGCTACGCTTGCGTTTGCCCCTGACGCTTTCAATTATTGATGGCTTTGCGGTCGGTGTGGGTACATCCACTTATGTTATTCCTCTGGATGCTGTCGTGGAGTGTATCGAATACAACGAACAACTCAGCCCAAATGGCAATTATGTCAACTTACGGGGGGGAATTCTGCCTTTCATTAACCTGCAAAGACAATTTAAAGAAAGCCACATCGAAGTAAAACAAAGGAACATTGTCGTTGTACAGAGTGGGGTGCAAAAAGCGGGGTTTGTGGTTGATCAGCTGCAGGGTGAGTTGCAAACCGTGATCAAGCCGTTGAGCAAGATATTCTCGCAACTTAGCGGGATCAGTGGATCAACCATTCTCGGCAGTGGTGAGGTTGCGATGATCCTAGATGTGCCAGCCTTGATCCGTGAGGCAGAAACGCGTCGGTCGTCTTGCCATGTTAGCGACGAGATGGCGGTGCAGTAAGGGATATTACTCGGCAGTAAGGGAAAGCACTGCCGATGGAACTAGAACCAGGTGAAGCATTTTGGTAAGGGGTGTGTTATGACGCAAAACTTAAACCTGAAAAAGTCCAGAACTCGGGAGGATAAAGAGGAGGTTGTGGCATTGGAACAGCAGCAGTTTTTGACATTTTTACTGCGAGAAGAGTTGTTCGCCATCAATATCCGCCCGATCAAAGAGATCATTGAGTATGGACAGCTGACAAAGGTACCTATGGTTCCTGAGTTTGTCCGCGGGGTGATTAATGTTCGGGGCAATGTGGTGCCCATTATTGATTTGTCGATGCGCTTCGGCTGGCCGACCACGCTTGTGACCAAGCGCAGCTGTATTGTGATTGTCGAAGTAGAGAGTGAAGGCGAGAGCCTTGAAATTGGTGTTCTAGTTGATGCTGTGAGTGAAGTTATCGATATTTCGCTGACAGATATCGAGCCGGCTCCCAGCTTTGGTGCCAAGCTTCGCACTGACTTTATCCAGGGGATGGGGAAAGTGAACGATGAATTCATTGTCTTACTGAATGTCAGCCATGTGCTGTCAGTTGATGAATTATCATCGCTAGAGTCGTTGTAAAAGGAAACTACACCCGCGCTGTAATAGTTTGTTTTACCATCGTTTCTAGAATAACCCGCGTGCTGAATAGTGCCGTGGAACAGGTGATTTTTTAAGAAACCATAACCGGATTAATCCAGGGAGGCGTTATGCTTCGTTTTAGTGACATCAGGATGAGACCTAAGTTGATCGGCCTGTTTTTGTTGGTCAGTCTTATTCCACTAGCTATTGTCGTATCTATTGCAGTTAAATCAGCCGCGAATGCGTTGACGGCTGAGTCCAATGATCAGTTGATCGCAATGCGTGAAGTCAAAAAGGCCCAGATAGAAAGTTACTTTGAAGAGCGCCAGAGCGATCTTAGTGTCTTGGTTGATTCCGTCGACAATCTGCGTGTCAGTACACTGGACTCGCTGTACGCAGCCAAAGAGAGTAAGCGTATTCAGATTGAGGGTTATTTTCAGGAAATGCAGGATGATATTATTATTCTTGCTGAAAATAGCGCGATATCAGAGGCGCTGTCAGGGTTTGATACGGCGTATCAAAATGAAGGCATGCAAGTCGGCGGCGAGGCCTGGCTGGCTGTGGATAACCAGTATGGGCAGTGGTTGAGTCGCTATAAAGAGCATTATGGCTTCTATGATCTGTTCCTGATTAATGTTGATGGTGAGATTGTCTACTCGGTTGCCCAGGAAGCTGACTTGGGGCAGAACATCAAAACGGGCACATTGCGAGACAGTGGAATTGGCCACCTTTTTAGCCAGGCACAATCTGCTGTCGCGATTGAAGATTTCGCCCCTTATGCCCCTTCTGATAATCAACAGTCGGCATTTATTGGTGCGCCAGTCATCAAGAATGGTGAGCTGAAGGGTGTGCTCATTATGCAGATACCGACAGAGGAGATCGATGCCATTGTACAGCGAGATGACAATCTCGGAGAGACGGTACAGACGTATTTGGCGGGCAAGCAAGACGGTAAAGTCACATTGCGAAGCAATTTTGTTAATGGTGACGGGGCAGAGCGCCTGATTGGTATGCCAGTGAGCGAACGTTTTGTTGAAGAGGCACTAACGGGCAAGTATGTTGGTGATATTTATAAAGATCGCAGCGGAAAGCTAAAGCTGGTATCAGCCTCTCCGTTGGAGGTTCATGGACTGAGCTGGGCGCTGATCTCAACCATTGATCTGGAAGAAGCGTTTACTAGCAAAAAGGCAGGTGGGACGACTGATTTTCTGGCTGACTATAGTCAGAAATATGGTTATTACGATCTGTTCCTGATCCATCCTAAGGGAGAGGTGTTCTATAGCGTAACCCATGAAGCCGACTACCAGTCCAATATGATTGATGGCAAGTATGCAGATTCTAACTTAGGCCAACTGGTTCGCCAGGTATTGCAAAGCCGACAATACGGGTTGGCTGATTTTACCCCTTATGCCCCAAGTAATGGTGAGCCGGCTGCGTTTGTCGCACAACCGGTGATTGAGAATGGCGAGATTCAGCTGGTTGTGGCTGTTCAGCTTCCGCTGGAACCGATCAATGCCATCATGCAGCAACGGAGCGGCATGGGAGAGACGGGTGAAACTTATCTGGTCGGTATGGATAAGCGAATGCGTTCCGACTCTTTTCTTGACCAGGAAGGGCGCTCTGTCATGGCTTCTTTTGCCGGTACTGTTGGGCGTAATGGTGTCGATACCCAGGCCAGTAATGCGGCCTTAGCCGGTGAGACCGATATTCAACAGGTAATAGACTATAACGGTAATAGCGTATTATCTGCTTATACCCGGGTAAATATCGGTGATACCCATTGGGCCCTGCTGGCCGAAATTGATGAAGCTGAGGTGAATGAACCTATTTATAGCCTGCTTATACTGGTTGGACTGGTTATTGCGGTCGCGATTGTAGTGATTATCCTGGTGGCTATGCTGGTCGCTTCGAGCATCACCCGTCCGCTGGCATCGGCATTACAAGTTGCAGAGGCGATGGCCAATGGCGATCTGAACAGCCGGATCGAAACGAGCAGTAAAGATGAAACTGGCCAGTTACTACGCCGTATGGGGCATATGAGCAACAGGTTGCGTCAGATCGTGGGTGATGTAAACAACAATGCAAACGGTCTTGCCAGTGCTTCTGAAGAAATTAGTGCAACGGCGCAGTCACTGAGCCAGGCAGCCAGTGAACAGGCGGCCAGTGTGGAAGAAACCAGTGCGTCTCAGGAGCAAATTGCCGCATCGGTCCAGCAGAATGCCGAAAATGCCAAAATAACCGATGATCGTGCGACTAAAGCAGCATCGCAGGCCAAAGAGGGTGGAAGCGCTGTAACCGAAACGGTTACCGCAATGAAAGAGATTGCTCAGAAAATCAGTATCATTGAAGACATCGCCTATCAAACCAACTTACTGGCATTAAATGCAGCCATTGAAGCGGCAAGAGCTGGTGAGCATGGTAAAGGATTTGCTGTGGTTGCGGCTGAAGTGCGAAAACTTGCCGAGCGCAGTCAGGTCGCAGCGCAGGAGATCAGCAACCAGGCCGGAGACAGTGTTCAAGTTGCCGAGCAGGCAGGCCGTTTACTTGATGAGATAGTGCCGAGCATCACCAAGACCGCAGAGCTGGTGCAGGAGATTGCGGCAACATCGGATGAGCAAGCCAGTGGTGTCACTCAGATCAGTGTTGCGATGGGCCAGATGGATCAAGTGACTCAGCAAACCGCTTCTTCTTCAGAAGAATTGGCATCGACTGCTGAGGAGATGAGTGCCCAGGCTGAGCAGTTACAGCAGCTGATGAGCTTCTTTAAAATAGATGAGCAACAAGCCGAAGGGGTTGAGCCTCATTCATTAAAGGTAGTCGGAAACCATGCCCAGTCTCCGTCAGTATCGGTTATAAAAAGACCAGCCAGAAAGCTGGGAAGCAAACATCAGGAGCTGATAGAGGAGGATTTTGAAGCTTTTTAACGCTTATATTAGAAGCTAATTTTAAAGCAATTGAGCCTTGTGGCCTGATCACGGTCACAAGGCATTTATACCCAAGCCACCTCAAAATTCTCGCTGAACTCTGCATCTTGAGGTGGTTTGGGTATAACCGGGGGGAAGGAGTTGTCTTTTCCGGTTATGGCAGAAAAGGAGAACGCCATGAACTGTAAAAGCGCGGCCCTGAACAAGCCAGAGGAATTATTCACTAAGGACGCCATATCCGACTGGGAATTTGCACGGTTTCAGCAATTAATTTACGACCTGGCCGGCATCACCCTGGGGAATAACAAAAAAGTCTTGGTGGTCAGCAGGCTGGCCTGTCGGCTCAGACACTTTTCTTTAAATAGCTTTGCTGATTACTATCGGCTGTTAATGGACGATACGTTGGCAGGGGAGTTGCAGATAGTGGTTGATCTGCTGACCACCAATGAAACTCACTTTTTCCGAGAGCCGAAACACTTTGGGTTTATACAAAGAGAGATACTGGCTAAGAGATCACCGCAACAGCCGTTGCGTTGCTGGAGCGCCGTCTGCTCAACGGGAGAAGAGCCGTACAGTCTGGCTATGTTACTGGCGAGCACCTTTGGCGATGAAGCGGATTGGATGGTGTTAGGTTCTGACATTAATTCGCAAGTATTAGAAAATGCATGCTGCGGGCAATATCCGAGTTCGCGGCAAAGCGAAATCCCGACTCGTTACTTGCAGCAATATTGCTTAAAAGGTGTCCGTTCACAGCAAGGCTCTTTTTTAATCAATAGCCAACTGCGCCAGCATGTTCACTTTAAGCAGATTAATCTCAATGGCTCGCTGCCTTCGTTGGGAACATTTGATTTTATCCTGTTACGCAACGTACTGATCTATTTTTCAGCGGAAACCAAGCAAGCCGTTATTTTGCGAATAGTGCCCTTACTCAAGTCAGGAGGGTATTTATTCGTTGGCCATTCGGAGACGATAAATGGGATCAGTGATCAACTGCGTCTTATCAAGCCCAGCATTTATCAAAAGTTATGATACCAATCATATTAAATGATTGTGCAATAAGCTGAGTTGGTTTGCTGGAGAGTTCTTTTAGGTGGGTCATATGGAAAGAAAAAAAATCAAGGTAATGGTCGTTGATGACTCAGCCGTTGTGCGTCAGGTGGTTTCTTCAGTATTGAAGAGTGACAGTGAGATTGAAGTCTGCGGCGCTGTCGCTGATCCCCTGTTTGCGATGACACGAATGCGAATGCAGTGGCCTGATGTGATCGTACTCGATATTGAGATGCCCCGTATGGACGGGATTTCATTTCTTAAAAAGATCATGGCTGAGCGGCCAACGCCAGTGGTGATCTGCTCCACATTGACCGAAAAAGGGGCGGATACCACGATGCAGGCAATTTCGGCCGGTGCGGTTGAAATCATTACTAAACCCAAGGTAGGCCTGAAAGGTTTCCTGCATGACTCAGCCAAAGTATTGATAAATGCTGTTAAAGCTGCCAGCCGTGCAAACCTGAAGCCGCTTCAGCGCGCGATGGCATCCAATCTGAAAGTCACTCCAAAACTCAGTGCCGACGCTGTGTTGGCGGAGGGCAAGACATCGCGGCTTAAAACCACAGAACAGCTTGTGGCAATAGGTACGTCTACTGGCGGCACTCAGGCGTTAGAGGTGGTGTTGAAGGCGCTGCCGCGAGTTTCACCGGGGATCGTGATAGTGCAGCATATGCCGGAGAAATTCACTGCCGCCTTTGCCGAGCGACTCGACAGCCTTTGCGAGATCAGCGTAAAAGAAGCTAAGCATAAAATGCGCGTGCTTCCTGGCCAGGCTTTGATTGCGCCTGGGGGCAAACACATGCTGTTAAAGCGTAGTGGTGCTCAATATTATGTCGAAGTTATTGATGGCCCTTTAGTGAGTCGTCACCGTCCTTCTGTAGATGTGTTATTTCGCTCGGTAGCTCAATCGGCAAGTGGGAATGCGCTGGGGATCATCATGACTGGCATGGGGGATGATGGCGTCAAAGGAATGCTGGAGATGCGACGGGCAGGAGCCGTTACTCTGGCGCAAGATGAAGCCAGTTGTGTGGTCTACGGCATGCCCAAAGAAGCGGTTAAGTGCGGCGCGGTTGAACGCAGCTTGTCACTCTCGGAAATACCGCAAGCTATTCTCGACTGCATTCATTGAGATAAATTAAACCTGTTGCTATTTAGTGAAAGAACTGAGCAAATAAATTGCATTACATTAAGCCCAAATGGAAGGCTCTTTACCATCTACGTTATGGGCTCCTTCCACTTGATAGGCGGCAGATGCAGCTCCCCATAAAAAGTTATCAGGAAACGCTGAGCTGATTTTGTTGGTCGACATAGCAAGCTTACCTTTAGGTCATTAAGCGGAATGTGATGGACAGATAGACAATATCGCAATAATGTGATCATGCTCAAGATAAAGTCTGCTTATGAGTTGGATCAAAGGATCGATCTAGACTTAATAATTTTGTTTGTGCTTGATTATATGATCACTCATCATGCAGGTAGATAATTTGAAAGAAAGGGAAGGTTATGAGTGATAATGTTTGCCCCGATTGTCAGAGCGAATTGAGCTGGAAAGACGACGGGTATTATTGTGATTTTTGCCAACACACAGTCAAAAAGCATGTTTTTTGCCCTGACTGTGAACATGAAATGGAAAAGCTTCAAGCGTGCGGTTCAGCCAGTTATTTTTGTAATTTTTGCAATGAATTAAAGTCAAAATCGCGAATCACAATACGCTTTGAATCTGTGTAATAATTATCTATTCACCGTGTGAAAACCGAGTGTATAGAACGCCGCATCTTGCGGCGTTTTTCATTAAATGTAAGCATTGATACCTATCTAAACTCACACCCATTTACATCTACTCTAGCTTGATTTAAGAAAGAAGTGACTCACTCACTGTTGAATGTATTTCTCCATCAGTCACTTTCGTTACTAATTTATCGCCGGGTTTCACTTGGTCAATATGGCGAACCACTTTACCTTTAGCGTCTCGGGTTATTGAATAGCCACGGCTGAGTGTTGCTAATGGGCTTACTGTTTCTAATTTTTCAGCCGCCAGTGCTAACTTGTGATTCGCATTTAATAAACGGTGATCCATAGCATCGAGTAAACGGCGTTTTCTTTGGTCTAATGTAGTTTGATTATCTTTAATCGTTTGCACTGGTGAGTGCAGTGATAGTTTGTAGTTTATACGCTCTACATGCTGATGATGACTTGATAGTAATCGACCCATCGCGAGCTCTAATCGGCTAGAAATATCATCAAGGTGCTGTTGCTGTTGATTAAGACGTAATTGAGGATGTTGGCGTTCTAAGCGATGGGTTAGTTGAACTGTTTTCGCTTCACGTTTAGATAGATAAGTGCGAATGGCGTTTTTAAGCTGTTGGTTTTTTTGTTGTATTTTTTGTGTTTGGTGAGTGATATCACGACTCACTAATTCAGCAGCAGCTGATGGGGTAGGTGCGCGCATATCAGCCACAAAATCGGCAATGGTCACATCAACTTCATGACCGACAGCACTCACTATTGGAATCTGACTGGCGGCAATTGTACGCGCTACGATCTCTTCGTTAAATGCCCATAAATCTTCTAGCGAACCACCCCCACGACCTACGATCAAGACATCACATTCTTGGCGTGCATTAGCCCGACCAATGGCTTGAGCAATCGAAATAGCAGAGCCATCACCTTGCACCATCGTGGGATAAATAACGACAGGTAAGCTGGGATCGCGACGGTGTAAAACAGTTAAAATATCATGCAACGCGGCCCCTGTTTTAGAGGTGATAATACCAACTCTTTTAGGTTGCTCGGGTAGCGGTTTTTTCAATGCTTGAGCAAATAACCCTTCCGCCGCCAGCGACATTTTAAGTTGTTCAAATTGCTGCTGTAATCGACCATCGCCTTCAGGCTGCATGCTTTCGATAATGAGCTGGTAATCACCACGTGGTTCGTACAATGATAAACGTGCTTTTACCAGAACTTGTGTGCCGTTGGCTGGCTTAAATGTAACGCGGCGATTGTTGCCCCGAAACATGGCACATTTCACTTGAGCACGCGAATCTTTGAGGGTGAAATACCAATGACCCGAAACAGGCATCGATAAATTAGATAGCTCACCGACGAGCCACACAATGCCCATCTCATTTTCAAGCAATAAGCGCACTTCAGCATTAAGGCTAGAAACGGTAAATATACGATCGTTAGATTGCGTCTGAGTGAATAGAGTCACGAAGTGAAATACCTACTGTCGAAAGACAAAGTGGTGCGCAGGAAGTGAATGAAAGTGTACAGGCAGATCTATAGACAGATCTTGGGTATACACGATTGACCGCAACACCGGAAACTTAACCGAAATATATTACGTATCAAGATAAAAGTGTCAATTATTTTTTTTAATTTTTTAGTAGCCAAACGATTGCTTCATACGTATAATTTGTTCGCAATATTTTATCCTCCTTTAACCCCTAACACGGTGTGAGATATTGCAATGTTACGTATCAAACAAGAAGCTTTAACTTTTGATGATGTTTTGCTGGTTCCAGCACACTCTACGGTTCTCCCTAACACTGCCGATCTGCGCACCCAGTTAACGAAAAAGATTTCGCTAAACATTCCTATGGTTTCTGCTGCAATGGACACAGTAACTGAAGGTCGTTTTGCGATCGCGTTAGCTCAAGAAGGTGGCATTGGCTTCATTCACAAAAACATGTCTATCGAACAACAAGCGAACCAAGTTCGCATGGTTAAAAAGTTCGAAGCAGGTGTTGTGTCTGAGCCAGTAACAGTGAAGCCAACTGCAACGATTGCAGATGTAAAACAACTTACCCTTGAAAATGGTTTTGCTGGTTATCCGGTAGTGTCTGATAACAACGAACTCGTTGGTATTATTACTGGCCGTGACGTACGTTTTGTCACTGACCTTTCGATGAAAGTTGAAGATGTGATGACGCCAAAAACAAAATTGGCGGCAGCAAAAGAAGGTGCCTCTCGTGAAGACGTTGAAGCTATCATGCAAGAATACCGTGTAGAGAAAGTGCTACTGGTTAATGATGACTTCCAACTGAAAGGCATGATCACTGCAAAAGATTTCCAAAAAGCAGAACGCAAACCGAACGCATGTAAAGATGAGCGTGGTCGTCTACGTGTTGGTGCTGCTGTAGGCGCTGGTGCTGGTAACGAAGAGCGCGTTAAAGCATTAGCGGAAGCGGGTGTTGATGTTCTTCTTATCGATTCATCTCACGGTCACTCTGAAGGCGTTTTACAACGTATTCGTGAAACCCGTGAAGCTTTCCCTGAACTACAAATCATTGGTGGTAACGTTGCAACTGCTGCAGGTGCTCGTGCCCTAATCGATGCAGGTGTAGATGCTGTTAAAGTCGGCATCGGCCCTGGCTCAATCTGTACAACGCGTATTGTGACAGGTGTGGGTGTTCCTCAGTTAACCGCTATTTCTGATGCCGTTGATGCAGCGTCTGAGTTTGGTATCCCAGTTATTGCCGATGGCGGTATTCGCTATTCTGGCGATATGTGTAAAGCAATTGCTGCTGGCGCATCATGTGTCATGGTTGGTTCAATGTTCGCTGGTACTGAAGAAGCACCGGGTGAAGTGGAACTATACCAAGGTCGAGCTTACAAATCTTACCGCGGTATGGGATCGCTTGGCGCGATGTCTCAAGGTTCTTCAGACCGATATTTCCAGACTGATAATGCAGCAGACAAATTGGTTCCAGAAGGAATCGAAGGTCGTGTTGCTTACAAAGGTCACATTAAAGAAATCATACACCAGCAAATGGGCGGACTTCGTTCAAGCATGGGCCTTACAGGTTCAGCTACGATTGACGACTTACGCACTAAAACTGAGTTTGTTCGTATCTCTGGTGCTGGTATCAAAGAATCACACGTGCACGATGTAACAATTACCAAAGAAGCACCAAATTACCGCATGGCTTAAATGTGTTTTTAGCGTATTCGTTCATTGATTATTCAATCATGACGAAAACGTTTGCCTAAGCGGAAAATTTGTATAACATCAGGGGCGTTTTTAGCCCCCACTATTTTCAATTATTTTTGAGACTTCTCGATAATGACTACATCTACTAATATTCATGACCAGCGTATCCTTATTCTGGATTTTGGTTCTCAATATACTCAGCTAATCGCACGTCGTATCCGTGAAATCGGTGTTTATTGTGAGCTTTGGAGCTGGGACGTTGATGAAGCCGATATTCGTGACTTCAACCCGAACGGTATCATCCTTTCTGGTGGGCCGGAGAGCGTAACCGGAGATGAATCACCTCGCGCACCACAATATGTGTTTGAAGCGGGTGTACCTGTGTTTGGTGTGTGTTACGGCATGCAAACCATGGCCGAGCAGCTTGGCGGTAAAGTTGCCGGTTCTTCAATGCGTGAATTTGGTTACGCGCAAGTCGAAATTGTTGAACCAACATCATTCTTTAAAAATATTGAAGATGCAGTAGCCGAAGATGGTAATGGGTTGCTGGATGTATGGATGAGCCACGGTGATAAAGTGGTCGAAATCCCGTCTGATTTTGTTAAGGTTGCCCAAACTGATACTTGCCCGTTTGCGGCAATTGCCAACGAAGAGAAGCATTTCTACGGTGTGCAGTTCCACCCGGAAGTGACCCATACCCGCCAGGGCATGCGTATTATCGAGAACTTCGTTCTTAATATCTGTGGCTGTGAGAACCTTTGGACATCAGCAAACATCATCGAAGACGCCATTGCTAACATCAAAGAGCAAGTGGGTGATGATGAAGTTATCTTAGGCTTATCTGGCGGTGTAGATTCATCTGTTGTGGCTATGCTGCTTCACCGTGCTATCGGCGACAAACTAACGTGTGTGTTTGTTGATAATGGCTTGTTGCGCCTGAATGAAGGTGAGCAAGTGATGGATATGTTCGGTGACCATTTTGGTTTGAACATCGTACATGTTAAAGCTGAAGATCGTTTCTTAAACGCATTGGCAGGAGAGAACGATCCTGAAGCGAAGCGTAAGATTATCGGTCACGTATTTATCGATGTATTCGATGAAGAATCGAAGAAACTGGAAAATGCTAAGTGGTTGGCTCAAGGTACTATTTACCCTGACGTTATCGAGTCTGCTGCCTCTAAAAATGGTAAAGCGCATGTGATTAAATCTCACCATAACGTTGGCGGTCTGCCAGATGATATGGAAATGGGATTAGTTGAGCCTCTACGTGAATTGTTTAAAGATGAAGTACGTAAGATTGGTTTAGAGCTAGGTCTTCCGTATAACATGCTTTACCGCCACCCGTTTCCTGGACCAGGTCTAGGTGTACGTGTACTCGGTGAAGTGAAGAGAGAGTACTGTGACTTACTACGTCGTGCAGATGCTATCTTCATTGAAGAGCTACACAATGCAGATCTTTATAACAAAGTGTCTCAAGCATTTACGGTATTTCTACCAGTACGCTCGGTTGGCGTAATGGGTGATGGCCGTAAATATGATTGGGTTGTATCACTGCGTGCTGTTGAAACGATTGATTTCATGACTGCGCATTGGGCACATCTTCCATACGATTTCTTAGGTAAGGTTTCTAACCGTATCATTAACGAAGTTGATGGCATTTCACGTGTTGTTTACGATATTTCTGGTAAGCCACCGGCGACTATCGAGTGGGAATAATTTTCGTTTTAGTTTCATTTAATACGGCAATGTATTAAGCGTTGTGAAATGAACTTTTATCGAAAAAAGTAACACGAGATACTGAAAATCAGAATGAATATAAGAAAAGGCACCTTCGGGTGCTTTTTTGTTTTCAGCTACACTATTTATATTATTTAGATGTAGTAACACATGATATTCGGTGTTGAGTTTACAGATACAAAGTGTGCTTGGTTTGTTAGGTATATGTTTCGTATTAATATTTATTTACAATATACTATTGCTGACTTTTGTTATTACATGGTTAAACCCGCTTTTTATTTATCATTTTTCATTACAATCTATCGGTATCTTTCATCGTAACGGTGAAGCAAACAGATTAACGGACGAATAAGATAAATATGTCACTGTAATTAAGTGGTAAATACACCGTCACGAATCTATAACAACATCATTTTCCATGGAGTTCCCATGAGTAAGCAAGCAACAGATCAAATGCCTCCTGCACCTAGCAGTGCAATGAACCGCTTTTTGAATGCAATAGAAACAACAGGTAACAAAATCCCCGATCCCGCATTATTGTTTTTCTGGGGATTAATCATCGTTTGGATCCTTTCTGCCGTTTTTGCTCAGTTTGATTTTGGGTTCATTCACCCAGTTACAGGTCAAGCTGTTGAAGTGAAAAATTTATTAACGGGTGAGTCATTTGCTAGCTTCTTAGCAAATATGGTTAAGAACTTTACAGGGTTTGCACCGTTAGGCATCGTATTAGTGGCGATGTTGGGTGTGGGTGTTGCTGAAGCGTCAGGCTTTATCAATACTGGCCTTAAGAAGATGCTTAATTTCACGCCTGCGAAATTATTAACACCAATGCTAATCTTGGTGGCAATCGTTTCTCACACAGCTGCTGATGCGGGTTACGTGTTGGTTATTCCACTAGGTGGTATTATCTTCCACGCTGCTGGACGTCACCCTCTTGCGGGTATTGCGGCTGCATTTGCGGGTGTATCGGGCGGTTTCTCTGCTAACTTTATTCCATCAGGGATTGATCCTTTATTAGCCGGCTTTACACAGTCAGCGGCACAAATTCTAGATCCCACTTATATCGTAAACCCATTATCTAACTTATTATTTACCGGTTTATCTTCAATACTTGTTGTGAGTATCGGTTGGTATGTAACAGATAAGGTGATTGAACCACGTTTAGCAAATACTGCAATCGATGAAGATGCAGAAGAAGCGCCAGATATGGGCTCTTTCACTGCAATCGAAAGTAAAGCTTTCTCTCGTGCTGGCTGGGCTATGGTTGCTGGTATCGTGATACTCGTTGCATCTGTTATTCCTGAAACGTCACCGCTTCGTTCGCCTGCGGGTGAAATCACAGCATTTAACGCGCCGTTAATGCAGTCGATTGTACCGCTAATCTTTATTCTGTTCGTTATTCCTGGCGTGGTGTACGGTAGAATTGCGGGTACGTTTAAATCAAGTGATGACGTTATTAAGTCTATGTCTGCAACAATGAGCAGCATGGGTAGCTTCATGGTAATGGCATTCTTTATTGCTCAATTCTTAGTTGCATTTACGCAATCTAACTTGGGTACATTGCTGGCTCTTTCTGGTGCTGAATTGCTTCATGCAATGAACTTACCGGGACAGGTGACAATTGTTGGTATGATTTTACTAACAGCGTTTGTTAACTTGTTAGTGGGTTCGGCATCGGCTAAGTGGGCATTGATTGGTCCAATCTTAGTACCAATGCTAATGGCTGTTGGTATTTCACCTGAGCTTACTCAGGCGGCTTACCGTGTGGGTGATTCTGTTTCTAATATCATTTCACCTATGATGGTATTCTTCCCACTTGTTGTTGTTTACATGCAGCGTTATGTGAAGGGTTCTGGTATTGGTTCGCTTGCGTCAATGATGATGCCTTACTCAATCGCGATGTTGATTGGTTGGACTATCTTCTTGCTAGCATACTGGGCACTGGGTATTCCTCTAGGTGTTCAAGCACCATATACATACAGCATGTAATATCAGTTATATGCGTTAGAACTGGCTTGTTATTGCAAGCTCTACAATGAAAAAAAGCCTCGCATGCGAGGCTTTTTTTTATCCAGATAATACTGGTAACGATAAGCGATTAAGCAAAGTGCTTAGCGTGGAAGCGAAGGTGATCTTCAATAAAGCTCGCAATAAAGAAGTAGCTGTGGTCGTAGCCTTCTTGCATGCGTAGTTCTAATGGGTAGCCGACACTTTCTGCTACAGCAACCAATGCTTCCGGCTTCAATTGTTCTACCATGAAATTGTCTTGATCGCCCTGATCAACTAACGCAGGTAGTCGAGCATCAGTGTGTTTCATGAGCTCAGTGGCGTCGTAGGCTTTCCATTGTTCGATGTCTTTACCAAGATAGCCACTGAATGCTTTTTGTCCCCATGGGCATTGCATCGGGTTCACTATTGGGCTGAATGCCGATACCGAACTAAAGCGCGCTGGGTTTTTCAGGGCAATCGTTAATGCACCATGGCCACCCATAGAGTGACCGCTGATAGCACGTTGTTGGGTTACAGGGAAGTTTGCTTCAATCAGATCAGGCAGTTCGTTAACTACATAATCATACATTTGGTAATGACGGTTAAAGGGCGCTTGCGTGGCATTGACATAAAAGCCTGCACCTAACCCAAAGTCATAGCTGCCATCGGCATCATCAGTAACATCGTCACCGCGTGGGCTCGTATCTGGGGCAACAATAGCCATACCTAATTCGGCAGCTAGGCGTTGTGCGCCTGCTTTGTGCATGAAGTTTTCATCAGTGCAGGTTAAGCCTGATAACCAATACAGAACGGGCACTTTTTCACCACTGACAATTTGCGGTGGTAAAAAAATGGCAAAACGCATATTGCAGTTTAATGCAGTCGAACGGTGAGTATATTGTTTGTTCCAACCGCCAAAACTTTTGTTTGAGCTGATGTTCTCTAAAGTCATTGGATAGCCTTAAATTAAGTAAATATTAAAAAGCGCTGCCAGAGCAGCGCTTGAATAGTTCAATTAGAACGAGCGTTATAATCGCCGTTATGTTTGATCTACAGGTTACTTATCGAAGTGAATAACACTACGAATACTCTTACCTTCGTGCATTAGGTCAAATGCATCGTTGATACCTTCAAGACCCATTGTATGAGTAATGAAATCATCCAGTGCGAATTCGCCTGCCATGTAACGCTCAACAATTTCTGGCAATTCTGAACGACCTTTAACACCACCGAATGCAGAGCCACGCCATACACGCCCAGTCACAAGTTGGAATGGACGGGTTGAGATCTCTTGCCCTGCACCCGCAACGCCGATGATGACAGATTCTCCCCAACCTTTGTGACAACACTCAAGTGCTGAACGCATTACGTTTACGTTACCGATACACTCGAACGAGTAATCAACACCGCCGTCTGTCATTTCAACAATAACGTCTTGAATTGGCTTGTCGAATTTCGTTGGGTTTATACAGTCAGTTGCGCCTAATTTTGTTGCAAGCTCGTATTTAGTTTCATTGATATCAACACCAATAATACGGCTAGCACCAGCCATTTTCGCGCCAATAATCGCAGATAAACCAATACCGCCTAAACCGAAGATAGCAACAGTGTCGCCTTTCTCTACTTTTGCGGTATTAAGAACAGCACCCATACCCGTTGTGACGCCACAACCCAGTAAACAGATTTCTTCTAGTGGGGCTTCTTTACTCACTTTAGCTAGTGAAATTTCAGGTAATACTGTGTATTCAGAGAACGTCGAGCAACCCATGTAATGGAAAAGAGGCTGACCATCTTTATAGAAGCGAGTTGTTCCGTCTGGCATTAAGCCCTTACCTTGGGTCTCACGTACCGCTTGGCATAAGTTTGTTTTGCCCGATTTACAGAATTTACACTCACCACATTCTGCTGTGTAAAGAGGGATAACGTGATCACCGACTTGAACGCTTGTTACGCCTTCACCAATTTGTTCAACAATACCGCCACCTTCATGGCCCAATACGACAGGGAAGATACCTTCAGGATCGTCGCCTGAAAGGGTGAATGCATCAGTGTGGCAAACACCAGTCGCAACGATACGTACTAATACTTCGCCTGCTCGCGGTAGCATGACATCGATTTCTTCAATTGAAAGAGGCTGTTTAGGGCCCCATGCGATAGCAGCTTTAGATTTGATAAATTGATCAGACATTGTAGTTCTCTCTATGTAGGTTAATCACAACGTGAGTAATCAGGCCTATTATTTTTTTTGATAGTTTTCCCACTTATACACAGTAGGTGAGAATTCTGATAGTGACGAATAAATACCGCTTTCTCGTCATTTGTTTCGATGGGAGATATTATATTTATTTCTGATTGAATGATAATTGGGGCAAATGGCAAATCACTTTTACTCAGATGTAACAATAAGGAGGCTGGTTTTATAATAAGCCGCGAAACTGCTGTGGATGGAGCAAAATGCAGTGCATGCTGAAAGGTAACCTATCATCACTGTGGCTAGTATCTTGAAGTGGTTTGGGTATAATTTGCGCCCTAACAAATGTAGACATGAGAATGCTTGTGACAGATAACACCGACGTAAATCACGATGAACAATATATGCGCCGTGCTATTGAGCTTGCCAGCCAAGCAGAGGCTGAAGGTGAAGTACCTGTCGGTGCTGTGGTGGTATATAACGGTCAGGTTGTTGGTGAAGGATGGAACCGCTCGATTGGTCAACATGATGCAACAGCCCACGCCGAGATGATGGCATTGCGTCAAGCTGGAAAGGTGGTTCAAAACTACCGTTTATTAGATGCCACGCTATATGTGACACTTGAACCTTGTCCCATGTGTGCTGGTGCGATGGTGCATAGCCGAATTGGTAAAGTTATTTTTGGTGCGAGTGATTTAAAAACGGGTGCCGCGGGCAGTGTAATGAATTTACTCAGCTACGATGAAGTGAACCACCATGTTGATTGTCAATCCGGCGTATTAGATGAAGAATGTCGAGCCCAGCTACAAGCCTTTTTTAAGCGCCGTCGTGCAGAAAAGAAAGCTGAAAAGAAAGCGCGCCAAGCTGCGTTAGATAATCAGTAATTAAACACGGTGTAATGCTTAGTTTGATTCTTTAGTTAGAAAATAAGAAGCCCGGTCAATTGAACCGGGCTTCTTATTTTCTAACATGGATTACGCAGACTTAATCAGCCAATATTGCTGAAAGTACATAAGTGCGTTGACGCCAAAGAACCTTACGACGAATATTCACACTCAAACGCTTTCGGCGTGTAGCCGCTGATGTCATGTGTTTTTTAAAGTTATTCGCCGTTGATTTTTGTTTGGATATTCTCATAGCATTTCTCTTTTGAAAAACTGTGAAAATAATTGTTCACAGAACTCATTGCATCAGTTGATGCATATGGCTTGATTGTTACCTACTTATTAAAAATCGCGTACGATCCTGATCCCATCTTAGTACAATAACTTTGCACAGTTGACCCTTCGGTCATAAAACACCCAGCCCTGATTACGATAATGAGTAATACAGGGCTGTTTTTGTATGAGCAGGAAGACTGATCACATTGCTTGTTACTGGTTTATTGTGATGGCTCGGGATCTTCTATTGTCTTTTCTGCACTACTGATTGCTGCTTCACTGTTTAATGAACCATCTACGTTGGCTTGTCTGGGGGGCGCGGGCGGCAAGGTAATGGTCTGCAAACCATCCACAACTTGTACATCGTCGCTATCATAATCGTGGCTGTGTGCTTGTTCATAGCCAATAATACTTTGATAGTAGCGGCGAATATTTTCGACATAATTTAAGGCTTCATCACCACGGGCATAACCATAGCGACTTTGCTGATAGTATTTACGTTGGCGTAATAAGGGTAAGCGTTGTTTTACGTCGGTCCAGGTATCTTGGTTACCGCCTTGCTTGTGGGTAAGGCGACGCGCATCCATCATATGACCAAAGCCAACATTATAAGAAGCAAGCGCAAACCATACTTTTTCATGGCTTTCGATACTGTCGGGTACTCGGCTAATCATTTTGCGTAAGTACTCTGCACCACCACGAATACTTTGCTCTGGGTCTAGGCGGTTTTTCACGCCAACAGATTTGGCTGTCGGTAAGGTTAACATCATCATACCGCGCACACCCGTAGGAGATACGGCTTGTGGATTCCAATGGGACTCTTGGTATGACAACGCGGCAATTAAGCGCCAATCAAACTCATTTGAATACTTCTTAAAGAGTGATTCCCAGCGAGGTAGTTTACTTTCAATCGCCCGTAAAAATGCACGTGTATCGACATAATCAAAACTGCCAACATGACCAAAATATTTTTCTTCTAATTGAGCCAATTCACCACTTTGTTTGATTTCACCAAAAAACTCAATGAGCAGTGCGTACAGGCTATCATCCGTTGATTTGTTGACAAACCATGCAATCGGTTCATCTTCGGTCAGTTCCATTGCGATCGCGATATCGGGGTGAATACGCTGACTTAGCGCAACATCCACTGAATCGGCAATCGTAAAATCAAGTTCCCCTTTCGCCACTAAGCGTAGTAGCTCATCAGAGTCGGTTTCTTCAATCGACTCCCAAGTCAAATCAGGGTAAATTTCTTTCAGTTCGATTAAGCGTTTTTCATGGCTAGAGCCTTTTACAATGCTTAACGTACCTTTATTTAGGGCTAAATCGGCAGGCTTTCTTGGGCGCCATTGTCCATTTTTATAAACAACTATCTGGCTAGCATAATAATAAGCAGGGGCTGCGTGATAATTTTCGATACGGTCTTTAGATATAGTGAGGCCTGCCGCTACGACATCAATACCACCACGTTCGAGAGTAGGGAATAAACCAGAAAGGGTAAACATGGGTTGCATTTCGAGTTTAACCCCCAGCTTTTGGGCAAAGCGCTGAGCTAATTCATAATCAAGCCCAGTTGGTCCATCATTACCAATGTAATAAGACAGCTGATTATTTAATGTTCCTACTCGGATAACACCGCTTTCACGGATCTTTTCAAGTTCGGTCAAGTTATCATCTTGCCATTGGCATCCAGAAAGCAATGCGAGTACCAATGCGACGGTCAAGAGTTCTCGGAACTTTGTAATTAACGGATTATTACTCAACAAAACATGCTCATCATTATTATTTGGTGTTCTTTATACCAAAGGTCGGCATCACAGCAAAGAGACTCTGCTTTGAACTCTGTATGAATTCGTTAATGTGTGTCTCAAAACGGGTTTAAATCTTTTTTTTTACAGTTGTTGTAAAAAAAACGCGCAAACGGTTGCGTCAAGAGTTACGTCACAAAAAAAATTCCTTTATACTGTGCTCCATCGTAATCCATGTACTCACTATAAAGCGCTAAAAAGTTGCTGAAGTGGTTAAGGTGACATTGACGTAATAAACCCAAATTTGTTGGGTGTTAGGCCAATATCACCTTCATTCAATTAGCTAATCGAGAGTAGTACGCACATGGAAATTTTGCGTGGTTCACCCGCACTATCTGAGTTTCGCGTTAATAAGCTATTAGAGCGTTGTCGCGAGTTAGATCTACCTGTGTCCGGCATTTATGCCGAGTTCATGCACTTTGCTGATGTCTCTGCTCCCCTGAATTCAGATGAGCAAAGCAAGCTTGCGAGCCTGCTTACATATGGTCCGACGATCGCAGAGCATGAGCCTACTGGCACTATGCTCCTTGTTACTCCTCGTCCTGGTACTATCTCTCCATGGTCTTCTAAGTCTACCGATATTGCGCAGAACTGTGCGTTAGGTAACGTTAAACGCTTAGAGCGTGGTACGGCTTACTACGTAGAAGTCACCGCAGATCTTACGAATGCACAACTTATAGACTTAAAAGCTCTGATCCATGATCGTATGATGGAAGTTGTCTTTACGGATGTCGATTCTGCAACCGCATTATTTACCCAAGCAGAGCCAGCACCCGTTCAAAGTGTTGATATCTTGGTGGGTGGTCGCAAGGCGCTAGAAGATGCCAACATAAAATTGGGCTTAGCATTAGCTGAAGATGAAATTGACTACTTAGTCGAAAATTTCACTATGTTAGGACGCAATCCTAACGATATTGAATTAATGATGTTTGCTCAAGCGAACTCTGAGCACTGTCGTCATAAAATCTTTAATGCTGACTGGACTATCGACGGTGTCGAGCAAGAAAAGTCATTGTTCAAGATGATTAAGAATACCTACGAAAAAAATCATGAGCACGTTCTGTCGGCATATAAAGATAATGCCGCAGTGATGGAAGGTTCAGAAGTCGGACGCTTTTTCCCTAACCCTGAATCTCGCCAATATAACTACCATCAGGAAGCGGCCCATATCCTGATGAAGGTAGAAACACATAACCACCCAACGGCCATTTCACCATGGCCTGGTGCATCTACCGGTTCTGGTGGTGAAATTCGAGATGAAGGCGCAACAGGTCTTGGAGGTAAACCAAAAGCTGGTTTGGTTGGTTTTACTGTATCTAACTTACGAGTGCCCGGTTTTGAACAGCCTTGGGAAACAGATTTCGGTAAGCCGGGCCGTATCGTAACTGCATTAGATATTATGCTGGAAGGTCCACTCGGTGGTGCGGCATTCAACAATGAATTTGGTCGTCCTAACCTATTAGGTTACTTCCGTACATACGAAGAAAAAGTGACGTCGCACAATGGCGAAGAAATTCGCGGTTACCATAAGCCAATCATGATTGCTGGTGGTATGGGTAATATTCGTGCTGATCACGTTCAGAAAAAAGAAATCCCAGTTGGTGCCAAACTAATTGTACTTGGTGGCCCTGCAATGAACATTGGTTTGGGTGGCGGTGCTGCTTCATCAATGGCATCAGGCCAATCAGCAGAAGATTTAGATTTTGCATCAGTACAACGTGAAAACCCAGAAATGGAACGTCGTTGTCAAGAAGTGATCGACGGTTGTTGGCAGATGGGTGATGCTAACCCAATCGCATTTATTCACGATGTAGGTGCTGGTGGTATTTCAAACGCCTTACCAGAGCTTGTCGATGATGGTGAACGTGGCGGTAAATTCCAGCTACGTAACGTGCCAAATGATGAACCGGGTATGAGCCCGCTAGAGATTTGGTGTAACGAATCGCAAGAACGTTATGTAATGGCCGTAGCGCCAGAAAATATGGCCGTATTTGAAGCCATTTGTAAACGTGAACGCGCACCGTTTGCCGTTGTTGGTGAAGCCACAGAAGAGCGTCACCTAACACTTGAAGATGAACATTTTAACAATACGCCAATCGATATGCCTATGGATATTTTATTAGGTAAAGCACCAAAAATGCATCGTGACGCGAAAACACTGAAAGTCGAAGGTCAGCCAATTGACCGAAGTGGCATCGAATTAGAAGCGGCAACACAACGTGTATTACGTTTACCCGCTGTTGCTGAGAAAACATTCCTTATCACGATTGGTGATCGCAGCGTAACAGGTTTAGTTGCACGTGATCAGATGGTCGGCCCATGGCAGGTCCCTGTTGCTAACTGTGCCGTTACAGCGGCGAGTTATGATACTTATCACGGCGAAGCAATGTCGATGGGTGAACGTACACCGGTTGCACTGCTTGATTTTGGCGCATCTGCTCGTTTAGCTGTTGGCGAAGCGATTACTAATATCGCAAGTGCTGACATTGGCGATATGAAGCGTATTAACCTATCGGCAAACTGGATGTCTCCAGCGGGTCACCCTGGTGAAGATGCGGGTTTATACGAAGCAGTTAAAGCGGTAGGTGAAGAGTTGTGTCCTGCTCTTGGCTTAACGATTCCAGTTGGTAAAGATTCGATGTCGATGAAGACCAAGTGGGAGCAAGATGGCGAGCAGAAAGAAGTGACTTCTCCGCTATCATTGGTGATTACCGCGTTTGGTCGTGTTGAAGATGTCCGTAAAACAGTAACGCCTCAACTACGCACTGATAAAGGTGAATCAAGCTTAATCTTGATTGATCTAGGTTGTGGTCAAAATCGTCTTGGTGCTACGGCACTGGCACAGGTTTACAAGCAACTGGGTGATAAGCCTGCTGATGTTGATAGCCCTGAATTACTCAAAGGCTTCTTCTACGCTGTTCAAGCACTAGTACGTGATGAAAAAGTACTGGCTTACCATGACCGTGGTGATGGTGGTTTATATGTGACACTGGCTGAAATGGCATTTGCGGGTCACACCGGTGTTGAAGTTGACATTAATACGTCTGAAAGCGATGCATGTGACGATGTACTGGCAATGCTATTCAATGAAGAGCTAGGTGCTGTACTTCAAGTTCGTACTGAAGACCTCGATACGGTGAAATCAGTACTTGCCGAACATGGCTTAACAGCATGCAGCCATGTTATTGGTACCGTAGTAGATGAAGATGTGGTTCGTATCTGGAATGGCAACGAGCGCGTTCTTGAGCAAAGCCGTACTGACCTTCGTACTGTCTGGGCTGAAACGACTTACCAGATGCAAGCGATGCGTGATAACCCAGCGGGTGCCTTGCAAGAATTTGAAGCGAAGAAAGATAACAGTGACCCAGGCCTAAGCGCTCAGTTAACCTTCGACATTAATGAAGATGTAGCCGCACCATTTATTGCCGCACCATTTATTACAGCAGCACCAAAGACTGGTGCATCAGTAGTTAATGCACCGGCAATTAACTTAGGTGCAAAACCACAAATGGCCATTCTACGTGAGCAGGGTGTTAACTCTCATGTTGAAATGGCAGCGGCTTTTGACCGTGCTGGTTTTGAAGCAACAGATGTTCATATGAGTGATATTTTGTCTGGCAACGTTCAGCTAGAAGGGTTCAATGGGCTTGTTGCTTGTGGCGGTTTCTCTTACGGTGACGTATTGGGTGCTGGTGAAGGTTGGGCTAAATCAGTGTTGTTTAACAACATCGCTCGTGACCAATTTGAAGCATTCTTCAAGCGTAACGATACATTCTCATTGGGTGTGTGTAACGGTTGTCAGATGATGTCGAACTTAAGTGAGCTTATTCCTGGTTCAGATCTGTGGCCACGCTTTGTTCGTAACGAATCTGAGCGTTTTGAAGCACGTTTCAGCCTAGTTGAAGTACAGAAGAGTGACTCGTTGTTCTTCAACGAAATGGCTGGTTCTCGTATGCCAATCGCGGTTTCTCATGGTGAAGGTCGTGTAGAAGTGCGTAACGGTGAGCACCTTAATGCGATTGAGCAATCAGGTACTGTTGCGTTACGTTACCTTGATAACTTCGGTAATGTTACTCAGAACTACCCTGCGAACCCGAACGGTTCACCAAATGGTATTACAGGGTTAACAACGACGGATGGTCGCGTAACGATTATGATGCCTCACCCTGAGCGTGTATTCCGTACTGTGGCTAACTCATGGCACCCAGATGACTGGAATGAAAACAGTCCTTGGATGCGCATGTTCCGTAATGCCCGCGTTAATCTTGGTTAATCTATAAATTGGCTATCCATGAATAATGGATGTAAACCAAATTAATAGCTTTGATTTCAATGCATTAAAAACCGTCACTTGTTAGGTGGCGGTTTTTTATTGTCTGAATATTCATAATTTAGTGAGTTTTTTGATCTAATACCATTCTGGATAAGTAAATGGTCAGATAATTGCGCAGGAAAAATTGATAATAACAAGGCAGAAATTGAAGTAACTAGTTATTCTAATTATAAAAATTCTAACGTAGTTATAAGCAGTTTTAACCAGCAAGAATGATCAGGTACTTGTCTAGATTGGTATAATGCAGTTATGATTGAATTAATGGCTTAAATGAGTAAATGGAACTTTTACTTTGAGAGCTGTCACACTTATTAGATGTTACTAATAAGTATAATCATATTATACCCAATCGCCTTAAGGTAACTTGGGTGTACATGTATAATTTTATGCATTTTCAAGGTCTTATCAAGGATGAAATATGGGACTAGACGATCTTAAACATAAAAATATAATCAATGCAGCCAAGGTCTTGGCGGTATTAGTTGCCACTTGTTTACTCAGGTATGTAGACTCATTCACGGTTATCTTTAGTTATAATCAAGTCGGTATCGTGCCGAGTATTGTCGCTGTATTAGTGTTAATTTCAGGCATCTGTGCCATTGCGGGATTGTTTCGAGGTATGATGTGGGGCTTTATTCCACTGTACTTTTTCATTCCTGCAGCCACAATGTTTTTTGGTATTAGCATTATTCCATTTTTACCAAGCCTTATTTCTCCCGAGTTTCGGAGTATCACGGTATTAACGCTTAACAGCATTGTGTTGCTCTTTGCAGTGTTTTTATTATTACGAATGATGGATTCTAATACGATGCTACAAACGGAAAACTCTTAAATTACAGTGCTGAATCTGTGATAATAGCGCTAACGTTAATAGGTTTATACGTGACATACCTGTATTCATAAGTAGACCCATACTCAGCAAAGGACGATGAGAAATGAAAAAGATTGAAGCCGTTATTAAGCCTTTTAAGCTTGATGATGTTCGCGAAGCATTAGCTGAAGTGGGTATCACAGGCATGACTGTTTCTGAAGTTAAAGGATTTGGACGTCAGAAAGGTCATACCGAATTGTACCGTGGTGCAGAATACATGGTCGATTTTCTGCCAAAAGTGAAACTAGAAATTGTTGTGACCGATGAAGTAGCAGAGCAATGTATTGAAACGATTATCGAAACCGCGCAAACGGGTAAAATCGGTGATGGTAAAATCTTCATGTTCGATGTTGAGCGTGTTGTTCGAATCAGAACGGGCGAAGAAGACGAAGATGCGATCTAACTAGATAAGATACCTATGTGTGTCTATTTAGTGCTAAAAAAGGCTTACCATAACGGTAAGCCTTTTTGCTATTTGAGCATGCGAGTCAATAACTGCTAACTGCTTGCTTTTGCCGTACTTGGATTGTAACGGCTTGGTTTATGGTTCATGGCTAATACAAGATTAAGCATGACTGCACCTAATACCGAGAGCATAAGCACAAAGGGTGTTACGAAGAAGAATGAACACACTAAAATACTGATATCAATGCCCATCTGCATTTTGCCTGCTGGAATACCAAATTTTTCTTGGCAGTACAGAACGAGTACATTGAACCCACCCAAACTTGTACGATGACGAAAGAGTATTAGCATACCTAAGCCCATCAACAGACCACCGAGAATGGCACAATAAATAGGGTCTAAACGGCTGATCTCTAATACAAGGTGTAAATTGTCAGTAATAATCGAAACGAGACCACCAGAAATGATGCTGGTAATAGCAAATGATTTACCCATGCGAAACCACGCCATAAGGTAAAATGGGGTGTTCATCAAGAAATATAACGTACCAAAAGACACATCAACAAATTGGGTAAGCAGCAATGCTAGCCCTGTTGTGCCTCCTGTTAGAAGATCTGCTTGTTGAAGAAAAAATATTCCCTGTGCAACGATAAATGTACCCGTGAGAATGGCAATAATATTCTCATTCAATGAATGCTTGGAACCGCTCAAAACAAAACTCCTTATAATTTATGGGCGCAATTCTAATCGTGTAACCTCATAGAAAGAAGTAGTACGGTAAAAGCAAAAAATAGAAACTGTAATGATTTTTTTACATGGTTGTAAAATATTTTTTTTTGGTTTTTCTTGAATTTATATAGAGTGAGTGTTTTCTATCTCTAGTGTGTTTGCAAGAGTATGAAAATAATTCATGTAATCATCGATAATAAACATGAAGAAATTGTAATAATAAATGATTTTAGGGGTATCTGATTTAGATCAATTTCTGTAAAATACAGCGTTAATTACTGGTAATACGAAAACGTTTGCGTCCACGTGGCGTCTAGCTTTGCGGTTTTTCGTTTTTACCCAAATATTGTGGTTATACCTACCTTAGTCAGGAGAGACAGATGCTAAAGCGCGATATGAATATTGCCGACTATGATGCGGAACTTTTTGCAGCCATTCAGGAAGAAACAGCACGTCAAGAAGAACACATCGAGTTGATCGCTTCTGAAAACTACACAAGCCCACGAGTAATGGAAGCTCAAGGATCTCAGCTGACTAACAAATATGCTGAAGGTTACCCAGGTAAGCGTTATTACGGTGGTTGTGAGTTTGTTGATAAAGCAGAACAACTAGCGATTGATCGTGCATGTCAGCTTTTTGGTGCTGAATACGCGAACGTACAGCCTCACTCTGGTTCTCAAGCTAACAACGCCGTTTACATGGCCCTACTAAATCCAGGCGACACTGTATTAGGTATGAGCCTTGCTCACGGTGGTCACTTGACTCACGGTTCTCCAGTAAACTTTTCTGGTAAGTTATACAACATCATCCCTTACGGCATCGATGAAACTGGTCAGATCGATTACGAAGAAATGGAAGCATTGGCGTTAGAGCACAAACCTAAGATGATTATCGGTGGTTTCTCTGCGTATTCTCAGGTTGTTGACTGGAAACGCATGCGTGAAATCGCAGACAAAGTGGGTGCATACTTTTTTGTTGATATGGCACACGTTGCGGGTCTTATTGCGGCAGGTGTTTACCCTAACCCGGTTCCACATGCCCATGTTGTAACAACAACAACGCATAAAACATTAGCTGGTCCTCGTGGCGGTCTAATTTTGTCTAATGACGGTGAAGCTCTTTATAAGAAGTTGAATTCAGCGGTATTCCCTGGTGGTCAGGGTGGTCCTCTAATGCATGTTATCGCAGCAAAAGCGGTAGCCTTCAAAGAAGCAATGGAACCTGAATTCAAAGTTTATCAAGCTTGTGTTGTTGAAAATGCGAAAGCAATGGTTGGCGAGTTCTTAGAGCGCGGTTACAAGATTGTATCTGGTAGCACTGAGAATCACTTGTTCCTTGTTGATTTAATCGACAAAGGTATCACAGGTAAAGAAGCGGATGCCGCACTGGGTGCAGCTAACATTACCGTTAACAAAAACAGCGTTCCAAACGATCCACGCAGCCCGTTTGTAACGTCAGGTATTCGTATTGGTACACCATCAATCACTCGCCGCGGTTTTACGGTTGAAGATACTAAGCAGCTTGCTGGTTGGATTTGTGATGTACTTGATAACACAGATAAACCTGAAGTTATCGAAGCAACGAAAGCGAAAGTATTAGAAATTTGTAAGCGCTTACCTGTATACGCTTAATCAATATTTGACCGACGGTGATTAAATAGTAGTCACTTCGTGCTTCAAACCTAAATTAACGGCACCTTTTAAGGTGCCGTTTTGTTTTTCATAACAAATAGCTACAATGTACCGTCTTTTTGTTATGAGATTATAAATAAAACCCTGGTTATACTCTCTTTCTGGCGTTGAAATGGGGTACACTGAGTCGACGAAAGTTAGGAGGCGTGATGCATTGTCCTTTTTGTGGTGCCAATGACACCAAAGTAATCGATTCCCGTTTAGTTGCAGATGGTCATCAAGTTCGTCGTCGTCGCCAATGTTTAGCGTGCAATGAACGCTATACAACGTTTGAGACTGCCGAATTGGTGATGCCAAGAGTAATAAAAACCGATGGCAACCGCGATTCATTCAATGAAGATAAACTTCGTGGTGGTATTCAGCGTGCGTTAGAAAAACGTCCGGTGAGCGCAGATGATATAGAACGTGCGATTAACACGATCAAGTCCCGTTTACGCGCGACGGGTGAACGTGAAGTACCATCAGATATGATTGGTAACTTAGTAATGGAAGCACTAAAAGAATTGGATAAAGTTGCTTATATCCGCTTTGCTTCTGTTTATCGTAGTTTTGAAGATATCCGTGAATTTGGCGAAGAAATTGCCAAGTTAGAAAAATAAAAGAATAGTATTAGCTTGCTGCTTTCTAAAAGAATCAGCGAGCTAGACTATTACTCTCTAAGCTAAAAGAATGCATTCGATGTTCTCATCTATTGATCACTCCATGATGCTACGTGCCATTGAATTGGCAAAACGTGGTCGCTTCACTACTGCACCTAATCCCAATGTAGGTTGCGTTATTGCTCAAGGTGCTACCATTGTTGGTGAAGGTTTTCACTATCAAGCTGGCCAACCTCATGCTGAAGTGTTTGCATTGCGTGCCGCTGGCGATCAAGCGAAAGGCGCGACAGCTTATGTAACACTTGAACCCTGTTCCCATTTTGGTCGTACCCCACCTTGTGCTCAAGCCTTAATTAATGCCAATATTTCTCGTGTTGTTTGCGCGATGGTGGATCCCAACCCTAAGGTGGGTGGCCGTGGTATTGAAATGCTGAAAATTGCGGGCATTGAAGTGCAAACGGGTTTATTAGCAGCAGATGCGCAAGCGTTGAATCTCGGTTTTATCAAGCGAATGAAAACCGGGCTACCGTATGTACAGCTAAAATTAGCAGCAAGTCTTGATGGGCGAACAGCGTTATCAAATGGTGAAAGTAAGTGGATTACCGGCCCTGAAGCACGTGCCGATGTGCAACGCTTTCGCGCAAAAGCGGGAGCCGTTTTATCAACAAGCTCTACCGTTATTGCTGATGATCCATCATTAAATGTACGCTGGAGTGAACTGGGTGAGCCAGTACACGCTGAATACCCAGAAGCCGCTTTACGCCAACCTACGCGGGTTATTATCGATAGTAAAAACCGTGTCACACCCGATTTTAAACTGTTTAGTCTTGCGGGAAAAACCCTATTAGCACGTGCTGAAGAGGGGCAAGAAACGTGGTCTGACTCTGTTTCTCAAGTGCTCATTCCAAAGCAAGATGATTCAGAGCAATTAAATTTAACGTCGCTAATGCTTGAACTCGCAAAGCAAGATATTAACCATATTTGGGTGGAAGCGGGGGCTGAGTTAGCGGGCGGATTGTTAGCGGCAGGATTAGTTGACGAGCTTATTCTTTATCAAGCTCCTAAACTGATGGGGTGTGATAGCCGTAGCTTAATTAACTTAAAAGGGCTGACATCGATGTCTCAAGTACTTAACCTTGAGATAACAGATGTTCGTATGATTGGTCCTGATTTACGTATTATTGCTCGCGTTTAACGCTTGAGCGAACCAAGGAATTTTAAACATGTTTACTGGCATTATTGAAGCTATCGGTACTATTTCTGCATTGACGCCTAAAGGTGCTGATATTTCGGTAACGGTTGATTCAGGTAACCTTGATTTATCCGATGTTAAACTGGGTGACAGTATTGCTACAAATGGGGTTTGTCTAACCGTTGTGGCATTAACTGGTAAAGGCTACGTTGCTGACTTATCGTTAGAGACATTAAAGCGTACTGCTTTTACTGACTATAAATCTGGCCAGAAAGTGAATTTAGAAAAAGCGATGTTACCAACCACCCGTTTTGGTGGTCATATGGTATCAGGTCACGTTGATGAGGTGGGCAAGATCATTGAACGCACTCACACTGGTCGCGCCATTGAATTTTGGGTGAAGGCGCCAGCGCATTTAGCTAAATATATTTCTGAAAAAGGCTCAGTATCGATTGATGGTATCAGCCTTACGGTTAATGCAATTCGTGGTGATGAATTTAAGCTAACGATTGTTCCTCATACTGCCTCAGAAACGACAATGGAATCATTCCAGGTTGGTCGTGTCGTTAACTTAGAAGTTGATGTTATTGCCCGTTATTTAGAACGCTTAATGTTAGGTGATAAAGCCGCTGACAAAAAGTCAGAAGTCACGATGGACTTATTAGCAAGAACTGGGTTTTTAGGATAAAGATTAGAGAAGGGTATTGTTATGGGTTTAAGCACTGCGAAAGAAATTATTGATGATATTCGCCAAGGTAAGATGGTTATCTTGATGGATGATGAAGATCGTGAAAATGAAGGCGATCTTATCATTGCAGCAGAGAAAATTACGCCAGAAGCTGTTAACTTCATGGCAATGTTCGGCCGTGGTTTGATTTGCCTAACGTTAACGCATGCACGTTGTAAGCAACTCAGCCTACCATTAATGGTACAAGACAATACTGAACAGTTTAGCACTAACTTCACTGTTTCTATTGAAGCAGCAGTTGGCGTAACAACTGGTATTTCAGCCGCAGATCGTGCAACAACAGTACAAGCCGCTGTTGCACCGAATGCCAGCTTTTCTGATATCGTGATGCCGGGACATATCTTCCCATTAATGGCACAAGAAGGTGGCGTACTTAGCCGTGCTGGTCATACTGAAGCAGGTTGTGATATTGCGCGTTTAGCAGGTCTTGAGCCTTCAAGTGTTATTGTGGAAATTCTAAACGAAGATGGCACAATGGCACGTCGTCCTCAGTTAGAAGTGTTTGCTGAAAAGCATGGATTGAAGCTAGGTACGATAGCTGACCTTATCGAATATCGTAATAACAACGAAACCACGATTGAACGAATTGCAGAATGCCGTTTACCAACAGAGTTTGGTGAGTTCGATATGATTACGTACCGTGATACCATCGATAATGAAATTCACTATGCATTGCGTAGTGGTGATGTAAAAGAAAATGCAGAAACGTTAGTACGTGTTCATTTGCAAGACACGTTTAAAGATGTTCTACATTCAGGTGCATCGCAATGGACATTGCCTACTGCAATGCAACGCATTGCTTCTGAAGGTGGTGTGTTGGTTGTGCTGAGCAAGCAAGAAAATCATGACACGATTATCACGAAAGTGAAAAACCTTGCGGCGAACGATAACGGACAGCCGAAAGTGAAATTGAACCCGAAAGATCAATCTCGTCAGGTTGGTGTGGGCTCTCAGATTTTATCGGATTTAGGCGTTTCAAAAATGCGTCTGCTTGCATCAAGTACACAACGTTATCATTCACTTTCAGGTTTTGGCCTAGAAGTTGTAGAATATATTTGTGAATAATTATTGCTTGGTTGGTAAATTGCCAGCCGGGAATGTAAGTAATATCTATTTTGTCCCAAAGTGCGATAAGCATTTTAGAGGGCTTTAATTTAATCAAACGAATAAACCAGCGGTTGTCCGTAGCGACTTTTATATAAAGTGTGGTAGACTCCCGCGGTTTCTCGTATCGGAAAGACATAGTCACAGGAAGGCCCATGAATGTAATTGAAGGCGCTATCGCGGCACCAAACGCAAAAATTGCTATCGTAATTGCACGTTTCAACAGCTTTATTAATGAAAGCTTACTTGCTGGTGCATTAGATGCGCTTAAACGTCAAGGTCAGGTAAGCGATGACAATATTACAGTTGTTCGTTGCCCTGGCGCTTATGAGTTACCACTTGTTGCTCAGCAGGTTGCTAAGAGCGATCGTTATGACGCTATCGTTGCTTTAGGCTCTGTGATCCGTGGTGGAACACCACACTTTGATTATGTTGCCGGCGAGTGTAATAAAGGTCTGGCGCAAGTCGCACTAGAGTACAATACTCCAGTTGCATTTGGCGTTCTGACTGTAGATTCAATCGAACAAGCCATTGAGCGTGCCGGTACCAAGGCTGGTAATAAAGGGGCAGAGGCTGCACTAAGCGCGCTTGAAATGGTAAATGTACTGTCCCAAATCGAATCCTAATGGGGGTTAATGTGAAACCAGCTGCACGTCGTAATGCTCGTCATTTTGCTATCCAAGCAATTTATTCATGGCAGATCACGAAAGGTAATGTTGCGGAAATCGAGCAACAGTTCCTTTCTGATGACAAATTTGAAGAAGAAGAGCACCAGGCTGATGCACCTATTCTTGCTGCACCACATACAGATCTGAACTACTTTCATGATCTTTTGAATGGTGTTGTACAGAACCATCAGGAATTGGACAGCAAGATGCGTCCTTACCTTTCTCGTCCACTTCAAGATTTGGACCAGATGGAGCTTGCTCTACTTCGCTTAGCGATGTATGAGATGACTAAACGTGAAGATGTTCCTTATAAAGTTGTTATCAATGAAGCAATCGAATTAGCTAAGATATTCGGTGCTGAAGATAGCCACAAATTTGTGAACGGTGTGCTTGATAAAGCAGCACCAACACTTCGTAAAAAGTAATCGAAAAAGACGTTTTGAGGCCAGCAATTGCTGGCCTTTTTTCTATCTGATTTTTCTGTTTACTATCATATTCATCAACTAATAATAAAATATTATGGCCAGTACCGAATTTGATCTTATCGCTCGCTATTTTGAGCACCAATCTGTCAATCGTCGTGATGTTGCCCTCGCAATTGGCGATGATTGCGCTTTACTCTCTGTGCCTACTGGCAGTCACCTTGCTGTCAGCACGGATTCCCTTGTTGCGGGAACCCATTTTCTTGCTGATGCCGATCCTGCACTCATTGCTCATAAAGCCTTAGCGTCGAACCTTAGTGATTTAGCGGCAATGGGGGCAACACCTGCATGGGTATCGTTAGCACTGACCATGCCCGAGCCTAATGAAGCATGGTTAAGCCAATTTTGTGAAGGGTTCTTTGCCCTAGCAGAATATTTTAATGTGCAGCTTATTGGTGGTGATACGACTAAAGGCCCGCTAAGCATTACCCTGACCGTTCACGGTTTTGTTCCGGAAGGGAAGGCACTCACGCGCGCAGGGGCAAATTCTGGTGATTGGATTTATGTAACCGGAAACCTCGGTGATAGTGCGGCAGGGTTAGCGATATTGCTTAATGAAGTCACGGTTGAAGATGATGCATTAAGAAATACCCTATTAGAACGTCACTTTAAAGCGCATCCTAGAATACTTGCTGGGCAAGCATTGATTGGTATCGCTTCTGCGGCATTAGATATTTCTGATGGGCTTATTTCAGATTTGGGGCATATTCTAAAACGGTCGCAGGTTTCAGCCGTTATTGATGTTGATAAATTACCTCTTTCTGATGAACTACTTACGTTCGAGAGTGATAGACAAAAAGCCCAGCAGCTTGCGCTTACCAGTGGTGAGGAATATGAATTATGCTTTACTGTTCCAGAGGAAAATCGAGGAGCCGTCGATACATCTCTAGCACACTCTGGGGTTAAAGTGACTTGTATTGGTCAGTTGCGACCAGGACAAGGTATTCAGTTGACCCAAAACGATAAACTGCTAGATTGGCAGTTGCACGGTTTTGATCATTTCGCGGAGTAAAGTGTGAGTAATCCTAAAGATAGAATAAATTTAAAAAACCCGTGGCACTTTTTAGCCACAGGCTTCGGGAGTGGTTTATCACCGATTATTCCCGGAACAATGGGTACAGTTGCATCTATACCTTTGTATTTATTGATCGTTCAACTTCCCTTTGCTGCATACATTTTAATAACGATTGTTGCTGCGGTGATTGGTATTACTATTTGTCAGAAAACGTCTGATGATATGGGAGTACATGATCACGGCAGTATTGTGTGGGATGAATTTGTTGGTTTCTGGATCACGATGGCCATTGCGCCTGTGGTGAATTGGCAATGGATACTGGCGGGATTTGTGTTGTTCCGATTCTTCGACATGATCAAGCCATGGCCTATCAGTTGGTTAGATAAGCATGTGCATGGTGGTTTTGGCATTATGGTTGACGACATCCTAGCTGGTTTTATGGCGATGATTTGCCTATGGGGTGTCGGTTACTGGTTTGGCTGGTAATCGTTATATTAACTCAGTATTTACTGTTTCAGTTGAATACCATTATTAAACCGCGCATGGCGCGGTTTTTTTATACCTTAAGCTAAATCAATCAACAGGCTATTATTTGTTCGTCTAACCTTTATGTAAACTAAATCACTAACTGTCATGGTGAGATATGGGTTGGTTACACCTTGTTTGGATTGCATTCTTTGTTATTTCTTTTTCGGCGTCAAGCCAAGTATATCCATCAACGGCAACTGGCTGGGTATTACCCGGCGTGTGGGAAGAGCCGTTAGCGACATCAGTGTTTGATTCCGCCAAAGAGGTAAAAGAGTGGGAAGTTCAGCATGCTGATGTGGTCTTTGGCAGTTTAGATGATGCTGCCTTAAACCAGCAAACAATCGCGATGGGCTATATGTATACCCAGAAGTTTGATTGTCGACCCGAAGAAAAAACCGCATGGTTAAATAAAAAAACGGCAGAACGAGGTATCGACGTTGAAAATGCGTATCTTCATTACTTGGAAGATACTGTCTTATCTGTTCCTTCGGTAGATGGGGGGATGGATTACTTACTAAAAGGGCAGCCCCTTCATTTATTGCTCATTCGTGATGGCAATCTTTCTACCGCCCGACCGCCTTTAACCCTTAAGCCTTCAGACGAAATAATATTGATCTCTTCTTATCCGTTTGATCAGTTTGATGTAGTTGCTGATACCGTTCCGACCGTTATGAGAAGTGTTGCTGGTGATGATGGCAATATCGCGAAATGGATCCCGTCAGATACCCAGTGGCTAAAGCGACAAAATACTTGGCAAGGTGAGTTTTCATTTGCATCTGCTTGGCTGTCGGCATTCCCTTTTTATCAAGATCGCGAAATGAACACGGGGTTGAAGGTATTAAGTAGTGGCTTGAAAATTTGGGCATTAAAATTAAATTGGCCAGCAGGTACAACGTTGTCTGCATTGAGTGTAAAGCCTTGGATTGAGGCTGATAATAACAGCTTGTCTTTCCCTGGCTGGGATGATCAAAATGATCGTAATCATGATGGATTTATTAATAAAATTGAATACAGCACAAGAAGTAACGTAAATGCCAGTGCGCGTTTTAAGCATCAAGCGAGATTAATTCCAGCCTCTGGGCTTTGGAGAAATAGCTGTTGGTATCGAACCAATTTTAACCGCACTGATATAAATGATTTATACGGTGATTGGTATCATTATGATTGGCAACGACAAGGTTTGAGCGGTGCTTATAACGATGATATGGCGAAATTGCTTGGCGAAAATCAATTTACGTTAATAACTGGCGGGCAGATTGCAGAGCTTCCTTTTAAGGTTGGTAATGATGAGGCCGCTAAATTTTACGCCGAGCAGATGGCTGGCTTTCTTCAAATAGTCAAAATTAAAACCGGCACACGCTGGTTAGCGGCAAATATATCAGAGCTTAACCTTTGGGAGTACACCGCTTGGCCCACACCGTTACGCGATATAATGGACGTATGGTTACGTGAGCATTATCTTAGCCCCGCTATGGGGTTAGATCGAATGCAACGATCGTGGGATAGCTTTGCATTAGCGAAATTAGGTGATAAAAGTTTAATCATGACAACAACACGAGGGGGAAGAAGCGAAAATAATCTCACCTCTAGTATTGCATGGCATAAAGATATCGAGACGGGTTTAGCCTTATATTACTTTTTTAATTTGCCAAAAGTAACGTATTACCATAGCTGGAATCAGACGTTTATTTACGGCAGTAATAATACCCAGTTTGATAATGATAATCGCGGCTCGTCGAATTGGTATCGCCAAGGTATACCGAAAAATTGGGCTTATCAACCGACTAAAATGCTCGATATTTCTATTGGGTACCCCAGTAAAACTCCGAAAGGTTACAAGCCTGTTTACTGGAAAAGTAAGCAAGGTAAAGCAAAAACAACAGAAACAAAGCTTCTAGTCGGACAAGAAAAGGTGAGTTTACATAAAGCGAACTGGTTTTGGTTATACCGTTCTGGCTGGGTCAGTGAATTTCCAAAAGAAGGTGTGATGGCAAGGCAATACAGTGATGGTTTGGTAGTTTATCGAGCTGCCAAAGAGCGTAATCAAGCGAGTTATTTTAATTCAAAACCATTACGCGTTTCGTTGCCTGGTGTATATCGACGTGTGAATCGCGACGGCTCGTTGAGTGCACCTATGCATTATATTGAATTGGGTGGTTATGAAGGGGCTGTGCTTAAAAGAGTAAGATAGAGATCGAATAGAGTAGGCAGAGAAGCGTCCTAGTTTCTAGTAAAGGCTAGAAACTAGGAAAGGTAAGTAAAATGGTATTAAGCAATATAATCACGAATCTGCTTTTCAATACCAGCGGCATCAATTTCTAATGCGGTATGCAGTTCTTGCTGTGTACCTTGTTCAACAAAACGGTCGGGAAGACCAATGTTAAGCACTGGCTTTAAGCATTTTGACTTCATCATGAACTCGATAACACCACTCCCGGCACCACCGGCAATAGCATTTTCTTCAACCGTTACCAATACATCATGCTTGGCGGCTAATTCTAGAATGAGCGCTTCATCAAGTGGTTTTACAAACCGCATATCAGCCACCGTCGCATTCAATTTCTCAGCGGCTTCTAACGTATATTCAAGCATCGTACCGAAACTCAGGATAGCAATCTTCTCACCTTGACGGCGAACAATCCCTTTACCGATTTCAAGTGCGGTCATCTCTTGCTGTATATCTGCGCCTAATCCATTACCGCGAGGGTAACGTACCGCGCTTGGACCTTGATGCTTATGACCCGTATATAGCATTTGGCGACATTCATTTTCGTCGCTTGGTACCATAATCACTATATTAGGAATACAACGCATAAAGCTAAGATCAAAAGCACCTTGGTGAGTTTGACCATCAGCGCCAACTAGACCACCACGATCAATAGCAAACATTACGGGAAGTTCCATAATGGCAACATCGTGAATTAATTGATCATAGCCACGCTGTAAAAATGTCGAGTAGATAGCAACAACGGGGTTATATCCACCGATAGCCATACCACTTGCGAGGGTTACAGCGTGTTGCTCTGCAATCGCGACATCAAAATACTGGCTTGGGTATTCTTTCGAGAAGCGTACCATGCCAGAGCCTTCACGCATCGCTGGCGTGATAGCCATTAGTTTTTCATCTTCAGCGGCCATATCACATAGCCAATCGCCGAAAATTTTCGAGAAAGTCGGTTTAGCATTTGTCGCTTTTGGTAACGGATTTTGACTTAGATCGAATTTAGGTACTGCATGGTAATTAATTGGATCCGCTTCAGCTGGTGCGTAACCTTTACCTTTTTTCGTCATAATATGAAGGAACTGCGGTCCTTTAAGGTTACGCATGTTCTTCAAGGTTTTGACTAATTCAGTAACATCATGACCATCAACAGGGCCAATATAGTTGAAGCCTAGCTCTTCAAACATGGTGCCAGGAACAACCATGCCCTTGATATGTTCTTCTGCGCGTTTAACCAATTCTTTGATCGGCGGTGCGCCAGCTAATACTTTCTTGCCGCCTTCACGAATGGTGGTGTAAAGGCTGCCAGAGAGTAAGCGAGCTAAGTGATTATTCAGTGCGCCGACATTTTCTGAAATTGACATTTCATTGTCATTTAGAATCACTAACATGTCTGAATGTACATCACCAGCATGGTTCATGGCTTCAAACGCCATGCCTGCGGTAATCGCCCCATCACCAATTACGCTAACAACTTTACGGCCTAAGCCTTCTTTATTAGCGGTTATAGCCATTCCAAGACCAGCACTGATCGAGGTTGAAGAGTGACCGACAGATAATACGTCGTACTCACTCTCACCACGCCAAGGAAATGGGTGGATACCGTTTTTTTGGCGGATCGTTGACATTTGGTCACGACGACCAGTTAGAATTTTATGTGGGTAAGCTTGATGGCCTACATCCCAGATCAAATGATCAAAAGGCGTGTTATACACATGATGTAGGGCAACAGTCAGTTCTACAGCACCAAGACCTGAGGCAAAATGCCCGCTTGACTGGCTGACTGAGTTAAGCAAGTAGGTACGTAGTTCATCACATACCTCCGGTAAACTTTCAACCGGCAGTAAGCGTAGTTCATCTGGCGTATTGGCTAAAGCAAGATGAGGGTATTTTGATATATCCAGAGTCATAACATTTCGGCGCTTTTACTGATTTTAGTTATTGCGTTCGATAATGTATCGGGCAAAAACTTCTAATTGGGTTGTATTGTAGGGTATTGCATCCAATGCTTGTAGCGCTTCTTGATAAAGTTGTTGTGTTTTTTGTTGTGCACCTTCCAATCCTAGTAAAGCTGGGTAGGTACTTTTATCAAGCGCGAGATCTGAACCTTGTGGTTTCCCCAGTGTTTCAGTATCACTTGTAACATCAAGAATATCGTCTTGAACTTGGAATGCGAGACCAATTGCGTCGGCGAATTGGTTTAGCTGTGGCAATACCGCTACGCCTTTTTGACCTGCAGCGAGTGCACCTAAACGTACGGCACATCGGATAAGTGCCCCCGTTTTGTGCTTGTGAATAGTTTCAAGCTGCTGTAAATCAACCTGTTTACCTTCTGCTTCTAAATCAAGTGCTTGACCTACACACATTCCCGCAGCACCAGAGGCTTGGGCAAGCTCTTTGATCATCGCGATACGTTGAGTATTACCGTCATCATTTAATTTGCCATCAGCAAGAATTTCGAAAGCAAGTGTTTGCAGTGCATCTCCAGCAAGAATAGCTAAAGCTTCATCAAATGCAATGTGGCATGTTGGGTGACCACGACGTAGCTCATCGTCATCCATAGCAGGCAGGTCATCATGAATTAATGAATAAGCATGAATACATTCTACCGCTGCAGCAGGAGTATCAAGATCGGCGCATTCAGCCCCTAGCATTTGACCCGTAATATAGGTTAAAAACGGACGTGCGCGTTTGCCGCCGAGTAATGTGCCATATTTCATGGTTTTTACTAGTGCTTGATCGGCAAAAGGCTGCGCTTCAAGCCATTGAGCTAAATGTTGATTACTACGATCCTGATAATGCTTCAGTGACTGTGATAAAGTTAAATTGTTATTCATTGTTCTCATTAAATTCAGTCAGGGGTGCTTCATCATCAGCTTGAAGTAATATTTCTACACGCTGTTCTGCTTGTGTTAGTTTTTTCTGACTAGTGCGAGCAAGCATAATGCCACGTTCAAATTTCTTTAGTGCATCTTCGAGTGCAATATCACCAGACTCTAACTCGTTTACAATGGAATCGAGTTCATCTAATGCTGCTTCAAATGCCATATTTTCTGGTTTTTTAGCGGCCATAAATTTTTCACTATTTTCTAAGTGCTGGAAAAGTAACGCAGAGAGTAATCTGGGTCAAATTATGTCACATGATTTTGTGTTTGAGGCAGTAATTTTCGTCTTTTGAACGAAGAAAGCTAAATGAAAAACGAAAGGTGCCGATATAGGTACACTTCTGTAGAATACCGCTGTTGATTTAATAATAAATACGATGCGTCACAAAAAGGGGAGCTTTTCGTGGATTTGGCAACGCTTATAGGCCTAGTAGGTTCATTCGCATTTGTAGCAATGGCAATGTTACTAGGTGGCAGTTTAGGGATGTTTTTTGATGTTCCCTCGGTATTGATTGTACTGGGAGGAACCACATTTGTTGTTTTGATTAAATACAGCATTAGTCAGTTTTTCGGTGCGGCTAAAATTGCAGTGAAAGCATTCATGTTCAAGACGGACAATCCAGAAGACTTAATCGCTAAAATTGTTGAAATGGCTGACGCCGCGCGAAAAGGGGGATTTTTAGCGTTAGAAGAAATGGAAGTTGATAACACTTTCTTACGTAAAGGTATCGATCTGCTTGTTGATGGCCATGATGCTGATGTTGTTCGTGCTACTTTACAAAAAGATATCGGCTTAACCAATGAGCGACATGAAAAAGGGGTCGGTATTTTCAGTTCCTTTGGTGATGTTGCACCAGCAATGGGGATGATTGGTACGTTAATCGGTTTAGTGGCGATGTTATCAAACATGGATGATCCTAAATCAATTGGTCCTGCAATGGCTGTCGCTTTGTTAACCACCTTGTATGGTTCTATTCTTGCGAACATGGTTGCAATACCAATTGCTGACAAATTGTCATTACGTAAGAACGAAGAGAAATTGAATCGTCGATTAATTCTTGATGGTGTTCTTGCTATTCAAGATGGTCAGAATCCGCGAGTGATCGATGGGTACTTGAAAAATTACCTTAATGAGAAAAAACGTGGCGTAGACGTAGATGGTTAGAGGTCACAATGGAAGAAGATGATTGCAAGTGCCCCCCTGGCGCGCCGTTATGGATGGCGACTTTTGCGGATCTAGCGACCTTGTTAATGTGTTTTTTCGTACTTTTGTTGTCATTCTCAGAGATGGATGTACTGAAATTCAAACAGATTGCAGGTTCGATGAAATTTGCTTTTGGTGTTCAAAATATGCTGGAAGTGAAAGATATTCCTAAAGGCACCAGTGTTATCGCGCAAGAATTTCGCCCTGGGCGACCTGAGCCAACACCAATTGAAGTTATCATGCAACAAACCATTGATATGACTCAGCGTACTCTTGATTTCCACGATGGTGAATCAGACCGTGCCGGAGGCACCAAGCGTGATGCGGGTAAGTTAACTGGCGGGAAATCGGCTGATGTGGCAACTCAAATGAATCAAAATAATCAATCGGAGATGTCTGAGTCGCAAGAACAGTTATTGGAAGTCATGCAAAAAGCGCTTGATCGCGAAATTCAAGATGGTGCGATTGAAGTTGAAAATTTCGGTCAACAAGTTGTTATTCGAATCAAAGAAAAAGGTGCATTCCCGGCTGGCTCTGCTTTTTTACAGCCTAAATTTCGCCCCTTAGTGCGACAGATTGCTGACTTAGTGAAAGATGTTCCCGGCATTATTAGAATTTCAGGTCATACTGATAATCAGAAGTTAGATTCCGAACTATACCGTTCAAATTGGGATTTATCTGCGCAGCGAGCAGTCTCTGTTGCTCAGGAAATGGAGCAAGTTAAAGGGTTTGATCATAAGCGATTACGGGTGGTTGGGTTAGCTGATACTGCGCCATTAAATAGCAATAAAACGGCGGAAGAACGGAAAGTAAATCGTCGCGTTGAGATTTCGATCATGCAGGGTAAGCCGCATTACTCTGATGAAGTGACGAGTTCAGACATACAGAGTAGTGCTGAATAGCTATTATTAGTCTTAAGGTATGATGCTTTAAACTAACTATTTGTCTGTCATTTGTTGAGATTGAAAGATGACATCTACTCTATTTGGCAGCTATGGTTATAAGGTTTCAATAACAGCAAGGTTTCAGCAACTGCTTGCTTGCTGTATAATCCGCGCCGTTGATTCCGTTCGGTATTAATTTGGCCCAGTGTAGCGAAGCATGTTATGAAATTTATCGTTAAGCCCCATCCAGAGATCTTTTGTAAAAGCGACTCTGTTCGTAAACGTTTTATAAAGATTCTTGATAGCAACATTCGCATTATGGTTAAGCGTGTGTCTGAATCCGTTGCGGTATATAACCGTCGTTATCATATTGAAGTTACAGCAAACGATGACAGTGATCGCGATCAAATACTGGCGATTTTGATGCAGACTCCAGGTATTCATCATACGTTGGAAGTGAAGCAGACTGAATTTAAAGATTTGCACGATATTTTCGAGCAAACGCTTGAACTTGTTGGCGAACAACTAGAAGGTAAAACATTCTGTGTACGCGCTAAGCGCCGTGGACAGCATGATTTTACGTCGATTGAACTGGAACGTTACGTTGGTGGCGGTCTAAACCAAGCGGTTGAATCGGCAAGTGTAAAGTTAAAGAATCCAGATATAACAGTCCGTATTGAAGTTGATTATGATCACCTGCATCAAGTATTGCACCGTCATAAAGGCTTAGGTGGTTTCCCTCTAGGTACGCAAGAAGACGTATTGAGCCTAATTTCAGGTGGCTTTGATTCTGGTGTTTCAAGCTACTTGCACATTAAGCGTGGCAGTAAAGTACATTACTGTTTCTTTAATTTAGGTGGTCCTGCCCATGAGATTGGTGTGAAGCAAGTTTCTCACTTCTTATGGAAAAAGTACGGGTCATCAGCAAAAGTTAAATTTATCTCGATTGATTTCGAACCTGTTGTTGCTGAAATCCTTGAGAAAGTGGACAACGGCCAAATGGGTGTTGTGCTAAAACGTATGTTTATGCGAGCTGCTGGTCAGGTTGCAGAGCGTTATGGAATTCAAGCGCTTGTTACGGGTGAAGCGTTAGGTCAGGTGTCGAGCCAAACTCTAACAAATCTACGTATGATTGATAATGTGACGGACAGTTTGATCCTTCGTCCACTTATCAATTGGGATAAAGAAGATATCATTGATATTGCTCGTAATATTGGCACAGAAGAATTCGCAAAAACAATGCCTGAATTCTGTGGTGTTATCTCGAAAAATCCAACGATTAAAGCAGTCAAAGCTAAGCTTGAAAAAGAAGAAGCTAACTTTGATTTTGCTATCCTTGATCGTGTGATTGAAGAGGCGCGCGTGATGGATATTCGTGATATCGAAAAACAAAGCCAAGAAAAAGCACCAGAGATAGAGCTTGTTGATCAAATTGGTGATGGTGCAATCGTTCTGGATATTCGTAGTCCAGATGAAGAAGACGAAAGCCCGCTTGTTATTGATGGCGTGGAAGTAAAACATCTTCCGTTCTATAAATTAGCGACTCAGTTTGGCGATCTTGATCAAGACAAAGAGTACTTGTTGTATTGTGATCGTGGTGTAATGAGCCGCTTACAAGCACTATATTTGACCGAAAATGGTTACGGTAACATCAAAGTTTACCGCCCATAGTTGAAAACATCATCAAAATAAAAAAGCGAGAACCTTGGTTCTCGCTTTTTTTTATCTATGTGTCCCGTCCTGAAATAGGTTATGTCTTTGGTAATATGTCGTAATGCATATTTGGCCATACAACCATCGGGCCCGCGACTTCTGCCGCTTTTTCTTTACCCGCTAAACGAACAATAATTTCTAACGCAAATTCTTGTGAAGTGCCAGGCCCTTGGCTGGTTAGCAAATTGCTATTTACATCGTAAACAACACGTTTAGCACGACGACGCACTTCGGGAATATAGTATTGGAAGGCTGGGTGTGCTGTCATTATTGCCGTCGGAAACATGTTGTGATGCTCTAGAACAAGGGCAGGAGCTGCACAGATAGCCGCAATCAGCTTACCGTCGTATTTATGCTGCTCTACGAACTCAACTAGCAACGGGCTGTCACGGAAGCATTCAGCGCCACCTACACCACCAGGTAACACCACACAATCAAATTGTTCATCAGCAACCGCCACTAATGCCGCATCGGCAACTAATTTAATGCCACGAGAGCCAGCAACGATTAATGCACCGTCTGAGGCAACACTGGCTGTTGTTACACCAAACCCTGCGCGCAAAAGAATATCAATCGTATTGATCGCTTCCATCTCTTCAGTGCCGGGGGCGATACAAACAGCAACAGTCATTGTGCGGTTGTGATCATCATTTGTCATCGTGGTTTTGCTCCAATAATTTAACGTCTTGCCATAGCTGGGTATTCATGGGTACAGCAATGCCGTGTACCTTTGCCCGTGTAATGAGATAACCCGTAATATAATCGATTTCAGTCTTTCTTTGCTGGAAAATATCTTGATACATGGATGAATAGTTAGCCGCAGTCGCCTTAATAACGGTATCGACTGTTTGTCTTAATTTTTTAGCGGTTACTGCATAGCCTTCAGCTTGCATGACCGCTGCGACTTCATGGCAAACTTGCGTGAGAACGGTATGATATTTAGGGGTTGCCAATTCACCATTTTGGCATTGATGTATTGCTGTTAGTGGATTAATCGCACAGTTAATGGCTAACTTTTGCCACAATGGTTCATTAATATCATGATGCCAGCCACAAGGTGCTAAAGCTTGATGAAAGAGCTCAGCAAGGCTGTCGAAACCCTGAGCCGATTGATTGAAAGCACCGAGCCATGTTGGCCCTAATCCAGTATGGTTTATTTGTTCTTTGTCGGTTTTGAAAGCAGCTTGAGACGTGGTGGCATAAAGAATAGGGTGATCAACGAGTCGCGTTTTAACGTGCTGCTGTGTTCCCATTCCATTATGCATAATTATAATGGGGGTGTGTGGTGCAATATGATCAAAGATGTCGTTTAAGGCTTGCTCAACTTGGAATGCTTTTACCGTCACAATGATAAGCTCGCTCTTGGCAATGCTTTGTATATTATTACTCGTAAAATCAAAGCGCTCTGGTGCTAATGGCGTTTGAATATAATTTTTTTCATGAGTGCCATCTTCTTCTTGAATACTATCTTTTGTTTGAACGCAGTCATTCAATACGATAGGGAATGACGGTTTGTCTGTTCTTGTCCAAAAGTGAATATTGTGCCCTTGTTTCGCTAGGTGACAAGCCCATAAACATCCGATAGCACCAGCGCCTAAAATTGTTATCTGCACAGCATTATTCCAAATTTATCTATTACTACGATCATATCATGAGCCGGAATTATAGCGGTATGGTAGGGGGCTTTCTTTATAAAAGAGTCTATCTTTTCGAGGTTTACTCCAAAGTAAGATAGGTTCTTCATGAAAATTATCATGAAGAACCTATGGGGAAATAGCCGTTAGAAATAGCATTTAAGAAGAGGGATCACTTAGAATTTATAGGTAGCTGCAACGTAGTGGCTTATACCTGTTGATTCGAATGAATTTGTATCTTCAATTAAGTACACATCATTATATAGTTTGAAGCCATAGCCGACTGAATAGCGGTCGGAATGCCAATAGAAGCCATTAAACATTACACCACCATGGCTGGCTTGCGAATTACCTTGGAAGCTGCTCCCAGCCCCAAATTGATAATCAATATAGCCTTGATAAGCGACAAAACTACCATTATCTAAGGTATAAAAAGGTTTAAACCAATTGGTGGAAATCTGATAACCATTCCAGTCTTTGGCGGTAATATTATAATGACCGTAGAAATTAAGCCCAACCTTGCCAAACCATGGCACATTGATATCGGAACCAATACCCCAGAAGGAATTATTGGGTTCAAAATCAGCTTCTGTTCCGCCTCCCCAATTAAATAATGTCGCAAAGTAGAGCTCTTGTACGGAGCCAAAGGAAAGATCTTTTCCGGTAACGGCATCGAGTGATACTCGTGGGGCAAATTTCATGAACATTTTAGGTTTGCCGTCTTTATCACTTGTACTGCTTTCAGTTAAATCAAAAATATCAATATAACCATATAAATCAAAGATTCCAGAACGCCCCCCAAACTCCATTTCCAAGTAATCATGCCCAGAATGGCTGTTGGGATCACGAGGTAGTTCTTCATAGGCATACATAAGGTTGAATTGAAGCCATTTGTAGTCATTTTTGTGAATATCGTCGGAATAGTCGACGGCGAAAACGGTACTAGATAACGCTAAAGCTGAGCCAATACTGAGTGTAGAGAGTATTTTTTTCATGGAGAGATCTCGCTTTTATGCCGTTGCTGTTTCATTGTGTCGTTATGCCCATATTGTATTTGTCGTTGAACATAACTTTAAAAAGTAGTGCCTTGCTCAGCATGGTTAAATAATAAGCAATGCATCTAAAACAAGGTTAGCGTAGATTCTCAGTTTTGTGTGAGGGTCTTAAATTTAAGCAAGTAAAGTGTTGCGCAGATGGCATGAAGATATAAGAAGGTACTGAAAAAACACTGAAAAGAGGGGGAGTATTAAAAACAATAAATGTCTTATTTTTGCGAATTGTAGTGCTAAATTGACGCTATCTTCACTTAAAGATACTAAAAAAGGCGCCAATAGGCGCCTTTCATGTTCAACAAGAAGGGGGGAACTTCTTAGAACTTGTATGTCATGTCAAAGTAGTGAGAAACACCCGTTGATTTGAAGCCTGAGCTGTCTTTGATACCGTAGATATCTTTGTAGCCTTTCAGGCCGTAACCGACAGCAAAGCGCTCTGAGTGCCAGTAAAGACCGTTGAACATAGCACCACCATTGCTTGCTGATGCATACTCATCTTCCATACCAAATTGGAAATCGATGTAACCTTGGTACGATAGGAAAGAACCGTTGTCGAAGAAGAAGAATGGTTTGAACCAGTTAGTTGAAATTTGGTAACCGTTCCAATCCTTTTGGTTCATGTCGTATGTGCCGTATAGGTTCAAGCCCATTTTGCCGAACCAAGGTACCATAACATCAGAACCTAGACCTACTTTATAGTTATTCACACCAAAGGTTTCTTTCGAGGAGTTAGATGTGCTGCCATCCCAAGTCAATTCAGATGCAATGTACATTTCTTGTACAGGGCCAAAGGATAGGTCTTTACCTGTTAGTCCATCAAGAGACATACGTGGCGCAAACTTCATGAACATTTTTGAGTCGCTGTTTGCTTTATCACTGCTTGAACTACCAGTTAAGTTGAAGATATCAACGTAACCGTACAGATCAAAAATTCCTGAACGACCGCCAAATTCCATTTCAAGGTAATCATGGTCAGATTCACCTGGAAGTTCATTTACAGCGTACATTAGATTGAATTGCAGCCATTTGTAATCGTTTTTGTGGATGTCATCAGAATAGTCAGCTGCACTTACTACTGCTGGTAGTGCTGTTGCTGCTAATACGCTCAGTGCTACTAGTGATTTACGCATGATCAGATACTCGCTAATTGTGTCGATATGATCGGACTTATATGGGCTGTCCGTACTTATGGCGGTGATTCTATTGTTTTATGTCACCTTTGGGAATGTAACGATTACGCAATCCTTTGCTAAGTGTGATATTGATCGGCTGTAATCGATTTCAAAGAGAAGGTTTTAGTGATCTTTATGTTTTTTTTTTGAAATTTAATTGAACTTTTTAAGAGGTATGTGAAATTGGTATAATTTTAAGGATAAATAGACTGGGGGTTTAGAAGGGAAATAGGGTTATAAAAAAAAGAGAGATATTCTGCGTCAACAGAATACCTCTTTGAATACTGTGTTTAGGTCAATAATGGGCGGCAGCTCTTCGCTAAGAAGCGAGGGTAGAGCTAACTTCATCATGCTTTTTGGTTTTTGTTGCCACTAAATAAACGAGCAGTAAAACTGGTAAGCCGATCAGTGCGGTCGTAAAGAAGAAAGTGTTATAACCAAAGTTGTCGACATACATGCCTGAAAACCCAGCAATGAACTTCGGGAATAACAACATTATTGAGCTAAATAGTGCATATTGTGTCGCTGAAAATGCGACATTGGTTAAACTGGATAGATAAGTAATGAAAGCTGCGGTGGCAATACCGGCGCTTAAGTTATCGGCAGAGATGACAATCGCAAGCATAGGAATGCTATTACCAATAAAGGTAAAGAGCATAAACAGTAAATTCGTGCAGGCAGATAAAAAAGCCCCCAGTGCTAATATACGCATGGTACCGAACTTACTGATCAAAATACCTCCCAGCCCAGCACCCACTAGCGTCATAATTACGCCATAGATTTTGGTAACAGACGCCACTTGGGTTTTAGTGAATCCCATATCGACATAGAAGGCATTGGCCATTACCCCCATAACAACATCGGAGATTCGATAACAACCAATCAAAGCTAAGATGAGTAAAGCATGACGCCCGTATCGATCGAAAAAATCTTTGAAGGGCATAACAGCAGCAGTATAGAACCATGCGGCTATTCTGGCTTTTTTCGGTGTCATACCATCACTGACTAATTGTTGGCGATATTCTCGTTCAGCATTTTCAATGTCAGCGCTATCAATACTGGGTTCGTTAATACACAGAGCCGTAATAATACCGACCAACATAAAACCAGCCATGATGAAGTAAGCGAATTTCCAACCTGTTACATCATATTCTGTATCTGAACCAAACCATGCTGCAAATGCTAAGGCCCCAGCCCCTGCCATGATCATTGCAAGGCGATAACCTGTCATATAAGCAGCGGCTAGTGCGGCTTGAAGGCGTTCTGTTGCGAGTTCAATGCGGTAGGCATCAATGACGATATCTTGTGATGCAGAGGCAAAAGCAACAATTATGGCAAAAATGGCGAGTTGAAACAGATCAACTTGAGGGTTGCTGAGTGCCATGCCGCATAATGAAAGCACAATCATTAATTGTGAAAACAACATCCAGCCGCGTCGTCGACCAAATAGGTGGGAAAAAATAGGAATAGGGAAGCGGTCGATTAATGGTGACCATATCCATTTAAAGCCGTAAGCGAGTGCTACCCAACTAAAGAAGCCAATATCAGTTCGGCTGACTTCAGCTTCACGAAGCCAAAACGACAGGGTACCAAATACAAGTAATATCGGCAGTCCAGAAGAAAAGCCTAGCGCCAGCATGATGAGTACTTTCTTCTCTAGGTATACTCGCCAACCCTGATTGTTATTATCTTCTACCGCTTGTTCCATGAATACCTCTAACCCTTGATAGCGTCGCCGCTGTATCTATCAATTATAAAGGTAAGCTACTGTGAACTTCTGTAAAAAGACAGTCAAAAATACGGTTTATTATTAAGTAGTTGTCATTTTTACAAATAGTAAGCGTTATATTGCTTTATTTAGGCAGTAGAGCACGACTTTCTAAGGTCTGATCCCTTGCATTTTTATAGGCATTGAACCGACACCAAGTAAGAATTGAGCGCAACCAGACACTTTAAATTGAATAAAGCTATTACCCAGTAGTTGGTGTTCTTCTAAGGATTCCAATAGATGTAAAAGGTGCCAATAAGCAGATTCATATCCATTCTCGGGCGTACCGGAAGAAACCGATAATTTCCACCATTCATGAAGGTGTTCAGTACAGGTTATTTTTAGCGAAGTGTAAGTCACATCACCATTCATCGTGCCAAGTGCACTTACTGCAAGAGCGGGAGCATAATCGGCAATGTGCTTATCAATCATTTCAGAAGAAATGTCTGGCTTTGATGATACAAGAGTTAGCATAGCAGTCACCTGAACATTAGATAACGCTCAGGTGACGTTATCTAATCTATTTAATAATTTTAATAGCCTTAATAACTATAGGTTGCTGAGGAACATCTTTCATACCTAAAGACCCAATAGTTGTGGTGGGTATATCAGTCATTTTTTCAATAGTTGAGAAGCCCTTCACAACTTCACCAAATACGGCATAACCAGCACGACCACCTTGAGCGTTCAAAAAACTATTATTTTGGTAATTGATGTAAAACTGACGAGTTGCTGAGTCCGGGTTTTGTGTACGTGCCATCGCAACTGTTGCTCGATTATTCTCTAAGCCATTCGTTGATTCATTTTTGATTGGCGAATAACTATCGCGACGCTTCATTTCTTGATCAAACCCCCCGCCTTGTGCCATGAAACCTGGAATAACACGGTGAAAAATCGTGTCTACATAACTGCCATCTTCGACATAACGTAGAAAGTTTTCGCTTGAAATTGGTGCTTTTTCTTCATTCAGTTGAATGGTGAACTCACCAAGGTTAGTTGTAACTAATACTTGAGTCGCAGCCGTTACAGGCAAGGCCAGCAATAGACAAAAAGCGAGAAGGTAACGGTGCATTATAAGTTCTCCTGAAGGTATTTGTTCAATTCTGCATCAGCATAAATATCTTTCAATACTGCGGTCATCAGGTTATTCATGCTTAATTCCATATCTTCAACGGATGCGCTCATTGCACCAGTGCGTTCAGACTTGCCTGAATAGCGTTTAACAAATTTGCCTTTATTGGTTTCAACAACCAGTTGTAGCTGTATTTTGCTACTCAGGTCGTGGCTCATGATGCTGTGTTTAACGTTAACCATAGCTTCTAAGATATCAAGACGCATTGTGTCTTGTGCATCTTCTGTTAGCTTATAACCTTGGGATTGGAGTTGACGAGAAAGGGCATCTTCCAAGGTAAGACGTAAATTTTGTGTTGCGTGTAACGGCTGTACATTTTGACGACCGCTATCAACAACTGCAATAAATTGTGCAGTACGTAAGTCACGGCTTTCTAAATTTAGCGCCTGTCCGTTAGTGGTCGGTTGAGTTGCAATAACAGGTGTTGGCGCAAGGGTTAATTGCGGTTCTGCTGGTGTAGAGCAAGCTGTTAACGCAAAAACGGATGCTGCTAAAAAAAACTTTTTCATTTTTCTTTTTATCCTTAACTGAAATATAACCAGCCATGTTAGATACAGATTAACGCGGCTCATCATAGAAAAAAGTTGAACTCGATATGTTGCTATTTTACAGATTGATAGACAATGAATTTGTCATTCTGTGCAATTATATCGACATTACCAAAAAGGCGTTTTAGTTTGTCATCGTATCCTAACTGGCGATTACCAATGACGATTAACTCCCCTTTTGGTCTTAAAACTTGCTTTGCATCACAGAACATTTGCCAAGCAATATGATCAGTAATGGTTGTTTGCTGGTGGAACGGTGGATTACATAAAACGAGATCAGCACTGCTATGTTCAATGTTAGCGAGGCAATCGGTAACAATAGCGGTGAGCTGCTCGGGTGCTTCTAGGTTCTGTTTCGCATTTTCTGTGCAAGATGCGGCAGCCATGAAACTTTCATCGACACAGGTGATTTTTGCCTGTGGGTTACGTCGTGCAGCTTGAATACCGATTACACCGTTACCACAGCCTAAGTCGATAATGTCTTTATATTTTAAGCCTTGTGGAATATGGTTCAGTAATAAACGCGCACCAATGTCTAGGCTTTCACCTGAGAAGACATTGGCATGGTTACTTAATCTGATGCCATGTTCTGGCACATCCCACGCTTTAGCTTCAGGCATGGGTTTTGCGAGTGAAGCATTTGGTTTAATAAAGACTAAACGTGCTTTTTTTACAGCTAAAGATGTTTTGGTCTCGCCTAGATATTTATCACAAAGCTTCAGCGTTGAAGTGTGAATATCTTTTGCTTTTGCCGCGCCAATAACCATGCAATCTTCTGGTAAAAGATGACATAGTTGTTGTAATTGCCAAGTAAGTAAGCGGTTATTCTTAGGCAGCTTTATTAATACTAATTGTGGGTTTTTAGGCAATTCAGCCAAGCAATCAATAATATTAACATTGGGCAGTTGGTTAGCTGTTAGGTTTGCTATACAGCCTTGTTTTGCCACAAAAGAATCAGTAACGGTCGTAACATTAGCTCGTTCAGCAAACCAGCAGCTTAAAGCGCCAAAACTGTCATTCAGAATTAGAATCGGGCGCTGTGGATCGAGCTCCATGTCATGAGTATGATTAATTAAATACTCATCTGCAGCATCCCATGCTTGCAGAGTTTCAATTTTGCGTATCGGAAAACGGTTAAGTTTTAACGTACGATCATGCAGAGTCAGTGCTGGTTTCATTACAGATAACTTTCAGGTATGTTTGAAATTAGTTATCTATTTTCGCAGAACCACTGTGTACTGCAATCCTATTATCGAATTTAACTGCTTTTTTATCTGTTGTTTTTTGAATCTGCAATGATTTAAAGAGCCAAATAAAGCAGTTGATTTACGAATATAAACACCCGTGAGTAAGAGTTATGATTCAGGAACGCATTCAAGAAAAATTACAAAAAGCACTTTCACCTGCTCATTTAGAAGTGATAAATGAAAGTTACATGCACAACGTACCTGAAGGCTCTGAAAGCCACTTTAAAGTGATAGTGGTGAGTGAGCAATTTGAAGGAACACGTTTAATTGGCCGCCATCGCGCGGTGAATTCAGCCCTCGCGCATGAGTTAGCCAATGATATACATGCCCTAGCTATTCATACGTATACACTCAGTGAATGGCAAGAGTTATTAAATGGTGCGCCGTTATCACCGTCATGCCAAGGTGGTTCTAAATAATCGAAACACGAACAAATACCTCTTTAGGGTAGTAGATCGTGACTGTTACGATTTATTCAATATAAAAACCGCATTTGTTGCGGTTTTTTTCGTTTAAAAATTTGAATTGAAAAGCAACATTAGAAGTATGATTGGCGTATTATTGAACGGTATTCCTAAGGATAGGGAAATGAGTAGAGTCTAAATTTCTGGCTATACTTGTGAAGAGTTTGGCACTGATAAACGTTGATACTAATAAGTATAGTTTGCAGTGTGCCAAGCGAAAGGAGTAATAGATGATGCTACGTAGTGTTAAAGTGATTGTAGCACTTATAGCATCGATGCTTATTAGTGCTTGTGATAGTAATGATTCGACAAGCAATGTTGAAGATATTAGTACCGTTGAATGGACGTTAGTGACGTCTTGGCCTAAAGGTTTTCCTGGGTTGGGAGAGGCCCCAGAGCATTTTGCCGAAAAAGTAAACATACTCAGCCGAGGTCGTTTACAAATAAAAGTGTATGGCGCGGGGGAATTGGTACCCAGTTTTGATGTCTTTAATGCTGTCTCTAAAGGTACAGCACAAATGGGGCACTCTGCGGCTTATTACTGGCAAAAAAAGATTCCAGCGTCGCCTTTTTTCGCCTCTATTCCTTTTGGAATGACAGCACAAGAAATGAATGCTTGGCTTCACTACGGTGGTGGCCTTGAATTATGGCAGGAACTCTATGCACCTTTTGGTGTTGTTCCACTGGCTGGAGGGAATACTGGGGCGCAAATGGGGGGGTGGTTTAATAAAGAAATCACCACTATCGATGATCTTTCTGGTTTGAAAATGCGTTTACCAGGCTTCGGTGCCGATGTACTTAAACGTGCAGGAGGGATTCCTGTTAGTTTACCTGGCGGTGAATTGTTTACGGCGTTAGAAACAGGTGCGATCGATGCAACAGAATGGGTTGGTCCTTATAATGACTTAGCCTTTGGTTTACATAACGCCGCTAAGTACTACTATTACCCAGGATGGCATGAGCCAGGAACGAATTTGGAGTTCCTGATTAACAAAGATGCTTTGCAGGCATTGCCCGTTGACTTAAGAGAAGTCATAAAAGTTGCAGCACGTGCCGTCAGCCAAGATATGCTGGATGAATACACATTCAAAAATGTTCAGGCATTGGATATTTTACTCAATGAACATGATGTGTCGTTGAAAGTGTTTCCTGACGACGTTTTGCTTCGGCTTAAGCAACTGACTAACGAATTATTAGTAGAAAAAAGTGACTCAGACCCAACATTAAAGAAAGTGTATGACTCTTATTACCGCTTTCTTATTGATGTTCAGCAATATGGGCGTTTTACAGAGAATGCAGATGTAAATATCGATTAACATCGAGAACTGTTTTTTTAACAATGGAAATGGGGCTTTGTTGCCCTATTATTATGACTGTTTTTAGTGTGTAAGCGCTCTGTTAATTTAATTATGTAAGTGGGTGTATTTTGTTGAATCGAGATATTTCCACATTTGTGCGTTGAGTCAAACTTATCACCCAAGAAAGGTACTCTCTTTGGGTTGTTAATTGATTTTTGGACCTATTAACGTGGTTTGCCGTGGCAAAATCTAGTGAATTAGTGCTAGAATCGCGGGCTTGAAAACGACTTGGCATCAAATGATGTATCAAGCCGGTTAATAGGATGTTGCGATACGGGTTACAAAAAGAGCCCGTGTCAGACAAAGGAAAGTCGTGTCTTAACTGCGCAATATAAAATTCTTTTTCCCGTTAATGTAGTGCAAGTGCGTATGATTACAATAAAAAAAGGGTTAGACATCCCAATCTCAGGGACTCCTACCCAGGTGATAAATGATGGTAATACCATCACAAGAGTTGCCTTACTTGGCGAAGAATATGTTGGTATGCGTCCTACAATGCATACTCGCGTAGGGGATGTAGTGAAAAAAGGTCAGGTTCTTTTTGAAGATAAAAAGAACCCTGGCGTTAAATTCACTGCTCCAGCTAGTGGTAAGGTTGCAGAAATTAATCGTGGCGCTAAGCGTGTTCTACAATCCGTAGTGATTGATGTAGAAGGCAACGAGCAAGTCACATTTAACAGCTATAAGGCTGATCAATTAGCCCAACTAGATCGCGCTGCGATTGTTGAGCAATTGGTTGAGTCTGGTATGTGGACTGCGCTTCGTACGCGTCCGTTCAGCAAAGTTGCTGCAGTCGATTCTGAAACAAAGGCTATCTTTGTGACAGCGGTTGATACTAACCCGCTAGCTGCTAACCCTGAAGCTATTATCAATGAGCAAACAGATGCTTTTGTTGCTGGTTTAACGCTATTGTCGCGTTTAACAAGCGATAAAGTACATGTTTGTAAATCAGGTGCTAGCCTTCCTCGATGTTCTGAAACGAATGTTGAAGAGCACGTATTCAACGGTCCACACCCTTCTGGTCTTGTTGGTACGCACATTCACATGCTATTCGGCGCTAACGCTGCAAATGTAGCATGGCACATCAACTACCAAGACGTGATTGCGTTCGGTCAGCTTTTCCTAACGGGTGAGCTTTATACTGATCGTGTT
>NZ_PYMJ01000139.1 GCF_003025615.1 Photobacterium frigidiphilum | reverse complement strand
GGTAATTGTTGCCAGCGTCAGTAAGACTCACCGTGCCGTGATCATCGATGAGGGGTGGTACACCGGCAGCCTAGCGGGTGAAATCAGTGCCGTCATCATGGAACAGGCATTCTGGCAGCTGGATGCGCCTGTCGGTCGGGTCTGCACCGCAGAGGTACCTATACCCTATCCTCATCACTTAGAGCAGGCTGCCATTCCTCAGATCGACAAAATTATTTCCGCCGCCAGAGCAACCTTCGCCGCGCGCGACTTAGAGGAGAGAAACAGGAAGCCACGCCATGAATAGCAGCCAAGCAACCGACAACCTGATTGATATCACCATGCCCTCCCTCGGCGCAGATATGCGAGACGGTACGCTGATTGAGTGGCAGATCAAACCGGGAGACAGGGTTGAAAAAGGCGATACGATTGCGGTGGTTGAAACCAGCAAGGGTGCTATCGAGATGGAGGTCTATCATAGCGGCACCATTACCGAGCTATTGATCACCCCAGACACTAAACTTCCGGTCGGCAGTGTGCTGGCCCGAATGACAACGACAGATGCCCCTGTACCTTCAATACCTAAACCGACAGCGCCTATGCATTCAGCACCTACACCAGCACCTGCACCTGCACCTGCAGCGTCGGCCACCCGCGCCGATAGACACGACACGATCGACAGCGCTGCAGAGCTACACCCAGCTATCGGCTCAAATACC
>NZ_PYMJ01000138.1 GCF_003025615.1 Photobacterium frigidiphilum | reverse complement strand
TGGCTCCCTTTGCTGGACTTGAACCAGCGACATACGGATTAACAGTCCGGCGTTCTACCAACTGAACTAAAAGGGAATTGTAATGGTGCCTCGAGGCGGAATCGAACCACCGACACGAGGATTTTCAATCCTCTGCTCTACCGACTGAGCTATCGAGGCAAAAGTGAAAGCGGTTAAGCTTTTACTTTTGCAAAACTAATGTTACACAACCTTGGTTAGTGTTACACAGTGTTTGCTAAGAAATGGTGCCGACTACCGGAGTCGAACTGGTGACCTACTGATTACAAGTCAGTTGCTCTACCTACTGAGCTAAGTCGGCACACTAAATCTTTGTTGTCTTCAAGTTAACCTGTAACCTAAAAACGTTCTTTTATCTCTAGGCTTTGCCTAGAAAAGAAAGTGGCTCCCTTTGCTGGACTTGAACCAGCGACATACGGATTAACAGTCCGGCGTTCTACCAACTGAACTAAAAGGGAATTGTATGGTGCCTCGAGGCGGAATCGAACCACCGACACGAGGATTTTCAATCCTCTGCTCTACCGACTGAGCTATCGAGGCAAAAGTGAAAGCGGTTAGGCTTTTACTTTTGCAAAACTAATGTTACACAACCTTGGTTAGTGTTACACAGTGTTTGCTAAGAAATGGTGCCGACTACCGGAGTCGAACTGGTGACCTACTGATTACAAGTCAGTTGCTCTACCTAC
>NZ_PYMJ01000137.1 GCF_003025615.1 Photobacterium frigidiphilum | reverse complement strand
CCACGGTGCCTGACGGCACGTAGTTTTCGATGGTACGTTTACGGACGGTGGTTTCATCGTTGGCCCAGGTCAGCGAGACATGGTCGATACCGCCTTGCCCGCCGATGCGCTGGCTGTTGTTTGAATTGCCCCCACTTTTTTCTAATGCACCATAATTTGTGGGTTGAAACGGCGCAGCCTGACTTTGCCCAAGGTATCGGCCTCTTTTTACCTCATCACTTGTGACCGTACTTGCTTGCTTTGGCAGGGGCGTTGACTGCATTTTTTCCGTCAAGGTCTCTTCCAAGTACGCCATCTGGCTGGCAATCCCTTTCGCTATTGCTTCCTGCTCCCGCTTGACGGTCTGCCGGAAAGATTCATTGCTGTCACCGTGGTTTTTCACCGCCTTGGCCAGGTCATCAATGGTTTTTTGCAATGACGTTAACGTCACCTGCTGGGCAGACAAGGCGGACTGGTTATCTTTGGCGGTGAACTCTGTATCAATCACCGCGCCGAAATCAATAGGTTTGGCCTCGTCCGCGATAACTTCCGCGCTCGATGCCGACTTGTTGTACACCACTGCCGCCGCAATGATGAGCATCACAACGGACGCGAGCGATGAGAACACGATGATATTGCGGCGCTTGTTCCGGGTATTCAGGTCGGCCCCGTCTTCAAAATCGCCCATGGGATCGTGTTTGAGCCAGTCGAACAGTTTCATCGGCGATGCCCTCCGGTGACGATGTACAGCCAGGCC
>NZ_PYMJ01000136.1 GCF_003025615.1 Photobacterium frigidiphilum | reverse complement strand
CGCGGCCTTGGCCGATGCCGCCAAGGGATTAGGCGATCCGCCGCTGCTGTTCACGGGTAAAGCCATGACCTGCAGCAAAAAGCCCGTCGGGCTCAGTGATTGCTGTAAAGACAGTGGTTGGGGCAATGACATTGGGTTAGCACAGTGCAGTGATGAAGAAAAAGCCTTGGTGGAAGCCAAAAAAAATAAGCTCACCATCAGCCTCGGGCAATACTGCGCAGAAAAAGTACTCGGGGTCTGCATTCGCAAGAAAAAAGCCTACTGCACCTATGACAGCAAGCTGGCCCGTATCGTCCAAGAGCAAGGTAAACCCCAGTTAGGCATGAACTTTGGCAGTGCCAAACACCCTGACTGCTCGGCCATCACCCCTGAACAAATGCAGCAGATGGACTTTAGCAACATGGATTTTTCAGATTTTTACAGCGACCTGCACAAAAACATGACGCTACCGGACAACAACCAAATCCAACAACGTATAAAAGAAACCCTCGGAGGTAAACAATGATCCTGACAACGTCATTGCCTGTCGGAGCGCCCTGCTTAACAGCTCCCTTATTGCTCATGGTCATGCTGACCATTCCTGTCGCCCATGCCGAACAACCACCTGGTTGGAAGTGGTATAACGATCCGTTATTGATCAAAGAAAAAGCCCTGACACCACCGCCCACCGCCCCGTCGGTCACGGTGACACGCACCTTATCACCGACCCAGCAAATACAATGGTTTCATCGCTACCACGATGACACCAAGAACGA
>NZ_PYMJ01000135.1 GCF_003025615.1 Photobacterium frigidiphilum | reverse complement strand
TCAACGCCATTGCAGGACGCCAAGAGACAGGATAAACAGCGCTAGACCACGCGCCGTCATAGTCATCCCAAAGGCTGTCTAAAATAGCGGCATGCATCAGATCGTTATAACCGGAGTAGCTTACTCTCACTGCGCCTGTAAACCCAACGGCACCACCATTGGCATTGCGCATCCAAGACTCAGCAAATGAATCCTTTCCGTCAAACCAACCTGTAGCGCAGTTCAAGCTAAATACAAACGGGGCCATATTGCCATTGGTTAACGCATTCACTTCTGCTGCTGTGTAATGCGGATCAGCCCAACCTGAACCATCGCCATAACCATGGTCACGGTGCATGACAAAGCCTACGCCTTGGTTAATCGCATCAGCAATCTGAACTCGATCGCCATTACCTTGATCTTTCCACACTTGTGGTACTGAACTTGGAGGGTTCACACGGGCACTGCCGTAGTTCCAGCCACCATATTTAAGCTTTTTGGTTAAGTCTGCATCCCATTGCAACGCAGTATGGACGCTATAACCTTTATTGAACCTGTCACCTAGACCAGAGAAAAAGTCGTAGTCAGGACCTAAGAAATCGGCAGCGCGATGCAAATCTTCCATAAACATGCGATCGGCTACCCGATTGGTGTCGCGATCTTGATACTGTCCGGCAAGAAGGACATGTTTGTAACGATCTGAATCCGTCGGATTTTGTTCGTAATTTAAGCTGCGGTTAACCATAGTGGTAATTTGAGCTTCAGTATCCCCCGGCAAA
>NZ_PYMJ01000134.1 GCF_003025615.1 Photobacterium frigidiphilum | reverse complement strand
AATGTAAAAGAGCGCTAGCGTTGCCCAACAACGCTGGCAGAAAACTAAGTCCCGTTCGTCTAGAGGCCTAGGACACCGCCCTTTCACGGCGGTAACAGGGGTTCGACTCCCCTACGGGACGCCACTTCCCTTTAAGAATAAAATCTTAACTGGAACATGTGGGCGATTAGCTCAGTTGGGAGAGCACCTCCCTTACAAGGAGGGGGTCACTGGTTCGAGCCCAGTATCGCCCACCATTCTTTTTAATACTCTAAAGTTGTATTAAAGAGAATTCCTATTTATATTATAAATAGTGTGAAGAAATAAATTGGGGTTATAGCTCAGCTGGGAGAGCGCCTGCCTTGCACGCAGGAGGTCTGCGGTTCGATCCCGCATAGCTCCACCAATTTCTTAGTTAGTAAAAATTAATGAATCAGTTTTTAAGCATGTTTCTTTGTATTAAAGAATTTAATGTGTTTAAAAAGTGGTTCATTTTTTTCTGAAAAATGAAACATAATGCTCTTTAACAATCTGGAAAGCTGACTAGTAAATTCAATCGAATGATTGAATTACAAATGTATCTTGCTTCTTTTCATAAGAACGAGATACGAGTTCTCAAAACAAACACATTCAAGTGTCTGTGTTTTTGTCTTCGCTTTTTAAAAGTGGAAACAAAAGAAGAGTCCGGCGAAAACAAATCCTCTCTTGCTCTTGTAAAAGAACAAGCAGAGAAACCTTGGTTGTTGCCATACGAAACCTCTTGGGGTTGTATGGTTAAGTGACTAAGCG
>NZ_PYMJ01000133.1 GCF_003025615.1 Photobacterium frigidiphilum | reverse complement strand
AAAAGCAATGGCAGACCAATTCAACCGTGACGGTCACGATGTTGTTGATCACCATACTTACACCTTCTTAGGTGATGGCTGCATGATGGAAGGTATTTCTCATGAAGCATGTTCTTTAGCGGGTACGTTGGGTCTAGGTAAGCTAGTTGCTTTCTGGGATGACAACGGTATCTCTATCGATGGTGACGTTGAAGGTTGGTTCACTGACGATACACCTAAGCGTTTTGAAGCGTACGGTTGGCATGTTATTCCTGCGGTTGATGGTCACGATGCTGACGCAATCAACGCAGCAATAGAAGCAGCAAAAGCTGAAACAGGTAAGCCAACGCTTATTTGTGCTAAGACTATTATCGGTTTTGGTTCACCAAACAAAGCGGGCACACACGATTGTCACGGTGCACCTCTGGGCGCTGAAGAAATCGCAGCGGCACGTGAATTCCTTGGTTGGAACCACGGTCCTTTCGAAATCCCTACTGACATTGCAGCGGAGTGGGATGCGAAAGAAGCAGGCTCTACTAAAGAATCAGCATGGGATGAGAAATTTGCAGCATACGCAGCGGCTCACCCTGAATTAGCGGCTGAATTTAAGCGTCGTACGGTGGGTGATCTTCCTGCTAACTGGGAAGCTGAAACAAGCAAAATCATCGCAGATCTTCAAGCTAATCCAGCAAACATTGCGTCACGTAAAGCGTCTCAAAACACACTGGAAGCATTCGGTAAGCTTGTTCCTGAATTCATGGGCGGCTCTGCTGACCTTGCACCGTCTAACTTGACGATGTGGTCGGGTTCGA
>NZ_PYMJ01000132.1 GCF_003025615.1 Photobacterium frigidiphilum | reverse complement strand
CGAGTAGGACGGGACACGTGATATCCTGTTTGAACATGGGGGGACCATCCTCCAAGGCTAAATACTCCTGACTGACCGATAGTGAACCAGTACCGTGAGGGAAAGGCGAAAAGAACCCCTGTGAGGGGAGTGAAATAGAACCTGAAACCGTGTACGTACAAGCAGTAGGAGCCCACTTGTTGGGTGACTGCGTACCTTTTGTATAATGGGTCAGCGACTTAATTTTAGTAGCAAGGTTAACCGTTTAGGGGAGCCGTAGGGAAACCGAGTCTTAACTGGGCGTACAGTTGCTAGGATTAGACCCGAAACCAAGTGATCTAGCCATGGGCAGGTTGAAGGTGAGGTAACACTTACTGGAGGACCGAACCGACTAATGTTGAAAAATTAGCGGATGACTTGTGGCTAGGGGTGAAAGGCCAATCAAACTTGGAGATAGCTGGTTCTCCCCGAAAGCTATTTAGGTAGCGCCTCGGACGAATACTACTGGGGGTAGAGCACTGTTAAGGCTAGGGGGTCATCCCGACTTACCAACCCTTTGCAAACTCCGAATACCAGTAAGTACTATCCGGGAGACACACGGCGGGTGCTAACGTCCGTCGTGAAGAGGGAAACAACCCAGACCGCCAGCTAAGGTCCCAAAGTTATAGCTAAGTGGGAAACGATGTGGAAAGGCTCAGACAGCCAGGATGTTGGCTTAGAAGCAGCCATCATTTAAAGAAAGCGTAATAGCTCACTGGTCGAGTCGGTCTGCGCGGAAGATTTAACGGGGCTAAGCTATACACCGAAGCTGCGGCAAT
>NZ_PYMJ01000131.1 GCF_003025615.1 Photobacterium frigidiphilum | reverse complement strand
CACTGCGTTCAATATAAGAACGTAAGCGGGTTTATATTTACCTATGCTCTTTGTCGATCGGTGAAGGCCATTTAAGATGAGATTAATAGTGACAATGTAACACGTTAGATGAATCACTTTTAGACGGGCTTATTTTTGCCCATCCCCCGATATGGTCTAGTCTACGGCTTTTTCCAGCGTTGTTACCTCTTTGGGAAGTCAATGCTATCCCCACATAATGAATCTGTGGCGGCAATGGATGTTGTGAAGCGACAGCTTATGTCAATCTTTGAGCAGCCATTTACTATATGCTTGTATATCTATCATTGGCACAGTTCCACTAAATTGCAGCTCAGAAATCAATTTGAAGAGAAATGCAGTTGCCGCTTTATTTTCTTGATGAATGACGAATTCACTTTCGTCCGTCTTATAGAAAAAATGTCCATGGCTTGCTGAACAGCCCATATTTATGGTAAGGAATTTCAATATTCCTTACCATGAACATAGGCTGGCGCAAACTGACCCTTTTTCACCTCTGTTATTGCCTGCGTTTCTTTCGTTACCATTCAACGCTGCATTATTAAACAGATATTGCCTTTTTCCCGTCATTTGAATACACCTATCCCGTACCGGCCATCAGGCCGGCATCATACTCGCCTGCACTAATGCCGAAGCCGTCAACTCTGAGAGCGGCGTTCGGGGTATAAGGTGCAACGGAACGAAAAACTATGATAAGAATTTTCTTACCACCTTCAGCCCTCCCTTAAGATCGTGATCTTCCACTCAAATAGCCCATTTAAGTAGCCAAAATAAACCTAGCCAATT
>NZ_PYMJ01000130.1 GCF_003025615.1 Photobacterium frigidiphilum | reverse complement strand
AGTGTGCCCGGAGTTCAGGGCGAGCATGGAAGCTTAAATGAACCACGAGTCTATCTGAAATACACAAGCGCGGTAGCAGGAGCTAATTTGTGTTTGTGGCTATGTCTGGTTGTGCAGGCATATGAGTCTGAGCGGCAGTGACTTACCGTGTGCTGGTAAGGTGATGTAACCCGCTGACAACGGAAAGTGAGGCGAATTCGTTAAGCCAAGATGCTTTTCAAGACTAAGTATTGGACGGATAAAGAACATGAACCGATTAACTCGTATCTATGGGCTGAATCGTCGCCACTGCCTACACGAATTAACAGGCGGTATAATGCTGTATCTCAATGTTTATAAAGAGATACCAACTTGTTGAGGAAAATGTAAGTGCTCAACAACGGTTAAACGTAATATCATAATTCTGCGTTTAGGTATTATCACCTTACAGAACGATAAGGTTAAAGACTGCGATCGGTATCCACCCCAATATGTTTGAGTTCAGATAGGTAAACCGGGGAAGGTCTGTTTGGATGGTAAGGGAGCATGACCCCAATGACAAACAGGTTGGCGGAGCGCTCGTAGTAGTCTGAGATGGGGAAAGCCCATTACATGGCGAAGGGGCGCAGCTTAACCGATTTATGTGAGCAGATTACCTGACCTTAATGAGGTGAAGACCTCTGATAATCAGCGAAATGCAACAAAAATTAGCAATATGGACTTTTATGTCTAGCTACACTGATGTTGCGATGGCCGTTGGCCACGGTTAAGTGGAGAGCCGCATGCGCTGAAAGGTGCACGTGCGGTTCGGTGAGGAGAGGCAGAGAAATAGTTCGACTACGCTCTGTCTCTTACTCTACT
>NZ_PYMJ01000013.1 GCF_003025615.1 Photobacterium frigidiphilum | reverse complement strand
GGTTGGAAAAATCGGGAATGACCATCAGCTTGATCATTTTTGGGATGCTGATCATCGCTTACCTCGGCCCGCTGACGGTTGACCTTGGCAAGGGGATGGCAGTGCTCTCTAACACCGCCATGGCCATCGCGGGCTGTCTGATGTTCTTCGTCATCCTCGCCGGACCCACCCATTACATTATGGGTGGGATCATGGGAGGGGCTGGCGAATACTTCTCAAGAGTCCTGACACAGGGTTTCCATACTCTGACCTTTTATGATGAGGTTGCGGGCAACTGGTTTCAATCCTGGACCCTCACCTACATGGTGTGGTGGCTGGCCTGGTCGCCGTTCGTGGGCGTATTCATCGCTCGTATTTCAAAGGGTAGAACCATCAAGGAATTTATCCTCGGAGTGGTTCTAGTGCCGTCAATTTTCTCGATCTTCTGGTTCGGCGTTTTTGGTAGTGTCGGGTTTTATGGGGTATTGGAAACGGATGTGGCAATTCTAGATGTGATTGACAATCACATCGATAGCACCACATTTTTTGTCCTCGATAAGTTACCGTTTTCCGATCTGACGATCGGTGCCACTGTTATCGCAGCCTTCCTCTTCGTGGTGACGAGCGTGGTCAGTGCGGCGTTTGTACTCTCCATGTTTTCCAGTGGTGGTGATCTCAATCCATCCACGAAGACTAAACTGGTTTGGGGGGTGATTCTGGGAGCGCTTGGGTTGGTGATGATTTTCTCCAACAGCATCGCTGCCGTCAAAAGCATCATCGCCTTGGGTGCCTTGCCGTTCGTTTACATAGTTTTGTTGATCGCAGTCTGTTTTATCAAAGAGCTAAGAAAGGAGACCTTCAAATGACGCTGCAATTAGTGGATACCTTACTTAATGTTAACGTTTTTATATTCGTCGGCGTCCTTGTCTGGCTGTTTCTCAAAAAAGATTCCTAAAGAACGTAGGGTTAGATCTTTCTGTTTGCATAAAGTGATATGTTGCGATCATGAATAATTGAAAATCTGATAGTGGCTTTATCTAGCAACAGTAATGAACCTTTATTCGAGGGAAATAGTCGGTTGGTCATTAGGCACAACGATGACTGAACAGTTGATCACTGACGTACTGAATATAGCGCTTAATCGAAGAGAGATTGAGCCAGACCTCATTATCCATTCTGACCGAGGGGTACTCTAACTTTCATCTCTATCAGGCAACTAAAATTGGTTTGCCCTCGCTGTAAAAAACGTTTTTCAAGTAGTCTTATAGTGTTCGGCTTTAAAGTGCCAACAAAGAGTCAATGTAATCATTGTGAGCTGAGTTTGGCCCATGTGGCAGGCGTTACCCCATGCTTTTTTTCCACCATATTGAGGTGACTTGGGTATATCACGCACACCTCATTGTTCATTGCCCTTAGAATAGACTTCTATTTACTGCTTTGGCATTACTAACTAAGCACTGGTGAGCGAAATGCATCAGGTTTGAGGGTGATAACAGAGCAATTAAGCTGATTGAGCATAGACTCTGCAGTATTTCCCATAAGGAAGCCAGCAACACCTGAACGGGAAAGTGAGCCCAGAATAACAACATCGACAGATTCTTTTTCTACAAACTGGGGAAGCACGCTTCTCGCATCACCTTCCAGTAGCCGCACTTTTGTATTGACCAGGCTATTCTCATAGGGCATTAGAAGCGATTTCAGACGCATTGCTCTATCCGTACGCATTTTCTTGGCAACAAGGGCAATATCTAGTTCGCTATAGCCACTCCATTTTCTTAAAAAACCTTCAGATTCGAGGCGCCAAGCATGGCAAAGTGTAAGATCCGCACCAGTTAACGTGCAAAATTCGATGGCTAACGAAATAATTTTATCCGTGAAATCCTCGTTATCTTGATTTGAAAAATCTATCGCGGCTACGACGTTTCGAATCGGTGATGAATTGGGACTAATTGACCAAATTGGAATTTCGGATTTTCGCATTAAGTGCCGAGTTGTACTTCCCGATTGGCAGGCCCGCTCTTTGTTGCTTCGATGTGAATCAATAATGATGACTTTGGATTGAAATTCTTTTGCGCTTTTGATGATCTCTATAAAAGGGATACCTGTTCGAATTTGGGTGTTGAATTTCACATTGGAATACAGAGCCTTAAGATTGAGTACATGTTGTTTTAATTCGGCGTGATAAACCTTGGTGGCTTTATCGAGTAAGTCTAATGTCGTGCCAGAGTGATTAGCAATTTCTCTTAATTCTGCCAACTCTTCGATTACCATTAGTAGTGTTACTTGTGATGCATTGCTATTTGCACAACGTAAAGCTTGATGGAATGAGTCGCCAAGTGGCTGCTCTGGAGCAATGGGAATTAATAATTGATTGAAGTTCATAGCGCCTCCCAAGAATAATTAATAATTAACATGTACAGCATAGATCAAAATCTATGAAAAAATTATGTAAGAGGGTTAAAGCTACAGCATCTTCGAAATCGTTTAAGTAATAGCAGACTGTTACGTGTGTTTATGAGTTGGGGTTGATGAGTTATTAAATTATCCATGGTTTACTGTACACTTAGGTTTACCGTTATGTAACACTCATAGGAAACGGTCTAAGGAAGGATCAACAATGCAATTTAAACAAAAAATATCGACGTTGGGGTTATTGCTTCCTTTTATGTTGATTCCATCTTCAGTGATGGCTTCATCATCGCAGTTTAATTTTGAGGGTAAATGGCAATGTGAGCCTACTGAAGTAACGGACCCCAATGAAGAAAGTTGGGTGATGTATGACTTTCGTGATGATGGAACCGTGATGTCTGAAGAGTGGGTACGTTATCAATCAGAGAAAAAAACACAGTTAGAATTTAAATTATTTATTGATTATCGTTTTGAGTTAAAAGGGAATGATTACGTGTTAAAGCCCTTAGCATTAACGCGTGAAATCATCTCTGATCCACATAATATTGATCCATTTAATTACGATCAACGCCGTGATCTTACAGGTTATCGAATTTTCTTTAAGCCAACATTGAAAGGCGATGAAAAAGCGCAATTTGATATGTGGTATCACATTACCCCAGAAGATCACTTTTCGATGCAGTGTGAAAAACAAGAGCGCATAAGTATAGTCTTACGGTAACCTGGGTATATATGCTTTTAGTGACGGCTACGTTCGAGTAATTTCTGTTGGTATTCATAGGGGGTTACCCCTCTATATTTTTGAAAAGCCTTACTAAAACTCTGGGTGTTGGTATATCCGAGTTCTTTAGCAATATCGGCTATTTTCATGCCTTCCATCATATATTTAATCGCTAAATTACACAGAACGTAACTCGTAATGACAGTAAAATTCCAACCATATTCATGTAAACGACGTTGAAGTTGTTGACGTGATAACCCGATGAGCTTGGCAACAAAGTCAACATTTGGGCGACCGTAATATCGAGCGTAATTGACCAGTTCAAATATTACTTTTGCGGTGTCTTGTGGTTGAGGCATATTTAGTAAATCATCAAGTTGTAAGTTAGACATCATGATTGGGCGTGTAACCGAAAATTCCTTTTTATTGCCAGTAACTAAAATAGCCATATCGATCCACACCTTGGTTTCGGGGGCATTCCATTGAATGTTACAACCAAAGAAAGCTTCAGCTTTACCTTTTCCGCAAGGTGGGCCACTTATCTCTACTGAAATTGGGCAGTATTTTTCTCCCATATAATATCTTAGCGCGTGCATATACATAATAGCGACCCGCAAGCTGTCATGTAAGCGAGCGCGACCTTTAGCTTTACTGCTGTTGTAGCACCACTTAATCATTTTTCCTGATTGCTCACCGTGGAATGTCGTACCCGATTGTAAGCATGATGTTCCATAGTTAATACGACGAAAGGCGAGAGAGAGATCAGGGCAAGATAAAAACCACTCTCCAATATACCCCATATTAGAAAACTTCAATTCCGAGGCAATATCTATCATATAGGCTGGGTTGTTTGTTTTACGTTCGATTTTTTCTAACCATATCATTACTTCAGAAAGAGGAATTAATGACATAGGTTCATCAATAATACGTTTTGGTATGCCTAAATCATTTGAGGTAATACCAAAATGTTTTTCAATACCAGCGATGAGAGGCAGTAAAAAAGTTGTTCTGATAAATGGAATATCAATCATATTTTATCTCGCTGAAATGACAAAAACTGTTTTTGAATAACACCGTAAGGATGAAGTATATCAATAACTGGTAATTATTGATTTATTCTATCCATGATTGGTGCTTTTTATGTGATATCAATAACAATACTCGAAAATAAAAATACGAAATAATAATTGCTCTCATGAAATTGGAGATTGTAAATGAGCCTCTTTAGTATGCCATTCGTTGATACTGGCGTAGATACCGCTTTGCATGTCGTTGCCGCGATTGTTTTGATCGGCACTATTGCTGCCGTTGGTATCGGTTTTTGGAAGATACATGAATTACCTATTCATAAAGCAGCAAGTAAAGAACATCATCAAATAGGACTGATTACCGCCCTTACATGGATTGGCTTTATATGGCATTGGGTGTGGGTAGTTGCTGTCATTATCGCCTTTGTAGATGGTGAACAAGCATTGCGTCGAATTCGTGATATCTGGAAAGGAGATGATGAGCTTGAGCGTGTTCCATCTTCTGAATATAAAAATGAACATAAAACAACACCTGCTTCATCTGTAACCACAACACCTAAGGAGACTGAGCATGCTTGAAGGTTTAGCTGTTTGGGCTTTGTTTATTTACCTACTTCGTTTAGTGGGTATGCCGTGGAATAAGTATTCGAAAAGTTTTGCCTATTTAGGTGGAACAGGCTGGTTGATGTTTGTATGGGTTGGGCTTATCACATTTGCCCCGATGGATCTGTCTGGTGGCTCACTGGTGCAATCACCCCATATCCAACTTCGTCCTGGTTCAACAAAAATTAAAGGCAATGTGAAAGCTATTTATGTAAGCCCTAATGAAAAGGTGAAAGAAGGACAATTAATATATGAAATTGATGATGAACCTTACCTCATAGCGAAGAATAAAGCAGAGGCATTACTTAATTCAGCAGAAGTTTCATTAAGTATTTCTAAAGAAGATGTCCGTATTTTTGAATCGTCATACCAAGCATCATTGAAAGATATTGAAATATCTAAGAACGAAATTAATGCAGCGGAAGAAGATTTGAGATGGAAACAGACAACGTATAATCGTTACATTGAGCAAAATAAAGTTGTTAATCATACAATTACTGAAAGCATGATCGATGAACAAAGTACTGCGGTAGAAGTGGCGAAAGCCAAGAAAATCACACTTGTATCTCAGTTAGATAAATCAATATTATTGGCAAGCAAAGCTAAATTAGATTTTGAAAAATCACAGCTGAATGTAAATAGTCATGAGGTTGATGTTGTAACCGAACAAGAAAATGTCGCGCAAGCACAGTGGAATTTAGATAACACGAAAGTACATGCTCCCGCTGATGGTTATTTGACGAATTTTATTATGCGTGAAGGGCAATATGTCGGTGTTATGCCACGTATTCAGATGTACACCGAAGAAAAATACGTATTAATGCGAGTTAACCACCAGGCAATTCGTAATGTAAAATCAGGGCAGATGGCTGAATTTACTTCTGCTGTTTATCCCGGAAAAGTATTTAACGCTGAAGTGGAAGGTATTATTGAAGCCACGGGCGAATCGCAGGGTAGTTTATTGGCACGAGACGATAATGTCCGACAAGTAACAGGTGCTAATGTTGCGAATAAACACCACTTTGTTCGATTAAAGCTTAATGAAACAGAAGGTTATGACATTCCAGTAGGTTCTGTAGGTTTAGCATGGATAAGTGCAGAAAAACCAATTGGCTTTCTTGGATTCTTAGATGTTATTCGAGGTATTATTATTCGAATGAAATCGCAAATCTTCTACATTTGGTCAATGTAATAGCGGATAAAAAACGTATAAATACCGTAGCTAAAACCGCTAACCATTTTCTGCAGTATAAATGCTGACTGTAGTTCGCTGTAATCCTTTGAGGCTTAAGGATTACAGCTTTTTTTTTATATTACCAATCATTTTTTAGCCATGATCTCACCCGCATGAACTTATTTATATAAGTGAATACCCAAGTCACCTCAAGATGCTCGTTTCAGCGAGAATTGGTTGGGCTCTAGGCAAGGCGCTTATTTATACACGCTGAGGTCACTCTGAATCCTGCATCTTGAGGTGACTTGGGTATAGCTAAGAAGGCGGAGTATTAGGGTAATTAAGTACACATATATAAATATAATTCAGTCTAATTATGATTAATATTTACACTATACTTTTGTAAATATTATAAATATCACTAAAAGGTATCCTTAGGTATGAAATTGCATTACTTCAGGGCTTGTTTGCTAATTACTAGCCTGACTTTTCTTACTGCCTGCGGTAATGAAAGAAAGATTGAGAGTGAGCCTGATTACCCTAGGCCAGTGAAGATGATACAGGTCCTGATTGGTGATGGTCAAAAAGAACGAATATTACCAGGGGAGGTACAGGCGTCAGACCAAGCAATACTTTCTTTTCGCGTTGCTGGTGAAATTAACGAAATATTGGTTAGACCTGGGGCTCAAGTTAAGGCCGGTGATCTATTGGCAACTATAGACCCTGCTATGTACGAGCAGGCATATCAGGTTGCAAAATCACAATATGAATTAGCGCGAGTTCTTTATAAAAGATCTAAGCAATTGGTGGGTAAAGGCTTTATATCTAAAAATGATTTTGATAAGTCTAAGAGCCAACTAGCTACCGCCAAATCAGCTTTAGATAAGGCGAATAACGATCGTGACTATACTAAGTTGCTGGCACCTTATGACGGGGCTATCTCAACTCGTTATTCGGAAGAATTTGAGTTTGTTAGAGAAAAACAGCAGGTGTTGGGAATTCAAACGGAATCCTTCATCGATGTCAGCTTTCAGCTGGCTGAGCAATATATAGGCTCATTGCAACGAGTACAAAAACAAGAAGAAAGCGCATTCAAAGTTGAAATTAATTTTGAGGGAAAAGAACAGTGGTTTGAAGCTAGCCTTAAAGAACTGAGCACAGTCGCAGATCCATCAACAGCAAGCTATACCGTTGTTTTCACTTTACCGACTCCCGAACAGGTGAACGTTCTTTCAGGCATGAATGCAAAGGTGAAGCTCACTATTCCTGGTTCTGCCAATGATAAATTACTTGAAATCCCTGCGGGTGCTTTAATCCAAGATAATGGCAATAATTTTGTTTTTCGTTGGTTACCTGAAAGCGACAAATTGGAAAAAGTAGCAATAAAGCTTGATGACGGTCGATTGGTGGGCGGTTTACAAGATGGTGATTGGCTAGTGACGACCGGTGCAACTGAATTACAAGATGGCCAAGCCGCAGTGCCTTGGGTTAAAGAGAGGGGGCTGTAATCATGAAAATGAAAATTTTAGCGATAACTTTATTGAGCAGTACAGCTCTGCTGGGGTGCGTTGATGAAATTGAATATGAAGAAAAAGTTGCTCGTGTTGAGGTATTTCAATTACCGGAATTTAAGAACGAAGTAGGACGAGTCTTTAATGGTGTTGCTAAAGCGCATGATCTGGCGGAGCTCTCTTTTCGTGTAGATGGAAAAATTGCAGAGATCCCTGTCTCGAAAGGGACACAGGTTAAAAAAGGCGACTTGTTAGCGGTTTTAGATAAGAGTGACTACGAAATTGCGCTCAATGATCGCCGAGCCAAAAAAGAGCAGACCAATAACCAGTACCGACGTGGCAAGTCAATGTTAAAGAAAAAGCTGATGTCGCAGGCTGAATACGACAAGATGCGTGCTGAGTATTTGGTGGCCAAGGCAGAGTTCCGTATGGCAGAACTTACGCTGGAGTATACCGAGTTAAGGGCGCCGTTTGACGGCATAGTTGGTGATGTATTCCTCGATGCTTTTGAAAATATCCAGTCGGGTGTTTCTGTTTTGAGTATGCACAAAATGGACCTGATCGAAGTGGATGTACAAATACCCGATATGATCATTTCTGTTGCGGTACGGGAAGAGGATAGAACAGATGATGAACTTTTTGATGTGACCTTTGAAGCTTATCCCGATATCACGTTTGAGGGTAGACCTTTGGAAGTGAGCATGATCAAAGATCCTGTGACTCACAGCTATATCGCCACTTTGGCGGTTGATTTTGATCATGAGCATAAGGTGCTTGAAGGTATGCAAGCTAAAGTAAAGGTTGACTTAGAGAATATGACTTATACCTATAGTCGCGGGTATCTGGTGCCAGTGAATACCGTGATGATGCAAGATGGATTGTTGTTGGATAAGCAAATTTCTAATGTCTGGGTATATCAAAGCGATAGTCAGACAGTAACGCTCCGAGAGGTCCGTTTAGGTATTCTTTCGGGCGATATGATAGAAATCACAGCGGGTTTGAAGGATGGAGAAGTGATCGTATCTGATGGAGCTTCACGTTTGACCGAAGGCCAAAAAGTTGAGCAGATAAAGGATAATAGATGAATATTGCAAGTTATTTTGTTAAGAACAGCATCATAAGTTGGATGTTTACTCTGATCCTGTTGATTGGCGGTGTAATGTCATTCTTCGGTTTAGGCCAACTGGAAGACCCACCTTTTACCATTAAAGATGCCGTTGTCGTAACGGTTTATCCAGGAGCCACCGCTACAGAAGTAGAGGAAGAGGTCACTTATCCTATAGAGAAGGCGATTCAGGCCCTGTCTTATGTGGATGATATTGTCTCCATTAGCACCCCCGGTATGTCCCAAATTACAGTGACCATAAAAAATACTTATGGTCCAGATGAGTTACCTCAAATTTGGGATGAGCTGCGACGTAAAGTGGGAGACATGACAGGTCAATTGCCGCCTGGGGTTCATACGCCATTGGTTAATGATGACTTTGGTGATGTGTATGGCGTCATGATGATGGTCCGTGGCGATGATTATAGCTACCAAGATCTGTTAGATTATGTCGATTATGTGAAACGTGAATTGGAGTTGGTTCCAGGCGTCAGTAAAGTCACGCTTGAGGGACAGCAGCAAGAGCAAGTATTTATTGAGATATCGTTAAGTAAATTGGCTTCGTTCCAAATCGATCTAACCCTTATTACCAATTTGCTTAACTCCCAGAATATGGTCGTTGACTCCGGCAATATTCGTATTGCCGGTGAAAACTTAAGTTTGCGTCCAACAGGCGCTTTTCAATCTGTCGAAGAGTTAGGTGACCTAATTATTCCTGGTACATCAAAAGATAAGCTCATTTATCTAAAAGATGTCGCTACGATCCACCGAGGATTTCAGGAAATACCCGATCACTTTGTTACTTTTGATCAGAGCCAAGCGATCAATATAGGTATCTCCTTCAGTCAGGGGGTTAATGTCGTCGAGATAGGTAAAGCAGTTAATGATAAATTAGCAGATATTGATTTTGCCCGCCCTGCAGGTATGACTTCGGAGTTTATGTATAACCAGCCTGTGGAAGTTGATAACTCGGTTCGTGATTTTATTTTGAACCTAGTAGCTGCTGTCGTGATTGTTATTATTGTGCTGTTGATATTCATGGGAGTAAAGAGCGGTATCCTGATTGGATTAATTCTCTTTTTGACTTGTTTAGGCACATTTATCCTGATGCTAATGGCGGAGATAGAGCTGCAGCGAATATCTCTTGGTGCTCTCATTATTGCCTTGGGTATGCTGGTTGATAATGCCATCGTGGTTGTTGAAGGGATCCTGATGGGGCGTCAACGTGGTCAATCCACACTTGAGGCGGCTAAATCCATTGTTGGTCAGGTGATGTGGCCGCTGTTGGGCGCAACAATTGTTGCTATTACCGCTTTTGCGCCTATCGGTCTTTCGCCTGACTCTACAGGTGAATTTGCCGGCTCTTTGTTCTGGGTTCTGCTATTTTCCCTGACCTTATCTTGGGTTACAGCAATTACCTTAACCCCGTTTTTTGCTCAACTCTTTTTTGGTAAAGAAGGGGTGGCGCAAAGCGGTGAAGAAGAAAGCGATCCATACAAAGGTGCATTCTTTGTCGGCTATAAAGCCTTACTTGATGTGTGTATGCGATTCCGTTGGGTATCGGTAATGGCTGTTGTGGTCGCTTTTGCCATCTCAATCATGGGTTTCGGTTACGTGAAGCAGTCTTTTTTCCCACCTTCAACAACACCTATCTTTTTGGTAGATGTCTGGTTGCCGGAGGGAACAGATATTCGTGAAACTCGTGAAGCCATTGCAGGTATGGAGAAAATAGCAAGTAAGCTGGATAATGTTGAATTTATATCGTCCACCATAGGTAAAGGTTTTCAACGGTTTATGCTGACCTATGAACCACAAAAAAGTTATGCAGCTTTTGCTCAAATAGCAATACGGACATCAGACTTTGATATGCTTGATTCTGTAATGTCGACATATCGTCAACAAATCGAGGCTGAGTTCCCGCAAGCCCAGTTAAAGTTTAAGCGACTAGAGATAGGTCCATCAACAGACGCTAAAATTGAGGCAAGGATCCAAGGTTCCGATCCTGATGTACTGCGTGATATTTCGACTGAAGTGATGGCAATATTTAATGCCACCCCAGGTACAGTGAACGTACGTCACGATTGGCGGGAAAGGACTAAATTCATTGAACCAAAATTTAATGAAACTCAGGCTCGTCGCTTAGGCATCAATAAGGAAGATGTCGATCATACCCTGAATTATGCCTTTGCGGGGCTACAGACCGGATTGTATCGTGAAGGTACTAATCTCTTGCCTATCGTCGCGCGTTTGCCAGATGAGGAACGGGTCAATATTGAGTCTATCAATAGCCTGCTGATCTGGAGTCCGACACTATTGGTCTATGTTCCTATGCAGCAGGTAATAAATGGCTTTGATGTTAAATTTGAAGACCAAATTATTCAACGTCGCGATCGAAAACGTACTTTAACCGTATTTGCCGATGCTGATTTTGAGTATGACATCTTACCAGCCGAGTTATTTAAGAAGGTTCGCCCTCAGGTAGAAGCTATAAAACTACCACCAGGTTACAAGCTCGAATGGGGAGGTGAATATGAATCGTCTGGTGATGCAAGTGCCGCGCTGTTTGCTTCATTGCCAATGGGTTTTATGGTGATGTTCCTTATTACCGTATTCTTGTTTAACTCGATATTAAAGCCTTTGGTTATTTGGTGCTGTGTACCTCTAGCCATGATAGGCATCACTATGGGTTTGCTGGTAATGGGAACGCCATTTGGTTTTATGGCATTGCTTGCGATGCTAAGTCTGTCTGGTATGCTGCTTAAAAATGGTATTGTCTTACTTGATCAGATAAATCTTGATATTTCAGAAGGAAAGGAACCGTTTAAGGCTGTATTTGAATCAACGGTAAGTCGTGTACGTCCTGTCTGTATGGCGGCGATCACAACGATTTTAGGTATGTTGCCACTGGTTACAGATGCTTTCTTCGAGTCGATGGCTGCGGTAATCATGTTTGGTTTAGGTGTTGCCACTATTCTGACCCTGCTCATCGTGCCTGTGCTCTATACGATCTTCTTTAGTATTAAGTATCGTAGTTACAAAGAGTTCTAATTCTGACTAGTTGCTAGATACAAATCCCTGAACGCATCTGATGCTTCGGGGATTTTTAGGTTTTATCTCAAAGTTAATCTTGCCGTAGATTTTTGACCATTGAAATCGGGGTAGGGTAATATTTAACAACCCAATAGGTTGAAATTACAAACGTACTCAGCGTTGCGGCTTGTATAAACATTATTCCTTCTTGTGAAACAACTTCTGCTGTCATGGCGGAATAAGCCAATAATAATGAAAATTCGCTAGCTTGGCTCAATCGAGCGCTTAGTTCTTTATTCATGCTGGTTTTTTCTTTTGCGACGTGCAAGGCGAAGCGAAACCCCCACGCTTTAATTACTATTAATACTCCGCCAAATAAACATCCCCACAACATGTAGATATTAGCCGTGGTTAAGTTCATGCGTGCACCAATGGAAAAGAAAAACAGAATCAGAAAAAACTCACGTAGAGGTTTTAAATGGATGGAAATAGCCTGAGACACTCGGCTGACAGCAATAGATAGCCCTGCAATGAATGCCCCGCTTTCATAAGATAATCCGATTTGATGTCCCGCTTCTGCCCACAGTAAACACCACGCGAGTGTGGTGACAAAACTGTATTCTTGAATAACATCAAACCGGCTAAATAACGGTAGAACAACATACCTCACACCTAAATAAGCGCAAACACACATCAGGCTAAATTTCAGTAAGAGCATACCAAACGCGAGTATCATGCCGTCATTGTTATCGACATTGAGAAATAAAATAACCGTGATGGCGAGAATATCTTGCACCAGTAAGATACTGGTCATGATCTCACCCATGCGCTTGTGATGCAGTGTTGTGGTCGGAATTAACTTTAACCCAATAACCGTACTGGAAAACATGAGGGCAGCAGCAGCAACGAGTGCATCATGAAGAGCGAGCTGAATGGCTAAACCAAAACCCAAAGTGCATAAAAAGAAAAAACTACACGTACCTAATGTCACCATGGCACTTTCTTTAAATAGACGAATTAACTTTCTAGGTTGAAGATTAAGCCCAAGTAAGAAAAGCAGCAAAATGACGCCAAGGTGCCCGATTTGACTCACATTTTCAGCATTATGAATCCACTCAAGCCCATGAGGTCCAATTAGCATACCCGCGGCAATATACGCCAAAATGATCGGCTGTCGGGCGTAAAGAAACACGGTGCCTAATATCGCCGTACTTATTACGATGGCACATAATTCAAAGATGATTGTATCGAGGTTGACCTGCATATCCCTCATATCCGTGGTATCGGACTCTTTAAAGGATAATACTGATCGAGATAATTAGCAGGGAAGTTGAGGCTTCCCCGCAGAAGTTGACATTAGTTTTTGTTTTGATTACTTGCCCAAAGGTGCAATAAGTCAGTGGCAATGGTTGCCGCAGCGAGCGCGGTTATTTCTGCGTGATCATAGGCAGGTGCCACTTCCACTACATCCATACCGATTAAATTAATACCGACTAGGCCTCTTAATATCTTCAGTACTTTATCAGTACTTAACCCGCCACATACTGGCGTACCAGTACCCGGTGCGTAAGCGGGATCTAAACAGTCAATATCAAAGGTAAGGTAAACAGGGCGTTCACCGACTGTTTCTTTGATTTGCTGAATAATAGATTCAACTGTTCGATCATTAGCACTTGCTGCATCAATAACGTTAAAACCGAGTGTATGGCTGTGTTCAGTACGAATACCAATCTGAACCGAATGTTTAGGATCGATTAACCCTTCATTCGGTGCATAGTAAAACATCGTACCGTGATCATACTTGCTGCCCATGTCGTAAGTATCGGTATGCGCATCAAAATGGATTAATGCCATTTCACCGTATTTTTTTGCATGTGCGCGCAATAAAGGCAAGGTAACGAAATGATCACCACCAAAACTCAGTAAGGTTTTCCCTTGCAGTATTAAGCTACTGGCATGTGCTTCAAGCCGTTCACTCATTTGGGCGGGATCACCACAATCGAAAACCAGATCACCACAATCTTCAATTTTAATGGTGTTGGTTAAGTTGAACGTCCACGGCCAGCACTTTCCTTCCCATGCAAGATTGATCGATGCTTGACGAATAGCGCCGGGACCCATTCGGCTACCTGAACGTCCTGTTGTAGCAAGGTCAAAAGGCACACCTGTAATGATCACATCAGCATCAGATTGCTGTGGTGTAAAATTTAATGGCTGCCGTAAGAACCCAAATGCATTGGAATATAATGAGTAGTCGGCGTAATTGGCGATTGTTGCCATTGTTGTCTCCTGGCAATACCCGATAGTCGGTCGGCCTAGTGGTGACTGACTATCTCGGTTTCAAAGTATGATATTGAAATATAATATGCAGTAACGACTATTTGTTGTTACGCATATCTTCTAAATAGGTATATCCGTTTAGCCCTTCAGCCAATTCACCAAGGATATCAGCGTGCTCAGATTCAGGCAGGTTCGCCTTTGCCATTAGCTCATATTGATGTAAAAATTCACGAGCATCTAAGTGTACGTAGCGCAATACATCACCGACTGAATCACCGCGTTCGATATGCTCGATTTCGTAGTGACCAGCGCCATCACATCGTACAACTGCTGTATCAGTGTCACCAAATAAATTATGCATATCGCCTAGAATTTCTTGATATGCACCGACTAAAAAGAACCCGACACGATAGGGATTTTCATCATCCCATTTTGGTACGGCTAACGTACTTTCAATGCCTTGGCCTTCAACATATTGATCGATAGCACCATCAGAATCACAGGTGATGTCTAAAATAACTGCGCGACTTTCAGGTGCTTTATCCAATTGCGATAGAGGCAATACAGGGAAAACCTGATCGATTCCCCAAGCATCAGGTAATGATTGAAAAAGCGAAAAATTCACAAATAATTTATCGGCTAAGCGTTCATGTAATTCATCTAATAAAGGACGATGTGCACGGTTCTTGGCTGATAATAGTTTTTCTAATTGATAGCACAGGCGTAAGCTAACTTGCTCTGCCCAAGCGCGATCAATGAAGCTGATTAATCCCATGCTGAAAGACGTATGTACTTCAGATAAATCACTTTGGCTATCATGGAAAATTTCCACCAGTGAACGATGATCACTTGATTCCGATAGCTCTTTCCAAGAGCGCCACATATTATGCAAGATCTGTGGTGCGTCGTCTGTTGGTGCTGAAATATCTTCAGCTTTATAGCCTTCAACACCAATCACATCGGTAATTAATACAGCATGATGGGCTGTTAGGTTGCGCCCCGATTCTGAAATAATACGTGGCATCGCAATGTCGTATTCGACACAAACATCGCCCAAGGTGTAAACCACATTATTAGCGTATTCACTCAGGCTGTAATTCATCGAGCAACTGCTTTGGCTACGTGTACCCTCGTAGTCAATCGCTAAACCACCGCCTACATCGACCGTTGTAATACCCACACCCATTTTTTTGAGCTCGGCATAGATACGACCTGCTTCACCTACGCCATTTCTCACATCACGAATGTTGGCTAGCTGAGAGCCAAGGTGAAAGTGCAACAATTGCAGGCATCCCAACATGTCGCGTTCACGTAACGATTCAATTACGGTTAAGACTTGTGAAGCACATAAGCCGAATTTGGATTTTTCACCACCGCTTGATTGCCACTTACCTTTGCCTTGAGAGGCTAAACGTGCACGTAAGCCTAAACGCGGAGTGACACCAAGTTGTTTCGCTTCTTCAAGAATAATGTTCAGCTCAGACATTTTTTCAAGCACGATATATACTTCGTGGCCAAGCTTTTCACCAATAAGCGCAAGACGAATATATTCGCGGTCTTTATAGCCATTACACACAATCACTGAGCTGGCTTCTTGCGCCATGGCTAATACGGCCATGAGTTCTGGTTTACTGCCAGCTTCTAAGCCCAGTTGACGCTGTTGTTTGGCGTATTGGCTTTTTAGAATTTCACTGACAACGGCTTGCTGTTGGTTCACTTTAATCGGATAAACAGCAAGGTAACCATTTTGATAATCATAAGATTCGATCGACTGATTAAATGCGCTGCAAAGGCTGTCTACGCGATTTTGCAGAATATCAGGGAATCGAACCAGTACAGGTAGCGAAGCTCCTGCAGCAATTAACTCATCGGCTAATTTAGACAGAACAATGGCATTCGTTGGGTCATTTTTATCTGGGCAAGCAACAACAGAACCTTGCGCATTAATATCGAAGTAACCTTGGCTCCAGTAAGGCGTGTTATACATTTCACGCGCATCATGAATTGACCAATTACTCATTCTCACATCACTCTTTTGATGATAACGACTATTACTGTGGGGCCACAGCAACACTTTTATATAAGCCAAGGCGTTGAAAATACATTCAACTTCGTCAATCTGCGTTAGAGCAGACACCGTTTTGTGCAGCATCAATAATTTGCTGACAACCTTGGTAATACACGGATTTAAAAGGTTTTCTTTTTATCTAGGAGATATAAAGAAAGGTCGTAGATGTGTGGCTTGCTGGGCAGTATTAGCGACGGTATTCCTAGTGTTATTTATGGAATATAAGCACGTAAAGGGTTCATGACTGATAACGTACTTATTAAGTGTTGGGTGAATTAAACAATTGATGGATCGTCTTTGCAAATAAAAAAGTTTTATCGTGAAGTGAAGTATTTCTTGTTGGAAATATAATGATGAAAGTGATAACTGGCATTGTTGGGGGTTTATCACTTTCATCTACTGCTTATGCCTGTTGCGTTTCTTTTATGTGTTAGAGGTATTAATTTGCTGCCTTAACCATGCTTTAAAGCATTCAATGGCGGGAGAGTGGTGGTGCTGTATTAGGTAATAGCCCGCCTTTGCATCAAGGGGCTCGAAAGGTGAAACTAGATTGCCTTTCGAAAAGTCTTCTTCCACAAGTGCACAGCGAGCCAAAGCAACACCTAACCCTGCTGCTGCGGCAGCCATCGCCATGTCGGTACGATTAAAATAATGCCCATGCTGACGACTCGTGTTTAAGTTGAGTGGCGTTAACCCATTTTCCTTAAACCAAAAACACCATTCATCATCTTTAGCAGCATGTCGCCATGGCATTGCATCGTGAAGTAATCTGACTTTTTCCCAGATATTTTGACTTGTATCTTGTGGGTTATTCCAGTCAAACTTTTTCATGTAATCAGGGCTCATTACGGGCAGGAGTTTTTCTGCCATTAATAATGAGATCTGGCTTTTATTACGTGTTTGTATATAGGGGGTTTGCCCATAATCAATTGCTAAATCAAAATTGGTATCGTTGTGATCGACAAGTGCCCCTTCAGCGAAGGTATGTATTTTAATATCGGGGTATTGAGTATAGAAATCGTGAAGGCGAGGCACTAACCACTTAAAAGCAAATGAAGGGGTCAGCTTTAGGTGTATTTCACCATCTGCATGATGCGCTTTTTGAATTTGATTAATCACATCCCTAATATCAGCCAGACTTTGGTTTACTACGCGATAAAGTTGGTTACCTTCATTGGTTAAACGAATTCCTCGAGAGTGTCTTTCAAACAGCACAAAGCTTAGCTCTTGTTCTAAATGACTGATTTGTTGGCTAATCGCACCTGTTGTAATGTGCAGGTGTTCGGCAGCTTGTGTAAAGCTACCAAAACGCGCGACTGTTTCAAATGTAGCTAACCCTGCTAATACATTACCTTTTAATCGAATCATGCTTTTGACCAGTCTTTAGAAATACTAAACACAGATATTAATATTTATCGATTGTTAAGCAAATGTAAATCGCACATTCTGCACGTATTATTTTATTATCAATAAAGTCAGTATGTATGGAAGTTATCGTATTAGGTTGTGGTGTGATTGGATTAACGTCAGCTTGGTATCTTGCTGAGGCGGGTCATGATGTTACCGTTATTGATCGCCAGCCAAAAAGTGCAGAAGAAACGAGTTTTGCGAATGCTGGGCAAATATCATATGGGTATTCATCGCCATGGGCAGCCCCCGGTATTCCAGTTAAAGCATTAAAATGGCTAGCGCAAAAACATGCACCTTTAAAAATTAAACCAAGTTTGTCGCCCGATCTGTATGTATGGGCATCGAAAATGCTGGCGAACTGCAATCAAGAACGTTACCAAGTGAATAAAGCACGTATGTTACGCGTGGCGAATTATAGCCGCGATTGTTTAATTGATTTGAGAAAGCATCAGCCCATCAATTATGAAGGGCGTCAGCAGGGTACATTGCAAGTATTTAGAAATGCAGCACAAATCGAAGCTGTCGTAAAAGACATTCAAGTTTTAGCAGAAAGTGGTACACGGTATGAAGAACTAGACGTGGCAGGTTGTATTGCAGCCGAGCCGGGTTTAGAAAATGTAAAAGATAAGCTTGTAGGCGGGTTGCGACTACCCGATGATGAAACGGGTGATTGTTATCAGTTTTGCCAGCAACTTACTGAATTAGCGATAAAGGCAGGCGTGAAATTTCATTTCAATGTTGACGTACAGAAGCTAAACCAGACGCAGGGTAAAGTTAGCTCTGTATCAACCAGCATGGGGGAGTTGAAAGCCGATGCGTACGTAATGGCAATGGGGTCTTACTCTTCTTCGTTGCTCTCACCATTGGGGTTATCTATTCCTGTTTATCCAGTAAAAGGCTACTCATTAACGATACCAGTGACCGACGAGACACAAGCGCCGGTTTCAACGGTAATGGATGAGACCTATAAAGTGGCTATGACACGCTTTGATCAACGTATTCGTGTAGCAGGAACCGCTGAGCTCGCTGGTTATGATTTAGATTTAAGTGAGCAACGCAAAGCAACTATCGCTATGGTGGTGCAAGATTTATTTCCAAATGGCGGTGATATGAGTAAGGCGGAATACTGGACAGGGCTGCGTCCAATGACACCCGATGGTACGCCGATTATTGGAAAAACCCCTTTTTCTAATTTATTCACAAATACTGGGCATGGGACGTTAGGCTGGACAATGGCTTGTGGCTCTGCACGATTACTCGCTGATGTCATCAGTGGTGTAACACCGGATATTGATCCTGATGGATTAAGCATAGCTCGTTACCATGCCTAAAGTTTTTTGTAACCTCAGATCGAAAGGCTGGGGTCATCGATAACAATAGTACAATTTCCACTTTTTTATCATTTATGGTAACTGTTACAGCCTGTAAGTCTGCTGGTTGTATTACCCTGTAAGTGTCTTAGCCGTGTTCAAATTAGCCTTAGTTAAATCGTATTAAGATGAACGTAAGGCGGAAAAATGAATATCAAACAATTAACAGAAGATCAAAAGTGCCTAAGCTTTGCCGTGTGCATGGTATTGGGAATTGAAGGCTATATTTTCTTTTGGGCAAGTAGCATTATTTTTCAAGGGTAGGCCGTTATTTAAACAACATAACATTAACCTGAATTAGGTATAATCTCTTCAGACAAGATAATATTTCTATTCTTTAAGGTTGATGGAAAAATGGCACCCCAACAGACTCGCTACCATGCTGTAGCAACGGAAATACAACAGCAAATAGAACAGCGAATTTGGTTGCCTGGCGATCGTATCCCTTCCATTCGAGCCATGAGTAAGAAACACAGTATTAGTCCTATGACTGTGCTTAAAGCCTATGAGTTGTTAGAAACAGAAGGGTGGATTTATGCCAAACCTAAATCAGGTTATTTTGTTACTGCTCATTTAAATCGTTTAGCTGAACCACAGCAAATGATGCCTCAAGTTGTGAATCGCTCAATTAAAATAAACGCACATATCTTTGATGTACTAACGGCTTGTAAGCGACCTGATGTGATGCCATTTGGATCGGCTTTTCCAGACCCTGATTTATTTCCTCTTAAACAACTTGGTCGAGCATTGGCACAAACCATGAAAACAATGCCCGCACAGAGTACTGTGACAGATTTGCCGCCGGGTAATATTGCGTTACGTCGTGCGATTGCCAAACGTTACATTCGAGATGGTATTGATGTATCGATCAATGACATTGTGATCACTTCTGGTGCTATGGAGTCATTAGGATTGAGTTTGATGGCAGTAACGCAACCCGGCGATACTGTGGCGATTGAATCGCCCGCTTTTTATGGTGCCCTACAAGCAGTAGAACGGTTACGTTTAAAAGCGGTAGAAATAGCGACACACCCCCGAACGGGGATGTCAGTTAATGCATTAGAAGCTGCAATCAAAACACACGATATTAAAGCCTGCTGGTTGATGAGCAAATATCAAAACCCGCTAGGGGCTTCGATGCCAGATGAAAATAAGATCGCGATTAATAACCTGCTGATGAAAAACACGATTCCGCTCATTGAAGATGATGTGTATAACGAGCTGTATTTTTCAGAGTCGAAACCAACACCGATTAAAGCCTATGACAATAGAAGGATGGTCCTGCATTGTGGATCATTTTCTAAATGCTTAGCCCCAGGTTTTCGAGTGGGCTGGGTAGTGGCGGGTCAATATGCCAAGCAAATTGAGCAGCTTCAATTAATGTCGACTTTATCTACTGCGGTTCCTAATCAGTTAGCACTCGCACAATATGTCTTACATGGTGGTTATGATATTCATTTACGACGATTAAGACGCCAGTTGAAAGCACGACAACAACAAATGTTAGATGCCATTGAGCAATATTTCCCACGGGAAACACAGATTACCCGACCAGAAGGCGGGTACTTTTTATGGGTAGTATTACCAAAGCACATTAATACGTCTGATTTACTTCAACAGTTATTGGATGTGCATAATATAAGTATTGCGCCGGGGTCATTATTTGCGAGTGATGATAGGTATAAAAACTGTATGCGAATTAATTGCTCATATCCGTGGAATGAACGGACTCAGCAGGCATTAAAAACGGTAGCCAATTGTATTAAAGCATAAAAAAAGGCCACTTTACGTGGCCATAAAATCCGCACCAATCATGGCTCGTGCGAAATTATCGGATGTCACAAAAAAAATTTGAGATGATATTAGCTTCTTTTCTTCGTATTCATTAAGTCTATGTATAGTCATAAATCAATATCAAATAAATCAACCACCTAGCCAGGTTACGTTGTTTGAATATTAATGGGACGTCAAATAGAGACTAATTTAAGTCACTCAATTTATATGCTGTAGATTAATTGAATTGACAGAAAATAAATGTCCCCATTTGGGGACACTAAGATGCTTTTGTAGACTAGCTTACACTTTATTTATACCTTTGAAGGCGAAGTGATAGGGTAAAAAGCAGGGCTGGACATTAATTTAGCAACCAGTTCATTTTGTCGGCTAGTCTGTGTTTTTTTCATTATGCGCTTAATATAGGTTCTAACTGTCTCGTATGAGAGGTAGTGTAAATCAGCAATTTCAGCGGGAGATCGTCCATTGACTAATTCACAACAGACCTTTCCTTCTTTGTCAGATAAATTAAATAAGTCATGCAATATTTGTAAATCAAGGTTAGGTGCTTGTTCACTATTGTAAATAAAAATAGCGATACCATCTTCAATGCTGTTATTTTCTTTAACCAAAGGAGCAAAAGTAAGTGCCAATACGTGGTTATCTTTCGTTTTAATATGGACTGTTTGTGTGCTTTTATTTGTTCTACACGCATTAATAGCCAGATCAATTTCAGTATTTTTATTCGTTTTAATACTTTGAAGTTTTCTATTTATGATTTTTAATGGCATGCTTTTAGATAAAAACGCATTCGCTTTTTGGTTACAGTGGCAAACATTATTGGCGTTATCTAACAGAATGACAGGCTGCTGTATTTGATCAAATAAAAGCTGTGAAAGTAAGCGCTGCTTATCTTGATCCACCTTTATATGATGTAGGTGCATAGCATGCTGCATGTGGGGAATAAGCTGTTTCAGCATATCCATTTCATCAGGTAAAAACATGCCTTGATCATGGCGTCGTTGAAACACCATTTGGCTAACCCAACCATCTTCAATGGTTAATACCGCACCAGCCGCGTAATGAATATCAAGCTCGCAAATCCAATCATGATAGAATTCGGGTTCATTAATTCTGGCGTCTTCTCGCGTTGCATCTCCTGCGATGATTAACGAACCAGGAGCTGCTTTCACTAATTTTTCGATTAATGGGTCTTTACGATCTAAACGCTCCATGAATAATTGAAGGTTTTCTAGTTCAAGGCCTTCCATCCAGATGATATTTACATCTCTTGTCTCCATATTCGCCATGATTAAAGCACCAGAGCGAAAATTACATTGTTCTATGAGTTTTGATAAAAAAGGCTTAAATCCATCAGGATCAATCAAAGAGCCATAAAGTGATTTTATTAAATCGTCAAAATTAAACTTGGTCATGCTTGTCCGTTATTATTTATATTATAAGCCTCGTTAAAAACGATGCTTAATCAAATTTTGTCTGTAAAATTGGACATACGTACCAATGAAATAATCAATACACCTCCCGAATCTACTACATATAGGCACAATGTTGATATAAGAAACTAGTTGAATCCAATGAATTGGTCAATAATATTGGTTTTATGATTAAATGGTAATGGGAAATATCTCTATTTTTGATTGAAATTCGCTAAAATGTGTAAGGCATTAGGTGATGCAGAATGTACATTATATAACCATTTGTATGATTTTCTTGTCAAGAGTATAGGTGCTAGGAGCTGAAGCGGTAAATCTAGGTCTATGCTGGAAAGATGTTCTTATTTATTCGCCGTTGAATCTTTACAAGGAGTGTTCTAGTGGCTGGTGCAAGTTTATTGACCTTACTTGACGATATAGCAACCGTTTTAGATGACGTTGCCTTGATGACAAAAGTTGCGGCACGAAAAACGGCAGGGGTGCTTGGTGATGATCTAGCGTTGAATGCACAGCAGGTCTCAGGTGTACGGGCTGAACGTGAAATCCCTGTGGTGTGGGCCGTTGCAAAAGGGTCGTTTAAAAATAAGCTAATTTTAGTCCCCGCGGCATTATTAATCAGTGCCGTTGCGCCTTGGCTAATTACCCCAATGCTTTTACTCGGTGGATTATTTTTGTGTTTTGAAGGTGCAGAAAAGATCACTCATAAGTTCTTACACGATAAAGAGGAATTAGAAACACCAGAGCTGCTGGAAGATGAAAATATTGATTTAGTTGCGTTTGAGCAAGAAAAAATAAAAGGGGCAATACGCACAGATTTTATTCTATCTGCTGAAATTATTGTCATTGCTTTAGGCACAGTACAAACCCACCCATTTCCCACCCAATTAATGGTAGTCAGTTTGATTGCAGTGGTAATGACGGCCGGTGTTTATGGGCTGGTGGCGGGCATTGTGAAATTGGACGATGCAGGTTTGTATTTGGTAAGAAACAGTGAAGAAAAAACCATTAAACGTGCATTTGGCACTTTTCTTGTGAATGCAGCCCCTTATTTAATGAAATTTTTAGCAGTGGTTGGCACGATAGCAATGTTCTTAGTCGGGGGAGGTATTGTTGTTCATAGCGTACCGAACTCTCACGATATAGTGCATGCGATTACAGAGTCGGTCGCCACTATTCCTACCGCTGATGTAATAGCGCCTACTTTGTTTAACGGTGTAGTTGGAGTTGTGGCTGGTGTGATTGTTTTAGTGGTAGTCACTGCCGTACAGAAAGTACGTGGTAAATAGCGAGTAAGCTAACTTTTTACTATATCTGATCTCGCATTATTATAGTCTTGCACATATTACCCTTGTCTACGACGAGGGCTTTTTCTATCTAATTAATTACCTGAAGACGCAATTGCAATCATGCGTCGAATTATCGCTTTGCTGTCAAGGGGGGGAGAACAGATGGAAAAGTTCGTTATTGATAGCTTGTTGCGCTTTATTAAATTTACTTCGAAATGTTTTATCAGCAAGTGTATAGCTTATCATTCGATGTGAATAACAATTTCCGCATCCGCATCCGCATCCGCATCCGCATCCGCATCCGCAAAATGGTTCTCTAATGTCTGACATACCGCATTAATATCATGTATTTTTTGTCTCTGGCCAGCCCTCATATAATGCAATAAGTATTAATTATTTCCTTCTAAAGAACTATCGATCGCACGAATGAAAGAAGGTTGTGTACATAAGAATTCTATATGATACAAGGTTCTTATTGGCATCTCAGTGAAATGAGTTTGCTCGTCATACTTCATGTTATTAAGTGTCGTAACCCATAAGCGTCAATAATAAAGAAGGAATAATAAATGAAGCATATTCAACGTTCATTCATGTGTTTAGGGATAGTTACAGCATTGAGCTTTAACTGTGCTTTGGCAAATCAAGTTGATGAAAATGAAAATAATAATTTCATCGAAACCAACCGAGTTATTATCAAATATAAACCCGTTAAACGTGATGTGTTAAATATTGACATGCAAGAATTTAGGCAACTAGATACTGCAGCAGTATTAAGTTCAGCGACAGGAAGTAAGAGCAAATATATTCGTACTCTTTCAACCGGAGAAGAAGTTTACGAACTTGATGAGTGGAAAAATAGTGAAGAGTTGGACTTGATTCTAAACAGTTTAGAAGGCGATCCTCAGGTAGAGTATGCTGAACCAGATTTGATTCTACACCCATTAGAAATGCCAAATGACACTCGTATTTCTGAACTATGGGGAGTTGGTAAACATTATGCAGGAATAAATGTTGCGGCAGTTTGGCCAAAATACAGTGGTAAAAGTACGACAGTAGCGGTGGTTGATACGGGTTACGCGCTTCATTCTGATCTAGAATCAAATATGCTACCAGGTTGGGATTTTATTACAGATCCAATGATGGGAAATGATGGCGATGGTCGTGATAATGATGCGTCTGATCCTGGTGATTGGGTACTAAAAAACCAGTGTAAACAGAATTCACCAGCACGTAATTCATCGTGGCATGGTACTCATGTTGCTGGAACAATTGCTGCTGTTGCCAATAATAGTAAAGGGATTGCTGGGGTCGCATATGACGCAAAAGTTGTTCCAGTTAGAGTGCTAGGGCGCTGTGGTGGATATACTTCTGATATCGCTGATGGAATCATCTGGGCATCTGGTGGCGATGTACCTGGGGCGAATATTAATCGTAATCCTGCACAGGTGATTAATATGTCTTTAGGTGGTCAAGGTAGCTGTTCTCGTACGACTCAAAATGCAATTGACCTTGCCCGATCAAATGGTTCTACGATTGTAGTAGCGGCAGGAAATAGTAATCGTAATGCCTATAATTACACTCCTGCCAGTTGCGCTAATGTTATTACCGTCGCAGCGGTTAATAATGTCGGTAGTCGTTCTTATTATTCAAATTTCGGTGCTGTGGTTGATATAGCAGCTCCCGGAGGTGAATACACTCAAGTTGGGAAAACAGCGGCGATTCTGTCTACCATTAACAATGGTCAAAAACAGCCGACAACTGAGGGGTATGGGTATTATCAAGGAACAAGCATGGCAGCTCCTCATGTCGCAGGGCTTGCCGCTCTATTATACCAAGCGGATCCTATGATCACCCCAGAGAAAGTAGAAAAAATTATTAAGCAGTCTTCACGCCAATTTCCGAATCCAAACCAATGTATAGGTTGTGGTTCTGGGTTGGCTGATGCTGACGCCGCAATTAAGTTGCTTCAAATAGGAGAGCTACCGAAACCTATATTAGAGCAATGGAATGCAAGTAAAGTATATTTAAAAGGTGATGAAGTCTCATATAACAATCTTCGATTCTTAGCAAAATGGTGGAATACGAATGAAGAACCTGGAAAGGATCAATGGGGGCCTTGGCAGGAAAGTAAATAACCCTTAAACATGATGAACTCATGTTGGGTTTAATGCTCACCATTAACTTGAAGGTGTAGGCTTGATATCTGAAAGTTATCGTTAGGATTGTGTCGCAGCTGAGTGATGACTTTCAGCAGCACTCCAGTTTGCGACACAGCCGTTAAATATCCCACAGCCGTTAAATACCCCAATACTTCTTGGTGGGTTATTTTATGTTTTGAAGGTACCGAAAAAATCACTCATCATTAAAATATCCAATTAATTATCTGAAGACGCAATTGCAATAATGCGTCGAATTACTGCCTTACTGTCAATGGAATCATTTTTAAAAAATTGAAACAGTTCGTTATTAATTGCTTGCTGTTTTATGGGGTTGACCGCCATGGAATCTGTCATGCTTGGAACTGCTAATTTATGAATCAGCGCAAACTCTAAATCTTGACTAGCTTGTTGTTGGCATACATTAAAGCCCGATAAATCAATATCATTGCGTACAGGGATAGCCCCTTTTACTTTATTAAATTGACTTTGAAATGTTTTATCGGCCAATACGTTGGCGAGGTCATTAGCTTGTTGAACGGTGAAATCAGGGCGAGACATAAAAATGAAACTGTCCATATTATAAAGAAAAACGCCTTGAGTTTGCGGTGCAACATAGCACCCAATTTTTTTGGGGACATCAATATTCAGAGCGATTAATTCACCCAAAATCCAATCTCCTCCGATTTGAAATAAGGCTTTATCTTGTGCTAAATATTGAGTTGCAGTTTCCCATTTATGATCCGCTAATTGCTCTCCTACCAATAGACTAAGACGGCGGAATTGTTTGAATATCTCCTGCATTTCCTGTGATGAGATGGCCGTTTTATCTAAGTTCACCATGGCTTGTTGGTAAAAATCGACACCGCCATAGGCAATAACAAGGCTTTCAAAAAGTTGAGCTATTTGCCACGGTTGTTTTCCTATTGCTAATGGTTCTATGTGGTGGCGCTTTGCTTTATCCATCGCAATAAATAATTCAGGCCACGTAACAGGTACATCTAATGCAAGCTGTGTTAATAGGTCATGATTTACCCAAAGCCAATTCATCCTATGTAAAGTAAGAGGGAGGGCCACGTAACCATTTTCAGTTTGATTGATTTCTTTAGCCAAAGGATTAAGTGTCTCATTCCATTGGTGTTTTTTTGCGGTGTTATTCAAATTATGTAAAATCCCTATTGCATCCCAAGCTTTAATACTTGGTCCTTCAATTTGTGCAATGTTTGGGGTGTTTCCGGCGAGAGCTCTGGCTTGCAATACGGTTGTTGCGGTGTCACCACCACCGCCTATAACTGAGGTGCTGACCATCTGATAATCATGATCATTTAGTTGTTTTTTAATTGTGTTAAGCGCCTTTATTTCACCTTTCGATGTCCACCAATGTAGTAGTTCAATCTCGGCCCTTACTGGAGTGAAATGTAATAATGTTGTGAGCAGCGCTGTTTTTATAATCCAATGCATAACTTAATCTCTAGGAAAAATGAGCAACGCACACAGCCCACCAGTATCGGTTATTGAAAGCTCTAATTTACCGCCGTGTGCTTTAGCGATACTTTGTGAGATGGTTAGGCCAAGCCCATTACCTTGTATTTCATTGTTTGGATTCATTCTGAAATACGGTTCAAATAATTTATCTAAGGTTTCTTTATCAACGCCTTCGCCGTGATCAGTAATGGCAAGTTGTAAGCATTCTGGGTTATCAAATAATTCAATATCCACTTTGTTTCCATATTTAATGCCGTTATCTATTAGATTTTGAATGCAACGTTTTATTGCCAAAGGTTTACCGATATACGGTTGGCTTTGAGTATTAATAAGGGTGATGCGATCACTTGGGCCGCCGAAGGCCGTTTTGGTGTGCTCAAGTAATGCAATGATATCAATCGGTTCTATTTCTTCATGAATATCCGTTTCTTTGATGCACTGTAATGCCCCTTTTACCATAAGATCTAAATCGTTAATTATTCGAGTAAAGCGTTCGCGTTCGTTATCGTCATCAAGCATTTCAGCTCGAAGTTTTAAACAAGCAATGGGGGTTTTCAGATCGTGAGAAATTGCACCAAACAGCATTTCTCTGTCATTAATGTGGCTTTTAATTCGACGATTCATTTTATTAAACGCGTGAATGGCTGCGCGTAATTCAGCACTGCCTTCTTCTTTCACTTCAGGCACTTTTAAACGGCTGGTCATTAATGTTGCGGCTTTAGCTAAATTGCGAATAGGACGAATTTCTTTTCTTACAATCAGGCTGGTACAAGCTAATAGAAACAGAGCAGAAAAAAACAATGTTACCCATTCACGTAAATCAAAATAACTGGTTTCTAAATTGACATAGGGTGCAGGCAGCACCGCTGCAAGGTAAAACCACTCATCTTGAGCGACTTCAATTTGCATAACTAAAATAGGTGGATTTAAATCGCCTAGCGAGAGGGAGTAATGTGCCCACAACAAAGGCAACTCATCAATAGAGAGTTCTTTGTTAAAGACTTTGAGATCTTTTCTTAAGGTAAAATCGACATCCATATTTGGCAATGTACCGAGCTCTTTTTCAAGTACGCTCGTGACTTCATTGATGACCAAATTTTTACGTTCACTATTAGGTAAGGTGTTAAGTGTGATCTTATGACTATTGAGTGAAACAAAAAAACGGGTGCCTCCCATACTTCGTAGTTGATTGAGTATCAAATGTCGATATTCTGAAGGTAGAGTTTGAAAGAAAGCAACCGTTGAAGAGGCGCTCATGGCAAGGCTATTGACACTGGTAATAAGCCCTTGCTTGTCTTTTTCACTCGAATGTTGATACCAAATAAAGCCTGAAAGTAGCTGAGCAAGCATGATCACCATTAATAAAAATAGACTGGTGCGAGCAGCTAATGAGGTTGGCCACAGTTTAACGTTCATATTGAACGCCTGTGGTTAGCATATATCCTTGATTTCTTACGGTAAGGATCAAGGTGCGATCTTTGTCTTCAAGATGGTGGCGTAAACGGCTTATTTGAACGTCGATCCCTCTTTCAAATGGATCGGCCTCTCTTCCCCAAATCTCACGGGCGATATCATCACGGCTTAAAATGGATTCGGCTTTGGTAATGAATAAAGCCAGTAAAGATAAATCTGAGCCAGATAGTTGTTTCGTTGTTTTAGATGGAAGGTGTGTCAACTGACGGGTAACCGTATCTAGCTGCCATTCCCCTAGTGTGACTTTTCTCGCTAATTGAGTGGAATGGGATGAGTGGCTGCGTCTTAAAATGGTTTTTATACGAGCAAGCAACTCCCTAGGGCTAAAGGATTTTGTTATGTAATCATCAGCCCCCATTTCTAACCCTGCGACTCTGTCTGCTTCTTCTGTGACAGCAGTAAGCATGATGATGGGGGTATCAGAGGTACGGCGCAATTTTTGGCATAAGGTAAAGCCATCATCACCCGGCATCATAATGTCTAAAATAATGAGATCAGGGCTATTAAATTCAAGCAATTTCCACATTGCTACCCCGTTTTCTGCGCCGATAACGCTAAATCCTGCACGCCCTAGATATTCAGTTAATGCATCACGTAATTCAAAGTTATCATCCACCACTAAAATCTGTTTTTGTTCCATGGTCATCCTTCCTCTTTTTATCCTAGCTATTTTTATCCTTTATAGCTGCTAGTTATGATGCGCTTTTCTTTATAGAGGCACAATTCAGCCATTCGTAATTTGTCGCTTACAAAGGTGTTTTTTTGTAAGTGAATTCTTACAAAGTCATTGCCATTTGTAACCTTGAGCTTTGCAATAAAGAATAATCTAAATGGGATTTAATTTTAAGCGAAACGAGAAGCGACTTTGGTGCAAATCAGAGTAAATAATCAAAAACCATTCTCCAATTAGGAGGGAATATGTTTGGTAAAGCATTTGGACAATTACAAAAAATAGGCCGCTCATTAATGTTGCCTGTAGCAGTGTTACCTGTTGCTGGGTTGATGCTCGGTTTGGGTAATGCAGGGTTTGCTTTCATACCTGAAGCCTTAAGTAAGGTGATGCTTGCTGCGGGTGATGGTGTCTTTAGCAATATGCAGTTAATGTTTGCTGTTGGTGTTGCACTAGGGCTATCAAAAGGAAATGACGGTGCGGCGGCACTGGCTGGGGTTGTGGGCTTAATTATCATGAACGCATCATTAGGGGTTGTAACAGGGCTACGCGGCTTTGAAACTGATGCGACAATCATGGGGGTGAATACACTGCAAACGGGTGTATTTGGAGGGATCATTATGGGTGCGGTTGCAGCTCTAATGTTTAACCGATTTTACAATATACGTTTGCCAGAATATTTAGGGTTCTTTGCCGGTAAACGATTTGTGCCAATCATCACAGGGCTCCTTGCTATTGTTGTTGGGGCTTTCTTAGCGTTTGCATGGCCACCTGTAGGGCAATTATTGGATGCCTTCTCTCATTGGGCCGCTTACCAAAATCCTGTACTTGCATGGTCTATTTATGGTGCGGGTGAGCGTTCGTTACTTCCTGTTGGTCTTCATCATATTTGGAACGCGCCATTCTTTTTCGAAGTGGGTAGTTATACTGATCCTGAAACAGGAAAAGTAATCACCGGCGAGTTAAGCCGATTCTTTGCTGGAGACAAAACAGCAGGTTATCTCTCTGGTGGCTTTATGTATTCAATGTGGGCATTGCCTGCGGCTGCATTAGCGATTTACCATTGTGCTACGCCTTCTCGTAAAAAAGTGGTAGGTGGTTTAATGGCTTCAGCGGCATTAACCTCTTGGCTAACAGGCATCACAGAACCGATTGAATTTACTTTCTTATTTGTTGCTCCAGTGCTGTATGTGATTCATGTGTTTTTAACCGGGATTGCCTTTGCGATTACTGCTTTTCTGGATATTAAACACAGTACAGACTTTGCGCACGGGGCGATTCAATTCTTCCTATATTACCCAATGTCGAATAACGCATGGATGTTCGTTATTATCGGCCCAATTTGGGCGGCTCTGTACTATGGTTTATTCCGCTTCTTAATTGTGAAATTAGATCTTAAAACGCCAGGGCGTGAGAGTGACCCTGTTAAGGTTGAAATGGCAGGAGCGCCAGATGAAATAGCAACGGATATTGTGATGGCACTTGGTGGGAAGCCAAACATTAAATCAGTGGATGCGTGTATTACACGATTAAGAGTGACAGTAAAAGATATCAATGAGGTAGACATTGTAAAGCTTAAACAGCTAGGTGCCCATGATGTGTTGGTGATTGGCGATAACCTACAAGCTATTTTTGGTACTCAATCCGATAATATTAAAACAGAAATTAATGGTGTGTTAGCGACGATTTAACTTTATCTCCCCCCTATGCAGAATAAGTATGCCAACTCTATAGTGGAGTTGGCTTTATTTAAATAACGACTAAAAGGGTAGTTTCTACTACTTTTTTAGCATGACTATTTGTTAAACTAGCGGCGTGAATTTAGATCAAACTACATACTTATCCGTCCTAATTCACATGCTAGACACAACCCCGACTCCAGCAGGCCTTAAATCTAAAGGTGGGCAATTTGTTTTTGCGAATGAAGCCTATCGACAGTTGGTGAATGCTCCGAAGGAGATAGAGGGGCTATTTGATTGTGACCTACCATGTGACACAGCCCAATTTGCATCCATCTTTGCCCAACAAGATAGACATGTAATGCTAAGTAATAAGACAGTTAGCACCATCGATATTCATAACTATGCGCATGGTTACGATGCATTTTCATTCAATAAGCGACCAGTTGTCATTAACGGTGAAACGTGGGGAGTGCAATTTAATGCAGTTAATCTTAAAGAACTGATCTGTGTCGAAGCTTTTGCTGAAATCATGACGTTCGACAAATCCCATAAATCATTTAGTTCTGTACGGCTGGGGGAAATGCAACTTACACCTTCTCAGGAAATTGTACTGTTTTGGTTGCTACGTGGTCGCCAGACAAAGCAAATTGCGTTGATGATCCATCGCACACCCAAAGCGGTAGAAAAGCAAATTGCTAATCTAATCGTCCGGTTTGCCATATTTGGTGTCACTAATCGTGCGTCGCTGATTGATTATGCCCGCTGTAACGGATGGCTATCAGTTATTCCTGATCAGCTATTAAAGCAACCAGTCTCGATTATGATTAATGAATAACGACGAGTAAAAAAAGTACTGGGTCCAGAAAACAAAAAGCCCTGAATCAGTAATGATTCAGGGCTTTTAAATGCAATGAATAAAATGGATTATTCAGCAATTTCCGCATTGTGGTAAATATTCTGTACATCATCACAGTCATTTAACACGTCTAAGAATTTCTCGAATGCAGCTACGTCGTCGCCGCTGATTTCAGTCATTGTTTGAGGAACAAAAGAAATTTCTTCAACGTCAACAGCTACATCTGGCATCGTTGCTGCAAGTGCATTTTTCACTTTGAAAAATTCTGTATGAGGAGCATAAACGGTAATAATGCCGTCTTCGCACTCGATGTCAGTTACGTCAACATCTTCCATCATTAGGTTTTCAAGAACCATTTCTTCGTCGTCACCAGCGAACTGGAATACAGCTTGGTGTTCGAACATGTGACCAACAGTACCTGGTCCACCGATTTTCGCATGGTTCTTAACAAACGCTTGGCGAACATCCATGAAAGTACGGTTGTTGTTGTCTGTTAAACAGTCAACGATAACCATGCAGTTTCCTGGTCCAAAACCTTCGTAGCGCGCAGTAGCAAAATCTTCACCGGCACCACCTTTGGCCTTATCGATCGCTTTCTCGATGACATGGCTTGGCACCTGATCTTTTTTTGCTTTTTCGATCAAGCGCTTGAGTGAAAGGTTGCTGTCTGGGTCTAGACTACCGTTCTTAGCACAGACGTAGATCTCTTTACCGTATTTTGAGTAAACCTTGATCTTTGCGCCAGCCGTTTTTGCCATCGACAATTTGCGTACTTCGAATTTTCTTCCCATGAGGAATCACTCTCTTTAATCAGTGTTTGGGGCTTTGATGGTCCGAATTTTACCAGTTAGCAGGGTATGTAGGCTAGTGTCATCTTGTTGTCTTTTGTCTGAATACTCGACATTTATGGGTTTATTTTCTTTTTTTAACATCGATAACGACATTCTGAGTCACTCTCTTAACGGCTATCTTACCTTTTGTATAAATAATCTGATTGTATCCATTAATGGCAGCTTTATGAAATTTTCATGGAAAGCGTATTCTTTAACACGTCAATCTGACTGCGATTATGATGAATAATGAGCATATCGGTTAATAAATATCACCTGTTTACTACTGATTTCATTAGAAATAAAAAAACATGACGATTTAGGTCAAAAAACAAGCATTCGATGCAGTTTAGGGTTTACAGTCGAATCTCCGATGCGTATTATTCACCGCACTGGAGAGATGGCTGAGTGGTCGAAAGCACCGGTCTTGAAAACCGGCAAGGGTTTATAGCCCTTCTAGGGTTCAAATCCCTATCTCTCCGCCATATTCTAGATATTTGATTTACTTCGAATGTCATACAGAATTGGAGCGGTAGTTCAGTTGGTTAGAATACCGGCCTGTCACGCCGGGGGTCGCGGGTTCGAGTCCCGTCCGCTCCGCCAACACAACGAAGCCTCAGCAGAAATGCTGGGGCTTTTTTGCATCTGCAGTTTGCCAAACTTGTTAATCAAGAATATGAACAAAAGGAAAACAATGTACCAATTAATGATCTCTGATCTTGATGGCACCTTGTGAAGATGAAGTTGTTGCTTTATATATTTCGGATCGTGCTCACTACATGCCGCGCACGGTCATTGAGCAGCAATATGATCCACTAGATAATCTATAAAAGCCCTGAGCTGTGGTTTGGGGTATTTGCCACCACGATAAACGGCATAAATCTCAATACCTGCATGTTCATGTGGTGAAGCAGTCCAATCTGGCAATACTTTTTGTAGTTCCCCATCTTTTATAGAGTCAGATACCATCCAGCTTGAAAGTAGCAATAGGCCTGTCCCGCCCAGTGCTGCAGACATTAATGGAGACCCGCCTCTTGAATATAAATTCCCCTTAACTGCAACTTTCTTGTGCTGTTTCTTATTGGAAAAATGCCAGTAGTTACGTTTTCTGTCACGGCTTAGTAGCAAGCAGTTGTGTTGGCTTACTTCTTCTGGAGTAGTCGGTGTACCGCAACGCTCAAGGTAGCTTGGAGAAGCACACAGAATTGTATGGTTCGGCATCAGCATTCTAGCATTCAGGCTGCTATCGGCAGGGCGGCCAATTCGGATACCTAAGTCGATATTCTCAGCATTCATATCGACCATTCTATCGTCTAGTTCAATATCAACGGTAACGTTAGGGTAGCGTTTGAGAAAGTCAGGCAAAATAGGGTTGATACACAGGTTTCCGAAGCTTTCGAAAACAGAGATCCGCAAGGTGCCACTCGGTACATCGTTTGTTTTATCCATAGAACGAATGAGTTGATCGGCATCTTCCATTAGCTTACTGGCACCAACAAGGAAATACTGACCCTCTTCGGTGAGTAATAATTGGCGTGTACTGCGCTTAAATAGGGTTACTCGAAGCTGTTTTTCAAGATTATCGATATTTCTGGCCACAGAAGAGGGTGCCATGTGCAGAGCATGCCCCGCCTTAGAGAAACTGCCGGACTCAACGACCTGGGTAAACACTCGTACAAGATCTAACATTCAGCTCACCTTTGCATTTTACGCAAAACTATTGCAGATAATAGCGGCATTCTATCTCTCAGTCGAATTCTGCACAATGTCCTTATTGAATCAGCAGGGGAGCTCAACAAGAGGCCTGTCTGCGAAAATATTTGACCGTTTACATATCTAAAAGAGTGTAACCAATTGAGGAGATAAGAATGCAAAAGCGTATTGATATTAGTGGATTACAAACAAAAGCAATTGAAGCGATGATGGGGTTAGAAAACTATGTGTCAGGCTCTGAACTGCCTACTACCTTGAAAGAACTGATTAAACTGCGCACATCGATGATCAATAACTGCGCCTATTGTATTCAAATGCACACTCCTGTTGCTCAAAAAAGTGGTATCGACGTACAGCGTTTAATGGCATTAGCCGCATGGCAAGAATCGCCGTTGTTTAGTGATGTAGAATGTGCGGTATTGGCAATGACTGACGAGATGACGTTAATTGCCGATCAGGGTTTGCCTGAAGCTACTTATAATCGCTGTATTGAATTACTGGGCGAGACTGCGACCGCACAGTGTATGATGCAAATTGTCACTATCAATGCTTGGAACCGAATAGCGATATCGACCAAGATGGAGCATGCCAGCTGAGTTTCTTTCACCTTGATGAAGAATTTACAATATTTTCCACCATGATAAATGGCTCACCAATCTTTATTAGTAAGCCATGAGAAAGCCTTGAATCAGTAATGGTTTGAGGCTTTTTCGATATGACCGACTAAGTGACTAACGCAACCAAGAGGGCGAGCTTGTGTCGATTCACCAATAACTGCTTTTTTAATTCGTGAATATTCCCGGATTCGATTATGCGCTCTATTAATCTTTCCGGGTAATGGTCGCGCTGCACGGTATGGTCGTGTGCCCCAATAAAATTCGTAGAAGGTTTCAAAACACCTTGCTAGTTTATTGCTGGTTGATTCCTTGCGACAGCCTTGTACCACCTTGAATGCTAGTCCGTTAGGGTTTAAAGATGGTAACATTTTGATGAAATAAGCTTCTAACCAGCGCCCTCGGTTAAGCGGTTTATTCAGACTGACTCCGATGGCAGCATGAGACAAGATGCTCATCAACTCGTCGGTATTCGCATCTATGTCTTGCTGCGTTTCTAAAATTATTATTAAAGGGCTCATTGTTCGCGTCCTCATTGTGGCATTTTCCCAAAGGGGGGCGATGCTCCGTTTGGATAATGAATGTCAGCTGATGAACTAATCTCTACTTCTTTTATTTTCAATTTTGATCGCCACGCTGGCAGCAATAATGATGAAAAAGGCAGCCATTAAAAAGTAATGCATTACGTCCATAAACGAATGGAAAGTCATACGATAACCCTCGCCGTCATATAGACACTAGAGAACTCATTGAGCTCGATCTCTGATGGCATTTTCTCAGTTTCTTTATCTATAAGAGTTATTTCGAAGTCTTTAATGTCTGGTTTATGTGTTCTAAGCGACATCAGGGCAATATCTCGGGCTTTTACCGCGTGACTCGCTGAGTACTCATGGCCGACACCAGCGACCTCGACATAGTAAGAGAACCCGTGCTTATTACGTTCGGCTTCAACAGCGACATCAATGAATGCAGGAAGATAACTAACATAGATTGTAAATTCAGTATGATCGCCTGATTGCTCTCGGACTTGGATATCCTTAAGAATCACTGAGCCTTTCGCGGCAATGTTGCTTAATGTTAGTAATTCATCGATAGCGCTATAGCGGGACTGTTTTAAATGAGTATTAAGCTTGTGGGTTCTAGTACTCACATTCGTTGAATAAATCGCTGAGTTTCCTAGCTCGACTAACAGTACAACGGTCGATTCCATGGCGTTTCTTCCTCAAATTTATTATTTAGGCAGGGCTTCTGTGAGGCGACAACGCATCGAACCGACACACTTAATAGCAATATTAAGGTTTACTGTTAGCGTTTTTCGCCCCTTTTTCTCTTATACCAATCTAGACAAGTATCTGATCATTCTTGCTGGTTAAAACTGCTTCTAACTACGTTAGAAATTTTATAATTAGAATAACTAGTTACTTCAATTTCTGCCTTGTTATTATCAATTTTTCCTGCGCAATTATCTGACCATTTACTTATCCAGAATGGTATTACACGGCTCTGGCGTATTGCGGTAATTCGGCCCCTTCTTTCGTTAAGACCATTTGCCATACACTTAAGCTACGGCTACGGAACGCCCCCGCACACGATAGTAAGTAGTAACGCCACATTCGATAGAATGTTTCATCGTACCTATGTGAAATTTCTCCCCATCTTTCTTCAAAGTTATGGCACCAAGCGACCAATGTTTTATCATAGTCAGGCCCTATGTTGTGCAAGTCTTCAACGTTAAACTTATTTTCCATAGCGGAACTTAATTGAGTGATTGATGGGATCACGCCATTGGGAAATATGTACTTATCAATCCAAGGATCCGTTTCGTTTTGAGATTTTGGGGTGCCGATGGTATGGAGTAAGAATGCTCCGTCGTCTTTAAGGAATCGGTTTGCACACGTGAAAAATTCTTTGTAATTCTCAGGGCCGACATGCTCAATCATGCCAATAGACACAACACGATCGTATGAAATGTCTGGCGAGTAGGTTCGGTAATCTTGAAGAATGAAATTAACAGGCAATCGCTTGTCACGTACCTTTTTCATACCCAGAACCATTTGTTCTTTAGAAAGGGTTAAACCATGGCATATAACACCATAATGCTCAGCGGCGTAGTTCATGAAGCTTCCCCACCCACAACCAATGTCTAATACATGCATACCAGGTTCTAGCCCCATTTTACGGCAAACCAAATCGAGCTTCGATTCTTGGGCTTCGTTGAGATCTTCCGCATGTTTCCAGTAACCGCACGTGTACGTCATTCGATCATCTAACATCGTTTGGAATAAATCATTGCCTAGGTCATAATGAAAGGGCACATCTTTACTACATCGCGTTACACTTTGCTTATTAAATAAACTTACAACCTTATTTCGCCCAAGATGAGCACCTAGCCATAGCTTGGCTTTAAGGCCTAATTTACCTTCTAAATCGTGCTTGGTGATACGACTGATTAATTCATCAATTTTGTCGCAATCCCATAAACCATCCATGTAAGTTTCACCTAACCCTAATGAACCATCCACAAGAATCCTATCTAGTGCAGCCTCGTCATGAAGCCTGATATCCCAATCACGTTTACCGTTGATTTGAATATCGGCTGGGCTTAATAGTTCATTGAAAAGTTTTAAATTGGACATAACTTACCTGCTATATAAAACAAGAAACACTTCGAGACCTAAAAAAAATAGCACTTTATGGAATGACATTATGTTCATTTTTATTAAACACCATGCTTAGAATTATTAACGTGAAAAGTTTGATGTTTTGTGTATAGGAAGCACGTTCTTAATATTAGAGATAGAATTGAACGAAATTTATACTGCGATTTAACAATGTTATTATTTGTCGTAGTTTGTTGCTCTCTTTACTGCTTTGTGCTGCCGAAAGTTAAATTTTTTATTACATGCAGCTATTAATAATGATGCTGATGAATGATTTTGTACTATTTGAATGTTTCGCTATATAGGCTAAGTCTGTGTTTATCACCATGTTTATCGACATTATTACATTATGGTAAAAGTCATTTATCTAAAAGGTAGATTATCACTAATGATGGAATGAAGCATAATCGCTCCATCAAAACGAAGAGCATAAATAAACGCTCTGATGTTTATTTAATAGTAATGCAATATGCATATTAATTCTGTCTACTGTAATGCTGAACAAGATCGACAAATTCTATGATATATAGATTTGATGTCGAAGGTGATTCGTAATGCATTAAGTGCTAGACACCACTTTATAATTAAGGTAAATAATGAAAAAGTTAAATGTTTCTATTTCTACGTTGTTGGTTTTATTTTCAGCGGCAACGTTAGCTGATATTAATATCGTAGATACAAAAAATGGTTCGTGGGTTACGGTATCTAAAAATGGTGTAGCAGAAGAGAATGCAGTAGTTACAACTCCTAAGTTGACTCAACTAAATCAATCATTTAGCACTGATGAAAATGGGCGTGTATTTATTCCATTACCATTAAATAGCTCACGTTCTATTCAATATAAAGCTGTAACCGTTGATGGTGCTGAATTTTCACGCAGTGCGTTCCACGGTGTGAGTAATCGCTAAAGATTACGTACTTATACCCAAGTTAAAAGTATTGCTCAATATTTGAATAGTGTTCCGTTTAGGGACTTCATGAAAATACCAATCACATAATATTATTATTTTTCTCTATGGTTGGTATAAAGCATAAATAAAGGAACAAAAAATGACGGCTCTATCTGATAAACCGGGTATCACTCTATTAAAATCAGGTTCATTTAAACTGAATGATTTAAGTAAACTTCTTGAAGTTGATGGCTTAAAAAGCGAAATGGCTGAAGTTGCAGTGACAAATAACTCAAATGCATTAACGATTGGTCACTTCATTATGGAACCAGGCATTGAGTTTGAATATCTTTATGATTCTGTAGAATATAAAGTGGTCACAAAAGGCAAAATTGTAATGCGTGATCAACAAGGTAATAAATATATTGCTGAAGTTGGTGATGTTATTTTATTTTCTCCTAATGTATCTGTTATTTTTGACGCTGAAAGTGATGGTGAAGCAATTTATACCGCTCACCGAAAAGCAGCTCCTGAATTTGCACCACAAGCATAATATTTAAGGTATTACCATGATAAATAAAATAGTTAATAAATATAAAGCGGCATTCTGCTCTTCGAATGGTGTGCATATTCATCCTAATGTTGATAACGGCATCCAACCAACATCAGATAATTTTGAGGGCGGCGTTTTAAAATGCCATTGTCGTTCAAATACAGTTACTGTTGAGATAAAAGGGCAAAGTGCTCATAACCATGTTTGTGGTTGCTCTAAGTGTTGGAAGCCTAACGATAGTTTGTTCTCACAGGTTGCAGTAATACCAAGAGATAACCTGAAAGTGACCAATAATGAGTCGAAACTTCAGGTTGTTGACGAGAGTGCAGCCATTAAGCGATTTGCTTGTAAGGATTGTGGTGTGCACATGTATGGTCGAATTGACAATACCGATCACCCGTTCTTTGGCTTAGACTTTATTCATACTGAACTATCAGCAGAAAAAGGTTGGTCAGCACCTGAGTTCGCAGCGTTTGTATCATCAATTATAGAAACAGGAACAAACCCTGAAGATATGGGGGCAATACGTAAGCAATTACAATCGCAAGGTTTAGAACCTTATGATTGTCTTTCTCCTGTATTAATGGATGCAATCGCAACACATATTGCGAATAGCAAATAATAAAAAAGGCTCTTTGGAGCCTTTTTTTGATTAGTCCAATTTTACGCTGTTAGTTTAGTTGCTCGCTCAGGAAATCAACCAGCATACGTACTTTAGGTGATAGGTGACGGTTATGTGGGTAGAGCGCCCAGATCCCATCATCACTCTCGGTAAATTGGGTCAACAATGGTATGAGCTGTTGATTGTCGATATATTCTTGTACGTAATAGTCAGGCAGTTGAACAATACCAAGTCCTTTTAGGGCTGCATCAGTTAGTGCATGGCCACTGTTACAACGAAGGTTGCCTTTAATTCGAATATTACGGTGTTTGCCATTTTCTTGAAAACGCCAATAGTCGAGTGTTCCTTGAAGGCAATTATGATGATTGAGTTCAGATAATGAATAAGGGACACCATGGGTCGAGAGATATTTTTCTGAAGCACAAACATATTGGGTACGAGATCCCAGCCTTTTGGCCATCATAGAAGAATTTTCCAGTTGACCAAGGCGAATCGCTAAATCATATCCTTCGTCGATTAAGTCAACTTTTTGATTTGATAGTTGTAGGTTAACCTCAAGATCGGGATATTGAAGAGTGAAATCGTTTATTAACGGTGCAACAGTACCTTCACCATAGGTAATGGGAGCCGTAATTTTTAATTTCCCTTGAGGCGAGCTTTGCAAATTACTGATTGCTCTTTCAGCTTCATCTAACCCGTCTAGAACTTGTCGACAGTGCTGGTAATAAACGCGACCAACATCGGTTACAGACACTTTTCGGGTAGTACGGTAAAACAGTTTAGCAGATAATCTTTTTTCTAACGCACTGATTTGACGACTAACTTGGGCTGTTGAAATCCCCAGTCGTTTTGATGCTGCGGTAAAGCTTTCAGTCTCAGTAACAGCGACAAACTCACTGACTCCTTCCCAGTTAAACATTATTACTACCACGTAAAAATAATTCAATATTGATTGGATTATCGTCTTCATTGAAATAAAAGCAAGCAATTTTACGCGGAAAAATTACTGAAGCGGATCGTTCTCCTTGTTCAAACTGTGAAGATAAAACCAGTTATTATTATTACCTGATAGTAAAAGTAATTTGTTTTTTTAGCCGATTATCATCTTTAGTGAAAGTAATATAATGAGTCCTATTGAAACAGGACATATAACTTCCTTTGAATTCACATCGGTAAAGTAACCGCTTTTGGTTTTTAAGTTCCTTTTACTCTATGAGACGAGAGGGACAACTCAGTGCAAAGAGATAGAAAAATGACAATTGAAAATATTAGTGTAAATAAGTCTTTTGGTGGTTGGCATAAACAATACAGCCATTACTCAAATATCTTAAATTGCACTATGCAGTTTGCCATTTTTTTGCCACCACAGGTTGTATGTGGAAAAAAGGTACCAGTGATTTACTGGCTTTCTGATGTGTCCTGCACTGACGAAAATTTTATGCAAAAAGCGGGTGTACAGCGCCTTGCTGCCGAACTTGGGGTCGCCATTGTGGCACCGGATACGAGCCCAAGAGGTGATGATATTGTCGATGATGTAGATCATGGCTTAGGTCAGGGGGCTGGCTTTTATGTTAACGCAACGCAGGCACCATGGAATCGACATTATCAGATGTATGATTATGTGGTTGATGAACTGCCAGAATTGATTGAAACACATTTTCCGATAAATGAAAAAAGTGCGATTTCCGGTCACTCAATGGGAGGGCATGGAGCACTGGTAATAGCAATGCGCAATCCAGAACGCTATCAGTCAGTATCTGCATTTAGTCCGATCAGTAACCCGATGGATGTGCCTTGGGGACAAAAAGCATTTACGGCTTATCTTGGTCAAGATCGTGAAAGCTGGGCGAGCTATGATACTTGTGCTTTGATGCGTAAAGCCAAACATTTTGTGCCAGCACGGGTTGACCAAGGCGAGAGCGATGGCTTCCTTGACGATCAGCTCACGTCCAAGAAATTGTCTGATGCCGCTAAAGCAAGTGGATACCCACTAGAGTTAAATCAACATGTAGACTATGACCATAGTTACTACTTGATCAGTAGCTTTATTGAACAGCATTTACGTTTTCATGCGAGTCACCTAAATCAGTAAAGCCTTTCATATTGCTATGTACTAACTTTTATCCCGCCGGGTGTATGCCCGGCGGGATTTTTTATTTGTATTTCTATTTATTGCTGATTGCTTTTTATACTTTGTTCTTTAGCATTGTTTCATTTTGGTAATAGTCATTTGATGAAACAGCGGATTATCATTTCATTTGGTATCAATATAATACCCACATCACATAATTGCTCGTTGTTATGACGAGTTATCAGATTTCCAAACGCCAACAGACTGGCGTTAAAATGGTAGAGCATACTATGTCAAAAATTGTTGTTGTGGGAGGCGGTGCCGCAGGTCTAGAGCTGGTAACTCGTCTAGGTAGAAGCTTTGGTCGTCGCGATACTCATGAAATTATTCTGGTTGAACCTTCCACTCACCACTATTGGAAGCCTCGTCTACATGAAATCGCTGCGGGTACCTTTGATGCTGAACTGGATGCGGTAAGTTACTTACAGCATGCCCGTTGTAATGACTATCAGTATGTTCAAGCTGCGATGTCAAGTTTAGACCGAACAACGAAGACACTCCAATTACGCAATGAAAATGGTGCAGAATCTTTGCTTGATTATGATTATCTAGTGATTGCTGTTGGGGCTGTGAGTAACGACTTTAAAACACCAGGTGTAAGTGATCACTGTCTGTTTCTTGATTCCTCGTTGCAAGCTCAACTTGCTTGGGAGCAAATTAATCCGTTACTCAGGGCGGAAGGTAAGCACCATTTATCTATTGTTGGTGCGGGTGCTACAGGGGTGGAGCTAGCGGCAGAGTTGGCTAAAGTCAGTGCTAAGTTGCAACGCTATCGTCATGGCTCAGAGCTAGCTATTACCTTAATAGAAGCATCTGATCGAGTATTGCCTGCTGGTCCTGAATGTATGTCAGAAAAAGTGCAAAAAGCGCTCGAAAAGCAAGGGATAACAGTGCGTACTAATACCCGAGTGCAACGTGCAGAAGCTGGAAAATTAGTGACTGCAGAAGGGGAAATAATTGTCGCTGATCTACAAATGTGGGCGGCAGGGATCAAGTGTGCTGAGTGGTTAACTCAGTTAGATGGACTCGAAACCAATCGCTTAAATCAGCTCAAAGTTGATGCTAACCTGCAATCGACACTTGATGATGCAATCTTCGTGTTGGGTGATAGTGCGGAATGTCCACAAGCGGATGGCTCGTTTGTACCACCACGAGCACAGGCAGCGAATCAAGCTGCAGGACATCTGGCACGCCAGTTTAAGCGTTTATTAAAAGGGAAGGCGCTAAAACCTTTTATTTTTAACGATGGTGGTATGGTGATTGCGGTAGGGCACGATTACGCCGTGGGCAGCTTGATGAATAATAAACTGATCTTACGTGGCCGATTTGTTCGCAATCTTTACGATACGATTTTCCGCCTGCACCAACAGATCTTATTTGGCTGGGGGCGTGTAACGGCTTTAGTTTTACTAAAACGTATCAAGTGCGCGTTGAATCCTTATTACAAAGGAAATATTTCCTAAGGCTACTTTAATACTGCTTTAATTATTGATGGCAGCGTCTAAAAGCCAGAATACGTCATTCTGGCTTTCTCATATAATCTGTGTGCTTAAACTGCAGTTTGACTCTGCTTTCTTATTTGCTTCCTTTTCTTTCTTTTCGAGAGAGATCTCTTCAACTCGTTGAATCAAAAAATCTTTAAAGTTTGCACAACGGGCGGGCATATGCTTTCTGGGTTTAAAATATAAACTTAATTCAAATTCGCTGCTGATATAATTATTCAAAATGGGGACTAACTTTCCCTGTGCAACAGAACGCTGAATTAGGCTGTAAGGTAAATACGCAATTCCTCCGCCTGCGAGTGCAATATTTTTAAGTATTTCGCTGTCGTCAGCTTCTACTGTTTGCGATATTTCAACCGTGTTATATTCCCCATCTTGTTCAAAAAACCATTTATTACCCCCTACTAGCGTGGTGGCATACAAGCATAAATGTTTTGTTAAATCATGGGGGTAAATAGGTTCGCCGTACTTTTTGATATAGCTTGGAGAGCAACAAACGGTAAGAGGTTCACGTAATAAGGTGCGTTTAACCAGTAAACTATCTTTATTTTGAAAGCCACGATAAGTTGCGTTTGCACGAATCGCGAAATCGACATCATGTACATGATCGACATCGAAAGCTGTTTCAATTACAACAAAATTAATAAAAGGGTTCTCATGAACATATTCACCAATAATCTGGCTTAAAAAATGTTTTGCAAATAGGGGAGTACTTGCAATTTTAATTGTCCCTTTATCTTCATTACTTAAATTTTGAACTTCATTGAAAACATCATTAATTTGGTTGTTTATGGTGCTAAATTGCTCAAACAAGTGCAGACCTGCCTGAGTTGGGCTTATTTTTCGTGTAGTACGTTTTACTAAGCCTACGCCCATTTTTTCTTCGAGTTCATTTAACCATCGGCTTCCTGCTGATGCTGAAATACCATACTGCTTTGCCGCTTCACTTAGTGACCCACTTCTGACGACATGCAAAAAAAAGACAACCTTGTTGAGCATTTAACATCCTGTTTAGTAATGGTACTGAGATCAATTTATTTGTATGTACTATGTATATACTTATATCAAATTTATTCTATGCACGCTATTGCAGATGTGTTGCGCTATTCAGTTTCGATATTGCAAAGCAGTTTTGCACCTTTGGTGGTAATCATTTGGATTTAATCATTTAAAATGAACCAAAAGGATCTTTAGTGCATAGGCACTTACTGTGTTGTTAGATTTCGTTGTGTATACCAAAGTGTGCATCAACAATGCTTTTTGATTGATATTAAAAGGGAATAAAATCATGTTAACTAATAAAGTTTGTATAGTGACTGGTGGTGCTCAAGGAATTGGACGTAGTATTGTAGAAACCTTCGCACAAAATGATGCAAAAATGGTTTTTGCATGCGATATGAATGCGTCAGTAATGGCAGATCTTGAATCAGCATACAACAATGTGCGTGCTTTAGAGCTCAATGTATGTGATAGAAAATCTATCGGTGTGGCAATAGCAAGTATTAAGGCCGAATTTGGTCATATTGATGTGCTGGTAAATAATGCAGGTATAACGCGTGATAACCTTATTGATAAAATGACCGAAGAAGAATGGGATATGGTGGCTGATGTGAACCTGAAAGGGGTTTTCAATATGACACAAGCTATTGCGCCCATTATGATTGAAAATGGTATTGGTTCTATTATTACTATGTCTTCAGTTGTGGGTACTGATGGCAATATTGGTCAGAGTAACTATGCGGCAACCAAAGGTGGTGTTATCGCCATGACGAAAGGTTGGTCGAAAGAATTTTCTCGTAAAGGGGCTCAGGTTCGCGCTAACTGCATAGCACCTGGCTTTATCGAAACGCCAATGACCAAAGATTTACCAGAAAAAGTCTTGGATTACATGACAAATAAAACGCCACTTAAACGAATGGGCAAACCAACAGATATAGCGGAAGGGGCATTGTTCCTTGCGAGTGAACGTTCATCATTTATCACAGGGCAAACCTTGAAGATCGATGGTGGCCTAGTGATTTAATAATAATAAAAGTAACGATGTGCTAAAACTTTAAGCAGGCTTATCACCATAAACCTGCTTTTTTTATATCTAAAAAATGAAGAATATACTATTTGTTACTAATCATAAGCAGAAACTGGCTACATCTTTTTGACACTGTCTCGTTCTACTAATGTGGGCTCAAGTTGGATAATTAGGTTAGTTTCACGTTGGCTTTGAATTTTATCAAGTAACGTATCGACGGCTTGTTGACCCAACCGGTGCTTGGGCTGATGAATAGTTGTTAACGATGGCGTTATGTATTTAGCCAGCTTGATATCATCGTAACCCACAATGGAGATATCGCTAGGTACAGAAATACCTTTTTTATTGGCAGTATTAATGACGCCCATTGCCATCATATCGTTACAAACGAAAAGTGCTGTCGGTAAACGGCCTCTTGCGTAGAGATCTTCAAATGCTTTTTCACCACCTTCACATTCGAAATTACCCGATGCTATCCAACTTTTGTTGATTGTTAATCCAGCTTCTTCCATTGCTTGAACAAAACCAGACAAGCGTTGCTGAGCCGGTAATTTGTCTAATGGGCCGGTTAAACAGCCAATTTGAGTGTGACCTTGAGCAATAAGATGACGGGTTGCTAAATAGCCACCGTGATGTGAGTTGTCTTGAATTTTATCACTTGGAAAATCAATAGGGCCCCAGTCCATGACAACGGTCGGTACTGGCTGGTGACGAGCGAATAAATTGAATTCTTCATTGTCGACTTCGCTGCACATTAAAAGCAGACCATCTACCCGCTTTTGTAGCAGGGTATCAAGGTTGGAATGCATGCGAGCTATATCGCCTTCGGTATTACAGAGAATCAGGTTATAGCCGTGTTCATAGCACCGACGTTCAACACCTTTGACTACTTCACCAAAAAATGGATTTGTTGAGGTGGTGACGAGCATACCAAAAGTACGTGTATTTTTTACTTTTAAACTACGAGCCAGCGCAGAAGGTGCGTAGTTCAGCTCGTCTACTGCGGCTAATACGCGAGTCGATATATCTTCACTGACAAAGCGTGTTTTGTTGAGTACGTGGCTGACTGTTGAAGTAGAAACCCCCACATGTTTTGCAACATCTTTAATTGTCGCCATTAAACTCTCCCTGACTCAATGTCTGATCGCAGCTTACTACTTAAAACATAAACTTAACGTAATACCAACCTAAATAAGTTTATGAGCATTTACTTATCCAAGTTGGTATAAATACGCGCTGCGATTCAGATTTAATTGCTATTTAGCTGTGCTCAGTAAGAAATCGTTCTACTTCACTTAAGTGTGGAATAGATGTTTGAGCACCCATACGTGTTACTGAAATTGCAGCGGCTGCATGTGCAAAACGGATTGCGTCATCCATTTTACGACCTGCTTGTAAACCAGTTAATAAAGCACCATTGAATGTATCGCCAGCACCAGTTGTATCTGTAGCATCAACACGGAAACCTTCAACTTGTTGGCCTTTACCGTCTTGGCTAATCCAAACCCCTTTACTGCCCAATGTGATCATTACACATTTGATCCCTTTGGCATGAAGTGCATCAGCCGCTTGTTGCGCAGATGCCATGTCTTCGACTTTTATGCCTGTTAGCAGTTCAGCTTCAGTTTCATTGGGCGTAATCATATCAACAAGTTGCAATAAGTCATCTGTTAATGGTTGCGCTGGTGCAGGGTTTAATACTACTTTTGTACCAGATTGTTTCGCAATTGTGGCTGCAGCTTCAATGGTTTCTATTGGTGTTTCTAATTGCATGAGTAACGTATTAGCATTGGCAATTAAGGCGTGATGAGGCTTAATACGTTCAGCGGTTAAGCACGCATTTGCTTCAGCTGAAATACAAATGCTGTTCTCACCCGTAGCTGCAACTTGAATCATCGCAATACCTGTCGGCATGTTTTCTTCAACCATTACTGCTTCGGTATTCATCCCTTCATTGGCAAATGCTTCTAACATTTGGTGACCAAAACTGTCGTCACCGACACTCGCGATAAAGGCAATGTCTGCGCCTAAACGAGCAGCAGCAACGGCTTGGTTTGCCCCTTTGCCGCCAGGAATAACACAATAGCTGTGACCGTGTAACGTTTCGCCTGGGCGAGGAAAAGAAGCAACCTGAAGAACATGATCAGCGTTAACGCTACCTAGAACAACTAACTTATTCATACAAAACCTTTCTTATTGTGTTCTTTACCAAAATATATGGGTTAATACTGCAATATCAGGCAGACATTAAACGATGTATTCTGTTCTGTGGGGAAGTAAGTGTAAGAAAGAAGAGTATCTAGAAACGCATTCCTAGATACTCACCATGGTATTGATTACTCAGTAATCACTTTTAGAGGTACAGGAATGCTTTTCTCAACTGATTCCCCTTTTAGTACCTTGACGGCTGTTTCGACACCAAGAGCACCAATTAGACTTGGCTGTTGGGCAATTGTCGCGCCAAGCATTCCGCGTTTAACCGCAGCAAGGCCATCTTCAGTACCATCAAAACCAACAATCAGGATATCTTTACCAGACGCTTGAACAGCACGCAGTGCACCGAGTGCCATTTCATCATTTTGTGCAAATACCGCTTGAACATCAGGGTTTGCTGCTAGCAAGTTTTCCATAACGTTAAGACCTTTAGTACGGTCAAAATCAGCAGGCTGGCTACTTAGCAGATCCATTTTGTAGGTATCTACAGCTTGCATGAAGCCTTGACCACGTTCACGTGCTGCAGACGTACCAGCGATGCCTTCAAGTTGGATAACGCGCGCTTTTTCGCCCACTTTTTCCATGATGTATTTACCCGCCATTTCACCACCAGCAACGTTATCAGATGCAATGTGGCTTACGACTTCACCACGGCTTGCACCACGGTCAAGTGTTAGTACTGGGATATTTGAACGGTTCGCCATACGAATCGCGTTCGATACAGCATCTGAATCGGTTGGGTTAATCAAAATGGCTTTCACGCCACGAACCGTCAGATCTTCAACGTTAGACAGTTCTTTGCTTGGGTCATTCTGAGAATCAAGAACAATCAGGTTGTAGCCCAGCTCTTTTGCTTTCGCTTCAGCGCCTTCTTTCATGGTGACGAAAAATGGGTTATTAAGCGTAGAAACAACCATTGCCATAGTGTCTTGCGCAGATGCAGTCGTACTGAAAGAGGCCGAAAGAACAGCAGCAGAGATTAGGGTTGCTAACTTTTTCATTCTATATTCCTTATATATTTCGGGTCAGTTTGTTAGGCACAATAAACAAAGGGTTGGGGGTGTTTATTGTGCCAATACTCAGAGGTTTATGTTTTCGAATTACTTATTTTTATTATCTACCAGTACCGCAAGCAAGATTACCACTGCTTTTGCAATCATTTGGTAGTATGAAGACACGTCTAACAGGTTTAGTGCATTGTTTAAGAAGCCGATAATAAGCGCACCAACCAGTGTGCCCATAATGCGACCTTTACCACCAGCAAGGCTGGTACCACCCAATACTACAGCAGCAATCGCATCCAGTTCGTATCCCATGCCAGCGGTTGGCTGAGCAGATGAAAGACGAGAGGTTACAATGATGCCAGCAAGGGCTGCTAACAGGCCACAGATAGCGTAGACGCCAATCTTGACGCGATCTACGTTAATGCCTGATAAGCGAGTTGCTGATTCATTACCGCCCAGTGCGTAGATGTAACGACCGAAGCGAGTGTGATTCAATAAATACCAGATTGAAGCGAATACAATAACCATTAGCCAGATAGGAACAGGAATACCCATTGCGTAACCTGTACCGAACCATGCAAAGCCATCTGCTACCTCTGTAAAGCCAGTAGAAATAGGGCGACCATCGGTGTAAACCATGGTGACACCACGCAGTAATGTCATGGTTACTAAGGTGGCAATAAACGCTTGTACCTTACCTTTGGCTATAATGACCCCGCTGATAGCACCTAAAGCAGCACCTGCTAGTAGGGCTGTAGGTACAGCAATGATGGCTGGAATTTCAAGACCAATCATAGTGGCGGCAAATGCACCACAAAGTGCTAATACAGACCCCACACTGAGGTCGATACCTGCGGTCAAAATAACCAGCGTCATACCTACTGCGATAATGGCATTGACTGAGGTTTGGCGAAGAATATTTAAAATGTTGTCGACAGTAAAGAAGTTGGGGTTAAGAAAAGACACAACAACAATCAATAAGATCAATGCGATCAGTGACTTTTGTTCAATTAACCATTCTTTAGTGAACAGCTTTTTACCTAGTTTGTTTTTTGGATCGTCTGTTTTGGTCATCGCGTTGCTGCTCATGCTGCTACCTCGTTGTTCTGCTCGATGGTTTTACCTACCGCGCAGGCCAGTAATTTTTCTTGATCGGCATCGGTTGCCATAAATTCACCGCTGATACGGCCTTCATGCATCACCATGATGCGGTCACTCATTCCCAGTACTTCTGGCATTTCAGAAGAAACTAAGATGATGCTCATGCCTTCAGCTTTAAATTGGTTGATGAGTTGATAAATCTCTTTCTTTGCCCCTACATCAACACCACGGGTTGGCTCATCCAAAATTAAGACTTTCGGACGGGTCATTAACCCTTTGGCGATGGCGACTTTCTGTTGGTTACCACCAGAGAGGTTGCCAATGATTTGATCACGGGTTGGGGTTTTGATGTTGAATAAGCGGATGAAATCTTCCACCGCTGTCACTTCTTCGTAATGATTCAGCTGAACACCTTTAGAGAGCTGCTCGAGTGAACATAACGACATGTTCTCTTTTACCGATAATCCAAGTACCAGCCCATCACCTTTACGGTCTTCCGATATATACGCAATTCCGTTCGCTAAGCCATCTTGTGGGGTTACAGGGTTAATGGTTTTACCGTTAAGTTTTATATCGCCTGATTCTCGCTTTAGGGCACCGTAAATCACTTTCATTAATTCGGTACGACCGGCACCCATTAAGCCTGATACACCTAAAATTTCACCGCGATCCAGTTTGAAGCTGACATTATTGACACCAGCACCAGTCAGATTTGTTACTTCAAGGCAGGTTTCACCGTGGCGCACATCAATACGAGGGTATTGCTCATCTAAGCGACGGCCTACCATCATTTCGATCAAGCCATCTTCATCGGTATCGGCTACAGCGCGTTCACCAATGAATTTTCCGTCTCGTAATACGGTAATGTCGTCGCAGATTTCGAAGATTTCTTTTAAGCGGTGCGAGATATAGACAATGCCACAACCTTCGTCACGCAACTCATTAATCACTTTAAACAGCGATTCAGTTTCGGTATCTGTTAGTGCATCGGTTGGCTCATCCATAATGATGACTTGAGATTTGAAAGATAAGGCTTTCGCAATCTCGACCATTTGCTGCTCACCAAGGCTTAACTCTCCCAATAACTGGCGGGAGTGGTGTTTTACGTTCAAGCGCTTAAGTAGAGCATCGGCTTCACTGAACATTTCTGTCCATTTAATGCCACCAAATGCATTGGTTTTTTCTCGGCCAAGAAAGATATTCTCAGCAATGGTTAATTCAGGGATCAGGTTTAGTTCTTGGTGAATAATACTGATACCAGCTTCTTGAGAGTGGCGAGGACCATCAAAGTTAACGACTTTTCCTTGATAGCGAATTTCACCCGCATCCATCGCATAGATTCCAGTTAAGGACTTCATAAGCGTCGACTTACCGGCACCATTTTCACCCATTAAAGCCATTACCTTGCCTGGGTAAACATTCAAACAAGCATTATCTAGCGCTTTTACACCAGGGAATGCTTTTTCAATGCCTTTAAGTTCTAAAATTGGCTGGTTCATGTCAGTTCCTTGCGATTATTCCGAGAGTAGGTGTGTTAAAAGACAACACCTGATTGGAAAATTACGTTCGCATAAGGTGTACATTCACCTGTGCGAATTACAGCTTTACTATCTTGCGTATGCACTTTAAATGCTTCGTGGCTCACGTAAGACAAGGTGATTTTTTTACCGCATAACAATTCTTCATTACGAATCAGTGTAACCAAGGCTTGGTGTAGGTCTGGGCTTACTTGAGCAAATTCTTCGGCCATAACAACGCCTTCGATTTGCATTTCGCCCAATACCGCCTTAACGGTATCGATGAAAGTTGGCACGCCAGGTATTAAAGCCAAATCGATACGCTGCGCTTCATCAGGAATCGGTAAGCCAGCATCACAAATTGTGATCTCATCAGTATGGCCGAGAGTGGCAACAACGTAAGACAATTCAGCGTTGATGAGTGCGTTTTTTTTCATGGGTTACGCCTTAATTATTCGTCATGGTGATGCTTAAAGTATGTTGCCAGCCTTGGCGGTAAATCCTTTTCAATCGCGTTTTTTGTTCATCGAAACGATTACGCAAACGTTTCGATGAGTGAAATGTAGAGTTAAATTGGATGTTTTGCACTTTTGTTTGTTACAAAATGTGATTCAGATCAGAACAAATATGCTTAAACTGAATAAATGGAGTTATGGATCACACGCGTTGATTCTGTAAGGGGAGATAAGTGCATCAGAAATGGCTATAACGGGTTATTAGATCGGTTTTATATCAAATGAGGTATGGTCAAAAGAAGAACGGAAGTTGTCACTATTACGTTACAAGATGGCGATGAATGTAGATTCATCTTTGTCAGTGTTTTGTAAAGCTTTGCAAAAAAACACGAATACCTTTGAATTCATAGATGGAAAAGACTTACCATCACAATCCTTAACAGTTCTTGAATGGAATGCAGTTTGTCATGATCGCTTTGTCGATGAATACATGGTTTTTTCTATTATCGCTTGCTCCTGTGTCTGTCATCGCATTTTTATTCTCGTTGAAGACAAAAAAGAAATGGTTAATGCGCATTTCTATGGTCGGTATGCTTATCTCTGTGGTGCTGTTAGGTATTTTGCAATATGAAGACTACAAGCATTTTACCGACTGCCTATTGGAAGGCAAAAACTACAGCCCACCGTTGCAAATGTGTGTTTTAGAGTTCCCTAATTAATACCAAGCTGGATAAGTTAATGCTCCACTGAGCATTAACACATGGTGGCAATAATCACTTGAGTTGAATGGAAGCATGCATAGATCTGCGTATTGATGTTTGTGTTTGTTTCAATGAGGTTATCATTATCGACTAATGCACATACTTCATCAGACTCACCTAAACCAACCGTAATTTCTGCTGATGTCTTATCCCGGTTAATCGCTTTTATAGTGCCTTTCAACTGATTATCGTAATCAAGTTTTGATGCTTGCTCGTTAAAAACAGTGATGGATGGCCCCTTGATCAGCGCAACCACATCTTTCCCAATAGCTAACTGTAGCCTCACTGTACTGCCATGCGTGATCGTGGCAGAAATACGATGCTTACCAGCGAGTTGAATAATGACTAAATCATGTAATTCATAGCGTTGAATATCACAGATTGTGCCAAACAATTGATTTCGAGCGCTCGTTTGCAAAGAAAACTTCGACATAATACCCAGCAAACTATGGAGTGGGGCATTTTCATCGTTGAGTGCTTTTAAGCCCATATCTTGAATCTTATCGAGCAACTCATACATTTGTACTAATCGTTCTCCAAAATGCGTTAAGGCAGCCCCACCACCACCTTTTCCCCCTTTCTCACTGGTGACCAGTGGTTCTTGCGATCGACTATTCATGTCTTTAATCGCATCGAAAGCGGCTTTATAACTGATACCTGCTTGTTTAGCTCCTTGGCTAATTGAACCTGTAGCGTGCACTGCCTTGAGCAAAGCCACACGTCGGGGATTGGCAAAGGTTTTACCGTTTGTAGAAAGGGTAAGAAGCGCGTCAAAATCCATCATTGCTAAATGTGTACCTTTGATTAAAAACTAGAGCTAAATCAGAACGCTAAGGTTCAACTTGGCGTAAAGTATACCGCACAATGTATAAAGCAATTATTGTTTTATGTCTAAGCTACCTTTTAGCGAGTAACAACCATGCAAAATATTCTCTTTATTCTGAATGAAGCGCCGTACGGTTCAGAACGTTCTTTCAATGCATTACGGTTAGCAATCAATTTAAACGAACAAGAGTATGAAGCAATACAATTGCAGATTTTTCTTATGTCAGATTCTGTAAGCTGCGCGTTAGTGAAGCAGAAGCCAAGTGAAGGTTACAATATTCAGCAAATGCTGGATATTTTATTGGCGCAAGGTGCACAAGTAAAACTGTGTAAAACATGTACCGATGCGCGTGGTATGACTGATTTACCTTTGCTCGAAGGGGCAGAAATTGGCACGCTGGATGATTTGTCTTTATGGACATTGAATGCCGATAAAGTGGTTAGTTTTTAAAAGAAAAGCCTCAAAGCATTTTGCAATGCAATGAGGCTATCTTTTTAGCTTCTTGTTTCTAATTATGTTTTTGTTTACTTTTTTGAGCGTGACTTTATTTTTCTTATCAATTACTTGCTTATCAATTTACCGCTTATCAATTCTTCTTTTATCAATTCACTGTTTATTAATAGATTAGTAGGCACCTTGGCTTAACAATCTATGTCATTTTTAATATTCAGTTGGCTTTATTGAATCAATAAAGAAAACTTTATAGGCTTTGTAGAGCTCATGAATGTCAAACTTAGAGGAAAGTTCAAACGGTGAATGCATTGAAAGCAGTGCCGCTCCTGCATCTATGGTATTAATGCCATAATGCGCCAGATATTTAGCCACGGTACCGCCACCACCTTCGTCGACTTTGCCTAATAAGCCTGATTGCCACTTGATTTCTTTATCATCAAACATGCGGCGTAATGCAGCGACATACTCGGCATCAGCATCGTTTGAACCCGCTTTACCACCGTGACCTGTGTATTTGGTTAAAACCAAGCCATAGCCTAGCTTCGAGGCATTTTGTACATCATGAACCGATTCAAATAATGGATTTAAGCCAGCATTTACATCTGAAGAAAGAGCATAAGATTGCCATAAACAACGACGCATCATTTGATCGTTATATTGATTACCAAGTTGGCGTATAAGAAGTTCGCCAGTAAAGTATTCAAGATAGCGAGATTCGAGCCCTGTTGAACCTGACGAGCCAATTTCTTCTTTATCCACTAAGAAGCAGACTGCAGTTTGTTCTGGTACTGCAATATCGAAAATCGCTTCTAATGATGTAAAAGCACAAATACGATCATCTTGGCCGTACGCGCCTAATAAGCCCCCATCGATACCGACATCGCGAGCTTCACCTGCGGGTACAAGCATTAGTTCAGCAGAGATAAAATCTGGTTCTGAAATTTCATATTTTTCAAATAACTTGGTTAAAATATGATGCTTCACTTTGTCTTTAATTTTGTCGTCATTCACTTCCATTGGTATAGAACCAACAATAATCTGCAGTTCTTCACCTTTTAGGACTTCTGCTGCTGTACGCTCGCGCTGTACTTTTTTATCGAGGTGAGGCAATAAATCTGGAATGGTAAAGACAGGATCTTGAGGATCCTCACCGATGACGATATCGACATTTCGTCCTGACTTGGTTGCAACAATGCCATGCAATGCAAGAGGGCGTGAGGCCCATTGGTATTTCTTGATCCCGCCATAATAATGGGTACGCATTAACGCGAGTTCACTCTTTTCATATATCGGGCTAGGTTTTAAATCTAAACGAGGTGAATCAATATGAGAAACTACATAACGAATACCATCACTGATTGGTTGTTTACCTACAACAACTAATGCGACGTTCTTTTTACGGTTTACGAAGTAGACTTTATCGCCAGGGTTTAATTGTTTGAATTCAGAGATGGGACGAAATCCCTTTTCTTCGGCCTGTTTAACACAGAGTGCGACGCATTGACGCTCAGTTTTTCCTTTATTCAGGAAATGTTTATAGTCTTCACAAAATTGATTGATCTCATTAATACGATCTTCATTGAGGTTAAGCCAGCCATTGGTATATTGCAGCGTTTCCATTGCTTCACTCCGAAAGTTATCGATGTTTTCGGTGGGGAGGTTAGCATTAAGGAATAAATTTAAAGTGTGAGCATTATCGTTTTATTTAATAAAAAAGCACACTTTTAAAGTGACTTGTTTATCAATAGTGAAATATTGCTTTTTATAACCAGGTTAATTAAAGCTTAAGCTTTTAATTTACATCCAAATAGATATTTACAAGCATTAACTGCGCTGTGAATAAGGCATTTATTGGAATGTTGACAGCGTAAAGATGTACATCAAGTCTGATCAATATCATGAGTTATGATGATGTTTTAATCTTTTATTTCATGTTTCACTGGTTTTTATTTTCCTCTCTATATCTCTTTTTATATTAGGGTATATTTTTTAATTTTTGGTATTAGTAAATCTAATCCAAAAGTGTGAGGTTTTAATTTTGGACATTAAAAATTAGTAAGCTTAAAAAAACAAACAAAGTCATTTCTAATTTTAGAATTATATTCTATCGCATTTATGCATAAACCCATTAACAAAAATAACACATAACTAACTATAAATTAAGGGGTTATGAAACATATAGTGTGAAGGTATGTATATCGTTATGCGCTGAATGTCATATTTTTTGTCTTTTTATAGGGTTTTATTCTGGAGTCGGATTTTGGTCACAAAAAAACAGTGATTACTATTTATAATCACAATTCTTGGTAAGAGGTTGGTGTGTAGTCAATAAAATCGATACGAAATTAATATTAAAGCTAGAGGGATATCGTTAGGTGTTAGTAACGTTTTCTTATGTGTATTGAATATTATTCTTCGTTTTGAATATTGTGTGAAATATTATTCACCAGTTTTAATTTCGGGTTGTATTTAATGGTTAGCTTAATGTCATGTCGAATGCTACTACCAATACTTATTTTTTTGATGATCGAATTCGGTGAAGTCATTAAGCAAAAAACTTAATGCTTCTATTAAATTAGGCTTTAAATTAAAACCGGTGAAGGTATGTCTGAGCTTTATGATGTAATTATTATTGGCGGTGGTGCTGGCGGAATGTCAGCCGGTGTTTATGCTGCTCGTGGCAAAATGAAAACGCTTATTATTGAAGAAAAACGTAAAGCGGGTGGTCAAGCAGCAACAACTGATGAGGTGGAAAACTATCCGGGTATTCTGTCTGCTACGGGCCCAGAGTTAATGGATGCATTCCGTGCTCACTGTGACAAATTCGGCGTTGAATTCACTAAAGGTATTGTGAATAAAATTGACGTTGCTGATGATGGTTACCTAAAAACCTTAACCACCACTAAGGGTGAAGTATTTCAGGCAAAAAGCATCATTATTGCCACTGGTGCCTCGCCATTGATTCTTGGTGTACCGGGTGAAAATGAATTCCGTGGTAAAGGTGTATCGTATTGCGCAACCTGTGATGCTGACTTCTTCGAAGAACTGGATATTGTGGTTGTTGGCTCGGGTAATACCGCTGTTGAAGAATCCCTTTTCCTCACCAAGTTTGTCAATAAAATCACCATGATTGTACGTCGTGATCACGGTATTTTAGCAGCAGATCGCACCGCTCAAGAACAAGCTTTTGCTAACGATAAAATCAATTTTGTATGGAATTCAGTATTAGACGAAATCACTGGCGACGAGCTAGTGAATGGCGTCAATGTGAAGAACATTAAAACTGGTGAGATCAGCCATATCGAATCTGATGGTGTATTCATGTTTGTCGGTACAGTGCCTAAAACTGACTTCATTAAAGGGCAGGTTGACTTGAATTCTCATGGTTACATTGTGACCAATGATAAGCAAGAGACCAATATTCCCGGTATTTATGCTGTCGGTGATGTGACTGAAAAATTCTTGCGACAGGTCGTTACTGCTGCGGGTGATGGTGCAGTAGCTGCTGTTGCTGCCGACCGTTACATTGAAGAAGAAGATAACTGGCGTAAAGCAGTTGTCGATTTTGATGGCACCGCATTGGTTGCATTCTGGGCGCCACAAAACCAAGACAGTATTGATGTTATCAATCAGCTAGAGACACACAATAAAGGTCAAGCTGGTAAGAACGTTGTCACAATCGATATCTTCAAAAATCAGAAAATTGCTAAGCAGTTTAATGTATCTGAAATACCGGTTGTTATTCGATTCGACGCTGGGCAGGAAGCCAAGCGTGTAAATGTTAAGGATCTAAATGAGTTAGAAACTTTGTATTAAGGAAAAGCAATGATCGAACTTACCAAAGAGAATTTCGATTCTGAAGTCAATGTCGATGGCATTGTGATGGTCGATTTCTGGAGCGAAAGCTGCGTACGTTGTAAAGAGCTAATGCCCGATGTGGTTGAAATGGAAGCGAAATACAGCGAGCAAATGAAGTTCTGTAAATTGAACATTCAAGGTAATCGTCGTTTGGCTATGGCACAGAAAGTGATGGGTTTACCTTCGTTTGTGTTTTACAAAAATGGTGAGAAACAAACGCACCTTTCTGGTGAAGAATTAGAAGTTGAAGATATTGTGAATGCTATTGAAAGCTTTGTTTGTGAACAAGCATAGTCAGTAATAACTCATAAAATCAGCAGCTTGTAAAAATGGGGTTGTATCAAGCAATTGACTACAACGTAAGTTAGTAATCTGTAATCCTTCGGAGTTAACGATGCTCAAAGATAAGAAAGTTATTATCTTAGGAGACAGAGATGGAATACCAGGACAGGCAATCGAAGCTTGTATTAAGTCTGCTGGTGCCCATGTTTTGTTCTCTACTACCGAGTGTTTCGTCTGAACCAGCGCAGGTGCTATGGATCTGGAAAACCAGAAGAGGATCAAAGGTTTTGCTGAAGAGTTTGGTGCAGAAAATATTCTCATCGTACTTGGCGGCGCAGAAGCGGAAGCTTCAGGCCTTGCTTGTGAAACCGTAACCAACGGTGATCCTACTTTTGCCGGTCCGTTAGCCGGAGTCCAGTTAGGACTCTCTTGTTATCATGTGGTTGAGCCGGAAATAAAAAATAATGTTGATGCTGACGTCTATGACGAGCAGATAGGCATGATGGAAATGGTACTTGATGTTGATGCAATCATTGCAGAGATCAAAGGGTATCGTGAGCAATTTGGGAAGTATGTTTTAGCAGAAGCTGAGGTGTAATTGTGAATAAAGAAGTGTTTGCTACCAAAACAGCGATCATTCTTGGAGACCGCGACGGCATACCTGGTCAAGCAATTGAAGCTTGTATAAAGACCACCGGTGCTCATGTTGCTTTCTCTACAACAGAATGTTTCGTCTGAACTAGCGCAGGCGCAATGGATCTTGAAAATCAAAAACGGATTAAAGCACTCGCCGACGAGTTCGGCGCCGAGAATGTAATAGTTATTCTTGGTGGTGCAGAAGCAGAAGCTTCTGGGCTCGCGTGTGAAACTGTCACCACAGGTGATCCGACTTTTGCAGGACCATTGGCGGGAGTCCAGTTAGGACTTTCTTGTTACCACGTGGTTGAAGACGCAATAAAAGAAGCTGTCGACCCAGCTGTTTATGAAGAACAGATTGGGATGATGGAAATGGTACTGGATGTAGATGCGATTAAAGCGGAAATGCAACAATACCGCGAAGAACCCGTAGAAGCATAAAGGCCACATCGAGCTGATAAGTCAGCTTGATATCTTCTCATCAATACCGATTCGAGTCTGACGACAGGCTCGAATCTCATATCCGGCTCGGATGCAGGAGTGACAATGGGATACGCAGTTATTAAAGGGGTGAGCTATGTATTGGCTCATACACCTGATATCTTGATTAACAATGGCTCAGCACAAGTTGCTGCTCGTGCTAAAAATGATCCTCAAGATAATTATTTAACCAATATAGGTACACACCTTCGTCCATTTTCTGACGTCGTGAGTTACCCCGCAAACCAATGTTATATCGGCAATATTACTCCCCAACAATTATCTGATTTACCTCAGCCTTGGTTTGATATTAAAGAATCAACAGCTGCAGAAGGCAAATACGGCGAAATTTACTCGCAAGAACATTTCTACGCCATGTTAAGCCACGTTGATGTGTTTAATTTGGTGTGCTTTACCGCTGAATTTATTGAAAAGTACCACAGCCAAGTTTGTCATCACGCCTTATACGGCGATACTGATTTATTAGCGGGTCATCAGCTGATTACGCGTGATGAAGTACTTGCTTTACATGAATCTCACCAAGCTGAAGTGTTAATGCTTAATGGTGAAATTATCGGTTGTGTGAAAGCTGCACACGATGAAGATGAAAACCTTTCTGCCCATATCATGCTTGAAAATCTATGTACCAAAGCATCAGGTGTCATGTCTGCAATGAACCTGAAACGCCAAGGCATTGATGTGGCTGACATCGACTACATTATCGAATGTTCAGAAGAAGCATGTGGCGATATCAACCAACGTGGTGGCGGTAACTTTGCTAAAGCGATTGGTGAAAGCGCGGGTTGTGTTTTGGCAACGGGCTCAGATGTGCGTGGTTTCTGCGCAGCACCTGCTCATGCAATGACATTGGCCGCTGCACTCGTGAAAGCGGGTATTTTCAAAAATGTCATGGTTGTTGCTGGTGGTGCTGTTGCCAAATTGGGCATGAACGGCCGTGACCATGTGAAAAATAACATGCCAGTGCTAGAAGATTGCCTTGCCGGTTTTGCTTGTGTCGTCAGTGAAAATGACGGTGTTAGCCCAATGATCAATACCGACATTGTTGGTCGCCATCAGATTGGTACGGGTTCATCACCGCAAGCTGTGATGACTGCATTGATTGCTAAACCGTTGAAAGATGCGGGCATGGCAATGACAGATATCGATAAATATTCTGTTGAAATGCAAAACCCAGAAATTACCAAACCCGCAGGCGCAGGTAATGTACCTGAGTCTAATTACAAAATGATTGCCGCGTTAGCTGTGAAAGAAGGACAGCTAGAGCGTACGCAGTTACTTGATTTTGTAAAAGAGCATGGCATGACAGGTTTCGCACCTACACAAGGTCATATTCCATCGGGCGTGCCTTTCTTAGGCTTCGGTCGTGACATGATCATGAGCGGCGAAATTAATAACTTCATGATGGTTGGTAAAGGTAGCTTGTTCTTAGGTCGTATGACCAACTTGTTCGATGGCTTGAGCTTTGTGGTTCAGAAAAACACTGGCAAACAAGCTGCGCAATTCGATGAAGCACAAGTGAAGCAAATTGTGGCGCAAGCAATGCGTGACGTTGCAGAAAACTTACTTAACGCTAATAAGTGATTGGAGGTTGTTATGCAAAATGCCAATCAACAAGGCAATCAAAACATAAACCAACAACTTTCCGATACCTTTAGTGCGATGGCTGATGGCTTATTGTCTGGGCAATGTGATCGTAAAACCCGTATTGGCTTAACGCTTATTGGTAGCGAGTTAGGTGAAGCTGAATTGCTTCATGGTGCGCAACTTGTATCACGTCAATATAGCGATATCGAGCTTGTCTTAATTGGTGGTGATCAAGCGGGTGCGTTTGAACATCATCCAGCAAGTAATTTAACTGAATGTCATCAAGTGATGGAACAGTTATTTAGCGATAAACAAATTGATGGTTGTGTGACGCTTCATTATGCCTTCCCGTTAGGGGTGAGCACGATGGGCAAAGTTGTTACACCTGGTACTGGTCGTGAAATGTTTATCGCTTCAACTACCGGTACATCAGACACGAATCGCCAAGCTGCGTTGTTAAAAAATACTATTTACGGTATTGCATTAGCGAAAGCGAGTGGTATTGAAAAACCAAGTGTTGGTGTGTTGAATATTGACGGTGCAGCCCAGTGTGAACGTGGCTTAAAAGAGCTGCAACAGGCTGGTTATGATATTCATTTTGCTGACTCGTCTAGGGCTGATGGTGGTATTGCAATGCGTGGTAATGATTTATTACGCGGCACACCGGATGTCATGGTTACAGACAGCTTAACCGGCAACTTACTGATGAAGATGTTCTCATCTTTTACCACTGGCGGTAGCTTTGAAGCTTCTGGCTTTGGTTATGGACCAGGGCTGAGCAAAGATGGCTGTGCTGATGGGCAATTAGTTAGCATTATTTCACGCGCTTCTGGTGCTCCTGTTGTTGCTGGCGCAATCCGCTTATGCGCAGATGCAGCAAAGGGAGAGGTAATGAAGCGAGTGAATGAGGAATGGGAAGCTGCATCATTAGCTGGCATTAATAACTTAGTTAATAAATACAAGCAACCTGTTGCTACTGACACTAAATCAGATGTTAAGGCTGATGTTATTGCCCCACCTGAAAAAGTGACAGATACCGATATTGGCGGCATTGATATTTTAGAGATTGAAGATGCTTGTCAGGTGTTATGGAAAATGAACATTTTTGCCCGTACGGGTATGGGATGTACAGGCCCCATTATTCTGGTCGCCAAAGAAGATAAAGAAGCCGCTAAAGCCAAATTGGTAGAAGCGAAATATTTATAAGGCTTTATTTAGCGATAAACACACTAGATAAAGCATTAGATAAAACGCGATAAGAATCAAAACATACGCTGAGCGCAAAACATTGATTGAATTAACGGTATGCGCTCTTACCGTCCACTTCTAAGGAAATTAGAGATGACAGATAAAGCTGTGCGTCTAACGCAGATGACCAAAAAAGCAGGGTGAGCGGCCAAAATAGGCCCTAAGGCCATGGCGCAGGTTCTGCAGACCATTTCACCCCTGTTTCCCGAACAAGATTACCCTAACTTAATGGTTGGGCTGGCGGTAAGTGACGATGCTGCCGTTTATAAAATCAACGATGATGTTGCGGTTATTCAAACATTGGATTTCTTTACTCCAATTGTTGATGACCCTTACGACTTTGGTGCGATTGCTGCGGCAAATGCATTAAGTGATGTGTACGCCATGGGCGGACAAGTAACATTAGCGATGAATATTTTTTGCGTCCCAGTCGATCTTCCACAAGAGGTTGTTGGCCAGATACTGAAAGGCGGTGCGGATAAAGTCCGTGAAGCTGGAGCAGTACTGGTTGGTGGCCACACAGTGGAAGACGATGAACCAAAATTTGGTTTATCGGTTATGGGTATGATTCATCCATCAAAAGTGCAAACCAAAGCCGCTGTTGAAAGCGGAGATGTATTAGTACTGACGAAACCTTTAGGTACTGGCGTAATTTCTACCGCAGCCAAACGAGGCAAAGCGAGCCAAGAGTCGATTCAAACGTCAACCGACAGTATGAAAAAACTCAATCGCAATGCGGCTCAGATTTTTGTTAAGTACCCGATTAAAGCATGTACTGATATAACCGGTTATTCATTGCTAGGCCACGCCCTAGAAATGGCAGAAAAAAGCGATGTATGCATGCATTTCATTGCTGACCAAGTGCCGTTTTTATTGGGGGCAGAAGATTACGCAGCACAAGGTATTTTCCCTGGTGGCGCTAACCGTAACCTTGAAGCCTATAAAGATGATATTGAGTTTGCACCTGAATTAGATGAAAGCTGGCAACAAAAATTATGCTGCCCAGAAACCTCTGGCGGTTTGCTAGCAACAGTACCCAAAGATTGTCTCGAATCCTTATTACTTGAATTTAGCAATACTGGAGAATCATGTTGGGTGGTTGGATACGCCGAATCAGGAAGTGGCATCAAAGTTTCTTGATGTACCGCTTTTTGATACACAGATTGTGAAGGCGACAGACTTCCCCCAATGGACGCTTGTTTGGAGAAACAAATGAAACTCGAATTAGGCAATATTAATATTCGCGATTTGGCTTTTGGGTCAACCAGTGAAATTAAAGAAAACACGGTCGTAATTGATGAGCACGCACTGAAAGGTTACTTGTGTGAATTAGACCACCGTATTCGTTCTATAGAGCTAAGCATTGCAAAACCTGGTGATAGTACCCGTATTATGCCAGTGAAAGATGCCATTGAACCTCGTGTAAAAGTGTCTGGCGGTGGTGAGATTTTCCCAGGTCGTCATCTGGGTGAAGAAACCATGGTTGGTGAAGGTCGTACCCATGTATTAAAAGGTATGGCAGTGGTAACAACGGGTGAAATCGTTGGTTTCCAAGAAGGCATCATCGACATGAGCGGTCCGGGTGCAGAATTCACCCCTTTCTCAAGAACATTGAACCTAGTTATTCAATGTGAAGTGGAAGAAAGCTGTAACCAGTATGATCATGAAGCCGTTGTTCGTCTTGTTGGGTTAGAAGCAGGGCGTTGGATTGGTAAGTTGGGTGAGCACATTACACCTGATGAAATCGAAACGTACGAAACCAAGCCATTGCTAGAGCAAGCGGCACAACATCCTACATTGCCTAAAGTCGGTTACGTGTACATGCTACAAAGCCAAGGCTTACTGCATGATACCTACTACTACGGCGTAGATGTGAAAGGTATTTTACCAACATTGATGTACCCAACTGAAGTCATGGATGGGGCAATCATCAGCGGTAACTGTGTATCGGCTTGTGATAAAAACACCAGTTATGTACACCAGAACAGCCCAGTAATTTATGATTTATATCGCCACCATGGTGTTGATTACAACTTCATGGGTGTGATTGTGACTAACGAAAATGTCACATTACGTGACAAAGAACGCTCCTCTAACTTTGTGGTTAAGCTTGCTAAGCAAATGGGTTGGGATGCAGCAATCGTCAGTGAAGAAGGCTTTGGTAACCCAGATGCTGACTTAATGATGAACTGTTCAAAACTTGAAGCAGCAGGAATCCAAACTGTACTGTTAACCGATGAATACGCAGGACAAAACGGTGAAAGCCAATCACTTGCTGATTCACATAAGAGTGCAGATGCTGTTATAACAAACGGTAATGCTAACCAGCTAATTACGTTGCCAGCGATGAACCGTGTTATCGGTTATGATCGCTATGCAGATATCGTTGCTGGTGGCTTTAACGGAAGCTTACAAGAAGATGGTTCGATTACGGTTGAACTTCAAGCCATTATCGGCGCGACAAGCGAGTTAGGTTTCCATTTCCTAACAACCAAAGCCTGTTAAAGAGGATAGTCAGATGACACTTAGAGTTGTTTATTATTTGAACCAGTTTTTTGCCCAAAAGGGTGGCGAAGAAATGGCCCACATTCCAATGGAAGTGGTTGAAGGTTCTGTGGGTGTTGGTTCTCAAATCAATACGATGTTGAAAGACAAAGCAGAAGTCACGCATACCATTATTTGCGGTGATTCATACCTAAACGAAAATGAAAGCCTTTGCTGCCACAGCTTGAAAGAAATTTTGACGCAACTAAAGCCAGATCTTGTTGTTGCTGGTCCTGCCTTTAACGCCGGTCGTTATGGTATGGCTTGTGGTACGGTAGCGAAAGTTGCTCATGAAATGGGTATAAAAACTATTTCAGGCATGTACGTTGAAAACCCAGGCTACGAGTTATTTGGTCAATATGCTTATATTGCGGAAACAGGTAACAGCGCAGCAAGTATGCGCCAAGCTATTCCTGCAATGGTGAAATTGATCAATCGCTTTATTGAAACCGACGGTGAGTTAGGCGATCCTGCGGATGAAGGCTACATGCCTCGCGGTATTCGTGTGAACTACTTTGCTGAAAAGCGTGGTGCAACGCGAGCGGTTGATTTATTGATTGCTAAACTTGCGGGTCCTGAGTTTACGACAGAATACCCAATGCCGGTATTCGACCGTGTAGACCCTCAACCAGCAATTGGGCTATTAAGCCAAGCTAAAATTGCCTTGGTGACATCGGGTGGTGTGGTACCAAAAGGTAACCCTGACCATATCGAATCATCAAGTGCATCAAAGTACGGTGAGTACAGCATTGAAGGGTTAGACACAATAACGTGTGCAACACATGAAACAGCACATGGTGGTTATGACCCTGTTGCATGTAACGATAACCCGAACCGTGTTTTACCTGTTGATGTATTACGCGATATGGAACGCGAAGGTGTTATTGGTAGCCTGCACAACATATTCTACAGCACCGTCGGTAACGGTACTGCGGTTGCTAAGTCAAAAGAATATGGCGCAGAAATTGCGATGAAACTACAACAAGCAGGGGTGACTGCCGCTATATTCACCTCCACTTGAGGCACTTGCACACGTTGCGGCGCAACGATGGTTAAAGAAATCGAAAAAGTAATGCCTGTAGTTCACATAGCAACAGTAGTTCCTATCTCTAAAACAGTAGGTGCTAACCGTATTGTTCCAGCAATTGCGATCCCATATCCATTGGGTAACCCAGCGATGCAACCTGAAGAAGAGTTGTATAATCGCCGTCAAATTGTTGAGAAATCATTAGTGGCACTTCAAACTGAGATTTCAGAACAAACTGTGTTCTAAGTAAATGTAAATTATACAGTAGATAAAAAAAGACCTGCAGCTGCAGGTCTTTTTGTAGGTGTAGATTAAGAAAAAAAACATTCAAATCATAAAATGAAAAGACTTAGTCCAGATGTAAACCAAATGAACTCAAGCTTGATTTGATCAGCTGGCAATCAATAAGCTGGAAATCATTGCGTTTCTTTTCCTCGTAACGCTCAACAATGTTTGCTGATGTCTGTGTTAAATGATCGGGGTTGTTTTTACACAGCACTTGGTAGCGCTCAATCGCTTGTTCAAGCGTATTCAGTGATTGGAAATCAAGTTCGTCACTGGAATTACTTAATATAATACTTCGATAAGGCGTTTCATGCGGCTTTACGCTGCCAGCTAATGGGTGTGAAATTATTTTGGCACCAAGATGAATACGATCTCTAGCGACAGTTAACACATCATACAATGTGTTTTCTTGAGTATGATTGATACGACTGATCGTTTTGCAAACTAAAGGGTTGTTCGTAATTATTTCAAACTTATCTAATCGCAAGATTATACTCCTAATATATAAGTAACTTACCTTTAATTATAAAATATACGACGAGATATGTTGTGTTGTCATGTCTTGTTTTATATAAAATCGACGGATTTACACGCTGTTTTTTTAATGTGGTAACTATAATGATTGCTATGTGTTAATGGCTTGTTTTTGACAGTTTAAATCGGTGTTTATATGCAATGGCGAGTACATTAAGTCGCACATTAAAAATGTTACTCAGTAGGCTAAAATAGAAATAAAATCAGGCATTTACTATCTTTGGCTATGAAGTCACGGTTTTGTGTTTTATATCTTCTAAATCATCAGCTTAGTCTGTATATTTACCTCATCGAAATACGGAAGTGGATGGGGTCTGGTGGCCCTCCCGGTCTTCAAAACCGACGTGAGCTGAATAGGCTTTGGCAGGTTCGATTCCTGCTCCTTCCGCCAAATTTTTATAGTTTTAATTTTTACTATTTAAATAAAAAACCAATCAATTATTAAAATACGCATAGAGTAAAAATTATGTATATTTTATTCTTCCTAAAGAGGAGAGGTGGCATGGTGTAGTCTTAAATGACACCGTTCACAGTCTTCGATTCAGTATTATATCGTCTATTTTAAATACTGTTTTCTTCGCTTCTGTCTTCGCACCGATTATGAATTACTTCATATAAAAATACCTATTAACATTTAAGGCTAGGTTAATGTTTGTTCAGTGAGTCTTATTAAATAACTATCAATAGTTATTTAATGTGATTAATGAAACAGGTTTAATTATGACTATAAACGCCTTATCTGCGATACCTCAAATTGGTAAAATGTTAGAGCAACCCTTTCTATCGCCATATATCGAGCGCTTGAGTCAACCTGTTGTGGCTGACCTTGTCAGAGAGCAAGTAAATGGATATAAAAAAGACCATTTACGTAATCCTGAACACGTCCCTTTTTCTCTTGAAACCCTTTATAGCCGAATTGAACGTGCATGCTGGCAAGTTAATCAGCAGCGTTTACAGCGTGTTATTAATGGTACGGGTGTGATTGTTCACACAAACTTAGGGCGTTCGCCGCTAGATGCTGATGTATGGCAAGCGGTAACCGAAGTGAATACGCATTATAGTAATTTAGAAATAGATTTAACCACGGGTAAGCGCGGTAAACGTAAAGGGCTTTTGCAGCAATTAATGCACTATTTAGTCAAAGGTGAAGATACGTTAGTCGTTAATAACAATGCGTCTTCCATTTATTTAATGTTGCATGAAATAGCGAAAGGCAAAGAAGTTATTGTGTCACGTGGTGAGCAAATTCAAATAGGTGGCGGTTTTCGTATTCCCGATATTCTAGCGCTATCGGGTGCCAAGCTGGTGGAAGTGGGTACAACCAATATCACCACTGTTGATGATTACCTTGATGCAGTGACAGAGAATACCGCGATGGTGCTCATTGTTCATACTTCCAACTTTAAGATCCGTGGTTTTACACAGTCGCCAGACATTAAAGATCTTGCCGATCTGCTACCTGATCATGTGGTACTAGCCGTTGATCAGGGATCAGGTACCACAACAGAAAACTTGCCCGATGAACCCAGCGTGATGAGCTACATAAAAGCGGGGGCTGATTTAGTTTGTTTCTCTGGCGATAAAATTATTGGTGGTCCACAAGCGGGTATGGTCACAGGTAAGCAATCGTTAATTAAACGTCTAGAGAAAAACCCGATGATGCGTGCTTTCAGACCAAGCCGTATCGTCTATTCCTTGTTAGAAGAACTGGCTGTACGTAAATTAAATCAGCTTAAAACGGGTCAAGGTATTGCTGAACGCTCTATTACCCAAGCAGAAGTTACGCTTGACAATAAAGCCCAACAGTTGGCGGAAGGTTTTGGTGAACGATTACGTATAGTGCGATCTGAAATGACGGTTGGCGGGGGATCGTTACCTGATCAACAAAGCCCATCGTCGTCGGTAGAAGTGAATGCGCTCAGCTTATCTGCTGATAAATTGTTAGAGATTATGCGTAATTGGCCACTGCCTGTCATCGGGGTTATTAAGCACGATAGGGTACAACTAAATCTTGCCACAATCAGTGATGATGAAATCACATATCTTCGTCAGCAATTAGCGGCACTGTTCGATCTTCAGCTCGAGATGGATCTAAGAGGATCTTGCTCTAACGTAACAGATGCGAAGAAAGTGGAGGCTGCAATATGAGTTATGTCGTAGGTACTGCTGGCCATGTCGATCATGGTAAATCAGCACTGATCAAAGCCCTTACTGGTATTGAAACGGCCCATTTACCGCAAGAAAAGAAACGCGGTATGACTATCGATCTCGGCTTTGCTTTTTTCAAGCATAATAATGGTGAAGCAGTTGGGGTTATTGATGTTCCGGGTCATGAACGTTTTATCCGCAACATGGTAGCAGGTGTGTGGAGCCTAGACATGGTGCTGTTTGTTGTGGCTGCCGATGAAGGCTGGATGCCAATGTCGACTGATCACCTTAAAGTTATTACCGCAATGGGGATAGACAATGTCACCCTTGTGATAACCAAGTCTGATTTAGTCGATAAAGATATGCTCGCGTTAGTGGAAGAAGAAGCGTTAGAGCAGTTTTTAGACATTGGTGGCTTCATTCCTGATTCACTCAGTGTGTCGGCCCACCAATCACTGGGTATCGATGCGCTTAAGCACCATATTTGCAAAAAATTAGACACGCTTTCTCGCCCTGTTTTAGATTCATCAGCTACAGCGCTTCAAGATCGCCAGCAGAACGTGAGCCAGCAACAAGCAGGGCGCCTCTACATTGACCGTGTATTTACCGTTAATGGTGTGGGTACAACGGTAACAGGCAGTTTGTGTGGTGGCGAATTTCATGTGGGCCAAAAATTGGTCATGCAGCCGTCTGGCACTGAAGTACAAGTGAAGAGCTTGCAGTCATACCATCAGAATATCCAAACGGCATCTCCTGTATCACGTGTCGCGATTGGCTTGAAAGGAATAAAGAAAAAGGATGTACAACGCGGTTTCTGTTTATTGGAATCTAAAGAAGGTGCCTTTGTTGCCGATGAACTCATTGTTCGGTTAGACGCATTACCTGAACGCGGGAAATGTCGAAACAACAGCGAAGTGGAAGTCGCATTTGGTACGTTTAATACGTTAGCCACCATCTTCGTATTTAAAGGAACAAACCTTGCGCGGTTACGCTTAAAAGACCCCGCTTGCTGTTTTTGGAATCAACGTTTATTGCTGATCCAACATGGCGGCAGTAATATTGTAAATAGTGGCGGAATTTTATGGACAGGAGCAGTTTCTAAACCACTACGTAATAAGCTCTATGACTTACTGATGAACTTACCTGAAAACCCAGAATGGCGTGATTATGTCACACTCAACATGGCACTTTACGGGTATGCGAAAAAGGGCGGTCTAGCAGATAAAGAGCAATATCAAATATGTGGCGAATGGCTATTTACGCAAGAGTGTTATCAAAGCAGTTTCGAGCATATTGTTGCGACCCTTGAACACGAGAAAATCGATCTATCGGTAAATGAACTCAGTGGTAAAGTGCAGATGTCAGTGCCTGTTCTTAGTGACTTGTTAAAGCAATTAGTTGTCGATGGTAAGTTAAGACAAAATGACGATCTGTATTCACTAGGCAACGGGCGTAATGAAGCCGAGCTTTCTTCTATTGCTAAACAGATCTTAAATAAGATGGTGGAAGCCCAAAAACAAGGCTTTGAAGCGGAAAAAGAAAAATTACCAGGCGCTCAGAAAGAGCTACGCAATCTGGTTCGATTAGGTTTTGCAGTACCATTAGAAGGTAAAATCTATTTTGAAAAAAACTTATACGACAGTTTAGTGACGGGCATTATTCAAGGTCGCCAAATTGATGATCGCTTCGATATTGCAGAAGCAAGAGAGTGTGCGGGCTTATCCAGAAAATACATGATTCCAGTATTGAATCGGATGGAATCTGATGGCTGGATTAAGCGTGACAACAACGTGCGCCAAGTACTTCGGTTGCAATAGTTCTGCAGCAGTAACGATATCAACAAAAAAGTATATGCAGGGCTTACTAGACATAGTGAGCCCTTTCTCTTAGTCGATTTTACTGATGGGGTTCACCCAAATATCTCTTAACCTGTGCTGACACATATTCCTTGCCTAGTTCTTTTCCCATCATAAGCTGATGGCTTAGCAACCCAAGCATAAGTGTATATAGTTCACAGCTATGGTCGGCAGAGACATAGCTAGCTAGCATCACCGTATATTTTTGATTGGCGAGCACCATACAAGGATCATCGGCGATATTCTCTAAGCCAATGACTTGGATATAGTCTGAGACTAGCTGCATTTCTTGAAAATATCGTGGCGCCACTTGTTGAAAAATCAAAACAAAGTTCTCGACTCGTTGCTCGAATGAAGCCTCAGCAACTAAGGGCTGGTGTGCAAGAGCGCCTGCATCGAAGTTAACAATAGCCTCAGTCGCGGCACGAAATAGTTCATCTTTACTTTTGTAGTAATAATAAACCGCACTTTTACTCATTCCGAGTTGCTCGCAAAGCTGCCTCATACCGACATTCTTATAGCCATATTCAAGAAAAACCTCTGTTGCCTTCAGGGCAATCTCTTCACGTCTTTTATCGTGATCAACGATCTTTGGCATGTCACTTTCTCTGCTGTACCCAATAGTGTGGACAGAATTATATCACAAGAACCTCTATATAGACCAAGTGGACTAAAAAAGTCTTTACCTCTAAATAAAAGCACGCTACCTTAAAAGACCAACTGGTCGGAAAAGAAGTGTTAGCTATGAAAATTGATTGGAATATACCACCTGCAAGAAAGGGATTCTTTTATGGGATTGATAAGCTAATTGGTCCGGGGGCAACCAAAGCGGAGAAAAACTTACAGCTCTATATACCGTTTATTGCTGGTTTTATCATGGTTGCTTATGCGTACTATTGGCAGCTTGGCTGGGGATGGGCGCAATACCTTATTGCGGGATTGCTAACGGTGGATATCGTTGGTGGCATTATCACTAACTCGACGTCCAGTGCCAAAAGATGGTTCCACCGTGAAGGGCAAGGATTTAAGCAACACATGGGCTTTATTGGCACGCACTTTGTTCAGCTATCGCTGTTTAGCTGGGCGTTTCTTGATTTCGACATGATGTGGATTGTATTAGTTGGCGGCTACATGGTGGTTGCTTGTGTAACTATTCTTCAAACGCCGCTCTATTTACAGCGGCCAGTTGCCATAACGTTCTATGCATTGAGCATTGTTCTTGCCACTTATTCTTTTGAAGCTCCACAAGGATTGGATTGGTTTTTGCCGTTATTCTATCTAAAACTATTGATTAGTCATGTCTTACGTGAAGAGCCATATCGACCAGAATACGAATAGACCATGAGAGAGGTACATCAAATGAAAACACGCCCTCGCATCTTAATTGCTGGTTCAACGGGCTATCTTGGCTCGCACATTGTTAAGAAATTGATGACAGAGAACGTTGCGTTTAAGGCAATAGCAAGAAACAAACCTAAGTTGCTTTCTCTTGGTGCTAGTGACGATCAGGTTATCGAAGCGCAGGTGACTGAACCTGAGGAGTTACACGGCATCTGCGATGAGATTGATGTTGTGATCTCATGCTTGGGTATCACCAGACAGCGTGACGGATTGGGTTACATGGACGTTGATTACCAAGCCAACCTTAATTTACTGCAAGAGGCAGAACGAGCAGGTGTTAGTAAATTTATTTATGTCTCTGCGTTTAGTGCTGATAAGTACCCTTCTGTTAGGCTGTTAAAAGCGAAAGAGCGTTTCGCTCTGCGTTTGTTGGGTTCAGAAAATCTCACACCTTGTGTGATAAGACCAAATGGATTTTTCTCAGACTTAGAGGAGATTTATCAGATGGCAAAATCTGGACGAGTCTATTTGTTTGGGGCTGGCGACGTCAAAATGAACCCGATTCACGGCGAAGATCTTGCCAAGTTCTGCCTTGAGGCGATAGATAGGGATGAACGGGAACTCGATGTGGGTGGGCCGGAGGTTCTATCAGGCAAGGACATTGCGAAGCTCGCCTTTCTTGCGCAAAACAAACCAGAGAAAATCACCTGTTTACCTGATTTGCTGCGAGGTTTGATACTGAGTGTTGTAAAAAGACTTCCTGAAAAATGGGGTGGTCCTGCGGAGTTTTTTTTAACGGTCATGGGGGAGGATGCTATTGCTCCTAGGTATGGCATAAATAGGCTCGGGGACTACTTTGCGAAGTTGACGGATAATAGATAAGAGTGAATTTTTGCAATAACCCCATAATTAATGGAATTGGTATTATTAATCTCAGATAAATATAAAATATTGGCAAAACAGATTTCCCTAGTTATCAAGATCGACTAGGGAAATGCGTAGCGATTAACGTTACAAATGCGGTTAACCCCTAAGACTATTTAGCCTCATTTCATTCTGGCGGCTGGAGTTGCCAAACCATATAAGTAATTGCGGCAAGATAAACAAATTGGTAAGCAACGCCAGCACAATCACTATGGTGGTGACAGCCCCCATTCCCGAATTAAACTTAAAATTTGACATCAATAGAATAGAGAAACCAGCACACAGAACAACGGTTGTAACCGAAATCGGGACAAGTACCTTACTATAGGCATACTGCAGGGCTGCAATAGACGTTTCTCCCGCTTTAATTTGCTGAGAGTAGCGACTGGCAATATGGACACAAAAATCGACAATGATCCCAAAGGTCATTGAGCACACCATAGATATTCCCATATTTACTTCGCCATTAATGATCCCCCATAGCCCAAATCCTGCAGCGGCTGGTAAAATTGTCGGAACGAGTAGAACTGCACCAAGTCGCCATGAGCGAAGCGATATCCCTACCAATGCCGAGATGATTATCAAGGACAAGACACTAGCATAGAGCATCGCTGTCATATTATTTTCACCTACGTGTGAAAACATCAGAGCGGCACTGGCAATCTTGGTCTGATATTTAGGGGCATGTTGCTCCAGCCAAGCGCGGCTTCGTACTTCAAGGGCAACAGTTTTGGCACTGCCAATGTTTTCGAAAGTGGCAATCACACGGGTTGCAGACTTGTCTAAGTTCACCTGGTTGGTCAGGTCAAGCCCAAAAGGTAATGATAATTCATAAAGCAGTAAATATTGCGCAGCCAATTCACGTTGTTGAGGGAGCTTGTAATAGGCTAGGTTGTCATCATGAATGTTCATGTTGAGGCGCTTAAAGGTATCACTAAGGCTGTAGACATGGTTGGTTTCTGGCTGCAGACGTAGCCAGGCAGTGAAGTCAGCAACCGTTTGGATAAACTCAGGTTCGTTAATCCCCCCAGCTTCCCCTGCGACGATCGAATATTCGATGGTCGTAAGCCCAGAAATCTTCTCGGCAAAATAATCTGTCGTTTGGCGAAATTCGGTTTTTGATGAAAAATATTGAACAAGATCGTTATTAACATGATTCTTTGGCAAGGCTGTGATCAACCCTAGCATAAGAAGAGAGCAACCAAAGAATAGTGGGCGACGGTAACGGATTAAGCAATTCACGGCAGGCGCGATCCGATCTCTCGACTGTTTTGATGGTAATATAGAACAAAGCTGAATCAAGCATGGCAATAAAACTACCGCCACTACAAAGGCAACAATCATTCCTATGGCGACAATATTACCAAAACTGCGGATCGGCGGTGAGTTTGAAAAGTTTAGTGTCAGGAAGCCTACAGATGTTGTCAAGCTGGTAATCAACAAAGGCATAAAGTTGCTGCTGATGGCATAACGCAATGCCTTAGTTTTATCCTCTTTTCGTCGGTATTGACTGTGAAAACTGTTGAAAATATGAATACAATCTGCGACGGAAAGCGTCAAAATCAATGTCGTGGTGTTAGCGGTAGCGGAGTTAATAGAGATACCCAGCCAACCAGCAATACCCTGCAGCATAAGCAGGGTAAAAAACAACACAATCATGATAAGTCCCGCCTCTTTCAGCGAGCGCTGGATCAGAGCCAATGCTAGAAAGATAATACCAAGCATCGCTGGAACAAGAGTTACCATATCTTCGAGGGCGCTTTCATTGAAGCTATGGTTCAGCATGGCAAAACCTGTAATGCCTACTGAGAGTGACGGATGCTCAGCTTCAACATTAGCTTTTAAAGTACGAGCGAAACGGGCAATATCGGCATAAGCCTGAGATTGATCAGCTAAAGGAATTGACAGGGTGACATTGATCCCTGTTACATCTGGTGCATCACTTACTAAACGCGACATCAAAGTCGGCTCATTGCGTGCAATCGTTTTCACCTGATCGGGCGTAAAGAGGGTATCATCGGGGTCATAAAGGTCCATTACCATCAAGTCGCCACGCTCAGAAAAGCTGTATTGGTAGTTGGTTATGGAGTCGACTCGAGTGGAATAGGGCATTTTCCAAGCATCATTGGTAATACTGGCAATGGCTATTAAATTTTCCTGCGTATAGATGTCTCCTTCATTACTGGTAACAACTAAGATAATGTTATCGGACTTACTATAAGTATTTTCCATAGTATCAATTGCTTGGATATAGTCGCTTCCAGGGTTAAACCAGATACGGTAGTCACCTTCAAAAAAAAGATACTGAAGTCCTGCACCAAGGAGAAAAAGGAAACCGATACATGCAAATAATGTCTGCTTCGGCTTTTGAATTGAGTATAGGATTGCGTTTAATAGCCAATGCATCAGGATTATCCTTGTTCTGCCATCGTTATTAGGGCTTGCTTGATTTCAAGCAGAGCTGTGCTTTTAGGGATTGGGGCAAAAAGTACACCGATCTTTTTTTTGTCATCTCGAGAAGGAATATCTGCTACTTTTTCGATAATCACTGGTATCGCTTGACTATCTTCGACTTGCTGAATCAATGATTGAGTAGAGCGATCGCCTCGGTTTGAGCAGATAATCCATACTTCATCAAGACGGTGGCTTTGGCATTTATCTTCCACCTCTTCAAACAGACCTTGTTTTGTCCATAAGCAGAGCGTTTTTTTATAATTATGAAGATGATGTTCCTGATTGGGGTATTCTTGCAAAATGAAGTCTGCCATCGCTTCGATATCTGTTCGCCTGAACACGGTATAACTAAGTAAAGAAAGAGGGCGTGATAATTTAAGATGACAAATACGTTCTTTGAAATTTTGAGGCTGTACGATAATGGCATCTGAGGGGATCAGGTTTTTGAAACAGTCGTATACCATATGATTTTCATCAATCACAAGTACCATCTGGTAACTCTCATTGTCAAAGCTGAGGATCTGATCGCGAAGCTTTCTGACCCAAGGGCAGGGACGATCAATAACGGGGACGCCATCGGCTTTTAATTGCTGCAGCTCTGCATAATCAGCATCATACCCAGTAACAAACACCCCAGCCCCTTCGGGAAGATCTGCGACAGTTGGCACTACATTTACACCTAGTTCTTCTAACATTTTCGGATTAGCTCCGCGATTTTTACGCTGTAACCACTCCAATATGATATAGAAAGTCACTGCTTTTCCTTCAAACTCAGTTTCGTCGTACAGATATAGAGGGAAAACGTCAGAAATCTCTTTGCTAATCCACCGGCAATCCTGATCTTTTTCAAAAAAAATAATATTATTGTTCATGTGAAACTCCTTTTATCCTGAGATTGAAAAACCACCATCGACCATTAACGTGTGGCCGACGACAAATGATGAGAGATCAGAGCATAGCCACAGCGCCGCTTCAGCGACCTCGCTAGGCTGGCCTATACGACCGATAGGGTGTGCCTGATGATATTTGGCAATTAATTGGGGATCTTTCTGAGTACTTCTTTCAAAGATTGGGGTATCGATAGCACCGGGGGCAACGGCGTTAACGCGCACTCCTTGCTTGGCATATTCAACCGCAGCACTTCGCGTTAACCCTAGAACCGCATGTCGGCTCGTGTTGTAAGCAGCACGGTTAGGGCGAGCAAGCACACTACAGATGGATGCCATATTAACGATAGTGCCATGGCCTTGTTTTGACATGATAGAAAGCTGGCGATTCAACATATTCCAAGTACCATTGAGGTTGGTATTAATGATTTGATTCCATATTTCATCACTGGTTTCTGATATGGGTTGCTTGCTGCCATCTATCCCAGCGTTGTTAAACGCACAGTCAATACCACCAAACTCAGCCATCGTCTGCTCGAATACACGATCGACCTGATCTGTCTGAGTAATATCGGCTTTTATAAACAAAGTGGGATACTGTGCGTTTAGCTCTTCAGCCAACATCTGCCCTTTGTTCTCATTTCGGGCTACGAGTACCAGCGATGCACCTTGCTGGGAAAACAGTCTGGCGGTAGCTTCGCCAATACCACTGGTAATACCCGAAATAAGAGCAACTTTGCCAGCCAATAGTTTATCTCTCTGCATTAATTACCTCCTTTTCTTGATGCTGATTTTTATAAGTGCCAATTTGTTTTTTTATGGCTTTCTGTGCTGATTTTTTTTCAAATAATGAAAATCGTTTTTTTTCATGAATGGTAAATGCGGCTTTGGAGTGCACAATCGTTTTGTCATTTTGACTAAAACTAATGGTTATCAGATATTGATTTGTTTTTTCACAGATTAAAGCAAGGTGTGCCTGTGCTTTCGTATCTATTGGGAATGCAAAACCTAAATATGAAGAGCTGATTTCGTTTAGTACGAAATAGACATCATCTTCATCTGGCTGAACATAAATATGAAAGATAGACATGGCTATTTGACGGGTAGCCTCAATAAATACAAGTCCGGGAATATGTACACCATTAACATGGTCTAATAAAAATTCATTTCTTCCATCTAGACATAAGTCTGCGGTGTATTCTTCATTCCCTTTCTGAAATAAATGCTTCACCAAAATATTTTCGTCTCTATGCTTATGTGTAGGGTGATTATTATCTTTTGTATACTCCTTAGAAATAAATCCTGATTTTTGATTGGATGATATAAAGTTAGTGTGTTTTTCAATATGGTTTAATTCATCCTTATTCAGGCCAAAACCATTACTGTAAATTAGTGAATGTTCATTATTTTTGATATCCTTTATATCAATGCAGTTTTCTATTTCACAAAGTGATCTAAATCTCTCTCCAATAGCAAGTTTGTGTTGCACCTTATATTTCCTTATATAAATTACAAGTGATACGTTAAGTTAAATTGAAAATAGTCTTCATTCTGATAGGCCGCGAGTTGAGGTTGATTTTCTACCTTATAAAATAACCACCCATCTAACGAGAGACTTATAGACTCGTTAATCCTGTGTTGAGCATTAATATAAATAGTGCTGTCATTTCCTTCTATACCATGGATAAGAGTAAGAAGTGCATTAGTCGAGCTGTCATTATTCGCATCCCAGCGAAGTCCTGACATGATATGTTGAGTAAAAGGAAGCAGGTTACTATCTTTGTTATTGGAATAAAGACCTTCTAACAACAGGCTGATATCTTGACTCGAATCGACAATATTATAGATACCGTACTCAAATCCCCCGACCCATGCATACTGCGATGACAGTGAGTTAGGTGACTCATAAACTATTTCTCCTTTGAACAGCCAGCTTTCATAGGTATATTGCAGATCAATACTCCACTGCTGGGTTTGATAATAGAAGGGGGTCAGCGCCAATTGCGAAGAGTTATGGTGAAGCTCATAAATAGGATTTCTTTGCGTACCGCGAAAATAACCAAACCCGTAGTCAATGTCATCAATAAAGCCACTCAAACGCACAGCCCAGTCAACATGCTTTTGTTCACGAGAGGACTCATACATGGCCTTGTCATTAATAGGCAGCCCTCTCCATGGCCGGCTATTACTTTCAGGAGTATATTGCTCGCGAAAATAAGGAAGGTAATAAAGGTCAACAGTATGGTTATCAATAAACCAAGAGGCTCCAATCATTGGCTGACCTAGCTTTGCTTCCCGTTTAGGATCTGCGACAATATTTACTTGGTTGATGATATCAACTAAGTGGTAACTTTCGGTCACCCCCCAGAAGACCGTATCTATGCCGTAAAAAATCTGCGCCGTATCGAAATAGTGAGTAAGCAGAAGCTGTTGAATATCAGCGTACTGCAAGGCATCATCATTACTGATAGAAACTAAAGGTTCAAAACCCAAGCTAACGTTTTCCCACTCATAACCTATTTCGCCTTTGATGAGGGCCGTTGTATAAGCATTATGCTGCGATACCTGAGTGTTGTTGTGAGTAAACAGCCGTTGCTGTAACTCTATTGATAAAGATTGGGCATAAACAACAGGCATGACAAAATAGCTTGCAACTAAAATAAGCAGCAAGTAAATAACATTACTCATAGTCGTCTCTTAAATATTACGTCTTAATATGGCTGGAGTGAAATCATTGTCAGAGAAGTTATTAGTAAAAGTATACTCTCCCCAGTTCAACGTTGTACTTTTACCTGTTTGAATATTTATCATTTCTAATTTATGAGCACGCCAGAACTTATTTAAATACTTCTGATAATTATTTAGCGATAATGTTTTTAAGTGCGTATCTTTTCGATCATAAAAGTCAATTTTAGTGAAAATCAAATCCTTTTCGTCAACCCAAACAATTTGTTTACTATAACCAGAGTTAGAAAAGGTAGGGATACGTTCAATAATAAGCTGAGGTTTTCCATCAAGTATATCTTCACCTAAATATTGATATGTGTATTTTTCAATCTCTTGAGATGAGAGATCTTCATAGGCAAATTCACTACCGACAAATGGACCAGATTTGTTTTTTGATGAGATTCGTTTGGTTCGTTTAAGAGCCGGTAAGTATAACCATTGTTCATCAGATTCGAGAGCATGAGTCCAGGACAGTAATTTGGTGTTGCGGATGTCCTTTGGAGTATCGAAAACAATAATAGATTTATCACCATCATTTTCAACTTCCAAAGTTTTAATACTAAGCTGCCGAGTACTTTCATTTCCAGCAGCATTTCTTAGTATCATTGTAGCGCTGACCCATGTGCCATTAAAACCTTTTTCTTGATCTTTGACTTGCTGGGCAATTTTTTGTCCTTTTTGTTGGCTCTCCTGTGCCAATAAAGAAGAAGATAAAAGTAATGAAAGAGATAGAAGTGGAACTAAGTATTTCTTCATGATGATTACCTGTCAGTATGCTCGACTGACAGGAAGCGTCAGCCAATAGATTTACATAATATTAAAACTTTTTCATAAAGTGCGTTTTCGTCGTATTGATGACTTAGAGGCTCCCAGGCCAAGGCATCGAAGCTAGTCGAAATTAGCTTAATAAGTCCGACCTCTGTAACCTCAGGACACAGACTTTGTGTTTTATTGGCGGAAAGAGCATTTAAAAATGTCGCACCAAAGGCAAAGGCCCATACCGAGCCAAAAATATCGTCAGCAGTAATATTATTCTTAAGCTGTAGCTTTTGCGTATTGATAGCCTGATGAATGACATCATAGACGCTACCTACTAACTTGCTATATAAGCTATGGTGCTCTGATAATGTTGCGGCACTGGCTTTCGATTGACATTCCTCTGATTGAACGAATTTAAGCAATTCCAGTTGGCTTCGCTGTTGACCGTTCATAATCTGATAAGCAAAGATTATCGCAATCAACTTTTCTCGCAAAGATAACGATAAACTATCTATAGCACCAATGGCAGTTAGCTGCTTATCCAGAGAAGTGTTACTGACCGATAACAACAAATCTTCGCGCCCTGTAAAATGCTGATAGATTGTACCTTTGGAATATTCCGTCAATTGTGCCAGCCGTTCCATTCTCACTGAAGAAATACCCTCAGCATGAATGAGCTCGATACTTTGGTCCAAAATCAATTGATGCCGTTGGGCTAATTCGCGTTGTTTTCTTGTTTTCACTCTGTTCACCATTAATATGCAATCAGTATAATTAAATAGTCGCACGCAATCAACTTGTCACTTTATGACGCAGTGTCAAAAAATGACTTTAAGTAGATATTATCGGCACACTTCACAATTCCGTTTGAAAAATAATCTTGGACAGTGCTTGTTTGTGAGTTATCTCAAGCTAGCAGATAGGTTATCTGAACTAAGAAATTTCGAGCGCTGTGTCTTCGGGTTCGATTATAGTCATTTCTATATGTTCAATGCAGAGCGTTATGCTCAACTTCTTGACACCAACATTCAGAAAATGAACATATTACCCAGATATCCCAAACAAAAAACAGTTCCAAGCATGATGGTTAAAATCTGATACGTTTGATGCATTATAGATTGAGTTTCTATTATAATTCCTAAAAGATCACTAACTACCTAATCGTAATCAATAATCCATTCATAAATATAGCCTTATTTACTCCCTATCGAATATCCAACGCTATGTGATGAGTATTTATAAGCGTCAAGAATCGATGGCGCCATAAGAAAGCGGTATTTTTGTCCACACCATATATACCCAAGTTACCTCAAGATGCTCGTTTCAGCGAGAATTTGTTGGGCTATAGACAAGGCGCTTATTTATAGACCTAGTCGTTCTACGTTGAAAATAAGTAACACCCACCGCATAGAGCCCAACAAAACTCGCCCTTTGGGAGTGATTCAGCGTATCTACTTCTGTGTCAAATGTGTTTGAAAGAGAATGCTATTCTTACACACATTTTCCTGAATTAAATACGCTGATATCACTCTGAATCCTGCATCTTGAGGTAGCTTGGGAATACAACAACTTGCTCAGACATAGCCTTTTGTTTTAGCTAAAGAGTAATAATGCTGTAGGGATAGCGAGCATTAGACTTAGGAAGGTACGAATAAACCAAACAATAACAAGTTGACCGATATTTAAAGGGATTCGTGTCGATAGAATGCAGGGTATTGAGGCAGAGAAAAAGAGAATAGATGATACGCAAACAACACCAGCAGAAAACCTTGAAATAATATCAGCGTCTTTCATTAATAAGGCAGGTAAAAACATTTCTGCTAAGCCTGCGGCACTGGCTTTTGCTAATTCCATTCCATTTTCTAAGCCCCATAACCAAGTCACTGGATAGAATAAATAACCAACCCAATCAAAAATAGGCGTGTACTTCGCAGCAAGTAACCCTATAACGCCGACTGACATTATTGATGGCAAGATACTGATTGTCATAATGAAACCATCTTTTAGGTTTTCGAGTACGTTCTTCCCAACTGAAGGGGCTTTATCTGCAACTTCAAGTCCATTTTGTATTGCTGTTTTAATTCTATGGCCTGTTTCGCATTCCGGTTCTCTATACTTTGCTTCATTACTGATTCTAGAAAGAGGAGGTAAACGAACAGTAATCGCTGTTACAACGAAGGTAATAAGCAGTGTGAGCCAAAAGTATAGATTCCAGTATTCCATCAAATTTAGTGTCTTTGCGACAATGATCATGAAGGTTGCCGAAACAGTCGAAAAACCGGTTGCAATGATGGCTGCTTCACGCGGTGAATAATGCCCTGCGAGGTACACACGATTTGTAATCAGCAAACCAATAGAATAGCTACCAACAAATGAAGCTACGGCATCTATTGCTGAGCGGCCAGGTGTTCGCCAAATAGGTTGCATCAGCCTTTGCAGCAAAATACCAATCGTTTCTAATAACCCGTAGCTTACTAGGAATGCGAGGAAAACGGATCCAACGGGTACAATTAAGCCAACAGATATTACTAGTTTTTCAAACAGAAAAGGAAGCATATCTGGTGTTTGTAACTGGGCGGGACCTGTTTTAGTTATAGCAAGAATGGCTGCAATAACACCGAGCCATTTGAGAAAAAGAAACACTTTCTCTGTCAGGTTATTTCGCCAATTACCCGTAATGATAGGGTACATAGCACCAGCGATAATCATGAACAGTGCATACCATGAAGCGCCATCACCTAACCCACTTCTAATCCAACTTACGATGTGATCGAGCGGAATACTCTGCTTATCATTAATAGTTATCGGAATGAAAAAGATAAAAATACCAATACTGCTCAAACCAATCAGTCGGCACCAAACATTAAATAGTGGTTGGTTAGATTCTGTAAGTTGATTCATGTCACCTCCATGTTGTGTAATTGTTAATATATATACAAATAACACGGATTGGAAAGCTATAGCTGAATAAAATGTGATCAATTTGGCTTTATTGTTAATGCTTTGTGACTTATATCTTCATTGTGAAAGAAATATTTATTCAATTATATATACAATAAATGTATCGAATGAATAGCAGACAAATGGCTTATTGATAGGTAAGACAAAAGGGAGAGGTTAACGCCGTACTTTGAAGCATCTATTCATTGTACGGCTTATTTTTGTGTTATTTATTCAGCTGAAAGCGTTGGGCATCTACTCGTAATTCCTTGTATTTTGCAATCAGATCGCTTTTGCTTAACGTTTCATCACCAAAGAAAAACCCGTTCTGTGATTGTATGATTTCAAAGTATTGGTCAATTAAGCTCAATGCTAAATCGGCTTTTCTTAGGGTGTAAGGGCTACAAGATTGACCGTGTAAATCATCAAGTAGGTCGAGCACATTCGAACGGTAACGTTCAACCAGATATAAGGTTTGTAACTCTTCGTCATTTGTTAGTGCATTTTGCCAGCGGTGATTAATTGCTTGCTGCCATGTGATTACGTTTGTGTCGGCATTCCGAACAATAAGTTGTTGTAACTTATGCTGGTAGGCTTCTAGGGCACATTGCTTTTCAAGTTTGTATAAATCAAACAGTGCTTCTGTACTCAAATTATTCGTATTTTTTAGTAAACAATCAAAAAAGAAACGCGTTTCAAAACGTTCGACACCATGAAATAGCGGTGTATCGAGACCATTGTTATTAAAGTGAATGCTAGAATTAAATTGATACATATAACCAAAGTCGAACAGTGTTATCTCGCCTTGGCTATTTAATAAGATATTGCCTGGGCAGAAATCCCATTCGAATAAACCGTGTAGCTCAAGGTTTACTATGGCGGTAAAAATCTGTTGGAATACGTCATGATTCAAGGTGGAAAGGGGCTCACCTTCAATCCATGGAGACAAAATAATTCCGTCGTTGAATGACGCAAATTGAGTATCGACGATGTGCTTAAAGCTTTCAGATTCGCGTTGCTTCAGGTTTGTAAGATCACGCCTGCGCTGCACTTCATTTAAAAACGATGTTTGACCGTCAATATTATTGACTAAGCTCACTGCTCTTTTTTGTTTCAACGTCCAGCTTTTACCATCAATTTGCAGGTGAAAAACAACAGCAGTAAGACCAGAATTGAAGGTTTCGACAACATAATTTGAGTCAGCCGTTGTATTTTTCAGTTGCTCCAGCGTTATCGATATACCCTCTAAAGTGCCGACAACGATATTCTCCCCGCTGTCGACAAACGCTTGTTGAGCTCGTTGGCGTTGCTGTTCCAGATTCATTTCTGGCTTCCTTTTCATTGAAATAATACGGCTGGTGAATATATAGGGGGGGATGCCTTACATACTGTGATAAAGGTATTAAATTTCACATTTTATGCCCCTCTGAACGCATAATGCCACTGGTCCTCAAACAAGTGGCATTATGATAATAGCGTTGCGTTACAGCTCTTTGTTTATCTGTACCAATACTTCTTCTGTGGTTCTAACGCCGTTCGCGATCATACGAGAGTTGGTCATTGCCGCTGCATAACCATCCATATCAGGTAATTGTGCAGCCGCCGTTGCATCTTTCACAACTAATACCTCAAAGCCTTGCTCCATAAATTCTCTTAAATGGGACTCTGTACAGAGATTTGCAGACATCCCTGCCAGAATTATTTTACTCACGTTGCGTTTACGTAGCTGAAGGACAGTGTCGTTCGTTTCTGGGCCATACACTTTATGAGGGTTCGCCACTGCGGTTTTTCCGTTATTGATGTATTTTTTGTATTGCGGCATAAAGTCTGGACCTGTACTGGGTTTAAAGCCTGCTTGATCAAGGCGCTCATCACTTTCAAACATCTTTATTCCGTGCATCGCATGCTCTAGTGCACCACCATGCTTAAAGGTCAAATCTTGCGGAGCGTAAAAGTGAGGAGAGATCACAAGAAGTATGTCTTTCTCGCCCGCAATTTTCATTAGTTTTTCAATGTTTTCAACGGTGCCATTCTTAGTTACGCTTTTCCCTACTAACGGCCATGCCACACCATCGGGAGATAAAAAGTCAATTTGTGGGTCTGTAATGACGATAGCTGTTTGGCCTTTGACAAAAACCACACCAGGATCAGGGAGCCCGTCTCCGCCTTTCTTCTCCCCGTCAGCAGCGTGGGCTGCTACTCCGGAAAAAAATAGTGCGGTACATGAAGCTATTAAAATAATGAGATTTTTCATATTCATAACATTCAACTCCAACTTTAAGTGACACTTGGGTAACTAAATACTTGCAATGTTATCGTTTACGTTTAAACACAAGTAAAATAAAGATAGGTATAAAGGGCACTTTGTCAAGATACTAGCCCTGTTCCAGCAAGGCTGGATATTTCTTAAACTGCATAACGAAGCTTCACTAAGTTTAGATGATGTGGCGTTTTCTGATTACCTTGAACCGTTGGTGTTGATTGCGATGAATACTGGGTTACGCAGAGGTGAGCTGTTGAACTTTGCTTGGGCTGACATTTCTTTTCAGGTCGATACTTAACGGTTTGTGCTAGAAATGCTAAATCGAAAGAAGGGCGAATCGTCTCCCCTTAATAACGAAGTGTTTTCGACGTGGAAAGTTGGCGACAGCAAAATCCAGATTCCCTCTATATATATGAGGGAAAAATAGGGGTGCCATTATCAGCTAACTTATATTTGCCCCTTTATTGTTTAGAGTGGACGCTCATTTACGGGCCGTAAATACTGTTTAGCAATAAATTTTCTAATGTCGATGGCTGGGTAGACCTTCTGCATTGTTCATAGAGCGTGTGTTATGTTCAATTAAGCTAGGGGCTCTTTTTTAGTGGTTGGATAAGAATTATGACGGAGTAGTTCAATCATTAAATTAACGGCATATATTACTCAGTGAAGTTTTCAGCTCAGATAGTTTAGTTTGAACATCTTCTAGCTCAGTACGACAGCTTTTTTCTAACTTAGAAGACTCTTTAAGTGCCGGTAACTGACTATGCCACTTTGCGGTAAATGGTCGCAACTCCTTATCCAACACCTCGCTCACCAACTGATAATACTGCCTACAATTAAACCCGTGCGTGTGAGCGGTTTGGCGATGAAAAGTAAATAATGACGCGAGGCTTGCTAGTGCGGTTTCGAGAACCCCCCCTTTTAGCTGCTGTGTGGCAATACGACTATCAAGCTCAATGAACATATCCCACGCTGCTTGTTTATCAGCATAGGTGTACTTACCGTCGGCACGAAACTTGTCAAAAAAGTAAGAGTGATAGACTTTAATACGTTCTAGAGAACGGGTATCAGTGGCACTAATCACTTTCTTAAAGCGGTCATGATGAGCTGCTAGATCATTTTCATTGGCGCCGAGGTTGACTTCGTTTTGATAATAATCATCTGAGAACTTTCGTTGATTTAACAGCTCATGTTCTGCAAGCTCGCTTTTCAATTCGGCTGCCAATTTATTGTAAATTTCTTGATTAGAAGGCTCTTTCCCTGTTTTCGACATACTTTCCCTTTCTCCTTCCCTTCAGTACACCCACAATTTCAATTAGATTAAAAATACACAAACAACACAAGGAAAACCTCATGAGTGGCTTTAGCCAAGATTACGAACCAACACAAGATGACTTAGATAATCACAGCAATCAACTTAATGATAACAACGATGCCTACTGGCAATCACGTGACTATGATGAACGACCAAGTGACTGGGAGAGTAGAGATGAGTAAATCTAAAGTCCCTAATCTCCCTAGTCAGACGGGCAGACCATCTGGTAAAGGCCGTGGCAACTGTCCACCCCAAAAGTAATTAGCTTGCCCACTGAGCTATACGGTTGAGATCCCAAGCGTATAGCTCAAACTCTTGCACGCCCTTGGGTGCACCTGAGTAAATGTTATCAGGTGTCCGCATGACTAATATATTACGTTCACTGTTGTGCTTTTTAAACTGTCCTATTTCCCACTCAACCCACAACTTGCTGTGAGTATCCTTGCCCACAAGTACTAATAGCTTATGCGACCCACCCAATAACTTAGCAATAACTTCTCGCACTGGCTCTGAACGCATATCTGATGGTGGGCGACGATTGGTATGGCCATGTTCGTTACATATCGCCTCAGCCAAGGATCTATCTTCAAATGTTAATGGGTGATTTGGATTCTGTCGGATTGATTTAATTTGTTCAATGCAGTGATTGTCTTGATGATTGTGGCTAATGAAAACTGTTGTCATGTTATTTATCCTTATATGGTTTGTTTAATGACATGGTTGCTCACTACAAAAATAACAATTATTTATTGAGGCATACTTCACTAAGTGCGAAAACAGTCACAGATATCATGTAATATGCTTTCTCTTATCATCGCTAGTTTTAGCTCAAAGGCACCGCCCAAGGGCAAGTCAAGAGGGCATCGTGTAACTCATCCTTGCCCCATTATCAGCTAGTGAAAAGCCTCATTAACTTTCTGTTAATGAGGTTTTTCCCTAATAGAAGTTATCCATGTTGTTATATCAGTTGTGCGAACCCCGTGATGTATCACGGGGGTAAAAAACGAGTTGGCCGAGTTTACTGTAGTTCATGCTATGTGTTGTGAATATAGCGGCATAAACGAATTGGTTTTAGAACAATGTTTAAATGATATAGACCGAGTTTTGTTTTTAGTCGCCATCTCTCAAAAGGTCCATTTTCAACGTCAGTTATCTGATCGACCTATCAAATAAAAGATAAAAACTATCAGCTCAAATATGCAACTTGATCTATAACATAATGCATTCTTTATAACTGTGATTATATGGTATGACATTGCATAAAAGGACATGGTTATGCCAAAAGTACAGTTTATTAGCTCAATACACGATAAGAAAAAGATAAAACTGACGTTTTTTTCAAAGGAAGATGGCAGAAAAATAACACGGTTATGCGCTCCTATGGATTTTGGGCCTAGCCGTCGAACTAAAAACCAAGATGACCGTTTTCATCTTTGGGATTATGAGAGTGATCAAAAGAACCACGTATTATCGTTATTACCAAATCAAGTTGAAACAATGGAGTTTTTGAATACAGACTTCTGCCCAAGTGATTTTGTTACTTGGAAAGCTAATTGGATTGTAAAGCGAGATTGGGGTATTCATAGCTAACTTGTAAATTAGCTTAACTTTAAATGATGGGAGTCCGTCTCGCCGACAAAGGCTCCCTACTTTCCACTTTCACCTATACGAATTTCAAGATGCAATTAACTATTTCGAACTGTAATAGCATTCAACACGCTAGCGTTACTTTGGAAGAAGGCAAGTTAAACATTAAACATGGCGTTAATGGAACCGGCAAAAGTACCATTGCTAAAGCTATAGAACTTGACTTAACTAACGCCAAAGATCTTTCTCAACTTTTGCCGTTTAAGTTCATCGAAAACAACCCTGATGAGATTTCGCCTTCGATATCAGGCTTACCTGAAGATGCTAATATAGCTATTTTTAATGAAAGCTATGTAGAGCAATTTGTATTCCAAGAAAATGAATTGTTAAAAGATAGTTTTGATATTTTTATTAAGAGTCCTGAATATCAAACAAAATCTAACACAATAAATGGCTTCATCTCATCTTTAAAAGAAACATTGTCTACAAATGAGCAGCTTAAAAGTTTTATCTCAGATTTAACAACTCTTACTGGGAGCTTTGGGAGTAGAACCGATCAGATAGTAAAATCGAGCCAAATAACTAAGGCTCTTGGTTCTGGCAATCTGATTCACCACATCCCGCCAGGTTATGAGAATTTCGGCCAGTTCTTGAATCTCGACCAAAATTTCAAGTGGTTGAAATGGCATTTTGATGGCGAAAACCATAGTGAAGACTCGAGTTGTTGTCCCTACTGTACTCAGGATATAGCTGATACCAAAGAGCATATTGAGAATTTAAAGAGTCACTATAACGCTAAAAATATTGAACATTTGAACAATCTCACTTTGGTGATTCAAGATTTAGAACAGTATTTCGTCAACAGTACTTTTTTAACGCTTCAGCAAATTATTGGCAATAGCACTACGCCATCGAGTGACCAAATTACCTTTCTAACGGAAGTTCGAGCTCACATAGGTCAGTTATTAAGTAAATTGATTGCAATTAGAGACTTATCTTTCGTTGACCTAAGAGACTCGAGCAATGTGCGCGATACGATCCTCAATTTAAAAATTGATTTAGATTGCTTCGTTCACGTAAACAGTCCTCAGACTAAAGTGTTTGTCGATAGCATCAATGAAGAACTCGATAGCGTATTTAACTCTGTAGGATTACTTCAGGGACAAATTGCAATGCAAAAACGAGGGATCGACAAGACTATTCAGGATAATCAGAAGGATATAAATAACTTCCTTCAATACGCGGGTTACAATTATAAGGTATCAATTGATAGTCAAGGAGATACATACGCTTTAAGGCTATCTCATGTCGATGCAGCTAGTCGAAAAATCAATAAAGGTAGTCAACACCTCAGCTATGGTGAAAAAAACGCCTTTGCTCTGGTGCTTTTTATGTATCAGTGTATAGCAAATAATCCAGACATTATCATCTTGGATGACCCTATCTCATCGTTTGATAGAAATAAAAAATTTGCCATCATGGATAGGCTTTTCAGAGGCCAAAAGTCTTTGAAAAATATGACTGTATTGATGCTTACTCATGATTTGGAACCGATTATCGATGTGGTCAAAAACCTTGCACATACTTTTGATCCTGTTCCAAATGCAACTTACTTACGTAACTGCGAAGGTTCTGTTACGGAAATCGCAATAACTAAAAATGACATAAAGACCTTTACTCAAGTCTGTACCGAGAATATCTCGATTTCGTCACATGATGTTATTAAGTTAATTTACTTGCGTAGATATTACGAAACCTTGGATGACAAAGGCTTAGAGTATCAACTCATTTCTAGCTTATTAAAGAAGCGGGACAACCCAACATTTCAAGACCCACAAGTAAATTCTCGAGATATGATTACGGTAGAAATCATTGAAGCCACAAACACTATTCGCGAAAACTATATAGAAAATTTCGACTATCAAACAATACTGGCCCAGCTAAAACAACCCGGCTATCTCAAGGCTACGTATCTGGCTTGTTCATCAGGGTATGAAAAGATTCAAATATTTCGAGTTGCAAATGGCAATCATGAAAATAGCGTTTTGAGGAAGTTCATAAACGAAGCGTTCCACATTGAAAACGAATATCTATGTCAACTTAACCCATCGAAGTATGACAATGTTCCTGATTTTATAATCAATGAGTGTGATGCTGCTTTCAATTAATACAAAGGCCACAATCGTGGTCTTTTTTTCGTGCGATAGCTTTACCTTACAAAAGGTAATTCATGGACTACTAATTTAGTAAAACCTCTGACACATTCTGTCCAAAGGTAAGTTTCGGTGCTCATCTGTTTGGTGTGATCACCAAGCGATTCTGTCGTATCTTAATTACCAAGCGACTTTGTTTGGTCAATCAAAATAGTCTGATTTTTGGCGTTTCTGTAACTCACAATAGGGGCGAAAGCGTTATAGAGCGGCTTTTACTTTTTGGTGGTGGGGTAATCAACCCAAGCTATCACGAAACGACGGTAAAACGTATTGGCTTGAACCTATCATGTTGTTTGGGTTTGGTAATACTTCAAAGTAGGACTATAGTTTGCTACATATATTCTACTCAGGATTCAGAAATGCAAAAGGCCGAAGTGGTTACTAACCGCTTCGGCCTTTCTATATCTGGTGGCCCCTGTCTGACTTGAACAAACGTCCAGGAATATTGAGTCACTGGACGCTTTAGACTGCATTACTATGAATGGCGCTAACGATTAGCTACCAATTACGCTTCCGTCTTTCTTGGTGATCATCACAATAGATGAACGCGGTGTGCTGTTACCGCCATCTGGCCAATGTGAAGGTTCTAGCTCTTCACCTGGGTGCTGAATACCGATAAACATCGTTTTGTAATCTGGGCTGAACGTAAGCCCTGTTACTTCACATGCGATGGGGCCCGTCATAAAGCGGCGAATCTCACCAGTTTTAGGGTCACCACAAAACATGGAGTTGTTGCCCATGCCTGCGTAATCACCTTTGTTCGAATATTTACCGTCAGTTTGAATCCATAGACGACCAGCAGCATCAAAGCCTAAACCATCAGGGCTGTTGAACATATTCTCGTTATTGATGTTTTTGCTTCCTGCATACAAGGTACCTTTATGTACTTCAGGGTTTCCTGCTATTACATACAGATCCCAGGCGAAGGTAGGGTGAGCATGATCATCGTTGACTTGACGCCAACGTAAGATTTGACCGTAATTATTTGCTGCGCGAGGGTTAGGTCCGCCAACAGGTTGACCTTCTTTAACACCGCGATTTTTGTTATTGGTAAGAGTACAGAATACGTATTCTTGATTGGGATGAACGGCGATCCATTCAGGGCGGTCCATTGTTGTTGCGCCAACTTGTGTTGCTGCTAGGCGAGTATATAAGTGGATATATTCTTGGTTTGGAAAGCCATTCTCTTTCGTTAAACCATTCTTACCATGAGTAAGAGCGATCCATTGACCTGTGCCACCAATTTTACCATCCTCTGTACTGAATTTTGCGACGTAAATAGTGCCTTCTTCAAGCAGTTGACGGTTTTCTGTATCGTTACCTTCAATATATTTGTTTTTAGAAACGAAGCGATATAAATGTTCACCACGCTCATCATCACCCATGTAGGCGACGATATGACCGTCTTTGTTGATAACAATGGCGACATTTTCGTGCTTAAAACGACCCATCGCTGTGCGCTTCATTGGCGTTGACGTAGGATCCATCGGGTCGATTTCTACAACCCAGCCATGACGGTTCGCTTCATTCGGATTTTTCGCTATATCAAAACGATCATCATGCTGGAACCAGTGATAGCCTGAGTCTTCTTCATTTACACCGTAACGTTTTTGTTCTTTGTTTACCTTAACCGCATTCTTTGAGCCAAAGTAACCATTAAAGTTTTCTTCACACGTTAGGTAAGTACCCCAAGGGGTAAAGCCATTTGCACAGTTGCCGAACGTGCCTAATGCTTTTTTACCCGCTTTGTCTGCTGCAGTTTTGACGTCTGGATGCCCTGCAACAAGGCCGGTGATTTCCATTTCAGTATTGGCGGTAATACGGCGGTTATATTTTGAATCTATAACCAGTTCCCAGTTGTTATCGTCAGTGCGTTTTACTTCGAAAATCGAGATGCCATGAGCTGCTTGTGATTTTTTCACATCATCTGCAGTCATTTTGTTGCCCTGGTGTGAGAATAAGTACTCGTTGTTGCAGTACTCATTGTTTACCGCAAATACACCATGATCATCAGACAGTGGGAAAAAAGTCATACCATCGGTGTTATCACCAAATTGCACTTCTTGGTGCGATGACGGTGCATTACCTGTTGGGTCGAATTGAGGTGCAGTAGGGAACAACCCGTCTCCCCAGCGAATAAGTACTTTAGCATTGTAGCCATCAGGCACAACAACGGTATCATCAGTGCTTACTGGTACAGCATTAAAGCCCATTAGTTTACTGTTTGCTTGCACATTACTTGCTAATGTAGAAACTGGCATTCCCGCCATAAATGCACCCGCAGTCATAACAGATGCAGCACCAATAAAATTGCGACGTGACATGCTGGCATCAATCATTGTCGTTAATTGTGATGCTTCATTTCGTGGTTCAATATCGTTTTCACGGCGTTCAAATGGGCTCATTCGGGTTGTCATTGACTTTATCCTGTGTCGTATAAGTATTGTTATGCGCACATTTGACACTGGTTTTATTACGGCTAGTTTACTGTTTTGTTACAGTAACGTGAATTGTAACTATATGTATCGTTTGTTTTCTTAACTGCCTGAAAGGAAAGGTTATTGTGTTTAGATTAGAGAGGGGGAGAGTAAACTGGTGCAGTTATGGGGACATATGGTTTTGTTTTTTAGACACAAAAAAGCCGCTCGATGAGCGGCTTTTTTGTTGTTTGGAGCGTGCAGCGGGAATCGAACCCGCATCATCAGCTTGGAAGGCTGAGGTAATAGCCATTATACGATGCACGCAAAATAAGTGGTGCCGACTACCGGAGTCGAACTGGTGACCTACTGATTACAAGTCAGTTGCTCTACCTACTGAGCTAAGTCGGCACAATTTATTCTGTTTGTATTCACGCTTGCGCCTAAATACCAATATGGCGGAGAGATAGGGATTTGAACCCTAGAAGGGCTATAAACCCTTGCCGGTTTTCAAGACCGGTGCTTTCGACCACTCAGCCATCTCTCCTGAGTGCGAAGAATAATAATGAATACCGAACACGATGTAAAGCGCTATTTTTCTAACTGGTGAATATATAAACGATTGAATCTAATATAGATATTAATCGGTATTTTTATAGCGATACGGATGAAAAGTGTGCATTAATTATATCTGTCTTCGTCTTTAAATGTCTTCTAGGTGGTGTTCAATGGCATAGTTGGCTTCAGAAAAGCTAAAACCTTTACGGACAAGAAAGGCTGTTGCCTTCTTTTTCTCTGCAAAATCAGCCAATCGCGTTTTATATTTCTTATTTAACTGCTCTAACGCTTTGTGTTGGTCATCTTCCACCACGTCATCTTCTGATTCTTCGCTGAACAGTTCGTCAATGGTGTCTTGGCTTATCCCTTCACTTCGAAGCTTCTGCAGCAATCCGCTGCGGCCCATTTTTTTTGCGTGCTTATTAATGATACGTGTTGCTAGCTGAGATTCATGCTCTGTGTCGATGTTGGAATTCAATACGGATTGAATACGGGCATCGTCAATCCCTTCGCTTTTGAGTCGCATGGTAATATCGCGAATACTTTTTTTACCCGTGTACTTAGTAATCACCCGAGAAATTAACTCGTCAGTATCTGAGTCATCAATAGTACAGAGTGCGTGTTCTATATCAGTCGTGCCCACACCCTGTAATTTAAGTTTTTGAGTTAAGACTTTAGGGCCGTAAAGTCGACAGCGTGACTGAACAAATGTCTCTGCAAATCGCTGGTCTGATAAATAGCCTTGGTCCAGTAATTTTTCTATAACACTAGCGATCCATTCATGGTTATCCGTTTTTCGGATTAGCTTTTCTTTCAGCTTCATTACCGAATAACTACGCTGATTTAACCACCAAACCGCATATTCATATACTTGTTCAACCTTTTGAGCGGGTTTTGGTCCTGCTTTTTTCGTAGATTTGTATTCTGAAGGCATATTTATCCCAAACCGTTAGTCGTTATTTTTTGCGGCTGCGTTGATAACGTTGAGTACGTGTTGTTTCATCAACACTTTTACTTTTACTTAGATGTCACAATGTCTGGTTGGTTGTGATATTGCAAGGGTGAATGCTAATCGCTTTTATGGGGAAATATAGTGGTGGCAGCATATAACAACAAAAGGGCCACTAAAAAGTGACCCTTTTGTTATGATATTAAAGAGTTCGAGCCGCTGTTAAGTGCACTGTAATGGCATAATTAATTTGGCTATCTGCTATAAATCGCGATTAAGCAAAGATGAAGGTATATAAGTAACCAGCGCCAATTGCCATCGTTATGATTACGGTTAAAAACGCTGCAATCATTTGGTTTTTGAAGATAGATTTAAGCAAAATAACTTCAGTTAAACTTGCACCAGCACTACCAATGATCAAAGCCATTACTGATCCCATCGCCATCCCTTTCGCCACTAAAGCTGAACTAAGTGGAATAACCGCTTCAGCACGAATATACAGTGGAATACCAATAACAGCCGCAACAGGAATTGCATACCATTTCCCTTCACCTGCATACTGCACGATTAAATCTGTTGGAATAAAGCCGTAAATGAATGAACCCAACAAGATACCGAGTAATAAGTACGGTAATACTTGTTTAAAGTCTTTCCATGTTGCATTCCAAATACGCATCCAACGGTTTTCTGCTTTGGTCTCTTTTGCTGCACCACACGATGATGACGTTGCAGATCCAGCTGTTGAACCACATGCAGAACTCGCCGTAGAATTATTTGCCCCACAGGTTGCTGTCGCCAGTGCGGGTTTACCTACACCGCATGTTGCCATTAAAGGTGTTTCAACAACCGCTTCTTTTTGAGTGCTGCAGCAAGATGTTGTTTCAACTTTTGGCTTTGAATCACCGCACGTTGTGCCACATGAAGAGGCTGAATCAGCCGCTTCGTAGGCTTCTGGTTTTACGTATCGTTCAAAACCCAGTTTTTCAAGCACAATTCCCGATGTTACCGACACAATCATCGCTGTTAGGAAGTAAAATACCGCAACTTTAACCCCAAACGTAACCACGAATAAGCCAATAATAATAGGGTTTAAAAGTGGGCTAGAGAATAAGAACACCATCATTGGGCCAAACCCTGCACGTGCTCGTAATAAACCTTTTAAAAAAGGGATAGTAGAGCATGAACAGAACGGTGTAATTGCACCGAGTAATGCAGCAATGAAGTAACCTTTACCATTACGTGAGCTTAAAATGGATTGAATTTTTGCGGGTGTTAGAAACTCTTGCAAAATACCAACAAGGTAACTCACGACCAAGAATAGAATAACTAATTCTGTGGCAAGAAACGCAAACATGTTAGCGGCTTCTTTTGCCATACCGATAATTTCAGGACTCATAATATTGCCTTAAATTGATTCATTGTTTCTGGAAGTGTCGAAATAATAAGCCTCGCTCAGTTTGCTGTCAATTATATATTTCGATAAAGGTGGAAATGAATTTTAGTGTTATGATTTGTTAGGCTTTTTATTTTATTTCGTATAGGGGGGATATGTTTAATACTTAACGCTCAATGGCAAACTCAGGCTTTGTCTCGATCTTATTCCCAAGAACCATCATCCAACAGCTCGCGAATAAGACGACTAAACCCACGATGAGAAAACCGTATTCGATAGCATTAACATGTGCGAGAAGTGCGATTAACACATAGCTAAGGCTTTGGACTAGCGTTGCAAACATGGCTAACCCACCGTCTACACGACCACGTTGTGACATTGGAATTGTATGGTGCATCCAGTTGGTTCTTGCAATTCTATTTAGTGCATTAAAGAAGCCAAAAAAAAGTATTAAAACAATAATATACAATGGCTGCATCATTCCACTCATCGCCAATAATGTTAACGCGAGAATGATCATCGAATACTGCATAATATATCGATGGGATACCAGCGCGAGTATTCGTGAAACCAGCAAGCCTGTCATTAAAGAACCAAGACCGAATGCAATATTATACCAAGCAACCCAATTGCCTGAAATATGTAATTCAGCAAACCAAATAGGCACTAATTTGCCTAAAAAGGTAAGGATAGGGTAAGACAAACAAGAAATTAATAAGAACCCATAGAATGTTGGATTTTGGGTGCAAATGTCTTTGCTCTCTTTAAGCTGCTTTATGAATGACGTTTTAAAAGATGGCCTAACTTGGCGATGATAAGGGGTGATTACATAACTGAAGGCTGCAATTCCCGAAGCTACCGCTGCAAATGCCGCAAACTCAACGATTCCCCACATTTCAAGTAGAATTATACCTAATGCTCCCGCTCCCAGTGTTGTGCTTTGCATTACAACTTCCTGATACCCAGATATTTTTGCATATTCATGCTGAGCGTAATTTTCTTGCGTGAAGGCATTGTTAGCATTCCAAGCTATATTGCTTGATACCCAAAAAACTAATTGTGAAAACGCTAATAGCCATTGAGAGCCTAAGTCAAACCAATAAGCGATGCCGACTAACATTGCGGTAATTGATTGGATGATTTGCACCAAAATTAAAATAACTTTTCTTGAATGTCTATCCGTCATGATCGAGAAAAATGGCGTACATAAAAAGGATAATGTTGTACAAACAAGGGCAGTAAGCGCCACAAATGTACCCATATTCGGCTCTTTCAACATGATCCAAGGTAATGCCATCATGAATAAACCCGAGCTGATGCCATCAAAAAATCGTCCTGATAAATAAGGAAAAGTTTTATTTTTCATTGTTCATTCCGTGTGATGTAAACTATTCACTGCTACTCTAGTTCCTCAGGTTAACTTGAGGTCAATGACTTTTTATAGGAGCTTTCATATGGATATGAGCGTGGGGCAAGTTGCTAAACGTGCAGGCGTTACCGTCGCAACTCTTCATTTTTATGAAGAAAAAGGTTTGATTTTTAGCGCTAGAAATCCAGCGAATCAACGGAGATATGAGCGCCAAATCTTGAGAAGAATTGCAGTGATTAAAGCAGCACAGAATGTAGGTTTAACGTTGCAAGAAATATCTGTAGCACTTGAACATCTGCCCAAGCATAAAGCACCGAATAAAGGTGAATGGGAGCAGCTAGCAAAAGAATGGAATCACAAGCTAGAAGAGAAAATTCAAAGCCTGAAAAGCCTACAATCTCAACTAGGAAGTTGTATTCAATGTGGCTGTTTATCGCTGGAAAAATGTGCGTTATATAATCCAGAAGACTCGCGGGGAATCCAACAATCTGGTGCTAAGTTAAGTCAGCCAGAAGCCTAGAGTGGCTTGAGATTACAGCTCGAAAGGCGGGTTTATATTGTTGATGGGGTAACCGAGTATGATTGATCCCCTGACTCATTTTTAGGGTTCCAACTCTTGAATGTCGTATCTCCGCATCGATATTCTGCGAACATAGGGTAGCCCTGTACATTGATTTTATGTTCGATTAACACCGTGCAGCCTTCATCCATCATTTGCTGCTGAAAATCGGTATAGCTAGACACTTTTTCATTGTTTAAACTTTTGGCTACCGTATTGGCTTGTGGCCAAAAGGTTAATATAACTGCAAATGTGACTATTAAAGCACTTACTGTAGTTGCTAATTTTTTCATTCTTACCATACCACCGTGTAAAATTTTAGGACGCCTTTTGAAAGGCAATTTACTTAACCAATACTGTTGTCTTTTGTTTTGGTTATTTGCGATGGGAGTAGTTTAACAATTACCGATAAGCTAACAATACGGTTAAAAAGTAAAACACTGTTGTCATATGGTAATAGTGAGTGAATACTCAGAGATCGCAGTGTCTCTGTAGCTGAGAGCTGGCATGAGCACCACACTCGAGAAAGATAACTGATAGCTCAACAAGTGGTAATAGTGCAGTTAAAATAACAGGGATGAGGTTATTTTTAACTGCACTAATACAGATGGTGCTTAATTCTCAGTTAGAGTTCATTGTACTTTTTAGCAGAACCAAAGCATTTATCTGCAGGGTATTTTGCTTTGTTTTTGATTAGCTTTTTATGGCATGCATCAATAATGTCTACCTCACATTTATCGGCAAGCCTTAATAAGTACATCATTACATCGGCTAACTCTTCTTCTAAGTGTTCTTGTTTGTTTTCTGGTAATGATAGACTTTGCTCTGGTGTTAACCATTGAAATATTTCAGTTAACTCGCCAACCTCACCATTGAGTGCCATCACAAGATTTTTTGGGGTATGAAATTTCTCCCAATCACGCTCTTGTGCAAATTCTGTCAGGGTGCGCTGTAATTGCTTTATTTCAGTCGACATTATTTATCTTTCCAATTGGTATATCCCCAAGTCACCTCAAGGGATAATTACTGCGCACGTAATCGATGCTTATTTTTAAATCCACGGGTTAGCGCTTCAAGTGTACATAATAATAGCCCAAGCCAGATAAAGCCAAAGCTCACCAGTTTCACTTCATCAAATATCTCACCGAATAAGAAGACTGCGAGTAAAAACTGCAGACTAGGTTCAATATATTGCATTAAACCGACCATGGTTAAACTGGTACGGTTGATAGCAAGTGCAAAGAAAATCAGAGGTGCTAACGTTACAGGCGCAGAGCCCATATAGAGTAATAGTGTTTGTATATCTGATGATAATGCAACGCTGCTACCTTGTAGGTATTGCCATAACATAAAGGCAATAGCAAAAGGTGCAAGAACAACCGATTCAATTGTGACAGATGTTAGTGCGTTATATTTAATGAACTTTTTACACAACCCATATAGGGCAAAAAAGCTGCCCATAATTAGTGCAATCCAAGGCAGTTCGCCATAGCTCCATACTTGGTAGCTGATGCCTGCAATGCCCAAAACGACGGCTGCAATTTGCGCATTAGATAAACGCTCTTTTAAAAAGAACACACCAAATGCGATAGCAAATAGCGGATTAATAAAAAAGCCAAGGCTAGCGGCAAGCACTTGTCCATGAGTTAATGCCCAGGTAAAGGCATACCATGATATGCACATGATTACACTGGCTATAACAGTGAATATCAAAGAACGCTTATCATTGATAACCGCGCGATATGACGGTAACGGTTGTCGTAACATCATGATTATTAGAAGCATAACCGGTACCGAGAAGATGATTCTCGAGGCTAAAAGTTCATTGGTGTTAGCTTGTGGCAAGAAGTGGTAATAAAGAGGCAAAATACCCCAGAGCACAAACGAAAAAGCAGCTAAGGCATTTCCAGCGCGATGTGATTGCATAGCGAAACCTAACGATAAAAAAAGTAGTAAGGGATAGGGGATATCCTGAAATTTCCGCTATTCTGTCACTTTATGATGTAGGCGAAAAGCTTTTTATGTGAGTTTGTATACGTATTCATAGGTAAGCGATATTTTGATTAAAAATCAAGGTGTTATTTCTTCATTGCGATTAATGTATTAACCAACCAGCGTTGTTTTTTATTGGTGAGTTGTGCTGAATACTCTTTTTTTACTTTCCAAGAGATAATGTAATATTTTTTAAGTAGCATTTCGATATCTTCATGGCTGTGAGTCAATATTGGCTGGTCAGTGTGCGCATCAACATCAGTGTTATTTGTTCCAAGGAAGTGGCCACAAAAAATACCATTAACGTCTAATGCAGCATCAATGTTGTGCCAGAGTATTGAAAACTCATTTGGTTTGCAGAAAAAGAGACAAGCACTGGCATTGATCATATTGGCTTTTGGAAAGGGGTATTCCTCAAACAAACTTAACTGCAAATCTAAACTGGGGTTAGAGCATGCCAAAGGGTGAGTAGAAAGACGCTCTAAACTACTAATATCTTTATCAAAAGCATACACTTGATACCCCTTTTCAAGTAGGTATAGCGTGTCTCGTCCTGTACCACAAGCAATATCAACAGCGACCTTGTTACGACCGTTATCACCTAGAAATAGGTGCGCATCGACGACGTGTGGCCGAGGTGGTAGCAGTACTTGTGTACTGATATAGCGTCGCCAATCTGAAATGGCCATTCCAAGATGCCCTTATTATCAATGATGAACGAGAACTGATATTTCCAGCTAACATCAAGATGCTCGCTTGGGTATAAGTATAAAAAAAACTGTTTGATACTTTTGTTCAAAGCTTGGAATTCGAGTGATAAATATTCGATAAGGCTTATCGTACTTAGACTAACGCCAGAATAATGATTAAAAAGGTGCTGGTTTACTTATATGTGGCTTATCTACATTATTCATGAAGATTTAATCGTGCGAATGGTATTTTTTTTGATAAAATAATCGCACTATGTGGCTGCAATAATGACTGACAGTCACATCAAGCCGAAAAGGCACTTTTAAAGAGAGAAAAGAATGACAAAGTTAACGGCAGATATTCAAGCTAACAAAGATCTATTTATTGCTGAAACGCAAGAAACCCGCATTGTTTGGGGTCTTTGTAACGTAGATGGTGATTGGTTATCTGTTGAGTCTTCAGAATTTGAAGAGTCAGAAGTTATGCCATTCTGGTCTACTGAAGCTGATGCTAAAGTGCAATGTGAAGAAGAGTGGGCTGAATTCACTCCAACTCAAATTCCACTTGATGTTTTCCTAGAAGATTGGATGATCACTTTATCTGAAGATGAAGTGCTTGTTGGCTTGAACTGGAACTCTAGCCTTGAAGGCACAGAGACAGAAGCAACAAACGTTGCAAAACTGTATCTTTAATTGATACTTCAAAGTCGCATCGATTGATGCGACTTTGCGCTCCTTTTCTAACGCGCCCTTCTACTTTACTGTCCTTTTGTCTAACACTTCCCATCCATCGCTATATTCTGTTCATTCATATTGTTCACATAAAGTTACCCTACTACATATCGCACAATGCTGTTGATGGTTTTATCAATTGATGAATATTGACTATATTTATAGTAAATCAGAAGTGAGGAATGGATTATGGTTCTTTCAGAATGTAAGCGATTATTTGCCGATCAAACCTTGGTTGAAGCACGTGTGATACATGATTTTTTGAGCTCAGGTTGGAGTATAAATTTTGTAGATAAATTAGGTAATGATAATCCTCTTACCGATATCTATGGTATATCATGTAGTTACGATTCATTAGAACAAGCTGAAGAAAAGGTTCACCAAATAGCGAATTGCCCAATATCAATCGATAACTTATTTCGTTTTACTGATCGTTAGCGATAACGAATCATCTAGCTTAATAAGCATGCATTTTACCTTATTCTTTTCGGGGAAGGTAAGCTGCGGGTGAAACACCCTGTAATCAGGGTGAAATTTTAGAAGGCTTACTGATACAATATTGGCATTAGACTATCGAGTTGAACAATCATGCAACAAGAAGAATTTGAAACACTAGTAAAAGATCTATGCCAAAAAGAAACGCTACCTGAAGTACTTGAAGCGCTTAAAGCCAGTGAAGAGCAGGAAGTCGTTGATGCCGCTGTATCATTGACGGGTCAATTCCAGTTAGCTGAAATTGATAATGAAAAGCGTATTTATCACGTTTTCACCCAAGAAAATGATGATGGCAAAGAAGAAGAGTATGTTGAATGGGTAATGAATGATGGTGATGAAATGCTAAAATTTGTTGCATGGTTCTTCTACATTATGTTTGAAATTAAGCATAAAGATACATACCAAGTTGTAGGTCGTACTTACCTACAACAAAAGCGTAGCTAATCGTTACTACGAATTAGAACATATAACAATGCCAGTTTATGACTGGCATTTTACTTATATAGATCTTAAAAAAATAGTAACGAACTCTGCTGTTATCATTTGCTTGCATAAGAAAGCGGTTGCCTATGACTCATGATCAAAAATTAAGGGTTGCTAAAAAGAACGTTCGTGCTAAATTCACAGAAGGTTAACATGTGATGATAAAATTGAGCATTGATGAGTAAAGGTCGAGTAACACGCGAGCATATACTGAGTACAGCTTTTGAATTAGCAAGTAAGGATGGCTTAGACAGTTTAACGATAGGGCTATTGGCGAAAGCGTCTGGTATGTCAAAAAGTGGGTTATTCGCACATTTCAATTCAAAAGAAAATCTGCAGGTTGCCGTGCTGGAATATGCGGGTGATTATTTCTCGTTGCATGTTATTCAACCTGCAAGGTTGGCTGAACCAGAGAATATTGAAAAGAAACTACGATTACTGCTAACAAATTGGTTAAGTTGGAATCAATCGTTTCAAGGTAGTTGCATGTTCCTCGATGCGCGTAAAGAGGGTAGGCAAGGCAATGAGATTATTCAAACAACCTTAGATAAGATTACGCGACGTTGGTTAGATTATCTTTGCCATCAAATAGAAAAAGGGAAGCAAAGCGGTGAGCTAAAAGCTGATCTGGATGCGTGGCAATCGGTATACCGTCTATACGGTATTTACTTAAGCAGCCATCTGTTTCTATCGTTAGCGTTAGAAACCCCTGAGCGAGACAGATTTTGGTTAGGAATTGAAGACTTATTATCAGAATGGAGAGCTAAGTAAGCTCGGTATTTTTGTATCTTCTGTCCCATTATTTACAATAAAAAAGCACGTTCGTTCTATTATGGAGAAGACGATGAGCAGCAAAATTTATTTTAGTCAAAGTAAGCGGTTTAATGTACGTAAAAGCATGGTAAACATGACAACGCGTTTGCATCATGTGCTTGCCCCAAAACATGCGAAAAAAACAGCTAGAAAGATTTTGCTGACGCCTGTTCGTAGCCATCAACCAAGCTCTTTACCTGAGAACTTACTTAAGAAACTGGTAGAAACATCTGAAGGAAAAATGATGACTTATCAGCTAGGTTCTGGCCCTATCTGGGTGCTTGGACATGGCTGGTCTGGTTCGGCGAGTCAGTTCTTTCCTTTAATGGAGCACATTGCAGCATCTGGCTATATGGCCATTGCTTTTGATAATCCTGCTCATGGTCAAAGTGAAGGTATCTATGGGCACTTACCGGGCTTTATAAAAGCATTTGATGACGTACTGGATGCGTTAGAAGAACCTATTGCGGGTGTGGTTGCACACAGCATGGGGGGCGCGATGATTTTAGAAAGCCGACATAGCGCTTTAGAAGGTAAACCTGTTTTACTTGTAGCGCCAGTGCTGAATTACACGGAAAATTTAGTCACCATGGTTGAGCGCTCTGGGTATTCAAGTAAGTTATTCAATGAGCTGATTGATGATATTGCTGTTGAATATCAATGCCCATTTGATTCTATCAACCCTTTTGTTCGTTTGGAAAGCCGCCAATCATCAGCGATTATTGTGCATGACAAAGCGGATAAGTTTGCTTCTTTTGAACTGTCACAACAAGCCAGTGAAATGAAGCATGTACAGTTGTTTGCGACAGAAGGGCTAGGGCATGGTCGTATTTTGAAAAGCCCTCCTTTGCTCGCGGCGTTTGATAAAATAACTCAAAGTGCTTAGTTATCTAATGGTTAAACAGTGCTAGAAACAAAAAGAGCACCTCGAAGGTGCTCTTTTTATATACGTGTATGAAGCGACATTAATTTGTTTTTGCAGGTACTTCTACTTTACTCATTGCAAATCGCTCTACTTCAACATCTAATTCTGCAATTTTCTCAGCCATAAGTGTGTGACAGTGGTCTGCTAACTCTCGTGCATTTTTAAACTGTGTGACATCAATAGGCGCTAACATTTCTGTAATTGCAATGCCGTTGTCACGACGATTTAAGTCTATTTTGTTATGTGTTGTACTGGTACACATCGGCACAATTGGTACGCCAGCTTCAATCGCCATGCGAAATGCCCCTGTTTTAAAAGGCAGTAAGCCTCTACCTTTGCTACGTGTACCTTCAGGGTACATCCACACCGATAGGTTACGGTTACGAATAGCTTCAGCAACCTGCTGAATGGTGTTTCTTGCTTTAGATTTATTTTCACGATCGAGCAGAATGTTACCTGTGATCCAATATAGCTGACCAAAGAAAGGAACCCACAGTAGGCTCTTTTTACCAATCGTAACTGTTCGGGGTCTTAACATGCCAGGATCAGTAACAAAATCAAATACACTTTGGTGGTTAGAAATATAAACACTGTTACCTACATTGTCAGCGTTTTCTACACCACGTGTTTCAACGCGTAGACCAACAATTTTTTGTATTTGATTAAACCAACGGCAAAAGAAATACACATGCTTTGGATTGCGAGGAGTAAATATGCAATAAACCAAAGCAAAAAGTGTCATAAAAATAATAAAGATTGCCGCAGTAAATAGACGGATGAAAGACAGCACAGAAACTCCTTTGTATCAAACAGTTACTTCGATATGTTGTGAATGGCAAATGTCATTCAAATGTTATACTTTACAGAATAGGTCTAAAAAGCGATTGATTCAATTTCACAAAAATACAACAAATCAAAACTAAATTCAAAATTGGTGTAGAAAAACGGCAGCTATTAATCATTTATTTCAGATATTGATCAATAGCAAACTATCGTTTCAAAAACATACGGCATTATGAATGGTATTCGATTAGATAGCTAGCTATGAGGTTGCTCGCTTAATAAATCAGTTTTTTTTGAGTGGTATATGAGCGAGTTAGTATTTCTACTCTAGAGCAAAGGTTAACATCATCCTAAAAATGACCTTAATGAAGAGACGAATGGGTTAATTAATCATCGCAAGTTTAGCTATGGTTAGAGTATCGCCGAGGCGGTTTGCAAAAGTAAAGCAGATAGATTTTTTGTGCTTAATTTCAGCAGAACCTATATGAATATTTTAACCATGTTGTAGCGCTCAAATTCAATGCCATTTCTCAGTGATATTTCAGTATCTATGACTTCAAAACCCAGTTTCTCGAATAACCTTTTAGATATTTTACTCGCAGTCACACTTAAACATTTCTGTTGATTATCTTGCGCGATATTTTCTAGCTGCTTATAGATCGTTGTTCCAACTCCTGCACGTGAAAATTCCGGTAACACATACAATAAAGTAACGTAGTCTGTAGGGTAAAGCTGACCAAACCCGAGGATCTCACCGCAATCAGATATTGCTACATACGTATCTCCATTGGAAAGCATGGTTGTAAACTCATCAAAATATTGAACAGGGTAATCTGCCCACATCTGTACTTGTTGTTCGGTGTACTGTTTTTTACCCAAAATCAGTGCTGCTTGTGCGTATATATGGGCTAATCTTTTTGTATCTGTGGGGTTATATGGGCGTAAAGTGACTGTCGTCATACATACCTACCATCTTGATGAATAGAGCGTTATCGATAGCACTAATGGCTAATCTATTCCATAATATCATCCAAAAATAGATGCTTAAAATAATAATTATGCACGATAAAATTTTAATATAAAGGTTTGGGATAAATCGTGAAGAGTCGCTATTACACAATATTTATAGGCGTGATGCTGACCACGATCGTGGGGTGTTCTTCGTCTGATACAACAAAAGTAGGTCAATCAACATCTAATCTAGATTCTGTTATGGCAAAACACACAGCTAAAGTTGATGCCAACGACATTGATTTTACGAATGTTTATGATGTTTGGAAAGGCACGCCATATAGGCTAGGTGGCAATACTAAACGTGGAATTGATTGTTCTGCGTTTGTACAGGTCGGGTATTCTTCTGTGTATGAAAAGATGTTACCTCGTACAACCTCAGAGCAGGTAAAACTGGGTCGCTATGTTGCTGTCGCGAATGCAAAAGAAGGCGACTTAGTCTTTTTTAAGACCGGATATACAACACGTCATGTAGGTATCTATTTGGGGGGCGCTGAATTTTTACATGCCTCTACATCGCGAGGGGTTATCATCTCTCGATTAGATAATCCGTACTGGAGCCGCAAGTTCTGGCAAATACGACGTATTAATTAAGTTATAGTCAAGATGCCTAACAAGCTCAAATTTTTTGGCGTAGCATTGATAAAGCCCAGCCTAAAAATTGGATAATTAATTCGCGAAAAAGCGGCTCAGCCTCCATACTTTCCCTGTGACCAGAATACTGAGCATTACTAATTATCTTGGCATCAATTAAGCAGGGTAAAATAGCGCCAGTATATATTCTGAGGAGGTAATCATGGCCATGGCAATCTCTATCGGGCAATTTCTCAATAGTCGTAATATTGACTTTAGCCTTACACATCATCGTCATACTGATACGTCTTTTAGCTCTGCTGTTTCAGCGCATGTGCCTACAACACAAGTCGCAAAGGCTGTTATGCTAATCGATCAAAATAACGAATATTTGATGGCAGTTGTTCCTTCAAATCGTCGAGTAATGATTGATAAGATTAACCGTATGACAGGTAAGCAGTATTTACTTGTAAGTGAACATGAGTTATCAAATGTTTTCCAAGATTGCGAACCAGGTGCTGTACCCACATTGGGTCAAGCATACCAAGTGGGTATGTTGATTGATGATATGTTGTTAGAGCAAGATGAGATTTATTTAGAATCGGGTGATCATGAAAACTTGATTCATTTAGATCGTAAGCAGTTTCATAAAGCGATGCAAAATGTTCAGCACCAAAATATTAGCGGTTATCGTATGATACCGTCTCAAGAGCATGATAGTCGTCATTGGGATTGGGAGTGAATATTGAACGGTATTATTCTCTGAATCTTATTTATAACAACTGACCTGACTTGCAATAAAAAACACCCGATAAACGACACGTTTACCGGGTGTTGTTGTATTAAAACGCAGTGATTACTGTCAAAACAGCTACGCTAATAGCATCCGTAACCACAATCCTGGTGGTGTTGACACCCCTGTTGCGATAAATGATATTTCGCCGTCTTTAATGATAACGATACTTGGCGTTGCTGATACTCCCCAAGCTCGGCTTATGTTTCCTTTATTATCGTTAATAACGGGGAAGCTGTATTCACTGTTATCCATAAATGCATTTATCCGGCGATTCTCACCCGATGTTATGGCGACGGATACTACATTAAAATGATCACTCATCCAGTTTACGGTGGGGGATACAAATTTACATGCCGGACACCATGTCGCCCAGAAATACAGCAATACTGGCTTCTCGTAACTCATCGCTTTTAAATCGATAGTTTCATCGTTAATGGTTTGAGCAATCAGTTCAGGTATTTCATTTGATGGCATGTCGCCACTGCGCCAAATGTCTAGCCCTGTACTGAAAATAGTCAATATCGCAATAAACATAACAGCTTCTTTTAGCCAGTGGCGTATCCCTTTCGCTTTCTTTTTCTTGTCTTTATTCTCAGTTTTTTTCTGAGGTATTTTAGGTGATGTGTTTCCGTTCAATTCTGACATGTATTCACCTTTACCCATTATTCGCCTGAGCTGAAACCACGGCATTAGATGAACCACTCGCGACACGAATGGCATTTAATACATCATCTGAATTTAAAATCACAGGTAATTGGATCCCTAGTGGTGCACCTGGGCCATAAACAATATTAAATGGCACACCAAAGCGACCGTAAGACTGCAAGAAACCTGTTACATAATCTGATGGCTTCGTCCAATCACCGCGCATTAACAGCATGTTATCTGCGCCAAGTGTTGAATAAACTGGCTCTTGAAGTAATACACCAATCTTGTTGGCTTTACAGGTAATACACCAGTCGGCAGTTACATCGACAAAAACGGTTTTACCTTGGCTAACAGCACGTGCTATTTCATCTGTTTGCAACGGCACCCATGCATGATCTGCAGGCAGTGGCGTCGCCCAATGATCTGCAGTTACGCTGCCTAGAAGCATACCGCCAGCAGAACCAAAGATTAAGAAGGCGAGCGTGAAGATAACAGGCTTGCGTCCTTTCACGTTTCCTAAGCGCCATAACAACAGTACGATTAAACTAAGACCGATTAACCAAACGAGACTTGTACTTATGAAACTGGTCATCAAAGTGAGTAACCAAATGCTGGTGGCTAGCATCATCAAACCAAACACGGTTTTTACTTTGTCCATCCACTTGCCGGGCCTTGGCATCATTTGAGCCAATCGTGGGAACAAAGCAATCAGCAACCAAGGGGCTGCCATACCAATTGCAAGAGCGGTAAAGATAGCAAATAGGGTGATGTAATTAGCCCCTAGTGCAAACGCAACGGCAGTGCCTAAGAAAGGCGCACTACATGGGGTGGCGAGTAAGGTTGCAAACATACCTTGAACGAAATGTCCGGTATGTGAGTTATCACCACGAGTTGCTAACCATGTATTCGCATTACTCGATAAGCGAATTTCAAATAGCCCCAACATGTTTGCAGCGAACAAACCCGTGATGAGGATCATGGCACCAATAAAGTACGGATTTTGAAACTGGATACCCCAGCCTAAAGCTTGACCTGATATTTTTAGTATTACGAGAAAGCCTGCAATTAACCAGAAGGACGTTAGAATACCTGCTGCTGATGCTAAAAATTGCGTACGAATTTGGCGTTTTTGTAGCCCTTCAGCTGATATTACACTACTCAGTTTCATGCCTAAAACGGGCAGTACGCATGGCATGATGTTAAGAATCAATCCACCTAATAAGGCGATGCCAATAATTTTGAGTAGGCTGGTATTGGCAGCTATCGGTACAATTTGATTGGTTGCTATTGCTGAAAGTTCAACGGCCATATTCTCATCACTGATTGTGACAGCCATCTCTTCATTGAGTAATTCCGGATCTCCAAACCAGCTTGATGCACTCATTGTCGCGATCATTTGATTATCGTTAATGGCAATCTTTGGGGCTAAAAACGACGTGTCTTTTACATTCTGAGATTGGCCATCAATAAATACATCTGGTTTGTTCCAGCCTGCTGTATTCGTTGCTACAACAGTAAGTTCTTTCTTTGCTTGGTTCCATGAAATCATGTCTAGAGACACGGCTTGTGATGTCTTTGGAACTTGGCTCATACCTTGATTAAAGACATGCATTGCGTTGGTTGATAACGGTAAATTAGCTGGCGTGAAATCCAATACCAACTCGTAATCTGTTAGAACACAAATGCTGGTACATGATGACATAGTCAATTTACCCGAGAGGAAAACAGGCTTGTTCATATCATCAATATGGAAAGTCATCGGAAAGATAACGTGTTCTTTATAACCAAGCGTTTCAACGCCCAAAAATTCATAGCGTTTTGGCATTGGCCATTGCCAATCTACAGTATCGAGGTTATTGGATAGTTCCCAATCAACCTTTGGCGCTATGCCTCCTTCACCAGGAGAACGCCAATAGGTTTTCCAATCGTTAGCAAGTTTGACTTCTAAAAAGCCTTCCACTGTTTTTGCTTCAAGATCTTTTTGCCCTGTAAGCATTAAGCGAACTTCAAGCGGGGGATGCATAGGGTTCACTAACCAACCAGTGCTTTCATCTGATGCATTGGCTGTAAGTGAGAAAAGTGCGAGAAACGACGCACTGATCAATATGAACAGTGAAACGTAAGAGTTGAATATTTTTTTCAAGGTGGATCTCCAATAAACGCTAAAACAAATCATGTTGGCTTTTGCCAGATGTAGAAATGCTTGAGGGTTTATTCTCGAAAAACACACAAGGTTAAATGAAGCCGTCGGGTAGGGGGGATCGGTTCAGTTAAAACGGGAATGCGGTATTGCATCGTACTCAGCCAAGCGAGCACAACGATCAATAGTGATATAAAGATGAGGGCATGTTCAAAAGAGTGTTGATGAACTTGAAGCAGGTGATCTGTCATGTCACATTGCTTGTCAGTTGCTCCATCAATGCTGCTATCACTTGTATTCGCTGTTGATACAAGTTCTGCGTTGGCATGTTGGTCATTGAAAAGCGATGCTTCAGATGAACGGTTATCAGCACTCATTGGGCACGACGATATAAAACCAGCCCGTTGTCCTAAACAGACAACGATAACTAGCCAAACCATAACCAGTGACCATTTTGCAATGTGGTGATTTCTCACCCCAAAAGACATACTGATAGCGAACCTTTCATCTTTGATTAGCGATAACGTAATTTACAGGCTTTAAATAATAGTAAAAGCCGTATTATATTTCATAATGTTCATCTGACCATAAAACAGCAGCATTTGTTTCAATTATTTTGAAATAATCTATATACCCAAGTTACCTCAAGATGCTCGTTTCAGCGAGAATTTATTAGGCTTTAGGCAAGGCGCTAATTTATAGACCTAGTGGTTCTACGTTGAAAATTAGCAACGCCGTATAAAGCCCAATAAAACTCGCCCTTTGGGAGTGACTCAACGTGTCTACTTCTGTGTCAAATGTGTTTGAAAGGGAATGCCATTCCCACACACACTTTCCTTGAATTAAACACGTTGAGGTCACTCTGAATCCTGCATTTTGAGGTGACTTGGGTATAACCCCCCTATTTTATGCGATGCGCATTGTCAGTATTTTATACGTGAATCTCAAGTTATTTTTGTAAGTATATGAGCCGAGTCGTTGGTGATGTAGCAGTCAACACAAAAAAGCAACGGCGCACATTTAGAGAGAAAGCTCACATTATTGCACATGATATGCAACTAGTTTTATTTGTTGCTGGTTTATTTCTATTCCTGACCTATCTTTTCAGCACATATCATCGAATGGGCGTTCGTGGTACTACACATGATATTCGATGGAGTGATGTCAATGGCCATTCTTTCAACTTTTGCTTGTAATGGTCACTTTTGTGTATCCATATACCAATAAGAAAGGATTCATCATGTTTAACTTATTTCCACGTAAACATCCGTCACTTCCGCAAAATGACAGCCAACGACAGCAAGAAAAGCGTCATAAACAACTGGATAATACACAAGGAAAATATGTTTGGGATCTTGAGCACCCCAATGTGGCGCCTGTACCAATGGTAAAAGAAGTGCCTAAAGAAGCTGATCCTACTTTAATTTGGGGGATCACTGTATTGAAGGTTTTAGTGCCTATTGTGGAGAATCTCGTTGCCAACGTAAAAGATGCTGCTGAACTGGTAGATATCAAAGATGGTTTGGGCGAAGTTTCAGAAGCGATAGGGAATTTGAAGCCAGGACAGCAGTGGACTTTAATCACTAACACAACTGAGATGCTGAAATCATTAGTCGACTTATATCTTAGGTTGGTTCGTTCTGAGGTGAAGGAATACCGTGAAGATGCAGGATTAGAAGCCTATAAAGATCTGTTCAAAAAGATCCCATTACCGGCAGTTGCTGAGGTTTTCCAACAAAATGACGTCTTCGCTCGTTATCGGGTTGCAGGGCAAAACCCAATGCTAATAAAAGGAGTTTCCAGCCTGCCGGATAACTTTCCGGTTAGCGAAATGGGGTATCAAAAAGTGATGGGGGCGGACGACACGTTAGTAGAGGCTTTGGCTGAAAAGCGGATATACCTTTTGGATTACTATGAATTAGAGATACTTGTAGATAACCCTCAAGGGCCAGAGAAACAAGTATTCGCCCCAATTGCACTATTTGCAATTCCCAAGGGTGATAAATCACTGACTCCAGTTGCCATTCAGGGTGGTCAAAACAAGGATGATTTTTCGATCAGCTATGCAATTGATAGTAATGATAATTCTCCAGAGTACTGGCAGTGGCAAGCCGCTATGTCTTTGGTTCAAGTGGCTGATGGTAATTATCACGAACTTTTTGTACACCTCGGTCGTACGCACTTGATTATTGAAGCGTTTACCATCGCAACGAACCGCTGTCTTGCTGAATCACATCCGATTAATGTGTTACTGCTTCCCCATTTCGAAGGAACCTTATTTATTAACAATAGCGCTGCAGGTTCTTTGATTGCTTCGGGTGGACCTATTGATGATATTTTTGGTGGGAAAATTGAATCGACACAGCTAGCAGCAGGAACAGACCGGCTTGAACTCGATTTCTATGGTTATATGTTGCCAAATGATTTGGCTACACGCCAAGTGGATAACAAAGATTTCTTGCCAGACTATCCGTATCGTGACGATGCCCTTTTGATTTGGGATGCGATTCAGAGTTGGACGACGGAATATATCGATGTTTATTACGCTAATGATGCAGCAGTAACTGACGATTATGAATTAACGGCATGGACAGAGTCATTAATGGCGGAAGGATCGATCAAAGGATTTAAACCTATCACAACTCGAGAGCAGCTCTCGGAAGTGCTTACTATGGTCATTTTCACTTCCAGCGCACAACATGCAGCCGTCAATTTCCCTCAAAGTTTTTTGATGAGCTTTGCTCCTGCTGTAACCGGAGCTATTTGGGGTAAGGATCCGACAAACGTTCAGACAAAGGAAGCTTGGCTACAAAACTTTCCTCCAATGCGAGAGTCTCTAGAGCAGCTTTCATTGCTGCAAATATTAGGAGGCGTTTATTATCGACAACTAGGTGAGTACCGTACTAATAACTTCCCGTATTTGGATTGGTTTGAGGATGATAAGATCACTGATGAAGGCGGACCGTTGAGTCAGTTCCAAGCCTCTTTAGCCGATATCGAAAAAACGATTAATCTCCAGAATGAAACTCGTCAAGAATATAGTTTCTTATTACCAAGTAAAATTCCACCAAGTATTAATATTTAAGTAAGCCTTAAGTCGGTAAAGGCGAGAGGTAAACTCTCGCCGTCATAACCATAAACTTCAGGCCGCCTTTTTGCCGTTGTGAGCAGCATTTTCTTTGTGAGTAGTATTGCCAGGTTGGGGGGAGCTTTCCTTAAAAGAAGCTAAGCAATTTTGCGCGTTGTATTTTCAGATTGGTTGATAAACTCGGCGTGAAGAGCACATATCGCCGCTTTGTAATATTTGTCTTCCACAACAAACTGTACGTTAACATTACGCATGGAAGAGTGGGCAGCTATTGGTGAAATCTGCTTGTCTGTTAAGGCGAGTATGCCTTTGCTTAAAGCAGTATTGGTATTGATAGAGGCTCCAATAATTGAAATTAGTGCGACCATGCAGCCTGTAATCGTCGAATTTGGGTAGCGTTTTTCTGCTTTGTAGAGCAATTTGTTTAAGATTTCTGTGCCACCACTTAAATAGTAGGTAATAGAGTTGGCGTTCATCTCTTTACCAATTAATTTCACTCTGGCATCTGAGATGATCTCCATCAGCTCGTAGCTTACATTATCTACCTTGCCCACCATGGCCTGGTCAAAAATGTGTAGGGCAAAGACTTTACTTTTACCTGCAATGATTTCCACTCTTTCAGCGTCAGGTAGGTAATTCTGTGAAATCAGTGTGCCCTGATGTTCGGGTTCAAAGGTGTTTTTGATACGTAATTCAATGTTTTGTTGGCGTAGCCCAGACGCTGCATTGGGGTGGATCGCCTCCATTCCTAAATTGGCCAGTTGATCGGCAACATCAAAGTTGGTATGTCCCATAGGAAATACGTTTTCTGGACCGACGACGCGAGGGTCAGCACTGCTTAGGTGATATTCCTTATGGATGATGGCCTGAGTAGCGTGCGTTAAACAGGCAATACGACTAAAGGTAATTTCGCTGTAGCCGCGATCATAGGTTTTCATCAATCCTTCATCACAGTAGGCATAACCTGTGACTATAGGCAGCTCTTTAGTGACATCAATATTGGCAAATGCGCGTTTGATGACGTCATCTAGGCTGCCATAGCTTTTGTTATCCCAACCGGACAAATCAACAAACGTGGCGTTAATACCAAGGGTTTTTAATTTTAGGGCAGTATTATAGGCACTGTGTGCCTCACCGAGCGACGATAGGAATTCTCTGATTTGAGGCAAATAATGACGCAAAGAGAATTGGCCGTACTGACAAGTTTCTATAATGTTAGTGATACAGCTTACTGCATCAGTAATCCTTGACTTGATAAATTTATCTGCACGTCTGCGATTAAGGGGATCGGCAAACATATTTTCGTTGACGAGTAGCATACGCATTTCTAAATCAGCGACAGCTTTTAGCCATGTTTCATCGCGCTTGGCAATATACTGATAAATTCCGGGTTTTCCAGAACGTTTGCACTCTAGCAGCGCATCGGTGATACCGCTGTAAGCGGATACCACAAAAACGCGATTATAGGGAGATTTAGGGCGTAGCATTATGTTATCTAAGATCGCATCGAATGCTGACATTGATGTACCGCCGATTTTCTCTACGGTATAACTCATGAGGGAATCCTTTACTCATTTGATTACATCTGGGAAAAGGGGGCATTGATTGCCCCTTGGGAAGAAGGTTATTCCACTAACGGATATACGCCATTTTCGTTATGGACCTCTGCACCAGTAATGGGTGGGTTAAACACACAGGCCATTACCATCTCTTTGCCTTTATAAGCTCGTAAGTAATGTTCATCATTCTTATCTAAGATATATAATGTCCCTGGATTAATTGGGTAGGTTTTATCGCCGATCACTTCGATCTCACCTTCGCCGGAAATACAGTAAACTGACTCTAAGTGGTTCTGGTAATGAATATGTGTTTCGGTGTTGTCATAGATGGTGGTGATGTGGAATGAAAACCCCATCTTGTCGTCTTTTAATAGCATACGGATACTTTCCCAGTTGTCCGACACTATACGGCGTTCGCTGTTTTTACACTCTTCCAGAGTTCTTACAATCATGTTTAAGGTCCTTAAGAAGCTTTCTTGATCAGTTTAGTGGCGACGATATCTGCTGCCTGTTCGAAAATATGCAATCCTTGCTCAAGCTCGGACTCACTAATAGTGAGGGGACAGAAGAACTTAACGATTTCGTCATCTGGGCCTGCGGTTTCAATTATCATACCTTTGTCGAAACATGTTCTGGCGATGGCAGATGAAATAGAGCCGCTCTTGCACTCGATACCTTGCATCAAACCTCTGCCTTTACCGCGGATAAATAATGACGGATAACGGCGCAGGGTGCGTTGAATTGCGGTGTTGACTTGGTTTGCACGCTGGTCGATATGCTGTTCAAATTCACCGTTTGCCCAGTAAGTTGTGATGGCTTTAGTTGCGGTAACAAAGGCATGGTTATTACCACGGAAAGTACCGTTATGTTCACCTGGTTGCCATATGTCGAGTTCAGGCTTAAGTAGAACTAGCGCCATCGGTAATCCATATCCACTGATTGATTTGGACAAAGTAACGATGTCTGGCTTGATACCTGAAGGTTCAAAACTAAAAAAGGTGCCGGTGCGGCCGCAGCCGGCTTGAATATCGTCGACAATCAGTAGAATTTTGTGCTGCTTACAAATGCTGCTCAGTCGTTTCAGCCATTCAGTAGAGGCAACATTCAATCCACCTTCACCTTGTACCGTTTCAAGTAATACTGCTGCGGGCTTGTCTAAACCACTTGAGTTATCGTTCAGCATTGTTTCGAACAAAGCCAGACCATCAACGCCAGCGTAGCCTTCGTACGGAAGACGTGAAGTGCCTATCAGAGGCATACCAGCACCGCCGCGGTGGTGCTGGTTCCCTGTTGCAGACAGTGCACCGATGGTACAACCGTGAAAGCCGTTGGTGAAAGTGACGATATTAATGCGGCCAGTTACTTTTCGTGCGAGCTTCATTGCCGCTTCTACGGCATTTGTGCCAGTAGGACCGGTGAACTGCACTTTGTAATCAAGATTTCGGGGGGAGAATATGTGATTACGAAGTGCGGTTAAAAATTCCGCCTTGGCTTGTGAGTGCATATCTAGGCCGTGGGTAATACCATCACAATCGATATAATCAAGTAGTGCTTGTTTTAGTACGTCATTGTTATGGCCATAGTTCAACGAACCAGCGCCAGCAAGGAAGTCGAGGTAACGTTTACCATTATTGGTGTGTAGCCAACACCCTTTTGCAGATGAAAAAATAACAGGGAAGTTATTCGCATATGATTGCACATTTGATTCTTGTTTTTTGAAGATATCCATATTGGGACCGTTTTTTCAATGAATTAAAGAGTTTTGGTAAGAGGGATGTGATACAGGTATTCGGTATCGTGTTTACCTTTAAAGTGTTTGTGCTCGTCCAGAAAAGTTGTCACTGAACCAAGGTTATTATTTTCCTCGTCCAGTTTCTTGAATAGGTTCCAAGAGCCTTGATTGTCTTTGGTGATTGTTGTTTCAATTGCCTTAATGTGTTCCAGGTTGTCGCGTATTAAAAGCTCTTTTAGCATATGAAATGCAAGCCCTTTCCCTCTGTGCTTGGGGGCTACGGCAACTTGCCAAATAAACAATTCGTTATTATTTTCTGGCTTGAGGTAGCTAGATATAAAACCTGCTATTTCATCATTGAATTCTGCAATGATGCAGGTTTGTTTGAAGTGAGTAGATTGCAGAAAGTTACAGTAAGACGAATTCATATCCAGAGGGGGGCATGACGCGATAAGCTTATGCGCTTGGTCACCATCGCCAATATTTGGTGTTCTAAATACCCACTTGTTTTCATCTTTGGCTAATATTGTCGGGCATACAATCCAAGGTGCTGTCGTAATCATTTTGCATCCATAATCTTTAGTGGTCTAAACAATCATAGCGCAATCATTACACTCCACAATGAATATATCAAGTGTATACATGAATAATACCCATTCCAATTATCTTATTGTGTTGATTTATATCTAGAAAATTTACTTTCCAGTATGCTGCTTAATGTTTTGTGTTCTAATTATTTGTCGGGTTGGTGACTTAAGCTGTTGAGCAATTGCTTGTTGATCTTAATTGACAAAAGCATTCGAGATTAACCTTGTTCGTTGCAATGATACTTGCTTAAATGAGGGGGGGGGGAACCTTGCGAATACAGCGTCGTTTTCAGGTGAAATGCAATCAAATTGTTCACAAGGTCGCTTGTATCGTGAATTATGGATGGGGTATCGTTTGATTTTTATGACAGATAAAAAAAAGCGACCGAAGTCGCTTTAAATTGGCATTATTTGATGGAATTTATTAAGAAATTCATCACAGGATCGGGCTCTTTTTTGATGGTCAGCGCTTTCGGTATATATGTCGGCTTTTTCAAGATTTCTCGTGCAATCAGCTCATCTAATAAAGACTTCGATTCGAAGCCTGTTTTACCGACAAATAGCGAGGTTAAATCCCCTTGCTTATGAGCATTAATAGCATCTTTTAAGCCGCGTAAATATAAGAAATCTTTAGTGAAGCCACCACCACGATACGCACGCGTTGTAATGGTAAAGGCATCATCATCTGAGAGCTTATGAACATGCTTTAAGGCATTAAATGTTGTACCAAAACTGTCACCATTTACCATCATATCAACAGCAATTACGCGCAATGCGAGTGTTTTAAGGCGATGTAATGGGAAGCTACCTGATAAAAACTCACATAAGATAGCTAAGCCTTCTTGTGTATGTGTATTGCCAGGTAATCCGAGTTTCAATACCTTAAGCGGCTGTGCATCTGCGTTCACCGAAGTGACTAAGTGAACGCCTAATTCGTGATGAATTAATGCGTCTAAGTCTCTTTGTGAGAACATACAGCCTGTGTTTACCTTTATACTGCGTCCACTCACCATTGCTCTGGCAATCAGTTGCTTCGAGCCAACCACTTTACAGGTTATACCGTAATCATCTGCGGCATCTTTAAATGCTTGAATAGCTTCTGCTGCACTAATCGTTGCTTCTGGTGGTTCTTGGTACTCGCAAGCATGAAGAATGAAATTTGCATTCGCAATATCTCGTTCGTCTGGCTGACCATAGTAGCGTAAAGAGTTATATAAGAACTCCTCAGTACCAATGTTGGTTAGCAAGTCGATACGAATGGCTAACTGGTCAATTACTTTGCGATACATTTTCTGGATATCCGCATCGCGAATATCTTCAACAGGTAAACGGTATAGTTGTTCACGAAACTTGTACGGATCCAAATCCAGCTGGCGATAGGTAAATTGTGGCTGGTATGAATACGGATTATGCAAGAAGCGACGTTTTTCTTGCTTCAAGTTTGTTGGGTTTATATAGCTTAATGTATTGATACCACGAGATATCGCATAAAGTTGACGATCAAGTTTGATCACTTCACGCGGTAGCTTAGAGGCCAATATATTGCTGCCAGTTAAACGCTTTACTTTTGTTCGACGCAAAATGGTAGAAGCGGCGTGCTTCGTGATAACCGTTTTCATCGATTCATTCATTTTTTCAATCACAAGAGGAAAGCTTCCACCGCCCAATTCGCTCATATACACTTTCTTGATTTCAATCGGTAAAATCAATGTATTGTTGAAATGCTGACTAATGAATGTTGCTTGATACCCCATACCTTTGAAAATATCATTTTCTTTAGCTGTTACGGCAATATTAGGCAGTTCAATGTTGCTTAAACCAGTTAACAGTTCATTAATTTCTTTACGCCAACGACGTGCATTGACTTGTTTTGTACCTACATTGAATGTAGGTGTTTCATTCTCAACGCGCTGATAGTTGTATGAATGAATATCATACAATAAACACAAGCCAAACTTGTTTTCTAACGTTGCGACTAAGCATTTAAGAATACGGTAATAACATGCATGTTTGTCATGAGATGTTGCTTTTTCAGCATCCGTTAACGGTGTCGACCAAACGTTTTTCCCCCACGCATCTTGATAAATACAGTGTTCAGGTGATCGGTTTAAGTCATATTCATAGCGCGAGTCATCACCTTGTAACACGATAGGTAAAGACGAAATGAAATCACCAGTAAACGGATCTTCTTCGAAGTATCGTTCTTCTTCTGTTAATTCGCACTTTGTCATTAACTCGCCACGTAGGCGGCTGCCGTTATGTATCGCTGTTGCAATGTACGGTTGATACTCACTGATACGAATAGTTAAACTACCGTCGTTTAGTTGTCCTTCAAAAGGAACGAGATGCTGGATCTTATCCAGCACCTCCTGCTCAGTTAGCTGTAGCATCTTCAATTACTTTGCTGAATGCATTTTTACGCGCGATGCTAGAGTGTTTTGCTTTTACTACCGTTTCAACGAAATCAATCACTTCAGACTGAAGTTTGGTTCGATTTAAACGGTTAATACGTGTGATGCCGCCAGGGCTGAGTACGTTAACTTCAACTAACTTGCCACTGATTACATCAAGCCCGACAAAGAATAAACCATCACGGACTAATTTCGGACCAATGTGCTTACATAAACGCAGCTCTTGCTTTGTTAATGTGTGTTTTACTTCTTTTCCACCTGCGTGAATATTCGAGCGAACATCGCCATCTGCTGGTACACGACGCATAGCCCCAATAGGCTCGCCGTTTAGCATCATGATACGTACATCGCCTTTTTCAGCGCCTTCAATATAATCTTGTAAGATCACGTAGTTTTGGTCGGCACCGATATAGAAATCAAGCAAGGATTTAACGCTCGACTTTGCACTTTTCTCGACCAAAATAACGCCGCTACCACCGTAACCGTCTAGCGGTTTCATGATCATACGATCGTTAGGACTTTCTTCTAGTACACGCTCTAGGTATTCACGATTTTTAGAAACATGAGTAACAGGAATAAACTCGTTATTTGGATCCGGTAAAGACGCGGTATACAGCTTATTATTTGCAACGCGCAGTCCGTTAATATCATTCATGATGAAGGTGTCATCACGAACTGAATCAAGGAAATTCAATGCCATTGTGTCTAGCGGTGGGTTTGCTCGCATAATGATTGCGTCAAAACCCGCTAAAGGTAGCTGCGCTTTACGAAATTCAGCTTTACGGTAAAAGCTTGGTATATTGTTAGAAATGTCTGACTTTTTTAAAACGCTACAGAATGCGATTGCCATGCTATCACGCATTGTCAAATTATTTGGCGTTGTAATGGCTACCGTGTGCCCTCTACTAGCGACTTCGTGAATCATACGTAAGGTAGAGTCAGATTCTGGTTCTACTTTATCCCACGGGTACATAACAAAACAGATTTTCATACATATTACCAAGTTACATTGCTTAGCTTTTTTCTAAGCGCAAAAAGAAATAAGCCATCGTTCTTTAGACGATGGCTTGTCGTTATAATTAAATTAAAGGGTGACGAGTGGCGTTAAAGCAGTTTAATAATCAATACTATTGTCATCTGAGCCGTTGCCATCATCGTAGTCGTATAAGCCTTTAGGCTTACGTGGTGAATCACACAATGTATAGCGGCGTTCTTTTGTCGTTGTTCGATTTAAATACTTAGTCCAACAACGTCCGAATTCAGATATGACATCTTGTTGTCCATTAACCTCAGCTAGAAATTGACCTTCAGATTCATCAATGGGAGCAACTGAGCCATCTTGTAAGCCGCGCATAGTGCGACCATAATTTTCTAACATGCTGGCTTCATTGATGGTGAATACACCTGAACGATTAAAGCCTCGAGGGAAATTTTTATCGTCGTAAAATTTGCCTAAAATTCTCATTAATTTATATTCCTGCTGAGGTTTTCGCAGATAATCATGCAGAGAGTCAAACTTGTAAAACGAGTAATTTTCGCCATAACGATTAAAATTTTTTATCGATCCTTTTTGAGTGATTCGGTGTAATATCCAAACTAATTAATGTCGTTCTTTATGAGAGCAAGCCTTGTGGATACAGAATTACTTAAAACGTTTTTAGAGGTGACCAAAACACGTCATTTCGGCCGTGCGGCAGATAATTTATTTCTAACGCAATCAGCGGTTAGCTTTCGAATTCGACAGCTAGAATCGCAGCTAGGCAACCCTTTATTTTCAAGGCAGCGCGGTAATGTGCATTTAACGGCAGCGGGGGAACGTTTACAGCCGTATGCTGAAGCCATATTGCAAACGTGGGGACGAGCGAAGCAAGATGTTGCATTATCTGAAACGTTAAACACTCAGATAGCGATAGGTGCATCTGCACTTTTTTGGGAATTTGATGGTATTTCAGATTGGATAAACCGCATATATGGTTCGATACCCGGATTAGCATTGCGCTTAGAGTCTGTGCCTCGTCAGAGCATGTCGAAGCGATTACTTGATAAGACGATTGATGTAGCGATTACCAGTGAAGCGCCAAGAATTGAAAACCTACAAGTAACAAAAGTGCGAGACTATCAGTTACAATTGGTTGTACATAAACCAAACTGTACAATGGAAAATGTACGAGATATCCCATTGGTATATCTTGATTGGGGAACACGTTTCTCTGTTGAGCATAGCCGGATTCATGAGCTACAACGTACGCCAATTTTACATACTCATTCAAGCCGTATGGCGTTAGATTATATTTTGGGTAGTGGTGGAGTGGGGTATTTACCATCACCTGTGGTTGCACAAAGTGTTGATGAAGGTCTATTGCATGTCGTGGAAGGTGCTCCTGTGATGGAGCAGTCACTGTATTTGATTTCTCGTGAAGATAATGAAAAATCAGAAATGATTGAAGCGATGTTAGCGGTACCTTTTAATAATGTTATTGAATCTGTCTAATATAAAGAGTTGCCTATTTTAGTGCATGTTGCTCATAAATGTTAACGAGTTCACAGCGTATCGAGACATTGGTATATTTTTTGTTTTTAATGAAAAATAACAATGGTGACGATAAGAAAATCTTGTTGTACACAGCTTCTGTGATTCGATTAGTCTTAGGAAACGAATATTTACATTGTCATAATGATGGATTTAACAGTCTCATCATCTGTCGTAATTTCGACATAGAATATTCGTAATTTTGTCATAATAGAGCATTAATATTGCCAGTGTTCTATTATTAATCACTCACACTGGATGTATTTCAGGAAATAACATGGCTAAGTTAGATCAAAAATTTCATAAAAATGCTAAAGCTAAATCAAAGTTAGATTTTGGTGACGAATCTCAAGATTATATTCAAGATGATCGTAAAAAGAAACGTCGTATAGTTAAGCAACGTTACGACAGCTCTGAGCATAGTGAGTTCGATTATTGATAAAGAAAAGGCGTACATCGTTAATCGCGAGTACGCCTTTTTAGTCTCTAGATATTAATTCGTTACCGCTCGTAGTGGTTACCCTTCGTTGAGCTTAAATATTATCAATTACTTCATAGGTTATGATTTTAGGTGCTTGAATAAGGACGCTCAGTAATAGAGAGAAATCGCCATTACTTTCTCTCCAATTAAGGTACTCTGCTATATTTTCTTCTTTTTCCCAATAAGAAATAATAATAAATTCATTCTCTGATAAACGAGAAACCTCAGCGTTGTCATTACCTGGGAAAGTTCTTGCTGATTAACTGGTATTGCTATTATTTAGAATCAAAGGGGCAATGCCTTTAACGAACTAATTCGACTAATTTGTCAGTACTGTCCACATTACAATAACCAAACTTTAATGCAGCCATAAATGCATTATGAACATGAACTGCGGGTACCGCTACACCATTGAATTCTAGATCTAGCGTTGCACAAGCATCATGAGCGATATGACATTCATAGCCAAAATCAACGGCTGCACGAGTAACAGCATCTATACACATATGGCTCATTGCTCCGACAATAACGAGCCTTTCCACACAAAGGTTCTTCAAAATACGATTTAATTCTGTATCTCGAAAGCTGTTTATTTGATGTTTCAAAATGACTGGCTCATCGTCTTGTGGGGCAACACTGACGTGAATCTTTGCTCCTTCTGATTCAGGTAAAAAGAACGGAGCATCATTTGAAGGAAACTCATGACGGACATGAATAACTGGTAACCCTTTATTTCTAAATTCGGTTAACAGAATAGCCGCATTTGATGCTGCTGCTTCAGTACCTGATAGTGCCCATTTAGCACTTGTGTATGTAGGGTAGTAGTCGTTTTGAAAATCAATCAATAATAAAGCTGTAATTGGCATAATAATCTCTCTGCGTTGTTTCAATGATTTAATGAGGCTATTATGCAAAATACAAATCAATCACACCCATGGCGTAACTGCCATAAATCAGTGCAAAAATGACAAAATCTATCCGTGTAGTAATTATCGATTATCCTCATGCACTTCAAAGCGCAGTGCTTGGGTTTAAAGAATTGTTTATATTAGCAAATAAGGTCATTGTAGATCATAACCATGATATGCAGTTTGTAATTAGAATTGTGCAACCTGATAAAATGTCAGAGAGTGTAAGTTCAAGTGACATTGTGATTATTCCTCCCAACCTAGAGGGGAGTTATTTCAAAGCACCGTCGTCAAAATTATTGATGTTTCTTAAGGATGCTCACCGAATGGGAGCTATATTATGCTCTGCTTGTGCTGGCACATTTATACTTGCCCAAACGGGGTTACTCGATAATAGATCAGCGACGACGCATTGGCAGTTAGCTGACGAGTTCAATGAGCAATACCCCAAAGTATCACTTAAAGTTGAAAGTTTGCTGATTAATGATGGCGACATAATTAGTGCTGGAGGGCTCATGTCATGGATTGATTTAGGGTTAGAGATAGTTGCACAATTCACTCGACCACACATAATGCGCACACTTGGGAAATACCTTATTGTCGATACTGGTCGAAGAGAGCAGCGCTATTATAGTAGCTTCTCGCCCAAATTCAGTCATGGAAATGAGCAAATACTACAAGCGCAGCATTATATACAAGCGAATTATAATCAATCATTGAATATAGTTATGCTAGCTGCTTTGGCCTGCATGAGTGAGCGAACATTTTTACGCCAATTTACCAATGCGACTACGTTTAAACCTATACAGTATATTCAGAGGGTTCGAGTACAAAAAGCATGTGAACTATTAGAATCAACGACGCAGAGTTTTGAGCAAATTACGCTAAATATAGGCTATGATGATGTAAATAGTTTTCGTAAAGTTTTCATTAAAATTATAGGGTTAAGCCCATCGGCATTTAAAGCGAGGTTTGTTTAGACCGTTGCCGATTATCAGTCGGTGTGCCTTGGGGTTTTTAATGAAACTTTCCAATATTGCTGTTTATCAGATTCGTTTATAACTTCTCTTTTGTTGAGAAGCTATAAACGAAATCTAGTTATATGGGGTGTGATAGCTAATTCAACACTCACCTAGATATTAGTATTATGCTTTTGTTTTATGGGTTTTACGCCCAACAATAAAACCTAATCCAAAGGGTGCAAAGAAAATAACCAGAACAAACAGTATTAGGTAAATCAGAATGTCTGACAGCATCACTGTTAATTGTTCGATGGCTTTTTTGACAACATTTTGTGCGATACCATCTAAATCTGTGGTTATATTTGCACGCTCTTTCGTTACCATTTGACCAATAGCAATACGTTCACGCTCAACCATTATTTCTAACGCGATACGTTCTTGCGTAATAACATTTAACTTTTCACCTGCTTTTTTATCGAAATCATTCAGCAATGGTTGTAGCTCTTTCCCCATTTCAGAGGCTAACAGGCGCATATATTCAGGGTTGTTATCGATAAACTCTTGGAATTTTAATGATGTATTATTGATATTTGACAGTGTTTGGCTTAACTGTTCACCATTCACTCTGCTGTTACGCGCAACTAACTCTGCTTTCCATGATAATAACTTGGGTGTCTGATTTGACATTAAGCTGAGTCTATCTGATAGATCGCTTAGCGCTTCAGGCATTGTACCGAATGTTGTTATCGCTTCTGATTCATCAATACCGTTAAAGGTTAGCCAATCTTTAAATGCGGGCGTTCTATTAAATGCAAGGTTTTCAAAAGGATGTTGTTGACTGAACTGGGCGACAAAACGCTGAGCTGTTAAATAGTCGGCTTTTTTTAATAAGTTAAACGCGAGTGTGTCTGCGTCTTTAACCAATTTCTGGCTGGCTGATGTTGCTATATATTGCTGTTCTACAAATATATTTTTACCCGCACCTGTCGTGAAATAATCATTCATCTGGTAGGTAAATACCCAACTGTCGATTAAGCTCGCTAACGGAGATGCCTGATATACCGACTGCTGAAGTCCTTCTTCACTGTGAATTTTCCAAAGCAACGTATAAGAATATTGCGCGTTATCGTCGAGGTTAGCTTGGGCAATGTTATCTGCCGCTTCTTCAATAGTCTTAAAAAAAGTGATGCTGTAATCACGAGACAACAGTCTAATGTTGAGCTCTTGGGTGGTGAGCGGGGTTGTTTGTGAGTCGAGTTTAATTTCAAGCAAAGAGCAAGAAGAAACAAGAAAAACGATAGCTATAAAAAATAAAGAACGAAAGAGAGTCATGATGACAATTATCTGCTAATGGTTATTGGGTATTAATTCGAAGAATTTTAAGAAGATAGCCAGATGATGTCTATTGAAAAGTTATTATTAATATCGATAAAAACTAAAAGATCCTAAAATCGATACGTCGGTATGATTAGACCAGCCTTTTTGTATATTCATTATATGAAATTAAATAACCAATCAATACATATTATGGATAGTTGTAGGCCAAGCTATAATTATTGGAAGGTGATGAACTAAACGCACCTGATGGTAAAGATATTAGACATATACAGTGGGGTAGCTATGAATCCATTATCAATGAAAAATATTGAAAAACTGGTTGGTGAACATGTATTTTTGTTTGATAAATCTGATGTATTAGGCACATTTAGCGTGAAGTCGGTTACGCAATTAGAGCGCCATGGCATGGATGATTTAGGGCGTTCGATAGAACATTTCACGATCGACTTTCAAGGTGATGGTAGTACTCACTTTCCTGATGGACACTATCATTTTAAGCATCCTAAGTTAGGCGAAATTGAATTGTATCTTATCCATAAAAAAGAACATGATTATGAAGTGATGATTGATAGCCAAAATACGTGGTGAGTTTCTATTGAGTCAAGAGGAATGAAAGCATGGAATTTTATAGAGAAAGTTTGATTATTAAGCAGTTGAACAAGTAAAAAAACAACGGCGGTTATGATCAAGTTTTCTGCCTAGGGTTTGTTGTATACTGATCGCAGTGATTGAATCTAATGAAGAGATTAAACATGCAAGATGATCTAAACCTGAGTGTCCCTGAAAACCTTACGCAAGAGCCTGAGTTACCGATTCCTTCTCTTGATGACCAAAAGCTAATTGTGGCAGAGCTAAAGCGTCTAGAAGACGCTGGTGAACTAACGCCAGAGATTCTTGAAGAGTTCATGACTGGTAAGCGCAAGCCAGAGTAAGCCTCTTTTTTTGTTTTATTTAACAGACCTTATTTAGAGGTCTGTTAAATCATTTAGCTGTTAGCTTGGATTAATAGCGCCGACATAAATACTCACGCTGTCATAAAGGTTTAATTGCGAACACTTCAAATAGTGAAGCTCTCTCTATGTAACAATGATTTTTAAATCGTTAACTCGACCGCATGATTATTTTTTGACATCAATGAAATAGTATAAATAGAGGTATCTTCACCGTATTCAATTATTTACTACGACTTTATTATGAGACTTCAGATGGCGATAACTAGCTTTAATAAGAAATTTAAAGTGGTAAAACAAAGTGAGTGTTATTATTTATATGTTCGAAAGTTCTACTTTTTATGGGTAACTAATGGTGTTGGCTATCAGTCACGCTCAGAAGCCGTTTCTTATATCCCCTATGAAAGATAGAGCTAATATAGGCTCCATGTTTTCGGTATATGTAATGGCAACTAACCGCTACGTTGTTACCTCTAAAGGTACTTTTCAAGAGAACGCAACTCTAGAGATAACAACCAGCAAGAATATTTACACTGTCTCGTCCTAAATAAAAGTTATCAATGCTATTTTTAAGTTGAGTTTGTAATGCTTAAGTCAATCTTAATTAATTATATCAACAGACATAGGTTTTTTAATCGCTTTTAGATAGCTTCCCCCTAATATAAGTAAACAAGGTAACAACCAGCTGGCATGCGCGTTATACAATGGCAATGCTTGTAGAAATAGTGAATGAATGTTATCAGGCGTCTTTTCCAAAATATTGAGGGCATCAATTCCACCAAAGAATAAAGCGGTAAATAAAACCATAACATGAGTAAATGATTTTTCTTTTTTATTCGATAATGTAAGAGAAGGCAATACAAAAGAAGATAGAACAAGCGCAATGGCAACAGGACACAGAACTAAGATAGCTGGAAGACTAACGGTTAATATTTGCTCTAAACCTAAATTTGCAATGATAGCAGTAAGTGTTACGACGATTATTGCGGTTACTGGAAAGCGTGTTTTAAAGGTTTGCTTGTAATATTCAGCACAAGCATTGGTTAATCCTACTGTTGTTGTTAAGCAAGCCATTACAATGATTGTAGCCAGTAGCCACTGACCATAAATACCAAATTGCCCCGCAACATATTTAGCTAAGATTTCGCCTCCATTTGTTGCATTAGCTGCAACAGGTGCAGATGTTGCGCCAACATAACCCATTGCGACATAACATCCTGTCATTAGCACGGCATAAATAATGGCGACTTTACATGCTGTATTAGCGACAGCTCTAGGCTCGGTAATCCCTTTTGCATTTATTGCTTGAATAATTACCCAACCAAATCCGACCGCAGCAATAGCATCCATGGTCATGTAACCTTGGATCAATCCATGAGTAATGGCATCTTGTTGGTAATCGAAAGAAGGAGCTTGTGGTATGCCTAAAGGCGAGAATATAGCGGCACATGCAAGTGCGACTAACATAAGAATGAGCAATGGTGTCATTACCTTTCCAATGTAATCAACTAAATGACCGGGTTTAAAAGCAAGCAGTAACGTTACTGCAGAAAAGATGATTGAGAAAAGTAATAGATGGTCACTATTAACAAAAGGCTTTATTCCTATCTCATATGCAACAGTAATAGCACGAGGCATACCAAAAGCCGGACCTATTGCCGTAAACAGCAATATCCAAAAGGTACGGGCTAACCATTTAGGTAGTGGATTGGTTAAGTTCTGAGTGCTACTGAGTCGACCTAAAACAACCAGTGTTAGAGCGGGTAAACCAACAGCTGTAATAAGAAATCCAACCATTGCAGGAAAAAGGTTTGTGCCAGCTTCTAGACCTAAAGAAGGTGGAAAAATGAGATTTCCAGCGCCAAGAAAAAGGGCGAATGTCATTAAACCAATGGCAAGTAAGTCGTGTGTTTTCAATGGACATGTCCTGTATTGTTTCTATTAGGACCGTCAGATAGGCTGAAAAAGATGAAGGGAAAACTATATCCTCCGTCAGCCAGGCTGACGGAAGTAACCGCCAGCCTAGTTAATAATAACTAGAATAATGGCGATGATAATGTTCGTTGCACGCAATACAGCACGATTTAGTACTTTCATTGAAGTCATAAATTGTTGGGCTGTATGAGAAAGCATAATTAAACCTAGTCGTTTATATTGGCAACACACTCAACATATAAGTATTAAGCTGGGATGTAAATGGTTTTTTAGCGTATTGATTTTACTTTTAAACAATTGTTGGTGTTAAACACTGCCATTTTATGCCATTGGTGCCGCTTGAATACCAATATGTTTGATGATGCCCAGAACCGTAAGTTGAAGAAGTTGGCACCCAGCTTATGAGTAAACTGGGTGCCATCTTGTTATGCGAAGTGTCTAGATGAACTTTATGCGGGAATCATTTTTTCAGAGCGAAATGATAGCAACTTAGAGATGGCGATTGTGATGAATACTGGCACTAACCAGCTCATGTGTGCTGAGTAAAATGGTAACCACTTAGTGAGCGGCTCAATTGCATATTTTCATCCATCCCGATCGCTCAATAACACTGATGCCGATCAGCCAATACCATTCATGGCGATCACCTAATAACATCGATGCCGATCACTTTGGTTAAAAATGTTATTGAGCGATCGACT
>NZ_PYMJ01000129.1 GCF_003025615.1 Photobacterium frigidiphilum | reverse complement strand
GGCTCAGACAGCCAGGATGTTGGCTTAGAAGCAGCCATCATTTAAAGAAAGCGTAATAGCTCACTGGTCGAGTCGGTCTGCGCGGAAGATTTAACGGGGCTAAGCTATACACCGAAGCTGCGGCAATATAACTTGTTATATTGGGTAGGGGAGCGTTCTGTAAGCCGTTGAAGGTCAATCGTAAGGTTGGCTGGAGGTATCAGAAGTGCGAATGCTGACATGAGTAACGATAAAGGGAGTGAAAAACTCCCTCGCCGGAAGATCAAGGGTTCCTGTCCAACGTTAATCGGGGCAGGGTAAGTCGACCCCTAAGGCGAGGCCGAAAGGCGTAGTCGATGGGAAACGGGTTAATATTCCCGTACTGCTTATAACTGCGATGGGGGGACGGAGAAGGCTAGGTGGGCTTGGCGACGGTTGTCCAAGTTCAAGGGTGTAGGCTGAAATCTTAGGCAAATCCGGGATTTCCTCTTTAAGTAGAGAAGGCTGAGACCCGATGTCGAGTCACTACGGTGATGAAGCCATTGATGCCATGCTTCCGGGAAAAGCCTCTAAGCGATAGGTTATAAGTAATCGTACTCCAAACCGACACAGGTGATCAGGTAGAGAATACCAAGGCGCTTGAGAGAACTCGGGTGAAGGAACTAGGCAAAATGGTACCGTAACTTCGGGAGAAGGTACGCTCCTGACGGTGATGAGACTTGCTCTCTAAGCTGTTGGGAGTCGCAGATACCAGGTGGCTGCAACTGTTTATTAAAAACACAGCACTGTGCAAAATCGAAAGATGACGTATACGGTGTGACGCCTGCCCGGTGCCGGAAGGTTAATTGATGGGGTTAGACGC
>NZ_PYMJ01000128.1 GCF_003025615.1 Photobacterium frigidiphilum | reverse complement strand
ATCTACGCTTATCGCAAGTTAATACGTCCTTCATCGCCTCTGACTGCCAAGGCATCCACCGTGTACGCTTAGTCACTTAACCATACAACCCCAAGAGGTTTCGTATGGCAACAACCAAGGTTTCTCTCTTAAAAGAGAGGTTTGTTTTCGCCGGACTCTTACACAAGACACTTGAATGTGTGTTTGTTTTGAGAACTCGTTTTTACCGCTCTTAAAATAAAGAGGGATAAAAACATTTGTAATTGAATCCTAAGATTCAATTTACTAGTCAGCTTTCCAGATTGTTAAAGAACATGTGTTTTTTCTATCTCCTAAGAGATAAATAATCCACTTTCTAATGACTTTCAGCGACAGTAATTTGACGCAATAACGTAAGCTATTGAATCAAGATGTCGTAAAAGTGTTTAGAAAGTGGTGGGCGATACCGGGCTCGAACCAGTGACCCCCTCCTTGTAAGGGAGGTGCTCTCCCAACTGAGCTAATCGCCCACGATAGTTTGAATTCCTTCGTGAGAAAGAATGGTGGGTCGTGCAGGATTCGAACCTGCGACCAATTGATTAAAAGTCAACTGCTCTACCAACTGAGCTAACGACCCATACTTCTAAAAAGAAGTGGCGTCCCGTAGGGGAGTCGAACCCCTGTTACCGCCGTGAAAGGGCGGTGTCCTAGGCCTCTAGACGAACGGGACTTAGTTTTTCGATGTTGTTGAGAACATCGTGTTCTTTTACATTTCGACCAAGCAATCTGTGTGGACACTGCATCAAACAATAAATCTTTAGGTAAGGAGGTGATCCAGCCCCAGGTTCCCCTAGGGCTACCTTGTTACGACTTCACCCCAGTCATGAAC
>NZ_PYMJ01000127.1 GCF_003025615.1 Photobacterium frigidiphilum | reverse complement strand
AAGCCACATAATTAAATGTGGCAGGGCTACCTGGATTCGAACCAGGGGATGGCGGCATCAAAAGCCGCTGCCTTACCGCTTGGCGATAGCCCTACAATTGTTCATTTAAGAACAGTTCTCTAGTTAAAGAGAATAATAAGTCTTTAGAGAATGGTGCGGAAAGAGAGACTTGAACTCTCACACCTTGCGGCGCCAGAACCTAAATCTGGTGCGTCTACCAATTCCGCCATTCCCGCATATTATCTCATTCGAATAAATCCGATTGAGAGTACTCTAAAGCTTATTGTACAGATCTAAGAATTGGTAAAAACTCGAACTGTACGGTGTTAATCACCAAATGATTAACGATTCTTTTATTCAAAGAATAATGGTGCGGAAGGAGAGACTTGAACTCTCACACCTTGCGGCGCCAGAACCTAAATCTGGTGCGTCTACCAATTCCGCCACTTCCGCATATCTAATTTGCTCTTAACGAGCTTACATCGCTTAACTATTAGTCTTCTTAGACAGAAGTAATTAAGCCACATAATTAAATGTGGCAGGGCTACCTGGATTCGAACCAGGGGATGGCGGCATCAAAAGCCGCTGCCTTACCGCTTGGCGATAGCCCTACAATTGTTCATTTAAGAACAGTTCTCTAGTTAAAGAGAATAATAAGTCTTTAGAGAATGGTGCGGAAAGAGAGACTTGAACTCTCACACCTTGCGGCGCCAGAACCTAAATCTGGTGCGTCTACCAATTCCGCCATTCCCGCATATTATCTCATTCGAATAAATCCGATTGAGAGTACTCTAAAGCTTATTGTACAGATCTAAGAATTGGTAAAAACTCGAACTGTACGGTGTTAATCACC
>NZ_PYMJ01000126.1 GCF_003025615.1 Photobacterium frigidiphilum | reverse complement strand
GGTATGCTCTAGCGTATGAGTAGCAGCCAAAACCGAAGGTGAAAGGATCGCGAAAGTTAATAGAAGCCTAGCCTGATTTAACTTCATAATATCTCCATATTATTATAAAAATTATTATTGTTTTTAATAGAAATGTATTAATAAGCTATTAACCATTATTAATAGCGTATTGATGTTCTCTCTTTAATAAAAACTTATTGATAAAGTTCTTATTTATAGCGCTCATGTCAAAAAATCAGAACGTAAATTTACTATTTACTAATTCATCAGTAAAATAAGTCATCGCTATTATTAATAGAAAGAAAAATAAACCCTAAATAGAAGTAAATATGAAATTACGGTAAAGTATAAGTAAAGGCGTGTAAAGCTAACCAGATATATAATCACTATCAATGTATTTTTTTGTGTTATTCATTCAGGAAATGATGCTTTCAAAACTATAACGTTTGAGAGAGAGCTGAAATGAATTTTATATTTATCTCATAAACTAGTTGCAATATAACTTCCTATCCCACCATTTATCAATTTTCATCTAGAAATTAATTGATAAATAGAAGGCTTTTCTGAAATGACGGCAACACGCCACTAACAACTAGTTGAATTATGATAACAAACATCTTTCATTTTCGCCTACTGTTTAATAGATATCTTACAAAGGACTGTTGCAACTAATCAAATAATATATACCCAATCAACTTGAAAATGCAGACTTGAGCACCTGAAAGTTATCATTAAGTCGAGACGTCAATGAGCCTGCCCTTTGTTGCACTACTCAACCTAGGTGGTCTTTTGATACGGTTAGGCGAGTCGGTAGCTATTGGGCATTCCGAGATGAGTAAAGCGATTTAAAATGGAACAACCGAGTAACATTTCCTTTGACTGA
>NZ_PYMJ01000125.1 GCF_003025615.1 Photobacterium frigidiphilum | reverse complement strand
AATATCACCACTGTTGACGGTGCTGGTTGAGCCCAATGCCGAGGTGGAGGTGGTTTCTGACACTGACTTCGCGGCAGAGCCTGCCGCCGTCAACAGACTGGCGACCCCGGCCATTTGCACAATTTTGCCATTTTGAATCACGGTGTTGCCGCGAATGCCATTTCGCCCGAAATTAAAGACCGTTGCCTGAATAGGAATGTCGATGATCTCATCGTCGGCAAAGATACAGCTCATTCTATTCGTTCGGGCAATGCCTCGGCTGGACGAGACTTCACCGTACACGGCGGCGGTAATAGAACAGTTGTTGAGTCGGGATTTTTTTCCGTTGGGTAGCAGGCCATTATCCAAGGTTTGGAAAACAATCGGCGTAGTATCACCTTGACCATTTACCCCTGCATTGGCATCGGCGCCGCCGGTGATGACGGCCGTTACCACAGTGCCGGAGGGGACATAGTTATCAATGGTCCGTTTTCGGGCATTGGCAGGATCGTCATTCCATACGAGAGCGGTGTGGTCTATGCCACCTTGTATACCCAAGCTCTGACTGTCATGGTCATAACGTCCGTCTTGGGCTAATCCATCTGAGCTAGGGGGCTGCCTTGCGCCGGTGGTGTTTTGGCCCAAATATCGCCCTTGTGTCGTCATGGCTGTTTGGAACGGAATATCATTCTCGCCGGGTGGGTTCAGGGCTTCAAGGCGAGTATTGAAATCGTCTTGCATGAACGTTACTTGCTCTGCATAGCCCCGAGCAACGGATTCCTGTTCGCTTTTCATCTTAGCCCGAAAAGCGTCATAGCTGGCGGTTTGCATCTTCAAGGCTTTTTCCATGCTGGACAATGCCTTTTCCATTCGGGTCACCGTCACTTGCTGTGCCGATAATGCCGATTGGTTGTCTTTGGCGGTAAACTCAACATCGACCACGGCCCCGAAATCAATCGGCTTGCCCCCTTCCTCGCCATTGCCCGGATTCCCCGAG
>NZ_PYMJ01000124.1 GCF_003025615.1 Photobacterium frigidiphilum | reverse complement strand
ATTTTAAGAAGCATACCTACGCGCTAAATAACTATCGGGAGTATAATCAGGCTCTCAGGCAACGCGGGCGGTTCGACATTTGGATCTCTGAAGATATCATCAGTAATTGGCAACACGACGATCGCGTCTATGACGGTACCGGCTCTTCCGTTAAGTATCCTAACAGCACTATCGAAGCCTGCCACTACATCAGATTGGTGTATAAGCTTCCGCTACGTCAAACTCAGGGGTTCATTGAAAACTTACTGATGAAGCTCGGCATGGATAACCTTCAATACCCTGATTATACGTTGTTATCAAAGCGGCTGAAGCAACTTAATCTTACGGTGCCACGATTTAGAAAGCATGAGAAACCAGATGACAAAATTGCAGCGATAGCCATTGATTCAACGGGACTCAAGCGGTTCGGGAAGGATGAATGGCATCAAGAAAAACATAAGGTTAATGCAAAACGCAGTTGGCGAAAGGCGCACTTTGCTGTTGATGAGGGCCACTTCATTCAAGGTGCTGTCCTTACTGATAAAAACACCATGGATGATCAGGTTGTCGGGACGTTATGTCAGTCCATCATCACGGATATCGAGCACGTAAGTGCCGACAAAATGTATGATACCAATGCGGTGTACCAGACATTAGAGGATCATTTCCCGGATGCTGAGATTGTTATACCGCCGAAAGACAATACGTTTGCCGATGAGGCTCATCACCCTAAGAGGATGAGCAACCTGATAGGTTGCTTTGCCCTTGGCATTATCGGTTGGCAAAGCCTGCGGCAATACGGAAAAAGGAACGTCTCAGAAACGGCGATGCAACGTTACAAGAAGATAGTAGGTAATACATTACACAGCAGGAAGTTTGAAAATCAGTCAAAGGAAATGTTACTCGGTTGTTCCATTTTAAATCGCTTTACTCATCTCGGAATGCCCAATAGCTACCGACTCGCCTAACCGTATCAAAAGACCACCTAGGTTGAGTAGTGCAACAAAGGG
>NZ_PYMJ01000123.1 GCF_003025615.1 Photobacterium frigidiphilum | reverse complement strand
AATATGACAGGTCGAGTGTTTACAGTCATTGCGTTGATGTTCATCGCCTCAACGGCTATCGCCAGCCAAGAGCAACGTTATACCGACAATGTTAACTGGGCTAAACAATCAGCCACCGTCACGCAGGGCCAATCCGGGTTCACCGCATTTTCAGTCAATGAATACTGTCAAGACACCGCCTGTCAGCAGCAACTCAGCAACCCGGAACAAACCCGTTATCGCAATGATGCCACCACCATGGACAGCGCGAAAGCCGCCGCCATCGCAACCGATGACAATGCCCAAGCGGTGCAAGCCAATTTCAATGCAGGTCGCCCCACAATAGACCCCAATGATCCCGCTTATAGTCAAGCGGTAGGATATATGAATGATGCCTATACCATCAGTCATGGGTTGGTGTCTCAATACCATGACTGTAAAAAAGGGCAGACGTGTGAGTTCAGTGAATCGGTTAAACATTGTACGCAACCGACCCATACACCCTATACCTGTGATATTACCCCGTATGTTATCTCGAAGAATGAGCATACTGGCAGTCAACGCTTCCCCATGAGCTACCCAAGAAGTAACGCAGGCAATGCAAGGGTGACATCCGCAGGATTGCAAATAACCCTTCCCGCAAAGGTCATTGTCACAAGAATAGAGCTCCCCCCTTTCGGGGTGCAATCAAATACGCGATCAGTATCCATTGATGCCAATGGACGGCATATCAAGAATGCAGCCGCATCGCCCTATTGGTCAGACCCATGGGATATGTGTGGCCCCATAGGCAGCTTTTGCTGGTCTGAGGTAGGGGCACAAACGATGAATGTCTCTATCGATACATCCACCCTTAATTTGACTATCCGCGCCGCCGATGGACGCACTGGCATTCACCTGATGGACAAGGGAACGATTACAGTACATTGGAAAACACGCACCCTGAATATTGGTTGGAAAAACAGTTGCGGCCCCACGCTGCCAGCGTGCAGTAAAACACAAGACGTCTGCGTGG
>NZ_PYMJ01000122.1 GCF_003025615.1 Photobacterium frigidiphilum | reverse complement strand
ACTGGGGTGAAGTCGTAACAAGGTAGCCCTAGGGGAACCTGGGGCTGGATCACCTCCTTACCTAAAGATTTATTGTTTGATGCAGTGTCCACACAGATTGCTTGGTCGAAATGTAAAAGAACACGATATTACCCAATAATATCGAAAACTAAGTCCCGTTCGTCTAGAGGCCTAGGACACCGCCCTTTCACGGCGGTAACAGGGGTTCGACTCCCCTACGGGACGCCACTTTCTTTTAATTAAAGAAAGTAACAAAGGGTCGTTAGCTCAGTTGGTAGAGCAGTTGACTTTTAATCAATTGGTCGCAGGTTCGAATCCTGCACGACCCACCATTTCCTTTCCACGAAGGAACGCTATTTACTTCTGCTTTTTAAAGCGGAAATAAAAAGCAACATCGTGGGCGATTAGCTCAGTTGGGAGAGCACCTCCCTTACAAGGAGGGGGTCACTGGTTCGAGCCCAGTATCGCCCACCATTTTTCTTACAATTCCTAGTTAAGAAAAATGTAAAAGTGAAACAAATTTGGGGTTATAGCTCAGCTGGGAGAGCGCCTGCCTTGCACGCAGGAGGTCTGCGGTTCGATCCCGCATAGCTCCACCACTTTCTAAATGCATTCTCACTCGTGAAGAGTAGAGTGTGGTTAGAAAGTGGATTATTTGTCTCTTAGGAGATAGAAAAAACACATGTTCTTTAACAATCTGGAAAGCTGACTAGTAAATTGAATCTTAGGATTCAATTACAAATGTTTTTATTACTTCTTTTACGAAAGAAGGCATAAAAACGAGTTCTCAAAACAAACACATTCAAGTGTCTGTGTTTTTGTCTTCACTTTTTTAAAGTGGAAACAAAAGAAGAGTCCGGCGAAAACAAATCCTCTCTTGCTCTTGTAAAAGAACAAGCAGAGAAACCTTGGTTGTTGCCATACGAAACCTCTTGGGGTTGTATGGTTAAGTGACTAAGCGTACACGGTGGATGCCTTGGCAGTCAGAGGCGATGAAGG
>NZ_PYMJ01000121.1 GCF_003025615.1 Photobacterium frigidiphilum | reverse complement strand
CACGTGGTGCACACCAACGTCTAGATGACAACTGCACAGAACGTGATGATGTAAACTACCTGAAGCACTCACTTGCATTCTACAACGGTGATAAAGCACCTCGTATTGAATACAGCGACGTGAAAATCACTAAGTCTCAGCCTAAAGCTCGTTTATACGGTGCGGCAGCTGAAGAAGCAGCGGCAAAAGAAGCAGCTGAAGCGAAGCAAGCAGAGGAGAAGGCATAATGTCAGGCAATCGCATCCAGAAAGTAGAAATCCTGCGTTATGATCCAGAAAAAGACGCAGAACCGTATTTTGAATTATTTGAAGTACCCTTTAACGACACCATGTCAGTGCTTGATGCACTGGGTTACATCAAAGATAACCTAGATAAAGATCTAGCTTACCGTTGGTCTTGCCGTATGGCGATCTGTGGTTCTTGCGGCATGATGGTTAACAAGGTACCTAAGCTAGCTTGTAAAACCTTCTTACGTGAATATCCAAATGGTCTAAAAATCGAAGCATTGGCTAACTTTGCTATCGAAAAAGATTTGATTGTTGATATGACGCCGTTCATCGAGCGCCTTGAAGCTATCAAGCCATACATCATTGGTAACAACCGTACCCCTGAAGATGGTCCGAATAACCAAACACCCGAGCAAATGGCTAAGTACAAGCAATTTGCTGGTTGTATCAACTGTGGTCTTTGCTACTCAGCATGTCCTCAGTTTGGTTTGAACCCTGAATTCATTGGTCCTGCTGCTCTAACACTAGCACACCGTTACAACCTAGATAGCCGTGATAACGGTGCTCAAGAACGTATGAAGCTGATTAACGGCGAAAACGGCGCTTGGGGTTGTACATTTGTTGGTTACTGTTCTGAAGTTTGTCCGAAGAGCGTAGATCCAGCAGCAGCGGTTAACCAAGGTAAAGTTGAATCTTCTAAAGATTTTGTTATTGCCATGATTAAGCCTCAGGAGGCATAAGGATGAGCAACCGTAAACCTTACGTTCGCGAAATGACACGTACTTGGTGGAAAGATGATCCTTTCTACCGCTTCTACATGGTGCGTGAAGCAACAATTCTACCTTTGATCTTTTTCACTATCTGCCTGAC
>NZ_PYMJ01000120.1 GCF_003025615.1 Photobacterium frigidiphilum | reverse complement strand
ATGCCTCTGGATGTTGAACCAACACTACTTCTTCGTGATTTGTGTGCTGGTGATAGCGATAGTGCACAATTACTGGGTGCGTTAGAACTGGATGAAGAAGATCTAGCTCTATGTACATTTGTATGCCCAGGTAAGTATGAGTTTGGTCCACTGTTACGTGAGTGCCTGGACAAAATTGAGAAGGAAGGGTAATTCATGGGTCTCAAGAATTTACTCGAGCAAGTTGAACATCACTTTGAACCAGGTGGTAAACACGAGAGATGGTTTGCGCTGTATGAAGCGTTTGCAACTCTTATGTACACACCAGGTACAGTGACTCGAACTGGCTCACATGTGCGTGATAGCGTTGATCTAAAACGTATCATGATCATGGTGTGGTTTGCGGTTTTCCCAGCTATGTTCTGGGGTATGTACAACGTTGGTGATCAAGCTATCGTTGCACTTAACCACATGTATGCAGGCGATCAGCTAGTTTCGATCATCGCTGGTGATTGGCATTACTGGTTAACAGATATGCTCGGTGGCGCCATGTCAGCAGATGCTGGCTGGGGCAGTAAAATGCTACTGGGTGCGACGTATTTCTTACCTATCTATGCAGTAGTATTTGCTGTGGGTGGTTTCTGGGAAGTACTTTTCTGTATGGTGCGTAAGCATGAAGTTAACGAAGGTTTCTTTGTTACTTCTATTCTTTTCGCCCTTATCGTTCCAGCTACGCTACCACTTTGGCAAGCAGCTCTAGGTATTACCTTCGGTGTTGTTGTTGCTAAAGAAATCTTTGGTGGTACTGGTCGTAACTTCCTTAACCCTGCTCTTGCAGGTCGTGCTTTCCTATTCTTCGCATACCCAGCGCAAATTTCTGGTGATGCAGTATGGACAGCAGCTGACGGCTTTACTGGTGCTACGGCACTAAGCCAGTGGGCTCAAGGTGGTGACGCAAAACTAATCAACGTTGTTACTGGCGACGCGATTACTTGGATGGACGCTTTCATTGGTCGTATTCCTGGTTCTATCGGTGAAGTTTCTACGCTAGCTATCATCCTTGGTGGTGCAATGATTGTGTACATGGGCATTGCTTCATGGCGCATCATCGCAGGTACTATGATTGGTA
>NZ_PYMJ01000012.1 GCF_003025615.1 Photobacterium frigidiphilum | reverse complement strand
TCTGGCGACCATAGCGCTGTGGCTCCACCTGATCCCATGCCGAACTCAGAAGTGAAACGCAGTTGCGCCGATGGTAGTGTGGGGTCTCCCCATGTGAGAGTAGGGCATCGCCAGGCGCCCAATTTAAAAATTCGTGAATACGAATTTTACCAATGATTTGCTGGTATGGCTCAGTTGGTAGAGCGCACCCTTGGTAAGGGTGAGGTCCCCAGTTCGAATCTGGGTACTAGCACCATTATTTTTTCAGCGACAATAGCACAATGGTACCACCTGATCCCATGCCGAACTCAGTAGTGAAACGTTGTAGCGCCGATGGTAGTGTGGGGTCTCCCCATGTGAGAGTAGGTCATTGCTGAATACCTATTTAAAACCCAGCCTTTGGCTGGTTTTTTCGTTTATAAACCATAAATTTTAAACGGCACTAATTTCGTAAAGTATTGTTCTCTTTATTTTCAATATTCTAAATATATCTTCTTACCTTTCTTCCTTCCTATCAACCACAGTAGACTCTATTCTTATAAAACTCTGCTTCTTAATTTATCGAAAACGTCTGGTTATCATCAGATTGTATAAATTAGCCTGTACGAATCTTGTATGCATTACCATTCTAGCTAATTAACTGGTCAGGCTAATCCAGCTTCTCGTGCACATCTTTGTTACCCTTTTCGTGTTACTGAGAAAGCTGTTCCAAGCACTGCACACCTTATTAACAATCTCATCATAATTTTCAAAAGCTTGATTGGCTAAATGGTGTTGCCTCATCCAGCTCCAAACTTGTTCTATTGAATTGAGCTCTGGTGAATAGGGAGGAAGCTTTACGATACTGATATTATGAAAACTGTGTGCCGTGTCTTCGGTATGCCATCCTGCACCATCCATTATCACAACGGCATGTCTGCCTTTTTCTGTAACATTTGATACTTGCTGAAGATGTAGTTTCATCGCATCTTTATTGCTCCAAGGAACAACGATTGCTTCTCCAATGCCTCGGCTAGGACAAACAGAACCAAAGAGGTATGCATATTCAAACTGCTGCTGTTTGATGACGCGCGGACGCGTTCCTGTCTTTGCCCAAACCCTTGTTGTGGTGTTCTGTTGGCCGAATCGTACTTCATCTTGAAACCAAACATCAACACTCTCAAGCCCTATGTGACCAGGGATCTTAAGGATCGTTTCCATTTTGAATTTTTTAAATCTTCTTGGATTTTATCGCATTGCTTAGGGTGCTTTGAACGAGAGGTTATCCATGAAAAGCCCATTTTTTTGAGCAATATATAGATGTAGTCTGGGTGGTATGCTTTGCCAAATGTCTGCGTGATGTAGTTATGAATATCATGACCTGTGAGTCTGCCACCATCAGGTTTAGCCGCGCTCTCTTCAATGTACTTGGTTAGCTGTTGCTTTTCTTGATGAGAGAGAAAAGAAGGACGGCCGGTACGCGGTTTTTCCTTTAGTCCGTCGAGTCCCTCTTCAAGAAAAACCTGAATCCATTTGCTCACATTGATGCGCCCAATGTTTAGGAGCTTAGCTATCTGAGTACCTTAATGACAAACTTGGCAGTGAGCTAGTGCTAAAAAGTGAATCTTCATCTAGATCGATGTTTGTTTGCTAGGAATTAATTTAAAGTGGATGATAACAATTCAATTCAAACTTATTCACTAGTTTATGCACTCTTAGACTTGCACCTTATCTTTATATTATATATCTTTAATTAGATATCTAGACGTCTAAACATCTTAAAGGTAAGGAACAACCAAGATGCCAATCAAAATTCCTGATCGTTTACCTGCTACAGATATTCTGCGTAGTGAAAATATTTTTGTTATGTCAGAAGCACGTGCTGCGACGCAAGGGATTCGTCCATTAAAAGTATTATTGCTTAATTTGATGCCCAAAAAGATAGAAACTGAAACACAGTTTTTACGCTTGTTATCAAATAGTCCGTTACAGGTTGATGTTGAATTATTACGGATCGACAATCGTCCAACAAAAAATACTCCAACAGAGCATTTAGACACATTTTATCGTCAATTTGAGATGGTCAAAGATCGTAACTTTGATGGTTTAATTGTTACTGGTGCACCTTTAGGATTAGTTCAATTTGAGGATGTTCTTTATTGGGAAGAAATTCAGATAATTATGAATTGGGCAAAAGAGCATGTTACATCGACGATGTTTGTATGCTGGGCTGCTCAGGCAGGTTTAAAGTTACTTTATGATCTGCCAAAGAGAACAAGGAAAGAAAAAATATCTGGGGTTTATGAACATAAAATTCATGATCGCCACCATCCTGTTTTGCGTGGCTTTGATGACTTATTTAAGGCGCCCCATTCTCGTTATGCTGACTTTTCCCCTAGTTATCTTGCGGAACATACTGATTTAGATATTTTAGCTACCTCTGAAGTAGCTGGCGTTTATTTAGCGTCGACAAAAGATAAGCGGAACGTATTTGTGACTGGTCATCCAGAGTATGAAGTTGATACGTTGCATCATGAATACATTCGTGACTGTGAGCAAGGTATAGAGCCTAATATGCCTGTGAATTATTACCCTGATGATAATGCTAGTAATACACCAGTAGCGAGTTGGCGTAGCCATGGACACTTGCTGTTTTCCAATTGGTTAAATTATTGTGTCTACCAACAGACGCCTTATGATCTTGACGACTTCTCTGAAGCCAATTTCACCAAAGATGACGAATGAATATTCTTAGGTAATACGTAACTGATATGTTTTGTTTATTCTTTATTGCTTTGCACTATGAAGTGTTGGCTTAATAAGTTTGAAAGCATATCTTTATATTGTTGATTTATGCTACTTCCAAATAGGTTAGTAAGCTCCTCTCCTACTGGAGAGAGTCGATAGTATGTGAATGTAATCCCTTTTCTTATTGGCTGTAGGGTGTAATCATTACTCTTATAGCCAAAAGGTAGGTCGATATGTTTTGCTATTTCTCCTGACTCTAGTTCGGTTTTCAACAGTAAGCTTAGATCGATTAAAATCAGTAAATTTGAATATGATAATTGATAAGCACCATATTGAATTCTATGGTTTTTGATTTGTTTAAATAAAGATAGCTTCCCTTTGTGTACTTTTATTCCGGTTAACAGTTTCTGGCTTTTATCATTTCCAAAATTACATGTTAGTGAAGTTGCTTGCTGGAAGATTTGAGCCTCACGCTGTGTCATATCTTGTAACGTTTTGAGTGATTTTAAAGAGACTGAGCCTGGGAATAAGATTTCATGCTTTAATATTTTCCCCCACAATATCTGCATTGATGGACTGTAAATTTTTTTTGCCATAGAAAAGAACCGGGCTAACCAATCTGGATCGGGATCTCCTGCCGTTTCATCCCTACACGCCTCATAGGTAACCTTAACAACCCTTTCAAGATTTCGTTGCTCATTTTTCTGTTCGAGTAAAATTCTATTTGAGGTTCGTTGCTGAATATCATGTTCTGTTTGTTTTATTTGGGCACTTATTGCATGTTTTTGTGCGATTTCTTCTGCTTTATTTTGCGCACTTTTTAGTTGGCGCTTCTTATCATTAACTACTGATGTCTTTGTTTCTAAAGTTATTAGTTCTGTTTGCTTTCCTGCTTTCATAGTGAATCCAATTCGAATTTGCCCTGTATAGTTTTACCAGTTAATTGTGGTTTAGATCAAGATGCGTGACATTGGTGTTAATTAATGGTTAAATTTGTTAACTTGGTTGTGTTGAGGTACTTAGGGAGAGGAGATGATGAATAAATTTACTAAACGGATGACTGATGTTTTTCTCATACTTGGCTATGTCTCTATGTTGGCTTACCTTGCTACGCACGTATGATTAGCAAGGTAAGTCATAACTAGTTTAGAATTTTGATACTACATATCATCGTACTCTTCTAATGCAGTCCCTTCTAATAAGTAGCCAACTTCAGCCATATCATGGCTTATATGTTGTGTTTTTAAGCGTCCCACGACATAGATAACATCCCATAATTGTTGAATAGGTGCACCTTTAGCGAACTTAACATAGATGATTTGGTTAGGCGGTGGCGGTGGAACATGTACACAAGCTCCGAAGTAAGGAACAAGTAAAAATTCAGTTACAACCTTATTGTCTCCTTCTAAAGGTATAACAAACCCTGGTATTCTCACTTCACTACCGTTTAATTCTTCTCTTACTGCGCCGATCATTGTTTGTTTTGCTGCCTCTCCATCATGATTTAATAAAGGCATCATATTTTTTTGATCTAACAGCTTTCTCTCTTGTTGTGGAACAAGATCAATCCAATCTAATGTTAATACATCTTCGGCGTTACTTAGTGTTGGTAAACAGAAGATAATTGCGATGAGCCATCTTTTCATTATTGAATCCTTTATATTTTAATAGTCATACCATCTGCTAATGAATGCTTATAAGCTCTTACTGCCGGAATAATGCCCACGATGATTCCGGCTGTTTGTACTAAGGCGAGTAAAGTTAGTTCGTAAGTACTCAATAATGTTACCTCTATAAAAAAGCCAAACTGCTGTTGTATCATTGGCTGAAGTGTAAACAACCCTACGTAAAGTAGTATTGTGCCAAGGACTATCCCTGCAGATGTTAAAACAGTCGCTTCACTTATTAATAGAAAGAATATGTGGCTTGGGCGAGCTCCCATTGCTCTTAGAATGGCCATTTCACGACGCCTTTCATTCAGGCTTGTCAGCAAACTGGTTAACATACCAAGTAGCCCTGCAATGACTACAAACCCTGACACAACTAATAGTGCTTGCTCTGCAATCGACATCATCCCCCATAGCTCATGTAATGCTATACCAGGCATAATGGCACTGAGCGGTTCTTTTTTATAAGTATTAATGGATCTCTGTAAAGCAAAGGTCTGTATTTTAGAATTTAACCCCAACATGAAGGCGGTTATTTGCTTAGGTTCGAATTGATGCTCAGCAAGTTGTGCGGCATCGGGTGTTTGCCCAATTCTTGCCCCTGACTCCCAACCCACATGAATAGCTTCTATGGCTCCGAGAGAGACATGCACACTTCTATCTACTGGTGTGCCTGTTGGTTTTAATATTCCAACAACTTTGAAGGGTAAGTTATCGTGACGATTAAATTTTTTGTCACTTATACCGTGGGCAATAACAATTTCATCATTGATCTTATAGTTTAATTTTTTGGCAACTTCAGCACCTACTACAGTTTCAAATAAGGTGTTAAATGGTCGTCCGTCACTAAAAGTTAGGTGTTGCTTTTGTCCATACTGATAGTGCTTGAAGTAACTATCATTAGTACCTATTACACGAAAGCCGCGGTGAGAATCTCCTAGAGATATAGGGATTGCCCATTTTACAGCACGTTGCTGACTTATTTCTTGGTAGCTTTGCCAGTCTATATTGTTGGTCGCGTTGCCTATGCGGAAGACTGAATAAAGTAGTAAGTTAACCTGTCCTGAGCGGGAGCCGACAATTAAATCAGTATTGGATATCGTATTTGCAAAGCTTGCTTTAGCTTGTGTTCTGACTCTCTCTACACCGAGTAATAGAGTGACTGATATTGCTACGGTTAGTAACGTTAACAAGGCAGTGGTTCTTCTATTCACTAGACTTTGCCATGCTAATCTTAAAATAGCCTTCATTGAACACCTGCTTGAGTTGCTAGATTAATATCGTTTAGAGCGATGCTACGACTAAAAAGAGGTTCTAGGGTGGTGTCATGGCTTACAAATAAGAGCGTTATACCCGCATCGTTACATTCATTCATGAGCAATTTAATAAAAGCCTCTCTATTATCATGATCTAATGCTGAAGTTGGTTCATCTGCAATGAGTAACTCAGGCTTGCCAATCAAAGCTCTTGCTGCAGCAACCCGTTGTTGTTGACCAATACTAAGTTCTGATATAGGTCTATGTAAGCAATCATCAGGTAAGTGAAGTTGTTGTAAAAGGCGTTTAGCTTCGTTCTCAAGGTGTCCTTGGATTTTTTGTTTTCTTTGATTCGAGAATCGGCAAGGTAGTAATACATTATCTATAACGGATAGGTAAGGGAGCAGATTGAACATTTGGAATATATACCCAATGTTATCTGCGCGAAATTTGTCGCGTTGCGTCGGTTTCAATTTACTGAATTGTTGTCCTAATAAGTCCACACGGCCTGAAGTCGGTTGTGTGATCCCTGCAAGTAAGCTTAGAAGGCTCGATTTACCGCTTCCACTGGGACCTTTTAAGAAGACCTTTTCACCTTTATTAATTTTTAAATTAGCGATGCTAAGTAAGTCAGTTTGTTGCTCTGGCCAGCGAAACGTCAATTTATTAAGTTCAATAATTACCATCATATCTCCCAAGAATAGGGGGGTATGTTACCCCCTATTATGACTAAAATTTTAAAGTAGCGTTATTTTTACTTAGTTGATTAGCTTGCTGACTTTTATCGGTAATAGCTTGAACTGATATTTTTTCTGTCGATGGGAAGTGATTGAACCAGTTTAGTTTTATTTCATTTAATTGAGCTATATTTTTACAGCTGAAACTGTACTGCGCTGTAAATTCACCATGCTTATTAGCATGATCGCTGTGGTCGTGGTCATCATGATTGCTGTGGTCGTGGTCATCATGATTGCTGTGGTCGTGGTCATCATGATCGCTGTGGTCGTGGTCATCATGATTGCTGTGGTCGTGGTCATCATGATTGCTGTGGTCGTGGTCATCATGATTGCTGTGGTCGTGGTCATCATGATTGCTGTGGTCGTGGTCATCATGATTGCTGTGGTCGTGGTCATCATGATCGCTGTGGTCATGGTCATCATTCTGCTTGGATAGAGACTGATTGACATAGCTATCCGTTAATTCGCAATTTGCATCGGAGTTAATTTCAAAAAGAGACGACGTTTTTTTCAGAGTTAACATTGCTTGCTGTATGGATTGAGTTTGTTCTTGGGTTTGAGGTGCATGCTCGAATCCGACAATATCGGAGCCTGGTGCTGTGATCTCTAAAAGAAGGTCATTACCATCTTGGGCAATATTGAGTTCTACTACACCATGGATATGAGCATCGTGTTGACGAAAGCTATCATCAGCAAAAGCTACAGTTGAAACTAAAGTACTAACGGCGATCGCAAGGGCTGAAATGTTTGATGGAAAAGTCATTATGATTCCTAAGTTTAAAATTAAAGAGGTTCTTTTTGATTAGGAATTCAACGGCGGTGCTCTTGCTTGTTGTACTGTTGGCGTATAGAAGCCTTGCTGAGGAGGCGGGATAAATGGTGAGATAGGAGAGGGATATCTCTCAATTAGGTCATTTGTTTCCGTCGGTGTCGCAATATGCGCGAGGTGACAGATATTACAATCTTGAATCTGATGCTCGGCGCTTAGTGCTTCTAATTTATGTAAAGCCGAAAGCGGTCCAATCACTGAGATTAGAACAATCAATACACTTATTGTAGTACGCAAAAAGCGAAGGTATCGATGTTTAATCACGTATGAAATCGCCATGAACAAAAGTAATGTAATAATATAACATTACTTTCTGTGCTGTTCATGACTTAGTTAAATAAAAGTGGAATCGTATGTAATTATATATTTTCTTTTACTAACGTTATTGCTTGCTTCACTTCAGTTGAAGTTAGCTTTCCTTCCTTAATAAACAAGACATTACCTTGTTTATCTAACACTATAATTGCAGAGCTTTCTTTCTGTAAATCCCAAGCGGACTGCACTGAACCTGAAGCATCTAGCACCATCGATGACCATGAAAAATCTCGCTTGCTGTCTTCAGCTGATGACTTTACAAATCCACCAGTGCCCCACATCGAATCATCTTGATTAATTATTGTGGTTGTTTGATAGTTTTCGTCAGGCAATTGAGCAACCTTTATTGCTTCAATAAATTCTGCGTTCATTTCTTTGGCTGCGCTGCGGCCAGCTATTGCTTGAATTACACGTACCTTTCCGACTAGAGCCGAGTTATCCCATTCTTGATACGCGATTTCATCGTTGCTTAGTACAATCTCACCTTTATCTGCTACCGAGACGCTAGGTGTTTTTTTTCCTAATTGAATGTTATGAGCACTTACCATTGCAGGTAATAAGGCGGCAGCGAATAGCACAATCATTGGCTTCTTATTCATTGTATTAAATCCATTTTTGTTAGATACCTCATTATCTTAGTTAACTTATCGTGATCTGGTTAAACCAGTGCAGAATAATCGACCTTTATCACTAAAAGGTATGAATTCTATTCAAATAACGAAGAGCTGACACATGAAGAACAACGTTTAGCTATTGTATCAATGAGTTTTTGCTTATTGATATGCTCAGCTCGTAGCCGCCCCTAAAATGCAAACTGGCGAAAAAAATGCATAAGTCATTACATTGGTTGAAACAAAAGTGATGATCCAAGGTCTACTATTATGATCATTATAGAGAGGGATTTATGCTTAGAATATTTAAACAATACAGGCCGAATCAAATTGCCCGTTATGTGAAAAGCTACTTCCGAGGACGTTTATTTATTGTCGGCATTGGAGCTTTTGAATTTGATTATGGTCGATTATTACCGTCGAAAAAACACGATTTGAAAGCATTGAGTACACTTTCAGAAGTAAATCGTGAGATTCAGTGCTTGGCGTTAGAAGGCACTATGTAGCCAGAGCTTATAGGGTCTCTGGCTGCAAATATGGTTACTGTGCTTATAGAGGTATGAAGCACACCCCTGTTCCTCCTAATCCACAATAGCCGTTAGGGTTTTTTACTAGATATTGTTGATGATAATCTTCTGCAAAATAGAATGTACCGGCAGGCTCTATTTCCGTTGTAATAGGGCTTTCTAATTGTTGTTGTTCAAGAGATTGTTGATAACATTGCTTGCTGTGCTGAGCATATGTGAGCTGATTAGGTGTTGTTGTATAAATGACTGAGCGATATTGAGTGCCAATATCATTACCTTGTTGCATACCTTGAGTTGGATTATGACTTTCCCAAAATAAAGTTAAAATCTGTTCTAAAGAGGTAATTAAAGGATCATAAATAATTCTGACAACTTCTGAATGCCCTGTTTTACCCGAGCAAACTTCCTCATAGGTAGGGTTAGGAGTGAAACCACCACTATAACCAACAGCTGTACTATAGATGCCTGGTAGATTCCAAAATAAGCGTTCAGCCCCCCAGAAACAGCCCATGCCGATGATGATTTCGCTGTAATTACTAGGCTTTTCATCATTTAATATTGTGCCATTCACCGCATGTGGTAATGATGGGGTAATGGATGTTGCTCGCCCAATTAAAGCTGTTTCTGGTGCGATTAAATTATGTTTGTTTGGTGACATTGTTATATCCTTTTTACACTGTCTTTTAGATAGAAAATAGAGGATTGTTTACCAATAATCAATATTCAATGCTTTTCAGGGATGAGAGATTGGCAGTAGTCTTTTGCTTTGTCACAATAATTTCGGCATCTGATTGAGATGAAACTTTACCAATGAAGCAAAATAATAATGAATGATGTTTTAAAGCGGTTTGGTTTGACCGTTGTTGCGATGGTTTTCGCTACGCCAGTGTTAGCAAATACGTCGCTAACCATAAAGGGATTAAAAGGGAATCTTCAGGATAATGTGGATGCTTATGTTTCTGCGATCCCTAAAGATGATTACAGTACAACGCTGCGTTTTCGAGAGCAATTGGAAGATGAAATTGAAAACGCATTAAAAGCGTTAGGATACTATCAACCAATATTTACCTATGAGATTAAAGACGACGATAAGAAGTCATCCATTGCCGTTACGGTTGAGAAAGGGCCTATTACACATATTGCGAAAAGTCATATTGTACTTTTAGGTATGGCAGAAAGTGATCCTGATTTTATTGGATTGGTGAAAGGTAGCGGCTTAGGATTAGGCGAATCGTTGAATCACGGTAAATATGAATCCCTCAAATCATCACTTTCAAGTTTAGCTTTGCGTAAAGGTTACTTTGATGCCTCTTTAACTAAGAGCGTAATTGAAGTAGCCCCCTCTCGTAATGAAGCTTTCATTACCATCGAATTTTCCAGTGGACGACGATATAACTTTGGTGACACGACGTTTACTGGTAGCCAAATTGATGAAGACCGATTGCAATCGTTGATCCCATTTGAAAAAGATGACCCGTATTTAGCATCTAAATTGGGTGAATTTAATCAGCGTTTATCCACCGTCGGTTGGTTTTCTTCGATATTTGTTGGTGGAGATGTACAGCATTTAGATGATGGAACTGTGCCTATTGCTGTAAATTTAGCTCCTCAAGTTCGTAATCAAATTGAAACGGGTATCGGTTATTCAACAGATGTCGGTACGCGTTTAAAGCTTAACTGGAAGAAGCCTTGGCTAAATAGTGCCGGGCATAGTCTGAGTATTAAAACAGAACTATCAAAGGTGCAGCCTAAAATTGAGGCCGCGTATAAAATTCCACTTGATGATGTTCTGAATGATTATTATCAGGTCATTGGTGGTATTCGTTATGTTGATAATCACGATACGCAAAGTATCGAGTATAACATTGGTCTCGAAAGACACTGGCGGCTCGAATCAGATTGGAAGCGTGTTGCTTCCTTACGTTGGTTATATGAAGACTATAAGCAAGGCGTTGATAAGGAAGGGAATGGCGAGAAAGGCATTCTGAGCATGATCATTCCTGGCATTACTTATAGCAAGACCCGCGCCAGAGGTGGTGCTATGCCAACGTGGGGTGATAAGCAGTTAATATCAATTGAATATGCCGATCCTGCTTTAGGTTCTGATACGCGTTTAGCCCGATTTCGTGGTCGTAGCGCTTGGATTCGCAGTGCTGGTGAAAATCATCGAGGTATCTTACGCCTTGACGGTGGTGCCGTGATAGCCGAGAAAATTGAAGATGTGCCACCGTCTATGCGTTTCTTTGCTGGTGGTGATAACAGTATTCGCGGGTATGGTTATGAGTCTATTGCTCCGCGAAATGATGGTGGTCTGTTAGTCGGTGGGCAATACATGGCAACCTCAACGCTAGAGTATCAATACCGCGTTTATGGGGATTGGTGGGGGGCGGTATTCTACGATTATGGTTCGGCATGGATCAGTAATCCTGAATGGTATAGCGGTACAGGTGTTGGCGTACGTTGGGCATCCCCTGTGGGCCCTATTCGTCTTGATTTTGCTTGGGGGCTTGAGAAAGAAAAAGACAAGTTCCAGCTCCACTTTACTCTGGGACCTGAATTATGATCTGGCTGAAGCGTGTATCATTGGGATTATTAGCTCTTATCCTCTTACTTATCATTGCTATAGCGTCCCTGTTTTATACTCCTGCAGGGGTAAAAATAGCGGTATGGGGGGCAATGAAAGCGTTACCTGCATTATCTGTTGAAAGTAGCAGTGGGGCATTACTTAAGGGTTTCCAGTTAAATAAAATTCAATATAAAGACGACATCGTCGACCTGTCGGCTGATAACATGAATTTGACGTTAGATGATAGTTGCCTACTAATGCCTGAAATCTGTGTGACAGATTTAGGGCTAACAGGTGTACGTTTTTCGATGCCAGAGCTGCCTGCTTCTCAGCCAGACACTGATGTTGAACCAGAAACAGATCCAATTACTGAAATAGTAATGCCATTACCGATCCGTATTGATCGAGTTCGACTCGATGATATTGAGCTAGATATTCTAGGCAATAAAGTTGCTTGGAAGCAATTTTCAACAGCTGCTGAGCTTGAAGGTAGTCATGTCATCTTGAAGCCAACAGACTGGCAAGGGATAGACCTCACATTAGCATCACCACCTGAAGCTGAAGGTAGCGAATCGGCTGAGAGTGTTGCAGATTCCCCCTCTCAACCAATTGTATTGCCGGAAGTCGTACTACCAATGTCTTTTGATATTGAGCGCTTTACAATAAAAGACTTCAAACTCAATGGTGATACCCCACAAACGGTTAATTTATTGGAATTGGTAGCAACCGCAAAAGGCAGTGATATTGATGTAAGTAAGCTTGCGTTAGTGGTGTCTCAAGCAAAGTTAGATGCAACCGCAAATGTCACGTTAACCGGCGATTATCCATTATTGCTTGATGCTGTAACCGATATCGCGTTACAGCCCTTACAAGGGCATAACCTTACTCTAAAAGCATCGGGTTCATTAGCCAAACTGACATTAAATGCCAGCTTAAAAGGCACGCTTGATGCGATTGTTGCTGGCGATTTATCACCATTAGACCCTAAATTACCGTTTGATTTGAAAGTGTCGAGTAAACACATTCAATGGCCCATTGATACGAAAGCTGAATTTGAAGTAGCAAATACCACGCTTAATGCTGAAGGTAGTTTGGATGGCTTTACATTTAATGTGGAAAGTAAAATCAATGGAGATCCAATGCCAGCGGTTGCTGTAAACCTTAAAGGTGACGGTGACTTAAATAAGGTGGCATTGAAAAGCTTGAAGGTCGATACATTAGGTGGCTCTATTACGGGCAGTGCGAATGCAAGCTGGAAAGATGCTGTAAAATGGCAAGGGCAATTAGATTTTAGTCATATTCAGCCAGGTATTGAATGGCCAGATGCTCAGGGGGACTTGAGTGGAACATTTCGCACCTCGGGTGGTTTAACTAAACAAGGTGGTTGGTTTGTTTCACTGCCTGAGTTAGCCATTGATGGTGTCGTTATGGATCAATCTTTTACTTTAAACGGTCAGCTTGATGCCGACGACAGAAGTGGTAAGGGTAATGTTCAATTAGAAACCGATGGGCTGAATTTAAAGCATGGACCAAATGGCTTAATGGCAAAAGGCAAGCTAACCAAAGAGTGGGCGATGTCGGCACAAATAGATGCGCCAGATTTAGCACAATCATTACCAGGGCTTCGTGGTCGAGTGCAAGGTCACGTTAATTTATCTGGAAAAATGGCGGAACCTAAAATTGATTTAGCTTTAAGCGGAAAGACATTAGGTTGGCAAGAACAAGCGGCTTTAGAGTCTTTTGAGTTGGCTGGTGAAGTGACTCCCGTTCCCCAATTAAAAGCGGATATTCGTTTAAATGCCAAAAATGGAACATTTGATACTTTTAAGCTTAATGATTTAAATCTTACATTTCGGGGAACAGAGGATGACCATAAGCTGTTGCTTGATTTAAATGCTGATCCTGTGAGTGCTGATTTAGCATTAATCGGTAAGCTTGATCGTAGTACTGGTTGGCAAGGGCTACTCAATCAAGCCCAAATCGAGACGCCTGTCGGCCCTTGGAAACTGAATAAGCCAACAGCATTGGGGTATAACTTAAAAACAGCATTAGCAAATGTTGCTGCACATTGTTGGCAACAAGATAAATCATCATTGTGCTTAGTTGAAAACCTAGAGGCAGGAGCGTCCGGTCATGCAAAAGTCGCAGTCAATGATTTTGATTTTGATTTAATAAAGCCATTTATACCCGAAGAAACAACGTTAACAGGTAAAGTGGGTGCTAACTTAGAAGCAACATGGGCACCTAAATCATCACCGTATGTAAAGGCTCAAATTAAGCTTCCTTCTGGCTCTGTTTTACAACAAATGGCCCGTGATGAAGATCCTCTTATTGTTGGCTGGGATAGCATTTCATTAAATGCTGAAGTTAAAAATGATGTACTGAATGCGGATTGGTTAGTCGCTGTAAAAAATAACGGTGATTTAAGTGGCAAAGCAACTGTTACACAGCTCACAAGTGATCAACAGTTAAATGCGAACATTAAGATAGATCGTTTTACGCTTGATTTTCTTGAACCTGTAATTAAGGATTATCATAAATTTGGTGGGCAGGTTGATACGAGCTTAACGGTAACCGGTCCCATCAAACACCCCGCAATTAATGGTCTATTCAAGGTGACGAAGGTAGCGGCTACTGGGCTAAAAGTCCCTTTAGATGTTACCAATGCCGATATAACAGCGTCGTTTGCTGGGTATAACGCAACCTTACAAGGTAATGTTGATACGCCTGATGGTAAGTTGCTTATCCGAGGTTCGGGTGATTGGCAAGATATGGCGGCATGGAAAACGCAATTACATGTCAATGGTAAGGAACTTCAAGTGAGTGTTCCCCCCATGGTTGCATTAAAAGTATCGCCAGATTTGACGATTTCAGTATCGCCTCGACGCGCTGAAATTACTGGTAATATAGGTATTCCTTGGGGACGTATTAATGTTAAGCAATTACCGCAGTCAGCTGTTTCAGTGTCTGATGATGAAATCATTCTTGGTGATAACCTTAAACCTGTGAAAGAAGAAGAAAGCATTCCCTTTGATATTAAAACCAATGTTTTAGTTAATATCGGTAATGATGTGAAGTTATCTGCTTTTGGACTTAAAGCGGGCCTTATTGGTAAGCTGAGCGTTAGACAAGAAGGAAAAGGCCCACTGATTTATGGTGAAGTCAATATCACACAAGGGTCGTCTTATCGTTCTTTTGGTCAAGAGTTAGTGATTCGTAAAGGGCAAATACTATTTAATGGTCCTGCTGATCAGCCTTATCTATCTATTGAAGCCATTCGTGACCCCGATAATATTGAAGATGATGTTATTGCTGGTCTTCGAGTAACGGGTCCAGCCGATGCACCGAAAGTTGATATTTTTTCAGACCCAGCAATGCCTCAACAAAATGCACTGTCATATATCCTTCAAGGTAAAGATATCGATAGTGAAGGTGGAGACAATAATAATGCCATGACAACCGCTTTGATTGGCATGGGGTTAGCGCGAAGTGGTCAGCTGGTGGGTGATGTAGGCAAAGCGGTAGGAGTTCAAGATCTGAGTGTCTCGACTGCAGGATCCGGTGATGATTCACAAGTCACTATTGGGGGGTATATTGCCCCTGGTCTTCAAGTGAAATACGGTGTCGGGATCTTTGACTCTATTGGTGAGTTTACCGTTCGTTATCGCTTAATGACTGATTTATATGTTGAGGCAGTATCGGGGTTAGACAGTGCTGTTGATTTACTATATCAGTTTGAATTTGATTAATCGTATTAATTCATGTCGCGAGTGTGGTAACGATAATGTCGTGTAACGTACTGGTTTATGGCACGTTAAGAGCGGGTCAAAGTAATCATCATTGGTTGAAAAAGGCGGGTTTTCTTGGTGCCTGTAAACTGGATAATGGTTACGCCCTTTATGATTTAGGGCTATATCCGGCTTTAATTAAAAATCATGACAGCACCTTACCTTTATATGGCGAGGTGTATAAAGTTGATGGTTTGACGTTACAGGCATTGGACCGTTTAGAGGAATATCCTACTTTATACGATCGCCACCTCGTATCGACGGTATGGGGTAAAGCGTGGGTATATGTGTACCAATTATCTATTCAAGGTTGCCCACAGATTATGACGGGTGATTGGAATGTGTATGTAAAGCATCGTCAGTAAGCTTGTGCAGAATTAACGGATAAATAATCAGTAATGAATAAAGAAAAGGCATGAACATGCGAATTATCGTGTCTTATTTTTTACCGTTACTGATAGATTCAGGCATTGCGACAAGAAGCTTTTGGTAATTTTCGCCATTATAAATATGGTTATACCCCAATTCTTTCAATGTTTGCTCCGCTATCTCGGCTCGTCGACCTGATCTGCAATATAATAAAATTATTTGAGATTTATCATCAGAGAAAGACGTAATTGATTCTATTTTATCGAAGGGGATATTAATAGATTGAGGGAGGTGACCTGCCATAAACTCGTCATTAGAACGGACATCAATCAATATTGGGTTGCCTGTATTGTAATGCTGCCAAAATTCTTCAGCTGTAACAACTTCTGCCTGCACGCTTGTTATCGTGAGGCTGGTTAACAACAATAATGCCGATATAAAAGAGGAATATATTCTCACGGGGAATGCTCTTTCTGTAATGCTAAGGATGAATATAAACGCCTCTAAATAGAAGCGTTTACTTGAAAACGATATGAGTATTATTTTTCTTGAGCACGTTTAAAAGATGTCATTATCTCTTCTTTGGCAGCTGCGGCATCTTCCCATCCGTCGACCTTTACCCATTTACCGACTTCGAGCTCTTTGTAACGTTCAAAGAAGTGGCTGATTTGTGCTTTAAGCAGCTCAGGTAGATCATTTACATCTTGGATATGATCATACTCTTTGCTTAATTTACTGTGTGGAACAGCCACTATTTTTGCATCTTCACCTGATTCATCTGACATTTTTAGCACGCCAACAGGACGGCAACGAATAACAGCGCCTGGCACTAATGGATAAGGTGTTGGCACTAATACATCAACAGGATCACCGTCTAACGATAGCGTGTCATTAACATAACCATAGTTACATGGATAGAACATTGGGGATGACATAAAGCGATCGACAAAAATGGCACCAGTATCTTTATCTACTTCATATTTGATTGGATCAGCATTGGCTGGGATTTCAATAACAACATAAATGTCTTCAGGAATATCCTTTCCTGCTGGTACCTGATTCAGGCTCATGATTAACTTCCTTATATTACGTTAATAAAATGTTGTAGATATAAGGATTATAACCAGTGAATCTGAAAAAAAAAGAAAATTGGTGGTTAACGATTAGCTTTAGAAAGAAACAAGTAAAAAGACTGACCTATCTCTATATTATTCAATGAACAGGCTTTCATTGAACATGTATCTGGATGAAGTACAGCAGGTTGTAATGCACAACCTGCTGTTATTTTATTAGTGTTGCTCTGGGTATTCTTCTATAAATGATTCAACTTGCTTAACCATATTGGTTGAGCCAACGAAGAAGGGAACACGCTGATGCAACTCGGTTGGTATGATGTCCAAGATGCGATTTTTGCCATCTGAAGCAACACCACCGGCTTGTTCCATCAAAAATGCCATAGGGTTACATTCATACAATAAGCGGAGCTTTCCGTTTGGATACATTGCCGTACTTGGGTACATATAAATACCACCCTTTAGCAGATTACGATGAAAATCTGAGACTAAAGAGCCAATATAACGAGAAGTGTAAGGGCGGTTATCTGCTGGTACATCTTCTTGGCAGAACTTGATGTACTTTTTAACCCCTTGTGGGAAACGAATGTAGTTGCCTTCGTTTATTGAGTATATTTGTCCATCTTCAGGGATCTGCATATTTTCATGCGATAAGCAGAACACACCTAATGATGGATCATATGTAAAGCCATGAATGCCATTACCCGTGGTGTAAACCAACATGGTTGATGAACCATAGATCACATAACCTGCAGCAACTTGTTGATTACCTGGCTGTAAGAAATCTTCTTGGGTGGGTGTAGTGCCAATCGGTGAAACACGACGATAAATGGAAAAAATAGTACCGACAGATACATTAACGTCAATATTTGAAGAACCATCAAGTGGGTCCATTAAGATGACATATTTAGCATTGCGATTTAGCTCTTTATTGAACGTAACCGCTTCATCTTCTTCTTCACTCGCCACACCACATACTTGGTCACGAGCTTCCATTGCCGCCTTGAATTTATCGTTGGCATACAGGTCAAGCTTTTGCTGTTCTTCACCCTGAACATTTTCGCTGCCTACGGCACCGGTGATGTCAACTAATCCAGCTTTGTTGATTTCACGGTTGACGATCTTTGCTGCAAGTTTTATCGAGCCTAACAGTGATGATAGATCACCGCTAGCATGGGGGAAGTCATTTTGTTTCTCTACGATGAACTCACCAAGAGTTTTCATATTGGGCATGTACAATCCTTGCATCAAGTTGTCACTGGGGCGTTTATGTCAGGTACAATGTCTCGAATGGACAATTTTGCGTACCTGTTTTATAAAGTGTTACCTGTTTGTATATGACAAATTGTATAGAAAGATCTTTTTTATGGTAACGAAGTAATACAAAAGCGTGAAATGACCTTAATTTAGCCAGTGAGCCAGACGTTATGCACATTCATATTTTAGGTATATGCGGCACATTTATGGGGGGGGCTGCAACCCTAGCCAGACAATTAGGCCATAAAGTGACTGGCAGTGATGCCAATGTTTATCCCCCGATGAGTACGTTACTTGAATCTCAGGGGATTGATATTATTCAGGGGTACGATCCTGCGCAATTAAGCCCTGCGCCTGATTTAGTGGTTATCGGCAATGCAATGAGCCGTGGTAACCCGTGTGTTGAACATGTACTGAATACTAATATGCGTTATACCTCTGGCCCCCAGTGGCTACAAGAGTTTCTATTACATGATCGTTGGGTTCTGGCTGTTGCAGGCACACACGGTAAGACAACAACGGCCAGCATGTTAGCGTGGATCCTTGAAGATTGTGGGTATGAACCGGGCTTCCTTGTCGGGGGAGTACTTGGCAACTTTGGTATTTCTGCCCGTTTAGGTGAAAGCATGTTTTTCGTTGTCGAAGCGGACGAATACGATAGTGCTTTTTTCGACAAACGTTCTAAGTTTGTTCATTATCACCCACGAACGCTTGTTATGAATAATTTGGAGTTCGATCACGCTGATATTTTTGATGATTTGAAAGCCATTCAACGTCAGTTTCATCACTTAGTGAGAACCGTGCCAAGTAATGGACGTATTTTGGCACCCAAAGGTGTAGAGAGTATTCAGCAGACCCTTGATATGGGGTGCTGGAGTGAGCTTGAATTTACCGGAGGCGATGGTCATTGGATTGCGAAAAAGCAAGTGGCTGATGGCAGTGTATTTGATGTATACCTTGATGGTTTAATGACTGGCACAGTAAGTTGGGACTTGGTCGGTGATCATAATGTTAGCAATGCATTAATGGCGATCGCAGCGGCGCGTCATGTTGGTGTTACGCCAGATCTGGGCTGTGAAGCATTAGCAACATTTATTAATACCAAGCGTCGCTTAGAGTTAAAAGGCGAAGTGAAAGGCGTTAAAGTCTATGATGATTTTGCCCATCATCCAACAGCGATTGAGCTAACCTTAGGTGGTTTACGCGCTAAAATCGGCGATGAACAACGTATTCTTGCAGTGCTAGAACCTCGTTCAAATACGATGAAACTTGGGGTGCATAAAGGGGATATTGCCCCTGCATTAAATGCCGCTGATTATGTATTTATCTATCAACCAGACACTATCCCATGGTCAGTTAATGAAATTGCCGATGGCTGTTCTCAGCCTGCTACAACGGACGCTGATCTCGATAAGCTGGTGGATAAAATTGTCACTGAAGCTAAAGATGGCGACACTATTTTAGTGATGAGTAATGGTGGTTTTGGTGGTATTCATGACAAGTTACTTGCTGCTTTAGCGGCTAAATAACGGTGATTAAGGATTTGAATAATGAAAGATAAACGCATCACCTTAGCGTGGACTGGCGCTTCTGGTGCTCCTTATGGCTTGCGTTTATTAGAGTGCTTGCTTGGTGCTGAATATCATGTGTATTTGTTGATCTCATCGGCTGCGAGGGTGGTACTAGCCACTGAGCATGGCTTGAAGTTACCTGCTGGCCCTGATGCTGCAAAAGCGATTTTAGTTGAGCATTTACAGTGCGATGCCAGTCAATTATCAGTGTGTGGTAAAGACGATTGGTTCTCGCCAGTAGCTTCAGGCTCTGCGGCACCGAAGAAAATGGTTATATGCCCTTGCTCTGCTGGCACGCTAGCATCTGTCGCACACGGTATGTCTGACAATCTGTTAGAACGTGCAGCCGATGTTGTTATGAAGGAGCGTGGTCAGTTATTAATGGTGGTACGAGAAACACCATTTTCCACTCTTCATCTTGAGAATATGCTGAAGCTATCAAAAATGGGCGTGACAATAATGCCCGCGGCTCCGGGGTTTTATCATCAGCCTGAATCCATCGATGATCTTGTTGATTTTATGGTCGCAAGAATGCTGGATCATTTAGGCGTTGAGCAAGGTCTTGTTCCTCGCTGGGGGTATGATCAGCGAAAAAAATAGCGCTTATTATTGAAAAAAGCCCAGGTTGTGGGCTTTTTATTTGTCTTGTTTCCACTTATTTAAGGTGAGCCTGCGGCTTTAATACCAAGACATTAATTGGTGAATTTTCGACGACTTTTGAAGCGACAGAGCCGAGCATTACGCGATCGATTTTCGAGCGTTTATGGCTTGGCATGATGATGAGGTCGGCACCAATTTTCTCTGAATACTCAAGAATCGTTGTCCAGGTTTTGCCTTCACAAACATGCTGATGATGTAATACTTCAGCAGGGATATATTGTTCTGCAAATACTTTGAGTTGATTTTGAGTATCTTGCATCATTTTACGAGCAGCATCTTTGGGGAAGTAGCTCGATACCAACGACATGTGAATACCGGGTAATACATTCAATAAATGAATCGTCGCGTTAGATTGTTTTGCATGCCAAACCGCCAACTCAACCGCCTTGTCTGCAAAACCTTTTTCATTTAGATCAACAGGAACCAAAATTTGCTTATACATATTATTCTCTATAATTGTATGGGCTCTAAAGGAAATGGATACTCCCTTTAGAGCTTAGACTGTTATGCTGAGTCGTTATTTTGTCAATTCAGCTTTTGCTCGTCGGCGTTGGTTCCATCCTAAAGCACCTAAGAGAAGTAAAGTGGGAACAAAAACCCATTCTTTCATTGGTCTGACTGCTGGAAGGCTCACTTTTGTGATTTCCCAATCAAAGTCGATACCTGCAGCTTCTGCAGGGCTACCAAATTCGATCATATCAACAATCATTTTTTCACCGTCTTGACGCAGCATCAGCCCAGTTGATGCAATGCGATCATTGGGATCAATAGCATCTTCATCAAATGGTAGCAGTACATGCTTAGTAATATATTTACCTTCTAGGTTCTCACCACTGACTTGTAATTCAAGGGGCTGGCCAACCGCTAACTTATCTGCAGCGTCTACGATCAATGTACCTGGCATTTCATGCTTGGCATCGTAGACCATATCCCACCAATAACCAGGGCGGAATAATGAGAAGGTAATTAAGAGGAGTAATGCGACTTCCCACCATTTTGTTTTGGTAAACCACCAACCTTGTGTCGCAGCTGAGAAGGTTAACATTGCTATAACGGCTGATACGATAGTAAGGGTTAAGTGCCACCAGGAATCAATGTCGATCAACAATAATTGCGTGTTGAAGATAAACATAAAGGGCAAAATTGCCGTTCGAATATCGTAGGTAAAGCCTTGAATACCCGTTCTTATGGGGTCAGATTTTGCAATTGCTGCTGCAGCAAAGGCGGCAAGACCTACAGGTGGCGTATCGTCGGCAAGAATACCAAAATAGAATACGAATAGGTGCACTGCAATTAACGGGATAATGAGCCCGCTTTGTGCCCCAAGCGTCACAATAACGGGTGCCATTAGCGTTGATACCACAATGTAGTTCGCGGTTGTTGGCAGTCCCATCCCTAATATTAAGCTAATAATTGCCGTAAATAGCAGCATTAGCATGATGTTTCCGCCTGAAATGAACTCGACAAAATCAGTCATTACCAAGCCGATACCCGTTAGTGTTACTACGCCTACCACGACACCAGCAGCTGCTGTTGCGACACCGATACCGATCATGTTTCTACCACCAGAAACAAGGCTTTCGATGAGATCATTAGCCCCTTCGCGTGCGGCATCGGTGAGTGTTTTCTCTTTATTAAACAGTGCCAATAATGGGCGCTGTGTTAATAAAATGAAAACCATAAAGATGGTTGCCCAAAATGCCGAAAGACCAGGAGAAAAGCGTTCAACGGTTAAGCACCAAACCAGTACCACGATAGGCAATAAGAAATACAAACCAGACTTGATGGTGGGACCTGGTTCCGGTACCTCTGTCAGTTCTTCATCTGGGTTTTCCATCGTATGATCTTGATAGCTAGCAGAGACTTTTATCAAAGCAATATAGGCAACTAAAATAGCCACAGCAATCATTGGGGTTGCAGCCGCACCGAACACATCTTTTGTCCAGCCGATACCGTAATAAACTGCCCCGCTGATCACAATCAGACCCAGTATCGTGACCACAAAGGATAGTAAGCTTTGCGCCATGGTTGGCTTATAACGACGTGGTAGCCCTGTCATACCTGCTTTACAGGCTTCAAGGTGAACAATGTATAGCAAAGCAATATACGAAATTAATGCAGGTAAAATTGCAGCTTTAATAACTTCTACATAAGAAATACCGACATACTCAACCATTAAGAATGCCGCTGCACCCATGATTGGTGGAGTAAGCTGACCATTAGTCGACGCTGCTACTTCAACGGCACCGGCTTTTTCGCCAGAGAATCCGACGCGCTTCATCAATGGGATTGTAAAGGTACCGGTGGTAACAACGTTCGCGATCGATGAGCCTGATACTAATCCTGATAAACCTGATGCAACAACGGCGGCTTTTGCTGGGCCACCACGCATATGGCCTAATAAAGAAAACGCGACTTTAATGAAATAAGCGCCAGCCCCTGCTCGCTCTAGCATTGCACCAAATAATACAAATAAGAAAACGAAAGAGGTTGATACGCCAAGTGCAACACCAAATACCCCTTCTGTAGTTAGCCACAAATGAGACATTGCCTTATTTAGACTAGCCCCTTTATGTGCAATAACATCTGGCATATGTGGACCACCAAAGGTGTACAGCAAGAAGACTGCTGCGACAACCATCAGAGGTGGGCCTAGCGCACGGCGAGTAGCTTCAAGTAACAGGATCATACCCATTACTGCAACCACAATATCTATTTGAGTAGGAGCGCCTGAACGTTCAGCGAGGCTGGTATAGAAAATGTAGATATAACCAGCGGCAAAACTGCCCGCTAACGCCAGGATCCAATCAACGACTGGAATATGATCGCGTGGCGAGTTTTTTAGAGCAGGGTAAGCAGTAAACGCAAGAAAAATAGCAAAAGAGAGGTGTACTGAACGCGCTTCGGTATCGTTAAGGATGCCAAAGTTAAAAATAAATGGGAGCGGTGATGCGTACCATAATTGGAATAGTGACCAACACAGTGGAACTAACCATAAAATACGCCCAGCAATACCAGCGGGGTTTCGTGCACCAGTATCTGCTTGTGCCACCATGTCTTGAACATCTGGTGACGTGTCTGTTGTTTTCGTCATGCAGCATCCTGTTTTTTATGATTTTTTATGGGCATGTTAAATAACATGCGCCGCAATCGCGGCGCATGGGGGCAACGAAGTGCCTCTTAAATGTAGTCAATCTTGATTATTTTGTAAGAAGACCAGCTTCTTTGTAGTAGCGGATTGCACCAGGATGAAGAGGGATAGATAGACCATTTTTGATCATGTCTTCTTTCTTCAAGTTAGCAAATGCTGGGTGTAGACGTTTGAAGGTGCTGAAATTTTCAAATACGGCTTTTACTACTTCGTAAACGATTTCATCAGAAACATCTGTTGTAGAAACCATAGTAGCTGCCACACCGAAGCTGTTTACATCTTCGTTTGAGCCTTTATACATGCCACCAGGTACTGTTGTTGCTGTGTAGTACGGGTTATCAGCAACAATTTTTTCAATTTTGGCGCCAGTTGCAGGTATTAGCTTCGCATCACAAGATGTTGTTGCTTCTTTGATTGAACCGTTTGGGTGACCAACAACATAGACGAAGGCGTCAATTTTATTGTCACAAAGTGCTTGTGAGCGTTCAGAACCTTTTAATTCTGACGTGAGTTTAAAGTCAGCGTTAGTCCAACCTAGAGCGTCCATTACAACCCCCATTGTTGCACGGTCACCTGAACCTGGATTACCAATATTTACGCGTTTACCTTTCAAATCTTCAACGCTATTAATACTGGCATCAGTACGAGCGATGATGTTAAAAGGTTCTGTATGTAATGAGAATACAGCACGTAACTTTTTGTACGGACCTTGCTTTTCAAATTTACTTGTACCGTTATAGCCGTGGTACTGCCAATCTGATTGAACAATACCAAAATCTAATTCGCCAGCACGCATAGTATTGACGTTATAGATAGAACCACCAGTTGATTCTACAGAACAACGAACATTGTGCTCTTTGCTGCTTTTATTGACGAGTTTACAAATCGCACCGCCTGTTGGGTAATAAACACCCGTAACAGAACCAGTACCAATGGTTACAAATTCTTGAGCGTTCGCCATGCCTGCTGTCATTACAACGCCTGCTAGTGCACTCATTTGTAGTAATTTTTTAAATGCCATGCTTGTCCCTTATTGATTGTAGTTATCTCCATTTAGGAAATGTTTTCCATCGATGGAAAGGCATCCTTGCGGAAGTAAATCAACCAGATAATAGCAAAATTGATGGAAGTATTTAAAACTGTGTTAACAAAGATGTACCAAATGTTTGATAAAAAGGTGAGGGATAGTTGACTGTTTATTGTTATTTGTCTTTTTTATCAATTGGTTGGTGAGGTTTTTAGCTAGGGGGGATAAGTTTTCTTGATTGTGAGCTTTATCTCATTTAATGGGGGCCGAAAGCCCCCAATTTTTGATTAGATGCTGTAATCGAAAAGGTCACACACAGAATTAAAGAGCTCTTCTGTTGTTGTTGTGTTGGTTGGGGTAATGAAAATTGTATCATCACCAGCAACAACACCAAGGATACCTTCTGCTTTACCTAATGAATCCAGTAAGCGAGCGATAACTTGTGCGGCACCAGGACCGGTATGAATGACAACTAGGGCGCTATTATGACCCACTTCCATTACGAGTTCCTTTAAAGGACTTGTAGTAGTCGGCACACCTAGTTCAATTGGTAAACAATAGACCATCTCCATTTTTGCATTACGAGTACGGACAGCACCGAACTTGGTCAGCATGCGGGAGACCTTGGATTGGTTGATGTTGTCGAACCCCTGAGCTTTCAAGGCATCAACAATTTCACCTTGGGAGCTGAACTTTTCTTCTTTTAGAATAGATTTGAATGCTTTAATTAAGCGTTCTTGTTTATCTGAATTTCGCATAAGTAAATTTTATGTACAGGGACGAGGTGACGTATTTTTGCATAACCTATTGGTTAGTAGCAAACAGTGTTCATTGAAACTGACGTTTCAATCACTGTTATAGGCTCGGTCAATGTCTTTTCATACAACTTATTTGATCTGTTATGCAGTATTGTTGTTTGTTGCGATGAATCAATTTTGTGGTGTAAGTGCCATCCATTCATTCTTTTCCTTGTCGCACGCAGTAAGCTCACTTTATGATGAGGATGCGTCACTTCGCAAAGCTGATTGTGTTCGATTGTATTTAACAATTGCTTGCTATAACGTCTTTAGCAGGTCTGAAATTATACTTCTATCGTAAAGGAGAACGAAAATGAAAGTTGCTGTAATTGGTGCTGCAGGTGGTATTGGCCAGGCATTGGCTTTACTGTTGAAAAACGGCTTACCTGCAGGTTCTGATCTTGCGCTATATGATATTGCTCCAGTAACTCCTGGTGTTGCGGCTGATCTTAGCCATATCCCAACTCCTGTTTCTATTAAGGGTTATGGTGGTGTCGATCCAACGCCTGCACTGGAAGGTGCTGATGTTGTATTAATCTCTGCTGGTGTTGCACGTAAACCTGGAATGGATCGCTCTGATCTTTTCAATGTAAACGCTGGTATCATTAAATCTTTAGCTGAAAAAATTGCTGTTGTATGCCCTAAAGCATGCGTAGGTATTATTACGAACCCTGTAAATACGACGGTGGCGATTGCTGCTGATGTATTGAAAAAAGCAGGTGTATACGACAAGCGTCGTTTATTTGGTATCACAACACTTGATATTATTCGTTCAGAAACATTTGTTGCTGAATTAAAAGGCAAAACCCCAAGTGACATTCAAGTGCCAGTCATCGGTGGTCACTCAGGTGTGACTATTCTACCTTTATTGTCTCAAGTTGAAGGTGTTGAGTTTTCTGACGAAGAAATTAAAGCATTAACGCCACGCATTCAAAATGCAGGTACTGAAGTAGTAGAAGCTAAAGCGGGTGGTGGTTCTGCAACACTGTCTATGGGTCAAGCGGCTTATCGCTTTGGTCTTTCACTTGTTCGCGCCCTACAAGGCGAGCAAGGTATTGTTGAGTGTGCTTATGTTGAAGGTGACGGTAAGCATGCACGTTTCTTTGCACAGCCAGTTATTTTAGGCAAAGAAGGTATAGAAGAAGTGATGGATTACGGCAAGTTAAGTACTTTTGAACAAGAAGCACTAAATAACATGCTAGATACCCTGACTTCAGATATTACACTAGGTGAAGAGTTTGCTGCTAAATAGTAGCGACATATAACGTTCATCAAAAAGCGGCATTATGTATGCCGCTTTTTTTATGCATTAAGATTTGTAATGTACATTTATTTAATGACTAGCTTCATTAATAGTAACTGTCACAACCAGTATGAAGTTGCGGTTGATCGGTAATGTCATCGCATTTTATGGTATTGCGAGTATGATCGTCTCTGTTTTCAATGATCACTGAGTTATGCGCTTGATCAATTGAAATGATTTCAGCCACCCCCTGCTGGCATTCGATCCACATTCCCTGCTTTAGATCTTTAATTTGCATAACGCCTCCTGTTACTTTGCATGCTAAAGCGGCCTTCGTTCATTCAAGTATAGGTACGATCCGCTGTAGGCATATAGATCACGGTAAAGATCATCGAGACATAAAAAAGCCTGCACGAGGCAGGCTTTTATCTAAATATCTATTTTACTTTGTACGTTTAACCGCTAAATGAGCAAGTTGGATCAACGCTTCTTTGTAATCAGACTCAGCAATGGGGACTAGTGCTGCGATTGCTTTTTCTGCTTCTTCTTCCGCGCGTTGCTGAGTGTAGTCCAAAGAGCCAGCTTCGCGCATGGCGGCCAGAATATCGTTTAGTTTGTCCATACCGTTGGATTTTTCAATCGCTTCACGAATCATGGCTGACTGCGCTTCATTACCATTATGCATAGCATGTAGCAGTGGAAGTGTCGGTTTACCTTCGGAAAGGTCATCACCCACGTTTTTACCCATTTCCTTGCCATCTGCGACATAATCCAACACATCATCAATGAGCTGAAAAGCAGTGCCGAGGTAACGGCCATAGTCTTGTAGCGCAACTTCAACTTCAGTCGAGGATTCTGTGATAATCGCAGAAATCTGAGTTGCAGCTTCAAAAAGGCGAGCCGTTTTAGAGTAGATAACCTGCATATAGTTATCTTCAGTCGTATTAGGATCATTGCAGTTCATTAGCTGCTGAACTTCGCCTTCAGCGATCACATTTGTTGCTTCACTCATGACGTCGAGGATCTTTAATGATCTTAGGCTCGTCATCATCTGAAATGAACGGGTATAAATGTAATCCCCGACAAGAACACTAGCTGCATTGCCAAATGCAGCATTGGCTGTATCTTTACCACGGCGCATGTCAGATTCATCAACAACGTCGTCATGTAACAATGTTGCAGTATGAATAAATTCTACAAATGCAGCAGCCGTTATGTGTTTGTCTCCCTGGTAGCCCAAAGCACGAGCGGCAAGAACGACAAGCATCGGACGTAAGCGTTTGCCACCACCGCTTACAATGTAAAAGCCTAGTTGATTAATAAGAGCTACATCTGAGTTCAGTTGTGCTTGTATCTTCGCGTCAACTCCCGCCATATCGTTGGCGGTGAGCGCTTGGATAGCTTTAAAATCCATTATACATCCAGCAAAATTGTTGGCCGCTTAAGGCGGAGAATTATTCAAAACAGTTATGGAATCTTACACTAAATTATATCTTTATTCATAACCCCGATTAATCAGAATGAGACTGCTTAAATTATTGAACACCTTTCCACCAATTTTCTTTCTTTAATGGGTTGCCAGAAGCGTCATTTTCACGTAACATTCGCGCCCTATTGATGACAAGATTAAGCGCATACCCATTGCCCAAAATTTACGTGGCAAATGGCCTATGCGGAGAAGCGGAGTAAGACATGTACGCTGTTTTCCAAAGTGGTGGTAAGCAACACCGAGTAAGCGAAGGTCAAACCTTGCGCTTGGAAAAACTAGAAGCTGAAACTGGCGCAAACGTTGAGTTTGATTGCGTTCTTTTAGTTGCTAACGGTGAAGAAGTAACAGTTGGTGCACCATTCGTAACTGGTGGTAAAGTAACTGCTGAAGTTGTAACGCACGGTCGTGGCGATAAGATTAAAGTCGTTAAGTTCCGTCGTCGTAAGCATTCTCGTAAGCAAATGGGCCACCGTCAGTGGTTCACTGAAGTCAAAATCACTGGCATCAGCGCTTAATAACTAGGAGAATTTAAAGATGGCACACAAAAAAGCTGGCGGTTCTACTAATAACGGCCGCGATTCAGAAAGTAAACGTCTAGGTGTTAAGCGCTTCGGTGGTGAATCTGTTCTTGCAGGTAACATCATCGTTCGTCAACGTGGTACTAAGTTCCACGCAGGCACTAACGTTGGTTTGGGTAAAGACCACACACTATTCGCACTTACTGACGGTAAAGTTAAGTTCGAAGTTAAAGGTCCTAAAAACCGCAAATTCGTAACTATCGAAGCTGCTTAATTTAGCCTCGTAACGAATCTTAAAGCCCTGCCTACTGGCGGGGCTTTTTATTTATGGAGGGTTTATGTCTACTCATAACCCTGCAGCTGGTATGGCTTTAGCACTGACAACGGCTGTTTTTTGGGGGGCTTTGCCCATCGCCATGAAACAAGCTGTAGAAGTGATGGATCCTTTTACCATCGTTTGGTATCGCTTTGTAACTGCTTCTATTGGTTTAGGTGCTTGGTTATTTTGGCGAAAGCAATTACCTCAAGTTAAATCTGCTAGGCTTCCAGACATAGGTCTGTTATTGCTGGGTAGTATTGGTCTTGCTGGTAACTTTGTACTGTATAACAGTGCATTAAAATTCCTAGACCCTTCAGTGGTTCAGGTCATTATTCAGTTGGCTCCCGTCATTTTGTTATTGTCGAGTGTATGGCTGTTTAAAGAAAAGTTAGGCCTACACCAAATAATTGGTGTGTCATGCCTGGTGTTCGGTTTGCTCCTGTTTTTTAATGAGAAGCTAGTTGATTTATTAACGAGTTTTACAGGATATACGCTTGGCGTATTATTAGCTGTCGTCGCCGCTTTAGTTTGGGTTGTTTATGCGCTGGCACAAAAGTGCTTGCTTAAGCAGTTCAGTTCACCTCAGATCTTACTAATGATCTATGTGATCTGCGCATTAATGCTTACGCCGATGGCTCAACCAGAGCAGCTTTTATTAATGGATTCGAGACAGTTGGGCATGTTGATGTTCTGCTGTATTAATACGCTTGTAGGATACGGTGCATTTGCTGAAGCAATGGCACGTTGGCAAGCCTCACAAGTGAGCGCGGTTATTACCCTTGCTCCCTTGTTTACGATATTATTTGTAGACCTTGCTAGTTTGATTTGGCCACAATTTTTTGTCGCGGCAGACCTTAATACTTTAGGGTATCTCGGTGCAATGGTTGTGGTGAGCAGTGCCATGTTTTGTGCAATTGGCCATAAAATTATTCGCCAGCACAAATAGCCAAGGTCCATTACAATGATTAATACAATCTGATTAATTTAATGTGCGTAAAGCATGTAAATAAGTCAGACTCGTATGTTAAACGCCACAGTGCGGAGAAAAAGATGAAGTTTGTAGATGAAGCGGTAATTCGAGCTGATGCTGGCGACGGTGGTAACGGTACCGTTAGTTTCCGTACTGAAAAGTATGTGCCTCGAGGCGGTCCTGACGGCGGTGATGGCGGTGATGGTGGTGACGTTTACCTACTCGCAGATGAAAACGTTAATACATTGATTGATTTCCGTTTTGAGCGATTCCATGCTGCTGAACGTGGCGAAAATGGTCGTGGTGGTAATTGTACGGGTCATCGTGGTGAAGATAAGATCTTGACTGTTCCTGTTGGTACTCGCGCGATCGATGAAGAGACAGGTGAAGTCATTGCTGACTTAACGGATCACGGCGTTAAAGTGATGGTTTCTAAAGGCGGTTTCCACGGTCTTGGTAACACACGTTTTAAGTCATCAGTGAACCGTGCTCCTCGTCAAAAATCAATGGGCAGTAAAGGTGAAATTCGTCATTTACGTCTTGAACTACTGTTACTTGCTGATGTAGGAATGCTTGGTTTACCTAATGCTGGTAAATCTACCTTCATTCGCTCTGTATCTGCCGCTAAGCCGAAAGTTGCTGATTATCCATTCACCACCTTGATTCCTAGCTTAGGTGTTGTACGTGTTGATGCTGAGCGTAGTTTCGTTATTGCAGATATTCCTGGTTTGATTGAAGGTGCTGCTGATGGCGCAGGTCTAGGTATTCGTTTCCTTAAGCACCTAGAGCGTTGTCGTGTACTGCTGCACATGATTGATTTGCTACCTGCTGATGGTTCAGACCCAGTTGAGAATGCATTTACAATTATTAACGAGCTGGACAAATACAGTGATAAGTTAACAAATAAACCGCGTTGGCTTATCTTCAACAAAGTTGATTTGTTGTCAGAAGAAGATAAACAAGCGAAAATTAGCGAAGTCTTAGAAGCGTTAGCGTGGGAAGGAGATTACTACTGTATCTCTGCACTTACTCGTGACGGTACTAAAGAGCTAACTTACGACCTAATGACCACTATCGAATCACTTCCTCAGAATAAGTATGATGAAGTTGAAGAGAAAGTTGAGAAGGTTGAATTCAAGTGGGACGATTATCACGCTGAGCAAATTAAAAAAGCTGAAGAAGATGATGACGATGACGATTGGGATGACTGGAATGAAGATGATTACGACGTAGAGATCATCTACAAGCCGTAATCATTCGCTATCAAAATAGCTTATACTGATTATCGTAATGAAAGCCGCTCTTATGAGCGGTTTTTTTGTGTCTAATCAACAAGGCAATAATCGATTTGTCTGATAATTATTCTTAATGGTACTTTAAGTAGAATGTGATTGATGAGTCACTATAGCTGCTGTAATGAATGAACTAAGGGAATAGCATGACAACGGGATTGAGACGGTTATCAGAGCCTGAACAAAGAGAAGTATCACGGTTGGCTGTGGCTGCAGGACAGAAGCTGCTCCAGCACGGTGCTGAAAGCACGCTAGTCACTGATGTAACCTGTCGCTTAGGTGTCGCCTTAGGCGTTGAGAGTGTTGAGGTGTCGCTGTCTGCAAGCTCTATGGTCATCACGACCTTGAATCACGGACGTTGTATTACAACGACACGTCGCTGCCAAGATCGTGGGATAAATATGCAAGTCGTGACTGATATTCAGCGAGTTTGCATTATGGCTGAACGGGGATTGTTAGATATATACAGCGTGCATCATCGTTTAGAGAAGATCAAACCTCTGCGGTACAACCGTTTCCTCGTTATTGTAATGATCGGCTTGTCTTGTGCTGCGTTTAGTCGATTAGCGGGTGGTGATTGGCCAGTATTTCTTCTGACGTTTATTGCTTCTTCTGTGGGCATGTTTGTGCGACAAGAGATTGCCCATTGTCACTTCAATCCGCTCGTTAATTTTGGTGTTACAGCCTTTGTTACGACATTGATTTCGGGCTTAGGTCAAGTATACCAAATTGGTGAAACACCCTTTTTAGCTATGGCGTCATCAGTATTAATGCTCGTTCCTGGGTTCCCTTTAATTAATGCCATTTCTGATATGGTGAAGGGATATTTGAATATGGGGATTGCTCGTTGGACCATGGCGACCTTGTTAACATTATCGACCAGTATGGGGATTGTTGCTGCGATGAATGTGCTTGGTGTATGGGGGTGGTTGTCATGATCTATCTTGATTTTTTTATGGCATTACTCAACGATATGTTTTTCTCTATGATCCCAGCCGTTGGTTTTGCGTTGGTATTTAATGTTCCTCAAAAAGCTTTAAAGTATTGTGCGATTGGTGGGGCGTTAGGCCATGGCTGTCGCTTTGTATTATTGCACTGGGGTGTACCGATTGAATGGGCAACCTTAGGTGCCGCAACGTTAGTCGGTATGATTGGTGTACATTGGTCACATCGTTTTCTTGCCCACCCTAAAGTCTTTACTGTTGCAGCTATGATTCCGATGGTACCCGGTGTGTTTGCGTTTAAAGCGATGATTGCATTGGTTGAAATTAATCATAGTGGTTATAGCGTCGAATTATGGGGCTTGATGATAGAAAATGTTCTGAAGGCTGTATTTATTGTGGCAGCTTTGGCTATTGGACTGGCAATGCCAGGGCTATTGTTTTATCGTCGCCGGTCAGTGGTGTAAATGATCTATACCCAAGTTACCTTGGGTATATGGGTATTACTTAAGGAGATATGAAGTGAAGATCAGTATGATCGCAGCTATGGCTAAAGATCGCGTTATTGGTAAAGATAATGCGATGCCATGGCATTTACCTGCAGATTTTGCATGGTTTAAGAAATCTACCTTGGGTAAGCCAATTGTGATGGGGCGTAAAACGTTTGAATCAATTGGTCGCCCTTTACCTGGTCGACTTAATATTGTGATTAGTCGCAATCCAGCATTTAGCGTCGAAGGTGTTACGGTTGTTGCCGATATAGAAGCGGCAAAGCATGCAGCTGGGGATATTGAAGAGTTAATGGTCATTGGTGGTGGCAGTATTTATGAGGCGTGCTTACCAAGCGCTGATCGTCTTTATTTAACGTTTATCGATCTTGATGTTGATGGGGATACCTGCTTCCCTGATTGGGGAGAAGGTTGGATTAAAAGTTATACTGAGCACTATTCTGCTGATGAAAAGAACGCGCATGATATGCAATTTGTGATTTTAGATCGTAACGTCGATCTTACTTAAGGTTTTATACTAATCCAGGATGGTATTTGCTGTCAGTGTTATTTATATGAAACTGACAGCTAGTTATCTCATGGGCTATATCTTTATTTCATGAATTAACCCGCATGGGCTGGGCACGCTTTTTCAAAGCGAGCATTATCTTCCCAACGTAACAATGTCATGCTATTTCCCCAGACACACCCCGTATCGAGCCCAATGACTTTCTCATCTTCATGGCCACATAGTGCAGCCCAATGACCAAAGATTATTTTTTTAGCTAATACTTGGTGACGTGGAAGATCAAACCAAGGCACCAGTTCGCCCACGTCAGGATCGTTAGGGGATAACTTACATGCCATATCTAATCGCCCATCAGGGTAGCAAAAACGCATCCGAGTAAGGGCATTAATCGTAAAACGGTATCGTTCAATACCAATGAGTTCGTTGGACCAAAAATCTGGACCACTGCCATACATTTTTTTTAGAAGCCATAGGTAGTCATCTGACTGTAAGCAAACTTCGACTTCACGGGCGTATTGTTGCGTTTGCAATAAGTTCCATTGAGGTGGAATACCTGCGTGTGACATGGCAAAAGGTAATGTTGGGTGGTTAGCAAAAAGGGGTTGTTTACGCAGCCACTCTAGCAACTCTTCTGAGTCTGGCGCGTCTAAAATGGCTTGAATTTTATCTTTCTTTTTAGGTTTGGTAATACCGTTAGCTGTCGCTAATAAATGCAGATCATGATTGCCTAAAACAATGGTAGCGGAGCGACCTAAACCTTTCACAAAACGTAATGTTTCGAGTGACTTTGGTCCTCTCGCGACGAGGTCTCCAGCCAACCACAGTTCATCATGTTTAGGGTTAAATTTAGCTTGTTCAAGAAGATAAAGAAGATCGTCTAAACAACCTTGGATATCACCGACAAGGTAGGTTGCCATACAATTCCTTAATGGAGAATATTGGGTATTGCTAACCTAAACGGAGATACTTCTGCTTTAAAGGTTTCACCATCTTCAATGCCCATGACGTAGTGACCTTGCATTACACCAAGTGGTGTTTCAATGATCGTACCGCTGGTATAAGTATATTCTTCGTTCATCTTTATTTCTGGTTGTTCGCCAACCACACCTTCACCTTCAATCACGAGCCGTTTCCCATTTGCATCGGTTATTAGCCAATAACGACTTAGTAATTTGGCAGAACCTTTTCCTAGGTTTCTAATCGTAATGGTATATGAGAAAACATAACGCTGACTATCAGGTTCAGACTGTTCCTCAATATAATGAGTAACGACGTTGCATTTAATTGTTGGGGGGGAATTCGCGCTCAAGATAATGCTTCCTTTCTTCTGGCGGAGGTGACGATTTATCTCATAGCTACTTAGATCAGTATCTGTAAAGACAGAAAACTGAGCTAAATAGCGTAGAGTTGAGGAATCGTAAAATGTATCGTTGAGTGCATGATACTTTCCCTCGTTGTTTTATGCGTTTTGGTGGTTCGCATCTAACCAGTTTGCCATCTTAACAAACTGTTGAAGAGTAATATTCTCTGGACGTAGTCCAGGGTTTACGCCTAAGTGCTCTAACTGTTCAACGGTTAATAGTGCTTTGTAGCAGTTACGAATCGTTTTACGACGCTGATTAAAGCCTTCACGACAAACACGGTCTAGCCACTTAAGGTTAGTACATGGATGTGGTAATACTTCATATGGCGTTAAACGAACAACGGCAGAATCCACTTTTGGTGCTGGTGTAAATGATTCTGGCGGCACTTCTAATACAGGTGTTACTCGGCTGTAGTACTGTGCCATTACCGTTAAGCGTCCATAGGCTTTACAGCCTGGGCCCGCAGCCAGACGGTTCACCACTTCTTTTTGCAACATAAAGTGCATATCTTCCACATGTTCGTGGAAAGTGAAAAGGTGGAACATCAACGGTGTTGAGATGTTGTAAGGTAAATTACCAAAAATACGCAATTTATTATTTGGTTTAATAAGTTGCGTGAAGTCGAAGCGCATTGCATCGCCTTCATAAATCGTTAACTTATCAGCCAAGTCTGGATGATGACGTAAACGCTTAGCAAGGTCGCGATCGAGCTCAATAACTGAGAACTTATCTACAAGCTTACCAACAGGTTCAGTAAGAGCACCAAGGCCTGGGCCAATTTCTACCAGGTTTTGACCTGGTAGCGGGTTGATCGACGATACAATACCGTCAATGATGTATGGGTCATTCAAAAAATTCTGGCCAAAGCGCTTACGGGCGCGGTGACCTAGGTGGACTTGATCGCTGCTCATGCTTGTTTTTCTACCAATTCGAGGGCGTGCGATAGCGCTGTCCAAAGGCTACCGATATCCGCCTGTCCAGTACCTGCGAGTTCCAGTGCGGTACCATGATCTACTGACGTTCTGATGAAGGGCAGACCTAGCGTAATGTTGACCGCTTTACCAAAGCCTTTATATTTCAGCACTGGTAGCCCTTGATCGTGATACATAGCTAATACAGCATCTGCATCGGCTAAATATTTTTCATTGAAGATTGTATCTGCAGGCAATGGACCTACTAGATTCATGCCTTCTTGTTGACGAAGTTTATCGAGAGCCGGAGTTATCACTTCGATTTCTTCCCGCCCTAAACATCCATCTTCACCCGCATGTGGATTTAAGCCACAAACATAAATTTTTGGATTCTCGATCCCAAACTTACTGACTAAATCGGCATGCAATATTCGGATTACTTGTTGTAAACGGTCTTCAGTTACCGCTTGAGATACATACGCCAAAGGAATATGTGTTGTCACTAATGCGACGCGTAATCCTTCTGTTGCCAACATCATAACAACTTGCGCAGTATTCGCTTGTTGAGCGAAAAATTCAGTGTGACCACTAAAAGATACGCCAGCGCGGTTAATTACACCTTTATGAACAGGCCCTGTTACTAGTGCTGCAAATTCACCACTTAAACAACCTTGTGCGGCATGCTCTAATGTTTGCAGTACGTAGTGACCATTTTGTTCATTTAACTCACCAGTAATAACGGGTGCGTTTAATTCGTGATTAGCTACAACCAAAGTACCAGCCTGATGTGGCTGCGCTGGAAGTGTGGCATCGTAATGCTTCACTTCTAACGGTAATCCCAATTGGGCTGCACGTTCTACCATAAGCTGAGCGTTAGCACAAATAACAAGCTCGTGTGACCAAGCATGTTGGGCTAATGCGATGATTAAATCTGGACCAATTCCAGCAGGTTCGCCAGGGGTAATAACAATGCGTTTAACCTTGGTCATCATTCGTTCCTAGTTGTTCGATGTAAGCACCCGCACGTAATTCTTGTAACCATGCTTGCGCTTCTTCATTAAATTTACGGCTAAAGAGAATGCGATAAGCGCGGTTTTTCATTGCAGCATCGGTGCGATCGACATTACGGCGATCAAGTACTTCCACGATGTGCCAACCATGAACCGTTTTGAATGGTTCGCTTATAGTACCTTTTGGTAGTGTTTCAATTTTATCTTTAAACTCAGGTACGTATAGGTCCGGTGTTTGCCAACCTAGTTCGCCACCATTCGCGGCAGAGCCTGGGTCGGAACTTAATTTCTGTGCTTCGTCAGCGAAAGTTTGTCGACCCGCTAAGATGTCTTGGCGGGCTTTTTCTAACTGACGTTTTGCCCCGTCATCACTTAAAATCACCGACGTTTTGATTAGGATATGACGAGCATTAACTTCAGTCACAGAAACCGTTTCTAATCCTTTCACATCATTCACTTTAATAATGTGATAACCAACACCGCTGCGGAATGGACCAATAATCGCGCCTTTGCCATTTGATTTTATTTGGTCAGCAAAAATGGTTGGCATTTCTTCCTGACGCATCCAGCCCCATTCACCACCTTGTAGTGCTTTAGGACCCTTAGAATAACTGTAAGCGAGGTTGGCGAAGTCGGCGCCATTTTTCAATTCATCAACAATTTGTTGGGCTTGTTGTTGAGTTTCTTCACGTTGCTCTTTTGTTGCCCCTTCTTCAACTCGTAATTGGATATGACTAATATTGAATTGAACGGTTTGTAATGTTTGCTTGTTGAGTTGTTCAGCGAGCATTTCAACTTCTTGCGGTAAAATATTGATACGACGGCGCACTTGAATAGTACGTGCTTCACTTGCGGTCATATCACGACGCATTTGCTCGCGAAAGATAGAGTAAGATATTCCACTTTTCTCTAGCTCTTGCTGAAGTTGAGGAATAGTAAGTTTACGTTCTTTGGCAATTTCAGCGACAGCTTGATCAAGCCGAGTATCGTCAATACGAATACCAAATTGCTCTGCTTGCTGCAGTTGCAGTGTTTCAATGATCAGCTTTTCCATGACCTGCTCAGTCAATAAAGCATTATCGGGTAGCGGTTGATTCTGCTCTGCTGCATTGATGCGCACCGTTTGCAGCATCGCATTGACATCACTTTGTAAGATCACACTGTCATTGACTAGTGTCACGACTTTATCAAGCTCCTTGGGTGCAGCTATACTGCTTGCAGCTAAGCTCCAGATTGCTATACCTAGCAAAGATGTTTTCCACTTTTTCATCTACGTTCCATCTATTTTTGCAATTACGAATCAGTTCGTAATTGAATTAATTATTTAAAGAGAATGAATTACCGTACGTCATCGCATTACCCGTATCACTTGATGCCCCAAATGGTTTCGCACCTTGTAAACCAAGCAGGCTGAAGGTGAGTGATACGTTATTTTCGTATTCGGTATTACTCGAACCTAATGAGCTAGAGGCATACTTGTTATACGTTAAACCGATTAACCAACAAGCAGAACGATAAGTGAGGCCAACCTGACCTTCGACCATTTTGTTTACATTCAAATCATGGAAGTAATCAGCACGTACACTGATCCCGCCATGTAATGGGAACCCGGTCGAAAGCCCCAACTGAGATATGCCATCTTTATCGCCATCATCATTCACTGAGTTGGGGTTAGTAACGTATTTATCCAAATAGCTACTCGAGACATAACGGTAGTTGGGTTGGATGTACACCCCATTTTCTCGGTACTCAATCGCCCCGTTGGCTATTTGCACTTCTTTATCACTGGCATCATATTGCATCGAGCCTTTCAAGAAGAGCCAGTCGGCATAATTAAACTCAGTTTCAAGGGCGGTAGCTGAATAGCTTTCTACTTCGTCATCCACTGTTGGTTTATCGATATAGAATATCTGACCTAAGGAAAGGGTAAATCGTTCCTTAAAGTTATTATCAAAATAGCGCGTTGATGCACCAAGAGTGAATTGATTCGCAGGGGCAACATAATCGACGCTGCTATAGGTTTTATCACTAAATAGACCATAGTAATCTTGTTGTAAGCGGGTACTATCGTAGCCTCCACCGTCATCATTAACAGGATTGTAAATGCCACTTTGGTCTTTATCTTGTACATAAAGGTATTGAATTTGAGGCTCTAAGCTTTGGGTGTAATCCTGCCCCCAAATCGATGTGTCACGCTCTAGGTATAAACCGCTGTGAATGCGCGCCGTAGGAATAGTACGTGATACCGTTTCTTCTATTCCGTCACGAGAGTAGCTTTTAAGATCTTGATTATAATAAGTATAAAGTAACTTTGCTTCTGAGGTTAACGACCACCAAGGTGTTGCAAATGGCAGGGTTAATGTCGGTTCAAGGTGAACACGGGTCGCGTCTGGTTTATTCGAAGCATCGTTGGCAAAACTACTGATGCTGCTGGCCATCGAGAAATCTAACTCGTAAGGCAGGTTGGGGCGATAATAGTTAAATTCTAGCTGCGGCATTAAACGGTATTGTGAGCCTTGGCCTGTTTCGGTCAGTGGCTGGAAGTCACGCACCCGTAAGGTTGAATCCCAATATTGTTCGCGGTAAGACACTTCAGCGGTTTGTAACAAGTTATTGTCTTCACGGTTACCGATACTAGAATCAATATCAGTAAAATAGCTGAAATCACTGGTTTTACTGTAATCAACCTCAAACAACCAGTTGCTTTTGTATGTACCATTGTGCGAATAGTTAAATGCCCATCGAGAGCCATCATTACCTGCATCTGCGGCTTTATCGCTGGCGAGGTACTCGCCTTTTAATGCACCTTGGCCAAATTCGGTTAGATAACGGAAATCAGAGTTTAGCTGCAGTCCACGATTACTCATGTACTTTGGCGTTAAGGTTAAATCGTAATTTGGTGCGATATTCCAATAGAATGGGGTTTCAAACTCGAAACCATCACGCGAACCATAACTGACTGACGGGTATAAGAACCCTGTTAAACGCTCTTTACCGACCGGTACTCGAAGGTACGGTAAATAGAAAACGGGTACATCAAGCACTTCAAAACGGGCATTGTAAAGATTAGCAAAAGGTGAATCGCCTTCTCGCTCCAATGTGGTCGCAGAGAAGCGCCAACTTTTATCTTCAGCAGGGCAAGTGGTATAAGTACCATCTTTCATGCGATAAAACTGTGTGCCTTGAGCGTGTGTTTTGGTGATTCTTCGTGCTTCGCCGCGTCCAGGTTCACAGGTTAGGTTATACACCGCGTGATCCATTTCGGAATCTTCGGTATCGAGATCGCTTTGTAAGCGTTCAGAGTCGACTTCTATCGTACCGTCATGAAAATAGACGTTGCCTTCAGCGACTACAATATTTTCAGGCTGGCGAAGAGATGCCTGATCGGCCGCGATGGTACGATTTCCTTGCTGTACAACGACATCACCCGTGTAGGTGACTTTTGTTTTGTCGAGAGCTTCAGCGTGATCAGCGGTGACTTTTATGGGGTCATTGTTGGGATCTGTCGAGCGATCTTGAGGCGCAATACAAACACCACGCACTAACTCGATCTCATCCACGTTGTCACTGGTTAGAGCAAGCTCATCATTGACATCTTCGCTTAATTTATTATTTTCATTTGCCATAGCCGGACCATACAGCGCGAGGCTGATCATGGTGGCTAGTAAGCTGCGGGAGATTAATGACATCTGGTTAACATTCCTGTCTCAGTTTATGGCGCATAGCTATTTGGTTGCGCTTTTTACAAGCATTCCCGATAAATGACAGCTATCATAATGCAAATTTATCTCGACGGCATCTTTTCAAGCCACAGTGTCGAGTAAACCTTGAATAAATTTAATAAATTACCAGAGAGTATAGAATGCAGGTGTGGGGCAAAATTCTAGGCGCATTTTTTGGTTTCCTTCTTGGTGGTCCATTTGGATTGCTATTAGGTCTGTTTTTAGGGCATAAGTTCGATAAGGCACGAAGAAATGTTTATCGTGGCGGCGGCTTTGGTGGTTTTGGCACCAACCGAGCGAACAGTGAGGAACGTCAAGCCGAATTCTTTTATGCTGGCTTTGCTGTGATGGGTCATATGGCAAAAGCCAAAGGACACGTAACAGAAGAAGAAATTCGTGTTGCAAGTGCCATTATGGATCGGATGAATTTGCATGGAGAAGCTCGTCGTCAGGCGCAAAATGCATTTCGTGAAGGCAAAGAAGATGGATTCCCTCTAGAGGAAACTTTAGCAAAGGTCCGTCAAAATTGTGCAGGGCGAGCCGATTTACTGCAGTTCTTCTTAGAGTTGCAAATTCAAGCGGCATTTGCTGATGGCTCGTTGCACCAGAATGAACGCCAGCTATTACATGTTATTGCGCGTAGTTTAGGTTTCTCTGAGCGTCAGTTAGAGCAACGTTTACATATGCAAGAAGCGGCATTTCGTTTTCAGCAAGGTGGGTTTAATCAGCAGCATGGTGGTGGGTTTAACCAAGCACCAACCCGTGATCAACTCGCTGATGCCTATGAAGTTCTGGGTGTAACGGAAAGTGCAACGTCGCAAGAAGTAAAACGTGCCTACCGTAAACAAATGAATGAACATCATCCTGATAAGCTTGCAGCAAAAGGGTTACCACCAGAAATGATGGAAATCGCTAATCAAAAAGCGCAAGAGCTTCAAGCGGCTTACGATATGATCCGTAAAGAAAAAGGCTTTAAGTAATACGCAGTAATCAACGGCGTAGCGAATCAATAGTATGGTTACTATCGAATGTAACCTAAAAAATGAGAGCCTTGGCTCTCGTTTTTTTTCGACCATCGAACCTTTAAGTATAAAGGTTAGACAAGGTTTTGAGGCTTGCCTGCGACATAGGCATTCATGTTGTCAATTAATTGATTGGCCAGTGTTTGAATGGCTGAGTCCGATCCCCAAGCGACATGCGGGGTTAGAATAAGATTGGGTAAATCAGCGTTGGCAATTAAAGGGTTGCTCATATCTGCAGGCTCTTGTGTAAATACATCGACTCCAGCCCCCGCAATATCACCATTCTTTAATGCATCCACTAATGCATCTTCATCGACTAATCCACCACGACCCGCGTTAATCAAAATACTATTGGTTTTCATACGATTGAACTCATTGCTGCCTATCAGGTTTTGGGTGTGTGCACTTAATGGGCAATGCAAGGTCACAACATCTGCACAAGCTATTACTTCATCAAAAGGCCTGTAACCGTCTCTACAGGTTTCTTTTCCTTTATGCTCCGCATAGAGCACCTCCATACCTAACGCTTTAGCTAGCTTTGCTACAGCTTGCCCTAAGCTACCATTACCAATAATACCTAGAGTAGATCCCGAAATATCAGAAATAGGGTGGGAAAAAAAACAAAACTGCTTCTTCTGTTGCCAAACACCAGCTTGGATGTCTTGGTGATACCCCATCAGGTTTCTTTTTAAGGCAAACATCATGGCGATCACATGCTCTGGCACTGAATCTGTTGCGTACCCTCGAATGTTTGCCACCGTAATCTTGTGCTGGTGGCAGTATGCTAAATCGACATTGTTTGTGCCTGTTGCCGAGATCGCGATCATTTTCAGTTGGGGTAATTGGCTTAACACGTCTGCATCAAGAATGACTTTATTAGCGATCGCGATAGTCGCATGTTGCAAACGTTTGATGACTTGCTCGGGTTTTGTCGTTGCATATTCTTGCCACTCATGAGGAAAATTAGGCGATGGTAGTTGAATATGCTTGGGGATGGTCGCGCGATCGAGAAAGACTATTTTTTGAGTGAGGGGTGTTTCAGTAATTGACGGTTGTTCAATGGAAGAATGGTTTTTCATGGGAGCAAATCCGATTTGATCGTAATGAATAGTGAATCATTCATATTAAGACCAAATCTGGATGAACTCTCAAGGCTTGATATTATTTTTCTTGATTTGCTGAGGGGAATTCGATGGTTTTCATCGGCACATCAGGAAATAACTCACAGGGTGCAAAAAAGTGGATGGGCTCTTTGGTACCTGGATGCGTAAAAGCAATTTCGGCGGCATGCAAATGAAGACGGTCAGCAATCGCATTTGCTTCGTCATTGGCATAAAACTCATCACCAATTATAGGATGACCTAAAGCTTGCATATGAACTCGAAGCTGGTGTGAGCGACCTGTGATAGGGTGCAAACGAACCAATGTGGTCTGTGCTTCACGAGCAACCACTTCATAATGCGTTACTGATGGTTTCCCGTCTTCGTAACATACTTTTTGTTTGGGTCTATTCGGCCAGTCACAAATCAAGGGTAAATCAACCGTCCCCGTGTCTTGGTCTGGATGTCCCCATATGCGGGCATAATAGACTTTTTGGGTTGCGCGTTCGCGAAACTGTGCATGCAAATGACGCTCAGCATCTTTGTTTACCGCTAACATAATCAAACCAGAGGTCGACATATCAAGGCGATGAACAATGTGTGCTTCTGGGTAGTCACGTAACACTCGGCTATACACACTATCGTAATGTTCTGGGTTCCGACCAGGATTAGATAGCAAGCCAGACGGTTTATTTAACATGATAATGTCTTCATCATGATGAAGAATATCTAACCAAGGGTCAGTGGGTGGGTGGTAGTCTAAATGCGGTAACGGTTTCATTATTTACTCTGAAAATAGAGGTAATTAAAGACAAAAGCCGCGTCAGAATAGACTGGTACACGGCTTTTGAACCTAGATTAAAAGGGTTGAATTAGTTATGGCTAACAACAATGAGACGTAATGAATCCAGTTGTATTTGTGCTTTACCAATGTAACCCGTGAGATCTTGAATTTGGCTTTCAATTAGCTCTAATTCATCATCTCGAATATTAGGGTTCACCGCTTTTAATGCCTGAAGACGGGTTAATTCAGCTTGTAGGCTGTTTTCCATTTCAGTCTGTGCAGATTCGCGAACGGTCACTAATTCTTTAGCGACTTCTTGTTCTGCTTGAGCAATTAAAACGTGAATCTCTTTCTGTACTGAATTAACTAGCTTGCTTGCAAGGTGACGATTTACTGGGCTTAACTGGCGGTTGAAACCTTCAAATGCGACTTTGTTTGAGAGGTTGCTACCTTTCGCATCCAGCAAAATTCGGATCGGTGTTTTTGGTAAGAATCGACCAATACCGGATGATTTCGGTGCTTGTGCATCAACCACGTAAACCATTTCGAGCAATAGTGTACCAGCAGGCAATGCTTTGTTTTTCAATAATGAAACGGCTGTAGCACCAACGCCTTCAGATAGTAGTAAATCAATACCACCTTGAATCATTGGGTGTTCCCAGCTAATAAAGTGCAAGTCTTCACGTGATAGTGCCGTTTCACGATCAAAGGTGATAGTACAACCGTCGTAAGGTAAACCAGGGTAGCTTGCCACCATCATGTGCTCGGAAGGGGTCACGACAATGGCGTTTTCACCTTTATCATCTTGATTCAAACCAATGGTATCAAATAAGCCCAGAGAGAAAGCGATAAGATTGGTATCGCCATCCTTTGATGAAATCTGAGTAACGAGATCATTGGCTGCATTACCACCGTTTGAGTGGATTTCTAACAGACGGTCACGGCCTTGATCCAATTTCGCTTTCAACTCGTGGTGCATTGCTGTACTTTTTTCAATCAAGTTTTCTAGGGCTTCCGGCTCATGTTTTTCACATGCTAATAGCGCTATTAGATCGTCACTAACGGCTTCATAGACAGCACGGCCAGTAGGACAAGTTTCTTCAAAAGAGTTTAAGCCTTCGTTGTACCAGTGCGCTAGCAAGGCTTGAGACGTACCTTCTAGGTGCGGTACATGAATTTCAATATCACGCTGCTGACCAATACGATCAAGGCGACCAATACGCTGCTCAAGTAAGTCAGGGTTATTCGGTAAATCGAACATCACTAACTGATTTGCGAATTGGAAGTTACGCCCTTCAGAGCCGATCTCTGAACATAACAATACCTGAGCACCGTCATCTTCTTGTGCGAAGTAAGCTGCTGCTTTATCACGCTCGATAATCGACATGCCTTCATGGAACACCGTCGCACGAATACCTTCACGCTCACGTAATGCTTGCTCTAGGGTTAAGGCTGTTTGTGCGCGAGAACAAATAACCAATACTTTCTCGTTACGGTTTGCTTTTAGCATATCCAGCAACCAGTTTACACGCGGGTCAAAGTTCCACCATGTTGCTGACTCACCTTCGAATTCTTGATAAATATCTTCAGGGTAAAGCAGTTTAATGGCTTTTTGTTCAGCCGATATAGAGCCAGACATCATGCTGGAAACACGCATCGCTGTTTTATACTGCGAAGGCAATTCTAGCGGGTACATGTTGAGATGACGTTCAGGGAACCCTTTAATCGCAGCACGTGTATTTCGGAACAATACGCGACCCGTACCATGACGATCCATCAAACTATCAATTAATTCATGACGCACGGTTTGCGCGTGTTCATCATCAACGTCGCTAGATTCGATAAGACGAAGTTTGGGTTCAATATCCTGTTCTGACAGTAAATCGACTAACGTTTTTCTAGCGTCATCATCGATTATCTCTCCAGAAAGCAAGCGAGTAACGGCTTCTGCCACAGGGGCGTATTGGCGCTCTTCTTCCACAAAGGTTTCGTAATCATAAAAACGGTCAGGATCGAGCAAACGTAGACGAGCAAAGTGACTTTCACGACCGAGTTGTTCTGGTGTTGCCGTTAGCAGTAAGACGCCGGGTGTTGCTTCCGCTAAGGCTTCAACCACTTGGTACTGGCGACTTGGCTTATCTTCACTCCACTCTAAGTGGTGTGCTTCATCGACAACCAATAAATCCCAATCGGCATCTTGTGCTTGTTCGAAACGACGGCGACTTTTACGCAAGAAATCTAACGAACATAATACGTATTGAGCAGTCTCAAATGGGTTAGTTGCATCTGCAAGTGATTCGACGCAACGTTCTTCATCAAAAATCGAGAAGTGTAAGTTGAAACGACGCATCATTTCGACAAGCCATTGATGTTGAAGCGTTTCAGGCACAACAATCAGAATACGTTCAGCACGACCTGCAAGCACTTGCTGGTGGATGATCATACCGGCTTCAATCGTTTTACCTAAACCGACTTCATCTGCGAGTAATACACGGGGTGCGTAACGTCGACCCACTTCATGCGCGATGAATAACTGGTGAGGAATTAAACCTGCACGCATACCACACAGACCACGTAATGGGCTCTTATGTTGTTCATATTGATTGGTAAGAGCGCGGTAGCGTAAGGCAAAACGATCCATACGATCGATTTGACCCGCAAATAATTTATCTTGTGGTTTGTTAAAGCGAATTTGGTGACTTAGGAAGATTTCACGTAACTTTACGTTTTCTTCTTCAGTGTCCGTACGTGTACCAATATAAGTAAAAATACCGCCATTTTCTTCGACGATTTTTACCTCTAGTGACCAGCCGTCATGGCTTTCAACTACATCACCAACATTAAACATTACACGGGTAACTGGAGCATCACTTCGTGCATACAGGCGGCTCTCTTCACAGGCGGAGAACATTATGGAAACTGTTCGCTTATCTTCAGCAACAACGGTACCTAAACCTAAATCACTTTCAGTATCACTGATCCAACGTTGGCCCAAAGTAAATGGCATAGTAGTAAAAGCCTTCTAATTATTTGATATATCGGAGAATGTGTAACCCGGCACGAATTTTTTTTTGGTCTACACTGGTATTAAGTGTAAGCCAGAATTCGCCACGGTTAAAAGGGAAGTAATGGTACTGCATGATGTGATTAAGGTCACGGTGAAAGTGATCAATCCGCCTTACAGTTTTTATTGTCACATTTATTTAAAATCTCCGGTCTTTAATAGTAACTACAAAATTTAGATTATTAACAATAGTCATTTTGGCTTACGCTTTAAGAGTGATAGTAATTTGATTGCTGTCAGACTGTTACCAAGGAGGTGCTTATGGACGATTATGAACGGAAAATCTTTGTACTAGATACGAATATTCTACTTCACGAACCTCTCGCTATTTATTCATTTCAAGAACACGATGTTGTCATTCCAATGACAGTGCTGGAAGAGTTAGATCGCATCAAAGATAGTAAGCGAGATGTCTCTCGTGACGCTCGTGTTGCCATTAGGGCGTTAGAAGATATATTCCACGACGCAACCCCAGAACAAATATCGGCCGGTATTCCATTCACTAACCAAGTAGGCAAAAAAGGCACGGTTGCGATATTTGCTGATTATGAAATAAAACAAACGGTTCAGGCTTTTTCTGATAAAGCGGGCGATAACCGTATTCTTAATGGTGTTTTATATTTACAAGAGCAGCATGCCCCTCGTGATGTTGTGCTGGTAACGAAAGACATTAATATGCGCTTACGTGCCAAAGGCGCGGGTGTGTGTCATGTGGATGATTATCGTTCTGATCAGCTAATTGATGATATTAAGTTACTGACGAAAGGTTTTCATTGTTTTGAAGGGCGTTTTTGGGAAGGTGTTGCGGAGTGCCATTCTGAAAACAGGGGACGTTCAACGGTACATACATTACCGAGAAATCTATTTGAAACGCCGTTTATTAATCAATACTTATTAGATGACGGTGGTGATTTTACTGGTCGAATCCAAAGTATTGATGATGATAGCGTTACCGTTAAAGATATTGGTCATGATCGGTTGATGCACCGTCAAGCATGGGGTCTTCACCCTAAAAATGTGTATCAAGGTATGGCGCTTGATGCGATGTTAGATCCCGATATTGATTTAGTGATCCTTACTGGTCCTGCGGGCTGTGGTAAAACCATATTGGCGATGGCGGCCGCGCTTGAGCAGGTCATTGAAAAAGGTATGTATGACAAGATAATTGTTACACGTAATACGCCGGAAATCGCCGAGTCGATTGGTTTCTTGCCCGGAACAGAAGAAGAAAAAATGATGCCATGGTTAGCGGCGGTAACCGATACTATGGAAGCATTGCATAAAAACGATGTATGTACTGATGGCTCAATGAAATATATCTTTGATAAAGCCAATATTCAGTTCAAATCGATAAACTTCATGCGTGGTCGTTCTATTCAGAATGCGTTTGTATTACTGGATGAATGCCAGAATTTAACTGCCTCTCAAATTAAAACCATCATCACTCGATGTGGTGAAGGCACCAAGCTGGTCTGCTCGGGGAACTTAGCGCAGATCGATTCCAGTTATCTCTCACCCGTTACCTCGGGCCTTACCTATATTGTTGAACGCTTTAAGAATTTTGAAGGTAGTGCCAATATCTACCTTAATGGGGTCGTCCGCAGTCGTCTTGCTGAATTTGCGGAAGAAAATCTTTAATGTTCTCAACGTTTCTTATTTAAAATCCTAAGTATTGTATTAAAGCTTCATCTTTTGGCTCACCCAGCACTTGCTGGGTTGGGCCAAACACGCGTATTTTTCCATTATGAATAAAAGCACATTTATTGGATATTTTTAGCGCATCGTCTGGGCTATGAGTGATCATTAAGACGGTGATTTTTTGCTCTCGTGCAATATGTTTGACTAACTCCAGCATTTCTTTTCTCAACGCGGGATCCAACGCCGAAAAAGGTTCATCCAGTAACAACAACGGGCGCTGGCGAATTAAACAACGCGCTAATGCGACGCGTTGCTTTTGACCGCCAGAAAGTTGTTCTGGTAGGCGTTCAAGGTACTTACTTACCCCGACTCTTGAGGCTGCCACCACAATATCTTCTTTCTCTTGGCGTGATAGCTTTAATCCCGGATGAATACCTAAACCGATATTTTCAAATACTGTTAAGTGTGGGAATAGATTATGTTCTTGAAATAACATCGATAACGGACGTTCGGCAGGTGCTTGTGTGGTGATGAGACCGCCATTGAGATGCAGTTCACCGCTATCTGGTTTAAGAAAACCTGCAATCATGGCAAGCAATGAACTTTTACCAGCGCCACTTGGGCCGATTAACGCAATGATATCGCCTTTATTGGCGATAAGATCGAAAGACATCAATAATGATTCATTGTGGGAGGCATTCCCCTGATGGGTATAGCAATGGTTTAGTTGATCGAGCTGTATCATGATTGTATTCACTTATCGACGTCCTGCTTTACTGCTTTTAAACGGATTGCGGTGAGAGTTCTGTGTTTTAGGGCGGCTTATCAATGCGTATTCGACTAGGCTAAATAACCCTAAGCTCAGCAGTAGTAATAGCAAGGCAGCCACAGCTGCAGCGTCCATCTGATAACTGCCCAGCAGCTGGAATAAATACAGGGGCAACGTTTGGAAATCTTGGCTGCCAAACAAAGCGATTGCCCCTAAATCACCTAATGATAAAACAAAACCAATGGCTAATGCCTGTGCGATGGGTTTGCGTAAGGCTCGCCACTCTACCAACTTCAGGCGTGACAGGCCGCTCATCCCTAGGCTGTGGCATAAAGGATTATATTGTTGAGCAACGTGTAACATGGGTTGGCTTAAGGTTTTAATCACATAAGGTAGTGCCATCAACGCATTCACTGTAACTACCACCCAGAATGCTGTCGCAAAGACATCGGTATATTGGCGCAGCAAAAGAAATATTCCCGTGCTCAACACCAGACTAGGTGTGACTAAAATCATAGTGCCGAGCAACTCTATACCATCAGCTTTAAATTTCTGTTGCTGGATCCGCCAATGTCGGCTGGCTAATAAAATAGCGATACCCGCAGAGGTTGCAAAAAAACACGCCAACATGGCAATTTTTAATGAATTAGTGACAGCTTGCCACAATGCTGGTTGGCTTAATTGTTGAAATAGTTGGCTGTTTAAGCCAGCCCCAACAACGGCCAAAAGTGGTGGGATCACCAACAATAAAACACAGCTAATCCAGAAGCCATCCCAGATTTTTTCATATTTGCTATCGGTGTAATTCTGTGGCGATTGTTCTATTGAGCCTGACAAAGTTGAAAGGGGTTTAGTAAAGCGTTGAGTAAACAAAACTAAGCTACAGCAAATCAACATTTGCCAGATGGCAAGAATAGCGCCGGCTGCTAAATCAAAGTCGTAGCGTAATGCTTGATAAATGGCGAGCTCAATGGTGGTGGCTTTGGGCCCACCACCCAACGACATAATAACGGCGAAGCTGGTAAAGCACAGCATGAACACTAAGCCTATTACATGGGGCATTTGCTGACGTAAACGCGGCCAAGCAATGAAACGGAATTTATTCCAACCGGTTAAGCCTAAATGGGCGGCAAGCTTATGTTGTTCGGCTGGAATACCTTCAAGGCTTTGTAATAATAAACGGGTTGCTAGCGGTAAATTTAAGAAAACGTGCGCGAGTAAAATACCATTTAAGCCATAAATACTAAAAGGAAGTGGTTGGTCGATTAAACCAAAAAGTTCAGCCAATAAGCCACTTTTCCCGTAAATGGCGAGCAAGCCAAAGACTGCTACCAACACGGGAAGAACTAAGGTCATCGCAAATAAACGGAGCAACAAGTTACGCCCAACAAATTGGCGACGTGATAAGGCATAAGCAATGGGTATGGCTGGGATCAGGCTTAATACTGTAGAGAGAAATGCTTGAGTAAAACTGAATACAGTGACGTGACGAAGATAAGGATCCTGCCAAATAAGAAAAGGGTTCAACTCGGATGCTTGGCTGATCAATGCTGTAATCGCACTGATCACCAATAAGAGAATCAACCCAGCGCTGAATACGCCGGGAAGTGTGGTGCTAAAACGGTTATTCATCATTGAGTTAATGCTTGCTGCCATTCACGGATCCAAGTGCGGCGTTGTGCTGCAACATCATCTGCATTGAACTCTAGTGCTTGTGCTGGCACGGTTAATTGATCGAAACCGTCTGGTAATGTTTGTTTTGTTACGGGGTACATCCAGTTACCCGTTGGCATGGCAGATTGGAAATCATCACTCAAAATGAACGCCATAAATTGATCGGCAAGTTTCGGGTTTTTGGCCGCTTTTAGCTTTGCTGCGACTTCTACTTGCATGTAATGACCTTCGCTAAAATTAGCCGCTTTATATTTCGCGTCTTTTTCTGCAATGATGTGGTATGCCGGTGAGGTGGTGTAAGACAGCACCATGTCAGATTCACCCTTAAGGAACATATTATAGGCTTCAGACCAACCTTTGGTGACTGTTACGGTATTTTTTGCCAGCTGTTGCCATGCAGCTGGGGCTTTATCACCGTATACTGATTTCATCCATAACATCAAACCTTGGCCGGGTGTCGAGGTGCGAGGATCTTGGTAAATCACACTAATATCATCCCGTTTTACTAATTCAGCTAAGCTTTTGGGTGGGTTAGTCAGCTTTTCTGAATCGTAGACAAATGCAAAGTAGCCATAGTCATAAGGTACAAATGTTTTGTCTGTCCAGCCATTAGGCAGAATCACTTTGTTGGTATTAATCTTATGTTCCGCTAATAACCCTGTCTTTTTAGCTTCGGTCATTAAGTTGTTATCTAAGCCTAATAACACATCAGCCTTGGTATTTTTACCTTCCAGACGTACGCGATTTAATATCGAAACACCATCATCCAGTGCGACAAAATCGATAGTACAGTCGCATTGGGCTTCAAATGCTTTTTTGATCGTAGGGCCGGGGCCCCAATCTGATGCAAATGAGCTGTAGGTATATACCGTTAGGGTGTTGTCATTTGCTAACGCTGGCATTGCGATTAATGCTAGAGATAATAGTGGAAGTGATTTTTTCAAGATACGCTCCTGATGCCCTTGCATCCTGCGAGGGGTAATATTTCAAATGCGCGTAGGTTGAGAAGGTATGAGCATCATGCTCTTATATATGATTATTTTAGTGTGTATTTTATGCTTAATACTAGTAACCATCAGACACGCACTAAAAAGTGAAGCGACCTTCTTTTCTCAATTCCTACGCCAGTATGACCTGGTTCAGGTTCTGTGGGTTCTGCGGTGCAATCTCAGCCTGTACTCTAGTTGCTACGTGCATCTGTATAAATACGGGCTCCCCAATGAGAACGGTTGTTATTGTAATCGTGCAAGTAAGCAGTTGCTAGTAGATTGCATCAGAATGATGAGCTCGCACATTCTACATGAGTGTGAAAGTGCGATAGATGGATGTTTAATCGTACGATTTTGCTGGATTACTTTGCTAGGTTATATCGTTATTTTCTTGGTTATTTCGCTTGGTTTAGTGACCAATCATAACCATAACTTACCGAATTTAATTGGATATTGTGTCCTTTTCGATACTGGTTTAAATGCATTTGTAGCTCAGATTGATTACCAAAATCACTGCTGAACCAATCATATATTGATGAAAGGCGTACTTGGTTTCCTGTAATACTCACGCCTTTGCTGCTATTGATGAAATCAGTCGCGGCTTGTTCGAGTAAGGTATTTTTATTTTGCCCATTAAACGCGGTATCCAATAAATTTGGGCAACCAAAGCTGGCACAATTCACCGCGTAATGAACGCGAGGATCACGCCAGATCGGACGTAAAATTCGATGTTCAATGTCATTGAGGGTTAATTGCTGATCCGCAATGGTGATTAACGTGTCATCCCACGGACCAAAGCTAAAGAATCCACCGAGTTTAGTGATGGATTTTATCGGATAGTTATCGAGGATCAGTTGTACAGTAAGGGCGTTGTATAAATTTACCCAATAGGCAAATTGTTCATTTTTACTGTATTGGCGAGGATCGATTCTGGCAAGATCGCGAAGGTATCGGTCAAGGTTGTCTTTGTCGTTTGTGGTAACCGCACTGTAGCGAAACAGAGTTTGTTTAGACTCAGTAATTAAGAACTTATCTAATATCTGTTGCCAACGGGCATGAGAGATTTGAGCTGAACTGGCGTTATTACTGGGTTGCCAATATGCCCATAATTCAGCTTTTGGTGCTGCAAAAGTTAGGGTTGAAAACAGCAGTAAGGCGATAGAAATAAGTGAGCGCATTGTCGTTCTCTTTCTAAGTTCAGATAATAAGTGCAATTTCGCAGAGTGGTTATTGATAAGACCTTGTATAAGAAGATTATATTGCATAAAAATATGAAGTATAAAAAAGCACTTCGATTAAGAAGTGCTTTTCTTGTTATTCATTTTTCATTATAGAAATTAGCTTAGTGTATTTCGAGAAAAACGGTTAAACCAAAAATGCAGGTATTTTCGCTTCATACTCTGCAATTTTATCGGCATGTTGCAGTGTTAAACCAATGTTATCTAACCCATTTAATAGGCAGTGACGACGGAATTCATCGATCTCAAATGAATACGTTTTACCATTTGCCGTGACTTGCATCGTTTCAAGATCAACGGTGATCTCGGCACCTTCATTCGTTTCGACATATTGGAAAAGCTCATCAACTTCTTGATCAGTTAGACGAACTGGTACCATTTGGTTATTGATTGAGTTGCCGTAGAAAATGTCCGCAAAGCTTGGTGCAATCATCACCTGAATGCCGTAATCAGCCAGTGCCCACGGTGCGTGTTCACGCGATGAGCCACAACCGAAGTTTTCACGTGCCAGCAAAATACTCGCGCCTTGGTAGCGGGGTGCATTCATAATGAAGTCTGGATTTTCTTGTTGTCCAGCATCATCAAGGAAGCGCCAGTCATTGAAAAGATGCTGACCAAAACCTGTACGAGTCACTTTCTGCAGAAACTGCTTAGGAATGATGGCATCAGTATCAATATTGGCAGTATCAAGTGGAACCACTAATCCTGTGTGTTGTTTAAAGCCTGTCATTGTTCGTTCCTTATTGATTAAGCCGTTGCGTTATCTAAGTCGCGGATATCAACAAAGTGACCAGCACATGCTGCTGCTGCTGCCATCGCTGGGCTGACTAAATGAGTACGACCATCACGGCCTTGACGACCTTCGAAGTTACGGTTACTTGTTGAAGCACAGCGCTCTTTAGGCCCTAAGCGGTCATTATTCATTGCCAAACACATTGAACAACCAGGTAGGCGCCATTCAAAACCAGCTTCAATGAAGATCTTATCTAATCCTTCTTTTTCAGCTTGTGCTTTTACTTGCTCTGAGCCCGGAACAACCAATGCCTGAACATTTGCTGCGACTTTACGCCCCTTGGCAATCGCTGCTGCTGCACGCATGTCTTCGATACGAGAGTTGGTACAAGAACCGATAAAGACTTTATCAATATCAAAATCAGATAATTTCTTGCCTGCTTCTAATCCCATGTAGGCCAGTGCTTTTGCAGCTGATGTTTTATCAACTTGCTCGCTGAAGTTGTCAGGACCAGGAATTAACTCATCAATAGCAATAACTTGACCTGGGTTTGTGCCCCAAGTGACTTGCGGTTTGATATTTTTAGCGTCTAGCGTAACAACGGCATCAAACGTGGCACCATCATCTGTTTTTAAGGTCTTCCAGTACTCGACGGCAGCATCAAAGTTTGCATCTGTCGGTGAAAATTTACGATCTTTAATGTAGTCGTAAGTGGTTTGGTCTGGGGCAATAAGGCCGGCTTTAGCACCTAATTCGATTGCCATGTTACAGACGGTCATACGACCTTCCATTGTTAGATCGGTAATAGCTTCACCGCAGAATTCAACCACATAACCTGTACCGCCAGCTGCCGTTGTTTTACCAATGATTGCCAGTACGATATCTTTAGCGGTAATGCCTTTTGCGACTTTACCAACCACTTCGATTTTCATGGTTTTAGCACGTGCTTGCTTCAATGTTTGCGTTGCAAGTACATGTTCGACTTCTGAGGTACCAATACCGAATGCTAATGAGCCAAATGCACCATGAGTGGCAGTGTGTGAGTCACCACAAACAATGGTCATACCCGGTAAAGTGATGCCAAGTTCTGGTCCCATGACATGCACAATGCCCTGATACTTATGGTTTAGGTCATATAGGGTGACACCAAACTCTTCACAGTTTTTTGCTAGGGTTTCCATTTGGATACGTGCCATTTCACCCGACGCATTAATATCTTTTGTTTGGGTTGAAACGTTATGATCCATGGTTGCGAAGGTCTTACCGATTTGGCGAACCTTGCGACCTTTTTCACGCAAACCATCAAAGGCTTGCGGTGATGTCACTTCGTGTACCAAGTGGCGGTCAATATACAGTATTGGGTTTTCACCTTCTGCAGCTACCGCGACGTGGGCATCGTAGACTTTTTCATACAGTGTTTTTGATGTTCCGGTTTTTGCTGACATTGTTCGATGTTCCTTGTCATTAATACCTGTCGTTTCACTTTTTATATGCGTGTTTAACGACAGGTACAATTGATATCGAGTACTTAGCGATGAATCTTAAGCTTGACGAATATAAGCTGCGATTTTATCGCCCATTTCGCTAGTGCTTAGTGCTGCACCTTTACCAGCTAGATCGGCCGTTAGTTCGCCTGCTTCTAGCGCTTGAGATACGGCTTGCTCTATCGCACGTGCGGCTTTTTCTTCATCAAGGCTGTAACGTAGCATTAACGCTGCAGATAGAATTTGTGCCACAGGATTAGCAATGTTTTTGCCTGCAATGTCAGGTGCTGAACCACCAGCGGGTTCATACATACCAAATTTTTCTTGGTTAAGGCTCGCTGAAGGTAGCATGCCCATAGAACCAGTGATCATTGCACATTCATCAGAGATGATGTCACCAAAGATGTTAGAACACAGCATCACATCAAACTGAGAGGGATCTTTGATTAGCTGCATGGTCGCGTTATCAATGTACATGTGGTTTAGCGTCACTTCTGGGTAGTCTTTCGCGACTTCTTCAACCACTTCGCGCCATAAAATTGAGCTTTGTAGAACGTTGGCTTTATCAATCGAATACACGTTTTTTTCACGTAGCATCGCAGATTCAAAGGCAATACGTGCAATACGTTCGATTTCGTAACGGTGGTAAATTTCGGTATCGTACGCTTTCTCTTGTGGACCTTCGCCTTCACGTCCTTTAGGTTGGCCAAAGTAAATGCCACCTGTTAGTTCGCGCACAACCACGATATCGAAACCACGCTCAGAAATGTCGGCACGTAGCGGTGAGAAGCCCTCTAAGCCACTGTGAATTTGCGCAGGGCGTAGGTTACAAAATAGTTGGAAGTGCTTACGTAATGGCAATAGCGCACCACGTTCTGGTTGATCGTTAGGTGCTAGGTGTTCCCACTTAGGGCCACCGACTGAACCAAATAGGATTGCATCCGATTCTTCACAACCTTTCATTGTTGATTCGGGTAATGGACAACCATGGTTATCAATCGCAATACCGCCGACATCATGCTCAGAACGTTCTAGGGTAAAACCGAACTTTTCTTCAACCGCATCCAATACTTTATGCGCTTGTAGCATGACTTCTGGACCAATACCGTCACCCGGTAAAACGGCAATTTTATATGTACCTGCCATGGTTATACTGTCTCCATTTTTGATTTCTGTTTAATTTCTGCAATTTGTTCTGCACGGTAAATGCTATTGATCACGTGAAGCAGCGCTTGGCCTGATGCTTCAACGATATCTGTTGCTAAACCAGTACCGTGGTACTTGCGACCTTTGTAGTTCGCAATAATGTCTGCTTGGCCTAAGCCGTCTTCGCCTTCACCTTTTGCGGTAAGGTCGAATTTATCTAGCGCAATCTCATAACCGGTTAGGCGGTAGATACATTGGTATAACGCGTCGACAGGACCATTGCCAACAGCGGCTTCACATTTCTCTTCGTCACCACACTGTAATTTAATGCTGGTGGTCGCCATGATGCTACCCGACTGAACACTTAGGTAGTTCAACTTAAAGAAGTCATCTTCATCACGAAGATTAGCGAAGTACATTAGTGCTTCTAAGTCGTAATCGAAAACCTGACCTTTACGATCGGCAAGCTTCAAGAAATCGGCGTACAAGGTATCTAGATTATAGTCACCGTCGATATAGCCCAGAGTGTCCATGTGGTTCTTTACTGCTGCACGACCAGAGCGGCTGGTTAGATTCAGCGCTTGATTTTTAAGACCAATCGACTCGGGGGTCATGATCTCGTAGGTGTTCTTATTTTTAATCATGCCATCTTGGTGAATGCCAGATGAGTGGCTAAAGGCATTCGCGCCGACAATTGCTTTGTTGGCTTGAATTGGCATGTTACACAGCTGGCTTACCATTTTGCTGGTACGGTGAATTTCATTGTGCTTGATGTTAGTTTCGACGCCCAAGAAATCAGAACGCGTCTTAATGATCATCGCAATTTCTTCTAGTGAACAGTTACCTGCACGTTCACCCAAACCATTGATCGTGCCTTCTACCTGACGTGCGCCCGCTTGTACCGCTGCCATTGAGTTGGCAACAGACATACCTAGGTCGTCATGACAGTGTACCGAGATAATGGCTTTGTCGATGTTAGGAACGCGGTTGAACAGCTGTGCCACGATGCCACCAAATTCGTTCGGTAGGGTGTAGCCAACCGTGTCTGGAATATTAATGGTACGAGCACCCGCATTGATTGCCGCTTCAACCATACGACACAGATTATCGATAGGTGTACGGCCTGCATCTTCACAAGAAAATTCAACGTCATCGGTATAGTTACGTGCACGTTTAACAGCAGCAATAGCCATCTCGATAACATCGTCATAGCTGCGGCGTAGTTTGTCTTGTACGTGGATAGTAGAGGTAGAAATGAAAGTATGGATACGGAAAGCTTCCGCCACTTTTAGCGATTCAGCGGCAACATCAATATCTTTCGCAACCGCACGAGACAGCGCACATACGCGGCTGTTTTTGATGTGCTTGGCAATGGTTTGCACCGATTCGAAATCACCTGGCGATGAGATAGGGAAGCCGGCTTCGATTACATCAACCCCTAAACGCTCTAGCGCATAGGCAATTTGTAGTTTCTCTTTTACCGTTAAGCTAGCGGATAGAGCCTGTTCACCGTCGCGTAGAGTGGTATCGAAAATAATGACCTGATCTTTCATTGCTACTTCCTTTTTATTGGCCTGCCTGTGTAAGGCTTAGTCTGCATCCGCTTGCGCTGGTTCTGTAATATGCAAAAACCCGCGCAGACTGCGCGGGTTTTTAGATTCTTATGTGGTGTTTCTCACCTATAAGCTACCCGCGCGAATTATTCACGATAAGGAGGAGGCTTAAGAGTAAAGAGAAACGATTTTTCATTTTTTAAATGACTTCCACAAAATTGATTAACAAATGAATACCAAATAGACAGGACGATCGTCAACCATTAATTGACTATTTATTTGCATATAATGACTAATTGTATGATTTTAATCTGTTTTTAATTTGGGTTTGACCCGGCAGTTATTTTGACATGGTATTACTTTAATGAATCGGAATCCGTGTTTGATACGTATACCTTATTTTATTGTTTCCATTCATGTAACAGTTGAGTGATGAAAGTGGCGAGGAATCTTCAGAGTGCAAAGAGAGTCACTGTCATTAATTAATCATTTGATTAAATTAGAGTGAATAAATTAAGTGACCGAAATAGCGGTTGATCGAGTAAATTATTAATCAGGTGATTAATAATTTCAGGGACATCATTTTATGGTGTGATATCGACATCATGAACGGCTGGTGCATTTGAATATCAAAAAGGTAGATAAAAGATTATGGCAGGAAAGGCTGGGCGTCCAACGGGAGAATCTGATGCAAGACAGCGCTTGATTCATCAAGCGAGGTTACTGTTTGTTGCACTGCCATACAGTAAAGTGTCTACGCGTATGATAGCAACCCGTGCTGATGTTAATGTGGCACTCATCCGTTATTACTTCGGTAACAAAGCGGGGTTGTTTGAAACCATGCTACGTGAAACTGTTGAGCCTATTCAAAGTCAATTTGCAAAGGTGTTAAACAAGGGAGACATAGAAAGTATTGGTGAATTAATGCGAACTTATTACCGCATTATGGCACCAAATCCAGACCTGCCTAAATTAATCTCTCGCGCCATGATGATGGAGCCTGGTGCATTGCAGCGGCAAACGATTGAAAATATGTTCAGTAATATTGCAGATTCGGCAACTGAATTAATGTTTAAACCAATGAAGTTGAAAGGTCAATTGCGAGAAGGCATTAACCCTGACAAAGCCAGAATGACGTTTATTAGCATGATGGTCTTTCCATTTGTAGCGCCTCCCGCCATGCTTGAATTACAAGGTATTAAATTAGATGAAGCGTACTTAATGGAATTAGCAGACCATAATGTAAGAGTATTAACGCAAGGGATCTTAGCTGAAACAGAGGACAGTTCAGCATGAAATTAAACAGGAAGTTACTGCTAGTACCCGCCATTTTATTCGGCATCATGGTTTTAGTGGTGGCAATAAAGTGGCGCCCATCCCCTTCTGTAAAAGCAGCGGCTAGTCGAGAGCGTGCTGTCGATGTTATTCAATTACAACAACAGTCAATAGCGCCTTTAGTCAGTGGTTTTGGGCGAATAAAGCCTAAAGTTGAATGGCAAGCCATTGCTGAAGTCACCGGAAAAGTAATTTATCGCCACCCTAATCTAGAAAAAGGCCGTGTGATGGATGCGGGAACGGTAATTATAAAAATTGATCCCCTTGATTATGAATTGACGTTAGCACAAGCAGAGGCCGACTTACGTTCTAGTCAGGCGCAATTAGCTAAGTTGGTGCAAGAGGAAGAGAATTTAAAATCCACTCTTAAAATTGAAAAAAATCGTTTAGTGATCAGTAAAAAAGAAGTGACTCGTAAAGAAGAATTACGCCGTAAAGGGCTTACCTCACAATCTGAACTCGATTTAGAAAAGCAGTCTTGGTTATCTAATCAAAAAACAGTTCAAGACATTGAAAACCAGTTATTTATTTTACCTAATGAACGTAATGTTACGTTAGCTCAGCTATATGTAAATGAGTCACGTGTTGCTGAGGCAAAACGATCATTAGAAAAAACAGTGATCACTTTACCCATTGATGTACGTATATCAAATGTTGATATTGAACAAAATCAGGTGGTTAATCTTCAGCAATCAATGTTAGTCGCATACGGCATTGAGAAAGTCGAAGTGGATGCGCAAGTCGCTCTGCACGATATGCAAGTCTTGGCATCAAGCTTAACCCAATATACAGCCCATGCCGATGGACGCCCGCGGGCAGATCAGCTGGCGCTCACCGCCAGTATTCAATTATCCAGCGGTAGTTTTCAGCAGTTGTGGCCAGCAACGGTGACCCGCATTAGTGATACCGTGAGTGTTACTCAAGCCACGGTTGGGGTGATTATTGAAGTAGAACAAGACTATAGCGCATTAGTTCCCGAGTCTGCGCCACCCTTAGTCAATGGCATGTTTGTTGAGGCGAAAATTGAAGGGCAAGCTAACCTTCATTGGGTTATTCCGGAGCGTGCGCTTCATGGCGATAAAATTTATACCGTTGATAATAACGCGCTAAAAATTCAAACGGTGACCGTTTTATTCCGTCGTGATGGCATGGTGGTTGTTGGGGGTGATCTTGTTGATCAGCAGTTGTTGATACTCAATGATTTATTACCTGCAGTGTCGGGTATGGCTGTGAAAGTCGTGACACGTAACGGTAAAAAGATCGCCCCAAATAACGAAGCATTAGGAGATACAGCCCAATGATTCGTTATTTTTCGCGCCACCCTACCGCGGCTAATTTATTAATGCTAGCGCTGTTGCTGCTGGGTTTAGTGGCACTACCGCAAATTAAACGTGAGACATTTCCTGAGTTTTCCCCCGCTTATATTATTGCATCTGTTATTTACCCTGGCGCTTCGCCCCAAGAAGTCGAAGAAAGCATTTGTATGCGAATGGAAGATGCTGTTGATGGGTTATCCAATATCGTGGAAACGCGCTGTGAAGCTGTTGAAGGATCTGCATCCCTAGTATTGAAACTAACGAATAGTGATGTGGTGTCGCGAATGTTAGTGGATGTACAAACTCAAATTAATGGCATTAATGATTTTCCGAATGAAATTGAATCTCCCATCGTACGTGAATTAGATTGGAATGAACCCGTTGTGGATGTGGCGATCAGTGCTGATACCAGCTGGCCACAACTTAAAGCCTACGCCGAAGATCTGAAGCGCAAACTGAAATTGGATTATGGTGTGTCGTTAGTTGCGGTGGGCGGCTTTTCAGATCATCAGATCCGGATTGAACTAAAAGAAGCGGCAATTCGTCAACTCGGATTAAGTGTGGGTGATATTGCCGATCGTTTAGCACGACAAAACATCAAGTTACCCAGTGGAAACATTGAGTTAGGCGATAAGAATTTATTGATCCGCTTTGATGAGCAAAAGATCACACCGACCGCTTTGGCAAATACGGTTATTGGTGCTGATAGTGAGGGCGGGGTATTACGTTTGGGTGATATTGCCACCCTGACAGATCGTTTCGAGCTTGATGAACAAAAGATCTTATTTGATGGCAAGCCATCTGCGATTTTGAAAATCAGTAAAAATAAAGCAGATGATGCATTGCGCATTAAAGACCGTGTGCAGCAATTTGTTGACGACGAAAGAAAAATAGCACCCACTGGGGTTACCCTGAGTATGACCAATGACTTGTCATCAGTGCTGTGGGATCGTCTTACCATGATGGTACGCAATGGTTGGCAAGGGGTTGTGCTGGTTTTCGCCACTATGTGGTTGTTCTTCACTTTCCGATATTCGTTCTGGGTTGCGGCTGGTTTACCTGTTGCTTTTCTTGGTAGCTTATTTCTGATGGCAGGGCTTGGCTTATCCATCAACATCATGTCTTTAGTCGCTCTACTGATGGCAATTGGTATCATGATGGATGATGCCATCGTGATCGCTGAATCTATCGCTGCGCATCTTGAGCGGGGGCAATCTATCACCAATGCGGTGACAAATGGGGTGAAAAAAGTTTTTCCTGGTGTTTTATCGTCGTATTTAACCACTGTGTGTATTTTCGGTAGCTTATTGTTTCTTGAAGGGGAAATGGGGGCAGTATTGAAAGTGGTGCCTCAGGTGCTCATTTTGGTGCTCACATTGAGCCTAGTGGAAGCTTTTTTAATTTTACCGCATCACCTAAGTCATTCGTTACAAAAGCAAAAAGAGCATGAAAAACCAGATATTGCTTTTAAAGTGTGGTTTTTGAATAAGTTTGATTCCTTTCGTAATAATCAGTTAGTTTCTGCGGTTGAAGCTGTGGTGCGTTGGCGTTATTTATTCCTAGGCAGTGTGATTGCGATGCTGTTTATTTCGCTGTCATTACTGGCTGGTGGGGCGCTAAAGTTTGTCGGCTTTCCAGAGCTTGATGGTGATATAGCAGAAGCGAGGGTGATATTGCCACCCGGTTCGTCATTGGCTCAAACTGAAAAGGTTGTACAGACAATTGTTATCGCCGCTGAAAAACTCAATATGGAATGGAGCGACAAACAAGAGGATGGCAATACGCTTGTCGAGCATATTACCGAGCAATATAATTTTAACCCAGATGCCGATGAGAGCGGCCCACATGTTGCCACCGTACGGTTAGATTTGCGTGGTGCAGAAGCTCGAAATACGGTGATCGATGAGTTCGTTGCAGCGTGGCGAAATGAAATAGGCACAATTGCCGATCCTGTTTCTTTAGTGTTTAAGCAACCCGTGATGGGGCCTGGTGGGCGAGCGGTTGAAATTCAGATGCAAAACGATGATCTCACCGAATTGAAAGCTGCCTCTATTGAGATTCAGCAATACCTCAGTCAATTTGATGGCGTGTTTGGTATTCTTGATGACATGCGAATGGGTAAGCAAGAGGTGCTGGTGAAGCTACGTCCGGGGGCTGAAAGCTTTGGGGTTGATGGACAGATGATTGCGACCCAGTTGCGTGCTGCATATTTTGGTCAAACAGCAGATGAAATCCAAATCGGTCCTGAAAATATTGAGGTTGAAGTACGGTTTGATAAGCAAGAAGCGGCGAATTTACAAACTCTAGCCAGCTTTCCAATAATGTTAAGTGATGGAAGCCAAATTCCATTAGCCTCTATATCGATATTAGAATATCAACGAAATTATGTTCGAATTCAACGGGTAAATGGTTTACGAACCTTGAGTGTCTTTGCTGATTTAGAAAGTAGCAAAGTGAGTTCTACTGAAATATTAAAAGCGTTTCGTAACGGTTTAATGCCTCAGTTAAAACTGAAGTACCCAAATTTACGTTTCAATTTTGAAGGCGAGGCAAAAGATACTGCAGAAACCGGACAATCGATGGGGGTTGGTTTTGCTATGGGGATCTTTGGTGTATTTGTCATACTGAGCTTTCAGTTCCGAAGTTACCTTGAACCTTTCATTGTGTTGCTAGCCATTCCATTAGCTTTGATAGGGGTGTTGTGGGGGCATTGGTTGTTAGGTCATGCGTTAAGTATGCCGAGTATTATGGGGTTCGTATCATTAGCTGGGGTTGTGGTAAACGATTCAATTTTGCTGGTGCAATACATTCGACATCATGTTGATGATGGTGATTCTGTGCATGATGCAGTTGTAAAAGCCAGCCGTGAACGTTTCAGAGCGGTCTTTTTAACATCGTTGACGACGGCTGCCGGCTTATTACCTCTACTGTTAGAAACGAGCTTACAGGCACAGGTGATACAGCCTTTGGTTATTTCCATTGTGTTTGGTATTTTCACCTCGACCTTGTTGGTACTGTTCATGATACCTGCGGCTTACGCCATTTTAGCTGATTTTGGCTTAGTGAAAAAGCATCAAACATTAGCGGCTTAAGCCTCAATAAAAACAAGCTTAAGCCGAGAAGGTTTTCATCCCCATTTACATCAATGCGCAAGGGGGGGATTGATGTAAATGGGGGAGTAATATCACTGTGATGAATTATGGAAACACCTCTGGAGGCAAGTGATTTTTCCTGATGTAGTCAGTGAAAACATGACAGAAAACTACCCGCTAACTTGGAATTCTCATTGCTCATTATTAATAACTGACACTTATTAATGAGTGTGGCAGTGATGAAAAAGGTGCTTTTAATTGTTGTTAAATTCGTTAAAAAGAAAGAGAAAATCACTTATAAGCATATATTTATATTAATTATAGTTATTTTTGATCTTTTTAGAACACACTTATCATCATGAATTATATTGGTTTGTATTCTGAATTTAGATTCTTATTCATCGATGGTTACATTTGCATGAGATTGGGTATTGGTTTCATCAATCTATTTGAATAATACTGTGGGCATCCCTACTGAGGGGAACATATTTGAGAGTAAGTTATTGGCTCTTAAAATTCAGGCAATGGCATTCCTAATGCGCCCCAGTATATTTATTTTAGAGGCAAGACATGACGCGTAGAAGCTCTTCTATTCACCCTACTGATAATTACACGATGGAATCAAATTTAAGAAGTGTTGACCTTAATTTGTTGACTGTTTTTGATGCTGTTATGCAAGAGCAGAATATTACTAGAGCAGCTCATAATTTAGGAATGTCTCAACCTGCAGTCAGTAATGCGGTTGCGCGTCTTAAAGTCATGTTTAACGATGAACTCTTTATTCGTCATGGACGTGGTATTCAGCCAACACAACGTGCAAAGCAATTATTTGGTCCAATTCGCCAAGCACTGCAATTGGTGAAGAATGAATTACCATCGTCAATTTTTTCGCCAGAAACATCAACGCGTACTTTTAAGCTGGCGCTATGTAGCCCATCAGATATGCGTTTTGCGCCACGTATTTTCCGTGATGTAACAGAGCAAGCACCGAGCATTCGTATGCAGCTTGAAGCGGAACTCGACGCAGAATTAACACAGAAAATGCGTTACCAAGAAATCGATTTTGTTATTGATTACGTGCGCTTCGATGAACCTGGCTTTTGTAGTACAGAATTATTTAGCGATGAACTTGTTGTGATTGCTGCAGGCAACCACCCACGTATTGGCGACAGTATTTCTGAAGCAGAATTTACATCAGAAATGCATGCGGTATTAAAGTCGATGCCAGGTGTAAAGATGTTTGCAGATCATATCTATAATAAGCTGGTTTCTTGTCAGCAAGCTTACCAAGGCGCTAGCCTAAGCAACATTATGTATGTGGTTGGTCAGTCTGAATTAGTGGCTGTAGCCCCTCGTTGGTTAGCTGAATCAGTTGCAGAAAACCTACAACTTAAAGTGTTGCCGCTACCATTTGAGTCTGCAACAGTAAGTGGTTACTTAAGCTGGCATGAGTCTTCACAAAAAGATAAAGGCCATATCTGGATGCGTGATCAGTTATTAAGTATTTGTGGCGATACGACTGCTTAATATTGTTCTCTTCCGAATCACATAAAGCCGGCGAAAGTCGGTTTTTTTATTTTACCCTTAACAGTCCGTAGTCATTTCTTTTTCATCTTATATTCCCGCTAAACTTAAATGAATAATGAATCTTATGCTGTGTTTTAACATCGGCTTATATTCTTAGTTTGTTGCACTTTCTTACACTTGTTTAATTTCTATTAAAAACTCGTATAAAGCCTGTACTGACAAGGGTTACTACTGAGATCAAAACTACATAAAAAATAAAATATATCCCTTTATGGTTGCCTTTTTTTACACCAACTGTAGACTTCAAAACTCAAGTGAGCTTACAAGTGTAAGCTAGAATGGATAGGTAGTTATGGCTGAACACGACTTTCATATAGTAAACCGAATTCGTACCCAAGTTGCTCGTTTAGGCGATAAGGTTGCTTTGCGTCATCAGGCACAGGAACAATGGCAAGATATAACTTGGAATGAGTTTGGTGAGCAGATCCAGCAACTAGCAATTGCAATGCTGGCTCATGGTATGAATGTCCAAGATAAAGTCGCCATTTTCTCTAACAACATGCCCCGTTGGACGGTGACTGACTTTGCCGCGCTTTATAACCGCTGTGTTATTGTTCCTATCTATCCGACGAATACACCTCAGCAAGCAGCGTATGTGCTTAATGATGCCGATGTCCGTATCTTATTTGTTGGTGAACAAGCGCAACTTGATGCCGCGATTGGTATTGCCGAAGGGTGTCCGAAATTAGAGCGTATTGTCACTTTATCTGATGATTTGGTGCTACCTGATAATTCTCTAGTATGCAGCTTTAATGATTTCCTTCGTACTGCTACTCCAGAGCTGGAGGCTGAACTTCAGCAGCGTCTTAATGACACCGCGATGGATGACTTGCTGACGCTGATTTATACCTCAGGCACAACAGGTACGCCAAAAGGTGTCATGCTTGATTACGCTAACATTGCAGCTCAGTTAGTCGGGCATGATCAGAACCTGTCGTTAGATGAAGGCGATACGTCTTTATGTTTTCTGCCTTTATCGCATGTCTTTGAACGAGCATGGACGTTTTATGTTCTGCATCGTGGTGCGATAAACCATTATTTAACTGATACTAATCAGCTGAAAGAAGCATTAGCAGAAGTTAAACCCAATGTGATGGCTGCTGTTCCACGCGTATATGAGAAAATTTACTCGACAGTGCATGACAAAGTATCTCGTGCACCCTTTCACCGTAAATTGGTCTTTACTTGGGCGGTGAATATGGGGGCACGTATGGCAGTATGTCATCAAGAACACCGTCAGCCGTCGAAATTACTCACCATGAGTCATAATCTTGCCAATAAGCTCGTGTTGGCAAAATTACGCGATATTCTGGGTGGGAACATCAAATTCATGCCATGTGGTGGTGCTAAACTTGATGAAAGCATTGGGCGCTTTTTCCATGCTATCGGGATTAACGTGAAACTTGGTTACGGTATGACCGAGACAACGGCAACAGTATCGTGCTGGGATGATCAGTGTTTTAATCCTGATTCAATTGGCATGGCTATGCCTGGTGCTGAAATTAAGATCGGCGAAAATAACGAAATACTCGTGCGTGGCCCAATGGTGATGCGCGGCTATTATAATATGCCAGAAGAAACGGCGAAGAACTTCACTGAAGATGGCTTTCTTAAAACCGGTGATGCGGGTCATTTTGATGAGCAAGGTAACTTATTTATTACCGACCGCATTAAAGAGTTGATGAAAACGTCTGGTGGTAAATATATTGCACCACAAGTGATTGAAGGTGCCATCGGCAAAGATCATTTCATTGAGCAAATCGCTGTTATTGCAGATACCCGAAAATTTGTATCTGCCTTGATTGTCCCTTGTTTTGATACGCTGGAAGAGCACGCTCGAGAGCTGAATATTAAGTATAAAGACCGTCTTGAATTGGTTAAAAATAGCCAAATTGTTGAGCTAATTGAAAAACGTGTTGTAGAGCTACAAAAAGATTTAGCACGATTTGAGCAAGTGAAAAAAATCACCTTGCTACCTAAGGCTTTCTCAATGGATAAAGGTGAACTTACACCAACGCAAAAATTGCGTCGTAAAGTGATTCATGATCGCTACCATCAAGAAATTGAGCGTATGTACGAAGAGAGCCATCGAAAAGCCAACAAGTAAACGCCATTATTTATTCACATAAAGGAGCCGAAAGGCTCCTTTGTTGTATCTGCGTTATGGTAACTGAATAAACAGCCCCTCTGCGATACGACTAATTTTTCAATATCTTATTCCCCGAAACAACTTTCCTAAAAGCGTTATTCACTAAATTTATAATCTATTACAGTTTATAAGGTCTGTTTTTAGATCGTTAATTGAAATGAATACAGTGAAATTAACTAACTTATAGAGCAATGATGTGAAGTCACTTTCACCGATAGACTTAATTGCTAAAAAAGCGTTACAGTTGTTGCGGGTAACGATAACTTGTTATTGATAGTGGTCGTTCGCATAGAATGAAAAAATGATGATTTCAATTTAGGCTAAAAATAAGCCCTAACTATGTTATATCACCCCGTATAGCTCATTATTTACACCATAAACAGGCTTTACAGTGCGATTACCGTTACAACGTTTCTAATAGGATGTCGTAGTCGTTGACGTAAATAGCAAAAGAGTGTGTTGAAAGTAATTAGCTATACGGGAGGGTGTAATCAACCTGGAGACAGAATATGGAAATGTTGTCTGGCGCAGACATGATCGTTCGTTCAATGATCGATCAAGGCGTAAAGCATATCTTCGGATACCCTGGTGGCTCAGTACTGGATATTTACGATGCTCTGCATGAGAAGAGTGATATCGAACACGTACTCGTCCGCCACGAGCAAGCTGCTGTACACATGGCAGATGGTTATGCTCGTGCTACAGGTGATGTGGGTGTAGTGCTTGTTACATCAGGCCCTGGTGCGACGAATGCAATCACTGGTATTGCGACGGCCTACATGGATTCTATCCCTATGGTTGTTTTTTCTGGTCAGGTTATGAGTAACTTGATTGGTAATGATGCCTTCCAAGAGTGTGACATGGTAGGTATTTCTCGACCTGTTGTGAAGCACAGCTTCTTAGTTAAAAAAGCTGAAGATATCCCTGAGATTATCAAAAAAGCTTTTTATATAGCCTCTAGCGGCCGCCCTGGTCCTGTTGTTATCGATATCCCTAAAGATATGCTGAACCCAGCTGAAACTTACCCTTATCAATATCCAGAATCGATTGCGATGCGTTCGTATAACCCAACAACGCAAGGGCACAAAGGTCAGATTAAGCGTGGTCTAAAAGCACTATTATCTGCGAAGAAGCCTGTTCTGTATGTTGGTGGCGGTGCTGTTATTTCTGAATGTGATCAGCAAATCTTAAAATTAGCAGAATCGCTGAATCTTCCTGTCGTTAATACACTGATGGGGTTAGGTGCATTCCCAGGTACGCATAAAAACTGTCTTGGCATGTTAGGCATGCACGGTACATACGAAGCTAATATGGCGATGCATAATGCGGATTTGATCTTTGGTATTGGTGTTCGTTTTGATGATCGAACAACGAACAATGTTGATAAATATTGTCCAAATGCCACGATCATGCACATCGATATCGATCCATCTTCTATCTCAAAAACCATCGCGGTGGATATTCCGATTGTAGGCTCTGCAGAAACGGTTCTAGATTGCATGCTTAAAATGCTCGATGAGCAAGAGAGCAGTAATGACCAAGAGGCGATAGCGAGTTGGTGGGCAGATCTTGAGTCATGGCGTTCACGTAAGTGTTTAAGTTATGAAAGTAATAACGAGCGTATTAAGCCTCAGCAGGTTATTGAATCGCTTTATAAGTTAACCAATGGCGATGCATATGTTGCCTCTGATGTTGGCCAGCACCAGATGTTTGCAGCATTGTATTATCCATTTGATAAACCACGTCGTTGGATTAATTCGGGTGGCCTTGGCACCATGGGCTTTGGTCTTCCTGCTGCCATGGGGGTGAAATTTGCCTTACCTGATGCAGAAGTTGTTTGTGTGACTGGTGACGGTAGTATTCAGATGAATATTCAAGAGTTATCAACGGCGCTTCAGTACGATATCCCTGTTAAAATCATCAACTTAAATAACCGTTTTCTTGGTATGGTAAAACAGTGGCAAGATATGATTTATCAAGGTCGTCACTCACATTCGTATATGGATTCAGTGCCTGATTTTGCTGCAATCGCAGAAGCTTACGGACATGTTGGGGTGCGTATTTCAGATCCCGCGAAACTGGATAGCGAGTTGGAAAAAGCGCTAGCCATGAAAGATAAGTTGGTGTTCGTTGATATTAGTATTGATGAAACCGAGCATGTATATCCAATGTTGATCCGTGGCGGTTCAATGAGCGAAATGTGGTTAAGCAAAACGGAGAGAACATAATGCGCAGAATTATATCGGTATTACTAGAAAATGAACCCGGCGCACTTTCTCGAGTTGTCGGTCTGTTCTCTCAGCGTGGCTATAACATTGAAACACTGACTGTTGCACCGACAGACGATTCAACATTATCACGTTTAAACATTACGACTCATGTTGAAGATGATGCTGTTTATGAACAAATTGAGAAGCAATTACATAAGCTCATTGATATTTTGAAAGTGAGTAATGTAACCGAAGCTGAACATTTAGAGCGAGAGCTAATGTTAGTTAAGGTGAAAGCGAGTGGCTTTGCCCGTGCTGAAGTGAAACGTACGGCAGATATTTTCCGCGGTCAAATTGTTGATGTTACAAGCCAGATTTACACTATTCAGCTAGCAGGCACGAGTGAAAAGTTAGATGCATTCATTGCTGCAGTTAGCGAGGCTACAGATATTGTTGAAGTAGCACGGAGTGGTGTTGTCGGTATTGCTCGTGGAGAGCGCGCACTAAAAGCATAATATTAAATTAGACGTACTAAATAAGCTTGATGTAGGTAAACCCTATATCGGGCTTATTTTTTGCCTGTCATTAGGGCATGTTGACGTTTCAAGATTCAGCCGTTGAAAAAGTAGTGATATTGATACAAACAGTGCTCAAAGTACGTCTATTAGACTAAAGTCTAATAGTGACTCTGTATTGATTAAATCTTGGTACATGGAATGCAGAGAGGTTAGTGCGAAAGGATTCTTGCTTATAGAGGAGGATTGATAATGGTAAACAAATTTCTAGTGCGATTTATGAGCCTGTGTTTATTGATACTTGGTTTTAAGGTGAGTGCGATTTATTTTCTACTCGCAGTACTTCTATTGAATACGCATCATAAGGAAATTTTTGGCTGGTAGCTGCCTATTTGATGAATGTATGTAACGGTGATGAAGTTCGGTTGCAGAAAGCTCGATCATGGAGATCGAGCTTTATCTATCGGTGTCCGTTAAATGGCAATCGATATAAGAATTAGATGTATGCTTTAATGATTTCGACAGCTCGCTTAAAGTGATTATTAAGTAAATCGAGTGCCCGTTGTGTATCTCGCCCTAGCACAGCTTTCATCATCGCGTCATGTTCACCATTATCATGATAACGCTCTTCATAGTGGCGATTGCGGCTTACCCAGACGTGACGGTAACGTTCAATTTGCTCATAAACTTCACGATATAGTTCCAGCATTACCGGTGATTGGCTGCCCGCAAGTAAAGCGAGGTGGAATTCACTGTGCCGATCTTCCCATTCTGTAAAATCAACGTCTGATGCCGCAGGATTTATTTTGCTTAACTTGTGATAGGTAGTGAGAATATTGAGTTCCCATGCCTCGTCACCATTGATGATTGCTCGTTCTAATAATACGCGAGATAAAATCAGATTAGTCTCAAACAGATCTTCAAGTTCATCTACCGAAATGGGGGCAACCCAGCAGCCTTTTTGAGGGGCGAATTTGACGTATTTTTTCCATGACAATTGAACCAGCGCTTCGCGAATGGGTGAGGCTCCGACGTTATAGCGTGCTTTTAAGTCGGCAACGACAAGCTTTTGGCCCGGAGAAAGCTCTCCAAGCAGAATATCTTGTCGTATAACTTCCATAATTTTATTAGTCAAAGTAGGGCTAGACACTAAATTCCTCTCATTTTTATTGTTATTCCCTAATGCTAAGTATGAGTTTTCATTTGCATAGGATATTTCGATGAATATTAGTCAGCAAGAAAGTATTACTTATTAGGCTAGTCGCTCTGGTGGAAATTGTAATACCAGCGAGTGACGATTTATACCTTAGAAGTATCTGCTTATTATGAAGTATACGATTTATGAGGTTAGGGTGCGATATAGAAAAGATGAATTTGTGAGTAAATGCGGATAGGGAGGATATAGAAAAGTGTGAGTATTCGATGCTTTATCAGACGCCAGATACAAAAATGGGAGCCGAAGCTCCCATTTTAAAACTCAGTATACGACTTAAAGTACGTGTACAGAAGCTGTGTTAGTTGTACCAGAAGGAACTAGTGCGCCAGATACCATAACAACGATATCGCCTTTAGCGCCAAGACCAGTTTCTAGCGCGATCTCTTTACCGCGACTGTAGAATGCATCAGTGCTGTCGATAGCATCAACAACGATAGGTGTAACACCTTTCGTTAGACAAAGCTGAGCAGCTGTTTTCTGGTTTGTAGTTACAGCAATAATTTTCGCTGTTGGGAAGTACTTACGGATAGAGCGTGCAGATTTACCCGCTTCAGTAGCAACAATAATTAGAGGAGCATTTAGCTTCTCTGAAGTGTCTACTGCGCCTTTACATACAGCTTCAGTAATACGTAGACGAGAGCTGTCTAGACGAGAACCTAATTCTGCTTTTAACACTGAATCTGTACGCTTACAGATTTGAGCCATGATAGTTACAGCTTCAATTGGGTATTTACCCTTAGCTGATTCACCAGAAAGCATTACTGCATCTGTACCATCCATGATTGCGTTCGCAACGTCACCCGCTTCTGCGCGAGTTGGACGTGGGTTCTTAATCATAGAATCAAGCATTTGAGTTGCAGTGATAACAACTTTACGTGCGCGATTACATTTCTCGATCATCATCTTCTGAGCAAAGATAACTTCTTCTACTGGGATTTCAACACCAAGGTCGCCACGAGCTACCATGATACCGTCAGAAGCTTCTAGGATAGAGTCAAAGTTATCAACGCCTTCCTGGTTTTCGATTTTAGAGATGATTTGAATCTTCTCGCCACCGTTAGCAGTAAGTAGAGCACGGATTTCTTTAACATCATCTTCTTTACGAATGAAAGATGCAGCAACGAAATCAACGCCTTGCTCACAACCGAATACTAGGTCTGCTTTATCTTTTTCAGAAAGAGCAGGAAGCTTTACAGAAACGCCAGGTAGGTTAACACCTTTGTTTTCACCAAGGTCACCGTTGTTAAGTACTTTACACTTAACTTCAGTTTCAGTTGTTTCTAGTACTTCCATTTCGATAAGACCATCATCAACAAGGATGATGTTACCTTTAGTAAGGTCTTTAGCGAAACCTGGGTAAGTTACTGCAACGCAGTCTTGGTTGCCAACAACTGTAATATCAGTTGTGAATGTGAATTCTTGACCAGCAACTAGAGCGAAATCTTCGCCATTTTCTAGTTTGATAGTACGAATTTCAGGACCTTTAGTATCTAGCAAGATAGCTAGAGGCTGAGCAGATGCAGCCATTACTTCACGTAGGTTTACGATACGTTGACCGTGTTCTTCGAAGTTACCGTGAGAGAAGTTTAAACGCATTACGTTCATACCAGCGTTAGCTAGTTTAGTCAGCATTTCTACAGATTCAGTTTTTGGTCCAATCGTACATACGATCTTGGTCTTTTTCATTGAGGACAGTCTCCAGACAATCTTTACCCAAGGGAAATTTAATCACAGTGTTATACCTGAAAGCGAGGCACCAATAATGTTGAATAACGACCTCAAGTTGAGAGGCTAATCACAAAACTGTAACTTGCTGGCTTTCGACTGCGATGATAATACAAAATTTTTACAAAAATATTGCCTTATGAAAGTAAGTTATTCACTTTCATAAGGCATCTCTGTTGATCATAAATTGTCATTTTCTCTCTCTATTGCTCTCACTAATTGACCTTATTTTCATAAAATCAAGTGATAAACAAGCAACTAGTATAGCAGATTTCCTATCCGTTATCACCTTGTGATAGCTGTCATGTTTTTTGTGCGGATATTCAAAGCAATGTAGGACAATTATGTATGTTATCAGGAATAAAGTTTTGTCATTCGTCAATTGTTGAGTGGTTTTTCGCTATTTTTTACAAACAACCTTCCTTATTTCGTTATCACAGTGCGTTATTTCGTCATTAAGATTGTTACTAAGGCATCAGGGTAGCGAAATTTTGTTACATTTTAATGAGTAGTCTGCTGTAAGGGAATACCGTTTTATCTGTTACGACGCGTTGACGGCGTCGGCGGTAATGAATCTAGAGTTCACATTGCGGTTCATTCCACGCTTGTTGGGTTTTTGCTTTATCATGATACGAGGTAGTAAGTTTGAATTTGACGTGGTCTTGTAGGGCATCAGGTAATGGGTAGAGTTAATATGTCTTTGATTTAATTGGTGATGCTGTGGGTATAGATAGAAGCCAATAAACGTACATTTATTGGCTTTAATCGAAAAATTGCATGGTGTCGATGTAAGACTTATCCGTTAGGGAATAGCAGCTCATCAAGCAATGGAATTAATCTATGAATTTCAGGTTTGGTTAACGTTTCTGTAGCGCCAACTTCGAATGCCTTCAGTTTATTTTCTTTTGTCATCGTCGACGAGAAAATTAACACTGGTGGATGATTTGGCTGGCTTGTTATAGTTTTGCATAAATATAAGCCATCTACTTTTGGCATCTCTACATCAGAGACAATAACGCTAATATTTTGTTTATTCGATTCATAAGATTTAAGTGCCTGCTCACCATCGGTAGCTGTTTCAATCAGATAACCAGACTCAGAAACAACATTACTTAATTGCTCCAATATAAACTTAGAGTCATCCGCGATTAGGATTGTATGTTGTGCTCTTCTTCTTTTTTTCTCTGGTGATAAGTCAACATTGTTGTCTGTACTGAGGTTATATTGACTCATATTAATATCTGAATTCATCTCTGCAATAATCAGTTCAAAATCTAGAATAAACACTAGTCGATCATCTAAATTAACTGAAGCCACAATGCAATTATCTTCTCCTGCTAAAGATATCTCGCTAGCCGCTTCTAAATCAGACCATGAAACTCGGTGAATACGGCTAATGGAGTCAATTAAAAAGCCGTTTGTCACGCCATTAAAGTCGGTGACGATAACAAATTGGTTGGATGATGGTTGTTTTTCGGATAACCCTAACCATTTAGCTAAATGGATTAGAGGGGTAACCTTATCTCTTGACTTAAAAACCCCGACTATATGCTTATTGCCTTTCGGGTAATCCGTCATTTCGGGATAACGAATAACTTCCCGCACTTTAGCTACATTAATGCCATAGCTGTTTACTTTCGTTCCGCCATCGGGCAATTCTTTAATGATTTGAAATTCGGCAATTTCTAGTTCATTAGTTCCAGATTCAACTAAAATATTGGAGTTTGACATACTTATATTTCCACCTAAAGAAAGCCTGTTTTTTATGCGTGTGAAGTTACACAACGAAGCAAGCACAAGTTTCTCGCATCATAAGCATCTAATCAAACAATAACATTGATTATTTGAACATAACGTAAACTACCATGCATAATTTATATATAAACAGATCTATTTCTTTGTTTTTGTTAGTAACCGCTCATTGGTTTTTTGCCAGTTACGAATGGGCTAGAGAGTGGTATGCCGTTGGTTAGTTGTGTGGATACATGAAAGAGTATGGCTTGTGATATGTACTATTGGATTGCAGGTAGAAGTGTTGATTGGTGGAAACTTGCTGATAGATTTCTGCGGGGTAGATGGAAAGGCCAGAAGCAGAAAAGGCTTATAGATTTCTCTATAAGCCTTTTCAGAATTTGGTGGCCCCTGTCTGACTTGAACAGACGACCAAGCGATTATGAGTCGCCTGCTCTAACCACTGAGCTAAGGGGCCAGTGTGCGAGAGATTATAGGGGATGCTTTCGATCTTGTCTAGTGAATAAAGCAGATGTTCTGTTTGCTTTTTAGGCAGTTAACACTTTATTTATAAAGGCTTATAAATAAAGCGTTTCTAATTCACTGCCATAAAAAAAGCGAGCTTATTAGCTCGCTTTTTATTAACTACCAATGACTCGTGGGTTACTCGTCAAGGAAGCTACGTAGCACGTCTGAACGGCTTGGGTGACGAAGTTTACGTAATGCTTTGGCTTCGATTTGACGAATACGCTCACGCGTTACGTCGAACTGCTTGCCCACTTCTTCTAGAGTGTGGTCAGTGTTCATATCGATACCAAAACGCATACGAAGTACTTTCGCTTCACGTGGCGTAAGACCCGCTAGAACATCGTTAGTTGCCGCACGCAAGTTAGTTGCTGTTGCTGCATCCATTGGAAGCTGTAGCGTATTATCTTCAATGAAGTCGCCTAGGTGTGAATCTTCATCATCACCAATTGGTGTTTCCATTGAGATTGGTTCTTTCGCAATCTTAAGCACTTTACGGATTTTGTCTTCAGGCATTTGCATGCGCTCAGCCAACTCTTCCGGAATAGGCTCACGACCCATTTCCTGTAGCATTTGACGAGAAATACGATTCAATTTATTGATCGTCTCAATCATGTGCACTGGGATACGGATAGTACGTGCTTGGTCAGCAATCGAGCGAGTGATCGCCTGACGAATCCACCACGTTGCATAAGTCGAGAACTTATAACCACGACGGTATTCAAATTTATCAACAGCTTTCATCAGACCGATGTTACCTTCCTGGATTAGATCCAAGAATTGTAGACCACGGTTGGTGTACTTTTTCGCAATCGAAATAACCAAACGTAAGTTTGCTTCAACCATCTCTTTCTTCGCTCGGCGCGCTTTTGCTTCACCGATAGACATACGACGGCTGATGTCTTTTATACGCTCAATTGATAAGCCTGTTTCTTTTTCAAGAATACGCAATTTAAGCGATGAACGACGAAGATCTTCTTCATAGATCTTTAGACGCTCTGCGTATGGCTTGCCAGAGTTTAGTGCTTCATCAATCCAGTCTGGAGATGACTCATTACCAGCGAAGAATTTAATGAATGTCTTCTTTGGCATTTTGCTGTTATCAACACACATACGCATGATAAGACGCTCGTTCGTGCGTACTTTATCCATTGAATCGCGTAGTGAGCGAACAAGTTTATCAAACTGTTTTGGAATTAAACGGAATTGCTTAAAAATTTCAGAAAGCTCACCTACAGCGACTTCAGTCGTTGCATTGTGACGACCATGCGTATTGATGGCTAATGCCATTTTTTCGTACGAGTGGCGTAGCTCAAGGAACTTTTCACGAGCAAGTTCTGGATCAATACCAGTGTCTTCCTCTTCCTCGTCATCTTCGTCTGTTTCTAGATTTTTGTCTTCGTCTGCAAGATCTTTTTCACTTAGCTCTGAACCGATGTGAGTTGCTGTTGGTGCAGCAGTTTGCTCTTCATTCGGATCAATAAAGCCAGAGATGATGTCGGTAAGACGAAGCTCATCGGCTTCAACTTTATCAAACTGTTCAAGTAAGTAAGCGATGGCTGAAGGGTATTCTGCTACAGAACACTGAACTTGGTTGATGCCATCTTCAATGCGTTTGGCGATATCAATTTCGCCTTCACGAGTCAGTAGTTCTACTGTACCCATTTCACGCATATACATACGAACAGGATCAGTCGTACGACCGATCTCGCTTTCTACGCTAGATAATGCCTGAGCCGCCGCTTCAATAGCGTCTTCATCTGTATTATCTTCTGTCATCATGATTTCATCGGCATCAGGTGCAGTTTCTACAACCTTGATGCCCATGTCATTGATCATTTGGATAATGTCTTCAACCTGATCGGAGTCTACGATATCTTCCGGTAGGTGATCATTTACTTCGGCGTAGGTCAGATAGCCTTGCTCTTTGCCTTTTGCGACAAGTAACTTTAGCTGAGACTGCGGATTTTGCTCCATAGACGGTATCCAACTTCGGGTCTGAGTGAGAATTTAGTATGCTGAAATGCAAACCATTAATTATAACAAATTTCTTAATTGTTGACTACATACTAGCCAGGACGGTTCAGTATAAGTAACTGTAACTCCTGCTTCTCTTCGACTGATAAGCCGACAGTGTTCGATTTAGCCTGCAACTTTTCTATTTGTTGTTTGACACATTGACCAATAATTCGGTCCATTGCGTCTAAAAATACATTTAGAGTCTGATCCTCGTCATCTGACAGAGGCAGTTCCCAAGCGGCCAAACGGGCCATCATGGCTTCTTGCTTATTACCACGCCAGTGCTCTAGTAACTGACCAGTAGTGATATTGGGGTTAGTACGACATTTATCAACTATTGATAGCAATAAATTTAACCCCGGGACATCAATCCCTTCGAAATCCGTCATCTCAAACTCAAGACTATTGACGAAGTTCGGTTTTTGAATCAGTAAAGCGATGGCTTCACGCATAGGGGTGCGTTTAATTTCTGGCGTTGCAATTTTTTTAGTTTCAATACCTTGTTTAGATATTAGCTGCTGAAGTTGTGCTTCGTCAGGTAACCCTAATTTTTTACCTAGCAGTTCACGTAAGTATAGTCGGAGTGTTCCGCCTGGTACTTTATCAATAAGAGGTACCGCCAAAATACTCAATTTGGCCATACCTTCTTTGCTGCTTGTATCAACCTGTAGCATCAAGGTGTTAAAGAGAAATTCTGTTAGTGGCATTGCCTGAGTCGTACGTTCTTCAAAGGCATCTTTACCTTCAGCACGTATGCATGAGTCAGGGTCTTCTCCATCGGGTAAGAACATGAATTTCAATTGGCGACCATCGGTTAGGAAGGGCAAGGCTTGTTCCATTGCTCGCCAAGCCGCTTCACGACCTGCACGGTCACCATCATAACAACATACGACTGTACTGGTTTGACGGAATAAGGTTTGAAGGTGATCACTGGTTGTTGCCGTACCTAGTGAAGCAACGGCGTAATCAACACCAAACTGTGCAAGTGCAACAACATCCATATAACCTTCGACAACCAACAGTTTTGCTGGCTCTCGATGCGCTTGTAACACTTCATAGAGGCCGTATAACTCACGACCTTTATGGAAAATTGGGGTTTCCGGTGAGTTGAGGTATTTAGGTGTACCATCACCTAATACTCGCCCACCAAAACCAATGACACGCCCACGGCGATCATGAATCGGAAACATCACTCGTCCACGGAATCGGTCGTAGCGTCTGCCACTGTCGTTTTCGATTAGCATTCCAGTGGTAACAAGTGCTTTTTGCGATTCAGGATCTCGGCCAAAACGGCTGCGAACCATATCCCATTGATCGGGGATATAACCTATCCCAAATTTTTGTACAACTTCACCAGATAATCCTCGATTTTTTAAATAATCGATCGCGGTTTTTCCATCAGGTGTACGTAATTGAGATTGATAAAATTGTGAAATTAGCCCCATTTGGTCATACAGGCTTCTTTTTTCTGCTGTTCGTGGGCCAGAAGGCTTACCGCCGTCTTCTCGCGGAACTTCAAGACCTAGCTGTGAAGAAAGCTCTTCAATGGCTTCGACGAATTCAAGTCGATCAAATTCCATGACGAAGTCGAGAACATTACCGTGCACACCACAACCAAAACAATGATAGAACTGTTTTTCTTGGCTGACAGAAAAAGATGGGGTTTTCTCATTATGGAAAGGACAACAAGCACCGAAGTTTTTACCTTGTTTTTTTAGCTTCACCCGCGCATCAACTACATCAACGATGTCATGTCGTGTGATGAGATCATCGATAAATGAACGAGGAATTTTTCCTGACATACAGTGAGAGATACCTGAAAGTAATTGAAGGAATAGGGTGTTTATTAGATTGAAAATGGTGAAGAAAAAATACAAACAAGCCGTGCGTTCCTAATGGATTGCACGGCTTGCTGGTAGAACTGGGTTAGTTTTAACCTAATTTAGCTTTCACTAATTGGCTAACTTTTCCCATGTCGGCACGACCCTGAATAAGCGGTTTCAATACACCCATGAGCTTACCCATGTCTTGCATGCTGACAGCACCAGTTGAAGCAACTGCTTCATCCAATAAAGCGACAACTTCGTCATCACTCAGTGGTTGAGGCATAAATTCATCAAGTACTGCAATTTCAGCAAGTTCAACATCAGCAAGATCTTGTCGATTTGCAGCTTCATATTGAGCTACAGAATCACGGCGTTGCTTAACCATTTTAACTAATACTGCTAGCACGTCTTCATCAGAAAGCGTAATTCTTTCATCAACTTCACGTTGCTTTATGGCAGCAAGAACTAAACGGATGGCACCAAGGCGAGGTTTATTTCTCGCTTTCATTGCCGCTTTTTGTTCGTCTTTAAGACGTTCAGTCAGAGTCATTACGCGGTCCTTTCGTTATCTGTGGATTAGTACAGACGAACGCGACGCGCGTTTTCGCGAGCCAATTTCTTCAGGTGACGCTTAACTGCCGCTGCTTTAGCACGCTTACGTACAGTAGTTGGCTTTTCGAAGTGCTCGCGACGACGAACTTCAGAAAGGATACCTGCTTTTTCACAAGAGCGCTTAAAGCGACGTAGTGCTACGTCGAACGGTTCGTTTTCACGTACTTTGATTACTGGCATGTAATACTCACCTCAGAGTGATTCGGTTATACGCTGACGATCAATGTCAGCTGAATTTAAAAATGGTGCGAAATTCTAATCTGATCTTGGGGTGTTTGTAAAGCATTCACCACCATGAACTGGTTAATTTCTGTCAAGGGCGGTAACATAAGCTCCAATTACTCCCCTTAATCCCAGTTTGAAGCGTTGTTTGCTCCAAAAGATAGCGTAATTTATCAGATTGGTACCCTAATAGTATAGAGGTTGTTATGCGTATATTGGGCATCGAAACGTCTTGTGATGAAACTGGCGTTGCGATTTTCGATGATGAGCAAGGTTTGCTGTCACATGAGCTTTACAGTCAAGTGAAATTGCATGCTGATTATGGTGGTGTTGTACCCGAATTAGCTTCTCGTGATCATGTTAAAAAAACCATTCCGTTAATCAAAGAAGCATTGAAAAAAGCGGGATTAACACCTGCAGACCTTGATGGTGTTGCTTATACCGCAGGACCTGGTTTGGTTGGGGCGTTATTAGTGGGCGCAACCATTGGTCGTAGTCTTGCATATTCGTGGGGTTTACCCGCTGTGGCTGTACACCATATGGAAGGGCATTTACTGGCTCCAATGCTAGAAGATAACGCCCCTGATTTCCCATTTGTGGCACTGCTGGTTTCTGGTGGTCATACCATGATGGTTGAAGTTCAAGGTATTGGTGAATATCAAATTTTAGGTGAGTCTGTTGATGATGCGGCAGGTGAAGCTTTTGATAAAACAGCCAAGCTTATGGGTTTAGATTACCCTGGTGGTCCGTTGCTATCAAAGTTGGCTGAAAAGGGTACCAAAGGGCGTTTTAAATTCCCTCGTCCTATGACAGATCGACCTGGTTTAGACTTCAGTTTTTCAGGCCTAAAAACGTTTGCAGCGAATACAATTCGAGCCAACGACGATGACGAACAAACGCGTGCTGATATTGCATTTGCTTTCCAAGAAGCGGTGGTTGATACATTGGCAATTAAGTGTAAACGCGCACTTAAACAAACGGGTTTGAAACGCTTGGTTATCGCTGGCGGGGTAAGTGCTAATTCTTACTTACGTCAAGAGTTAGGTTCATTGATGACAAAACTGAATGGTGAGGTTTTTTATCCTCGCACAGAGTTTTGTACGGATAACGGTGCAATGATCGCGTATGCAGGAATGCAGCGATTGAAAAATAAAGAATTGATGGATTTGAGTGTAAAAGCGTACCCACGCTGGCCGATCGATCAGTTGAAACCGTTAAAAAAATAAATATCAAACTGGTTGTTAATTAAACACTATTTGATGTTTAACTACGCTAGTTTAATAACAGATGGGCCGTATAAATCACGCTATTTAAGTTTGGTTTTACGGCTTATTTTTTGCCATATTTTTGTTTCTTTACCTTCTAATAATCGACGTACATTGTCATGGTGACGTAATACGATAAGGCAAGAAAGCATCGAGACTGCCATTGTATATTCAGGTTTAACGAGCCATGTCAGCATTGGGGCTGCAAGTGCCGTAATCAGTGAACCTAGCGATGAATAGCCAGTAATACATACAGTTAGCAGCCAAGTGCCAATGAGCATCCCACTCAGATCCCAGCCGATAGGGGCCAGTGCACCAAGTGCTGTAGCAACACCTTTCCCACCTCTAAAATGGAAAAAGATCGGATATATATGCCCAAGGCAGGCTGCAATGCCAATAATGCCCAATAAAAAGGGATTAATATTGAGGAAGTAACTTAGCCAAACGGGCAACATACCTTTTAGAACATCACATACCAGTACCATGCCCGCTGCACTTTTACCGCCTAAGCGTAAAACATTGGTGGCACCAGGATTACCTGAACCTGAATCTCGGGGATCGGGCAAGCGATAAAGCCGGCTAATTAAAACCGCACTTGATATAGAGCCTAATAAGTAGGCCCCTATGATGATCAAAAGAACTAATGGTGTCATGTGAAATTCCAGCTCGGTCGCGATAATGTCACTGTTGTATCATTCCGGCTTATCTGATGATAATCACCTGGTTTCATTCCAGAAATTCATGCGTGTGGTATAATGCCGCTTCAGGTTGCCATGCAATATGATGACCTGATGAATGAATGTCATGATTTTTGACGATTACGACCTGATAATACGCGCTTTTGCTCAAATTAGGTATCCGACCTCTAACAAAATTAGCGATTGAAAATGGATTTAGTATTTATCGAACATCTTGAGGTTATCGCCACAATAGGGGCGTATGACTGGGAACAAGAAATTAAGCAAAAACTCGTGATCGATTTGGAAATGGCTCACGATAATCGACCAGCTGCAAGCAGTGATGATGTGATACATGCTCTTGATTATGCGACTGTGAGTAATGCTGTGACTTCGCATGTACAAAACAATGATTTTTTATTGGTTGAACGTGTGGCTGAAGAAGTCGCTTCATTGATCATGGAGCAATTCTCTGTACCTTGGTTGAAGGTACGTGTAACTAAGCCTGGTGCTGTGGTTAATGCTCGAGGTGTTGGGGTTCAGATTGAAAGAGGCTCGAAGTGAGCACCGTTTATATCAGCCTAGGATCTAACATTCAGCGTGAATATCATATTCACGCTGCAATTGCTGAGCTTAAAAAAATCAGTTCAACATGTCAGGTATCGCGTTTGTTTGAAGCTGAACCTGTCGGGTTTAGTGGTCCTAATTTTTTTAATTGTGTTGTTGAAATAGAAACGTCGCTTTCGTTTGATACGCTGCAACAAACGTTGAAAGAACTGGAATTGCAATATGGACGATCGCCCAATGCGCAAAAAAATCAGAGCCGTACGTTGGATCTAGATATTTTGTTATTTGGTGATGTGTGCCGAGATTCTGCGCCTATTTTACCTCGTTCTGATATTTATAAATTTGCTTTTGTATTGTGGCCACTAACAGAACTTTGTCCTGATCGTGTTATCCCTGGTGATGACCGTACAGTAGCCCAACTATGGCAATCATTTGAGCATTCACAGGCATTATGGCCTGTTGAAATAGCCGTAACCGTTTAAAAAGGATATTGAACTCCATGAGTCACTTTGAAGCCTTTATGTTAGCGCTTATTCAAGGGTTAACAGAATTCCTTCCTGTCTCGAGCTCTGCACACTTAATTCTACCGTCGGAAATTCTAGGTTGGCCTGATCAAGGGCTTGCTTTTGATGTCGCAGTACACGTTGGTACGCTAGCTGCGGTTATTCTTTATTTCCGTAAAGAAGTGGTGACATTACTTTCAGCCTGGATTGCCTCTATTTTTAAAGGCAAGCATACAGCGGAATCTAAACTGACATGGATGATTGCATTAGCCACAATACCTGCCTGTATTTTTGGCTTGTTCATGAAAGACTTTATTGAACTGTATTTGCGTTCAGCATGGGTAATTGCTGCAACCACTATTATCTTTGCATTTTTGTTATGGTGGGTAGATAAGCATTCAGAGCATAAGTTTGATGAGTATCAAACGGGTTGGAAACGTGCGTTATTTATTGGTTTAGCACAGGCTGCGGCTATTATTCCGGGCACATCTCGTTCGGGTGCGACAATGACTGCGGCGTTGTATTTAGGTTTTACCCGTGAAGCGGCTGCGCGTTTTTCATTTTTAATGTCGATACCGATTATTGTGTTAGCGGGCAGTTACCTTGGTTTGAAACTGGTGACAAGCGGTGAACCAATTGATTTCAGCGCATTAAGTATCGGGATTGCAGTGTCATTCATTAGTGCTTATGCGTGTATTCATGCATTTCTAAAGCTGGTAACACGCGTAGGTATGATGCCTTTCGTAATTTATCGCTTAGTGCTGGGTTTCGGTCTTATTGCTTTTTTACTTAGTAAATAAAGAGTACTTAGTAAGTAAATAGTACGTCGCACCTAGCATTTGAGTACGGATATAAAAAAGCCCTGTAACCGTGTCTATTATAAATAGGTTCGGTTACAGGGCTTTATTTTTATTTAAAAATGTCTCATTGCTTAAGCTTTAGATTGTAAAGGCTTTATGGCTAATTCCACTGCTGCAGTGCGATGAATCGCTAATTGTTCTTTGATGTCTTTTCCTTTAAAGCCCGCCGCAACAATAGGTTTTACGTCAACTTGCTGAGCGGCATCAAATGCGGCGAGTAAAATGTCAGCTTGTAAATAGGCATCATTTTCATGTCCTGTACGGCCGCGAGCATCTGCGCGACAGCAAAGTGCAAGCTGAATAACGCGCTCGGGTTTTCGCCAGCTATCAATTTGATCCAAAATATTTACAAATGTAGCAGATCGCATTTCATTGGCGTGATGAATTTTGGTGTGTTGAGCACATACCATTAAGGCTGTATCACGGTAATCATTGGGTACGCGTAAACGTTGGCATAAGGCTTTAATAGGTTTTAGCCCGTCTTTACAATGCATTTTGTGGCTAGGTAGATCTGCTTTCGGTGAAAGGGCTTTACCGAGATCATGTACTTGAGCAGCAAAACGGATCACTTTATCTGATGATAACTCTGCGGCTTGTTTCGCCACCATCAAAGTATGGATACCGCAATCAATCTCAGGATGCCATTGCGCTGGCTGTGGAACACCAAATAATGCATCGATTTCTGGCATTACCACCTTTAACGCGCCACATTGGCGTAATACGGTAAGAAAGACCTCTGGGTTTTCTGTCGATAATGACTTCTCCCACTCTTTCCATACGCGCTCAGGGGTTAATGCTTCGAGTTCGCCTGCAACAACCATTTCTTGCATGAGGGCGATAGTTTCAGGCGCAATCGTGAAGCCTAAATGCGCAAAGCGAGCAGAGAAACGTGCCACACGAAGCACGCGTAATGGGTCTTCAACAAAAGCCGGAGAAACATGGCGTAATATCTTGTTATTAAGATCCTGCTGACCGTTATAGGGGTCAATTAAACGACCATCATTTTCTTGTGCAATCGCATTAATGGTGAGATCGCGGCGCATTAGATCTTGCTCTAAGGTCACGTTAGGTGCGGAATAACAAATGAAGCCAGTATAGCCTTTGCCTGATTTACGCTCGGTGCGTGCTAGGGCATATTCTTGTTTCGTTTTTGGGTGTAAGAATACCGGAAAGTCGCTACCCACTTGCTCATAACCTTGAGCAAGCATTTGTTCTGGTGTTGCCCCTACGACCATCCAGTCTTTATCGACGACTTTCAACCCTAACAGTGCGTCACGTACTGCACCACCGACAAGATATGTCTGCAAAATTTGCTCCTATATTCCCGCTGTTTATTTAGCAAAGATGTATCATATACCCATGTTACCTCAAGGTGCTTTGTCAGGCACAAGCTCGGAGACCAGAACAAGGCGCAACATGAGGTAATGGTATTCCCTTGTTGATTGTTGCAACGCTGAGCTGGTTTTCTAGCTTGCGCCCCGTAGGGTAAGGCAACTCGCACCAATCTGCGTTGTTATAAAATCTCTATGTAGCATAACTATACCTCAATTTTATGCCTAGCATCTTGGCTCGATTTGCCTTGCTGACTTTGCACCTTGAAGTATCATGGGTATAGGTCTAATTATTGCTTGAAGTTCAGACCTTTTGCTTCCTTGGTAGTGTCATTGAATCCTGAAGGTATACAATGGTACCTATCAAAGGGTCTTTTGCTTTATTAGAACACAGCAATAACTATTTGAATATTAACGATCCATACACGTTCTACACATTGATGTAACGCATCTACAAAAGGCATTATTAGAATCAACTCCTTTCTAGCGGCGTTATCGAACTTATAAAAGAGAACTGTGTCGGATTATGAATTAAGTCTATTTAGGTGCAGAGTATAAATCATGTACAAGGATTTTTTCGGGATAACTGAAACGCCATTTTCGATTGTTCCAAGTGCTCGCTTTCTTTATTTAAGCGAGCGACACAGGGAAGCTCTCACTCACATGTTGGCAGGGCTGTCTGATGGTGGCGGTTTTGCGCTATTAACGGGCGAAGTGGGAACAGGGAAAACGACGGTATTACGCGCATTAATCTCTCGCTTAACCCAAGAAACACAAGTGGCGGTTATTCTTAACCCTGCTTTGTCGGCTCATGACTTGTTAGCTGCTATTTGTGATGAGCTCGGGTTGGGTTATGTGGACAATGCGAGCTTTAAAGTCTTAACAGACACTATCTATCAACATTTATTGAAGAATCACAGTGAAGGAAAGCAAACTTTACTGTTAGTCGATGAAGCGCAGCATTTAATGTCTGATGTGCTGGAACAACTACGGTTATTGACTAATCTAGAAACGGATAGCCGTAAGTTGCTGAAAGTAGTGTTGATCGGGCAGCCTGAATTGCAATATTTGTTGCAACAAGACAACCTTCGTCAATTGGCTCAACGTATAACCTCTCGCTATCACTTACTGCCATTAACACCAGATGAAGTCGGTGAATATGTGAATTACCGTTTACGCGCGGTAAATTGTCTTTACCCTGTGTTTGATACTTCAGTTGTTCGTCAGCTTGCAAAAGCAACGGGTGGGGTTCCACGACTGATTAACCTTGTCTGTGATAAGGCGATGCAGCGAGCATGTCAACATTCACGCCACCAAGTCACCAAGGTGATGATGACTCAGGCATGTGATGATGTGCTTAGTTGGCAATTACCTGCAGCTCAAGCGGCTCGCTATTCTTCTGCAGCAATACCAGCAGGATTCATTCGATGGGGAACGACAGCGCTGGTAGCTGTTTTACTCGCTGGTGGTGGCTGGTATTGGAGCAGCCAGCAGGAAGACGGTTATACCGCGACAGCTACTGTAACAACAGTACCCGTTTCTACCGTTCACGTGAACGAACCCGCTCCTGTTTTTGCTGAATCTGTTGAAGAGGTTGAAATTGTTAAAGTGGCGACACCAGTAGAACGTCTTCAAGCGGCGATAACGCAAAGTCGACATGAACGACAAGCCATGCAATCGCTTTATCAATTGTGGGGGTTTGACACCGCGCTTAACCAAGCGAATTGTACAACGAGCCAACGAATTCAATTGACTTGCCATCAAGGTAATACGGATCTAAATCGATTAGGTTTAATCAATCGCCCAGCAATGGTGACTTTACAAGATAGCCAGCAACAAACGTTTTATGCCGTTGTTTATGCCGTTACAGCAAAGCGCATTGAGTTATTATTTGGTGGCGAACGGATTGCAGTTAAACCCGAGTGGTTTGAACAACACTGGCAGGGTGAATATACCTTATTGTGGCGTCCTCCTCATGGTAGTAAAACAACCATTCGTTATGGTCAGCAAGGGCCACGTGTTGCATGGCTTAGTCAGCAACTCAATTCCTTTTTAGGAGAAACTCAAACCCATTCTGATTATTTTGGTCAATCGGTATTAGATAAATTGCGTCGTTTTCAGCGATCGCAAGATTTAGCTGCAGATGGTATAGCGGGTCCTTTGACGCTAATGGTACTTGATTCTGCGTTGAATCTGCCTGGCCCGACATTGCAACCGGAGAGAAGCTAATGTCCAATTTGTTGAACGCGATTGAGCAGTCAGAGCAAGGACACTCAGCACAACAATCTCAGCCTGTTACTCATCAGGTACCCCATGGCAATGCGACGGTACATCCATTAAAACAAGATAAACTGACACCGAAAGTATCTGGTTGGTTACTGCCCTTAGTGATAGCTATTCTACCGGCCGTATTGATCGTCGGTTATAAGATACAAGTGTCTTCTGAAACAGTGTTAACGCCACAATCGCTTGAACCATTGACTCAGCCTCAGGAAGTACGCGTTATTGCCCCTGAGCGTGTGATACAGAGCGTAACGACGGTTAAATCGGTAAAGGCTAAGCCAGCAAGGGTAAGCAGCGCAGACGGTCAATTTGTGTTTTTAGCCTATCCAGAGTTAGTGACTGAGCCATTGCCTTTAGGTGATAGACAATATTTCGCTCAACCTGCCTATGCTGAGATTCAGACCGATACTCGACCAGCAAGCGTACCGATACCTCGTAAGGGGGCAGAACGTTATACCAATGAAAGTGCAAGTCGTGATCGCTCAGCATCATCCGAGACCGATCTTTTGCAATTGGATAACCTTGATTTATCGGGCTTATCACCACAGCTCGCCCGGCAGTTGAAATCGGCGATTGCAGCAACAGATGAGACGCCGTATTACGATAGCGAACCCACAGAAAGACGAGCAGTGCCGCAAACTAACCCTGAGCCAGCCATTGTGCCTCTTGGTCAATTGCCTGTTGCCGTTCAGGAGCGCTTACCGTCACTGAACTTTGAGCAGCATATTTACTCATCAACGCCAGAAAGCCGTTGGGTGAAAGTGAATGGTCGAGAGGTGTTTGAAGGTGATGAGGTCACTGATGGTGTGAAAATCTACCGAATTGATCCACGCCAAGTTGTGTTGGCATTCGATGGTTATTTAGTTTCGATGCCAGCGCTTTCTGAGTGGTAAGTGTTTTGAGGAGGCTTGGGTATACCGTTAATAGATAAAAAAATGGCAGCCCATAGGCTGCCATTTTTATTAGGTAATCTATTATTACGCCCAGCCGTTATTACGCTTACGGCGACGTGGAATGATATGTGGAAGTACTAGACCAAGTAGCAAGCCAAAGCCCGCCACCATACTGCCATACGTAAACCACTTCATGAGTAGATCATCTTTCTGAGTGTCAATTTTCGCACGTAACTCACGAATTTCGGCTTGAGATGCCGTTAATTGATCATTCATATTAATGCTTTTCTCTTCCATTTCACTGATTTGAGTATTGCGTAGCGCCAGTGAATTTTTCAATCCTGCATTTTGCTCATCGCTTGATTTTGTCGCTTCAGCAAGCGCTGCTTTTACTTTTGTTAATTCACTTTCAAGTGCAGGTACACGAGCTTGTAAGCCAACTTGACGAGAAACGAAGTCTGAGTTTACCCAACCGGAGCGTCCACGATCATCGGTAACGCGACTAAAGCCCGTTTCTTTGTTGGTTTCTAGTAATGCAACTTTGGTACCCGCATTCACACTACCGATAATACGAAATTGAGTGCTTGGACCTTTATGCATGTAAGTGAATAAATTATCCGAAATGTAACGAACTTGCTCAGCTTGCACAGGAGCTGTAACAACAGCGCAAGCTAATAATAAAATGCTAATTAGATGCTTCACAATTTGATCCTTGAGGAGCCGTATTCTTTAAGAGCACAGATACTAAAAAGTTTGTGCCTTAGGTGCAAGAAAAGAGGGAGGCAAAGCCTCCCTCTTTTGAACCTGAGTCACGCTTAACCAAAAATAGCTTGTATGATGTAGAAGAAAACAACAGCAAGTAGGGCACCAGCAGGTAACGTTACAACCCAAGACGCGACGATGTTACGTACAACGCCTAAGTTCAACGCTCCAATACCACGGGCAAAAGCGACACCAATTACACCACCAACTAACGTTTGTGTTGTAGAGATTGGTAAACCAGTACCAGATGCTAATACCACGGTTGATGCTGTTGCTAACTGAGCAGCAAAGCCTCGACTTGGTGTTAGTTCCGTAATACCAGTACCAACGGTGGCCATTACTTTATGCCCCATTGTTGCTAGACCAATAACAATACCGACACCACCTAATGGTAGAATCCACCATGCTATTGTTGTTTTCTCTGCAATTTGTCCCATGTTCTGAACGGTTGATACAATCGCAGACAGTGGACCAATTGCATTAGCGACATCATTGGAACCATGAGCAAATGCCATCGCACACGCTGTAACAACCATTAATAGGCTGAATACGCGTTCTACGCCAGCATAGCCATTGCTATCAACTGAGCTACCATCGTCAGTGTATTTTTTACTGATATAGATATAACCAAAAATCATAATCAGAGTAGATACAGCTGCCGATGCCGCCCAAGCTTCACCACTTGATAGATGTAATCCAACGTGTTTTAGACCTTTTGTAATTGTTACCAACGCAATGACCATCGCAGTGATAAACATGTAAATAGGGACAAAACGCTTGGCATTTATCAAGGGGTTATCAGTATCGAAAATGAGGCGCTGAGCACTGACAAAGATCAGGTAAGCAAAGAGACCTGAAATTAATGGGGTAATAAGCCAGCTACCGACAATGCCCTGTACCGACTGCCAATCCACAGCTTCAGTACCAACAGAAATACACGCAAAACCGATGATAGCACCGATGATTGAGTGTGTTGTTGATACCGGCCAGCCCATATAAGAAGCCAGCAATAACCATGTTCCAGCAGCAAGAAGAGCTGACATCATACCGTAAACCAAAACTTCTGGTTGATCAGCATAAAACGACATGTCGATAACACCCTTACGGATAGTATCTGTTACTTCACCACCCGCAAGGTAAGCACCTGCGAATTCAAAAATCATCGCAATGATGATTGCTTGTTTAACGGTAAGTGCCTTTGAACCTACTGAAGTACCCATAGCATTGGCAACATCATTTGCACCAATACCAATCGCCATCAAAAGACCGAAGATAGCCGCCACCAAAATAAGAATGGTGCCGTAGTTAGCCAGGATTTCCATTGTAAAACCTTGTTATTTTAAATTCTCGTGCTTTAAGAGCGCGATAGCATGATTTCTAATCGCGAGCCGACACGTTGTGCCTGATCAGCGATACCGCCAACCCACTCGAGAATTTTATAAAGGAACATTACATCTACCGGGTTGTATTGGTCTTCGATAGACATAAGCTGTTGGCGCAAGACAATCTGCATGCTGTCAGTATCATCTTCGATGACATCAAGCTGATTAATCATTTCGGCAACAAGCGTTACTTCTCTGCCTTTGAAGCCTGTTTCTAGCAGTTCATCCAATTCATTGATCACTCGACGAGCTTGGTCAGCTGAGTCAAGACAGCGTTGAACGTATGCGACGAAATCAGGATACATAACGGCAGGGATTTGTAGCTTACGACCTAAGACTCGACCTGCGATGTCTTTTGATAGATTGGCTAGTTTATCCTGTTGAGTAAGAAGTCCTAACATGTCAGTACGGTCGACTGGCATGAAAAGGCCACGAGGAAGCTTTAGACGGATCTCACGCTTCAATACATCCGCATCTTTTTCAAGTTGCGAAATCTGTTCACGTAAGTGAGATGCTTTGTCCCAGTCTCCAGCATTACATGCTTCAAAGAATGGTATAAGCAAATCGCAACATTCATTTACGCGAGTAACGTGACGTTGCAGTGGTTTCATTGGGGATTTAGCAAAGAGCCCCATTATTGTATTTACTGGCATAGCCGATCAACCTGAGAGAGTGCCTAAAATGGCTAATTCTTGAGCGATGGTCATTGAGGCGCGCATGGTAACGTATAACTAAGTATAGGGGAAACACTTTTGATCAAGCTTTTGTTGATATTTCTCTCTTGCCCCCAAGCGCATAAGGAAATATCCTTGGTTTGCCACTGTTTATAGGTATAACTATGGAAACTGAGATAGAACTGAAGCTTTTCGTTTCGCCGGAATTTTCGAGTCATTTATTGCGCAAAATATCTGAATCGAAAATACTGCAGCAAAGCAGCCGAATGCTAGGCAACGTCTACTTCGACACACCCGAACAAATTTTGCGACAGCATGATATAGGTTTACGCATTCGTCGTTATGATGACGTATATGTTCAGACATTAAAAACGGCGGGTCGTGTTGTTGCGGGGTTGCATCAGCGTCCGGAATACAACGCTGAAACCAATAGCACGGTACCTGATCTTACTTTGCATCCGGTCGATGCATGGCCAGAAAGTGTTGATGTTGCCGATATTCAACAACAACTTCAGCCACTATTTTCAACTGATTTCGAGCGGCAACAATGGTTGGTCGCAATGCCTGATGGTAGCCAGATTGAATTGGCTTTTGATCAGGGACATGTCAGTGCAAATGGCCAAACAACCCCCATCTGCGAAGTTGAGTTAGAGCTGATTTCCGGACAAACCGATGTTTTGTTTATACTAGCTCGTGAGCTTTGTACCGAAGGCGGTATGCGTCTGGGTAATTTAAGTAAAGCGGCACGAGGCTATCGTCTCGCGGCGGGGTATGAAGGTGATGATGTTAAAGCGTTGACCTTTGTGAATGTCGAACCTGAAGATTCAGTTGAAACGGTTTTCGTAAATACGTTAGAACATGCTTTAGGACATTGGCATTATCATGAGCAGATTTTTGCTGAGTGTCATGATCTAGCCGCGCTTAGCGAACTTAAAAATGCCTTAAGTTTGATCCGACAAGCCTTTGTTGTTTTTGGTGGCGTGATTCCTCGCCGTGCGAGTGCATTAATTCGACAAGAGTTACAGTGGCTTGAAGGTGAACTTCAGTGGTTAAATGAAGCGTCAAAGATTGTGGCGATTCAGGCAGAAAAAGGGAGTTTACTGAAAAAGCTAAATGCCCGTAAACCATTGCTTCAGCAGTTGGATGCTCGCTTTGAAGCGCTACCGACTGCCAGTGATATGTTGCAGCTATTACAATCTGCACGATATTGCGGTTTGTTGCTTGATTTAAGCCGTTGGATTTTAAGTCGAGGTTGGCAGCCATTCCTTGATGACAAAATGCGTAATAAATTAGCGGATAATATTAAACCGTTTTCTGATAGTGCGTTATCTCGTTCATGGGAAGAGTTACAAGATGTTTTTCCCTCTTCTCGTGAATTAAACCGGATTGATTATTTTGATCAACAGCCTCGGTTATTACGCAATTTGATGAGTGGGATGTGTTTTGCTGAGCTGTATGATGAAGGTAAACGTTCGTATTTTAGAATGCCATGGCAAGACCTTTTACAAGGTATTGAAGATCTCCACCAGTTAGATGTGGTTCGTTCTCTTGTGGCCCTTCAAGACGATGAAGAAGATCAAGCTCAGATTGAAAAATGGCTAAGTCGTAAAGAAGAGTCATTGATTCATGCGATGGATCAGACGCGTCAAATGGGGGTTGAATTAACCCCGTACTGGCCATAAAGATCCGCTTGGCAGTGAAAATGACTAATTGTTATGCTCATCTTTGAGATCATATAGAAAGAAGCGCACCTATTGATGGGGCGCTTTTTTATGCTCATCTTTTATATTTTCGTGTTGTTCTGTTCCCGCTTTTTCACTTAAACGACATTCTAAAGTTTCTAATCGCTCAAGAAGCCGCTTTTGTATATCAAGCATTTGTAGCCATTCTTTTTGATGCTTCTTTTCATTAACTTCTTTCTGTTTTTGTGGGTCAGAAACAACGGAGCTGACTAAACCTGCCACCATACCAAACAAACCAACCCCACAAATTATAATGATAGCAGCCAATAATTTACCGGAAGTCGTGACAGGATAATGGTCGCCATAACCGACGGTCGAAATGGTTACAAATACCCACCATACGGCATCAGTAGCAGAGTGAATATTAGCGTTAGGGTCGCTACCTTCTAAAATCAATATCAGCGCAGAACCGACAGTTACAAGTACCGTTATTAATAAAAAGATGGTGGCGACCGTTGCTTCCCGGCGATTACTTCGGATATGAGCTAAAACTTGCTGGCTAGAACGAATTAGCCGTAACACGCGAAATATTTGCAATATACGGATATAACGAACAGGTTCAATGATTGGAATGCTGGCAATAAAGTCTAACCAATGGGTTTTAAGGTAATTGCTTTTTTGCTTAGAACGGCATAAATCGGTCAATAATTGGCACCAAAACATTAAACAGATAAATGTGTCAATGCCCAGAAATAGCCTGTAAGCATCATCTGTTTGCGGAATAAATATTAAGCTGGTCACAATCGCTAACGACATGAAAGATAATATTAAAGCCATCAGACTCATGGGATGCAATTCATGTTTGACGCCGTCGATCTTTTTCATCATTTAATCTTCACAATCTGCTGCCGATAGTTAATATAGCTATAGTTTTTTTGAGCTTTGAAATAATTCAGGCTTTTTTGATTCAATGGGTAAAGCAATCGGTTTGTTGGACATGATATCGCTATCACTATAAACAACTGAGATCGTTGAGGCCAGCGCACGATTAATAGGGAGATACCAAATGACCAAGATGGTGTTCAAACCATGGGAAAAAGGATTAACAAATATACGTCTTGTGCCTAAGCTCGTATTGTTAATGGTATTCAGTACGTTGCTACTGATTGGCAAGCAATTATGGGATGCAAAGACCTTTCATCAGTCAGTTGTTCAGATTCAACAAGATCGCTCTGAAGAGTTAGCCCAAGCGAACGCTGCGTTATTAAATAATTTCCTTGCCCAAGGCGAAAGCGGCAAGGCAATGGCAGAGCAAATAATTAATACACAAGCCGCAAGCTGGCAAGAAGGTGCATACCTCTATTTAGTTGAGCGTGATACTGGAAAGGTGATTGGTCATCCTACGGCCCGTTCTATCAGTAATTTAACGGACACCACTGATCAAGGTATCTCTTTAGCGCGGTATTTTTCACAGCATACTGGTGCAGGATCTGTTGTTCTTAACGATCAGGCACGTTTTGACTATGCGATTGAATTACCTCAGTGGAATTGGCTGGTTGTTGCATCACAGTCTGCGTCAGTCGCTGATGGTTACTACAATGATTTCCTTACCCAGGTTGCTTGGCAAACGGGCTTAATGATTGTGGCATTCGTGATGATTCTATTGGGCGGCTCAAGCGTGATGTTACGCCAGACACAGTATTTAGCTGATAGTATTAAAAAGTTGGCTGATCGTGATTTATCTCAACCGATTAGTATGGATTGCAATGATGAATATGGCGATCTGGCGCGTGAGCTTGAACGAACACGAGTGCAATTGCGTGAAGTGATGGGTAATCAACGTGAAACATCAGCAGAGCTGTCATGCTTGGCTGAGGTTATGTCGATTAGTATGGTGGAAACGAAAGAATCTGCTAAAGAAGAATTTATTGAAATTGATCAACTCGCCTCAGCGATGAGTGAAATGACATCGACGGTACAAACGGTTGCTGAGCATGCTCGTGATGCATCAAATACCACTGAAGGCACATCTGAGCAAGCGGCACAGGGGCAAGAGTTTGTCTCGAAAACCATTGTTACTATTAATCAGTTATCTCAAGATATTACACAATCGGCTGGTGCGGTAAATCAAGTGGAAGCACGTGTTGATCAAATTGGCAGTGTGATTGTCACTATTCAAGGTATTTCAGAGCAAACTAACTTACTGGCACTGAATGCTGCTATTGAAGCGGCACGTGCGGGCGATGCCGGACGCGGTTTTGCCGTTGTGGCAGATGAAGTGCGTAATTTGGCGCAGCGAACCCAAACAGCCACGGTCGAGATTCAAGAGATGATCTCTCAATTGCAAAATAGTGCGAATCAAGCTGTTGGTTTAATGGAGCAAAGTGTTGTTGAAGCCGCTGAAGGGGTAGATTTAGTGACTCGAGCTGGTGGCGAGTTAGATAAAATCGTTGAGCAAGTGCAAAAAATCAATGATATGAACTTCCACATAGCCTCGGCTGCTGAACAGCAAACGGCAGTAGCTGATGAGATGAATCAAAATTTAACCAATGTTCGTGAATTGGTTGAAGCCTCTGTGACGGTTGTGACTGAATTGTCAGAAACATCAGACACGATGCAAGCTTACGCTAATGATTTGGAAGGGAAGATCCAAGCATTTAAAGTGTAAAAATCATCGAGTAGTGAGAAAGCACTCATCTTCAATGTTTTTATAAAGCGCCCACCTCTAGGTGGGCGTTTCTTTGTGGTATCGTAATTGATATATACCCAAGTCACCTCAGGATGCAAGATTCACCTTGAGGTGACTTGGGTATACACGCTTTATATTATTTGGCGATAGAAATGGCGTGAGCGATAAGCTCATCAGGAAAAAGGATCAAAGGAACTGCGATGACTCAACACCTAGAGCGACCTGAATTGTTGTCTATAGCCGCAACCAAAGCGTTAGATAAACTTCAACAAGCCCATCCTGAACTCTTGGCTCAGTGGCCAACAGAGCGCCAAAATGAACTTGAAACCGTAATTGGTTTAAGTGATTTTATTGCATCATCCCTAGTGTGCGATGGGCAATTATTACCTTGGCTATCCGAACATATTGATGATAAAGAGCACGCAGAGCAATACCGTCAACAACTTGAAATAAAGCTAGTGACCACGGCTGATGATGTCGGGTTAATGCGTCAATTACGCGCCTTTCGACGCCAAGAAATGGTGTGGATTGCGTGGCGCGATTTCACGAATAAGTCCACATTAGAGCAAAGCCTTGCGCACCTCTCTCAGCTTGCTGAAGCCCTTATTATGGAAGCGTATCAATGGCTTTATAATCAATGTTGTAAAGAATGGGGTATGCCGACAAATTCTGCAGGTGAAGCGCAGCCGATGTTGGTGCTTGGGATGGGAAAGTTAGGTGGCGGAGAACTAAATTTTTCTTCTGATATTGATCTGATTTTTACTTACCCCGAAAATGGCGATACGGTGGGGGGGCGTCGTAGCATGGCAAACGCCCAATTCTTTACCCGTTTAGGTCAGCGTTTAATAAAGGCACTTGATCAGCCAACCTATGATGGTTTTTGTTATCGTGTTGATATGCGGTTACGCCCATTTGGTGATAGTGGTCCTTTAGTGATGAGTTATGCGGCACTAGAAGATTATTACCAAGAGCAAGGGCGAGATTGGGAACGTTATGCGATGGTCAAAGCGCGTGTAATGGGGCGTGAAAGCTTTACCCAATACCAAGAGTTACGTCAAATGTTACGTCCTTTTGTTTTCCGTCGTTATATCGATTTCAGTGCCATTCAAGCATTGCGTCGCATGAAATCTATGATCAGCAGCGAAGTGCGACGTCGTGGTCTTAGTAATAATATTAAGTTAGGTTCTGGTGGTATTCGCGAAGTTGAGTTTATTGCCCAGTCATTCCAGCTCATTCGCGGCGGACGAGAGCCAAGTTTACGTGGTCGTAGCTTATTGAAAACCTTGGCTGCAATGAAGCAATTGGCATTACTGCCAGAAAAACAAATTGAGCACCTTGAGCTGGGCTACTGCTTTTTAAGAAAGTTAGAAAACTTGCTACAAGCGATTGATGATAAACAAACCCAAACCTTACCCGATAAGCCATTAGATCAAATACGCTTAGCGTTTGCGATGGGCTATGCAGATTGGCAATCCTTGTTTGAAGCCATTGAACTACATATGAGTGCGGTCCACCTTGTATTTGACGATATTATCGGTACTGACGAGGATGACGCTGGATGCTCTGTTAGTGAGCAATATCATGAAATGTGGGCAATGGCGAAAGATGAGGATGTTCTGTTGAGTATTATGGCAGAACTCGATGCGGCAGATCCCGCTAGCCAAGTTAGTACCATATTGGGGATGAAAGCAGAATTATCGAAGCGTACGTTAGGGCCAAGAGGTAGAGAAGTCCTCGCAAAGCTGATGCCTGAAGTTTTATCTCGTATTGTTCCACGCTCTGATGCTTCAGCCGTATTGGCGCGAGTGACTAAATTAATTGTGCGAGTTGCAACCCGCACCACGTATCTTGAATTGCTTGGGGAACACCCCGCGGCGCTGGGTCAGCTAATTCGATTATGTGCCGCGAGCCCGATGGTGGCAGAGCAACTAACGCTATACCCTATTTTGCTTGATGAGTTATTGGATCCTCAACATTTATATAACCCAACCCCATTGGATCAATATGGTGATGAGTTACGCGAATACCTTGCTCGTATCCCTGAAGAGGATATGGAGCAACAAATGGAGGCTATTCGTCAGTATAAGCAAGCGCAATTATTACGCATTGCAGCGGCTGATATCGCGGGTGCGTTACCCTTGATGGCCGTGAGTGATCACCTTACATACCTTGCTGAGGCAATTATCACAGCAGTGGTTAACCAAGCTTGGTTACAAATGGCCGAGAAGTATGGTGAGCCCACCCATTTAGTTGATCGTAATGGCAAAGGTTTTGGTGTTATAGGCTACGGAAAAGTCGGCGGCTGGGAATTAGGCTACGGTTCTGATTTAGACGTGGTCTTTTTACATGATTGCCCCGCCGATGTTTATACCAACGGTAAAAAAGAGATTGATGGGCGTCAGTTTTATTTAAGGCTAGCGCAGCGTATTGTACATTTGTTTTCGACGCGAACATCTTCTGGGGTGTTATACGAAATTGATGTGCGTCTTCGCCCGTCAGGTGCCTCTGGTCTATTGGTAAGTACTGTTGAGTCTTTTGATGAATACCAACAAAAAGAAGCATGGACATGGGAACACCAAGCATTAGTGCGTGCCAGAATGATCTATGGCGATGTGCCATTATTCGATGCTTTTTCTGATGTTCGAAAACGCATTTTAACTCAACCTCGAGATACCCAATCACTACAGGCAGATGTAGTGAGCATGCGTCATAAAATGCGTGATCATTTAGGCAGTAAAAAAGCCGGTATGTTTGGCTTAAAGCAAGATAACGGTGGTATTACTGATATTGAATTTTTAGCGCAATATTTGGTACTACAACATTCACATACTGAACCTTATTTAACACGCTGGTCTGATAATGTTCGTATTTTTGATACTATGGCGGAATGTGAAGTATTGAGCTTGCCTCAAGCATCAGCATTGAAGCAAGCGTATTGCGTAATGCGTGATGATATTCACCGTTTGAACTTACTTGGATTATCCGCTTATGTTGATGAATCACAGTTTGTCACAGAGCGTGGAACTGTACAGCAGATCTGGCAAGAATACTTAGTACCAAACAGTGATGAGTAATATATAGTTATTAAAATAATCATTGGTTTAACGAATACTTAAAATAAATTAATAGCGCTTATTATTGGTCAAAGCCAACTAAGTGTATTAAAACCGCCATAATGTAAGGCATTTTCACTTTATGTTAGTATTTGGCGGTTTTCACTATCCCGGAGATAAAAATGAAACTGACTCTTCCTGATTATGATCAAGCTAGTGTTCTGGTTGTTGGAGACATCATGCTTGATCGTTATTGGTATGGACCCACTGGGCGTATTTCGCCTGAAGCGCCAGTACCAGTAGTCAAAGTTGAGCAGATCGAAGAACGCCCTGGTGGTGCTGCAAACGTTGCAATGAATATTGCCGCCTTAGGTGGGCATGTTCATTTAGTTGGGTTAACAGGGATAGATGAGCCAGCGAAAGCCTTAAATGAAAAGCTGACCTCGCTAGATGTACGGTGTGATTTTGTGTCGTTGCCTGATTACCCAACCATTACCAAATTACGTGTAATGAGCCGTGGGCAGCAGATGATCCGGTTAGATTTTGAAGAAGGTTTCCATGGTGTGGATAAGGACCTTATTCTGCCGCGTTTAGAGCAATCTCTAACGCATGTAAAAACGGTTATCTTGTCTGATTATGCGAAAGGTGCACTGGAGCATGTCAGTGCCATGATTAAGCTAGCACGTGAAGCGGGTAAGCCTGTTTTTATCGATCCTAAAGGTACCGATTTTGAACGCTACCGTGGCGCTACATTATTAACCCCTAATCTATCTGAATTCGAACTTGTTGCCGGTAAAGTGACGAGCGATGATGAACTCGTAGCAAAAGGTTTTGAGCTGATCGAGCGATTTGATTTTGAAGCGCTATTGGTTACACGCAGTGAACATGGCATGACCTTGTTACAAAAAGGACAAGCACCTTTGCATCTGCCGACACTTGCTCAAGAAGTCTATGACGTAACAGGTGCTGGCGATACGGTGATTTCAGTATTAGCTTCTTCTGTTGCTGCGGGAAAATCGTTAGCGGATGCTTGTAAACTAGCCAATGCCGCTGCAGGTGTAGTGGTCGCTAAGTTAGGCACCTCGACGCTATCAACCATTGAGCTTACTGAAGCTATTTATGGTAGCCAAGATAGTGGCTATGGCGTGATCGCAGAAACAGAGCTTAAGCAAGCCGTATCGGTAGCAAGACAACGTGGTGAAACGGTTGTGATGACGAATGGTTGCTTTGATATCTTGCATGCGGGTCATGTTGCTTATCTAGCAGAGGCCGCTAAATTAGGTGATCGTTTAATTGTTGCGGTGAATTCTGATAGCTCAGTGCAAGGTCTAAAAGGTCCTGGTCGTCCAGTTAACCCTGAAGATCGTCGTATGGCGGTATTAGCAGGTCTAGGTGCTGTTGATTGGGTGGTTCCATTTACGGAAGAAACGCCTCAACGTTTAATTAGTGAGATATTACCCAGTCTGCTGGTTAAAGGTGGTGATTATAAACCGGAAGATATTGCGGGCGGAAAAGAGGTTATCGCTGCTGGTGGCGAAGTGCGCATTCTGAGTTTTGAAGATGGTTGCTCTACCAGTAAGATCATTGAAGCGATTCGTGGTGGTAAAGGTTAATACTATTCTGGTTCACTCTGGATAAGTGGTGGTTTTTAATTCCATTCGCTGGAATTGAAGCATAAAAAAGCGCCATAGTGTATGGCGCTTTTTTTATATTGGTATCATTGCACTATCTACTTCGAAGTACTATTCAATAGAAGCAGTATTCGATTGAAGTAATGCGAACGAGAAGATTACTTCTTAGCAGCAATCAAGCCTTTGTTAACATCAATGATGTCTTGTTCATTCAATGAACCAACTGCTTGCTTAAGCTGAATTTGACTGATGATGTACTGGTAACGAGAGCTTGATAGCTGACGGTTTGCATCGTATAAACGACGTGTAGCATCAAGAACGTCAACAATGGTACGCGTACCTACATCAAAACCAGCTTCAGTTGCTTCTAATGCTGATTTAGCAGAAATAACTGATTGTTGATAAGCGCGGATAGCACCAATCGTGGCATTTATGTTGTTATAAAGAGCACGTACGTCTTTTACAACACCACGGTATGAACCTTCTAAATCTTCGCTCGCAGACACATAATTAAACTGTGCTTGTTTCACTTCAGACGTTGTTCTACCACCGGTATAAACGGGTAAGTTTAAATTGATACCTGCCGTTAATGTACCTTCATCGGTAATACTAATTTTATCATCGTAGTTGTAACCTGCATCAAACGACAATGTTGGTAAATGACCGGATTCAGCAAGTGAAATATTATCACGTGCAACATCTTGAGAAATACGTGATGTTAGCAAGGTTAAGTTTTCATTGGCTGCATCTTGTAGCAAGCTTTCAACGTTCGATTGTGGCGCACTAGCCGAGAAACGTGCCGTATCTAAGATATTCAGGTTGGTGTGTTCTTGACCTGTGATCTCACGGATTTCTTCGTAGCTGTTGGTAAGTGCGTTCTCATTCAGAATTTCATCAGCCAATACGGTATCGTATTGAGCTTGAGCATCATGCACGTCAGTGATTGCAGAAAGACCCACTTCAAAACGTTGCTTAGTTTGTTCTAATTGACGACCGACCGCGGCTTTTTCAGAACGAACAAATTCTAGATCATCCATTGCTTTAAGCACGTCGAAATAAGATTGTGCGACACGGTAGATTAAATCTTGTTGTGATGCAGCGTAAGAAGCATCACTTTGGCGAGCCACTTTTTCGGCAATATCGAGATTTATCCAGCTTGAGCGATTATAGATAGACTGGCTAAGAGTCAAACCACCGTTAAAGCCATCAGTATCACCGTCCAATTTCGCGACGTTATATCCAGCCGTTAAGTTAATCTGTGGCAGTAATGAACTACGTGAGGAATTGATTGCCTCAAAAGCAGAATCTTTATCTGAAGCCGCTCTTAATAACTGAGGATCATTTTGTTTTGCTTGTTGGTAGATGTTAGCAAGATCATCAGCCAGTGCCGTTTGGCTGAAACTGCCAAGCGCAACGCTAATAATGAGCGGAAGCAATTTTTTCATGGATGCCTTTCCTGGTCCTGATAAAAAATAAAAGATAAAAATATACGCAAAGAATCAGTGTACCTTAAGTAAGCTGACTAGGAACTGATCATTACGTAGTTTTACTTAATATATCGTTGTTTATTTAATCATATGTGATTGTAAACTATCCAACTAGGAATGATTACTTAAAAAAATTCACAAAATTTATGATAAATGTTGAATTTGATCATTGCTGCTGACCCTTTTGAATGAAAAGATAGGGGATTCAGGAGAGCATGGATGACCCAAAAAGTGTCTTTAAGTGAAAACCAACCTTTTTATACCAAGGATGATGTTGAAATTTTGTCGTCCGAGAAAGTATATAACGGCTTTTTCAGTATGGTGAAATACCGCTTACGACATAAATTGTTTGATGGTAGTTGGAGTAAGCCACTTGATCGTGAATTATTCGAACGTGGTCACGCTGCGGCATTGCTGCCTTATGATCCCATTGAAGACAAAGTCGTGATATTGGAACAATTTCGTATTGGCGCGATGGTGGCTGAATTTACACCGTGGCAGTTAGAAATTGTTGCTGGCATTATCGAACCGGGTGAATCCGCTCACGATGTTGCATGTCGCGAAGCGGTAGAAGAAGCTGGCTTAACGGTGACTGATTTAGAAAAAGTGACTCGTTATTTATCGAGCTCTGGTGGGTGTTCTGAAGCATTGGATGTCTTTGTGGGTCGCGTTGATAGTACGCAAGCACAAGGGATTCATGGTCTTATTGATGAAGGTGAAGATATTCGCGTTCATGTGATAACACGACAAGAAGCTTACCAGTGGGTAGAGTCGGGAAAAATTGAGAATGCCGCATCGATCATTGCGCTACAATGGTTGCAGTTGAACTACTTACGTTTGCAAAGTAAATAGTAAGTATTGCGAGCTAATTTTGGATTGTGCTAGCGAAGTAGTTCTGAATGATATTAACCAAACCGATGGCACTTTCAGTGGTCTAAGGACACCGTTTGAATAAGCGATACACTGTTGATCTAACGGGTTTAATGCGTTTGTATGAAACCAATTATGCGAAGCTTCTTCCATTATTGCCTAAAAGTGATGACGTCGGAGATGAATGCGCGTATTTAGTTTTTGAACATGAATATCGACTTAAAATTACTGAGTCAACCCGCTATACCACAGTGATTTGCTTGTGGTTGCATAATGAAACAGATGCAGTGGAATACTTAGTGCCGCGTTTGACGGTAAGGTTATATCACGATGCAAAAGTGGCGGAAGTGTGTTCTGCTCAGCAGATTTCACGACTTAAGCCACGGTATGATTATCCCAATTTATGTATGTATCAAAAAGATGAAAAACATCAAGTTAATCGCTTTTTGGGAGATTGGCTGACCTATTGCCTCAAGAATGGGCTCAGGAAGCAATCAATTTGTTAATTGAATTAGAATAGACAAGGTTTTTGACGTTTTGCAGACGTATTTTTTGCCACAAACGAATCCTAATAGTGTGGTTCTACTTCAAATAACTGATACTCATCTATTTGCTGATGAGTCGGGTTGTTTGTTGGGGGTGGCGACTAAAGATAGTTTTAATGCAGTGATAGACGCTGTAGATGCTTCCGCACGCCCGTTTGAAGCTATTGTAGCAACAGGTGATATCTCACAAGATCATACTGATGAATCTTATCAGCATTTTTCAGATGGTATTTCCCGCTGGTCTCAACCTTGTTTTTGGTTGCCGGGTAACCATGATTATCAGCCTGCTATGCAATCTGTTTTGCCATCGCCACAAATTAAATCGTGTGAGCAAGTGCTTGCAGGGGATTATTGGCAAGTCATACTACTTGATAGCCAAGTTCAGGGCGTACCGCATGGTGAGCTAAGTGAAGCACAATTGTTGATGCTGGACGCTACGTTAAAGGCATACCCAGAACGTCATGCTTTAATATTATTGCATCACCATCCATTAGTGGCGGGAAGTGCTTGGCTTGATCAGCATCAGCTGCACAATAATGAAGCCTTTTGGCAAATCATTGATAAGTATCCCAAGGTGAGTGCAGTCTTGTGTGGGCATATCCATCAAGAACTTGATTGTGTATATCATGGTGTGCGTGTGCTTGCGACACCGTCAACGTGTATTCAGTTTTTACCCGATTCAAATGACTTTGCTTTAGATAAAACTAACCCTGGTTGGCGTTACCTTGAATTAACCCAAGAAGGGCAGTTAAATACTGATGTTTGTCGTTTACAAGGTAGACGCTTTATCCCCTTGTTTAATTCAGCAGGCTATTAAATGAAACCGTTGTTGCTTTATATCCATGGATTCAACAGTTCTCCCTTGTCATTAAAAGCGCAGGTAATGGCAGAGTACTGTAAGCAACATCGACCAGATATTCGTGTTGAGATCCCGCAAATGCCTTGCTATCCGGCACAAGCTGCCACATTTATTGATGATTTAGTTAGCAACTTTAAGCAAGATTATACGATAGGCTTAGTGGGTAGCTCATTAGGTGGATATATTTCGACATGGTTAAATAGTCGTCATCAGCTTCCTGCGGTATTGGTTAATCCTGCGGTAAAGCCTTATGAATTACTGCAAGATTATCTTGGTGAACAAGTAAATCCTTATACCAGTGAAAAGTATTGGCTAGAGCTTCAACATATTGATGAATTGAAAGCCATGGATGTTGAACAACTTGTTGATCCAAAACAATTTTGGTTGTTACAACAAATGGGTGATGAAGTCTTAGATTATCGTCAAGCTGTAGACAAATATGCAGCAAGTAAGCAAACCGTTGAGCCAGATGGCGACCACAGTTTTGTTGATTTTGAACGCTTTCCTGCCGATGTAATTCAATTCTTAAACCTATAACCGCAAATAAGTTAAGGTTATAGAGCGACTCACAATTGTGAGTTTTACCGTTGACCTCCGCTTGACAACCAAGCCGAGGTTACTGACTATTGTTGCCAAATTTCTAGTAGCCTTCCGTAATATGACAGAGCAAAGCTATAACGCCGGATCCATTGAGGTTCTAAATGGCCTTGAGCCAGTACGCCGCCGCCCAGGTATGTATACCGACACGGCTAGGCCCAATCACCTTGGTCAAGAAGTAATTGATAACAGCGTCGATGAAGCGCTGGCTGGTCATGCCCGAAAAATAGAAGTGATCCTTCATGCTGACCAATCACTCGAAGTGATTGATGATGGCCGAGGCATGCCAGTAGACATTCACCCTGTAGAAGGTGTCTCTGGTGTTGAGCTTATTTTATGTAAGCTGCATGCGGGGGGTAAATTCTCAAATGATAGCTATCAGTTTTCTGGTGGTTTACACGGGGTAGGTATTTCGGTTGTAAATGCCTTGTCTAAACGTGTTGAGGTATCCGTAAAACGTGATGGTCAAATTTATCAAATTGCATTTGAACATGGCGATAAAGTCTCAGAGCTCGAAGTGATTGGTACCTGTGGGCGCCGTGCGAAAGGTACGCGTGTGCATTTCTGGCCGGATGCTCGATATTTTGACAGCGCTAAATTTTCTGTTACACGACTAAAAAGCGTCTTAAAAGCCAAAGCTGTGCTATGCCCAGGACTTGAGATTGTTTTTACCAATAAAATTGCTGATGAAACCATTCGTTGGTGCTACGAAGATGGTTTAAAAGATTACCTGCTTGAAGGTGTGAAGGGTTATACCTTACTGCCTGAAGAACCTTTTATTGGCGTATTTACTAGCCAAATTGAAGCCGCTGATTGGGCGCTGCTTTGGTTGCCAGAAGGTGGTGAATTAATCACAGAAAGTTACGTTAACTTGATTCCGACCGCGCAAGGCGGAACGCATGTTAACGGCTTACGCCAAGGCCTATTGGATGCCATGCGTGAGTTCTGTGAATTCCGTAATTTACTACCACGTGGCGTGAAATTAACGGCCGATGATATTTGGGACCGTTGTGCGTATGTTTTGTCGGTTAAAATGCAAGATCCTCAATTTGCAGGGCAAACGAAAGAGCGTTTGTCATCGCGTCAATGTGCCGCCTTTGTGTCTGGTGTTGTAAAAGATGCCTTTAGCCTTTGGTTGAACGAGCGACCACAACTTGCTGAGCAACTCGCGGAAGTGTGTATTGCTAATGCGCACCGACGCATGCGCGCAAGTAAAAAGGTGGTCCGTAAAAAAATCGCTTCAGGACCGACTCTGCCAGGTAAGTTAGCCGATTGTTCTCAACAAGATCTTAATCGCACCGAGCTTTTTTTAGTGGAAGGTGACTCGGCGGGTGGCTCAGCGAAGCAAGCTCGCGATCGTATGTTCCAAGCGATCATGCCATTGCGCGGTAAAATCCTAAACACGTGGGAAGTGTCTGCTGATCAAGTGCTGGCGTCGCAAGAAGTACATAATATTTCTATCGCATTGGGTATTGATCCAGACAGCGATGATCTTAGCGGTTTACGTTACGGTAAAATTTGTGTACTTGCCGATGCCGACTCCGATGGTTTACACATTGCAACCTTGCTGTGTGCTTTGTTCATGAAGCATTTCGAAGCCTTAGTGCGTGCCGGACATGTGTATATTGCAATGCCGCCGTTGTATCGTATCGATTTGGCTAAAGAAGTGTATTACGCACTGGATGAAGCCGAAAAGAATGGTATTTTAGATCGCCTAAGTACCAAGCGTGGCAAAGTGAACGTTCAGCGATTTAAAGGTCTGGGTGAAATGAACCCACTGCAATTGCGTGAAACGACAATGGACCCCAATACACGACGCTTGGTTCAGTTAACGATTGATGATGACGCAAAAACCAATGAAATGATGGATATGCTGCTAAATAAAAAGCGAGCAGAAGATCGTCGTTTTTGGTTGCAAGATAAAGGCGATATGGCAGATGCTTAATTCAATTAGGCATGGTTTTCAATAACGTTTTTATTGTGTGTCAGCATACATAAGATTGAGTTTATGGGCTGTTTGAGCGCGTTTGTAAGCGCTCAAACAGTCCGTAAAAATGAATATATTAAACGGATTAACCCACGATGACTGATGTCTCAATGGATGGCGTAGAACAGCTTCCACTTAGGAAGTTCACCGAAGACGCTTATTTAAATTACTCCATGTATGTAATCATGGATCGTGCCTTACCATTCATTGGCGATGGCTTGAAACCGGTTCAACGTCGTATTATTTACGCCATGTCTGAATTGGGCCTAAATGCGACGGCTAAATATAAAAAGTCAGCGCGTACTGTTGGTGACGTACTCGGTAAATTCCACCCTCACGGTGACTCAGCCTGTTATGAAGCGATGGTATTAATGGCTCAGCCATTCTCATACCGTTATCCGCTCGTTGATGGTCAAGGCAACTGGGGTGCACCGGATGACCCCAAGTCCTTTGCGGCAATGCGTTATACTGAATCTCGTTTATCACGCTTTTCTGAGGTGTTATTGGGCGAGCTAGGGCAAGGGACGGCTGACTGGGTGCCAAACTTTGATGGCACCATGAATGAGCCGAAAATGTTACCGGCACGGTTACCACATATTCTATTAAACGGAATAACGGGTATTGCTGTTGGTATGGCAACCGATATTCCACCTCATAATGCACGTGAAGTGGCAAATGCAGCCGTGCATTTACTTGATAATCCAACAGCTGATCTTGATGAATTAATGGGGTTTGTTAAAGGTCCGGATTATCCGACTGAAGCAGAAATCATTACCCCAACTCATGACCTAAAGAAAGTGTATGAAACTGGTCGTGGTAGTATCAGAATGCGTGCGATATGGCATAAAGAAAATGGCGACATCGTCATTACTGCGTTGCCACACCAAGTATCTGGTGCGAAGTTATTAGAACAAATTGCGAACCAGATGCGCGCTAAAAAATTGCCAATGGTTGAAGATTTACGTGATGAGTCTGATCACGAAAATCCAACGCGTATCGTTATTGTGCCGCGTTCAAACCGTATTGATAGCGAACAATTAATGAACCACTTGTTTGCTTCAACAGACTTGGAAAAAAGCTTCCGTGTAAACCTCAATATGTTGGGTCTTGATGGCCGTCCTCAGGTGAAAGGCTTACTTGAGATCATCACTGAATGGTTAGTTTTCCGCCGTTCAACAGTGCGCCGTCGTTTACTGTATCGTTTAGATAAAGTGGTTGCGCGCTTACATATTTTGGACGGTTTACTGGCGGCTTATCTTAATATTGATGAAGTTATTGAAATCATCCGTAATGAAGAGAATCCAAAAGCGGAGCTAATGTCTCGCTTTGACCTGAGCGTTATTCAAGCCGATGCCATTTTAGAAATTAAACTGCGTCAGTTAGCGAAATTAGAAGAAATTAAGATCCGTGGTGAACAAGATGAACTTGCCAAAGAGCGTGATTATCTTGAGAAACTTCTAGGGTCAGAACGTCGATTAAGCACGCTAATTAAAAAAGAAATTCAAGCCGATGCAGAGAAGTATGGCGATGATCGTCGTTCTCCATTGGTTGAGCGAGCAGAAGCAAAAGCGTTAACTGAGCGAGATTTGATCCCAAGTGAAGCCATTACGGTCGTATTGTCTGAGAAAGGTTGGATTCGTCATGCGAAAGGCTATGACGTTGACCCAACGAGCTTGAGTTATAAATCCGGCGATAACTACTTAGCTCATGCGCGTGGTAAGAGTAACCTACCGGCGATTTTAATTGGTTCTGATGGTCGTAGTTATGCGTTGGAATCGCACTCTTTACCTTCGGCTCGTAGCCAAGGTGAGCCAGTAACAGGGCGACTTAATTTAACCCCAGGCACTAATCTTCGCCAAGTACTCATGGCCGATGATGAACAGATGTGGCTAATGGGCTCTGATGCGGGTTATGGCTTTATTTGTAAGAGTACCGATATGGTCTCGAAGAATAAGAGCGGTAAGGCGTTACTGACAGTACCAGAAAAAGCAAAAGTGATGGCTCCACAGCCTATCTCGAATCTTGATACCGATGAGATTTTAGTGATTACCAATGAAGGCCGAATGTTGCTATTCCCAATTAAAGATTTACCGCAACTAGGTAAAGGTAAAGGGAATAAGATCATTAATATTCCATCGGCTCGTTCTAAATCGCGTGAAGAGTTCTTGTCACAACTCATTGTATTACCACAAGGTGAGCAGGTCACGATACATGCTGGTAAGCGAAAGATGGGCTTAAAAGCGAGTGATCTGGATAACTTCCGTGGTGAACGTGGCCGCCGAGGCACCATGCTCCCTCGTGGTCTTCAGAACGTTACCCGCTTGGAAATTACCTCTACAGCGCAGGCGTCAGATAGTCCTGAATAAGCCACATTAGAGAAATTAATCTATATACAAACCCTTCTTCATGGAGGGTTTGTTCTTTTTATTGGTCTGTCAGTTAACAGTTTCGTTTGCTAGAAAGTCGTGCAAATAGGTTTATGTTCAATTAATACACATAATTGATGTAATTTCTCTTTGCCTGAGTATACTAGCGAACGCTTGTACGCTGAGGAGAGCTCCATGATATTTTTATTGCGCATTGTAGCCATCACAATTTTTGCCGTTTTCATGTTTGTATTTGGTTGTGGTTACTGTTTGTTTAGCCCGCGAAACCCTAAACATGTGTATACGTTAGGTCGTTTATTTAGCAAGATGACACGTATATTGGGGGTCAAACTCGAAGTTCGCCATGCTGCCAGTACCAATGATTCGGGAGCGAAAGTGTATGTTGCTAATCATCAAAATAATTATGATTTGTTTACCGTTTCAGGCGCAATCATGCCTAAGACTGTGACGGTCGGTAAAAAAAGCTTGGTGTGGATGCCGCTATTTGGTCAATTTTATTGGCTAACAGGTAACATTTTGATTGACCGTGCTAACCGTAGTAAAGCGGCTGGTACAATTGGTCAAATAGTCAGTAAAATTAAAGAACAAAAAGTGTCTGTCTGGATGTTTCCGGAGGGAACACGTTCTCGAGGTCGTGGTTTATTACCGTTTAAGACGGGCGCCTTCCACGCGGCAATTGGTGCAGAAGTACCCGTTGTACCTGTTGTGTGTAGCTCAACAGATAAAATCAAATTAAACCGTTGGAATAACGGTGTTGTGATTGTTGAAATTATGCCACCTGTATCGACGGAAGGGCTAGCAAGAGAAGATGTGCGTGAGCTATCAAAAACATGCCGCAACATGATGAAAAGCAAGCTAGTTGAGCTTGATGCTGAAGTCGCGACACGCTCAGGAAAATAAAGGTTTATCTGGCAGTGCCACTATTTAATAAGGACATGCTGATGAGTATTCGCATGTCCTTTTTGTTTTTGATGTGTAGAAGATAGAACTCATGATAATTGAAGAACAGGTTGTATTGGTCGATCAGCAGGGACGAGCACTAGGTTTGCAGGAAAAAATGCAAGCTCACCGTGATGGAGCTTTGCATTTGGCTTTTTCTGTTTTGTTGTATCGTGAGACGACGCAGGGCATAGAATTCCTCATGCAGCAGCGAGCCTTGGGTAAGTATCACAGTGGCGGTTTGTGGACCAACACATGTTGCTCTCACCCTAGGCAAGGTGAAACGTTAGAGCAAGCAGGTTTGCGTCGTTTAACCGAAGAGATGGGCATTGTCGGCTTAGAGTCATTGGATGATATTGCAAGCTTTGTTTATCGTGCAGAACTTGATAATCAATTAATCGAGCACGAGTGGGATCATGTATTGATCGCCAACGGGGCTGAATTAGCGATCATTCCTAATTCTGAAGAAGTGAAGTCTTATCGCTGGTGGTCTAAAGCAGATCTTGAGTTAGGGCTAGCTGATACCCCTGAACTATTTACTGCTTGGTTTCCCCAAGTATTACAGTATGTAATTAATGAGCTATCAAGCCAGTAATACCAAGCTTAACCATCGATACATTTTATTAGAATGGAAAAACAAAAAAAGCTGCCAAAGGCAGCTTTTTTATTGGTTTCATAAATCAAGATTCAAGCGAATTACTTACGAACGGCAATTGCTTCAATTTCAATTTTTACATCTTTTGGTAAACGAGCAACTTCAACACATGAACGTGCTGGGTATGGTGCGTTGTGCTCATCAAAAAACTGACCGTAAACTTCATTTACTGTTGCAAAATCATTGAGGTCTTTTACAAAGACGGTCATTTTCACGATATCAGAAACGTTAAGACCTGAAGAGGCTACAACTGCTTTTACGTTTTCTAGAGACTGACGCGCTTGCTCTGCAATGGCTTCTGGCACTTCACCTGTTACAGGGTTTACTGGAATTTGACCAGAAGTTAGCACCATATTACCAAGGTCAACACCTTGTACGTAAGGGCCGATAGCAGCAGGAGCTTGATCTGTATGTAGAACTTGAGTCATTGGTTATCCTTATTCAGTCATTCACAACTAAAGATGAAAGCCAGCAATAGAATTACTGGCTAAAAGTGTTCTTAGTGTGCAACTCAATATCGCTTAGGTCAAAGCAAAAACGATGTAATGCATCTATATCAACGTTCTGTGACGTAAGTTAAGCGGGTATACCCAGTCGGGTTTTGACAACCTTTTCGCACTCTTCAATACGCATGATATCTCTAGGTGCCACCATCACGGTATCGTTACCACCCACTGTGCCTAATATTTCAGCGTGAGGCTGAATATCGATTAAGCGCGCCACTAATTGCGCGCCTCCAGGGTGTGTTTTTACTACAACAACCAATTGATTGTGAGTAATGAATTCAATTTGTGACGATATTGATGAACCGACTTGAACGGGTTCATTCTCAAGTGTGAGGCAATAAACTTTCTTACCATAAGCATTAGGTACTTTTGCGACGCTTAGGCGAGACAATAAACGTGAAACTGTTGACTGGCTGACATCATCGTAACCTAGCTCGATCAATTGGTGTCGAATGTCATCTTGCGTTGTGAAGCTTTGCTGTTGTAACAAGCGTTTACATGCACTGGTAATGCTTTCGTCAGCAGCTGTTAAATCTATCGCGCCGTGCATATCGTATCCATTCACGGGCAACTCCTTATTATTATATGAGGGACAAAGATCGTATCGTTATTGTTTTCTTTAAATTATTTATGCACCTGATGCATAATCTTTCATAAGGATAATATCAGCAACTGATGTGCGGTTTTTTGACCCTTGTCACCAAATAATAAACCAATAAACCTACCAGTAATAAGCATTATATCCCATTTCATTTATGAGATTTTTGTTATTGATTTTATTGTATTTTTTGTCTTGCTTTTGTGACGTCTCTGGCTCGGATACGGTTGCAATTTCTGTTTGTACACCAGATAACGAAACAGTGCTGTTGGTTTGGATACTTTGTTTCTCAGACGCCTGAAAAATGGGTTTGATTGCGGCGTAATGGTTGAACGTTGAAAAGGGAAGTAAAGTGTAATTAGTTGGACTCTGTGTAAGATTTGTATCTGATTCTATGTTTTGCTGATTATATTCTGGGTATTGATTTAGCTGAGAAATCAAGGGAGCCACTTCGATACTGGCTAATTCAGGGCTGGCGTATCGGGTATCGACGCCGAGTTGTTTTAGCCAATCAAAAATAAGGGTCGCAGGTACAAATTGACTGTATCGCTCTGCTGGTCGAAGATTGGTGAGATCTTCTGGGTTGTTGACTATCGCGACGGTAATACCAACAATTTCACCTTTTTCATTAAAAACGGGACCCCCACTCATCCCTGACATAACGGGGGCGTCACTGAGGGAATATAAGCAATCTGTATTAGTATCGAATACATCTTGTAGGTATTTCCCTTCCCCTTTTACTTTATTACCTAGTAATGAATGCCCTTCATGGGTCACTTTTTCGTCTGGGTAGATCAGCCCCCATTGGGGAACATGGCTTGATGACGCTCGAACGAGGGATAAATCGCAGCGAGGATGATGAATAACATCTAAATCCCAAGATACTTGAGCAACATGCCGTGCCGTGATCTGATACTCCTCATTGACTGGCACTGAAGAGCCAAACCCGCCCAGAAACATTGGCACGCCAATAATGACTAAATGATTGGCTTCATTTGAATCAGCATGGCTAACACTGCCATTAGATTGAATGCATCCCGCTATAGCAATGATGGCTGCGAAAGGTAAGCTGCATTTAATAAGTCGTGATAATGGGCGAGTAGAAAAAGTCATATTTAGGTCCTTTCGATAAAAATGAAAGCCAAATGCTTTTTTATCTTGTGACCTAAAGATAGAGGTGACGCGGGGGACGTTTAGCGTTGAAAATGAGAAAAAAAATGTTTACTCATCACTGAGTAAACATTCTTATATGTGCACTTAAATCCTTGTTATAAGAGATTCTAGTGCCAATATTGTCTTGGTTAAGAATAAGCTAGTTGGCTTACTTTAGTTTCGCTCTGTGACGATTTCGCGAGAGAATACTTTTTCACAGTATTTACATTTTAGCTTGATATCATCATTCTTGTTGATAACCGTAAAGCTACTATCGACAGGCTCGTTATGCGTTATACAGTTACTATTTGGACATTCGAAAATCGCATTGATTTTTTTAGGCAACTCGAGCGTTAATTTTTTTGCAACTTCATAATTTTCAATTTGATTTACTGTTGCATGTGGTGCGTACAGTGCCAATTGGTTTGCTTGCTCTTCGCTAACGTAGACGTTTTCAATCTTAATAAGATCTTTAGCACCCATCGCTGATGACGGTAAATTCAAACCAATCGTAACGCGCTGATTCGTTTTATGCAGCTTGAACAGCTTCAGTACTTTAATACCCACGTTCGCAGGGATATGGTCGATAACAGAACCGTTTTTGATTGCTTCAACCTGTAGTTGAGTTTCCTTAGTCATTATTGTTATCTCCGGCTTAAAGTTGTTCGTTAAGTACAAGTGCTAGTAGTGCTTCACGTGCGTAAACACCGTTTTCAGCTTGCTGGAAGTAATAAGCATGCTTCGTTTTATCAACGTCTACTGTGATTTCATCAATACGTGGTAATGGGTGCAGAATTTTCATGTTATCGCGCGCTTCTGCCAGCATGTCTGCTGTTAGGATGTATGCCGCTTTCATGTGTGCATATTCTGACTCATCAAAACGCTCTTTTTGTACGCGCGTCATGTAGAGAACATCGAGTTCAGGAATAACTTCTTCCATAGATGCATGAAGGCTGTAGTTGATGCCAGCTTCATCCAACTCTTCACAGATGTAATCTGGCATTGCTAAAATTTCAGGTGCCACGAAGAAGAAGTTAATGTTGTTGAATTTTGATAATGCTTGCGTCAGAGAGTGTACTGTTCGCCCGTATTTAAGGTCGCCAACGAAAGCGACATTTAAGTTATCTAAGCGACCTTGTGTTTCGAAGATGCTAAATAAATCGAGTAGGGTTTGTGTTGGGTGTTGGTTCGCACCGTCACCACCGTTGACGATAGGTACACCGTTTGAAAATTCAGAAGCAAGACGCGCAGCCCCTTCTTGTGGGTGGCGCATAACAAATGCATCAACATAAGAAGAGATAACCTGAACTGAGTCAGCCAGAGTTTCACCTTTCTTTGCCAGTGATGTATTACCACCGTTATCAAAACCGATAACTGTACCACCTAGACGCTGTACTGCCGTTTCAAAAGACAGACGCGTTCGTGTTGATGGTTCAAAGAAGCAGCTCGCCACTACTTTGTTTTTAAGTAGCTCTGGATTTGGTTCTGCTTTTAGTTTTCCAGCAGTCTCAACAATAAGTTCAAGTTCACTTCGGTTTAATTCCGGAATGGAGATGATGTGCTTTTGAAACAACGAGTTCGCCATGGCTTCTCTTCCCTATATAGATACAGTTACGAAATATGTCCGCTCTCACGCAAAAAGCGGACAAAAAAAAGCCCCCTTAAAAAAGGAGGCTCTTTTTAAAATAAATAGAAACAAAAGAAAATAAAACCAACGCCAATTTTCGACGGTACTGAGTTAAATGGTATTTAACTAGTTGGTTCATGTCATCTCTCTGTTTTGACAAATTGCGAAGAATTATACGCCCATTCTTTGGCAACGCAAGCGTTTGCGTAAACTATTCATTTGATGGGATTTTATGCAAAAATACTGCGTATTATTATTGGTGGAAAACGAACAATAACCTACTGAATGCATGGGTATTTATAGTGTTATTTTGAAGGGTTCTAGTTGGCATAAAATGCAAATGCCGCCCAGAAGGGCGGCATTAATTATAAGAGTTTTAAGGGTTTCTACGTCGAATCTTTAAAACTCAAGAGAGTCGATTATTGACCTAATGTTGCTACCATAATTGCTTTGATAGTGTGTAGGCGGTTTTCAGCTTCGTCGAATACGATAGAGTGCTTAGATTCAACCACTTCGTCAGTTACTTCAACGCCGTCTTTTAGTTCTGGGTATTCTTGAGCAAGCTCTTTACCAACAACAGTGTCTTCACCGTGGAATGCTGGTAGGCAGTGCATGAATTTCACATGTGGGTTGCCAGTTGCTTTAAGCATCGCCATGTTTATTTGGTAAGGCATCATTAGGCTGATACGCTCAGCCCATGCTTCTTTCGCTTCGCCCATTGATACCCAAACATCAGTGTATAGGAAATCACAACCTTCAACGCCTTCTTGAACGTCTTCAGTTACTGTGATTTTAGCACCAGTTTCTTCAGCGATTTCACGACATTGTGCTACTAGCTCTTCTTCAGGCCAGAATGCTTTAGGAGCAACAAGGCGGATGTCCATGCCCATTTTCGCAGCACCAACCATTAGAGAGTTACCCATGTTGTTGCGGGCATCACCTAGGTATGCGAAAGTGACTTCACTTAGTTGCTTACCACGTGCGTGTTCTTGCATAGTAAGGAAATCAGCTAGGATTTGAGTTGGGTGGAATTCGTCAGTTAGACCATTCCATACTGGAACACCAGCGTGAGCGCCTAGTGTTTCAACGATCTCTTGACCGAAGCCACGGTATTCAATGCCATCGTACATACGGCCAAGAACGCGTGCAGTATCTTTCATTGACTCTTTGTAACCGATTTGAGAACCAGATGGGCCCAAGTAAGTTACGTTAGCGCCTTGGTCATATGCAGCGACTTCAAATGCACAACGAGTACGAGTTGACGCTTTTTCAAAGATAAGCGCAATGTTCTTACCCTTTAGGCGAGGCTGCTCGTAACCGTTGTACTTCGCTTTTTTCAACTCAGCTGCTAGTTCTAGCATGTGTTGAATTTCACGTGGAGTAAAGTCTAGTAATTTTAGGAAGTTACGGTTGCGAAGATTAAAAGCCATGATGTTTTCCTCTTAAGAATCAGTTTTACTGACCGACAAGCTGTCTAACGTGTGACAATGCAAAGTGTCGGTCTGTATTATGTATTGTTTATCGTATTATTGCGCCTTTGTGAATAACTATTCTGTTATCCTGCAATAATATTTGTTCCAGCTTCACCTTTAAGGATGCGTAAACCTGCTTCCAGTGAGCCGATACCGACTAATTTCCCGCCTTGATTGATGAACTCACATGAAGCATCAATCTTTGGACCCATAGAGCCCGCATCAAAGGCGTATTGCGCTAATTCGCTTGGTGTTGTGCTGCGTAATGCTTTTTGTGTTGGCTTGCCCCAATCAAGGAACACTGCGTCTGCATCGGTTAAAATTAACAGTGCATCGGCATTAAGTTGCTTAGCTAAGAATGCTGCTGACATGTCTTTGTCGATAACTGCTTCTACACCAACTAACTTACCGTTTTCTTTTTTCACTGGGATGCCGCCACCGCCCGTACAGATCACTAGGTGCTGTAGGTTAATTAAGGCTGTGATAGCGTCATCTTCAATAATGCCTGTTGGTTGTGGGCTTGGCACAACACGGCGGAAGTATTCACCATCTGGTTTTACTGTCCAGTTATACTTTTCTGCCAATTCGCGAGCTTCTGCTTCATTGTAAACAGGGCCAATTGGTTTTGTTGGGTCTGCAAACGCTGGATCTTCAGGATCAACGCTCATCTGTGTTACAAGGCAAGATACGTTCTGCTCTGGCAGAATGTTCTTCAACTCTTGCATTAAGATATAACCAATCATGCCTTGGGTTTCTGAACCTAGTACATCGAGTGGGTATGGGCTTACTTTCGTGTATTCCAGCCCTTGTAGTGCTAATAAGCCAACTTGTGGGCCATTACCGTGTACTAACACTACGTTATATTCTTTCGCAATTTCTGCGATAGATTTTGCTGCCGTAGCAATGTTCTGACGCTGGATATATGCTTCTAATGGCTCGCCGCGACGTAGTAGGGCGTTACCACCAAGTGCAACAACAACAGTTTGCTTGGTCATGGGATCGTCTCTCTTGGTTTTATTTTTATTGGCCGGTATTTGCTACCGGCCATATTTTTTGCTTAGCATTACTGCTTTGCACTCGAGCTTTTTATTGCTCAAGGTTACTTGACTATGGCTTAGATACCGTCACGTTCGATTGGGCAGCTCATGCAGCGAGCACCACCACGACCGCGGCCTAGTTCATCACCTGGGATAGGTAGAACAGTGATACCTGCTTTGTCGTATTTTTCGTTGGTGTAAGTGTTACCTTCGTAACCAATTACTACACCAGGCTTCACAGTTAGTACGTTGTTTGCATCATTCCATTGCTCACGTTCTGCAGTGAAGTTGTCACCGCCAGTTGTGATTAGGTTTAGCTTGTCTACGCCTAGTGCTTTTTCGATAGCAGTAACGAAGTAACCTTCTTCTTTCACGTTAACAGCGCCAGACTCATCACCCGTTAGGCTCCAGCACTGTACGTCTTTACGCACAACTTCTGGGTAAACAGAGAATGTATCTTCACGCATGTGCGTCATTACAGTATCTAAGTGCATGCAAGAGCGGTGCTTAGGAAGCTGCATTGCAATAACTTGCTTTGCTTGACCGTGCTTGAATAGACCTGATGCTAGCTGCTCAACACCTTGTGGTGTTGTACGCTCAGACATACCGATAAGTACAGCGCCTTTACCAATAACCAGTACGTCGCCGCCTTCGATAGTAGAGTTGTCGTACATTTTTTCTTCGTCGCCGTAGTACTTAACGAAGTCAGCGCCAGCGAACGTTGGGTGCCAGCGGTAGATTGCACGAACGTGGTTAGTTTCACGTTGACGAGCCGCTTTAGCCATTGGGTTGATAGAAACGCCGCCGTATACCCAGCAAGATGTATCACGAGTAAATAGGTGATTCGGTAGTGGTTCAATGATGAAGTCTGTTGGAGCGTGTATGCCTTGCATCATAGAAGACGATTTCATTGGCATTTCAGCGTAAGACAAACCACCAGTTAAGATTTTAGCAAGTTCGATGTTTGGTAAGTCACCTAGGTGGCAGCGTACGTCATTAGCAAATGTAGCACCTAAACGGTAATCAGATACTTGACGAGTTAACAACCACTCTTTAGCGTCTGCAACTGCTAATGTATCAGCAAGAAGGTCAGTTAGAAGTAAAACTTCTACACCTTGATCACGTAACGTTTTTGTAAACACATCATGTTCTTTACCTGCACGTTCTACTGCTAGCACGTCATCAAATAATAAGTCGTGGCAGTTAGATGGTGTTAAGTGGCTCAGTGAACGTCTTGGACGGTGAACTAGAACGCGACGTAATTGACCTACTTCAGAACCTACATAGAACTTACTCATGATCGTATCTCTCTATTTTTATGCCGACTTAATGTCGTCAGCTTTATTTGTTTTTGCGAAATCGAAAGTTAATTTAATTAAATCCTTCGCTTCGTTTCTGTAATTAATTCTACTCTTTCACTAATAGGAGTCTTAGAGGTTTGTCACACTTTACTCATTAATACACCAAGCTAAGGTGTCGGTTTTATTAACATTAATCATGCATTTGTATGTGGTTTTCAGACGTGGGTTTTTATGTGATTAAATCAACTTAATGCGTAATCTTATATATATAACGCATTGATTTTATGTGTCATTGGTTTTTTGCTAGATGTTTTATTCAATACTGACATTCATTTGATTTTGTATGAAAAATAATCTTATGCACTTAAAGTGGTTGCTTATATAGATAAAAGGTTACATTTAATATAATAGTAACAAATATTTTTCTTTTTATTGTGTTGTGACACGTTTTTGTAGTTTTAATTCATGATTGGTCTATGCATTAAAATAACTATTATTTACTTCTAATTGTTATTTTATGATGGTGGTTTTACTTGCCTTTGTTTATTGATTTATCATTTCAACTTTAATTTGAAATGTTGGTGGTGATTTTATTGGCGTAAGTTTTTATTAAATGAGATGAGTTTATTAGGCTGAGAGGGTTGGAAATAACAGCGTATTCTAAAATATAAAGCACTTGGTTCTTTATCGCCTGTTATTGTGCGTGATCGTGGGGAGGGTTAAGTAAGCAGGCAGTAAGATTAGTCTTAGCTTTGGTCATAAGGAAAGAGATGATATGCCTTAGGAAGGCGAGCGCATTGATTGGTTTGGTAAGATAAATAGACATAAAAAAGCCACCCAGAGGTGGCTTTAACATTAGAATTTATAGGTTATAAATTTTTTCTATTAAGGGTTATAGCATTGCGCCAACACTTAACATAACCATTGTAAGAACAATAAGAATACCAAGTAGAGGAGCGACCCATTTAACCCAGCGAACATAAGGAACACGAGCGATAGCCAAGCCACCCATTACAACAGCAGAGGTAGGTGTTACTAGGTTTACTACCCCAGATGCTGATTGGTATGCAGTCACAACAAGTTCACGTCCAACACCTGCGAAGTCAGCCAATGGCGACATGATAGGCATGGTTAATACAGCAAGACCTGAAGATGATGGAACAAGGAATGATAGTAAGATTTCTAACCAGTACATCACGTTGATGAACACAACAGAAGACAGACCTGTTACCGCATGTTCTGCTGAGTTTAGAATAGTATCGGTGATCATACCGCGGTCCATGATAACCACGATACCACGTGCGATACCGATGATCAGTGCAACACCCAGTAGGTCACGTGCACCATCAATGAAGCTGGTAGTGAACTCTTCTTCACTCATGCGAGCGATTATACCTATGATGATGGTTGCGCCAAGGAACATCGCTGAAATTTCAGCCATCCACCAACCTGCAACAGACACACCGTAAATCATGATGCCGAAAGAGGCAGCAAAAAGCGCTAAGATAATTTTACGCGTTGTTGTGAACTCAAGCATTTCGCTAGAACGATTGCCTAGGAAGTGCGCATTGTTTTCTTCGTACTTATCATAAACAATTGATTTAGTTTTATCTGCACGAACCATTTTTGCATAACGCATAACGTAAGCAACACAGATTAACCAGCCCACAACCAACATTGCGATACGTAGACCGATACCATCAGTGAATGGAATACCCGCTGCGTTTGCTGCAATAACAGTAGCAAATGGGTTAATGGTAGAACCAAGTGTACCGATACCAGCACCTAGCAAAACGGTTGCAGCGGCGACAACTGGGTCAAAACGTGCAGCCAGCATAACTGGAACAAGTAACGTATAAAAAGGTAATGATTCTTCTGCCATACCATAGATGGTACCGCCGGCCGCAAACAATGCCATAAGAATCGGTATCATTAACTCCTCACGCCCATCCAATCGGGCAGTAACGCGTTCGATACCTGCATCAATAGCACCAGTCTTAGTAACTAGACCAAGAAAACCACCGATGATCAAAATAAATAAAGAGACATCAATCGCTGCTGCTTCATAGCTATTGTGATCATAGAAGCCATCAATAGGCGCTAACAATACATCGACAATACCTTGTGGGTTACCCTCAACCGCATGATAAGTACCTGTAATAGGCACTTCTTTTCCTAGGCTTTCATTCATTTCGCGATCATATTGACCGGCAGGCACTATCCAAGTAAGTAGTGCGACTACGGCGATAAGACCAAATAATATTGTGTAGGCTGAAGGGAATTTAAAGTTGGCAAAGAAGCCACCTTTTTCTTCCTTGTTTACGGTTTGAGTCGTCATAATTGTCTCCTTGCACCTTATGCATATATTTTTAGCATTCGGTGTAAACCAGCACGCCGCATCAGAAATTAGGCGTAAAAGGGTTTGCCAAGCATATGCTCAGTAAAAGTATTCTGGATGTCGAGGGTGGGGTTTTACCCTATGGGATCAGTAATGCAGTGTAACTGCTCAGCCTCAGGATCGGCATCTGATGTATTCATGATCGTATCTCTCTGTATTTATTTGTAGCTCAATAGTCTTGATTGCCATCGAGTCTGTTTTTGTTTTGCGCCCTGATTTTAGTCTTCTGGGGACATGTTAACTTTGGGGTTGTTCACATTTTTCTGGCACTGTATTTTGGCTTAACCGACGATGATGCTTGTGGTTTCGGGTATTTTGCAACAATTACTGGGTGAATATGTTTTTAGTCATATTTTATGGTAATTGGTTTTATGCGTAATACGTAATGGGTATATGCGGCTAAGCTGTGATTATAAGGCGTTTATGTCATTTTATGCCGTCCTCGCTAAGCGCGTGTCTATGCGTTTTTTTTCAATAAGTCGTAGATTTTCATTTTTTTAAAAGTGAATAGGGTGGGTATTTATTCACTCTGCGTATGAGTAAAAGTGTGCGTAAGGTAGGGCAGAAATCAGAAGAAACATTGATAAATATCAATTTTATTGAACCGTATGACTAACCGATGGTAATTACTATCAATCCATGCGATATTTGCCTGCAAATTTATTCCTCTATTGGAGTTATCCCATGTCTTATGCAGAACTGATTGAAGAGCAAAAGGAAGAAACCCGCGATATTATTGCAGCATTGCTGGAAGATGGTAGCGAGCCTGAAGCACTTTATACGATTGAGCACCACTTCTCGGCAGATACATTTGCTGAGCTAGAAGCTGCTGCAGTAGAAGCATTTAAAATGGGCTTTGAAGTACTTGAAGCTGAGGAACTTGAGCTAGCTCCTGAAGATGGTGGCGGCAAAGTTGTTTGCTTTGATGCTGTGATGGAGTCAGCACTGAATGCTGAACTGATTGATGAGCAAACTGAAAAGCTAATTGCACTTGCTGATAAACATGATATTGATTATGACGGCTGGGGCACTTACTTTGAGTCTGATGAAGATGACGAAGAAGATGAGTCAGAAGATAAGCCAGAAGCTTAAGACTTATCGTTAGTTAAAAAGAAGCCGACAGAAGTCGGCTTTTTTCTGTCTGTAATTTGATTAGAACATCGGTTAACGTCGCTAATATTGCAAAACTTTTACTCTGCTCACAGAGATAGAATTCTCATCTCTACTTCAATCCATTAATGTCTTATAGCTTGCGTTTGCCCCTCATTTTAATCTCATTCTCACCTTATTATGTTGTCGTTGGTTTTTCTGGAGCGCGTAATGACAATCTCTTTAAATGGTCAGTGGTTACTGGCTTGTGTGCAGCGTAACTCAATTCAAGATATCGCTATTTCATTTCCAGGTGACGTACATTCAGCATTGCTGGATGTCGGCATTATTCCTGAACCGTACTGGGCTGATAATGAAGCAAAAGTACAATGGGTCAGTGAGTGTGATTGGGTCGTCTCACGCCATTTTGAACTGACAGAAGATGATATAGCCTGCAAGGCTTTAGATTTAGTGTTAGATAATCTCGATACCGTGGCTGAAATACGGGTGAATGGTCACAGTGTCGCTGATTTTCATAATATGTTTATGCGCCATAAAGTGGATATTTTACCCAGCTTATTGGTGGGTAATAATCGGATTGAAATCGTATTACATCGCGCAGATATTGCTGCTAAAAATCGTGCAGATCGCTTACCGTTTCCTATTCCATGGGCCGTTGGTAACAACCAGATCCCTCATATGAATACCCTACGCAAAACCCAATGCCATACCGGGTGGGATTGGGGGCTTTGTTTATCTGTCATTGGTATTTATGGCGATATTCTGCTTCAGCCTATTCAACAGGTGCGTGTGAGCCATGTGAGTACCAAGCAGCATTGGGATGATTGGCGTTGTGATCTTGAGGTCACGATTCACTATGAATCAATGCCTAACTCAGGGTTAGCATCCGCATCTGTTTCATTTGATGGGCAAACGTATCATTTGGCATTGGATCAAACATCGACCCAATCAACCGTGCTATTTAGAGTGGATCACCCTAAGCGCTGGTGGCCAGCAGGCTACGGTAAGCAGCGGTTGTATGACTTACAGGTTGTGGTTAATGGCTACCATATTGAGAAAAAAATAGGGCTTCGCAAGCTTGAATTATGCACTGAAGATGACGACATCGGCCAGAGCATGGTATTTAAAGTTAACGATGTGCCAATCAGCGCTAAAGGTGCGAATTGGATTCCTATGGATGCACTGCCAAGCCGGATGAATGATCAGCGTTATCGACAATTACTTGAAGATGCGGTTGCCGCCAACATGAATATGCTGCGTGTATGGGGCGGTGGCATGTATGAAAAAGACATTTTTTATCAACTGTGCGATGAGTTAGGTTTACTGGTTTGGCAAGATTTGATGTTTGCATGTGCGCTGTACCCTTCAACGCCTGATTTTATTACTGAAGTACAAGCTGAAGTGGAATTTCAAGTGAGGCGTTTAAAGGATCACCCTTCACTGGCTTTATGGTGCGGTGATAACGAAGTGATCGGTGCTATCGGTTGGTATCCCGAATCTCGTGAGAACCGAGAAAAGTATGTGGTGAATTACGACCGGCTTAATCGTGCGTTATCAGAGGTTGTCACGCGTGAAGATCCTTCTCGTCGTTTTTGGGCGAGCTCCCCGTGTAATGGGGAGTTAGACTTTGGCGATGCGTGGCATGATGATCACCGTGGTGATATGCATTTTTGGGATGTGTGGCATTCAGGTAAAGATCTCGAAGAATATCGCAGTGTAACCCCCAGATTTTGCTCTGAATTTGGTTTTCAATCGTGGCCTTCATTGCCAACGGTGCGCACCTTTGCACCCGAAAAAGACTGGAATATCACCTCTCCAAGCTTTGAATCGCATCAAAAAAATGCTCGAGGTAATTCAATTATTACCGAGATGTTTACCCGTTACTTCCGTTTTCCTAATGGCTTCGCCAACATGCTCTATGTTAGCCAAGTACAACAAGCGCTTGCGATTAAAACAGCAAGTGAATATTGGCGAGCACAAAAGCCAGTCAATCGCGGTATTTTGTATTGGCAACTGAATGATTGTTGGCCGGTGAGCTCATGGTCATCATTAGAATACAGTGGCCGATGGAAGCAACTGCATTACCATGCTCGCCGTTTTTTTGCGCCGCAATTGGCTGCTTTTGTACCTAATGACGGCGGGGTTGTTTTGCATCTGATTAATGACTCGCGAAAAAGTGCTGAATTAAAAGGTGAGGTGGTGTGGCAAAGCTGGCAAGGTGAAATCTTATATCGTGAACCAATCACGCAATATCTGGAACCCGATAAAAATATTGTGGCATGGCAATGGTTAGCTGAAGATTTACAGCAGCATGAAGCGGATGGCTTTTTTCATGTGCATTTAACCTGTGGACAAGAGGTGATAGAGAATACCTATTTTCCTTTAAGACCTAAGAATTGTGAACTGGCTGCACCTGAATTACGCTATGAAGTTGCTGATATTAATAACCAGCTTTACGTAATGCTAAATTGTGCACACCCTGCGTTCTTTGTTCATTTGGAATATGCCGGTGAAGGGCGCTTTGACGATTCTAGTTTTACGTTAGTGCCTGAATATCAGAAACAAGTGAAGTACCTTGGACCTGCTACCTATGAAGAACTTGTTGCGGGGCTAACTGTTTACCATTTGCACCAGAGCTACCAGCCTTAATCGAAGTGCACGCTAGTTAATAAAAAATGAGCCAGTAGAGGACGTTATTGTTTGTCTACTGGCTTTTTTATTATAGGTAATCAACTTGAATACAACTATCGCTTAAAAGGTTTTGAGCATGCGAACTTCACATGCATCGTGGCCGGTATCTCCCATCGCATGCGGAATATGAACAAACCCCAATGATTCATATAAGGCAATCGCTTCTGTTAGGTTCTCGGTGGTTTCGAGGTAGCATCCTTTGTAGCCGTATTCTCGGGCAAATTTTAACGCTTTTACCGCTAAGCTTCGGGCTAACCCTTTACCACGCAGCTCGTTCAGGAAGTACATTTTCTGTAATTCACACAATCCATCTGTATTGCTGAGTGCTGCAATGCCTCCACCGCCAAGTACGCGATGATCTTTTTCAACAACCCAATATTGACAGTCATCCGGTTGGTAAACCTCGCTCATCGAATCAAGCGTAGGATCGGCAACGCCATACCCTTTATCTGCGGTTAAACCATATTCTGCTGACACTTTTCGAATAATGGCAGCGACGGAAGCATTATCTAGAGGGGTCAATGGACGAAGGGTAAAACCGTGTTGTTTATGGGCGGTATGAATTGCTTTGTTGTAGCGTGTTAGGCTGCTTTTGAGCTGGCTTATTTCATCACTGTCCATCTGGTCCAGCACCGTTTGCACATGAAGATTGAGTTGGGTGTGTAAAGACGTCAGTGTCTGTTGACCTAATAACGTTAACTGAGATAGTTGGCTGCGTTTATCATCAGGATTAGGGGTGCTTTCAACCAAATCTAAATTGAGTAAGACAGCTAAGGTTCGACTCGCATTCGATTTATCAACCTTGAGTTTATCTGCCATTTGGCTAACAGTGCATGACGCATATTCAAGTTCAATCAATGTATGAGCTTGCACGGGAGTTAACTTTAACAACCCACAATGGTTATCCAGTAAACCGAGCTGGCGAACCAACTGGCGTGATAGCTGACGGAGTTCTTCTGGTTGCATGGCATGATCTCTCAAGTAAATATAGTTGCGATACACATATATATTTACTTGCGTATCGCAACAATGTCAATGAGTTCTATCGAATATTGTTATGAATACCATTGAAACCAGTGCTGAAAGCACATGACTTAGTGCTGGCAAACCATCATATTAAGCAAGTTATGATGATCTGCTTGTTGTTCTTTTCTTTGCCAAATACGTTCGTGGAAATAATACATCACGGTATTGATCGCAGGTTCGATCATCGCCATCATGCCGCCAATTAACGCATCACCAGTCAGTAAATACACCACAGTAAACGCGACGGTGAAATGTACCACGGCAAAACTAATGGTTTTACTGGCAGGGGCACTGTAGTGAGATTTTTTCAAGAGCTTGGTCTGCCACGCTTTTTCATGGAAGTAAAAGGCCACAGTGTTGACCATAGGTTCGATCATCGCAATCAAACTACCGATCAGTAGATCGCCAGTTAATAAGTATGCAACGGTAAAAGCGACTATAAAGTGAAGCCCGGCAAAACTGATGGTCTTTTTCATGGTGATGTCCTCTCTCTTGATGCCGCTATTATTGCGAATTATTATCAATTGTAAAATTCGATTGTTTATATTGGTTTGATAGGCATAGGCTATTAATTTGAGGTGAGGAAGAGAAGCGAATAGATTGTTTAGCCAGCAGAGATGCAGTCTCCAGCGATGCGATAGTATATACGTTGCTAGGTAGTGGAATTTAAACACAAAAAAAAGCCCGATGCTTGCGCGTCGGGCTTATTCAATCATGGACTGTGAAGCGAGGGCTTACAGTGCTGCGATCGTTTCTTTTTGAGCTTCTAGCTTCACCAAGGTTTCTTGGTAACCTTCTAGTTTCTCACGTTCTTTCGTGATAACAACTTCTGGTGCTTTAGCAACAAAGCCTTGGTTGTTAAGCTTACCTTCGATACGCTTAATTTCACCTTGTGTCTTTGCTACTTCTTTATCAAGACGAGCAAGCTCAGCATCTTTGTCGATAAGACCCGCCATTGGGATCATCAACTCAGATTTACCAACTAGTGAGGTTGCACATGCTGGTGTCGTTTCACCGTTAGCCAATACTTTGATGCTGTCTAGCTTAGCTAGAGAAGTCAGTACAATCTCATTGGCTTGAATACGTGCAGCGTCTTTTTCGTCAGCCACTTTAATCATCACGTCTAAGCCTTTGCTTGGTGCGATGTCGTATTCAGCACGTAAGTTACGGATGCTTGTAATGAACGCTTTAACCCATTCAAGATCAGCAACTACATCAGCGTTGAAGTTATCTTCATTAAACTGAGGTAAGGCTTGAGTCATGATAGTTTCCCCTTCAACACCGTCAACCAGCGGCTTAACGCTCTGCCAGATTGACTCTGTGATGTAAGGAAGAATAGGGTGAGCAAGACGTAATGTCTTTTCAAGAACCGTGATTAACGTGTAACGCGTTGCACGTTGTTGTGCTTCCGTGCCTTTCCAAAGAACAGGTTTAGTTAGCTCTAAGTACCAGTCACAGAATTGGTTCCAGATGAATTCGTACAGTGTATTCGCTGCCATATCTAGACGGTAGTTGTCTAAATGAGCATTAAACTCTTTTGCTGCGACTTCAAACTGCGATGCGATCCATTGGTCTGCTAATGAGAACTCAAGTTCTGCACCTTCAGCCATGCCACAATCGTGCTCTTCTGTGTTCATTAATACGTAACGGCTTGCGTTCCATAGTTTATTACAGAAGTTACGGTAACCTTCAAGACGCTTCATATCCCAATTGATATCACGACCTGTTGATGCCATTGCAGCAAGAGTGAAACGTAGGGCATCTGTACCGTATGGTTCGATACCGCCTTCAAACGTTTTACGCGTTTGCTTTTCAATTTTTGCAGCAAGCTTTGGCTGCATCATGTTGCCACAACGCTTTTCTACTAGCTCTTCAAGGCCGATACCATCGATCATATCGATAGGATCAAGTACGTTACCTTTCGACTTAGACATCTTGTCGCCGTTTTCATCACGGATAAGACCCGTCATATAAACAGTTTTGAACGGTACTTGTGCATTGCCTTCTTCGTCTTTTACGAAGTGCATGGTCATCATGATCATACGCGCAACCCAGAAGAAGATAATATCAAAACCAGATACTAGAACTTCTGATGGGTGGAATGTTTTCAGCGCGTCTGTGTTTTCAGGCCAGCCTTGTGTACCGAATGTCCAAAGCGCAGAAGAGAACCAGGTATCAAGCACATCGTCGTCTTGACGAAGAACAACCACAGGAGCAAGGTTGTTTTTCTCACGAACTTCATCTTCAGTACGACCAACGTATACTTTACCGTCGTTGTCATACCATGCTGGGATTCTGTGGCCCCACCAAAGTTGACGAGAGATGCACCAATCTTGAACGTCACGCATCCACGCAAAGTACATGTTTTCGTATTGCTTTGGAACAAATTGAATTTGACCATCTTCAACCGCTTTTACTGCAGGAGCAGCAAGAGGTGCAGTACGTACATACCATTGGTCAGTAAGCATTGGTTCAATTGCCACGCCACCGCGATCGCCGTAAGGTACAGTCAAATCGTGATCTTTAACTTCTTCAAGTAAACCTAATTCATCAAATTCTGCCACGATAGCTTTACGTGCAGCAAAACGTTCCATACCATGATATTTAGCTGGAAGTTCTGAGTTGTAAGCATCGTTTGCTTCACCGTTAGTGTCGAATACTTCAGCCGCATCACGGATGTCTGCGTTGAAGGTTAGAATGTTGATCATTGGTAGGCTGTGACGCTTGCCTACTTCATAATCGTTGAAATCGTGCGCAGGGGTGATTTTCACACAACCTGTGCCTTTATCCATATCAGCGTGTTCATCGCCAACGATTGGAATTAAACGACCAACGATTGGTAGTTTGATCTGTTTACCGATCAGATCTTTATAACGAGGATCTTCAGGGTTCACTGCAACACCCGTATCGCCAAGCATTGTTTCTGGACGCGTGGTTGCTACAACGATGTAATCTTTGCCTTCAGCTGTTTTTACGCCATCCGCAAGCGGGTAACGGAAATGCCACATAAAGCCTTTTTTGTCTTTGCTTTCAACTTCAAGATCCGAAATTGCAGTGTGCAGTTTTGGATCCCAGTTAACGAGACGTTTACCACGGTAGATAAGGTCTTCTTCGAATAAACGAACAAACACTTCTTGAGTGGCAGCAGATAAGCCATCATCCATTGTGAATCGTTCACGATCCCAATCGACAGAAGCGCCTAGGCGACGGAGTTGCTTGGTAATAGTACCGCCTGACTCAGCTTTCCATTCCCAGATCTTATCGATGAACGCATCACGACCGTAGTCGTGCTTAGTTTTGCCTTCTTCAGCAGCAATTTTACGTTCCACAACCATTTGGGTTGCGATACCTGCGTGGTCAGTACCGACTTGCCAAAGGGTATTCTTACCTTTCATACGTTCAGCACGGATAAGTGTATCCATGATCGTATCTTGGAAAGCGTGGCCCATGTGTAGGCTACCAGTGACGTTTGGCGGTGGAATCATGATGCTGTATGCATCTTTAGATGTATCACCGTGAGGCTTGAAGTAACCAGCCTCTTCCCAGCGCTGATATAGCGCTTGTTCAATTGATTGTGGGTTGTATGTCTTTTCCATAGCGCTCTTAGAAGGATCGATGTGGGAATTAGGGCGTCTCAGGGGCAGTGGCGGTCTGTATTTGAATGCCAGCAAGGCGATAAGCCTTGTAACGTTCACGTGCCAACTGCTTGAGGTTTTCATCGCAAGGGACGAAGTCTATCACTTGTGGGAAGGTTACGGCAAAATTTGGTGTATCTTGACCCAAATTTATTAGCAAGCCCCGTCGTCCACTATGACGTAAACCGGGCCAGCCTATTTCAACAGGAGATCCGCCTCGTGGTCCTTCTCCAATTAAATTGTGAGGAACGAAGTTATCTGGCTCTTGTTGCCATAAATACTCATCAAGTTGTTCTGCTTGTGCCTTATTGTCAGCTAACAGGTAAACTTTGTTGCCTTGCTGGTAACTCAATGCTGCCTGATGACAAGCAAAATGCAGCAGATAGTCGCTATCAGCTTCAAGATGTTTATCTTCAATTATATAAAAAGTAGCATGAGTCATAATGTTTTTCTCAAAAAGAAAGGGACCTTTAGGCCCCTCTTTTTAGTTGTCTATTCGACGTTTTCTAGGCCTGCGCGGTTTAACAGGAATTGGACCAGTAATGGTACTGGACGACCTGTTGAACCTTTCTCTTTACCACCAACCCAAGCTGTACCCGCGATATCGAGGTGAGCCCAGTTATACTTTTTCGTAAAGCGTGATAAGAAACAACCAGCTGTAATTGTACCAGCGCCCGGTGAGCCAAGGTTTGCCATGTCGGCAAATGGGCTAGCGATTTGATCTTGGTATTCATCAGACATAGGTAAACGCCATGCGCGGTCACCAGATTGTTCAGATGCGTTAATCAATTCGTGTGCAAGTGGGTTATGGTTACCCAGCAGTCCACTGATGTGATGACCAAGCGCGACAACACATGCGCCAGTCAGGGTTGCAACATCGACTACACACTCTGGATTAAAGCGTTCTACATACGTTAGCGCATCACAAAGTACTAAGCGACCTTCAGCATCGGTATTTAGTACTTCAACTGTTTGCCCTGACATCGTGGTAATAATGTCACCAGGTCGATAAGCATTGCCGCCAGGCATGTTTTCACAACCCGCAATAATACCCACGACATTAATTGGTAGATTTAGCTTCGCTAGTGATTTCATTGCACCAAAGACTGATGCTGCACCACACATGTCGTATTTCATTTCATCCATTTGAGCGGATGGCTTAATTGAAATACCGCCTGAATCAAAGGTTAGCCCTTTACCGACCAATACAATTGGCTTCGCGTCTGGATCGGCACTGCCTTTGTATTCAATGACTGACATCATGGCTTCATTTTTAGAGCCTTGACCTACCGCAAGGTAAGATGTCATGCCAAGCTCTTTCATTTCCTGCTCACCAATAATTTTGGTGGTGACAGTGTCAAAATCATCAGCAAGGCGACGTGCTTGTGAGGCTAAATACGCTGGGTTAGCCACGTTTGGTGGCATGTTGCCTAGATCTTTGCTCGCTTTAACACCTGATGCGACAGCAAGACCATGAGTAATAGCGCGTTCACCAAGCGACAGTTCACGACGTGTTGGTACATTAAATACTAATTTACGTAGTGGTCGGCGAGTCTCTGGTTTGTTACTCTTAAACTGATTAAAGGTGTATAGGCTATCTTTTGTGGTTTCAACAGCCTGACGAACTTTCCAGTATGTATCGCGACCTTTTACATGTAGTTCAGTTAAAAAGCAGACTGCTTCCATTGAACCAGTTTCATTTAACGTGCTGATGGTCTTTTTGATAATTTGTTTGTATTGGCGCTCATCAAGTTCACGTTCTTTGCCACAACCAACCAATAATACTCGCTCTGAGAGTACGTTTGGTACATGGTGAAGCAGTAGCATTTGCCCCGGTTTACCTTCTAGGTCACCACGGCGTAATAAAGAGCTAATATAACCATCACTGATTTTATCTAGCTGTTCGGCAATTGGAGAAAGTCGACGTGGTTCAAAGACGCCTACGACGATACAGGCACTGCGCTGTTTCTCGGGGCTGCCACTTTTTACACTAAACTCCATGCGTACTCCTACATCCTATTAAAGACAATTAATGCTAAATGTTAGATAATACCGCACTTATCTTGCTGGACCGCTTTTTCGGTATAGGATTAAAGTGCAGGCTAACAAATAGCCGAAAGATCAAAAAATAACTGATTTACCGAAAAACTATAGTGATTCCACTAAAAAAACAAGTTTTCTATGGGTATATAACGCGTGATTATTGTTAGGTATTTGACTCGTGAGACATTAAAAAGCCAATTAGCCGTTTTATTTGTGCTTTTTTTAGTCTTTATCAGTCAGAAGTTTATTCGCATTCTAGCAGATGCAACCGATGGTTCGATCCCTGGTGATCTGATTTTGACCTTGATGGGGCTGTATATGCCATCAATGGCATTGTTGATGCTGCCTCTTAGCCTTTACATAGGTATTTTGCTGACTTTTGGTCGTCTTTACGCTGAAAGTGAAATCACAGTGATGAATGCAACAGGGATTGGAAATAAGTTTCTGATCCAGGCTGCATTATTGCTGGCGATGATTACCGGATCGGTTGCGGCATTTAATTCCTTGTGGCTAGCTCCATGGAGTTCAGAGCAAGAAACACAAGTCATGGAAAGAGTCGAATCTGATGTGGGGCTTGATTTATTGGTTAAAGGTCAATTTCAACCCGCCCCTGATGGTAAAGGGGTCGTTTTTGTTAATGATATTACCGATAAAGGTAGCAAGCTCGAAAAAGTCTTTGTCGCTCAAATCGTTGCTCGTGACACCATGCGCCCCAGTGTGATGGTAGCTGAACGCGGTTATGTGAGTGAGTTAGATGATGGCCGTCAGGTACTCGAACTTAAAGATGGTACGCGTTATGAAGGTGTGCCGACTCGATTAGATTACTCTGTGACTGAGTTTGAAGATTACCAAGCATTGATTGGTCAGCGCGCGATTCGTGAAAAAAACCGAGATTGGGATGCGTTACCCACCCCTACATTGATGCAACATTCTGAGTTAGCGGCACGTGCTGAATTTCAGTGGCGTATATCGATGTTTTTATGTATTCCTTTATTAACGATGGTCGTTGTCCCTCTATCGTCAGTTAACCCTCGACAGGGGCGTTTTGCAAAACTCTTCCCAGCAGTATTGATCTATTTGGTTTATTTCTTAGCGATAAGTGCAGCGAAATCAGCTGTAGAAGATGGAAGTTTACCTTCGTATATTGGCCTTTGGTCTATCAATGCTGTGATGTTTGTTGTGGCAATCGCATTAAACTCTTGGGATACCATGCCTATCCGAGTGTTAAAAGATAAATTACGGAGACGCGGTTAATGTTTAAGATTTTAGATTGGTACATTGGCCGAACGATTATCGCAACAACGGCGTTGACGCTCTCAACCTTGGTCGGGCTATCTGCCATCATTAAATATGTTGAGCAGCTGCGTAAAATAGGTGACGGCACTTACGATCTATGGAAAGCATTGATTTATGTTTTGTTGAGCATGCCACGTGATATTGAAATGTTCTTCCCGATGGCGGTATTACTCGGTGCATTGATTGGCTTAGGCATGTTGGCGTCGAGTTCTGAATTGGTTGTTATGCAGGCTGCTGGTTTTTCTAAGCTTGATATTGGCTTATCTGTTTTAAAAACCGCAGTTCCTCTTATGCTTATAGTGATGGTGTTAGGGCAGTGGGGGGCACCTCAGGCACAAAAGTCGGCACGAGAATTACGCGCTATTTGGACTTCAGGGGGCAATATACTTTCGGTTCAAAGTGGGGTGTGGGCTAAAGATGGTAATGATTTTATTTATATCGGTCGCGTGCATGAACAAAGTACTTTAAATGCGGTGAATATTTGGCAGTTTGATGATAAAAATACACTGTCTAAAATGGTCTTTGCGAAGTCTGCATCTTTTACCGAGCAACAAGGTTGGTTGCTTGCTGATGTGACGGTAACCAATATTTCGAAAATACAGCAAACCAATACGAAATTTGACACTCTGCCTTGGAAGACTTCACTGTCTCCAGACAAGTTAGCCATCGTGATGGTAAAGCCTGAAGAACTTGCGTTATCTGGTGTGTATGATTACGTCAGTTATTTAAAAGAATCGAAACAAGATGCATCTCGTTATGAATTGGCGTTTTGGCGGAAGTTACTTCAACCGATTTCGATTGCCGTTATGATGTTACTTGCATTGTCTTTTGTATTCGGACCGTTACGTTCGGTAACCATGGGGGCAAGGGTCTTATCAGGTGTTATTTTTGGCTTTACCTTTTACATATCTAACGAAGTCTTTGGACCAATGAGCCTTGTCTACCGACTGCATCCAGCAATTGGTGCTTTGGGGCCGAGCCTCGTATTCTTACTGATTACAATTTATCTACTCAGACGTAAGTTATAGTCAAAACGTCATACAACGTGATGTAAAAAAAGGAGCCGTTTGGCTCCTTTTTTTATGGTCATTACAATGATTATTTAACTTCAATGACAACCATTTCACATTCGGCCATCAGATCTTGAAAAGACTGTTTAGTTGTACTGAACGGGGATAATAAGTTACCTAACCCAAATGCAGATGTTCCCATGCGAATGAACGCTTGTGTTAAACGAATATTAGAGCCGTCAGTATTCTGTAGACGTAGCTTCCATGCTCGCATTCCTAGTGTTTGTCCGCCCTTACACCAAAAGTAAGCGAAGAAGCTAATGACAACGGCTGCTAAATAAAAGCTGTAAATCAGACTTGCGACGGGGTGAGTGCCAAGATAAGCACTTGCATCTTCGTACCCCGTGATATCTAAAATACCAAAATGTAATAAAGCGGCAATCAACGCCATCACTACTCCGCCTGCCAACATGAGTACAGCCGCGACGACTAAACAGTCATATAGCCATGCCCCTAAGCGACGGAAAATACTAGGATATTGTTTTGACTGTTGAACATCCTTTGATTGTTTCTTTTTCATGTTTGTACCAACCCACTTCCTGTTAGTGCGATATAAAGCGATTCAAGAATTAGTGACGTGCCACTGTCTACTTTAAAAGCGATGAACCTGAATACTACCATTGCACTTCTTCTTTCATCAGAATTCTATTCATATTTTTCGATATGTTACTTTTCTTTGTTTTGTTTATGACCGTTTTTTATTGAATAGGCTAAATAAGTAGCGGTTGTTTTTTTTTGTTGATAGATACGGAATAAAGGCTTGCGCATCAATCTTGTATACGTATAATGAGCCGCATCTGCCCGAGTGGTGAAATTGGTATACACGACGGATTCAAAATCCGTTTCCTTCGGGAGTGTCGGTTCAAGTCCGACCTTGGGCACCATAGTTAAAATGATAAAGCCTCAACTTCGGTTGGGGCTTTGTTGTATCTGGAGTAATCAAAAGATTACCTCCGTTTTCCTTTCTTGTTATCAGCGTTTTTCACCTTCATCAGACTCGCCTTATCAGCTTCCAAAATTGTTTTATGGTCCATATATGGTTCATCACATGCCGAATCTGTGTTCAAGGGAATCCTAGTAAATCCAACAATCTCCGGTTCCTGCAAAATTACAAGCCAACATATTCAAGAACACTTTAGTAGACCTTTACGGCCGTTCCATGGTGATTTTATGGTGCTCAATTAAATGCCAACAACTATTTATCCAGGTTGGTATAACCTGACAATAAAAGTTGTGCTTTGTTACTGAATATAAGAGAAAACAGCCAAGATAGCTGCGGTGACTCGTATTCAGGAGGCCAGTAAGTTGTTACAGCAGCTATAATGTGTGTACCCATGTCAGAGCAAGATGTTTATTTTAGCGAGAAGTGAGTGGCTGGTAGTCATTGCTACACTGATTTCTCCCAATTAGATGCGTTGAGTTCATTTGGGTATAAATGCCAGTAATTGCCGGTCTATAGTGAGGATGATGTGTATAAGCTGGCGAAAGTTATTAGCTTGAGGGCAAGGTAAAAGGTGGAATTTTACTTTGTCCATTACAAGGCAATGTGGATTAAACAAGTAGGAGAAAGGCAATGGCAGATGCAAACAACAATACAACTAATTGGCCCGAGTTGGCTGGGGCTTTGTATGACAAACTCACTGAACGTCATGCTGAATTAACGTATGAATTTGACAAGATTGAGATTGGTGTACCCAGTGGCACTGGAGAAAAATCGGATCATTCGACTTGGACTGTCAATGGCAGCATCAGTATTCGAGGTCGAAACTTAGAGTAATATATGCTGAGTATTCATGGGGCGTTAGTCATGGAGGTGGATGACAAAACTATCCACCTCGTTGCCAATGAACAGACAATTACCCTTCATCTTAGTGATCCGACATTATTGATAGCGTGCCTTGAACTTGTGCGGGCATTGAAACTCAATTTTCGCTATTTGATAAGAGGGCTAGACTCGTCGTCATTATTTCGATTGATTATTACAGTGCCCAGTGGTGCCACGATCACTGTCACTGAGCGAACAGGGTGGCCTAAACGTTTTCTGCCTCTATCTATTGCGATCACTAATAAATCATATTGGGTAAAGATAGCGTCTAGGCTGTGGCAATGTTATCGACGGTGAAGCATCGTGGTGGCTGTTTATTTACCAGTATTTGGCGTATCGCCCGCATGACAGCAAGGCTATCATGTGGGCGAACTTTTAGAGAACGGTTATTACAATTTGGTGAATAACGTCACTTCGGTGTTCGGTGTCCAGTCAGCTTGTGAGATATGAGCTGTATTGACGAGGTAACGCTCATTCATATAAAGGACAATATCACCTTGGTTATAGCTGACGTTAAGCGTCCATACCGTTTTCGGCATGATGTTTAACCATAAGCTTGACGTTGACGATGGAGCCCAATCACCTTGTGCTACGTGCGCAACCGCGGCGCGATAACTAATATCGTCATGAGTAACAAAATCACCTTCTGCGTAGCTATCACCTACCGCCCACTGTGGGGTGTAGTTATCTAGAGTATCAAATACATATCCAGCTTCTTTAGCTATTTTAAGGAATTTAGCTAGTTTAGGGATGTTTCTGGTAAAACCTTCGCCACGCTTGCCATCTTCGTATAAGAAGGCATGAGTTAATACCACAACTTTATCGACGTGTTGTGGCGTATCACAAGGGAAGTTTTGCGACTTCGAGTTAACAGGCATAATGTTGGCAGGGGCACAAGAGTTCATCGCAGCATCAATGTAGCTTAAGAACTGCTCAGCTTCTGTAAGGCTGTTAGCTGGATTGGCAATTCCCCAGTTTTCTGGCGCCCAGTCAACATCCCAGCCGTGCATGATGTAGTTTTTATTGTTGAGAATATCAGCAACTTTTATCGATGCTTTTACACTGTTCGATGGGTTTTCAGGATCACAGATATAACCCGCTTCCCATGGTTTAAAGTCATCAGAGGTCGCACATAAACCATTACTCTGAAATTCTTTGGTTACCCGCCAGCTGTTAGTGTAAGGAAGGCGAGCAAGTTTAGCGCCTTTATAATTTGGGTATGAATTTACATTCGGGATATATGATTCAATAACCGTTAAATTCTTATCAAACATTGATGCATCATAAACAGCATCTTGGTAAGAGTCTATTTGGTGGTTACCTGTTGCATTACAAGCAGCGGCACTGTTATCACCATTAGCATCAACACAGTTATGTACCATGTGATCGTAACTGTGGTTAGCAACAACGTGTCCAGTATCTAGCATGTACTGAAGTGCTTCTAACGACTTTCCTTCGTTCTCATCGCCGATCCCATCAAGGTGCCAAGCATTTACATAAAACGTACCTTTTACATTGGCTTTATTTAACTCGTCAAGAATGGGAATTGTTGCATCAACAGTTCCATCATCAAAAGTAAGATAAATCGTTCCTTTCGGGGTTGCTTGAACTGCCATTGAGGCTGTTAGGATTGCACCTGTGCACAATACAGATAACAGTGTTTTTTGTAGTTTCATATATATCTCACTATTCAAATTGAATCGATGGTGAATTAAAAAACAAATGGATAAATCAAATTATCATTTATGAGTTTTAATAGTATTAATTCGAGTTATTCAATTGAGTCTATAGTGGCTGGTTATATGTGCGTGTTATATATCATATATTATATTTCCGTTGCTTTTGTTTGCATATTAATTTAGGTGTCAATATCATTATTTTCATATTTGACACTTAAGTTTTATTTTTTTTGTGTGACGTTGTTTCAGTGGAAACATTATTATTTGAGAGCTCGGTCATGATCGTGCAACCGGTTGCGCTTTAATGTTTTGTTTTATTTGTTTACAATCTTGTCGTGGTTGAAAATTGAATAATAAAAAATCCTAATTGTATTATGAAGAAAATTTCATTGGATTGTAGTGCAAAAATGTCCAACTGTATGCTGGTAAAGAATGGAACTGGCAGCAGTTAGCTATGGCATGGAGAGTGAAATTGAAGCTCTAGCTGTGTCAGTGTTTGAAGGTGTTATTCAACAGGTTGACGTCTGCTTGCTCGGTCTTTAAATCAGATTTCAGCGAGAAGCGCTGAAGTAAATGGCAAGCCAATGTGGTAAGCAGATTGATGCGATTCCACCCCTTGCATGCGGCATGATGAAAGGTGATAAAGTACTCGAACAAGCGCTCTATCTTATTGCAGAGTAATTAAATGAAACACGTAGGGTTCTTTATTTCATTGATATCGTAAATAAGCAGATTGAATATCTCCACATTAAAACATTTTTGAGATGGTTAATTATAATAAAAGGGAATTTTAGATGAAATTATATGATTCGATAATTAATTTTGTTGAAAAGATTGTTGCACCGCTGGCCGTTAAAGTTGGAAACCAAAAACATGTTCGTGCCATGCGTGATGGTTTTATTGTTGCGATGCCATTCATTATTGTTGGTAGTTTTGCCTTGGTATTTGCTTTTCCTCCATTTGCGGAAGATACGCAAAATGCTTTCGGCCGAGCTTGGCTTGATTTTGCCACCGCTAACTTTGATAACCTCATGATGCCCTTTCAAATGACGATGGGAATCATGGCAATATTTGTGTCACTAGGGATCGGATATAGTTTGGCGCGCGCTTATAAAATGGATGGCATTACCAGCGCCTCGCTATCGCTAATGTCATTTTTAGTGGCATCGGCACCAGCGACGAACGATACATTATCAATGGGGCACATGTCTGGTACGGGGATTTTTACTGCCGTGATCAGTGCATTTTTCTCTGTAGAACTGATGCGTGTTTTGAAAAAGTACAATGTTACTATCAGGCTACCAGAGCAGGTGCCACCCGCTATTGCCCGCTCATTTGAATTGTTGATCCCTGTGTTGGTGGTATTCCTTACTCTCTTCCCTCTTAGCCTTTTTGTACAAGCGCAATATGACATGTTAATTCCTGACTTGGTGTTGGAGATGTTCAAACCTTTGGTGAGTGCATCCAATTCATTACCTGCCATTATTGGGGCGTTACTGTTATGTCAGTTATTGTGGTTTGCTGGTATCCATGGTGCGGCGATTGTGGTTGGCCTACTTTCCCCAATATTCCTGACCAATATTAGTGCTAACCAAGCAGCTTATTTGGCTGGTGAACCAATTCCCAATGTCTTTACTCAGCCATTCTGGGATTTTTATATCTTTATTGGAGGTTCGGGCGCTACGCTGGCATTAGTGATTTTAATGATATTTAGCCGTTCTGTTCACCTTCGTAGTTTAGGCCGCATGAGCTTTGTTCCTGGCGTCTTTCAGATCAATGAACCTGTCATCTTCGGTAGCCCGCTGGTCTTGAACCCCACCATGTTTATCCCATTTGTTTTTGCGCCAGTATTAAATGCAACTATTGCTTATGCCGCAGTTCATATGGGTATCGTCGGGGCTGGTGTTTCGCAAACCGCGTGGACGGCGCCTGCGCTGCTAGGTGCGTCTTGGGGCTCTGGCTGGACGCTATCTCCGGTATTGCTGGTGCTCGCGTTGCTTGTGATGGACATATTTATCTACCTCCCATTCTTTAAAATATTTGAAAAGCAATTACTTAAAGAAGAAGGTAAGTCGGCTGAACAACAGCAAGATGCAGTACCAGTAAGTGGTGCGACAGCTTAATAACAATCGCAGGGTTATAGCAAAGGTTATAACCCTAATATGATTTCAATACATAAGGAGAGGTGGACAATGATTAAATCGCCGCTAAAGCTCGCCATTATCGGAGGGGGGAGTAGTTATACTCCAGAATTGGTTGAAGGTGTTCTAAAAAGGCTAGAGCGTTTACCTGTAAAAGAGATCCATTTTGTTGATATTGAAGCTGGTCAGGAAAAGTTGGATATTATCGAAGCGTTGGCGCGGCGTATGGTTAAAAAGGTTGGCGCCGACATTACCATTAAGGCTTCGCTAGATCGCCGTGCAGCGATTAAAGATGCTGACTTTGTTATGACGCAGTTTCGCGTTGGCGGGCTGCAAGCGCGTGCGAGTGATGAGCGTATACCCCTTAAGTATAATGTTATAGGGCAAGAAACAACTGGCCCTGGCGGTTTTGCAAAAGCACTTCGTACTATTCCCGTGATCCTCGATATTTGCAAAGACATTGAAGAGTTAGCCCCTAATGCTTGGATGCTGAATTTTACCAATCCTGCTGGCTTAGTAACAGAAGCGGTACTGAAGTATACCAAGGTGAAAACCATTGGACTTTGTAATGTTCCTGTATCGATGAAAATGATGATTGCAGAGATGATGGATTGCTCCCCGAATGATTTGTCTTTGGAGTTCGCAGGCCTTAATCATTTGATTTGGGCACATAGGGCTTGGCTTGAAGGGAAAGATATCACTGCCGAAGTATTGGAAAAGGTGGGTGATGGGGCGAACTTCAGTATGACAAATATATTTGAAGAGCCGTGGGACCCTACTTTTTTGGAAGCATTGGGGGCGATTCCTTGTCCATATCATCGCTACTTTTATCAAACGGATGCCATGCTTGCAGAAGAAAAAGAGACGGCATTAGGTGGTGGGACGCGAGCTGAACAGGTTATGGAAACAGAGCAAGAACTCTTTATGTTATATAAAGATGTGAATCTTGACCGTAAACCAGAGCAGCTTGAAAAACGTGGGGGTGCTTACTACTCCGATGCGTCCCTTGATCTAGTTGATGCTATTTATAACGATCTTAAGACGATAAATGTTGTTAATGTTCGCAACAACGGCACCATAGCAACGTTACCTGATGATGCAGTGATTGAGTGCAGCGCGGTCGTTGGAAGTTGGGGAGCTCGTCCACTCTCTGTTGGTCAGCTAAGCCCTGCGGTGAGAGGTTTAATTCATCAGGTGAAAGCCTATGAGCAACTGACGGTTGAGGCTGCTGTCCATGGGGATTATGAGAAAGGGTTAATGGCATTGGTAAACAATCCCTTAGTACCAGATATTAAGCGAGCCAAAGCAATTTTGGATGACATATTGCGAGTCAATCTGGATTATCTGCCTCAATTTAATAATTAAACTATGTTGAATCGAGAAACTGAGTGGCAAGGATGCCGAGTGTTATTAATTTAGGTGATGTTATGCATGTGATTTTCAATGCGGATGATTTTGGTTTAACCCCCGGTGTTAACTTAGGGACTATTGCGGCCAGCCAGTCAGGCGTTGTACGTTCAACCACACTCATGGTAGATATGGCGGCAGAGAAACAGGCTGTTGAGTTGGCATCCTCAGCCACTTCTCTCAATGTTGGTTTGCATTTGCGGTTTACTGCTGGTGCGGCGCTTACTGCCAGCAATACCCTCACAAGAGAAAATGGTCAATTTTTGGGGCAGGATGACTTTTGGCAAAATAATACTTTTTCTACTCAGCAGATTGCTGATGAAGTTACTGCGCAAGTTGAGCATTTTTTGGCATTAGGATTGAGCTTAAGCCATATTGATAGTCACCATCATGCGCATACTCACCCTCAGATACTACCGATTGTCACAGAGCTGGCTCGATATTATAAAGTGCCTTTAAGGGGGGGCACTTTTGATGGCGATCCTTCTCGCGATTATCGATATATATTTAGTAATGAGTTTTATGGTGACGAAGTGAGCCTCGATAACATTTTGGGGATTATTGATAAATATCATCATCAGTGTGATGTGTTAGAAATAATGTGTCATCCGGCATTTATTGACCAGCCATTATTAGAGGCTAGTGCTTACAGTTTATTAAGAGCCAAAGAGTTGGCGATTTTGACTGATGTAGGCTTGTCTCAACGCCTAGAAGCGAAGGATATCGAAGTTTGCGATTTTTCTATTTTCTCTAAATAAGTTGTACAGGTTTAATCTGCGGTAATCGCTTTAGTCAATGGGTTAAACCGTCATTTGGATGATAAACCAATAACGACTGCCAGTAACGCGAATTCCCCCTGTACCATAATGCGAACTACTGGCAGTTCGTTATTATTATTATGGGTTTTGATGAAAATACCGTTAGTACTGTATTTTCGCATGCGCAAGTTTACACTATAGCGAAAGGTTGATGATGTGACTTTTTAATTGAAATAAGAGGTAGTTCAATTAATTATTAGAGGTAGAATATAGAAGCTATGGCAAGGATTAAAGATGTAGCTCTTTTAGCTGGAGTTAACCGTTCAACCGTCTCTCGCATTATCAATGGCGAAGGTAAATTTAGGGCGGATACTAAACGCAAAGTTGAACAAGCGATGGCGGAGTTGAATTATCGCCCCAGTGCGATCGCTCGCTCTCTCGCGACAGCTTCATCAAATATGACTGGCTTGTTGGTGACTTATTATACTGGTGGGTTCTTTGGTGAAATGATGAATCAAGTTCAGACTGAACTTGATTTGCACAAGAAATTTTTGATTACAGCTCAGGGGCATCATAGTGCCGAGGGGGAGCGTGAGGCTATTTGCCGCTTCCATGCTCTTCGTTGTGACGGCTATGTACTCAATAGTCGCTATCTTAGTGATGATGAATTGCGATTATTGGCTAAAGAGCCAACACCTTTTGTTTTGCTTGACCGTAGCGTTGAAGGTTTGGAATCTAGATGTATAACGTTTGATCATTCTTTAGCGGGGCAGATGGCCGTCGACCATCTGATTAATCAAGGCCACAGAAAGATTGCGTGTATAACTGGTCCACTCAATCGAACGAACAGTAGACAGCGTTATCAAGGTTACCTTAATGCTTTATCTACCGCGGATATTACCGTCGATCAGACTTTGTGTGCCGAGGGTAATTATGGGCGAGAAAGTGGTTATCTAGCAGCAAAAAAATTGTATCAATCTCATCCTGATTTGACTGCGTTATTTTCATGTAACGAAGAGATGATGGGAGGGGCGTTGCAGTTTTTTCATGAAAATAATGTGAGCGTTCCACAGCAAGTATCTTTGGTTAGTTTTGATAGTATTGATCGCTGCGCCAGTTTTTATCCCACGGTTTCGGCAGTACATTTTCCTATTAGTAAAATGGCTCGAGTTGCTGTTGAAGTGCTGATAAACCTGATTGAAGATAAAGATATCAGTATAGACCGTCATTTTGAGCCACAACTTGTAATTCGCCATGGTGATCGTGTGATTTAGGAAAAGTTGGTTTAGGTACATTAAGTAAAGCTTGTATACGTATAATGAGCCGCATCAGTTCGAGTGGTGAAATTGGTATACACGACGGTTGCTTTCGATCGTGGCGGCTCAAGTCCGTCCTCGGGCACCAGATAAAAACGATGAAGCCTCAACGTCGGTTGGGGCTTTGTTGTATCAAGAATTTTCATTCCTTCTTTACCTTGCTTTACGTTAAATTCATTCCCCGTTCATTTTCTCTTCTTTAGTATCAGTGGTATCCCTTGTTATGGAGTGCCAACGATGAAAAGCTTATTTGACCAACTCATTAATCAAGCCAGCAGTTATATGGGGAAAAATTCTTCCTCCTCCTTCTCTTCGTCTTTTTCTAGTAAAGCTGACCTTGTAAAAGGAGTGGCGACAGGGGGGCTTGTTGGTGCATTAGTCGGAAATAAGAAAAGCCGAAGGCTGGTGGGCAAATATGGCAAGAAAGCAGCTGTGATTGGTGGCACCGCTGCCATTGGTACCGTGGCGTATCAGGCATATAAAAAGTGGTTTCAAGATCAGACGGAAACAACAACAGCGTCGGTGGATCCGATGTTGACTGAATTAACACCATTAAAGACGGATCAAGAAATATTGATGAAAGCCATGCTCTTTGCTGCCAAAGCTGATGGTCATATTGATATTGATGAAAAGGCAGCGATTACTCAGTGGCTACAACAAAACGGGATAACACACGATGTAGAAGCATTGATTGCACGTTGGCTGGATGAACCATTAAACCCTCATGTGATTGCAAATGCAGTTGATGGGCTTGAGCAAGCGTCGGAAGTTTACCTCGTCTCATTGCTGGTGGTTGATGTAGACCATTTCTTAGAACGTGCTTATTTGGATGCGTTGGCGGATGCATTGGCATTACCGCCTGCATTAATAGAACGCATCGAAGAGCAAGTTATACTTTCTTAGTGATGGGAAGTGTGATTTTAGAACGAATGTGGGTAAGTTGTTCGCATTTTATTCGGTCAGGAACGTTTTGCATAATTATTTCAAAATGCCCCTTGCCAAGCTGATCGAAGTCTCTATAATGCGACCTCACTGACACGGAGCACGGCGCTTAGCCAGCAACCTAGTCAGTATGTTCTTTAACAATTTGACCATGCAATCTGTGTGGGCACTCGTGAAATTTTAAGTCGAAAGATTTATCAATGAACTGAGTGACCTTAATCATCGCAAGATGACACAGTCAATTTATGCTTCATTTCTTCGCAAGAAGAAACGAAACAAGAATATCAGTAAAAATCATTGAGCCGGTCGAAAGACCAACAAAACTTTAATTGAAGAGTTTGATCATGGCTCAGATTGAACGCTGGCGGCAGGCCTAACACATGCAAGTCGAGCGGTAACAGGAATTAGCTTGCTAATTCGCTGACGAGCGGCGGACGGGTG
>NZ_PYMJ01000118.1 GCF_003025615.1 Photobacterium frigidiphilum | reverse complement strand
TGTCCCGTCCTGAAATGTGTTTACACATTTAGGACTTATTATGACTACATCAATCACCCCCTCCGTTAAACGTACTCAACGCGATTATACTTTGGGCTTTAAATTGCAGGTTGTAGCCGCCGTTGAAAAAGGCGATATGACCTATAAACAAGCTCAAACTACCTATGGCATACAAGGGCGCTCAACTGTTCTCACATGGCTGAGAAAACACGGTAAGATGGATTGGACGCAAACGCCAAGGAATCGAACTATGCCTAAATCACCAAAAGCCAAAGAATCCCCAGCTCAGAAAATAAAACGGCTTGAAAAAGAACTTGAAGATGAACGTTTACGCAATCTGCTTTTGAATGAAGTCGTTGATATTCTTGATGCAGAGCATGGGACGGGTTTAAGAAAAAAGCTTATAGCCAAGGAGCAAGAAGCCTTCAAGCGCAAAAAGCTGTAAACCTAAGCCGCGCTTGCGAGCTGCTTGGCATCTCTAGGCAGTCTATTTACCAGCAAGAAAAACGGAAAAGACAACGAAAACGAGAACTTCAGCCTATCAAAGATATGGTTCTTAACCTTCGGCGATACATGCCTCGTCTTGGTACTAGAAAGCTGTACTTTCTCCTTAAGCAGAAATTTATTGAGCAGGGAATAAAACTTGGGCGAGATGGTTTCTTTGATTACCTACGAAGCGAACGCCTTTTAGTGAAGCCTAAACGTAGCTATATAAAGACGACGAACAGTAGGCATTGGATGAAGAAACATCCTAATTTACTCAAAGAGTTAGTGGCTAAAGAGCCGGAAGATGTGTTTGCAAGTGATATCACTTATGTTCAAACAGAGAGTGGTGTTCATTACTTATCACTAGTCACTGATGCTTGTAGCCGAAAAATCATGGGCTATGAGTTAAGCGATGAAATGAAAGCCACTGATGTGGTAAAAGCTCTCGATATGGCAATAGCGAATAGGCTCTATGAACGAGAGACGATTCATCACTCGGATAGAGGGCTGCAATATTGCTCAGGAGTCTATCAACAAACATTGAGTGATCACCGAATAAAACCGTCAATGACAGATGGTTACGACTGTTACCAAAACGCATTAGCAGAGCGAGTAAATGGGATATTAAAGCAAGAGTTCCTCTTGTATCAATG
>NZ_PYMJ01000117.1 GCF_003025615.1 Photobacterium frigidiphilum | reverse complement strand
GTAGTAAGGGTCTTGTTCAAAAAAGGAGTCTTGGTAGTGGATCGCCATCAGATCGCAGCTCTGCACCCCAAACAACACGAATGGCTCGGGCTCCGGCAAGGTCTCTTTAAACAGTTGACCATCAAAAACATACAGCGGCTCCTGCTCAGCAAAGAAAAATTGCTTGGCGGAGTGAAGCGGCTTATGGTGCTGTAGCGGCGGCCACGCTGGCTCGGTCACTTGCTGCCAATGGGCGTCTTGCTGACCATCTGCTGATTGGGCAACCACCTGATATAACGCCCGAGAGCGCGCCAAGTGTGCCCGCAAACCATCCAATGAATCCAACAAGTAAGTGTTGTGCATACTAAGGTTCCTCCTTTAACTGCCACACGGCACGAGGGACATGGTCTGCAGGTAGCGCAATCACCGCGACGGCACACGCTTTCAACTCGGGCATCTTGGTAACCGGATCTTGGGCGGTATTGGTCAACTGATTTGAGGGCGCCTCTTTGAAGTGGTAAGGCATGCTCACCAGCCCAGGCTGGACGTCTTCGGTGATCATGGCGCGGGTTTCGATATAACCACGCCGTGACCGCACGCCCACTGGCCCATATAGTTGAATGGACAGCGCGCTGGCATCTTGCGGGTTAATAAATAAAATCCCGGGCGGGGTTTCCCGCTCCAACAGCGGCGACTTACGGCTCATCGAGCCACAGCCATAGTGGAAATGCAGTCGATTGGTGGTTAGCAGCAGTGGAAAGAGTTCATCGGCGGCTTCATCAATAGGAACATAGTGAACTGGTGTCAGCCGCGCCCGACCAATCGGGAACTGCTGTTGGTGCAATATCGCCGTCCCTTGCGGGGCGTTCGCATTGCAGGGCCACTGCAGACCATGATTGCGGTCCAAGTTCTGATAGTTCATCCCTTGATAAGAGGGGGTTAGTGAAGCCATCTCATCAAACACCGCTTCGCTACTGTGCCAGTTAAGTACGCGACTCCCCATCGCTTCAGCCAAGGCTTGCAACCACTGCCAATCCCCCATCGCTTCGCCCGGAGGCGGGATCACCGGATTGATCCGCTGTACCCTGCGCTCACAATTGGTAAAGGTACCAGCTTTCTCTGCAAATGAGGCGGCTGGCAAAATATAGTCTGCCAGCTTGGCCGTCTCGGTCATCGT
>NZ_PYMJ01000116.1 GCF_003025615.1 Photobacterium frigidiphilum | reverse complement strand
AAAAACCCCTTGGGTGTTGTATGGTTAAGCCTCACGGGCAATTAGTACAGGTTAGCTCAATGCCTCGCAGCACTTACACACCCTGCCTATCAACGTCGTAGTCTTCAACAACCCTTTAGGATACTTATAGTATCAGGGATGACTCATCTCAGGGCTCGCTTCCCGCTTAGATGCTTTCAGCGGTTATCGATTCCGAACTTAGCTACCGGGCAATGCTACTGGCGTAACAACCCGAACACCAGAGGTTCGTCCACTCCGGTCCTCTCGTACTAGGAGCAGCCCCCTTCAATCATCCAACGCCCACGGCAGATAGGGACCGAACTGTCTCACGACGTTCTAAACCCAGCTCGCGTACCACTTTAAATGGCGAACAGCCATACCCTTGGGACCGACTTCAGCCCCAGGATGTGATGAGCCGACATCGAGGTGCCAAACACCGCCGTCGATATGAACTCTTGGGCGGTATCAGCCTGTTATCCCCGGAGTACCTTTTATCCGTTGAGCGATGGCCCTTCCATTCAGAACCACCGGATCACTATGACCTGCTTTCGCACCTGCTCGAATTGTCATTCTCGCAGTCAAGCGGGCTTATGCCATTGCACTAACCTCACGATGTCCGACCGTGATTAGCCCACCTTCGTGCTCCTCCGTTACTCTTTGGGAGGAGACCGCCCCAGTCAAACTACCCACCAGGCACTGTCCGCAACCCCGATAAGGGGCCAACGTTAGAACATCAAGCATACAAGGGTGGTATTTCAAGGACGACTCCATACGAACTAGCGCCCGTATTTCATAGTCTCCCACCTATCCTACACATGTAGGGTCAATGTTCAGTGCCAAGCTGTAGTAAAGGTTCACGGGGTCTTTCCGTCTAGCCGCGGGTACACAGCATCTTCACTGCGATTTCAATTTCACTGAGTCTCGGGTGGAGACAGCGTGGCCATCATTACGCCATTCGTGCAGGTCGGAACTTACCCGACAAGGAATTTCGCTACCTTAGGACCGTTATAGTTACGGCCGCCGTTTACCGGGGCTTCGATCAAGAGCTTCGACTTGCGTCTAACCCCATCAATTAACCTTCCGGCACCGGGCAGGCGTCACACCGTATACGTCATCTTTCGATTTTGCACAGTGCTGTGTTTTTAATAAACAGTTGCAGCCACCTGGTATCTGCGACTCCCA
>NZ_PYMJ01000115.1 GCF_003025615.1 Photobacterium frigidiphilum | reverse complement strand
GAAGATAATGTTGGCCCATCAACACTAAAGTTAACGGTACGTTTTTCTGTTGGAGCCCCAAGATACGCTGTGGCTTCAGATGTTTGAACACCACGTCCATAAAAGGCTGCACCGAAGTTAATCTTGTTCGATGGAATGCCTTTTTGTGCCATCCATATTCGCAATGTATCAAGGTCTAGCCCTTGGTATTCCTCTTCAGGGTACGGATACAATGGAGCATTGTGACCCGCAACGTTCGACCAACCACCATTTAAGTCGTAAGTCATCATGTTGAAAGAATCCATCGACGCAACAAGACGATTCCAGTCATAGCCTTCTAGCTTCGCTGTCGATGCAGAAAATGCAGCTGTTAACAGTTTATTAGGTCCAATTCGTTCACGAATATCTTCCATAAGCTGTTCAAAGTTTGCGTAATCTTCAGGGTTACCCGCAAAATTCATCCCACCAAAACCCGGATATTCCCAGTCGATATCAATGCCATCAAAACCCAATGACATCACTTTATCTATATCAGCAAGAAAACGGGCTTTCTTTACCGGATCGGCCGCCATTTCAGGAAAGTGTTTCGACATACTCCACCCCCCCAAAGATGCCATTACCTTCACACCTTTTTGATGGGCAAGATCGATCAAACCTGGTGCCCCACCCGCTTTCTTTAATGGAATAGGGAATTGACCTTGAACACCTGTCGGCACATGTAACCAACCACTTCCACTTTTTACAAACCCTTGCTCTTGTATTTTACGTAGACTGTCAGCCTCCCATGCTTCATTGCCAGGATACTGATGAACATACTCGAGCTCACCCCAAAGAATGTCAAAATCCCAGCTAGAATACACATCAGGGTGTAATAATGGTCCTGGTTCTTGAACGGCATTCGGTTGGTAAATACTTTTATTACGTAAATCACCACTGTGTAATGAGCCGTCTTTTGCAACACCAAAAAAAGAGAAGTTAAGAATAGAGTAGATATCCATATCTACATTTAAATGCGTTGCTTCACCTTTTACACTAAACCCAGCATTTGGTCCTTTCCATGCCTCCCACTGTGTAATATAGCCAATTACATTTTTATCATGCGTTGGCGCTGCGTAAGCGGTAGAGGCGATTCCTGCCATCAACATACCTGTAATAGCACAAGCTATTTTGCTCAGGTTCAATCCCTTTTGCATTGTTATCTCTCCACGTTATGGTCAAAAAAA
>NZ_PYMJ01000114.1 GCF_003025615.1 Photobacterium frigidiphilum | reverse complement strand
ATGTCAATCATCTCCATTTGGGTAAGCCTTTCACGTTAGATCAGGTTGCCTCTAAATATGCCCTGTCCCACGGGGGTCGACAAACCGCCAGCAAGGCCCTTCAACGATTGGTTGCTGCCAAGAAAGTCGCGCGCCTGGCGAACGGCACTTATTATCGACCAAAAGTGTCAAGGTTTGGGCCTCTGCCATTAGAAACGTCCGAGATTGTTAAGGTGGTTACCAAGTCCAGAAAGGCGACTGTGGTTCCTGCAGGTGCAGCCGCTGTCAACCAATTAGGCTTGGATACCCAATTGCCGATGGTATCGAGTTACTACGTGTCGGTCAGAACCCGTGCTCATTTGACGCAAAGGTCAGTAAAATTTGAGTACAAAGAGTCTTTGCAGCACTTTGTTAAAAATTTCAAAGTGGCAGACAAAGAGGTAAAGAACACAGCTTTGCTGATGTGGAGTGCGCTAACGTACTTGGATAAATCCGCCACGCAGCTATATGACACCAAGTTGATCCAAAAGTTTCAACAGGCATTCGACTCAGCATCGCAAGCGAAATTTATTTCAGCATTGCCACCCTCAATGCGTTGGGCTAAGGAATTCTTTCAAACCAGCACCATTCACCAGGACTAAAAAGTGAACCCTTTTTTCCAAGAAGACGACACCGACCGCCGAGAAGCTCTCTTGGCGGCGCAGCAATATCACCCTCTAAACTTACCTGCGTACATCATTGAGAAAGACTTCTATGTCACCTGTATCCTCTACATTCTTTATGCAGACATAGCGCCCAAACTAACGGCAAGAAGCGCGACCCCGTTTGTGTTTAAAGGCGGCACCTCCCTGTCAAAGTGCCATAACCTGATAAACCGGATGTCGGAAGACATTGACCTATCATTTTCCATGGACTTGCTAGGATGCCAGGAAGTTGTCCGCGAACCCAAACGAGGGCGAGGAAAAATGAAGGATGAAGCAGCTGCTATTGACGGGGTGGCTAGACAGTTTGTTTTAGACGAGCTGATTCAACCGCTAACAGCGGCACTCGAAGCACTTGACTCAAGGATTGAAGTCAACATCGAGCAGGATGAGCCACTCCATCTCGGTATCCACTACCCTTCAGTGATGGAGGAAGGTAAGGCAGTGCAGCGGAGAGTTTTGCTTGAAACGGGTAGTCTTTCACAGAACAACCCGGTCGGAAATGTCGACATCACACATATGTTAGGCGAGTAC
>NZ_PYMJ01000113.1 GCF_003025615.1 Photobacterium frigidiphilum | reverse complement strand
CGTGAAACGTGTAAGTTAGTGAATGCCTAGGAGTTTAAAGATGACAGAGAAGCATGTTGCTGTTTTATTAGCGGATGGATTCGAAGAAGGTGAAGCCGTAGTTTTTATCGATATTATGCGTCGATTAGATATTAAAGTAACAGTATTGTCGTGTATGGAAACGACAGCGTTGAATACCTATTTTAAAACTCGTATTACCGCTGATGATATCCTCAAAAACTGTTTCAACACGACTTATGACGCAGTTATGATGCCAGGGGGACCAAAAGGTACTGATAATTTGTCAGCTAACCCTATGGTGATTGATTTCCTTAAACGTCATATTAATGAAGATAAATATATCTGTGCCTTGTGTTCATCTGGAGCCAAGGTATTAGCCGCTCATCAACTGCTGGGCCAGCACTATTATACAACAGGCGCAGGATTAGATAAAAAGTTCGATGATGGTCAGTTTCTCGATCAAAAAGTGGTGGTCGATGGTCGGTTTATTAGCGGTAAAGGGTTAGGTGTCAGTTTTGAATTTGCCTTTACAGTTGCAAAATATCTACTCGTTGGTAACCAGGAAAAAGTTGATTGGCAGGCGAGCCATATTTATTTCGAACACTAGCTGCGAGTTGTCTTTGATAAGCAAAGTAGCTTTTATTTATCATCCGTAATAATTCAAATATCTTGAATATTATTCAGGAATATTAAATCCACAGGTCGCGAAAGTTGCAGCTCTAACTTTTGAGTTAGGCAGCTTGACTATTCAAGATTCTTTTTATGTGACGCTTGGATACGACAAACCTGAGAGCGGCTGTACCCTGTTGCAGCCGCCATTTCTGAAATACTCAACATTTTGTTATTCCGGTAATACATGACTTTTTGGTGGCGTTCTTTATCTGCAACACGACCGTTATATTTCCCTTCTTCTTTGGCTTTTTCTATTCCCTGGCTCTGACGTTCTCTACGTGTCAGATAATCCTTTCTGGCCATCGCCGCCAGAAGATCAATCAACATATTATTAATTGATTCAAGTACAGCCTTGATGATGGGGTCATCGTTAATGAATCGTTTGTTATCAATAGCCAAATAGGACGTCGGTACATCTAGGCTAACAATCCGCAATCCTTTCAGCTCAATTTTCTGTTTGAGCGTTTTCCAATCTTTATCATTGAGTCGAGTGAGTCGGTCGATGTTCTCAATTAATAATATGTCGTTTTCTTGAGTGTCATCAAGTAGCCGATTTAATTCTGGACGCTCTAATTGTGTACCGCTAATGTTTTCTTGATAGTAACTCGCTATTCGTTGTTTGTGCAGCTCTGTGAACGTACTGAGGGTTTTTCTTGCTCGACTTGCATCTTGGTCGTCAGTTGAGGCTCTGAGGTACGCCCGAATAAACATTT
>NZ_PYMJ01000112.1 GCF_003025615.1 Photobacterium frigidiphilum | reverse complement strand
CAATGGGTATCGAGCTGGAACGCCGCTCTCAGAGTTGACGGCTTCGACGTTGGTGCAGGCGAGTATGATGCCGACCTGATGGCCGGTACGGGATAGGTGTATTCAAATGACGAGAAAAAGGCCATATCTGTTCAATGATGCGCCGTTGAATGGCGACGAAATAAACGTAGGCAATAACGGAGGTGAAAAAGAGTCAGCGAGTGCCAGCCTCTGTTCATGGTAAGGAATATTGAAATTCCTTACCATCAAGGTCAGGAGTTCTGTGCCCTGCTTCCTAAAGAAATCATCGCTCCCGATATTTCAGCACAATGGGCGCAACGTCAACAACGTATACGCAATGGCGAATACACGGTTGGCCAGTTTATCCATGATCTAGATAATTACATTGATGCACGTATCCACGACGTCAAAACTCACGGTGTATCCATTACCGTTGCAAATGCCATTACCTGCCCTCATTGCCAAAGCGGAACACTGCTCAAGAGAAAAGGAAAAAATGGCATGTTCTGGGCTTGCAATCGTTACCCAGATTGCAAGTCCACGTTTGAAAACGTGAAGAACAAACCACAGCTTGAAAAAAAACCAAGAGTATTAGGCGAAACATCAGATATAGAGTTCTGTAAACAATGTAGTAGTGCCCTTATTCGCCGGCCAGCAAAACGCAAAGATACTTTTTGGTGGGGATGTTCAGGTTTTCCAAAGTGTAACGTGCGTTACTTTGATAAGAACGGAAAACCCGATCACGACAAAGGCGCAATCTAAATCAGCACTCTCAAAGTAAGTGTTTATTTTCCAATAAAATAGAGGTTCATCAGCCATACAAGAGCCTCTAAAACTGACACAGCCTTTTGTCATCCGACAGTCATAGCCTGACACAGGCTGAATGCCCAGCCAAGAGCGTGCCTGGCAGCAAGGTGGGATCGCTCATTTTACTCTTCATATAATCTCAACTTTCCTTCAATCCATGAATTCACTGCACTGGCTTTGCATTTGCTTCGCAAATAATGGCGCGTCTAGGCAATCTAACCGATAAAGTTACAGCGTCCACTTGGCTTATCCACATATCCATCAGGAAAATGGAGATATTAAAACGATCGTAATTTGCCTGTGGGTATGTGGGTAAGCCGCTATAATTTCCGTTGATATGACAGCGCGATATGTTGCATCCCGTTGGAAGCTTGCGCCCAAAAGGGATGCCGCCAAAATATCCTCTCTCCAATAGCTACATCCCTCTTGCGAACAAGAAGGATGTAAAATCATGCTTATAAATGAGACCAGTAATGACGGTGGCCGTTTTTGTCCACCTTGCTACTCATAACAAGATTGCCATTAAGCCAGATTGAAAAACTCACACCAAATTCATCACTTTTTTGCTTGAGTTACCCGCGTTCGGTGGCCATGCCACGCGATCGAATTGTTGCTCGGTGATCGGGTTTTACACTGCTTTTTTA
>NZ_PYMJ01000111.1 GCF_003025615.1 Photobacterium frigidiphilum | reverse complement strand
TTTACCACGGTGTGGTTCATGACTGGGGTGAAGTCGTAACAAGGTAGCCCTAGGGGAACCTGGGGCTGGATCACCTCCTTACCTAAAGATTTATTGTTTGATGCAGTGTCCACACAGATTGCTTGGTCGAAATGTAAAAGAGCGCTAGCGTTGCCCAACAACGCTGGCAGAAAACTAAGTCCCGTTCGTCTAGAGGCCTAGGACACCGCCCTTTCACGGCGGTAACAGGGGTTCGACTCCCCTACGGGACGCCACTTTCTTTTTAGCTAAAGAAAGTAACAATGGGTCGTTAGCTCAGTTGGTAGAGCAGTTGACTTTTAATCAATTGGTCGCAGGTTCGAATCCTGCACGACCCACCATTTCCTTTCCACGAAGGAAAGCTATTTACTTCTGCTTTTTAACGCGGAAATAAAAAGCAACATCGTGGGCGATTAGCTCAGTTGGGAGAGCACCTCCCTTACAAGGAGGGGGTCACTGGTTCGAGCCCAGTATCGCCCACCATTCTTTCTCTTAAATCTTGATTGCAAGGTTAAGTTGAAAAGAATAAGTACCACCCAGTTATATTGGGGCTATAGCTCAGCTGGGAGAGCGCTTCGCTGGCAGCGAAGAGGTCTGCGGTTCGATCCCGCATAGCTCCACCACTTTCTAAATGCATTCTTACTCGTAACAAGAGTGGAGTGTGGTTAGAAAGTGGAATATTTGTCTCTACGGGGATAGAAAAAACACATGCTCTTTAACAATCTGGAAAGCTGACTAGTAAATTCAATCGAATGATTGAATTACAAATGTATCTTGCTTCTTTTAATAAGAACGAGATACGAGTTCTCAAAACAAACACACATTCAAGTGTCTTGTGTTTTTGTCTTCACTTTTTTAAAAGTGGAAACAAAAGAAGAGTCCGGCGAAAACAAATCCTCTCTTGCTCTTGTAAAAGAACAAGCAGAGAAACCTTGGTTGTTGCCATACGAAACCTCTTGGGGTTGTATGGTTAAGTGACTAAGCGTACACGGTGGATGCCTTGGCAGTCAGAGGCGATGAAGGACGTATTAACTTGCGATAAGCGTAGATTAGGCAGTAAAAGCCACTTGAGTCTACGATTTCCGAATGGGGAAACCCACGTGCATAAGCACGTATCGTTACGTAAATACATAGCGTAACGAGGCGAACCGGGGGAACTGAAACATCTAAGTACCCCGAGGAAGAGAAATCAATTGAGATTCCGGCAGTAGCGGCGAGCGAACCCGGATTAGCCCTTAAGCAGCATTAGCGTTAGGTGAAGGTACTGGAAAGTACAGCGATACAGGGTGATAGCCCCGTAACCGACAACGCTTTTACTGTGAAATCGAGTAGGACGGGACACGTGATATCCTGTTTGAACATGGGGGGACCATCCTCCAAGGCTAAATACTCCTGACTGACCGATAGTGAACCAGTACCGTGAGGGAAAGGCGAAAAGAACCCCTGTGAGGG
>NZ_PYMJ01000110.1 GCF_003025615.1 Photobacterium frigidiphilum | reverse complement strand
CAGCACGGCAGGAGCTTCCGGTACGTCGCAAGGTGCATAACGTGGACTACGCATCTGTTCTAGAATATTTCCTCGACAGTGAATTTGAAGTTCAGCCCTCTAGCTACTCGGATCTGGATACACTTTCGGTCTGCGTAGAAATTGATGGCCGCCTTGTCAGTTTGGTGCATTTCTGCGTTGATGAATTACAGCAGTTACCGCACTTTTTTTTAAAGGACCCTGTATCTTTCGGGGTCTTGGCCCACGTTCTGACAACTCAAAATTTCGGAGGGCTTGGCTCAATTTGTGTGAATCACCTGGACTCCGTATCAGTCAACTTTGAAAGGCCAGAACTGGCCTTCGAGGAATCCATAAGGCGGCATGTTAAATTGCTACGCTCACTCATTACAGACTCCGAATTTAACCAGAGTGAGTTGCTTAGGGAATTCAGCACAAATTGGTACACAAACACTAAGGGCATGATGAGCAAATCGCCAAAGACACTGTACTGCACGTCATGCGTAGCCAATTTTACTCAACTGGATATTTACAAACCTATTTCACCAGATAGCGTTATGAGCATTTCCGCATCTTTCACAGCCCTGCCATATGAGGGGAATGATCAAAATGTGGCACGCTTTTTCAAGATAGGTTCACGGCAGCAACAAAAAGATGCCGCTGGCTGTATTCTTCCGCTGCAATCCATAGACCCGGTTATTCCTCACAATGCTGACGGATTGAAAACATGGTTGCTGGACGCCCTCCAAAGGCTCCCTCATGGAACAAAAAGCAGGGCAGACAAGGAGCTGTTTCCTATCAGAGCTAAAGAGTTCTGGCTAGTGCTGAACATGGCAACACCATCAGGCAAAGCCTGGGTTGGGGTAAAGCTCAGTTTGGATAAGAAGCGGGCATTTCCCCTTACCTCTGAAAAAATGAGGTTGTGGAAGATCGAGCCAACCTTTGTTGAGGTCTTCAACAAAGAACTCATGTTGCCACGCAGTGGTGCCAACCCATCTCTTGATAACAAGAAAGTATTGCTGACTGGCTGTGGTTCGGTAGGAAGTGAAATAGCACATAAGCTGGGAGCAGCAGGAATTGGCCGTATTGATATTGTAGATCCGGACAGGTTTAGTACGTCTAACTTGTATCGTCATACCCTCGACGGCAACATGACCGACTGGCCGAAAGCTCTTGCTGTAGCCTTTCAGTTGCAAGCAAAGTTTCCATGGCTGAAAGCAGATGGTTACCGCAACTCTTTACTCGATTACAGAAAGCGCGATGTTTTAAGTGCTTATGATCTCGTCGTCATCGCCATAGGCGCGCCGACCCATGAACGCCTGTTCCACGATTATCTTGTGAAATCGGGCGTTAAAAGGGTTCTCTGACTAAAAGAACGGTTTGTCACCAGACTCCTCTGTAACCCTTGGTATCAAAGGGATACAACCAAAATATCGATTTTAAAACCCACCATTGCGCACTAGTTAAGTGGCTGAATTTTA
>NZ_PYMJ01000011.1 GCF_003025615.1 Photobacterium frigidiphilum | reverse complement strand
AATAATCTTCTTGTTCATGATTATATCGCAACCTGCTTGCAGCAGATTGCTGAAAAACCGAATAATATTGACGCGTTGCTGCCATGGAATATTAAGCATAGCTAGGTGTCGTTGCCCAGACGCTTACGGTAAGGCTGCCTATGAACTACAGACGTAATGATTTCTGTCAGCACTGACATGGTTGATAGTTCCCGCTTTTTACAGGTATCTATTAGAGTATGTATCCGGCTTCTGAACTTATCCCCTGCATCTGATGTTGTCCCATAGCTAATTTTACGCTGGATAACCCCCTCGGATACGCCGCTCAGCCTCACTGTTCGCCCTAGTGTTACTTGTATCAACTGATCTTCTCTAATAGTTTGAAATTGAGAGGAAATAGTAAAACGGTTGCTGACATATAACGAAGCTAGTTGTAAAAGATCAGAATGAGTGATTCTTTTGCAACAGAACCTAATTATTTATGACTATTATTTAAGATGCTGGTCGTTTTATTCTTGTCATATAAACATCGACTTAGCATTCAGTTTACGGTGAACTGGCAATAATAAAAAATCTTGTTCATCCGTTTTCTTATGTGGTGTTAGTTGGAGAGCAATTATGAAATACAAAATTGTCTGCGATAAACATGAGTTTGAATTTGAAAAGAAAATTAACCTTCTTTTTGATCAGGGGTGGAAACTCTATGGTGATATTGTAGTTAATCTGGTTGGTTCAGATAAGACATTAACCTGCTGGTATACCCAGTCGATGGTTAAAGACGACTAACAAATGTGACAGCAATACCTTTATACTCAAGTCACCTCAAGATACAGGATTCTCGCTGAAACGAACATCTTGAGGTAACTTGGGTATAGTGCCCCTTGACTTAATTTTTGTAATACACAATTTACCTTACATCAATTATTTACTACCTAAATTTTAAGTAATATCTTAAACAGGAAGATAGTGAACACGTCTACTAAGTAGAAATTACTTATCTACAAGCAAAAATGCATTTCTGAAATTCATGTTTATCTACAGTCTATTCGGCAATAATAATTTCACTTACTTAGGATGGAGTTTTACTTGACCACAACATATCTTGAACTAACGCTAAGCCATTCCTTATTAACCCTTAAAAAAGAACAATAAAAAAGCGAACCTTTCGGTTCGCTTTTTAACTATCAAGCTAGTCTTCAACTTGATTATCCATGATCAGCAGATCATTAATCTTCGATGTAGCTCTCGATGCTTGGGCAAGAACAGATTAAGTTACGGTCACCGAATACATTATCAACGCGGTTCACTGTTGGCCAATACTTAGATGCTCGAGTGTGATCTGTTGGGAAGCAAGCAGTTTCGCGACTGTAAGCACGGTTCCACTCAGTTTCCATTAGATCTGCCTGTGTATGCGGGGCATGTACCAACGGGTTGTCGTCGATTGGCCATTCACCTTCTTGAACGCGTGCAATTTCTTGACGAATTGCAATCATCGCGTCACAGAAACGATCAAGCTCAGCTAAATCTTCAGATTCAGTCGGTTCAATCATCAGCGTACCGGCAACAGGGAAAGACATGGTTGGCGCATGGAAACCGTAGTCCATTAAGCGCTTCGCTACATCTTCTTCAGAAATGCCAGAGGCTTCTTTTAGTGGGCGAATGTCGATAATACATTCGTGAGCAATACGGCCTTCAGTACCACGGTAAAGAACAGGGTAGTGTGGGCGTAGACGTTCCATAACGTAGTTCGCGTTCAAGATAGCAAGCTTCGTTGCTTCAGTAAGCCCTTCTTCACCCATCATCGCGATGTAAGCGTATGAGATAGGAAGAATAGAAGCTGAACCTAGCTCTGCTGCAGAAACAGCGTACTGCTGGCCTTCATCAGCAGTCGATTGAACGTGACCAGGTAGGAAAGGTGCTAGGTGTGATTTAACACCGATAGGACCCATACCAGGACCGCCGCCACCGTGTGGAATGCAGAACGTTTTGTGTAGGTTAAGGTGCGAAACATCTGAACCGATAAAGCCTGGGTTAGTTAAACCAACCTGTGCGTTCATGTTTGCGCCATCAAGGTAAACTTGACCGCCAGCATCGTGTACAAGGTCACAGACTTCACGTACAGCTTCTTCGTATACACCGTGTGTAGAAGGGTATGTGATCATAATGCATGATAGGTTATCGCGGTGTTTTTCGATCTTATCTTTCAGATCTGCAACATCGACGTTGCCTTTTTCATCACAACCTACAACCACAACTTTCATTGATACCATTGCTGCTGATGCAGGGTTAGTACCGTGCGCAGAACTAGGAATCAAACAAACATTACGGTGGCTGTCGCCATTGTGCTGGTGGTAACGTTGAATCGCGATTAGACCTGCATATTCACCCTGTGCGCCAGAGTTTGGCTGTAGAGAGAATGCATCGTAACCAGTAACAGAACACAGCATTTCAGAAAGCTTAGAGGCAAGCTCTTGATAGCCTTTAGTTTGATCTGCTGGTGCGAATGGGTGCAGTGAACCGAATTCAGGCCAAGTGATTGGAATCATCTCTGCTGCTGCATTCAACTTCATTGTACAGCTGCCTAGCGGGATCATACCGTGTGTCAGCGAGTAATCTTTGTTTTCAAGCTTCTTCATGTAGCGCATCATTTGCGTTTCACTGTGGTGCTCGTTGAAAACAGGGTGTGTTAGGTACTTACTTGTACGACGGCAGCTTTCTGGAATTGCAGCAAATTCGTCAGCAGCAATATCTGCTGTGAACATCGATGCTTTTAATTCGTTGCCAGTAAAGATAGCCAGTAGCTCTTCAACGTCAGAAACCTTGGTGGTTTCATCTAGGCTGATACCTAGCTGAACGTCAAACTTACGCAGGTTGATACCAGCAGCTAGTGCTTTTTTGTAGAAATCTTCAGTTTTCTTGCCAGTGTTAAGCGTAATCGTATCGAAGAATGTATCACTTGCTAGCTCGATACCTGAATTACGTAAACCTGCAGCAAGAATTGCTGTTAAGTGGTGAACACGACGGCCAATTTTACGAAGGCCTTCAGGACCGTGGTACAGGGCATAGAATGCAGCCATATTGGCTAATAGAGCCTGTGCGGTACAGATGTTCGATGTCGCTTTTTCACGACGAATGTGTTGCTCACGCGTTTGCATTGCCATACGAAGAGATTGGTTGCCTTTCGCATCTTTAGAAACACCGATTACACGGCCTGGCATAGTACGCTTGTGCTTGTCTTTTGTTGCCATGAAACCAGCGTGTGGACCGCCGAATCCCATTGGTACACCGAAGCGCTGTGCACTACCAATTACTACGTCTGCGCCCATTTCACCAGGTGCTTTAAGCAATGTTAGTGCTAGTAGATCAGATGCTACAGCAACCAGTGTTTTTTTCGCGTGTGCTTTTTCAATGATGTCTGTTAAATCAGCGATGACACCCGTTGTACCTGGGTATTGTACTAAGGCACCGAATACATCGTGGTTATCCAGTTCTTCAACTGAACCTGTGATGATTTCAATACCAATGTATTCTGCACGAGTGCGAACAACGTCAACTGTTTGAGGGTGTAGGTCGTTAGAAACAAAGAAAGCTTTGCTCTTACTCTTACCTGCACGTAAACACAGTGTCATTGCTTCTGCTGCTGCTGTTGCTTCATCAAGCAAAGAGGCGTTTGCCAGTTCCATGCTTGTTAGGTCCATAATCATCTGCTGGTAATTAAGCAGAGATTCAAGGCGACCTTGAGAGATTTCTGGCTGGTAAGGTGTGTACGCAGTGTACCAACCTGGATTTTCAAGCACGTTACGAAGCACAACATTTGGCGTTAGGTTGTTATAGTAACCTTGACCGATATAGCTACGATTAATGATGTTCTTGCTTGCAATAGCTTTAAGAGAAGTCAGCATGTCTGCTTCACTTTGTGCTGGATCCAGCTTCATAGGTTCTGGCAGACGAATATCTGCTGGAACTGTTTGCGCTATTAGCTGCTCAACGCTTTCTGCTGAAATTGCTTTCAGCATAATATTTTGTTGTGCAGCATTGGGGCCATTGTGGCGACCCGCAAAATCTTGGTCGTCGCTTAAAGCATTTAGAAGAGTCATGTCGGTCATGGTTCTTTCCTGAACAGTTGCTACCAATTACATCCATTGTGATTCAATGATCTGACGTAATTGCTATAAGTCATCGGAGTATTGCTTAAAACGGCTTTTGATTGGTATCTGTAGAAGCAAGTGTCTAAAAGAAGACATCGCTCAACCAAAAGCCGAGATTTACCTAGTTTTCAAGAGATACTTAGATTTCGATAGAGACCTTAGTCTTCGATAGATTCTAAGTATTTGTCACCAGCAGTAAGCTTAGTCAGCTCTTCAACGTCGCTGATCTTAATTTTAGCAATCCAGCCGCCTTCGTACGGTTCTTCGTTTACAAGCTCTGGGCTATCTTCTAGATCTTCGTTGATTTCAACAATTTCACCAGTAACAGGAGCGTAAATATCAGATGCTGCTTTTACTGATTCAACAAGAGAGAATGTTTCGCCTGCTTCAACTGAATCACCAACTTCTGGAAGATCTACAAAAACCACGTCGCCTAAAAGACCTTGAGCGTGGTTAGAAATGCCCATGGTGATAGTGCCGTCACCGTTATCACGAACCCACTCATGGCTTTCAGCAAACTTAAGTGTATTTTCCATTTTAAACTCCTTGCGTAAATTTTCCGCAGATAATGTTTTTTAAAAAAGCGTGCTGTTTATACAGACAGGCCATTTGAATTAATCATTTTTGTTGTTACATGCTCTCTATAACGATGTTCTTCATAAAAAAGAGGTGTTACGAGAGCATGATATGTCGGTAAGTTTTGGTTTTTACTGGTAAAGCGGGAAACGGCTGCACAGCTTCTGAACTTGCTGCTTAACATGTTTTTCCACTTCACTGTTGTCTTCTGGGTTAGCCGCTAGACCATCTAGTACATCGCCAATCCATTCACCGATTTGCTTGAATTCGTCATTGCCGAAGCCACGGCTTGTACCCGCTGGTGTGCCTAAACGAATACCCGAGGTTACCATTGGTTTTTCAGTATCAAACGGGATGCCATTTTTATTACAAGTGATGCCTGCACGTTCTAGTGCATTTTCAGCAGCATTACCTTTCAACCCCTTAGGGCGAAGGTCAACCAGCATCAAATGGGTATCGGTGCCGTTAGTTACAATATCGCAGCCACGATTTTGTAGTACTTCGGCTAATACTTTGGCGTTGCTAATCACATTTTTGATATAAATTTTGAAATCAGGTTCTAATGCTTCACCAAATGCGACAGCTTTACCCGCAATAACGTGCATCAACGGACCACCCTGAAGACCAGGGAATACCGCAGAGTTAATCTTTTTATTGATGTCTTCTAGGTTTGTTAGAATCATGCCACCACGTGGACCACGTAATGTTTTGTGTGTTGTTGTAGTAATAACATGCGCATGTGGGATAGGGCTAGGGTGTTCTCCCGCAGCAATAAGACCTGCGATGTGTGCCATATCAACCATTAGGAAAGCGCCAACTTCATCAGCGATTTCGCGGAATTTTGCAAAATTGATTATACGAGGAATCGCTGAACCACCCGCAATAATCATTTTTGGTTTGTGCTCGATAGCCAGTTCACGTACTTGGTTGTAATCAATTTCTAGGGTGTCTTTGTTCACACCGTATTGAACAGCATCGAACCACTTACCAGAAAGAGCAGGGCGTGCACCGTGTGTTAAGTGACCGCCAGCATCCAAAGACATACCTAAGATAGTGTCACCCGGTTGAAGCAGTGCAAGCATAACGGCACCGTTTGCTTGAGCGCCAGAGTGAGGCTGAACATTAACGTATTCACATTGGAATAATTGCTTGGCACGAGCGATAGCGATCTTTTCTACTTCATCAACATGTTCACAACCACCGTAGTAACGACGGCCCGCATAACCTTCAGCATACTTATTGGTTAAACAAGTACCTTGTGCTTGCATTACTGCTTTAGAAACGATGTTTTCAGAGGCTATCAGCTCAATTTGCTGATTCTGGCGGTTAAGCTCAGCTTCGATACCTGCGTTAACGGCACCGTCAACCTGTGCAAGGTTGGTTGAAAAGAACATTTCTAAATCATGATTTTGATACGAAGCTTTCATTCACGTTATCCTCAAGTCGAGCTCCAAGGCCGTTAAGCATTTATCAGAGCCGTTCATATTTGTAGGTATGGTTTATTCTAATTTTAATAACGTTTCGTCTTGTTTTATCTTGGCAGTGAAGAGCAATACTGCCAACAAGTACGTAACATACCCTTCTATAGATAGCCGATCAAACAAAAATTTCCAATAGTGAATTTTTATCTTTTTTAATGCTAATTATTGTACGCAAACGTTTGCGCTCTGTCATGTAAATTCCTATTATAAGACCAAATTGTTAGTCAATTTCAGTTTACAGTAGTCGTTGATAGTTTGTTTTAATTTGTGATAACCCCTTTTACATAAAGGGGTGAGGGGTATTTCTAAATACATTAAGTTGAAATAATATCGGCGTTATAAATGATGAGTTTTTCATTGATTAAGGCGATGTTTCAGCTTTATATTTTCCAAGTTTCCTAAAGGAAACTTTGTTTCAAATATGACGCATGGGTCATGTTTTTTATTCGCGATAACTTTTAAGTTTCGGGCAAGCTATGCCAGAATGAAGATATAGTATTGGGCAAGGAGGGCCGTAATGACCGATAAAAACGAACAAGATATTTACCCATCAATGAGCGTTGCGAAAGAACTGGAAAGTGAAAAAATTAAGCCGCTAAAGCTCGGTAAACGCTTAAAAGAAATTCGCATGGCACATGGTTTAACACTTGAAGAAGCGAGTAAAAGAACAGGTCTTGCACGTTCAACGCTTTCTAAGATTGAAAACGAACAAATATCGCCAACATTTCAAGCCATGCAAAAGTTGGCGAATGGTTTAAGTGTTGATATACCTCAACTTTTTGCGCCACCGAAGCAGATAAAGGCAACAGGTCGCCGTGATATAACACGTACTGGCGAGGGTAAGCCACATCCCACTTCAACCTATGAGCATGAGCTATTAGCAACCCAGTTAACGCATAAGAAAATGATGCCGTTTAAGTCTCGTGTTCGTGCCCGCTTTTTTGAAGATTACTCTGATTGGATTCGTCATGATGGTGAAGAGTTTTTATTGGTGTTGTCAGGGCAGATAACCTTCTATTCTGAGTTTTATGAACCCGTCATGTTAAGCGAAGGAGACTCCGTATATTACGACGCAAACATGGGGCATATGCTTGTTTCTTTAAGTGAAGACGATGCACTTATCCTTTGGGTTACAGCTTCTTAGCTCAATGTGTGTGATGAAGATCTTCTTTTTAACATTTGTTTTTTAAGCTTGATGATAGGTTTGCCAGTTATTTGTCATTATTGACAAGTGTTTAACATTTAAGGTTTTTTAAGGGAATCAAGCAGCACATCACAAGTGTGTTAGTGGCTGATTATCTAGACAACATCGACAGATTCGGAAAGAAATCTGAATTTATGTGAGTGAGCACGGGTTGAACTAAACTAAACTTTGTCTATTATAGGAAACTCATTAACAAAAACATAACAATCAGCATTGGTAGTTGTTGTTTAAAACAAAGCCGACTATGTTTTTGCAGAGATAGTGATAATAGCGAGGATAGTGTTCCCCATGGAAGCTTTAACGAACTTGATATCTGCAATAAATGGTGTGGTGTGGGGTGTTCCCATGCTAGTAATGATTCTTGGTGTAGGATTATTTTTAACGTTTGGTCTGAAATTAATGCCAATTCTAAAGCTAGGTACTGGCTTTAAATTGTTATGGACTGGACGAATTCCTGAAAAAGAAGAAAATGTAAAAGGTGAGATAAGCCCGTTCAACGCGTTAATGACATCCCTTTCTGCCACTATCGGTACAGGTAACATTGCGGGGGTGGCAACGGCTATCTTCTTAGGTGGTCCGGGCGCATTGTTTTGGATGTGGTGTACAGCGTTAGTCGGAATGGCAACGAAATATGCAGAAGCGGTTTGTGCGGTGAAATTCCGTGAAACCGATGCGAATGGGAACCATGTTGGTGGCCCAATGTATTACATCAAAAATGGCTTAAGCAGCAAGTGGTCTTGGCTGGCGACTGCGTTTGCTATTTTTGGTTCTATTGCCGGTTTTGGTATTGGTAATACAGTGCAATCCAATTCCGTTGCAAGTGCTATTGAATCAAGTTTTGGTGTTTCACCAATGATTTCAGGCTTGGTAATGATGGTACTGGTTGGTTTGGTATTAATGGGTGGCATAAAGCGTATTGCTGATGTTGCAGGAAAATTAGTACCACTGATGGCTGCTTTTTATATTACTGCAGGCTTAGTCGTATTGATGATCAATGCGGCAGAAGTACCGGCAGCCGTTGCATTGATTTTTGAAAGTGCGTTCAACCCAGTTGCTGCTCAAGGTGGATTTGCCGGTGCGGCGGTTTGGGCGGCAATTCGTTTCGGTGTTGCTCGGGGTGTGTTCTCGAATGAAGCTGGTTTAGGTAGTGCGCCTATTGCGCATGCAGCGGCACAAACAAAGAACCCGGTAGCACAAGGCTTAGTCGCGATGCTGGGTACCTTTATTGATACCTTAGTCGTTTGTAGCATAACTGGTTTAGCCATTGTGGTATCAGGTGAGTGGACATCTGGCGCAACAGGTGCGGCACTTACATCTGCCGCTTTTGCTTCAGCATTGCCCGGAATTGGTAATTATCTTGTTGCTATTGCTCTATCAGTTTTTGCTTTCACCACAATTTTAGGCTGGAGCTTTTATAGCGAAAAGTGTGTTCAGTATCTTTTGGGTGTGAAAGCGGTGGTACCTTTCCGAGTACTATGGATTTTGGCTGTGCCTATTGGTGCAACCAGCTCTTTAGAATTCATTTGGTTACTCGCAGATACATTAAACGCAATGATGGCAATTCCTAACCTAATTGCTCTGATATTGCTAAGTCCTGTGGTCTTTAAGCTGACAAAAGAATATTTCTCTAATCAGCAAAAAGGCGATGAACAAACAGGTGAATCATAAGGTTGGAATGGTTTTATTACCAACTAGTAGTATGGATTAATTGACCGCAGGGTATGCGGTCTATGGAGTATTAAACGTATGTCTCACGAACTTCTGGTTACCCCTCTTCATGCGCTACATGTTGAAATGGGCGCAAAAATGGTTCCATTCGCTGGCTATGATATGCCTGTTCAGTACGCATTAGGTGTACGTAAAGAACACTTGCATTGCCGCGATGCAGCTGGTCTATTTGATGTTTCTCATATGGGGCAACTACGTCTGCATGGCGCAAATGCAGCGAAAGCGATTGAAGCATTGGTACCTGTCGATATTATCGATTTGCCTTCGGGCAAGCAGCGTTATGCTTTCTTCACGAATGAAGAAGGCGGTATCAGCGATGATTTAATGGTGACAAACTTTGGTGACCACCTATTCGTTGTTGTTAACGCGGCATGTAAAGATCAAGATATTGCACACATTCAAGCTAACCTGCCTGAAGATGTAACAATGGAACTGATTGACGATCGCGCTCTACTTGCACTTCAAGGGCCAAAAGCAGCTGAAGTACTGGCACGTTTGAATCCTGCAGTGAGCGACATGGTCTTCATGGACGCGACGAAACTAGAATTGTGTGGCGTTGAATGTTACGTAAGTCGTTCTGGTTACACCGGTGAAGACGGATACGAAATCTCTGTACCAGCAGATACAGCAGATGCATTTGCACGTGAGCTATTAGCATATGCAGAAGTCGAGTGGATTGGTCTTGGTGCTCGTGATTCATTACGCCTTGAATGTGGTCTGTGCTTGTACGGACACGATCTTGACCCAACAACAACACCAGTAGAAGCAAGTCTACTTTGGGGTATTAGCAAGTGTCGTCGTGCAGATGGTGAGCGTGCTGGTGGTTTCCCTGGTGCTGATCTTATTCTTGAGCAAATCAAAACCAAAGATGTTGCACGTAAGCGTGTCGGACTTCTTGGTAACTCAAAAGCCCCTGTGCGCGAAGGCAGCAAGTTATTTGATGTTAACGATAATGAAGTAGGTATCGTTACAAGTGGCACGTTTGGTCCTTCTAAAGGTATGCCTGTTGCAATGGCTTACGTTCAGACGGCTCTTGCAGTGATTGGTACAGAGCTATTTGCAGAAGTTCGTGGTAAGAAACTACCGATGACTGTTGAAAAAATGCCGTTCGTACCACAGCGTTACTACCGCGGTTAATTGATTCGCATCACCCACTATCTTGCAACTAGGGTGGTGGGGTTCTTGATGATGTGCTTATGAAGAACAGAAAGTGCTAGTTAGTGAGAATGATTAATTAAAAAAGGAGCGATTTTAGCTCCTTTTTTTCATGCCAAATTTATGCGGATTATCAGTGTGAAATAGACTTTATATAAACAATGTAAATACGTGAGGCATGTGAACGATTGCAGCATGCACCAACGTCTATGTTGATTAATGGCTTTTTACCATTGTCTGATAAACAGATTTGAACATCAGATTAAATCCGTCTTGTGAAATTTCACGTGCTGTCATCTTTGCCGCTTTTAGTCTGCGATAGCACTCACCAAGGGTAGCAAGTACGACTTCTTGTTCTTTAGGGTTCAATTTATTCATCATTGTTGGCTCACTATCAGTAGTAATAAACATTGTTTTTTTTATCACTCAAATATATCTGACAGTTTATGAATCAACTCTGAACGAAGATGAAGAAATAGTGTAATTATCTTACTCGTATTAATCGGTGTGGTATGCCTTCCAAGTTAAAAACCTTTGCTTGTGAGCGCTTCATATTAGAAACCTGTACAAGCATGGTAGTTGTGTAGTGTTTTCTTTTCATCCATTGTAGTGGCTCGGTGAAACTGTCTTCATCGACGACGAAGGTGTCACAACTTAAGCCTTCACCTATGCTGACAATCCACACGCGCTGCTGAAAATCCATTACTTCGAGACATGAGCTTGAAAACCGCTGCCACAGTGTTTGGATGTGACTACTCATCATATAATCCCTTTTAATGTATTTAGTTCACTCTAAAAGAAAAGCCTCATTATGATCAAGCCAAAGAGGGTATTTTGCCATTACTTTCGAAAACACGTCGCTCTTTAAGTGTTTTGCCAACCAGTCTTGAATCTTCGGATAAGATGATTGCTCAAACCATTGCCGATCAACATGCGCGAATTGACGAATAAAGGGGAAAATCGCATAGTCCGCTAGGGTGGGCGCCGTTCCCATTAAATAATTGGAAGTACTCAATCGCTCTTCGAGTACATTTAAAAAATGCATGCCTTGCTGGCGATAGTACTCTTCTGGAAAGTCAGGGTGACGGTCAGCATATTTGTACTTATCTAACCAGCCTTTGAATTCGCCATCACAAGTAGCAATTAATGCGTCAATGTCAGATTGAATCGATGGATTGTCGATGCAGAGTAAATTCGCTGGGTCATTTTGCTGAAGTGCCCATTGCATAATATCTAGGCTTTCATCTATCACCGACCCATCATTCAAGATCAATACGGGTACTGTTCCTTTTTCTGATGCAGCAAGCATGTCGGCAGGTTTATTTTTTAACAGTATTTCACGCAGCATGACAGAACGCTTTGCTAATAATAATCCCATTCGTGCACGCATAGCGTAAGGACAGCGACGAAAAGAATACAGTATAGGATGTGGCATGGTGTTTTCCTGAATACAGAAAAGAATCTATCGCTATAGTAACGTGACTTAATGAATCCTGCATCTTGAGGTAGCTTGGGTATAAAATAATTAACGGTTAATAAATTTTCAGTAAATACTCTAGAAAAAAAGATAATGTAAAAATCACCGTCTATAATTTTAGTCAGTCATGTCTGTGTGAAAAATATGGATTCACACTTAACAAAAAAACACACTTAAATAAGGGAATAGTTCTGATGACTGCTTTAAAAGGCGTTACTGTTTTTATTACCGGCTCTAGCCGAGGAATTGGTCGTGAAATTGCTTTAATTTGTGCTCAGCAAGGCGCTAACATTGTTATCGCTGCAAAGTCTGATCAACCACACCCTAAATTATCAGGTACCATTCATAGCGTTGCCCAAGAAGTCGAAGAGGCGGGTGGCAAAGCGTTGGCGATTAAGCTGGATGTACGAGATGAGGAAGCTGTTAACCTTGCAATGCAACAAGCGTTTGAAACCTTTGGTAGTATTGATGTACTAGTTAATAATGCCAGTGCAATAGTACTAACGCGGTTACAAGATACAGACACTAAGCGCTTCGATCTTATTAATTCGATCAATGTACGTGGCTCATTTGTGTGCTCTAAAGCGGCGATACCGTATTTAAAGAAAAGCCGTAACCCCCATATTATTACGTTATCCCCGCCTATTAATCTCGCTTCGCATTGGTTGAAACCCTATATTCCTTACACAATCACCAAATATGGCATGACACTGTTAACCATGGGATTAGCCGAAGAGTTAAGAGATGACGGCATTTCAGCAGCAACACTATGGCCGCAGACTTCAATAGCTACAGCGGCGGTTGAATTTGCGATTGGCAAAGAGTTGTTAAAACATTCAAGAACGCCTCGTATTATGGCAGAAGCGGCGTTAGAAATTATTAAGACAGAAGGCTTACAATTAAGTGGTCAAACATTAATTGATGAAGGCTTGCTAAAAGAAAGAGGCTTTACAGATTTCGATCAATATAAGCATGATCCTAATTGTGATGATCTGATGCGTGATCTATTTCTGGATGCGTAATACAGATCATTTGATGCAATCGTGATAATTGAACACTTATATAGACTAAATAGTAAGAATCAATAGTTTGTATGAACTTAATCACTGCAGGGTAGCCTTTTGCTTGCTAATCTAATTAATAGAGCTTGGGTATAGGTATGTTGTATCGGTTGCATCAATAGAAGGGGACGACTTATGAATTCTCATTTAACAATTACTCTTGCAGGTAAAGATCACCCACAATTAATTAATCAACTTGCAGCAAAAACCCATGAACTTGGCGGAAAATGGCTAGTGAGTAAAATTAGCCGTTTAGACCAACAGCTTGTGGGTATTATTAAGGTCGAAATTCCAGACACTTTTGCAGAAAAATTAGAGTCAGAATTCAATAAGCTTAGTGATTTTTACGTAAATATTGTAAAAAGTGATCAGCCGCAGGCATTTGTGAAAATAGAGCACATCACATTAAAAGTTGAATCAAGCGACCGCCCCGGCATTGTTAACGATATCACCAATATTTTACATGATATAGGTATTAACATTGATCGAATTGAAAACCATCGAATAGGGGTGCCCGACTTAGGGAAAACGTTGTTTTTTGCTGAACTTTCAATAGATGTACCAAGCCAAACAAATTTAGAACAATTAATCGAATCTGTTCAACAAGTTGAAGGCGATATGCGAGTCGAAGTTGTTGATTGATAAATAGTAATACTAAAGCGCATTATTGCCTTACCGTGTAAACGAATGAGTTGTTCGACATTAATTGTTGAGTGACTAAAATACGGGGTTTCACACTGTATTCGATGTGAACAACACCAACCCACAACTACTTCAACCACAAGAAGGGTGCTGATAAATCAGTGCCCTTTTTAGTCGATGGCTTTTCTCATGCAAGTAAACACTGATACCATTCTCATCGTTTCAATACCTTGCCGTATTCATTCTATTTTAAAATGTCGCACTTTTCACCCGTCGGTCTTAGTGAGTGTTAACTAAAGTTAAATGAATAAATTGCCATAAAGATATATGTGGGAATTGTTAACTTTAAGGTTTCGCACACATGAGAATTGTAACTATATGGTATGTAGCTTTATGTTTTTTATTTAGCTTATTACCTATGGCATTGGCTGGTGCCGATGAATTATCCCCTAAGATTGGTCTAACTCTAAGTGGTGGGGGAGCTAAAGGTGCCGCACATATTGGGGTTTTAGAGGTATTGGAAGAGTATCGAATCCCTATTCATGCAGTTACTGGCACCAGTATGGGGGCCTATGTTGGTGGAATGGTGGCTCTAGGATTAAGCGCTGAAGAAATTAAGCGCCGGACATTTGAGATTAATTGGAGTGATGGTTATTTCGATCGACAAACAAGAAAAGAATTGCAATTAAGAGAGAAAAAAAGAACCGATGAATTTCATTTCTATACAGATATTGGACTATCGCTAGACGGTGAAGTGAAGCCTTTTCCTGGGTTAGTTTTGGGACAGAAAATGGCGAGCATACTACGAAAAGCGACTGGAAACCCGCCCAACTATGACAGTTTCGATCAGCTTGCTATTCCCTTCCGGGCTGTGGCGACCGATCTTGAAACAATTGAGCCAGTTGTACTTGATAAAGGAAACCTGGTACAAGCGATGCAGGCTTCTATGTCTGTTCCTGGGGCGCTAAGGCCAGTTCATAAAGATGGCCGACTTCTTGTTGACGGCGGTATTGTCAATAATATGCCTGTCGATCAGGTGAAAATACTGGGTGCTGATGTGGTGATCGCTGTGGATCTGAGGGATCAGATGTTTAATATTGAGGAACTTCATTCTGCCGTTACGGTTGTTAGTCAGCTCACTACCCATATGACTAATAAAGGGACTGACGAACAGATAGCTTTGCTGAACTTGGAAAAGGATATTTATATCGTACCTGATGTGTCTTTTATGGTGGCGACCGATTTCGATTTAATGTATCAGGCATATAGAAGTGGGCGCAAAGCTGCAATAGCTGTACTACCACAGTTAATGCGTTACCAGCTAAACGAAAAAGAGTATGCCCGATATAGAGTAAATAAAAGAAACCATCGCTGGAATCCATCAACATACTCCTTTACGAATATCATCATTATTAATCAAACAGCTTTGAGTGATAACTCTCTGTATCAGTGGTTAGCATTGCAGCCGAATCAGGAATATAGTGCCGAAGAGATAGAGCAGGCAATTGACAGGCTTTATGCCAAAGGGATTTTTGAAAAGATCACCTACGAGCTTGAGAAAAACGGAAAGCAGTTATCTATTATCGTAGTGGAGAAATCATGGGGACCGGGATATCTCAATCTTAAGGTGTCTATCGAAAGAGACAATGAAGACAGACCTAATTATGGTGTTGGTGCGGAATATACGTTAACTAATATTACCAATTTGGGTGGGGAGTGGAAGTCTAAGGTTTTACTGGGTGTTCAGGATATGCTGATGAGTGAGCTGTACTTGCCGCTTGATTACCAGCAGCAGTATTTCTCCAATGTGGGGGCTAGTTGGCAAAAGGTGATTCGGGCGTTTCACAACGTAGACCGTTTCAACCTCGCTCCGGACGAAGTAAAGTATAAATCGTGGAACATTTTTACCGAATTAGGGTGGAACATTCACCGAGATAGCAGTCTTGCGATAGGGTTTGATGCCAGTTATAGCGATATCCAAGGTGAACTTTCCTCGGCGCCCGAACAGAAAGTAGAAAGCTTTAGTGGCTTCGGTGAGTTTAACTACGATAGCCTAGATAGCTTCTTTTTTCCGAATATAGGTACCTTGTTTGATGTCCAGCTTGGTTACAGGTATTCCAATTCCGAATTAGATAGCGGCGATATTTCTGAATCGGTACCTTATTTGGACACCCAGCTAGTTAAGCCGTTATCTCTTGATAATCATACTTTAATTGCCGGACTGAAAGCATCCGGTTCCGAATCGAATGCATTTTATCCGGTTGCGCCACAAAGCCTTGGCGGGCTCTTTAATCTTTCCGGTTTTACTCATTTTCATTTTACGGGGAACTACAGTGCTATAGGTACGTTAATTTACCGTTATCATTTGACAGATGTAGATTTTAAACTTTTTTCGGCCCCCTTATATTTGGGAGGCTCAGCTGAACGTGGTGGCGTTTGGCTAGATGAAGACGATATTAGTTGGGATTCCTCAATCACTGCTGGCAGTTTGTACATCGCGCTTGATACCTTATTGGGACCTGTCGTTTTAGCATACGGGAAATCAGAAGATGACAATGGGTCGTTGTATTTTGCTTTTGGTAGCCAGTAAATTTAACACCTTGATGCAGTGGTATCAAGGTGTCTTATCTTTCAGGCGATGGTGAAATATACTCGTACTTTACCGAGCTAGATGTCGTTGGCTGCGTTTTTCTAAACGACTAAATAATAGTGATAGCCCCAAACATAACACCAGATATCCAGCACCCACTAGTAGCCAAATCTCGAAGATCAGCCCTGATGAATTAGCCATTTCACTGCCGACAAAGGTCATTTCTTGAATTGAGATGAGTGAGATGATGGAAGAGTCTTTCACTAACGAGATAAACTGACCCGCCAACGGTGGTACTATGCCCGCAAAAGCTTGCGGAAAAATCACGTCACGAAAGCGGCTCCAGCGTGAAAGGCCTAAAGAATCGGCAGCTTCCCATTGCCCTTTTGCAATCGCATCAAGCCCTGAACGTACAATCTCAGCAATGTAAGCGGCAGATATCAAGCCTACACAGAGTACGCCTGAAAATAGGTTTTCCCATAATTTTGACGAACCAAATAAGAAGTGCTGTAAGCCATTAATATCACCAGTATGGTAGCGAAGTGTATCCGCAAGCCCAATAGTAGGAACCAATTGGCTTGAAATGAAAAAATAGAAAATAAAAACAAAAACAAGCGGTGGAATATTCCGAACAAGTTGAATATAAGCTTGTGCAGGTAAACGTAAAATCATCAATGACGAACGACGAGTAAGGCCTAGAAATAAACCGAGTAAACCTGCAAATATCATTCCCCATAAACTTAGGCGGATAGTGGTCACAAATCCTTGAAAAAAGTAGGGGAGCTCGCCTGATTTACCTGCTGAAAAAATCAGATCGACGGCTTTATGCCAGCGCCATTGATAATGAATGCCAGCAGAAGATTGAACATAAATCCAACCAATAAATACACTGATAATAGCAAGTAAAATCCAATCAAGTTTATTGAGTTTAATTCTTGAATAGAACGACAGCAGCGCCGGGGAATTGCTTCCCGGCGTGCTTTTTTTTAATGCATTTTTAATGTTGCTTTGCGACAAAGTTATTGTCCTTCAGAGATCTGGTTTTGCCAATCAAGCGTTGTGAACCAGTAATCGTGACGCTCTTTTAACCAGCCATCTTCGGTACGAAGTAAAATCCAGTTGTTGAAGAAATTAAGTAGGTCAAATTCACCATGACGAATGGCAAATGCTTCAGAGCCACGGCTTAAACGATCGGTTAATGGAATAAAAAGCTTTTCATTATACTGAATCGCCATTTGCTCTGGCTTAGGTGATGATGCAAGAACTGCGTGTGCGTTGCCATTAAGTACTTCTTGGAATGCTTGTGCATCATCATCAAACTGACGAAGCTTGGCTTTAGGGAAGTATTTCTTTGCGGTCTCTACTGTGAAAGCCCCACGGCGAACAGAAAGCGTAACACTGCGCTTGTTGTAATCGGCAATCGTTAATTTGTCTGCAGATTTTCCTTTATTTGCTGCTAATTGCACGCCAGAGTGTGCATAAGGCGCGGTAAATAGAACACTCATATTACGCTGTGGTGTAATTGATAGGCCACCGATGATGACATCAAACTTACCTGCAAGTAGGGCTGGAATAATGCCATCCCACGCGGTAGGAATGAACTCAACTTTCAATCCTGCATCTTTAGCAAGGCGACGAGCAACATCGACTTCAAAACCGACAAGTTCACCTTGTTTATCACGCATAGCCCAAGGAACGAATGTTGAAAGCCCCACACGTAATGTCCCGCGCTCCTTTATATCAATGAGTGTACTTTTTTCTGCTGCAAGGGCGTTTGTACCCATTATTAATGTCATTACCGCAAGACAAGCGGCGAGTAATTTTTTCATGCTTCCTTTCTCCTTTAAATACGATGCTACATCGTGTAGCTCGGATATATTATTATTGTGTTGGTACATTCATTTTATGTTCTAACCACGCAGCAAATCCTGATAGCATTAAAGTGACGCACAAATAAATGCCAGCGACGGTAAACCACACTTCAAATGGCATTGCTGTATCAGCCACAATATTACGACCTTCCGTTGTTAAATCAAAGATAGCCATGATACTGACAATTGAGGAATTTTTTACTAAAGAGACGGTTTCATTTGTGAGTGGTGGCAAAATTCGACGGATCATTTGCGGTAGTATAACGAAACGATACCCGTCTATTGCTGATAATCCTAAACTACTACAAGCCTCAAATTGTCCTCTGGGAATGTTGTTTAAACCTGCCCGAAAAATTTCGGCAGTATAAGCACCTTGAAACAGCGAAAGGGCTAAAACTGCAGTGGTAAATCGCTCTAATCCCAATACAGGACCAAAGACAAAGTACAAAAGGTAAATTTGTACGAGCAATGGTGTATTGCGGATCAGTTCAATATAACCTCGTGCTAAACCTCGCCCTATTATTGAGTCAGATAAGCGTAATAGTGCCGTTACTAGCCCAATGAGCAAGGTGAAAATAAGGCTGACAGCTGATATTTTTAAGGTAATGAATAAGCCTTCGAGCAATTCCGCTGGAAACCATTCGCCATCTTCTATAAACCAGAGGTATTGTGGAATGCGATACCACTGCCAGCGATAATTCATCGCTTCAGCACCAGCGTTTAATAGCCATATTAAGCCAAGTGTCACTACCGCTATTTGCAATAAACCAGAGAGTACAGGCTTTAGAATCCTATAGCCTACTGTGGGTGCTGCTGTAGAAAACGTCTTATTTAACATCAAATAAATAATATCTAGTATAGAGAATCGGCTAACGAGTTAGTAACTTAGTATCTGTTCTAAGAACTGCTTGGTTCGTTGTTGTTTGGGGCTATCAAATAACGTCACTGGTGGCGCAATTTCAACAATTTCGCCTTCATCCATGAATACCACACGATCAGCGACTTGACGTGCAAACCCCATTTCATGAGTAACGCACACCATCGTAATCCCTTCATTAACAAGCTCTTTCATAACATCTAGCACTTCCCTTATCATTTCGGGGTCAAGCGCAGAGGTGGGCTCGTCAAACAGCAGAATGTCGGGTTTCATGCATAACGAACGGGCAATAGCGACACGTTGCTGTTGTCCACCAGACAGTTGTGCAGGGTATTTATCAGCTTGGTGACCGATATGTACTCGTTCTAGGTAATCGCGAGCTAATTTTTCTGCTTCAATTTTAGACATTTTTAATGTTCGACGTGGAGCGAGCATTAAGTTTTCTAGCACGGTCATATGCGGGAAAAGATTAAAGTGTTGGAACACCATACCGACTTTGCCACGAATAGCTTTTAAATGTTTACCATCAAGAGATTGACCCACAACATTCAATTGACCTGAATTATATTTCTCCAGACCATTTATACAGCGAATGAGGGTTGATTTACCAGAGCCAGACGGACCACAAATGACTAAACGTTCACCACGGTTAATCGTTAAGCTTATGTCTTTCAATGCGTGAAAATCGCCATACCACTTATCAACGTGTAAAAAAGAAATAATGGGATCATCTCTTAAGGTTTCAGACTCTTCAGTTAACAAGCGAGATCTCAGTAATGTTGAATGTTGACACCATGTTATTGCTTTAAGACGTTTTTTTCAAAGAAATCGGTCGTAAATACTGAATAAAAAGGAAAAAACATAAGGCACTATGATTTCGAGCTAAATATTGGAATGTATTCTTCCACTGCATTAAAAATCGATTTAATGGAGCTTCAAGAAGGTGTAGCAAGGGTTTGCTTACATTTTATGATTGAGATCTTTGGTTGATATTCGAACTGCTTGTTAGCAGTATTATGAGGTTTTGTAAGCAGATTTGGTCTAATTAGGTCTTAATGCGGAAAAAATGTGTAATTTTATTTCAAATAGCGTTTGCACATGCGGAGTGAAGGCGATAAGTTAGTTTAATGTTTATTGGAGTATGAAAACACTATGGGTATTGACCGATACTTATCATAGTGTTGTAACGCGGGAAGATGAGAAACAATGCAAAAAACAGATGACGTACGCATTAGCGAGATCAAAGAACTTTTACCACCAGTTGCTGTATTGGAAAGATTTCCAGCCACCGAACTGGCGGCTGAAACTGTATATCAGTCACGTAAATCGATTCACAACATTCTGAATGATGAAGACGACCGTTTGTTGGTTGTTGTAGGGCCTTGTTCAATTCATGACACTGAAGCTGCTATCGAATACGGTAAAAAGCTGAAAGTATTACGTGACGAATTAAAAGGTGACCTTGAAATCGTAATGCGTGTTTACTTTGAAAAACCACGCACCACAGTAGGTTGGAAAGGGTTAATTAACGACCCGTATATGGACAATAGCTTTCAGTTAAATGATGGTTTACGTATTGGCCGTAAGTTGCTACTTGATTTGACCGATATGGGCTTACCAACAGCGGGTGAGTTCCTTGATATGATTACCCCACAATACATGGGTGATTTGATCAGCTGGGGCGCAATTGGTGCTCGTACTACAGAATCACAGGTTCACCGTGAGCTATCTTCTGGTCTATCTTGCCCTGTTGGTTTTAAAAACGGTACAGATGGCAATATTAAGATCGCGACCGATGCGATTGGATCGGCAAGTGCACCTCACCACTTTTTATCAGTGACCAAGTATGGTCATTCAGCCATTGTGTCTACTTTGGGTAATGAAGATTGTCATATCATTCTTCGTGGCGGTAAAGAGCCTAATTACAGTACAGAACACGTTAATGCGGTGACATCACAGCTAGGTAATGCTGGTCAGCGTAAGAAAGTAATGATTGATTTCAGTCATGCTAATAGTTCGAAGAAGTTTGAACGTCAGATTATTGTTTCTGAAGACGTCGGTCAGCAAGTTGCTGGCGGTAACAAAGATATCTTTGGTGTTATGGTTGAAAGCCACCTTGTTGAAGGTCGTCAAGATATCGTAGAAGGCACAGAGCCAACGTATGGTCAAAGTATTACCGATGCATGTATTGGTTGGGCAGATACAGAAACAGTACTTCGACAATTAGCACGTGATGTTGCTAAGCGTCGCCAAGCATAGACTGACTCTTTGAGATAGTAGGTAGCCCAGTTAAATTACTGGGCTTTTTTATGTCTTCAATAATCTAACTGTTCTCTCATATTTATATATGGCACAGCATAAATAACCTTGAACGGTTAAATGTTATTGAATAAATAAGGCGAGGGTTGTTTGGTGAGAAACGGTATTGACAGGGAATTCAATGGGTGACAATAATTTTGAAAAACACCGATAGCGTGCTGTGCGGTAATGTCACTAAAAGAAAAGCTAGAATATCCCCTTAGCTTTACTTGTGCTCATTGATTAAATGTTCATATGCAGAGCTGAAAAGCAACGTTTTTCCTTCAGGTGAAAGGTCGCTTAATTCAAAACCAGCAGTCTTTAAACGACGATCACATTCTTCTAAAATATCAGTGATAAACATTTGTTGTGCAGTGTGGGGAAGCTTTCGTTCCATCATTAATACTCTACTTTTAAAAATTCAGATAGCTGCTGCTGGAGTAATACAATAAGTGTATTCATTTTATTCAGTAGGAACTTGCTTACCTTCAGAAATAAGTTCTAAGTCTTGCGCTTTAGTGCAATGTGCAAATAGCTCGGCACCACAATTACAGCACTCATATTTCTCCCAAAGCTTTCTTGTCATGTATCTTTCTACGAACGTTCTATGTACTTGCTTTAGATTAACATTTGCTTTACAAGAAGGACAAGACCTATTAAATAACATGTTGCACTGCTCCCTTTGCATATAAATCCATAGGTATATTAACGCACATCCGACCAGTTACTATTGGGAGTGGTGTCACAGATATGGCCGTGTAATTACACTGTTGGGTAAATGTGTCGTTTTTGTAATGCACATTAATAAAAGGGGGTTAATAAGTGGTATTGCAGGTGGTAGCAGTGGAATAGCTTAAACAAAAAACTACTGTAAAGAAGATTACTGTGGCGGGTAGGTTTTAAACATTTCATGAATCTGCTCATCAATAAAAGTTACTCGTGACTGAGGTGTCATTTCATCCGTCAGTTTACGTTGAGAGATTGAACGCCATACAACCTGATTTGATGTATTTTGGATTAATTCAACAATCAATTTACCATATCTATTTTCTCTATACCGTGTTGGTGAGCTGAACCCTACACCGACATTGCTAGCGCCGTAACCAAAACCAACACTCGTTCCGTAAGACTGTAATTCAGATTCTGCTTGTATATAATATTTAACCGTTAGATCTATTTTTTTATCTGTGCCCAGTTTTAGTCCTTTATTTGTTAATTGGTAATTTAAAGCATCTTTAACTCGAGCTGCATCTAGGCTTGTTGCGGTTTTATTCGTATTTTCTGCAAATTCGTAAGTATGAAATTGGCTGTAATTTACATTTGCTTTAAAATCGGTTGAAACATCAGAGCTACACCCTACAAGAAGTAAACTAAATAATGGCATACTTGCGAATGTCTTAATAAAGCGCAGCATAGAATGCTCCTTAAGGTGTCTGATTACAGTATAGCCATGCTTTTTGATTTTAACGTTGAAGTTTAAGGTCAGGCTGATTTCTTTTTATCATTGACTCATATTAAGTTAATACATATTATCGTTAATCGACGATTTGTAGATGAAGTACTCTGATGAATAAAGAAAAGCAGGCATCAAAGCAAGAAGAATTGAACTGTGAAGATGCAGGCTGTATCACTGTTTTGAATGACATAGTCATTGATGAAGCAAAAGAACAAGCGATTGCGATTGCTGCTAAAGCGATATCTCACCCGGCACGAGTGAGAATCTTGCGTATATTAGCACGCCAGCAAGGTTGTCTTAATAGTGATCTGGTTGGTGAACTTGGCTTAGCTCAGTCGACGGTTTCAGAGCATTTACGCATTTTACGGGAGGCTGGCTTTGTTATTGCCGAACCTAAACCACCTAGAACATGTTTCACTTTAAATAGAGTAAAACTTGATGAATTTAGAGCATTACTCAGCTATCTATAATTTTCAGAGTATTTGTCTATTTTAAAGTACGACTTTTACTGTCATTAATTACTTTAAACAATATTAAAAGTGAGTCGTTTCATAAGTATAGAACGCGGTGGGTTATTGGTTTCCACATCGATACCCATCGTTAAATTCAATGTATTTAGCTTCGTTCAGCTCAAATTCGTAAAGCTTTTGACTATAGTGCGGGAATTGACAGTAGATGGCATACTCCCTGTGTAAACCGTTATCAAGAAATGCCTCGAATACATCTTTAGTATCAGCAATCAGTGTTTTATCGACCATCTTCGCTCATTAATAATAGTGCAGTAATCTTGTTCTTATTAAAGCTATTGAGCGAAAACTTGAATGTCTTATTTTTAAGATTTTAAGATCATAATTATATTGTCGGCATCCAGTATCCAGATAAATTTTATTTAAAACATATTTTCTCCATATTTAGCTAACATCGTGCTTTGAATCTATGCTTATAACAATTAATTATTGGAAGCATTGTGTTTGGTTTTAAAACCGATACAGTGATTTGATAGTGTTGTTGTTATCGATACAGTGAAGAGAGGTATTATGAACGGTTCGCATTTATTGATAGTGCTATCGAGCATAATGATAACCGCGTGTATTAGCGACTTGTATTCAAAACCTATAGCAAAACGAAATGTTGATATATCAACCATTTCAGAAGAATATGTAAAAGCGACCCGTGGTGGCATCTTAGATTTTACTGCGGCAATACCGGGTAAAGTTTATCATCCACGTGATGGTTATATTGCCTATGAGCGCTTCTGGTGTTTAGACGAAGAGAAAGGTTCTGTTGATGATTACCAATTACTCATCAATGAAGTATGCGAACTTAAAGGTGGCGATATGAAGGGGAGTTGGTGTAGTGACAAGCAGAGCCAGCGAGCTCTATTCAGCGCAACAATAGAGCAGAATCAAACAACCTGTACAGGTGGTTACGACACGACTATTATTCATACCCTCGAACCGATATCTTCATCGATTGCATCGGAGTGGATTGCGGCATCAGAAATGTTGGGATATGAACGCTAGGAACTCATCATAATGAGTGTAAAGCATCCTTGCTTTGCGTTTGCGTTAAGCTTTACTCCACTGTTCACGTAACCTTCCATCTAGCTTTTCTGTCAGTGATTTACCACGGCGCAATATTACATTTGAATCGCCTGCTTTAATCACTACTGGGAACGATGTTGTGAGTATACCTTGAAAAGCGAGATACTGTTGATTGTGATGAAAATCAAATACAAGTTCTTGAGTTTTATAGCTAAAAGGTAGACTAAAAGCGCCAGTATGAGAAACAGTGAACATTAACTCAGAAGGATAACATTGAATTGTTTTTTTAGCATAAGCCCGAATAAAGGCGTTTGATAAATTAGGATCATGGAGCTTTTGTGCAAACGGTTTAATTGGATTCTTTACATCTTTTTGTAATCTTTGGAAGTTTTGAACAAAACTGTTTTGATTTATATCGATTTTTTGATCATGTGTCAGTAATGGGTTATCGAAAATATTTTGGCGCTGATTTTCCAGCAAAGAGATTTGCGTTTGATAATTCCCAACAAGCTTAGCAATATCAAGATGTTGAATGTTTTGTTTATCTCGCAGATCTTTTCGTGCTGTTGAAAGCTGTTGGCGTAAACTATTTTCAAAATACTGGACGTTATTACTTGTATCAAAGAAGCCATTTAAATATATCAGTTGATTCCAAAGTCGAGGAGCATAGTTATCAATATTACTTGATACCTCGATACGATCTTTTTCATTAAACCCAGAGAGTATTTGCTCTTTATTGATATAAACACAATTTTCTAATACTTTGTTCAGTAGTTCATCCATACCTTTATAACGGCTGCACAAAGTATGAGGGCCTTCTACAAAGCTGAATCTTAAATCATATAAATCGGAAGATGATGTAATATCGTTATTAATTATCTTAGTGAGTGATTTATTGTATTTATTGCTTAATTGGCTGTATTTTTTTGTTGCCTGTTTTATATCATTTGTTAAATGTTTAATGTTGTTTTGATACGTTTTTTCGGGTGTTTCAAGTAGCGTAAGCTCTCGAGTCAGAGCCTGAATAGCCTGATCATAATCATTTAAAGTGTGGTCGAGATCTTGTTGCATTAAACGTGCTTGTGATCGAACGGCGACCATATTTTTCAGATAACGGTTTTGTGCTATTTCTAAAGCGGTTATATAAGTATTTGCTTCAGCGATGTTAGTTGATTTAAGCAGTGCTTTTAAATCATTTAGTTGAATAATGAAGTTAGGGTTTTCTAACCAGTGTTGATTAGTAAGCTTCGCTGACAATGTTTGGATTTTGAGGAATTTTTCTGGCACATCCAAGGGGTTGTGATTATTTGTAATAATAAAGCCTTTAATTGCTTCTGTTTTTTTTGCAGAGCTGTCTATATCAAAAGATGATAAATCAAGATGACTTTCTGAGTTACAAGAAACCAGCATATAGATGGTAGATAGTAAGGCAAAATTATATGTGAATTTCATGAGTATTTCTTTCGTTTCAACTTTAAAACTTACCGATGAGTGTACTAACAATTAACCGCTATGCAACTGGTTTCTCTGCTTGTGTGGCGCGATATAGCAAAATTGGTATCTGTTTATATAAAATTTGAACGATTACGCTAAGTTTTACACTGGATAAAAACAGCTCTGTAAGTTTTTTTTTAGAAAAATACTTGTCAAATTGAACGGTTTTGTTGAATCTGTGTTAAGTTTTACTGGACAGACCAGATAAGGATTACCGTCATGACGTGGAATAAGTTGGACGTAACAGAGCACAAGGGAGTTGTTACTGTCGCTTTAAATCGACCTGAAAAATTGAATGCGATCGATAAAGAAATGTTCGATGAATTAGATACGATAAGTAAACAGCTGCGTAAACGAAAAGATATTCGAGCCGTTATTTTGACTGGAAATGGCGGAACATTTAGCAGTGGAATCGATATCAAGAGTATTGTTTCTGATAAATCGAAGATATTGAACTTATTAGCCAAGCTTTTACCCGGCAATGCGAATTTAGCACAACGCGTATCTCGCAACTGGCGGATGATCCCCGTACCTGTAATTGCCGTTATTGAAGGCCGTTGTTACGGTGGCGGGCTTCAAATTGTTATGGGGGCTGATATTCGCATAGTCGCCCCTAGTACTGAATTGTCGATAATGGAGGTACGATGGGGATTAGTACCTGATATGGGCGGCTTATTGGCGCTACGCGAGGTGGTGTCGAAAGATGTTGCATTAAAGCTAACCTTAACCGGTGATATTATCACAGCAGAGCAAGCACTAGAATTTGGTGTAGTCACAGAGGTTTGCGATCAACCGATGCAAACAGCGCAAGCTTTATGCGCCAAAATTACGCAGGCTTCCCCCGATGCTATTGCCGCAATCAAACACACAACTAATCGGTGCTGGGTAAGCAGCGAGCGTAGATTATTAGCAAAAGAAACGTTTAGTCAAATTCGTTTATTGTTAGGCAAAAACTTTCAAATTGCTGTAAAGCGTCAGCGCACTTCAAATGATATTGAATATAAAGACCGCCAATCTTTTTGGTAATGAGTCTCTTATTTTTGTTCGATGTAGTCTGAATTAAACAAAAAGGCGTTAAAAACGGCTTACCCGATTACTTGTCGGGTATTCAGTCTGTTTTGTTATCACAAGATGCGACCCAGTTTCACCGTCGTTATTACAAGAATGGTATGCATATGGGCTTCGTTCTTTATACGACGGATCCAAACCTGTCACCGACATCGGAAGATGCTTTGAAGAGTGCACTAAAAAACTCCCGTGGCGTAGGTAATTTTAGCTCTATGTTGATTAATATTCCGAACGGTCAAGAGAAAGGGGTACAGCTCATCCCTGTGGGGAGTATTGGCTCAAAGGATGAATTTGAAGGAATAAAGAAAATATCATCTCAAGAGACCATCGTGGCACACCGCTTTCCAGCAGGGATGTCAGGCATTATTCCGCCAGAAGGTGCGTCGATGGGAAACCCGCTGCAGTACAACGAGACCTACTATGAGAATGAGGTGAAGCCAATGCAGAAGCTGATAATCGGAGTGAATGCGGTTTTATTGAAGCAGTTACATATCCAATTTGAAACGCTGGAAGTCCCCTCGCCAGTATAGTGTTGTCTTAAAGCATTCAGCTTAATACTGGCTGAGGGTTAACTTATTTCCTTAAAAACGTGTCAGAGCAATATATCACTAACGTTCTATTTTGGAGTTTGTCATAGCGCAACCAATTGATAGGTAAAATAAGCCCCCGTTATATCTGCTTCAATCTTTAGGTTGATGAGGATCAAAACCTAACGTATTATGATAGCAATCCTTTAGTTTATAGACATTAAGTCTAGTCGGGCGATAAGCCAGACTCTAATTTATTGGGGAGTTCTGCGATTGCGGTGTAAATTTTATCCGCGTTCGCTCAACGAGTTCCTCGTTTCTCGGTCGCGGATAAAATCTACACCGCTTCCTTAAGTGAAGGATTTAAAGCACGGTTAGTGTAAAACTAATCGTGCTTTATGCTATTAATTTCGTTACAGGAATTTAGTTTGACTATACGGCTATACAAAGCATTTGAGGACGAGTTAGGAGTAACTAGGTCTCGATTAATGAACTTTGCTAAGACTGCTCCTAAAAGGTATAAAGTTTATACAATACCTAAGCGTACATCTGGGTATCGTGTAATTGCTCATCCGTCAAAATCATTAAAAAAAATTCAAAAGTTTTTAGCTGGATTTCTTGCTGATATTTTTATAACTCATCCTAATTCGTTTGCATATAAAAAAGGTGTAAGTATTAAAGATAATGCTAGTGTGCACCTTGGAACTAAGTATTTATTAAAAATGGACTTTAGTAACTTTTTTAATAGTATTACTTTTGATTTACTAGTTTCTTCTTGTAAAGAATGTGAAGTTAAAATTTCACTTGCAGAATTAAGGCTATTAGAGGGTCTGTTATTTTGGAATAAAACAAAAACTATTAATGGTGATTTGGTTCTAAGTGTTGGCGCTCCTACTTCACCACTAGTATCAAACTTTGTAATGTATAAGTTTGATATTTTTATTTCTGATTATTGTAAAATAAACAACATAAACTATAGTCGATATGCAGATGATATTACGTTTTCAACAAATGATAAAAATAAGTTATTTGGAGTGACACGAGTTGTAAAAGATATTCTTAGTGAACATTATTCTAATAAAATCACAGTGAATAATGTTAAGACCACATTTTCTTCCAAAGCACATAATAGGCATATTACAGGTGTAACACTAACTAATGATAATAAATTATCTGTAGGAAGAGAAAGAAAAAGATTAATATCTACTCTGATACATAAGTACGTGATTAATGATATTGAAAAACAAGATGTAACTTATCTACAAGGCATGCTTTCATTTGCTATTCATGTTGAACCAGATTTTAGGGGCAAAATGTCTAAGAAATATGGCTCTAATGTTGTAACTGAAATATTAAAGTTAAGGGTTGAAAATGACGAATGATAAAAAAAATTCTGATTTACAAAAAAATATAAGAAATGCAAAGAAAGGAAATTTCGATGCTGCTTTTCAACTTGTTGACTATTATCAAGATGGAAAATACATTGAAAAGGATAAAGATGAATCTGATAAATATCTTTCGTTAGCGTTTAATTTATTTAAAAAGCAGAATATTCGAATAAATGAAGTCACCCTTGATAATTTCAGGTCGTTTAGTGATTTCAAATTACACTTACCAAGTGAAAACCTTACGGTTATTATTGGCAATAACGGTGCAGGTAAAACAACAATTTTAGATTCTATCGCGATGAGTATGAGTTGGTTACACAATAGAATTGTAAAAAATGGTGGTAATGGCGATACAATTGATAATCTTGATATTAAGCTAGGTGTAGACGCAGCATATTCATCAATTGTATCTAAATTTAAATTGAATAAGTCTGTTTCTTTTGATATGGAATTAGCGGTACCAGCACCGGCTTCATCAGTAAAGAAAAAAAACATCGTCGCGGATGTTACTAAAATAGGTTCTTTTTATAAAAGATCAAATGATATCAATGAGAGTTTTAATTTCCCTCTTTTATCATATTATACAGTTGGTCGTTCTAATGCTGTGTCACGTAAAGATGTTGGTGCATACGATGAAACGTTAGGTATAACGAAGTTAGATAAATTTGATGGTTATCAAAACTCATTAAATGGTAAAGCTGACTTTCAGTCATTTTTTCGTTGGTACAAACGGTTAGATGATATTTCTATTCGAAGAGAAAGTAATAAAATAAGCTCAATTAATTCAGAAGAATTTAAAAAACAATTAGAAATATTAGCTCAAAGCGATGAATCTGCAAGGTTGTTATTAGAGAAATTAAACAACGAAGACAAAATAGAAGCTAAGGAAGCGACAGTTGAAAGTTTTGATGTCGAAAAAATAAAAAAATTAGTCAATAAGGTAATTAGTTACTTTATGAATGGTTACGGTAACCTTGAAATACAAGTTGAACCATTTTTGGGTATAACCGTTGAAAAAAATGGTGAGAAATTAAATGTTCTTCAGTTGTCCCAAGGTGAAAAGTCATTATTAGCTTTAGTTGTGGATATAGCCCGAAGGCTAATTATTTTAAACCCCTCTTTAGATAACCCTCTTGAAGGAAGTGGTATTGTATTAATTGATGAATACGATATGCATATCCACCCAGCATGGCAGAGGTCTTTGATTTCAGGATTGCCAAAAGCATTTAAAAACTGCCAATTTATTATTACAACACATTCACCTCAAATGTTGGGTGAGGTGAAACCGTCTCAAATTATCATATTAGAAAGTGATGAAAATAATAATATTTCATACTCTCACCCTGAACAATCATATGGGTTAACCAGTAACCAAATATTGAATTATTTAATGAAACCATCAGGTACTAATAGTGACTTAGTACGAAATAGTGATGTTGAAGATAAGATCAAATATATACAAAGTTTAGTTGACGATGAACGTTTTAAAGAAGCAGAGCAAAAAATAGAAGAATTAGAGGTTGAGTTAAATGGCACAATTCCAGAACTAACATCAGCAAAGATTGATATAGATCTTAATGGTTGGGATGAATAGCTATGCGCTTTATTGCAAAAAAAAACGAACCTTTATCATTACGAAATTATCGTTCTAGCGCAGGTGCTACTTTTGAAGGTCTTCCTTCAAAGGTAAAAACTGACATTAAAAATCAATTGTTAGATGAACAGGGGCATACCTGCGCTTATTGTATGCAACAGATTAAGTTTGAGGCAATGAAAGTAGAGCATTGGTTACCACAAAGTTCGAATAATAATAAATCGTCTACTTTAGATTATAAGAATTTACTTGGTTGCTGTGAAGGTAATGAAAAAAAACATGACAAAAAAAAAGATATCCGTACGTGTGATACTAAGAAAGCAAATGACTTAATAAAATTTTCTCCTGCAAATCCAAGAGATGAAATTAATAGAAAAATAAAGTATTTAAGTTCAGGAAAGATATTATCTCAAGATCAAGTTTTTAATTTAGATATCGAGAATAAATTGAATCTAAATCTGGGTGTTATGGTCGAAAATAGAAAGGTAGCACTAGAAAGTATTAAGTCGAGGCTTAATCAATTGTCAGGAGATAAGAGATGTAAAAGTAAAATACAAAAGCTACTTGATAAAGTCTCTAATAAAGGGAGGGGGAATAAGTATACACCTTTTTATGGTGTGGCGATTGATTATCTAAATAAAAAATTAAGATAAGCAATAAGTCTGCTTCTTTTTTAAAAGTTAGAGGTATTATGCATTGGAGTAACAGTATTATTTTGTAGTTGTGGCGATTATTCAGTAATAGTAACTATTATTAAATGATTTAGCTATATCTGCAAACTATCTCATTTACTTGATTAAATCAGGAACATTATCAGCTTTGCTATTACTTCTCGCTGTATCAGATGTTCCTGGCTCCCAGTTTCTAGAATGACATGATGGTTTTATTATGCTTACCAAAGCAAAATTTCTAACTTGTTTCTGTTGATCTATGGTAGAGAATGATTACTCTAAGCCAGTTTTCCCCCAAAGAGAGTTAGAGCAATAACTCATTTATGACGATTATCCTAACTTTAATTAATACTAAAACAGTAAGATTCAATGTGGAGTTTTTTTTGTTTACACAAGGTTTGGTTCGTCGCCCAAGTATAACAAACTGTATGGATTGAGGTAATTGTCATCAGTTATAGCTGATTATAATTACAGCATTACAAAGGTATTCGTCACCATTACCAACACACAGGTAGACTCTATTTACAAATTCACAGTCAGAAAAGTCTTTATCTTCTACTTTGTCTTTTACCAATTCCTTTACATCTTTATACTTTTTTAATTCTTTTGATGCGGGCCATGAGTCCGTAAGAGCACTAACAGGATCGTCAATGTAATAACTGTTGTCTTTTCTGTTGTGTTTCAGAACAACATAGAAACGTGAGCGTGGATATTTGTCTTTGTTAAAATCGTGCGATAGTGGAATAAATGGGACATTTCCAGCTAGTCGATCTTTTTCTTTTTTGTTGAAGTTGGCACTTCGAACAAACTTCTTTAAAGTTCTATCAAGACACACTGCAAAATGCTGTTGCTTAAAACCTAGTTCATTGAATGACAAGTACATAAGCAAAACAAGAAGCCTGTTTTTGACAATGACCTCGTAAGATATAGATTTGCTTTCTTTAGTTTTTACTTCAGATCCATGTGCAGCTTGATCTCGGATCGCTTTCATTAAATCAAAGTCATCTTCTTTAAATGCAATCATTTCCTTAACGTCATTGCTTATAAAATTCATAGTGAATTCATATTTCTGTTTGAATGGCGGTATTTTACTAGCTTTTATATGAGATATTATATGCTTAACTGTTTTTCGCTTATCTGTACCATTTTTTGCAAATAATTCTATCTCTTGTTCAAGTTGAAGCTTTAGTGCTTCATTGTCCCATTTCAATCCTTTGAAGTTTCTTTTATCTGCTATCAGAGAGCAATATCTATCAAGTAGAATTACATGGTTCATAAAGTCAAAATGCCATGAGCCTTCATAGCTAAAAATACTATATAACTGAGGCCAAAGTTTTTCAAAGTGATCATTTTCAAAGAAGTTAGTTAATACAGTTTCCCATAAATTTTCAGAAAACAAATATCTTGCGGTGCAAAACAAATCAAAGCGTGATGAAAATGGTTCTTTTAAATAGGTGAAGTCTGAGTAATAAATTGAATTGTATTGTTTTGTACTATTATTAACGATCCATATATTTTCGAAAGATAGAGCTTCCCCAGATAGAATTGAAACCAGTATTTTTATCTTCCAAGCTAAGTGTTTTGCTTCATCAAGGGATAAAGTTTTACTTAAGCATTTAATTTGAATGGTGTCTTTTTCAGATACGAGATAGTTTTTTTCACCTTTATGGCTAATTACACAAGAGTGTTTGTTTTGAATTTCGTATTTGTGCTGACCGTAAGTTACTACTTCGCAAAATTTATCGAGATCAAATTTTTTCGCCAGACCACATTCATCAAGCTCATAACGGCTGTTATTGTTAAACCAAGTCGACAGCCCATGAATACTTACAACAACCGTATCAAAGGTAAAGTCATAAGTTCCCTTGACAACATATTCAGGGTATATGGTTTCACCATAGCAATCACAGTTAAGAAGTGTGTATTTTCCTTGGGTGCTTTCACACTCAATAAGATTTTTCTTATCTACTTTAGATGTAAATGGCATCTTATTTGTGTCGAAATCGGAAACAGTAACAACTGCCATATTATTGTGAGCAGTTTTTAATGTGCCACTTAACTGCACTCCATCAAGCTCAAAACGGATCTCAATACTTTGCTCAGTGGAAAAACATATGTCTCTCTTGCTCAAGCTAGCCTCCAGATAGCTAGGGAAATATTAGCAATGATACACCTATGCTCAAGTATTGAATATACGAGCATCAATTAATTCATATATATCATAGAAATACAGTCAATATTTTGCAATTAACAACAGCGATTTTGAAACTCCTTTTCTTACGTACTGTGCTAAAAAGGCTCTCTAAATTAGTTAACTGTTTATTTATAATACCTATACTAATCCGACCTAAACATTTCGAACTAAAATTTAACACGCTTTTGTCCAATAATTTGTTAAGGGGTAGCAAAAGCCATGATAGATGTTAGATATCGAAGCTTAGTTGTTCTCTTGTGTTCGTATTTGGTGATGCCTTGAATGTATCGGAGAGGGTGTGAACAACACTTGATACCGTTGAGTCAACCACGAAGCGGGTAAGGCAGTGTTCATCGAGGCAGTCACAATAGAGAACTTGGTATTCTGCACTCATGCGTCTACTTGTTCTTATAGTTGTATTGATACCATGGCAAACCGGGCGCATCGCTTTAAATACTCGCATTGTTGTCACCTATTTTAGCCGTAGATATCGTTATTGTATGCCGCCGGTCGGTATTTTTTATTTAGTATATTCAATGCGTTACTGTTCTTTTGAAGGCGCTAAAAACGACTTGCTCGATTACTTGTCGGGTAAGCCAGCTTTGCATAGTCCAGTTCAACGGCGCTTCATGCCTCTACATTTGCATGTGTGCAATGTATTAGTCATAGTATTTCCTAATCTGAAATTGCCAACAAAAATGTTTGAAGAGGTTGATAAAATGGAAGAGTTGTATTTTGCGGGGGGATGTCTTTGGGGCGTTCAGGAATTTATGAAGACGCTGCCAGGTGTTGTTTCGACAGAGGCTGGACGCGCGAATGGTTCTACCTACAATACCTCTGGTGAGTATGATGGCTATGCCGAGTGCGTTTGTACTCAATTTGATCCAACTGCCGTTTCTGTTGAGCAGCTAATGGATTATTTCTTTGAGATTATTGATCCTTATAGCGTTAATAAGCAAGGGGAAGATGTAGGAGAAAAGTATCGAACCGGTATTTACAGCAAGAACCCAAAACATCTGGTTCTAGTGACTTGCTATCTCCAAGCGAGAGAAGATGCTAGCAAGGTTGCTATTGAAGTTCTGCCGTTATCTAACTATGTGAAAAGTGATGATGAGCATCAAGATAGGCTAACTTTGCATCCTAATGATTACTGTCATATTCCGAAAAATATCTTGTACAAATACAAAGATGAGTAAATGCATTAGGTATAAAAAAACCGACATACAAGGCGTCGGTTTGATATTATTTCAAGGTTTCAAGGTTTCAAGGTTTCAAGGTTTCAAGGTTTCAAGGTTTCGTGCGATTAGTTAACCAATTTTTCGGTGACAAAAGAGCGATTTTTTGCCAGTAACCATAAGAACCCGCCAGTGATACCAACAAAAAGTTGAATTGCACCGAGATTTTCGATCAAAGATTCGGGGCGAACGGACACCAATACCATCCCTAACGAACCACAGATCATACTGCAAAATTGAATCAATGCCACGGCAGAACCCGTGTCATTATCTTGTTGGTCAAGCATTAAGTTAGTACCCGGTACACGCATCGTGATAACCATTAAGGTCGCGGGTGCTGCAATGCACGCAAAAACCCAAGGCGACATGTGGCCAATTGTAATGGTTAACATACCTGCTATGGCGAGTAGCAAGAAACAAAGCGTTATGATTTTTTGAACCGGAATGTAGCGAGATAGCTTCATGTAAATCGTTGGGCCAAATGAGGCACACAACGCATTAAAAGCAAAGGCATAGCTAAACTGCTGTTCGGTGAGCCCAAACCCATTAATATAGATGTATGAACCTGCTGCAAGAAATGCCATCAACGCCATTGGTGTAATGGAAAAAATCATCAGTAATGCGACAAATCTTGGATTTTTTAAAACTACCCCGAGTCTTCCCCAAGAATGCAGTATTGAGCCGTCGTATTTTGTTTCGAGCGTTTCTTCATAGCAGAATGCCAATACTGAGGCGAAGGCACCAAAAATTGCAAGCGTTACGAACATCATTCTCCATGACGCGATCTGAAGCAAAAATGCGCCAAGAACAGGGGCGACCATAGGGGCAATGATGACCAATGACATAATTGTTGCCATGATTTTTTGGCGCTCTCGACCATCATAGAGATCTTTGACAATAGCGGTTGCGACTACCGTGATGGCACTTCCAGCAAACGCTTGAAGTATTCGGGCGCCAATGAGTTGTTCGATATTTCCTGCTAATGCGCAAAAGATACTGGCTAGCATATAGCCGCCAATGCCAGCTAATAAGATAGGTTTTCTACCAAACTTTTCACTTAATGGTCCCCAAAATAACAGGCCCACGGCGTAAGTGACGAAATAGCTGCTGAGCGTTAAGTTCACCATTGCCTGATCGGTGTTGAATACGTTGACCATTTGTGGAAGCGCAGGCAAATACAGATCAATAGTAAGCGGTGGAAAGGCACTGATGATGACTAAGAAAAATAACATACCGGTTTTACCCAATACTGATTGTGGTTTTTTCAAATGGATACTCTCAATGGTCTGCTGATGATGGTTCGAGTCAGGGGCGTGGATTTAACAGGCTAACTAATTTTTTAACCTCATAATATGAATGTATATTAGCTACATGAAACTATTTATCTTTTACTGCATTTTTCACTGTGCTTTTTAAATTATGCATAAATGCCTTAAAATGAGGCATAAAATCGACAAACAGTGCATGTTTGCGATTTGCCATCATTACTGGGCCTAACAGACGCAATGCAACACCTACCTTGGTTGCGAGAGACTCTTCTAAGCCACTGCCTTGCTTTAAATTTTCTACAATCTTGAACAAATCTTCTCTGTCTTGAAATTCAAACTGTAGTGTTTTTCCAGTGTCTTGTTCCGAGTTAACGTCTTCAATGGTGATACGATAACAATTTTCTTTTCTAGTTTTAGGGGGCATTGTTGCTCTCCAGACTTGAAATATCGTTGAATTAAGTTGATAATGTCAACTATAAATTATAATGGTTGATATTGTCAATCACTTTCGCATAAAGAGAATATCAATGTCTGACTACAAATCATTAGAAAGCTTGTTTAATTTAGTCCATGTACTAAAGCGTCAGCTGCATGATCAAATAGAACAACTCGATTTGGGTATGGCCCCAATGCATGTTCGAGTGATGAAGATAATTGATAAGAAAAAGCCTTGTACTGCAATTGATATCGCAAGCTTTTTAGATCGGGATAAGGCTCAGGTAACACGTTTAGTGAGTACGTTGATTGAGAACGGCTTGATTACTAAAGCGCCAAATCCAAACGACAAACGTAGTCATTACTTGTCTATCACAGATACAGGCATGGATATTATCAAGACAATTTCAAAGGTTGATGCCGAAACACGTCAAATGATGATGGAAGATCTCAGTTCTGAAGAAATTACTGAATTTCAACGAATTGCAGATAAAATGGCTAAAAACCTTCGCTCGCGCCGAACTTGATAAAATATGTGGCTAAGTGTAGCGCTGGCATGACAAGTGGTACTGTTAATATGAATTAAAAGAGACCACAACAGTGGCCTTTTTTATTCTTACTGAAACCGTGAATGCATGTTATCTATTACCAGTGCTTATTCAACTTAGCATCGATGCTGATTTTTCCTGGGCCAATGGCAACAAGTGCTAAGAAGCCACCTGCGATTGAGATGTTCTTCATAAAGTGAATCATTTGACCACTGTTCGATGGGTCGTAATGAAAAAGAAAGGCTGAAATAACAGAAAATGCTGCAATTGATAGGGCACTAAAGCGTGTTAATAAGCCAAATAAAATAGCTAAGCCCCCGCCTAATTCAAGTAAGATCACAAGTGGCAACATTGCGCCCGGTACACCCATTGAATCCATATAAGCTTGGGTGCCTGCATACCCACCAATTTTACCCCAACCTGCATTGATAAAAATGGCAGCAAGCAGAAAACGAGAAATAAGTAATATGTACGGCTGTAAGGTATTAATCATCTTTTCCATTAGGGAGTCCAAACTGTTTATCGAGAGTGAGTGAATGATAGGGAAGAGCTCGGATCTTGAACACGTTAAAGATTAGGACAAGTTGTTCAATAAAATTGATGAAACTATTGCCGTACCGTTTGGGAGCATTTAACGATTGGTGTACTGTTAAGTGTTTATAATAATTGAATTTACTAATTAACCAACAGTTCAGGTACAGTAGCGAAGAATAAGAGTAAGCTAACTATACTTAGAAAATGGCACGTAGGTATGTGGGTGTTTTTGATATATGGAGAATTCTATTGGACCAACAAGATAAAGATGCACTGAAAGTCATTGGCTTCATTGGTTTGTTCTGTATTTGCGTGCATATCATAAATGTATTCTTAAATGGTAGCCTGAACAGTTACGGTTTATTGCCTCGGCACATTACGCACCTTACTGGCTTAGTCGCTTATCCGTTTATACATGGCTCTTGGTCTCATTTAATAGGTAATCTATTATCTTTTTTTGTATTAGGCTTATTAGTATCTCGATCGGGAGTGTCGCGCTTAATTGTGGTGTTTATTGTAAGTTGGGCGATCAGTAGTATTGGCGTCTGGTTTTTTGGACGAGCCAGTTACCATATTGGTTTAAGCGGCATTATCTATGGCTTATGGGCGTATTTATTGGTTTATGCGTTTATGTACCGCAGCCTTAAATCTATCGCCATTGCTGTTATTGTGATGTTTTTCTATGGGTCCATGGTATGGGGTGTATTTCCGATTCATCGATGGATGAGTTTTGAAAGCCATTTGTTTGGTGGCTTTGCTGGGGCTATTGCTGGCTACTGGTTAGCCAAGCGTGATAAAGCGAGAGAAAAAGATACAGCAACGTTATCTTAAAAATACGTAATTGTATTAAATGCGTGATTGTATTAAATACGTGATTGTCTTAAATGCGGCAGGGGAATAATTATGTTGATCACTTTTAGCTGTAAAGCGAGCGGAAATATCACTATGTTTGGCGATATAGCCACGCAACTAATCAAGATGATGGGGTACTGTGACAACGTTCCTGGTGCAATTGACACCGAAGATGTACCAACAGCTTTAGATAATTTAGAACAGGCAATTCGAGCAATCAAGCAACAGCAAATCGAAGCCAAAAAAGCAGGAACTCTAGAAGAAAAAAACGAAGATGAGCTGGATGATGCCGATTATGAGCCAGAAATAAGCATTTCTATGCGTGCAATGCCTTTAATTGATTTCTTGAAAGCAGCAGTGAAAGGGCAGTGTCATGTTATGTGGCAGTAAAGTATTATTCCATGCGTTATAAATGCTTAACGTACAATATGAAGAGGCGCAAAAGGGTCATCATTCGGATCATTTTGCCATAAATATTCTGCGTGAATAGCGACTTTTCTTGCGACATCTTCGCTATTCTGTTCGGCAATGACTGCAAGGCTCATATCTATGCCTGCTGCAGTGCCTGATGATGTAAAGACAGCGCCATCTTGAACCCAGCGCGCGACAGGTTGCCAGTCAATCTCTTTTCCGTATTGCGTAACCCAGTGATAGTGTTTCTTGTTCGTCGTTGCTTTACGACCTTCTAATAATCCTGCGTTCGCAAGTATCACGGCGCCAGTACACACTGAGCAGATATACTGTATGTTAGGTGCTGTTTTATTTAGCCATGCCAATAAATTCGAGTTATTGACTTCATTTTTAATGCCTTCTCCTCCGGGAATAATAAGTACATCTGTTAAAAAAACATCTTGGAAAGAGTAATCAGTCAGAACTTGTATACCTTGTGAACTGGATATAGCCCCTCCTTGCTCAGAGACTAGCTTGAGCTGGTATTGATCAGGTAATAAGCCAAACATTTCTAAAGGTCCAAATACATCCAGTAACTCAAACTGTTCAAACAATAGGGTAGTTACAATAAGTTTTGATGGCATAGTCATCCTCAGGTCTGCACGTCGATTGTTCACTTGCATAACTCATTGTCATGTTCTTCATAAGCATAGTTAATTGGAAGTAGAAAAAGGTAATGTAATTAAGAATTGAGAGCAATACTGCGTAGAGTAAACGGATCATGCGCTCAACGTATCCATTTCAATGTCAATGCGAATTGAATACGCTGAGTCCACTTTATGTACTTAAGCGATTTGCTTTTTAAGCTTTAAAAATTAGCAAGAAAGTACGGAATGATTAATGCGTTAGCTAAGTCGATAAAGAACGCACACACCAAAGGCACAATAATAAAAGCTTGATGTGAATTACCATAACGTTGAGATACAGCAGACATATTCGCCATGGCTGTTGGTGTTGAACCTAGCGAAATTCCCCCGAAACCTGAACAGACTACTGCTGCATCGTAGGTTTTGCCCATTGCAGGGAAAACAATAAAGAGATTGACTAGCACTGCAACAATAAACTGCGCACTTAAGATGGCAAAGATGGGGCCTGCGAGATCAACCAATGTCCATAATTGCATGCTCATTAAAGACATGGCTAAAAAAGTGCCTAAGGAAATATCAGCAATTAGGGCAATAGCAGGCTTTCGTGATGGCCATTGTGTGCCTGAAATCCGAGGTAAAGACTTAGGTATAAGGTTAGTGATAACGATACCTGCAAATAGGCAAGTAACAAATAATGGTAATTGAAGACCTAATTCAGAAATAGCTTCATTGAGTATGAATCCAACAATGGCACAGATGTGGATTGCAAAGACAGCATCAAGAAAATCGAAGCCTGTAATTTTCTCATTGCCTTCTTTATTTGAAATACCTATATCAAGCTGTTCGTCTTCATTGGGTTTAAGCTGATAACGGGTAATTAAAAATTTAGCAATAGGACCACCCATTAAGCTTGCGAGAATCAGCCCAAAGGTTGCACTTGCAATACCTATTTCCATCGCATTTGGTATGCCGAATTCCTCGCCGATTCTTGGTGCCCAAGCGATTGCCGTTCCATGTCCACCAATTAACGAAACACTACCGCCAAGCAAACCGACAGCAGAATCTAAACCAAATAGCTTAGCAACGCTTATACCGGTAAAGTTTTGTAAAATCATGTAGCCAATAGTAATAGCCAGCAAGACAATAAGAGGCTTTCCGCCTTTTAGTAAATCTTTAAGGCTGGCGTTGATGCCAATCGTGGTGAAAAAGTACACCAATAAAACATCACGAGCGGCAAGGTTAAATTCTATCTCTATAGATGTTGTTACATACACAAGGGCAATAAGCAGAGAAAAAAGAATACCACCAGTAACCGGTTCTGGAATACTAAATTCTTGTAGTGGTTTAAAAGCTGCATTCAATCGCCGCCCGACAAATAGCACCAAAATACCGATAGTGACTGCAAAAAAAGAATTGAAGTAAAGTACTCCGTCATTAAACACTATTTCCATGTGCTTCCCTTTAATTTACGAATATTAAAATTTGAGCCTAGTTGAGTAAGGTTAGCGCAACAAACTGTATTCAGGCTTAATTAAATCAATTCATGAACCTTATCTTTCTATTTATAGAAGCAAGTCTAGACAAATTAGGGCTGTTGCATAGCTTAAGAAATTACGAGGCTTTAAAAGTGTGAGTTGATGGCAGTAAAAGATAACGGGTACACCACTCAAATACTGAGAGTGAAGCCTAAGGTTGCATTCACCGTGGTATCAAAAACGCGTGGTGTTGAAAACGGGCCAAAGAAGTTGAATTCAACACCAGCGCGCAATCCAAAGGTGTCTGTTGCTTGATAGACATAACTGGTCGAATAACTGATGCCGTCAGATTTATAATGTTCTTTCGACAAGTTATTGTAGTTGTAATAACGGCCTGAATATTTTGACAGGCCAAGTTCTAATTGTACCTTGTGTATTTCTGCGCGATCAAAAGCATATTGACCACCAAGTCGATAGGTGTGCACTTTTTCTTTACGGTATGAATCAGTGTAAATACCGGTACTTTCCCCTTCGATCTTGCCGATACTAATGAACACAGCATCTAGCCACATAACGTCTTTAACACCCAGTTGTAAACCATATCCGTCATGTTCACCTAGCCGTATATCTGGTGAGATATGAATGGTTTTCGCTTGAACAGTGTTTGTTATCAATAAAAATGCGATAGGCATTAACAGTGCAGGTGACTTCATTTTTTTCTCAACAATTATTCGTTTCAGTTGAAAGGCTAGGTGTTCATTGCATCGTTATGCGGCTAACTAGAAGCGGTAACCGACAGTGAAGGAATATTGTTCAGTATCAACATGTTCAGTGAATACAATGTTAGCGCGTAAATCGGCGTATAAACCAAAGTCAAAGCCCATACGAACACCAGTTCCTAAAGCTAAGGATGTCTCTGAAGAGCTATCGCTAGCGCCTGAGTTATATGTGAATTTTTCATTTATGCGAGAAAGACCGATTGCCCCATAAGGTTTAATGTCGAAACCATTGAGTAAAAACGCATAACCAATGTCAGAATCAATTTGGAAGTTCGATGCATCGAGTTTGCCAAAAGACCAGTTATCATTATTCTGGGCATAAGAAACATTGAGACCGACAATACGGTTGAAATCATACCCATATTCGATTTTGATTCCATCACCATAGTCGGCTGAATAACGATTGATGCCACCGCTAATTTCTGAAAGTTCAGTCCATGAATATCCAATACCTGCGCGGTGACCTTGGTAATTATCGTCGGCAATGACACTTGAAGCGAATGATGCAATAAGGAATGTTGCTGCGACAGGTAATAATTTTCTCATGTAAATACTCTCTTCATTAATAATTTAAATACAGTGTTTTATTTTGTGAGGGGAGTTTACTGAGAGCGCTTAATTACTGCTAATTGAGTATCATTATATCGATAATAAGCAGGGCTTATTATCGATATGAGAGGTGATAGATTGTAAGGATGGTTACGATGAAAACTAAATGATGTTAGGGAATCGTATTTCTGCATGTAACGTTTTTTGTTCGGTTAAGAGATCAAATATAAGCGTGTGTAGCCAATTGTTCAGATCACTTTTTCGGTTCCGTTGATGTGTATAGCTATAGAGTGTCTGTTGGATAATTTCGCCATCAACCTTGACCGATATCATGCGTAGGTTTGGGTATTGATGAATAGGGAAGTTGGTTGAACTAGGGAAATACATATCAGTATGTTGTACTACGTCAATCAGCGCCATCGGAAATTCTGAGCGAAAACCGACTTTATGTGGAATCCCTTTTTTCGCTAAAATTTCGGCAGTGTAACTTACACGATCATTCCAGCCCGGAATGAGCATCGAGGCTATTTCATATCCGGAAAAGTCTATTGGTGTGGCTTCTGAAAGTTTGATTGGGTGGTCTTTACGCACAATAACAGCGCCATCGAGCTTGATAAGCTCTTTGGTGCTGACTTCTTTTGGTGCCGATGGGTAATCATAATTGATCCCAAGATGAATGGTGTCTTTTGCAATATCATCAAGGGTAGTACTTGTCCAATTGAGTATATGCAGATCAAGATTAGGGGCTTCTTTTTTCAGATGTTGAACCAAAGCGCCTGACAGCGTGCATAATACCTGAGGGGATAATGCAATTTTGATGGTGCGGTTTAGCTCTGAGGGATTAAATACATTTTGTGTATTGAGTGCGTTAGCCAGCCCATCTAAATAAGGTGTAATGCGTTCTGCTAAGTCTTCTGCATATGGCGTGGCTTTTAATCCATTGATCGACTTTAGAAATAGTTCGTCACCAAAATGATTTCGTAGTCGTTGTAAGGCTTGGCTTATCGCGGGTTGCGAGACATAGAGACGTTCCGAAGCTTTTCGCATATTCAGTTCTTGCGAAAGTACTAAGAAGGTGCGCAATAAGTTTAAATCGAGGCTGTAGAAAAGATCTTTCATGCACTTACTTCCTAATCGAGATGTTGTCATCATACACGATCTAATTGGCAAGTTTTGTTTGGGAGTATTACGGAGTTGCAAAATCTGTGGGTTGAGCTGTAAAGAAAAAACAGCCTCCAAGCGTGTATAACTGGAGGCTGTATATTTAATTTTTCGAAATATTATTTGTTTAGTGCTTTAGCAATAATAAGGTCACGTTGAATTTGCGCTTTTTCAACATCATCAGTCGTTGCGATAAGCTTTTGTTCTTGTGCTGTAATGTACGCATTAAACGCTTCTTTATTGTTAAAGATTTTGTCTTTAACATTGATAGAGGCAACGTTTGTGTAGCGACCATCGCTGCTTGTCGGAACTGAAATCTTTCCTGAGTTGATTAGGGCTTTGATTACAGCTCTTTCAGCTTGATAGCCTTCAAGACCACTAAGATGCCAGCGGTTCATCGGCTTTCCTTCGTAAGTCCCTTTTTTGACTTCTGTTAGGTAGCGAACTGTAAGGTTACGGATTGTACCTTCATCTTCGCCATACTCTTCTTCAGTATCAAAGATAACAGGGAAGCTTTGACCTTCAAGAACGCCGCCTGCTTTGGTTAGGTGTCCCATACGGTAGCTATTCATACCTAGAGTGATTTTTGTGGCGTCAGTGACTTTTTGGCCATCAGCAAACTGCAGATCAGTAATGCGCTTACCTGCTGGTTTTGTTAAGTCGATGGTATACGTTACACCAGCAAAGAAATCATTGGTTGAGTATTTAGACGAACGGCGTTCAGGGTTAAAGCTGTACGTTACATCACCTTCTTTAACACTGTTAAAATAGCCAGCAGACCATTCCATGTAGGTTTTTAATTCTTTACCTGTCATGGCGTATACCGTAATTTCGCCACCTGCGTATTGGTAGTTAAAGGCAATATCTTTCGCTTTAATCTGACCTACATCGAGCTCAGCTTTATCGTTATCTATTTGAAGAGCAATAACATTCGCTTTAGGCGCGTAGTACATACTTGCTTCTTGATAAAGTGCGCTAATACCTGTGTCTTGAATGTGTACTTGCGGAATACCTTTAATTTCATTTTCAGGAACAAGATCAACACCAGTTAGCTCTGCCACTTCGCGATTTGCATTTTCACGTAAACGTTTGTGATAGGGTGCATACAGTTCTTCCATCTTTTCATCAGAAAGAGTGCCTTTGATTTTGTAGGTATAGCTGTCTTTATTGATTAAAGAGAATTCACCGTCTCGTTCTTCAAATTGAAGGTCAATACGAGATAGGGCACGACCATACTTATCTGGTTCTGTCACAATAACGCCGTTGATTACCGCTTTATCAACCAGCGTATGCATGTGGCCCGCCACAATTGCATCAATCTCTGGGTTTGCTTCAGCAATGTCACGCACGCCGGTGTCTTTGATGTTGTTTTCGTTATCAATACCCATGTGAGCAACAAGGATTATCGCATCGACATCGTTTTTGATTTGTTGAATAACTTTTTTCACTTCCAAAGATGGGTTAGTGAATGTCATCCCTTCAAGACGGTTTGTACCTTCAGCAAACACTTGTGTCATTGGTGTATCCATTCCAATAACACCTATCTTTATACCATCACGCTCAAGAATTGTGTGCGCAGGTAAAAAAGGGTTGCCGTCGGCTCGCTTAATATTACCGCCCAAAGTTTGACCTTTAAATTGAGTGAGTGAGCGGTTTAATACTTTTAAGCCAAAGTCGAATTCATGGTTACCCGGTACCCATACATCGTACTTCATTTCATTGAACCCCAGCATCATAGGATCAACGGGTTCATCTTTAAATGTTTCGACAAAGTTACCTTGAATCGTATCGCCTGCGTCAACAAGAATGACGTTGTCATTGTTTTTACGAATGTCTTTTACCTTAGACGCGATTTGACTCAGGCTACCCCTCATGTTCGCTTTGTCGCTGGCATAATCCCATGGCATAAAATGCCCGTGAATATCAGATGTGCCTAAAATCGTAACGTCGGTAATGTCGCCATCTGCAGAAAATGCAGGGCTGCTTATTAGGGAAAAGAGAATAGCAGAGGCTAATAAATGCTTTTTCATTGTGAACTCTCATTATTATTTATGGGGATGCGAGGGCATAGTAGGCGTTAAACGAGGGTGAGTGCGAGAAGTTTGTCACAAATTTCGTGATGTAATTAATCACTGTACATAATTTTGTGAGGTGTCACGCAGTGCTTGCGTGTGGTGTAAGCAGAATAATGACTAAATAATTGTTTAACAATGAGTAATTATCGAACGTTAGCCGTTTTAATCGATGCGTTTTCATTCAGTACATGTTGTTTTATTCGCTAAATGGGTGACCGTTTTAAGCCAATGTATTGATCGTTTATAAAAACGGCAATGATAAGACGATCTCTTGTGTAAATATCTATTCGAAGAAGAATGTGAAATCTTACTTGTTATTAGGCTAAGAGCCTATACAATCTGCGCATTGAAATTTGTTCGTTATGAACCTTTAGAATGTGACCGACAGAATACGATGAATAGAAAGAAGAAATTAAACCAGATACTAAAGAAGCGATTAAAGCAGGCGAACGTGAAATTACAAACAAGTAATAAGCCGCGTTACATTTCTAAAGCTGATCGAGCAAAAATGGATTTAGAAGCTGCACAGCAAACGTCAGAAGATGTTGCTTCAGAAGAGCAAGCTATTGATACTGCAAACGCAGATGAGATTGCGAAAGAGCCTGAAACTAAATAGTCAGGCTTTGCACTACCTAGTTATAGGTAGGTCATGTGCTCAAATGTGAGAACATGTTCAAAACACCATGAAAAGGCGTTGTATAACGCCTTTTTTCATGGGTTTTCAGTAGCTTTCATTAGTGTCAAACTGAGTATTAATGGTACTTGGTCGCGATATCCTGTAGGCTACACGCCCCCCCGTCCTCAAGACGGTCTAAACTATGAAAAATAATGACAAGAGATGATCTTATGAGCTTTGCCTCCCTGGGCCTATCTGCGCCAATCCTTGAAGCCGTAACTAAACAAGGCTACGACACACCTTCGCCAATTCAGGCTCAAGCAATTCCAGCTGTAATCGAAGGTAAGGATGTAATGGCAGCGGCCCAAACAGGCACTGGTAAGACAGCAGCTTTCACCCTTCCTGTCTTAGAGCGTTTATCTAATGGTCCACGTGTTAAGCCTAATCAAGTGCGTGCACTTGTACTTACTCCTACGCGTGAATTGGCGGCACAGGTTGCTGAAAGTGTTGCGTTGTACGCTAAAAATCTTCCATTGAGCTCAGCGGTAGTATTTGGTGGCGTTAAAATTAACCCACAAATGATGCGATTACGTCAAGGTGCTGATGTGTTGGTTGCAACACCGGGTCGATTGCTTGACCTTTATAACCAAAGAGCTGTGCGTTTTGACCAGCTAGAAGTATTGATTCTAGATGAAGCTGACCGCATGTTAGACATGGGCTTTATTCGTGATATACGTAAATTATTGGCAGCAATGCCAAAGCAACGCCAGAACTTACTTTTTTCTGCTACTTTCTCTACTGAGATTCGCCAGCTTGCAAAAGGTCTGGTTAATAACCCGGTAGAAATTTCTGTTACGCCACGTAATGCAACGGCTCCAACAGTTAAACAGTGGATCTGCCCTGTAGATAAAAGCCGAAAAGCGAACCTATTAACCAAGTTATTGAAAGAAAATAACTGGGGTCAGGTACTGGTATTCACAAAGACAAAACACGGTGCGAACCGTTTGACTACTCATCTTGAAGGTCGTGGTATTAAAGCTGCTGCGATTCATGGTAACAAGAGCCAAGGTGCACGTACTAAGGCACTGGCAAACTTCAAGAGTAAAGAAATTCAAGTGCTTGTTGCAACAGATATCGCTGCACGTGGTCTTGATATTGAGCAATTACCACAAGTGGTTAACTTTGAATTACCGCATGTTTCTGAAGATTACGTTCACCGTATTGGCCGAACTGGCCGTGCTGGTTGTGAAGGGCAAGCTATTTCATTAGTGTGTGCTGATGAATACAAAGATCTTGCTGCTATCGAACGTTTAATTAAGCAAGTATTACCACGTGAACAGATTAGTGGTTTTGAAGCAGTGAATAAGCTGCCTGAGTCTCGCTTAGATACGCGCGCAATTCAGCCGAGTAAACCGAAGAAACCAAAATCAGATCACCGTGACGGTCAACGTTCTGGTGAAAATGCTAAAGGCCATAAACCACAAGGCAAAAATAGACGCCATGTTGGTGGTCAAAGCCAAAGCGAAGGTACGGGTAAACCGTCAAATCGTTCAGGAGCTGGTACTGGCGCACCTAAAGCAAAACCTGCAAAGCGTCGTACCCCTCGTCCTGCGAGCGTTACACGATAAGCCTGAAATAAAGTAAAGCATAACAAAAGCCCTGATCTTCTTTTGAAAGATCAGGGCTTTTTTGATCCGCTTTATTTACTTTTTGTCAGTATAGGAATTAAGATTGAAAGCATAAATTGACGTTATGCTTATGACGAAATAATACTGACAATAAAACATATGGATATGGCGTGAAAACTAACTATAAAAGAAAAGTACTTCCCGTTATTCGTTACCTAGAAAAAAACTATAATCAACCTCTTAATTTAAGTGATGTGGCAGCACTGGCTCATTTATCACCTTATCATTTTCATCGTATCTTCAAGGCTGTGACTAACGAAACTGTGGCTGATTATATTCGTCGGTTAAAGTTAACAAATGCAGCGCAGATGCTATTTCACAATGATTACAGCGTGACGTATGTTGCTCTAGAGTACGGTTTTTCGAGTTCTCAAAGTTTAGCTAAGGCTTTTAAAAGTTATTTTGGTCTAACGCCAACTGAAATAAAAAATTGTCAGACATTCAATGAATTATCTCTACTTTTACGTAATAGCAAGATTGGACACACCTTGAGCAAAGAAGGACACGCTGCAGAAGGTGAACGAAGTTATAGTTTTACATGTCATCAACAATGGAGTGAAGTCATGAAAACTGAAGTAATTAATGAGCGCCTGCTTGCTTATACCCGCGTAACTGGGACTTATGGCGAAGGTTATGAAACTGCAATTGCCAAAGTGTGCCAATGGGCTGGGGCTAAAGGGTTAAGCGATGGTGAAATAATTTTTATCTATCACGACAATCCAGAGTTAACACCTAGCGCTAAGTGCAGAACAGATATCTGTATTTCAGTACCACAAGGAACAGAAGTTAGTAATGGTATTGAATTGAAAATATTACCTGCTGGTGGCTATGCTTCTATACGGAGTGAGATCCGTGGTAAAAGTGATTTTGGTCAGTACTGGGATGAATTATTAGGGCAGGTTGTTGAATCAGGTTTAGACGTAGATGAAAGGCCATGTTTTGAACTCTATCATAGCTACAATCCTGAAACAGAAGTAGGGGATGTAAGCTTCTATACAGCTGTGAAAGTGTAATCTGAATGGGCTAAAACGCTTCTTAGACATTTTCGCTAAATGTCGTCGATTGTTTGTCACCAATATCGACAAACCGCTTAGTTTCTTGCCAGTCATGCGTTGACTGGCTTTTTTTTGCGTAAAATATAGAGAGGGTAGCAATTAGGCACGCAAGGCGAGTGTGATACACACTATGCCATGATCGGTACTTTGACTATCACGTTCAAAAGAGGGATTGATCAAGTGTCTGTCGTAGGTGTCATGCTCACTGACTTCGAAGAGACTAGAATGATACTGAGCATCGAACTCACAAGATAATAAAATATAATCTAATACCGATTTTTTCATCCCGTAATAATGGGTTGGTGTACGATGAGCCATTTCAGTGCAGTTATCTGTGGCTTGGTAAAGATCCCATGTATCCTTTAATCGGTATTTTGCTAAAATCACATCGCTTTCAGATTCTGAAATGAAACGTAGTGAGCCTGTTAAGAGGTGAGCTAATACACCATCTGATAGTGAATCGTTAAAATCACCCATAAGCATCATTGGCAGCCCCGTTTTCTCGCGACGCTCAATGATACTCATTAATAACAGTGCTGCTTCCGAACCGCGCTGAATCGACGATCCCCAACTACCCGTGACTTCTGCTTTTAATGTTTGAATAATTGTTTGTGTACGTGATTCATCATTAGCACTGTTGTCATGCTCTATCATCGGGCGCTTTGACTTGAAGTGCACGACATAGCAATCGCATTCGCCAATATGAGGGAGTTCAATAGTGGCGCGAAGAGGCTGGCGACTGAATGTAAAATTATCTTTCAGCCCCATAGCAACCGCCAGCTCTTTATCGGGTACAACGGCTTCTATGTGAGTGATTGGGTAGCGCGATGCAATTGCCACAACTGGGCTACGGCAGATAAAATCATCAATGACTTCTGCTTCATCAACGACCTCAAAATGGCCATAACCTTGTGCAGCGACTAAAATTTTAAGTGATTCAGGGCTAAATACTTCTTGAAAACCAATAACATCTGGCTTGTATTCTATAAGGTATTCTGCAATCCAATTCTGTTTCTTTTGCCATTGCTCAGCGGTATAAATACGTTCGAAATCATAAAAGGCGAAAGGAGGTTCAAGATAATTGAAAAGATTGAATGTCGCGATTTTAATCGTATCAGACAGAGTTTGTGTTATAGCATCTTGTTCTATAACGGGCAGATTATCTTGTGGCAAATTAGGCGTCTCGAATGGTGTTTGACGTAGGCAGTATAACGGAAATCATGTTGTGCCGTTATTAGTTGAAGGCATTTTCATGAAGTTCTATTTTTGCACTCATAAAGTTGCGCACAATTAGTTTGCGTGCAAAATTATTTTGACGTATCCTTTGGGATATTGATTAGCGTTATACCCAAGTTACCTCAAGATGCTCGTTTCAGCGAGAATTTGTTGGGCTCTAGGCAAGGCACTTATTTATAGACCTAGTCGTTCTACGTTGGAAATAAGTAACACCGCATAGAGCCCAACAAAACTCGCCCTTCGGGAGTGATTCAGCGTATCTACTTCTGTGTCAAACGTGCTTGAAAGGAAATGCCATTCCTACACACATTTTCCTTGAATTAAATACGCTGAGATCACTCTGAATCCTGCATCTTGAGGTGACTTGGGTATACATCATTACATTGCCGATGAGCATGATGTGATAGCAACGGTATAAGTTAGAATAATGAAGGTTGATAAAATGATGAATAATGGATTGATAATCGCTGGCCGTGTCTTGTTAGGTTTGTATTTTTTAGTGCCTGGTATTATGAAATTTGTCGCGTGGGATATGCACGTTGGTTTGATGGCAAAGCATGGCATGGTGTTTATCCCATTTTTCCTTGCTGCGGCGGCTATTTTCCAGATTATTGCAGGCTCTGCGCTTATCGTTAATCGCTATACAGGTATTGTATCTATCCTGTTGGCACTCTTGGTTTTGGCTATTAACGTGAATTTACATGACTTCTGGAATTTAGATGGACTTGAAGGAGCGCATGAAATGCAAAACTTTATTAAGAACATGGGGATATTTGCAGGTTTATTGATTTTAGCTGGGCATAATTTGCCAAAGTTAGCTGAAAAGTAGTGACTTGATAGTACATGTTTGATGAGCGGTAACTCATCAAACATGTACTGAGTTATTTGTTATGTAGTTGTAAATTTATGTCGTTGCCATTTTATGTAGGAATGTAGGCACAGCCGCTTTCGTTTTTTTTGATACTTGCTGCATTAAAGTAAATGAAGGCTGAGGTATATGAAATTGATCTTGCATATCTTCAAGCATTTGTAGCCACAGCTTAGCCGTCATTTCTGAGTCGGCTAATGCTCGGTGAAATACGCCATCGTGATCAATGTTTTTATAGGCAACTAAGCTGCCCAATTTATGATTTGGTGCATTCTGATATAAACGACGCGCAATAAGCATAGAACAGGCGAATTCTCCACCATAGCTTCGATTAATGGTGTCTAGTTCAGCATCTAGAAATCGTTTGTCAAATGATGCATTGTGAGCAACAAGATTATAATCGCCGATAAAATCGGTAAATTGATCCATTACTTCATCGCAGGGGGCTGCAGTGCGAAGCATATTGTTAGTGATACCAGTATAACTTTCGATAAAGCTGCTCACTCTAAAACCCGGATTCATTAACTTTTGAAAGCGATCAACTACTTCGCCATTTTCCATTAATACGGCACCGATCTCAATTGCACGGTCACCTTGGGTTGGTGATAAACCCGTGGTTTCGAAATCGAGAACGATAACGGTGTTTGCATTATCAGAGTGTTGAATCGAACCAGTTTTCACTATTATTGCCTATTGTTGTACGTCATTTTATCGCCCATTGTAGCCTTGATAGCATGTTTATAAAATAACCTGTTTGGCTACGTATTTAAAATACAGCTAGGCGCGTCACGCATTTTGACCTTTTCGTGGTTTTAGCCAAATTCTCCTTTTAATTAAACGCATTAATGTACTGTATACTTGGCTATACAAATTTAGTGCTTAGTGAGGAACGATGAACGTTTATAAGATAAATAACGCGCATTCAAGTTTACTTCAAACTTATGTGAAAGAGTTAACCGTCGCTTCTAAGCATGGGCCGATACTCGACCTAGCATGTGGAAGTGGTCGAAATGGTTTGTATCTTGCTCGTTTAGGTCTTCCTGTTATTTTTGCTGATCAAGATAAAGAAAAGTTACAGACAATTGAACGTATCATTAAGGAAGAAAAGCTGACGTCAACAACATGGTTGGTTGATCTTGAGTCTGGTGACGATCACCTAATCGACAATCAATACGGCGCTATTATTGTGTTCCGTTATTTGCACCGTCCTCTATTTAATTCACTTAAACGTAGCGTTAAGCCTTCTGGCGTTGTGATTTATGAAACATTTAATGAAGCTCAACGACAATTTGGTCGCCCACAAAATCCAGATTTTTTATTACAAGAAAACGAATTAATTGATACTTTTAGTCATTGGCATATTTTGCATCAGTTTGAAGGTGAAATAGGGGATCCTATTTGTTCAATTTCTCAAGTTGTCGTTCAGCGTAACGATTGATTTCAACGAAGAACCACTAGGTCTATAGTAAACGCCTTGCCTAGAGCCCAACAAATTCTCGCTGAAACGAGCATCTAGAGGTGGCTTGGGTATAAAAGCCATTAACATTCGAATGTTAGTGGCTTCTACTTTTATCGCTACTTACCTGCGATTTTAGCCGTGAGTACGCCTTGCATCGCATAGATATTGGTTTTGCCGTTAAACTCAAGGGAGATGGGTTCTGATTGCCCTGAAACCCATACTTTTAATTCTGCATCTAAATCGAAGTGACCAGTAGACTCGACGGTATACATGGTGATCGCTTTGTAAGGAATCGAGCGATATTCAACTTTCTTCCCGGTTAAGCCTTGTTTGTCGATAAGCAATAAACGCTGGTCGGTTAACACAATCATATCGCGAATTAATTTGTATGCGATCTCTATGTGTTCGTTAGGTCCCAAAATGGTAGAAAGCTCTTCTGTTGCATCTGCGATGCTCATTTCACCAGCATTACCTAAAATAGCGTCAAATAGTCCCATTACGTGATCCTTTATCTTTCGTTATTGTTATTAATAGCATGATAAACACACTATAAAACGATTTATATCAGCATTCTGAAGCCATTGCCTCATTTCTGTCATGACAGTAAATCATTAAAGGAGTAGGTTAATGTCATTATTTTGTGAAAGGCATTTTTGATGCCTTAAATGTGTAGAAGATGAATAATTTGAATAAATCGGTATGGGTTGTATCACCACTTCTTATCAAGAAATGTTTGATGGCGTTGTTTTTGGCTGGATTGTCATTTGTTAGCTTTATCTTGTTGTTTAGCACACTAAGTAAGGCTGCTAATGCACCTCTTACTTTTAGCCCTATAGACGTGCTGTATGGGTTAGCATTTTCGTTAGGGTTTGGGCTTGGTTTATCGAATACAACGGCAATTGTACTCGCTTGTTTTATTTTATTGATTCCATCTGCAGCATTTTTTACTCTTGGTTGGAAAGTGGTCAAGAAAGGTTGAGGTAAACACAATAGCGGTATTAATATAGCGATAAAATCTACAGGCGAGTTTCAACAACTCGCCTAGTGAATCACTGATTTCTGGCTTCAAAAACCGCGTTTTTTCCAAAATTGACCTTCGTCTCGAGCATAAAGATTAAAGGTCTTTTCCGCGATAATTTTACCTTTCATCTCTATCGTCATACGCCAGTCACCTAACTTGTTGTCTATTGGTGCCCAGATAGTGTCGCCTAGATAAAAATCCCAATCATTGTTCCGAACATACAATTCACCATCAAAAGGTTCAAGCACATCACCAGAACCATCGGTGATGTCTGGGTGATAGATACAATAGCGAATCTTTTCACCACGGGCTTTTTTGATGTTAACGATAAAACCAAACTCAACATCGATTTCTGCCGGAATGTCTGTAGTAAATGTTTTCACTTTAGGTAAATGCTTAGATTCAGCGTCCCATGTGGTGTGAATACCGTAAGTTTCGATTTTAATTATGGGTTTAGTTTTTGCCATTTCTTTCGCATCAAAAGTGTACTAATGGCTGAATTATAACGGATAGCAGGGTGGTGTTATCAAGCATTATTGCTAAACTTTGGGTAAAACGACAAAAACAACATTCCGCGATAACCGATGTAACAGTACGTATACATAACAAACGTTATTTTATAAATAAGTTTAATTTACGTTGCTTTACGCTCGTTCAACAGCGGTTTACTTTCATTGAGTTATTATAATATCGAAATCATTAAAAAGTTAAATCATGCCCATGAAATAAATAATAGGAATGGGACTCAAGGGATTCGTGGAAATAAGACTAAACCTGTACTTGTTTCCAGCATTTATAATAAGAAGGTTTGTTATGAAATTATTAAATACAGCTGTTGCCGTCATGTGTGTTGTTTTTTCAACTGTTACATTAGCGGATATGAAAGTAGTCGATACCGCCAATGGTGCATGGGTAACCGTATCTGAGCAAGGTGCACCAGTTGCTAACGCTGAGGTGACCGTCAAAAATGTTCCTCAATCGAAAGGAACCTATATGACCAATGAGAATGGCCGTGTGTTTGTACCATTATCATTGAACAGCTCTCGTTCAGTGAAATATAACGCTGTTACTGAGAATGGCACTGAATATAATCGCTATGCATTTCATAGTGACAGTAAACGTTAATATCGTTTACGCTGTATTTTGTCATGAATAAATATAGAAGGTGGGATCGTATCTCGCCTTTTTCAGTATGAAATGAACGACAGATAGAGAAAGAAAAAGCCACGCAGAATTAAACGTGCGTGGCTTAGTGTGTACTAGTTTGTCGCGCTATATTTTATTAAAGGCGCTAGCTATGCTTTATACATCATCAATAACAGCGAGGGTTGCCGCTAACATGTCGTGACCAAACGCAAGGCTACGTTCTGGTGACCAGCCGTAAAGGGCATCTGGTTGTGCATTATGATCTTTAAATGGCATTTCGACAGTGTAAGACAAACACTTAAACTGTTCCGCAACCCAGTTAGAACAAACTGTTAGATTTGCTTTACCTGGCTTATCTTTGTCATAACCATATTCGTCTTGGAACTCTGGTGTAATAGTATGTAATGCTTGCTTAAACTTATTCTCTAAGTTGGCGTGGCGTTCATCATAAGATGGAATGCCTTCACTACCCGCAACAAAGTTATAAGGAATCGCTTCATCACCGTGAATATCGAGGAACATATCGATACCGGTTTCAAGCATACGCTCACGTACTAAGAAAACCTCAGGGCTTTTTTCCATTGATGGCGTTTGCCATTCACGGTTTAAATTCACACCTGCCGCATTGGTACGTAAATGTCCACGAATACCACCATCTGGGTTCATGTTTGGCACAACATAGAAAACGGCTTTATCGAGAAGCGCGCGGCCAACCGTATCTGTTTCATCAAGCAGACGCTGTAATAGACCTTCGATGAACCATTCAGCCATTGTTTCGCCTGGATGTTGGCGTGCAATTACCCAAACTTTTTTCTTATCATCAGCAGGCTCACCAATAGTAAGCAGGCTCATGTCATTGTTATCTAACGTGCTACCTAATGTTTCAAGTTGGCAGTTGAAGTTTACTTGTGCTTGATGCAAAAGATCTTGATGGCGATCGTAGGTGTATGGTGCAAAGTAAGCAAAGTACATAGACCCTTGCTCTGGGAAGAAGCGGAATGTCAGTGTATCACCATCGAACTCGGCAGGAATACGGAACCATTCATCACGATCGTAAGATGCAACAACATCGTAGCCTTGCCAGCCTTCAGGGTAGGCCGATTTAGCAAGGTTGAGTAATTTTACAGTGTGTTCTTCTTGCGCTTGTGTTTCTAAGCGGAAGTGAAACCATTGGTAATATTCAGATTGATTGTCATTAGGAATAGTGAGTTGAATATCTTCTGGTGAATCGGCTTTAACTACATTAATGTTGCCGCCATCGAAGTTACTGAAAATTTTCATCGTTGTTATTTCACTCGCTATGCAATACAAGAGGCTGAGATTATCACAATCTTAGATGATGAATAAATAGAGTGTTGTGAGATAACAGTTTTTTGGGAAACAATCTTGGAATAAACAGGCAGGCTTAACTTAGAAAAAATATAAAACGTAACAAAATGATAACCTATCAGGACGTATGTTCCTTTATATTATAATGGGTTAGATAAACTCGTTGGGTTCGAATAGAGTAAACCATTTTTACCCGCTGTATGGTAGCTGAATAGGCCATAAGATTTAATTTATGTTTCATTTTGTCGTGCCATAATCTGCTTCTATTTTAATGATTCACTGTTCAATAGCTTGATTCTTATAGCTCAGCTACATTCTACATTTAGCGGATAAGGACCTCCATGTATCGCTTTATTTCTATCATTTCCATTGTATTTATTTCTGCCTGTAGCTCGCTAGAGCGGCAAGATATGTCACAAGAACAGCATGTTTCTTATGAGCCGTTAAATACTGAATTATTACGCTACTGGGGAGACACTAGTGAATACCCAATCCCGAAAGATCAGCTGGTGGCCTTAAAGCAGCGTCAAATGGATGCAGGGATCCTAACTGATGAGAATGGGAATATCAAAGCTGTGGCGCATCTGGCATTGTCGGGTGGTGGTACAAACGGTGCTTATAGTGCGGGATTGTTAAATGCGTGGACCGACAATGGTGATCGACCTGAATTTGCGACAGTAACTGGCGTTAGTACTGGCGCAATCATTTCGGTATTTGCCTTTTTGGGGGCAGACTACGATCTGTTTCTTAAGCAGTTATATACTCAAACGAAATCGGATGAACTGTACGACGTAAATACAATTTTCCAAATTGCAGCAACTAAATCATTACTGAACACCGATAAGTTCGAAGCGATGGTGCGTAAAACGATTACTCCGGCCTTATTAGATGAGGTTGCAAAGCAATATGCTCGTGGTCGTATTTTACTAATAGGCACGACAAACCTTGATGCTCAGCGACCTGTAATCTGGAACATGGGCGAGATAGCAACATTGAATACACCAGAGGCTGAAGCCTTGTTTGAAGATATTATTATTGCCTCCTCATCGATTCCGGGAGTCTTTCCTGCCAAGATGATTTCTGTGCAAGTGGTGAAGGGATCAATGTTGGAATCGTTTGAAGAATTGCATGTTGATGGTGGTGTTACTAATCAAGTTTTTTTGTTTCCAGAAGGTGTAGATCTTTCATTGTTGCCACAAAACAGCAGAAACAAAGTTTATGTGATACGCAATTCAGAACTTGAACCACGTTGGAAAACCACAGAGTACACATTCAAAGGTATCGCGTCCCGCTCAATAGACACTATTTTGAAATACCAAGGGCTAGGGGATGTAAACCGTATTTATCAGCAATCACTTCGAACAGGCATGGAGTTTAATGTTAGCTATATAGAACCGCAGTTTGAATCAGAGCAACCGGGAAATGATATTAGCCCTGCATACATGAGTGAGTTATTTGACGATAGCTATCAAAAGATGCAGGACAGACAATCTTGGCACCAAGTGCCGCCAAATTTACGTTAGTTTACCTTTCTAGACAACGCTTTACGATTTTCGTCGTAGAGTAAAACACCATCAATGGATGAGTTAACCTCTTGATTTCGAGGTGATCAATAAATGTGACTAGAAAACAAGTGAATGGTTTTTAGTGACCTTGATGGATGAGTTAGTCAATGAATACAAAGTATACCGTGCCGCTGTTGTTTCTTTCTGTGTGTTTAATTTGGGGGACGACATGGTTTGCAATGGAAGTGGCAGTCAGTTCGATTCCGCCCATTTTTGCAACCAGCTTACGCTTCTTGATTGCAGCACCGATTCTTGTGACGTTGACCCGATGGTATAGGCAGCCGTTAATGTTCCCTAAAGGGCGTCGGCATTGGATGGTGATCGTGGCTGTTTTTTATTTTGCTATTCCCTTCACGCTTATGATTTTTGGCGAGCAATATATTTCTTCTGGTTTAGCGGCGATCATCTTTGCCAATATGCCGATAGCGGTGATGATGACTTCTACCTTATTTCTTAGTTTGAATTTGGGAAAGCACCAAATTGCGGGCTTGTTGGTGGCAGTTGTTAGCTTGAGTGTAATTTTGAAAAATGAAATGAATATTGGGGGGGCCAGTTATTTGATCGGTATGAGTGCGCTCAGTGCTGCTGTCATGATTCATGCGTTAATGTATGTGTTTGTGCAAAAATATTGTAAAGATATCTCTGTGCTTACATACAACACCGTACCATGTTTCATGGCGTCGATATTGTTGGTTATTGTCTCTTTATTGTTGGAAGGGGCTCAGCCAAGCACGTTCTCATCTGAATCGTTGTTAGCTGTGTTATATCTAGGCGTATTTGCAAGTGTCGGCGGCATTGTGGCGTATTTTAAATTGAATGAACTGTCGACTCCGTTCACTGCTTCGTTGTGCTTTTTATTGTTTCCTATCGTGGCATTGATGATTGCAGCATGGAACACTGCACAGCCCATCTCTCCGCTATCTATCGGCTTATTATTGCCACTTTTTGCTGGAATTTTAGTGACTAAAACAGATAAATCATTTTGGGCTCTAGATCTGATTTTTAAACCAAAAATGTGTTCTGTATGTCGTGCTGATGCAAAAGCTCTTGACCTTGAAGTTAACTCCAACCTTTAGGTTGGGGTTGATTTTAACGAGCTAATTAATCATAAATGGTGAAAAGAATGACCAAACAAAAACTGGCCCTTTTACTTGCAAGCGTTGTGACTGGCGCCACCGTGACCTCAGCGTTTGCTGCTAATACGACAAATACCGCTTCTTCCTTTTCTGCCGCACAGCAAGAAGAAATTGGCAAAATTGCGATGGAATACTTGGTAAACAATCCTGAAGTGTTGATTGATGCCAGCATGGAATTAAAAGCTCGAGAAGACGCCAAGCAGAATGCGTTACGAGTTAGTGAGGCCGTGAAGCAGAAAAATGCCTTGTTAAATGATAAAGAGACTCCGTTTGAAGGGAATGCTAATGGCGATGTGGCCATTGTGAAATTCTTAGATTATCAGTGTTCATATTGCATTAAGTCATCACCGATTGTGGATGCCATCTTGGCTAAAAACAGTGATGCTAAGTTATTAATAAAAAACTTCCCAATTCTCGCGAAACGATCCAAGTTGTCAGACACGGCGGCACGTGTGAGTTTAGAAGTGTTTAAGCAGCAAGGTGAGAAGGGCTTTGCAATTTACCACCAAGGCATTATGCAGCTGGGTCTTGATGGCGAGAAACTAACTGAAGTTAATATTCAGGCATTAGTGAAAAAATCGGGTGCAACGGTCGATTTGGCACAGCTTGAAGAATGGTCTCCTGAGTTGATGAAAACCATGAAGCTAGCACAAGATCTACGCTTCAGTGGTACACCCGCTTATGTTGTGATGCCAGTTAAAGGTGCCAATGAACAGAATACAACAGTGCTAGGGGGCTATGTTGAAGAAGCCACATTGCAAGCGGCGGTTGCTTTAGCAAAGCAGCAAGGCTAGTTACCACGATTACACTTTTAATGCTTAATGCTTAGAAGCTATTGTAAATCTCAAGTGTCTTTTTATCGTGCACAGGTTATTCTCAATAGACGTAAGGTAACAGCGGTGAGTGCATAGCTCACCGTTCTTTTTGCTAAGTAAGATAAGCGATAAAACAGTACGTGAAATAAAAGGAATAGGGATATGAGTGAAGAAAAACATTACAACGCCGTGCATGATCGAAAAAAACAGGCTTACTTTGTTGAGTTAGAGGCGGGTTATCAAGCTGAAGTCAGTTATCAAATCTCAGGTAATGTGCTCACGTTAGATCATTCTCATGTGCCAGATGCATTGCGTGGAAAAGGGTACGCCAGCATTATGATGGAGGCTGTACTAAAAGGGATAGAGCAAGAGGGGTTATACAATAATTCCAACGTGCAGTTATGTTGCCCACTACATGAACCGTCATAAAGAATGGCAACATTTACTGTCGCCTAATCAATGATAGGAAAAGGCGAGTAAGTAGGTATTGATGTTATTCTTCAGCAGCAGCTGCTTGTTTGGGTAATGGCATCAAAATATCCCCTCCCATTTCAGAACGAATGATACTCGCGTTTACAAGTTGTCCATCGATCATCACACCCATCCATTGGTCTATATTTTCACGTGTGAAGGTGCGCAATGTATTGGCACCGTTATCTGTAAGTTTAATTTCTAATACCGATGGGTCTTCTGCTTTCTTACGGATATACAAAAAGGCATCTGTATCCAGTAAGGGCGTTGAGTCAAAGCAAAGTGTTTCACTTTCATTGGTGTAATTCAGGCAGTTTTGTTTATTGCTAGAAAGCAGATGGAAAGTAACAGTGTATGATTTGATCGCACTCAGTTGCCAATCAAGAAAAGGTATCGCTTTTGATTTACCCAATAACATACCATTCGATTCACCATCGGCTTCTATCGTGATAATGGGCTGCAACTGATAAGAGTCACCACGCTTACTGGTTTCAATGACTACGGCTTCTATGTTTACGCTGCCGTCTTTTTTCTCGATAACTGAATAATTAATGGCAGTATTGTGGTCAACATTGAACGTTCTGTCACTGTTATTGAATATATTGAACGCAGGAGGCCCCATTGTTTGACCATTTTGAATGAAGGTCGATTCAACATAAAAATTGTTAGCCAATGCTGTAAATGAAATCAAGGGTAGAGTGGTTGCCAGACAGAATCTAGTCAAGCCTGTTTTCGTCAATTGCGTTTTCAATGTTGCCGTCCCAAGCTAATTTATCTGCGTGTGAGCCTAACATGAAATGCAATGCAATACAGACTGAAGTAAGTATCTGATTGTTTCCCTTCCAGAATAATAAAACTCATCTTAACGTTTCAGTCGTGAAATACGCCTAGACGATTCATTGTCTGTCTTGTTGGTTACTTGCTGACATTTGCGGCGATAGCGAACGTTGTAAATCAATTAGCGGTTGTTGGCTAACAGAAAGAATGCTTCGATTAGGTCTATCGAGCTCGATAATTAATGTTAAAACAAGGGTGAAAGCAAGCGCAAATGGAAGTGCAGCTATTAGCATTCGAGCCTCACTTTGTGATCCAACCTGAACGCCTGTAAGCACCATTGTTAGAAAAGTGAGCAGTATTAAGCTAAACCAAATACTGATTGGAATTCGGCTTTGAAGGCTTTTATTTACACGCTCGGTATGGATATCGATAACTTGGTTGAGTGACTCAATATAGAGTTTGATGATCTGGTTTTGTTCAACGTTATACGCACTAACTGCATTGCGCCATAGTTTCTCATGCAATATGACACTATTTGCTATAAGTAGATTAACGCGATCTTCACTCTGTGAGGATTTAAGTACTCGTTTTTTTTCTTCTTTTGATATTAATCTTTCATTGATATAAGAAACGAGTAATAATTTACTATCTTTTTTGTAAGGTTCAGGCAGAAAAGCTGTACGTAATACGGCAGTACCTACTGCGTTAGCTTCATCTAAAACCAGTTGCTTTCTGGCATCATTTTTTCCAGCTGCCATGCTGAATGTTATAGCAAGAATAAAGGCCAGTAACCCACCTAACCCTCCCGTCATTGGGCTAATCGCTTTGTTCAATTTATCTGCTAAAAATATGCGTGCTAATCGATAACCAAATTCAAATACCAATAAAATAGAGCCAAGAATTAACCCTGCGATAAGGTAAATTGGTAAAGAATCGATGAAATGCATTTTATACATATCGTAGCCTTATTAAGCCCATTTCACAGAGTGTAAAAAGTGAATTTAAAAAGTATAGAGGCTTATTAATGCATTGGTTGATTCAAGGGTTAGAATTTAGAAAAACAAATGAGGAGGTTAAGGGATAAAAAAACCCGCATTACTGCGGGCTTAGGTATTTTTCTAAATATGGCAGATTACTTAAAGTCGGCTTTACGCATACGGTTTAAAACAGCCATTACGTCGATTGCACGTGGCTTTGCTAAGTCACCATAATGCGGCATTGTGCGGAACCAATCATCATTCAGCATGTTTTCAAATGCTTTCGATGGTTGTTTTTCCCATCCTTTGCCTTGGGCAAGTTGGAACCATAACCAACCTACAGTATATAATTGGCTTGAATCGGCAATTTGCTCTAACGCTTGCAGGTCAATAAGCTCACGACCAAAGCGTAATGTTGTTTTGTTTTTAACCTGAATACGGAATTTACCGTCTTCAAGCATGGTTTTAAGTGCAGCGCGATTTAGCTGACGTGTACGAGGAAGTGGTAAGATTTCAGACCCTTCAGATGTACGACGAGTAGGGTGCGTAGCAATAACTTCTTTTGCTTTTGCTGTTACATCAAGTGCTTGGTAGTTATGCATTTGAATAACTGTATCAGCTACATCCAAATAATCGCCAGAACCGCCCATAACTAATAATACAGAGACATCCAGTTGATCACGAAGTAGTGCAATGCGATCTACAAGCGGTGTAATCGGTTCATCATTTTTTGAAATTAACGCCTGCATACGTTCATCACGGATCATGAAGTTCGATGCAGAGGTATCTTCATCGATAAGCAATGCTTTAGCACCTGCTTCAAGTGATTCTTGCAACCATGATGCTTGCGATGTTGAACCTGATGCATCTTGTGTACTGAACGATGCCGTATCTTTACCCATAGGTAAATTACTAATATACGGAGAAAGATCGACGTTATGCACACAGCGGCCATCTTCTGCACGAATTTTTGTCGCAGATTCATCTGTGACAATGTATTCACGACCATCGCCAGGAATATGATCGTAAACAGAGCTTTCGATAGCATTGAGTAGGGTTGATTTACCATGAAAACCACCACCAACAATCATGGTGATACCTTTAGGTACGCCCATGCCGCGAATTTTACCTTTATGCGGTGCATCTAGTTCGATAGCCAATTCTGCTGGGCATTCAAAAGGAATTGCATCAGCCATTGGTAAATCAACATTACCAGCAAGGCGAGGTAATACGCTGCCATCAGCAACGAACGCTAATAGGTTGTTTTCTTCAAGCTGCTTACGTAAAGCAACTTGATCTTCTACTGCTTCACAATGACGCTTCATTTCTTCAATCGGAAGTTCACGAGCAATCGTAGAACGACGGATAATTTTAGGCATGGTGAACGTCATTAAATTCATCGCTTTTTTAGCAATGATTTTACGGTCGTCTGCAGGCAAATTAATTCGGAAACGTAACTCAATACCTTCTTCATCAAAAACGACAGCGGTACGGTCAAGAATAACCTGACCAGGACGATCGATTTGAATGCCATTTTCTTGTTGTGAAAGATCGGCAAATTGGCGTGCGATAAAATCACGTGCGGCACGCTGGTAATCTTGAGATTGATCTTTCAACCATGCTAAATCAGTTAGCGCCCATTTACGGCGAGCACGAACACGAGAAGCCGGCGCATAAGGGTCGGCTTGAACAGTATCGATAAAAAAGTCGAAGTCAACGAAAGTGTATTCACCACGCATACTAGAATAGCTGCGGTAATTATGGCGGTCGATTTTGTGTAATTTGGCTTCGAGTAATTGCATGTCGTCTCGTATCGTGCGTTATATATTCTGGGGGCTGGATTTTACACTAAAGTCAGGCAGTAAGCATTCAAACTTTAACGCATGTTGTGCTTATTCTTTTCAATTCGTTTAGATTCACCTTTCAAGCGCCGTCGCACTTACTAATACAGCGCTAAAAATACCTTCGATTAAGCTTTCTACGAGTGTGCAAGTACTGCCATTTTTAAACGATGATGTTTCGACTTATCCTGTCGAAATGGATTTATTTCCAATGGTTTAATTGCTGTCGTATGATGTTTATCTAGATAGTACTGAGTGAAGGTAATGATATGAGTTGGCTAAACATGAATAATGTTGAGTTACAGGCTATACGAAAGATTTTGATGCTTGAAGTAACCGAAGCCGCTGACGTCATTGGTAATGGTGTATCAAGAAGTACTTGGCAGAGCTGGGAGTCGGGTAGTTTAGCAATACCTGATGAGATTCAAGCTGAAATTTACAGCCTTTGCCAAATGCGAGAAACCTTGTTGGGTGAAACCTTTAAAGAACTTTATGATAAAAACGACGGTAGTTTTAATGCTGTTGGTACGTTGCGTTATTATTCTACATTAAAGGCTTTTCTTATTGATTACCCTGAAAGTAATCATTTGTGTTGGCGTCTACATCAGTCTGTTTGTAGCTCACTGTTTGCCGAAGGTGGTGACGTTGAATTAAGTACAGACATACCATTAGATAAGCGTAAATATATCTATAAATGGTTCAGCTTTTCAACACCAGAGCAGCTAGAACATAAACGTATAGAAGCATTAATTAACAGTAAGTAGAGTGGGTTTAGCCGCCATAAACAAAGCATTTCAACTAAGGTCTAATTGATGCTTGCATTAAAATTGGTATCTTAGAATTAATCGAGAACGGTATTCTCATTATATTAAGTGTTTATTAAATGGATTTATAAAGCAAAAGGATTATTGATATGTTAGAAGCGACGATGGGCTTTGTTGAAGTAATATTACTCGTCACGGGCGTTCTATTTATCGCTAAGAGTATATTTCTCTATGTTAAACGTACGAAAGATTGGTCTGGTGTAGCGGTAATGGTTTTTAAGCGTGTAGGGATGGATGCACACGAATACCGTTGGTATCGCTTTGGGGTTAGTTGCTTTGTTGTTGGCGTTATTGTACGCATTGTGAATATGATTTTTTGGCCTCTATAAAAGCGAAGCTGATAACGTAAATGAAGCGAGATTTTTACGTATTCAACTTCTTGGTAATGGCAAGGTTATCTCTGCTTTTAGCCCACCTAATGGGCTTCGACTCAGAATTAATTCTCCGCGGTAGCTATGCGCAAGTTCATTTGCAATATTGAGCCCTAAGCCTGTTCCTGGGGTACTTTCATCTAATCGAATACCCCGCTTTAGTGCTTCATTGCATTCATCTTCAGCGATACCGGGTCCGTCATCTTCAATCACAATGCTCACTGTGTCAGTATCGACAGATTGCTGATGTACCCGAATTAAACTGTTTGCCCATTTGTAGCTATTTTCAATAAAATTTCCCACTATTTCATCGAGATCTCGCTTTTCAACCGCGATATTCAAATCACTGTCTAACTCGTTGACCAATATCACTTCACGGTGTGCATAAATTTTATCCATGGCCATAGAAATGGCATCGACACGGGATGATGGGGCAGTCTTGGCCGTTAGAATATTTACAGCGCCTGCCATACGTGCTCTGCCTAAGTGATAATCAATATGCTGTTGTAATTGCAGTAAAGCAGGGGTTAACTTTGTTTTATCTACGTCGTTTAGCAGGGCGACTTCATTGTTTAATATGGCTATAGGTGTTTTAAGTGCATGAGAAAGGTTGCCTGAATGGTTACGGGCACGTTCTAGTAGTTCCTGATAATGGAATAGCAGTGCATTTAGGTCATCGATAACAGGTTTAACTTCCGTCGGATAAATGCCCGTTAATTCAGTAAGCTCACCATTTCGTACTTTTTTTAAGTTCTGTTGGAGCTTTCTTAGGGGAGATAACGACCAGCTAACTTGCAACCACGTTAACGCTAAAATACCGATAGCCATAATGATTAATATTAACCACAAACCATGTGTTAGTTTTTGTAATGTAGCATTGAGTTTGTCTTTATTAATCGCGACCGATAAATTGACCGGATCGTCAGCTTCAGGTACGAAGAACTCTCGGCTGATCACGATTAGTGGCTGTTTGTTAGGCCCAATAAAGCCTTCTTCTTTATTGCCTCGAATACGGGTATCCCACAGGGAACGAGAACGTAATTGTTGGTCATTGATAGTCAGCGACCAATATAATCCGCTGTAGGGCGATTCAAAGAGAGGGTTTGAGAGTTTGCCTGATAATGACATTTTACCGTCGGTGGTTACATCAACAAGCGCTGTAAGTTGATCAAGATAAAGCTTGAGTTGTTGTTCTTCTTGACCGACTAGGTAAGTTTTTATGAAACTCGGAACAAGATAACCAGCAGAAAGCGTAATTACAATAAGCCAAGCAGCCGCCGCGATAAGTAGACGGCTACGAAGGCTAGGAAGTCGTTTTTCAATTGTGTTAATTGGCATTGATACGGTATCCGAGACCGCGAACTGTCTTGATAACATCATTGCCGATCTTACGGCGAATACGACCAATAAATACTTCAATCGTATTAGAGTCACGATCAAAATCTTGCTTGTAAATGTGCTCGACCAATTCCGTTCTTGAAATCACTTTATCAGTATTATGCATAAGGTAAGACAGCACCTTAAATTCTAATGCCGTAAGATCGACGACTTGACCTTGCCATAATACGTTTGATGTTCGCGTATCTAAACTTAATTCTTGGACCTGAATAACAGGGGACGCATTACCCGTTGAACGGCGTAACTGGGCACGTAAACGGGCGATTAACTCAACCATCTGAAAAGGCTTGGTGAGGTAATCATCAGCCCCTGCATTTAACCCTTCAACCCGTTGGGTAAGCTCATTACGCGCACTTAAAATAACAACCGGCGTATTCACTTTTTCATCTCGAATACTTTTTAATACCGTTAATCCGTCAAGTTTTGGTAAGCCTAAATCCAAAACGATAACATCCCAAGGTTCAGATGTTGCACGGTATAGGGCATCAATCCCATCACGCGAAAGTTCTGCAATCCAGCCGTTACTTTCTAAACCATCAATGATTTGCTCACCAAGGGTAATTTCGTCTTCAACTACTAATATTTTCATTCGTTCACCTTGATGATATTTTCTAGCCCACGACCTTTAATTTCGATAATGGTGAGTGTACGGGCTTCATATTCGACTTTTACGATATTGTTGTTTGGGTCAATCAGTTTTAGTTCATACACCCATACATCATCATCTTCGTCTAACTCTACTTTTATAATGCGACCATTAAGTTGCTTGGCAACCTTTTCTTGTAACGCAGAAAAAGGTTGAATCAACCCCTGTTGAACGGCATGCATTACTTCGTCGTGATCTTCATCAATTTCTAGTTGCGGGGCAGCATTGACATGAAAAGCCAATAAAAAGAGGAAACTGAAAATGTATAGAAATCTATTATATTTTTTCATATTTGTAGTGTAATCGAAGTGCCATGAACTGAAAATGAATAGATGATTAAACTGTAGCCCTTTGTTGGATAAACTAAAGCAGATATTAACCTTGGGTGATTTTGGGGTGAGCTATCACGGTTAACAGAAGGCGTAATACGGCGTCTGTATCTTAAATAGTACATTTGTCATATATGTCACGGTTTGGTTGTACAGATGTAATGATGTGTAAGTTAATTGATCTCAATCATGACAGGGTGTTAGTTGCATTTAATATACTTCATTTGGTGACTTAGGCAAAAGTACTATCTTGGAGTCTGTTGGTGCAAAAGATTAGCTTATTCAGAACAACTATTTTTCGTGCGCTCTTATTCCTTTTACTCTTTGTGGGAGGGATAGCACCTGCAAGTGCATTGTTTGTTAGTCCGCCAAAGGATCCTATCCCCCTTATCAAAAAAACCTTTCCCAGCGCAACAAAAATTGCTGAAAAACAGGGGAAAATCCCTGTCTGGCGGATCTACAAAGATCAAGACATTATCGGCTATGCTTTTGAAACCAATGATGTCGCTAAAATCCCGGCCTATTCCGGCGAGCCAGTTAATATGCTGGTGGCTATCGATCCGCAAGGTAACTACCTGACTGCCAAAGTGCTGGAACACCATGAACCGATTATTCTGGCGGGTATTCCAGAGAAAAAATTGTGGGCCTTTGCCGATCAATACACTGGCTTATCGGTGAAGGACAGAATCAAAGTTGGTGGTAATAAGAGCGAGGGCTATGTTGCCGTTGATGGCTTGTCAGGCGCAACTGTGACAGTCATGGTGATGAATGTTGCCGTTACTAAAGCGGCAACAAAAGTGGCCCAGTCTCTAGGGATTATTAAAAAACAACAAACCATCATCCAGCCTCCATCGACCATCTATCAAGATCAGTTTGAAAAAGCAGACTGGCTTCAGTTAACGGGGGATGGTTCGATACGCAAGCTCTATCTGACCAATGAAAAAATCGATGAAGCCTTTATTGGCACAGAGGCTGAGCATATTGGTAATATCCCTACGGATCAAAAGCAGGATATGTTCGCTGAAATCTATTTTGCGCTTGCTGATGTGCCAACGATAGGGCGTAATTTGTTCGGTGATGCCGATTATGAGTGGTTAGTGCAACCTTTGAAACCGGGCGAACATCTACTAGTCGTATTGGGTAATGGTTACTCGTTCAAGGGGTCAGGTTATGTGCGGGGGGGGATCTTTGATCGTCTCCAGATTCATCAGAATGAGAATGCGATTTCATTTCGCGATCTCGACCATAACCGTATTACGGATTTGTATATTGCAGGAGCCCCGACGTTTAAAGAAATGTCGGTGTTCCGAGTGCAGGCGCATCATGAACTTGATCCGGGAGCAAGTTGGCAGCTTGAATTGCTGGTTCGACGCCAGACTGGTCCGCTCGATAGCCTGTTCACCAGCTTTAAAGGTAGTTACGACATGTTGGGGAAATATGTCGATACGCCGCCTGCGATTGTCCCTGAGCCTGAATTATCACTGACCCAACAAGTATGGAAAGAGCGCCAGTTCGAAGTTGTGATACTTCTTGCTTTGCTGAGTGTTTTGCTACTGATCCTGTTTTTCCAGGATGTATTGGTTCGCCATCCCACCTTTATGCATAACTTACGTCATGGCTTTCTGGCGGTAACTGTCGTGTTTATTGGTTGGTCATGGGGTGGACAGCTGTCTGTGGTGAATGTCTTCACATTTTTGCAGGCATTGATGAGCGATTTTTCCTGGGATCTTTTCTTACTCGATCCGATTATTTTCATCTTATGGTGTGCTGCTGCTGTGACCATTTTACTGTGGGGACGCGCCGTTTACTGTGGCTGGCTATGCCCGTTCGGAGCCTTGCAGGAGCTGGTCAATCAACTTGCCCGCCATTTCAAAATCCCTCAATTCGAATTGCCGTATGCTGTGCATGAACGTTTGTGGACCATCAAATATCTTATTTTATTAGGTTTGTTCGGGATCTCGCTCGACTCGTTATCAATGGCTGAACAATTTGCCGAAATTGAACCGTTTAAAACCACCTTCTTATTGAAGTTTGATCGTGAATGGCCATTTGTTGCTTGGGCTGCATTCCTGATCTTGTTGAACCTGTTTAACCGAAAAACCTTCTGTCGCTACCTGTGTCCATTAGGCGCTGCACTGTCGGTCACCAATAACGTGCGCTTATTTAATTGGTTGAAACGTCGTCCTGACTGTGGTTCGCCCTGTAAGACATGCGCGAAAGAGTGTGAAATCCAGGCAATCCAGCCTGATGGTGTGATCAACATGCGTGAGTGCCATTACTGTCTAGACTGCCAAATCACTTATTACAACGAAGAAAAATGTCCGCCACTTAAGAAGCTGGCACACAAAAAACGTCGAGATAAGAATCAAGATATTCCAGTCGTCGTTACAGAGTAAGTACCGAATAGTGACGAAATAACGTGAAAAGTAAGAAGGAATACAGCGCAGCTGATGTACGTGACACTACATATATTAACAATCGTAGTCGCGTCAATAATAACGGTATGGAGAGCCAACCATGAGTGATAATAAGAACAATGATCTGATAGAGCAACCTAACCAAGATACATTGCCAAACAAAGAACGACGTAAGTTTTTTGGTAAAACTGCCGCTATCGGTATTGGCGCGGCAGTCGCCCCGATGTCAGCTGCGATGTTTGCTTCAATGGCACAAGCCAAGGCGGCAGAAGCGGCTAACAGTCCGTTTGTTCATCCTGGCGATTTAGATGAATACTATGGTTTCTGGAGTGGTGGTCATTCCGGTGAAGTACGTATTATGGGTTTGCCATCAATGCGCGAGTTAATGCGCATACCAGTATTTAACATTGATAGTGCAACCGGGTGGGGCTTAACCAACGAAAGTAAGCGTATTAAAGGCGACAGTGCTGATATTTTAGCGGGTGATTCCCATCACCCTCATATGAGTATGACGGACGGTCGATACAATGGTAAATATGTATTTATCAACGACAAAGCCAACAGTCGGGTTGCTCGTATTCGTTGTAATGTCATGAAAACCGATAAAATGATCACCATTCCGAATGTTCAGGCTATTCACGGATTACGGGTACAAAAAGTACCTGAGACTAAATACGTGATCTGTAATGGGGAATTTGAAATCCCGATGAATAATGACGGCAAGGCGACACTGGAAGATGTCAGCACCTACCGTTCTCTGTTTAACGTGATTGACGCCGAGAAAATGGAAGTGGCATTTCAGGTAATGGTTGATGGCAACCTTGATAACACTGATGCCGACTACGACGGTAAATACTTCGCGTCGACCAGCTACAACTCTGAAATGGGTATGACGCTGAGCGAAATGATCACCCCAGAGCGAGACCACGTTGTTGTTTTCAATCTAGCGCGTTGTGAAGCGGCGTTAAAAGCAGGTCAATTCAAAACTTACAATGACAATAATGTTCCTGTTCTTGATGGCCGTAAAGGTTCTGAACTCACTCGTTACATTCCTGTACCAAAATCTCCGCACGGACTGAATACATCGTCAGACGGTAAGTATTTTGTGGCTAACGGCAAGCTATCGCCAACAGTTTCGATTATTGCAATCAACAAGCTTGATGATCTGTTCAGCGACAAAATTAAGCCTCGTGACACTATCGTCGCAGAGCCTGAAGTGGGCCTTGGTCCTCTTCATACCGCTTTTGATAACCGTGGTAACGCCTACACGACGTTGTTCCTTGATAGTCAGATTGCAAAATGGAATGTAGAAGATGCAATCAAAGCTTACAATGGAGAGAAAGTAAACTATATCCGTCAAAAGCTAGATGTGCATTATCAACCTGGACACAACCATACCTCTCAGGGGGAAACTCGTGATGCTGATGGTAAATGGCTTGTTTCTCTCTGTAAGTTCTCTAAAGACCGATTCTTGCCTGTTGGTCCACTACGTCCTGAGAATGATCAGCTAATTGATATCTCAGGCGATGAGATGAAGTTGGTGCATGACGGCCCGACGTTTGCAGAACCCCATGACTGTATAATTGTTCACCGTAGCAAGGTGAAGCCACAGAAACTCTGGACCCGTGATGATCCAATCTTTGCAGAAACACTGGCAATGGCCGAGAAAGACGGTGTCGATGTGATGACTCAAAGTAAAGTGATCCGTGATGGCAACAAGGTGCGTGTTTATATGACCTCGATTGCGCCGAACTTCGGGCTCACTGAATTCAAGGTAAAACTGGGCGATGAAGTCACCATGATCGTCACTAACCTGGACATGGTGGAAGATGTTACTCACGGCTTCTGTATGACTAACCATGGCGTTCAGATGGAAGTTGCTCCACAGGCAACGTCATCTGTTACCTTTATTGCCAATAAACCAGGGGTTCAGTGGTATTACTGTAACTGGTTCTGTCACGCACTCCACATGGAGATGCGAGGCCGTATGCTGGTTGAGGCCTGATACGCTGAGTCGGTTAGCTTGAACAGCTAACCTGACCGACAAAGTGCCTGTCAACTTGGCACTTTGTTACCTTTCTTTATATAGCTTAGTCAGTATGTGGTTTATTTATTATGTACTGGTCTTTTGCATCATCACCTTTGTGCTTTCATCTTTTGAGTCGTAGTAGGGAAGTTAAAAACAGTCGATGATTAAACCAATAATTACACTAATAGTTCTGTTTTGTCTCCTGCCCGTAGCGTTTGCCAAAACCTATCAGGTAACGGCTGACGATAACTTGCAAGTGGTGCTGGATTCGGTATCGGATGGCGATGTGGTGTCGTTGGCTTCTGGTGAATATTTGGGTAACTTTGTCCTTCGTCATGCCATTACTCTGATAGGAAATAACACGGCTACTATCAATGCAGGCGGACAGGGGCACGCTTTGCAGATCAAAAACTCCGATATCCTGATTGAGAATCTAACCATCATTAATTGGGGCAGTGATTTAACAGAGCAAAACGCCGGTATCTATTCTGACAAGCAAGCCAACAACCTGATCATTCGCAATAACAAACTGCAGGGTGACGGTTTCGGTATTTGGTTACAGGACGGTAAACATATCAAGGTTGAAGGTAACGAAATTGAGGGTAACCCCAAGCTACGTTCAGCCGACAGGGGAAATGGTATTCAGCTATCAAAAGTTGAATATGTTGAGGTCATTGGCAATACGGTAAGCAAGACCCGTGATGGCCTTTATATCATCGCTAGCCAAAACAATATATTGAAAAACAATACCATGCATGACCTCCGCTATGGGATCCATTATATGTACTCTCATAGCAACCAAGTGCTAGACAACCTGACCTATAACACGCGGGCGGGCTATGCATTAATGAGTTCTCGCAAGTTAATAGTATCTGGTAATGAAAGCCGTGATAGTGAAGATTACGGTTTTTTGATGAATTTTATTACCTATTCCAATATCAGCCACAATCGAATCAAGAATGTATGGACTAAGCCTGAAAATAAGGTCATGGGGCGTGATGGAAAGGGGCTGTTTATCTATAACTCGGGCTACAACACCATCAGCTACAACAGTATCGACACCGCTGAAATTGGTATTCACCTCACGGCGGGATCGGAAAATGTCAAAATCTTTGGCAATAGTTTTATTAATAACCCTGTGCAGGTGAAATATGTTTCTAACCGAGAGCAGGAGTGGAGTCATGACGGCATCGGGAATTTCTGGAGTAACTACCTTGGCTGGGATCTGAATAACGATGGTAGAGGAGATACCCCATTTGAACCCAATGATGGGATCGATAAATTAGTGTGGCTATATCCGGAAGCGAAGGTATTACTTGATAGCCCGGCAATCCTAATGCTGCGCTGGATACAAAAACAATTTCCGGTACTTAAACCCGCAGGGGTAAAAGATAGCTTTCCACTAATGACAGTACCGTCTGCACCGGGACATCATGCTCTTGATAAAATCATGTCTAAAAACAACCAAGCTGCGGGGTAACAGCATTACCATGACCTCTTTAATAAAAGCGACCTCTCCAATTGTTTCATTACACAATACGAGCAAACACTATCAGCAGGTTGAGGCGTTAAAAAATATCAACTTGCAACTGGCTGCCGGTGAAGTACTTGGCCTGTTTGGTCACAATGGGGCAGGAAAAACGACGATGATGAAGCTGATCCTCGGCGTTATCAAAGCTAGCCACGGGGATGTAAAGATCTTTGGCGTGGATCCATTGTCAAGGCAAGCCTGGCACAGCCGTCGGAATATCGGCTATTTACCTGAAAATGTCAGTTTTTACGATCACCTTACCGGGCTGGAAGTACTGACTTATTTCTCTCGACTAAAATCGGTGAATAAAAAACAGGTCATTGCCTTACTGGAGCAAGTCGGCTTAACCGTAGCCATGAACCGCAAGGTTAAAACCTATTCTAAGGGCATGCGGCAACGACTGGGTTTGGCCCAGGCTTTTTTGGGTGAGCCTAAATTACTATTGCTTGATGAACCCACAGTGGGTCTTGATCCTATTGCGACGAAAGAGTTCTATCAAACTGTAGACAACCTTAAGAGTAACGGTGCCAGTATTATCCTCTGCTCCCATATCTTGCCAGGCGTGGAACAGCATATCGACAGAGCTATGATTTTGTCGGGTGGCGAGTCGCGAGCAATGGGGACTTTGATACAGTTACGCGAGCAGGCTTGCTTACCTGTAACTATTCATACTAAGGGACTCAACGGTATACTTCGGGATGATCCAGCTCTCAATGAATTGCGGGTTAATGACAATCAGTTATTGGTTCCGGAAAACGATAAACTGGCTGTAATCCGTAAGCTGCTCAGCTATGACCATATCAGTGATCTCCACATTGAGCCGGTCAATTTGGATCAGCTCTACCAGTATTATCTGAATGATGATTGTGCCCTTAAAGACAAAGCGTCAAATATACCAAATGTATCAAACCAATCTGAAGCACTTGATAGGTCGGAGGCCGTAAGTTCATGAATCCAGTTTTTGCTGTCGCGATAAAAGAGTTTCAAGACGGGATCAGAAATCGCTGGTTGATTTCCATCACGCTTATTTTTGCCGTGCTGTCTTTGGGCTTGAGCTATTACGGCTCGGTCGCATCTGGGCAGCTAGGTGTGGCCTCTTTGTCATCGACGATTGCCAGCTTGTCTAGCCTCGCGGTATTTCTGATTCCGTTGATTGCGCTGCTATTAAGCTATGATAGTTTTGTCGGTGAACAGGAATCCGGCACTTTACTGCTGTTGTTAACTTATCCTCTTAGCCATAGTCAGCTGTTATTAGGCAAGTTTTTAGGACAGGGGTCCATTATTACTCTAGCCACCAGCCTCGGTTTTGGCAGTGCTGCTTTCTTGCTGGCTATACAGTCCGATTTTGTTGGTGTAGTACCTGCATTCAGCTTGTTTATTCTCACTGCCACCCTATTGGGGCTCTGCTTTATCGCAATTGCCTATGTGATCAGCCTGTCTGTATCGGAAAAATCTAAAGCGGCAGGTATTGCACTGATGACCTGGTTCTTCTTTGTGCTGGTCTTTGATTTGGCATTGCTGGCTATTCTAGTCGGCGTTGAAGATGGATTATCACAGCAACAGCTAGTACAGCTGATGATGTTCAATCCAGCAGATTTGTTCCGATTAATAAACCTTTCAGCATTGAATACTGGTGATGTTAATGGCGTGCTGGCTGTTGCCATCGACCAAAGCCGCTCACAAGGAACCTTGCTTCTGATGATGAGTGGCTGGGTGGTGGCACCTTTGGCGATCGCCTCCTTGGTATTTAGTAAGAAAAAGCTTTAAGAATAAAAATCAATAAACAAGCAGCTTTAAGAGCAAATAGCTCAATTTAATAAAGCATTTAATAATTCGAATAAGTAAGGAAACCATAATGCGTCGTTTACATCCACTAAGGACTATCAGTATTGCCCTGTTGCTTATATTGGGTGTTGCCTGCACCGATCAGGAATCAGCAGAACAAGCCATGGTGCGTCAGGCCATCGCCATAGAACAGGCTGATGAATGCCACCTGTGCGGTATGATCATCAGTAATTTCCCTGGACCAAAAGGTGAGTCTTATAATAAATCATCCGACACGGTCAGTAAGTTCTGCTCAACCCGCGATTTGTTCAGCTTTATCCTGCAACCGGAAAACAAACGTCAGGTTAAAGAAATCTATGTTCATGATATGAGTAAAACGCCTTGGCAGCGTCCGGAAGACGAGTATTTCATCAATGCTCGAGAGGCCTGGTATGTTATCGGTTCTGAGAAAAAAGGCGCGATGGGGAAAACATTGGGCAGCTTTGCCAAAAAAGCCGATGCGGAAGTCTTTATTGATGAGTTCGGAGGCAAGCTATATAGCTTTGAAGACATCAGTATTGATGTGCTGTAAGACAAATTAATTTTTGAAAAAATGGCACTGTTTGATACGAAAACCGTTTAATCTCACAATTAAGCGGTTTTTTCTTGCCACTAGAAAGGGGGGAGGAGGTGTACTATTACTTGATACTTAATGTGATTTATCGCACACTTCATACCATAGTAATCCCCTTATTTACTCGTAACATTAGGTTATCAATCATGGCTTCAACAGCAGCAGCACTTCATATTTTAGTGAAGCACCAAGAAAAAGCAGAAGATATCATCGAGCAATTGAAGAAAGGCGCGAAGTTCCAGACGCTTGCCAAGAAGTATTCAAACTGTCCATCAGGTAAAAGCGGTGGTGACTTGGGTGAATTCCGTAAAGGTCAGATGGTTCCTCAGTTCGATAAAGTGTGCTTTACCGGTGAATTGTTAACCCCACATTTGGTAAAAACTAAATTTGGCTGGCATATAGTAAAAGTGCTTTACCGCACTTAATAAAAAAGAGCCCTTGGGGCTCTTTTTTTATATCTGGAATAATTGCGCTAGAGCTTATTTATAGCGCTTTCGTTAAGGCTATTTATCACGGGCAGAGTCTAACTTTTCTGCGAATGTTGGCTGTGATGTTTTCTCGGTAATAACAATGCCTGAATTATAGTTTTCAGGGGTGCCGTCATTAATAAAATGTTTAGCTTGAGTGGCATGGGCTTGTGGTTGTTCAAACGACACATTCCCCGTGAAGTCGCCATCCGCAGCAGCAACGTTGTAAGATGTTGCTAAAACAAAAGCAGTAAGAGTTGTTTTGACTGAATTTTTCATAATGTAGTTACCTCAATTTTATGCGTGGACTTGTTTGTCCTGCGATTGACGAGTTGTTCTCAGTCATCGCGTTGCTAAAGGCACTTCCTTGCAAGAGTCTTCAACGTGAGATAATCCATCCTGTTGAAGTTTATTAACAATATCGAAAACAGATTAAGAATGTTTAAGGCTTGTTAATGTTGATGGGTGTATTTTATGCCAGTGACACTTCGTAATATATAAAGTATTCTTTACTTAACACATCACGATTACTTATGTATTGGGTGGCGAATGAAGTCGAAATTAGATTTGAACTTATTGATTGTATTTTTAGAAGTGTACCGACTTCGTTCAATCACTTTAGCGTCAGAATCATTAGGTTTAACCCAGCCAGGGGTAAGCGGCGTACTTAAAAGGTTGCAAGCTCAGCTTGGCACGGCACTGTTTGTACGAGAAGGGCGAGGAATATCTCCCACATATGCAGCAATTCAATTGGCAAGCGAGATTGAACCTGCTTTTACGAAGGTAGAAAGCGCATTAGGCAATGTCTCTGGTTTTGATATTCAAGCTCATCGTGTTTTTACGGTGTATGTAAATGAAGCCATGATGCACATAGTCAGGCCGAAAATTGAAGCGGATGAAAGTATGGGTAATTGTTCTATTCAATTACACCTTACGCCAAATAATGAAGATGAATTATTTCATCAGCTTAGTTTGCACAAAGCTGAGTTAGCCATTGATTTTGGTCATTTATCAAACCCATCGTATTCATATAATGCGTTTTATGACGATATTGCAGTAATGGTATGCCGTAAGGAGCATCCCAATATACAAAATACGGCTACTAGAGAGCAGTTTTATGCAGAGAAACAAGTGTTGATTCAAAGGCGGCGTACAGATTTGCTTGAAGTGAATTATTTTACGGAAGAAAGCCTTATTCCGAGAGAGCTAAGCTGTGAATGTGCCTCGATGGTATCAATGATGGCGTTGGTGTCAGATAGTGACTCTGTAGGTATTATGAGTGGTTTACTTGCTAATAAATATGCAAAACATTTTAATTTACAGGTTATACCTTTACCTTTTACCTCAAAACCGTTGAAGCATTTTATGGTATGGCATAAGCGTAATGATCATAACCCTGCAAATAAATGGTTAAGAAATAAACTCAGCACAATGCTGTAATATTATTTAAAGTTCACAGTAATGACGTTACTGCTGCGTTGATCTGCCCATGCAATAACATGCGTGTAATACTGTTTAAGCAAGAAAAGGTACAAAGAGGTAAGACTAAATAGGACCATTACCTCTTCACTGTAACCTTGGGCAAGTGACGGTGATATAGTCATTAAAAGGCCGACACTAAACCCTAAAAGACATAAAGCTTGAAGTAATGGATAGCTTAAGTAAAAAAACAATTTAAGGCTTATAAATAAAGATAACAACCCTTGTTTGAAAATACGCATGATACTTCCCCTTTATACCGTTGTTATTTAACAATAGTGTAACAAGTGCGGTTTGAAAACTGCAATATAACACTGTGTGATGGAAGCTAAATATTATGGTTGTTTATGTGAATCATTCTATTGAGTGGGTTCTTTACTGGGGAATGTCATATTATTTAATGGGTTAGGGCAGTTGCTGTCAGCAAGAGTAATGACTTCAGCTTGTAAAGCACTATCCTTGTCAATTTCAGGGTATTTAATGTATAAATCTTCCAAACATTTTTGAGATGTATTGATTACTTTCATGAGTTCCTCTTGTGAGGATAAAATTTTGCTCAATTCACCCGATGCATTCGCATTATTGATTAGTTCAAGTGCTTTATTCGCTTCTGAGTAGGGTTCTTCAAGGCATTTACAGACATCTTTTGCTGCCTGCTCTGTATCCGATGTAGCTGATGCCAAAGTGGGAATAATCAAAAAAGACACGGTAACTATAAGCTGAAAACTGTTCATAACACGCCTAAATGCCGTAAAAAATGTCTAAATCGATTATAGCTGAATGAGATCAAATGATAATAAAAGTGTGTGATAGATTAATAGCAGACGTATAACTACTAGAGAGAATCTGTAAGCAAGCGCTGCTGAGAGCGCTTATAGTGGGTTACATGCACTATTGGGAATTAGACCAAGGTTATCAGTACACTGTTTAAATGAGCCCAACTCAGAAAAATTTGAATCTTGCATATTTTTCTTACTGAGCCAGTAAAAGCCAAGCTCTTCTGAAAACCATAGAATCATGTCTTTTTGACGAAAGACAATATAACTTTTATGTGTTTGATTACTTAAATAAACATTATCAAAATATTCTTCAATTCTTCCTGGTTTATTGACACCTAACTTGGCAAGTTCTGCCTCCGTCTGAATCCAATATAAAAACTCAGGTCTCACCGTTATCTCTGCCACGAAAGGAGAAACGGATGTTCTAGATAATGAAAAATTTCCGCCTTTAAATGCAACGGGTACAAATTCATTTGTATCGGTATTCATTCGGTAGCTTAAACCGCTAAAAGACCAATTAAGGTGATCCTTTTGCTGCAGAAAGTATTGAACAATACTGTTTGATACAACGCCATTTTCTAGATAAAGGTTGAATGATTTTGCTGCTGCTGGGGTTTTATTATCTTGATCGAAGAGGGTAATTGCTTGAGTGTTTTTACCGGTTAATGACAACATTGGCCAAAATTCATTGAGATCAAAATGATCAAAAGTAACGGCTTTTGTAGTAGTAAGTTTGCAGGTGTTTTGTTCAGTTTTATCACAAAATGCGACCGAATAGTATTTACCCGCTTTAGCGATAAAAAAGAGTTTATTTTCAATATCGATAGGTGTCACAAATGTCTTTGTATAGTCACGTAAGAATTCAAGGTCGTCCATTTCTTTCGCTAAATAAATGAATGTGTTCATATCATCATCGTAAGCTATTTCATGTAGATATTTTTTTGAATGCTGAGAGAAAAAAAACAATGAAAAAAAACAGACGATGAATAGAAGACATAGCGATACAATTATATAACGTTTATTTTTGTGTGTTTTTTTTGAGCTTTCAATTGTATTTTGCACAGAGGAGGTTGAAAAAGGATCGACCTTAATTTGGTAGCCAAGGCGGGGGATCATTTCAATGATTTGACCTATTTCATCCTCTTTAAGCTTAATTCTTAAATTGCGAATAGTCTGAAATAAAGACGTTGTTGTGATTTCTTTCCGTGTCCATCCTACTGAAAGAAGCTGTTTTTTTTTGACAACACTATTAGCATGCTGGATTAAATAGCAGAGTATTTCCCTTTCAGCACGGTTTAGCCGAATAAAGCGTTCATTTTCTTTTAGTTCTTTTGTTGAGCAATCAAAGGTAAAACCTTTGCCTAGTGTGACTTTGGTTATTTTATTATTCGTCATGGTACTTAGTATTTTCTTTTCTAATAATCATTGATTCAATAGGAGTCTCAACTGCGCCTATTAGAATGTAGATTCACGAACTATTCTTACATGCCTATAGTGTACTTGATTATGAAAAGAATGCTGCTAAAGAGTGAGTATATCATTAAGTTTTTGTTTTTTACGTTATGAAATACTAACGTTCGTTTTGTTATGGCTTAATGCTATTTTTTGTACAAAAACGCGGCTGATTATTCAGCCGTTTAAGTTTTATTTGATACATTAAAAGATAATTACTTACGAATACCAACAGGAATCATGATGTGAACATAAGGTGTGTCTTTCCACATAACATAGGGACCGCCATTGTGTGGGTCTGTTGATAAGGAATCTAAAAGCGCCTTATCAGGTGTAATGATCATTAAATGTGGACCTTCTTTAACCCAATCATTATCTGCTGTTGCTCCTTCGGCGTATGGGTCGGTATTACTTGCTCCGTCATCGCCTGCTAACATGTACGAGATACCAATGGTTTTTGCAGTAAAAGGCTTCTTATTCATCCACGCATCTGCCCATTCCATCCATGATTTATCCATACACATAGGGGCTTTACCTTGCAACTGAGCTGGAGTAGGAAAGCAGATGTAGTTACTATCACCTTTTTGCAGAACATTTTGCTCCCAGTCCATCACTGTTACTTTGTCTTTTAGTGACGATGGCGCAGCACTCAATGCATCTTCTAACATTGCCTGAGACTTTTCATTTGCGACAGATGTTGAGATATAGCCAGCAAAAAGCAATATCACGCTAAAGACATAAACGACAATTTTCATGACGCTATCCTCGGTACTATTTAGCCATAGTAAAATTGTGGCTTTAAGTATAGTTCACTCCCGAATTGCTGAACGCATTAAGCTCTGTTGAGTCAGTGTCACCAACCTATGCGTAAACTTATAAGTAGAATGTTTAATTAGGCACTCTACTGATGCTTAATTTGATGAATTCCAGCATCCATTGCGTAACTTCTGCTTGATCAATGTATTGATCGAGTGAGGCTTTAGCGGCTTCAATAACGTAAGCTGGCATATCGCCACGGCGGGCTATCATTAAATCTCGCGAGTAACTGCTGGTGAATTCAGGGTGTCCTTGTATGCCAAGAAAATGTTGTCCGAGTTGGATCATTGCATGTGGGCAAAAGTTACTGCTTGCTAATATCTCTGTATCGTCAGGTAAACCTACTACTTGATCTTGATGACTTACGGCAAGTGAAAATGTGCTTTTTTCTTCCACTTTACGATCGGATTGCATCCATTGCTTGGTTGCGACTAAAGACCATGTTTTTAAACCAACACCCCAGCCATTTTCAGATTGTACGACAGTGCCACCTAAAGCATGTGCAATCATTTGATGCCCAAAACAGACACCAACAAAAGGGATTTGGCGTTGATAAAGATCGCGAACAAATTGTGCTAAATGGTGGATCCACGGAATATCATCGTAAACACTGTATTTGCTACCTGAACCAATATACGCATCGCATTCACTGAGTGATGTTGGAAATTGATTATCCATAACACGATAAAACACTAACTCAAGCGTTGGGTCTGCATTGAGTAATATATCGGAGAACATTTCAGGATAATTATTATGCCTGATTTGAAGTTCAGATCTTACGTCGTCACACAATAAAATACCCAGTTTCATCTAATCATATCCATACGGTTGGCTGAATAAATATCTCGTTAATAAAAGTGTATACGAACATTACTTAAAGTGTCCCTTTTACTGCATTTGCAAAAATAATTGAGTATTGCTCTGCGTTGAATTTAATAGGGTTACTGCTTGCTGAGGCATCTGATGCTGACATTTTACCAACCAATTCGCGTTGTAATGTATCTATGCCAATTGCACTTAATGTATGCGGAATACCAAGGTCTTTACGTAGCTGTAAAATCCATTCTAAAACACCATCAAAGTTAGCTTGTCGGAGTGCGATATAGCTACCTACACGTGTCATCTTTAGCTCGATTTCTCGGCGGTTTGCGACCATGACATAAGGCATTAATATGGCGTTTAATAACCCGTGATGTTTGTTATAAAGTGCCCCGAGTGTATGAGCGATGGCGTGCATTCCTCCTAGGCCTTTTTGGAATGATGTTGCTCCCATACTGGATGCGACTAGCATCTGAGTTCGAGCATCAATATCGAGGCCATTATGATAAGCAATAGGTAGGTACTCTTTAATTAGACGTATACCTTCCAGCGCAATACCTTCTGCCATAGGGTGATACGACGGTGAGCACAGTGCTTCAAGGTTATGAGACAGCGCATCCATTCCTGTTGCGGCGGTAATTTCAGCGGGAAGTGTGAGAGTGACATTTGGGTCTAAAAGCACTTTTAATGGCAACATCTTTGGGTGAAATATTATCTTTTTAACCTGTTCTTCTTGATCGGTTATAACAGAGGCTCGACCCACTTCAGAACCTGTACCAGCAGTGGTTGGTATCGCTATTATTGGGGCAATTAATTCTGTAATGGCACGCTTCCAGTTATCACCGACATCTTCAAAATCCCACAAAGAATGAATTTGTTTGGCGATCAAGGCAATGGCTTTAGCGGTATCGATACTAGAACCGCCCCCAAAAGCAATAACAGCATCATGTCGCCCAGCATTAAATGCTTTAACACCATCGTCTACATTTTCACCTGTTGGGTTGCTTTGTACTTTGCTGAACAAATGAATGGTTAACCCAGCGTTATGACAATCTTTTAAGATAGCTTGAACAACAGGTAAATGGGCTAATCCTTGATCGGTTACCAATAACGGTGATTGAATACCTAACTCTTGGCATACTTGGGGGATTTCATTAACACAGCCAACACCAACAGATATTGAAGTGGGGTAATTCCAGTTACCGTGTAACATAGTTATTCCTCTACATAAACGGTGGATTCAAGAAGGCATTAGAAATGCTTATATTAGGTGCTTTACATGGTACGACTTAGGACGCGTTAATTGCTCAAACCCGATAGAAGATAGAGTACAGCCTCGACCAGATTGCTTAATACCCGCCCATGCAAGCGCTGGATCTAGGTAATCACAACGATTAATGAAAAATGTCCCTGTTTCTAATTGATCCCCAAGATGGATGCCTTTGTCTATGTCTTGAGTGAAAATGCACGCGGTAAGACCAAAGTCACTGTCATTCATCAATATGATTGCTTCTTGATCGGATTCTACTTTTTGTATGCCAAGGGCGGGGCCGAAGGTTTCTTCTGTCATTATTCGCATTGTATGATTTACGTTGGTAAGCAATTGAGGGGCAAGATAGGCGCTGCCAGCTTGGCTGTTGGTAAAATGGTGTTCATCAATATGTGGCTTTGCCCCTTGTTGAATTGCTTCTTGTGTTTGCTCTCGTACAAAATCAGCGGCTTTTCCGTTAACAAGCGGGCCTAATGTGGTATTAAGGTTATCTGAACGACCGAGTTGATATTGATTGATTAGTAACACGGCCTTTTCAATAAAAGCATCATAAATACTACTATGTACATAAGCACGTTCAATGCTGCAGCAAGATTGTCCTGAGTTAAAAAAAGCCCCATCAATAATAGTATCAACAGCGTCTTGTAGGTTAGCATCAGAGCGCACATACGCAGGGTCTTTTCCACCAAGCTCTAACCCCACACTGATTAAATGCCCAGCAGCGAATTGTTCGATGGCTTTTCCACCCTTAACAGAACCAGTGAACGCGACATGATTGATACAACCTGATGAAATAACATGCTCTGTGTCTTGATGCGTTAAATGCAGATACTGAAACACACCTTCCGGTAAGCCTGCTTCTGTGAAGGCTTGAAATAGGCGCTCTGCACATAAAGGTGTTTGCACAGAGTGTTTAAGTACAACGCTATTGCCTGATAACAATGCTGGTATGATGGAATTGATTGCGGTCAGGTACGGATAGTTCCACGGTGCAACGATAAATACAGTGCCTAACGGAACCCGTTTTATATAGCGCGTAAAGTGAGGCTTTTCTGGTAACTCAATCGTTGCCAATGCGTCATCACTGATCGCAATCATATGCCGAGCACGTTCTTCTAACCCTGCGGTTTCACCTTGGCTATATTGAATCGGGCGTCCCATCATCCACGTAATTTCCTCTGCGAGCTGATGCTTGTTAGTGACTAGCCAATCTATGGCTTTGCTACACAGAATTTTACGTTCAGCCAATGGTGTTGCTTGCCATTGTTTTTGAGCCAATTTGGCTTGCTTCAACGATGTTGTAATGTGAGTGAGCGATGCAAATGGTCGAGTGATATATACATCATTATCAATCGGTGAGATAACGGAAATTTCTGCATTAATTGAGTTTATATTTGACATGTATTCTCCTTTATCTAGGCCGATAAGTGGTTAATAGTCTGATTATCTAAAACTAGATTAGATAATTTCAAAGTAACGATTTAATTCCCAGTCAGTGACATGCTTCCTAAATTCACGCTCTTCCCATTCTCGTGATGCTGTAAAGTGATCAACAAATTCATTGCCAAACATTTCACGTGCAGCGTTTGATGCTTTAAAACGTTGGGCTGCTTCCCATAATGTATGAGGCAACTGTAATTCCTGCGGGTGTTGCTGATCGTAAGCATTGCCTATAACTTGGTCGAAAGGTTCCCATTGCTGGGCGATGCCATACAACCCAGATGCGAGTGCTGCTGCTAAAGCAAGGTAGGGGTTTGCATCTGCCGCACCTATTCGATATTCTACTCGTTGTGATTTTTCTGAACCTTTAATTAAGCGTAATGCCGTTGTTCGGTTTTCTACGCCCCAAGTTGCCTCTGTGGGTGCCCAAAACCCCGGAACCATGCGTGAATAGCTATTAATGGTTGGCGCAATCATGCACAAAATTTCTGGCATTAAGCGTTGCTGTCCAGCAAGAAAGTGACGCTGAATATCACTCATATTGAGATCGTTATTGGCCTCAAAAAAAGCAGAAGAACCGTCTTTGTTCTGCAACGAAATATGAATATGTCCGCTCTGACCGGGGTAGTCGTTACTCCATTTCGCCATGAAGGTGGCGAGTAGATCATTTTTTTGGGCTAATACCTTCATATAAGTTTTAAATAGCGCGGCTTTATCTGCGGCATTGATTGCGTGATCAACAGTGATCGCTGCTTCTATTACTCCAGGGCCTGTTTCGGAATGAATACTTTCTATGGGGAAGTCCATCTTTTCACCCATGGCAAGAATACTTTTGTAGAGCCCCGAGTAAGTCGAATTACGAATCATGGAATAACCAAACCAATCAGGTGTAATGGTTTCAAGGTTACTGAAGCCTTTTTCTCTTGCTGAATGTGGGGTTTCGTTGAAAAGAAAGAATTCATATTCAAAAGCGGCTTGCACATTGAATTCCATTTTATCGGCAAGCTGTAATACACGGCGTAGCGTCGCTCGTGGACATACTTTTTCAGCATCTTCTGTAAATTCTGCAATGAATAACAGCATGCCATCTTCATCAAGTACATCACGGCAGCTTTCTGGAATAATTCTAACGGGGGCGTCAGGGTAACCCGTGTGCCACCCCGTATATTGCGCATTATCGTACAGCTGATCTTTAACATCCCAGCCAAGAACAACATCACAAAAAGCAAAGCCATGTTCTAAAGAAGAAAAGAATTTAGACTTAGACATGTATTTACCACGCATGACGCCATCGTTATCGAATAAGCCGACTTTTACGTGGGTGATTTTACGTTCTGTTATTATTTTTTTTGCATCATCGATCGTTTTAACATCTCTGGCATTCATATTTATTCCCTAAATTAGCCATGGTGTTTTCTATTGTTTATGCATTTCCCTATATTCACCCTAGAAAGTAGAAGCTGAACCGTCAATTAAATCGGTCTAAATACTGTTCTTTCAGGATGTTGTAATGTTTGGATTTAAGGTGAACGTTATGGTTAACAAATTGGCAGTATTGTGGTCGGTGGATGTTACCAATCTTGTGTCGATGATGTATTGTGTTTTGTATGTGAAAAGTTAATTGATGGTTGGAAAGTTAAAGGCAGTGTTGAAGCGGGTTATTTTTGTAATATTTAGGTAATGCATCAAATAATTAAAGGAAGAGCGATGATTAGGGAAATCATAAGAGCGATTTCATTATCAGCTATTTGCGTGGTGTCATTAGATGCTTATGCTGAACAAGCAACGCTGATGTTTTCAGAATCGGATCAAAACGAACAAACATTTTCATTAAGTGCATTGAAAGACAAATTACCAACGCATCAAATTACAATTTATGACCCCCATTATGAGGCAGAGAAAGCCTATGATGCGTTTTTGCTTAATGATGTCATGGTATTGGCATACGGGAAAGACTGGAAAAATAAAGCCTACACCGATGTTAAATTTACAGCGCTAGATGGCTATCAAGCGGTTTCAACCTTTGACAAAATATCAATAGCTGGTGGTTATATTGTTTATAAAGCAGATGCAGGTTGGCAGCCGATAGGGCACCACAAAGCCAACCCTGGTCCTTTTTACATGGTGTGGAAAGGAGAGAAGCAAACACCAGAACAAGCTTTCCCGTGGCCTTACCAATTGGCTAGCGTCAATATGCTTCAATTTAAAGATCAATACCCATTAGTGTATCCCGAAGGTGTTGAGTTAGCCTCAACTGTGTATCAAGGTTTTGAAATCTTTAAAGACCGTTGTATTAAATGCCATTCGATGGATCAGCAAGGGGGGAAGCTAGGACCTGATTTGAATGCACCCATGAGCGTTGTGTCTTATCGTTCGAAAGATATGCTACGTAAATTTATTAAACAGCCCTCTCAATTTCGCTATACCCAAATGCCTGATCATCTTGATTTGTCTACAGAACAAATTGATTCCATTCTTGATTACTTAAGCTATCAAGGAAAGATCAGTAATGTGAGGAAAAAATAGCCAGTTTAGAATGAAAGTGTTGTTATCTAAAAGACAATAACCAGAATGAACAATAAGTTGCATCATGTATTGTTAAAGTGATGTAACTTGTGTTCAAATGCTGCCCAATATAATAAAGGCTCTTAGCTATACGCTAAATACGAGCCAATATAAGTAATAAGTCTGCTTTAGAAGGAAGTAATCGTCATGTCATTGATGATCCCCATGGTTATTTATATGCAACAACATTTGGTAGAAGTATCAAATGCTGATGATGCTATTTCCATGCAAGAATATATGAAAACGGAACAACCGTTTTATGGCGTAAAAGCACCTGAGCGTAAAGCTGTATTCAAAAAAGCACGTGAGCATACCGATGTCGTCGACTTTGTTCAGTATCGTCGATTGGTATTATGGCTATGGTCTGGTGTGTATCGAGAAGAACTGTATTTGGCTATGGATGTTGCCGAATACTACAAGGCTTTTCGTACACCAGATGCATTCAGCATTTATGAAGAGATGTTAGAAACCGCAGATAACTGGGATACCGTTGATAAGCTCGCATCAAATTTGATTGGTGACTTAATTAAAGATCATCGTGAGTTTGAAGCAAAGCTTATTGAATGGCGTCAATCTGATAATATGTGGCTACGTCGTGCATCATTGCTCGCACACTTAAAGCATAAAAATGACACGAATGTCCCATTGCTTGAAGAAACGATTTTATTGCTTGCGAATGAAAAAGAGTTCTTTATTCGCAAAGCAATAGGGTGGGTGTTGCGGAAATATTCTAAAACAAACCCTGATTATGTCATTGAGTTTGTTGCGAAGTACAATAAGCAGCTGTCAGCGTTAAGCAAAAAAGAAGCGTTAAAAGTCATTAATAAAGAAGATTAAAAGCGTTGTATAGCGTGTTTATGTTTTGCTCTTAAACTAAAAAAGCCATCTGTAGATGGCTTTTTTGTCGGGAATATCTAAAACTTTTTAGTCGTTAATATTAGAAATACAAACGAATAACAGATTCTGCTACACAGCCAGGTCGACGACAGCCTTCAATCTCTACTGATATTTCTTGAACAATTTCCAGCCCACGCTTGATAGGTGTTACAGACTGAATCTTTGTACGTGCACGTACGCGATTGCCTTCTTTAACAGGGTATGGGAAACGAACTTGGTTCAGGCCGTAATTGACGGTCATTTTAGCCGAAGGAAATTTAGTGTTTTCAGGGTTAACACTGTCTGTTAACACCGATAGCAAAGATAACGTTAAAAAACCATGCGCAATAGTTGTTTTAAATGGAGATTCATTTGCCGCACGATCTTGGTCAGTGTGAATCCATTGATGATCTTCTGTTACTGCTGCAAAGCTATTAATTCGAGATTGATCAACAATCAGCCAATCACCGACGTGAATTTCTTCCCCTAATGTAGCTGTCAGTTCTGCTTGGATTTTTTCTGCTTCTGGGTGTAATTGAACCGGTGCCGGTTGGGCAATTGATTCTCCAGTGGATGCGATTTTTTGTTCTTTAACCCAAGTAGCAAGCTGACTATTGTTAGCTTTGCTTAAAAACTCGATCCAGTAATCGCGAATAGAGGGTGATAGCCAGTCTTTAAATTCAAATGGATGCTGCGCTAGCGTAACTCGCTTTTGCTTGAGAAAATCGACTACTTTCATGGATCTGACCTTTTTAAATAATGTCTCACTAAATAGTGAGGGCGCGTATTGTAACGATATTCGCCCTTAATAAAAATATTTTTGTGCTTTATGTCTCACTTTTGTTCTCATCGGATGAGTTAAATCTCTTTGAAATCATAAAGATAAAAAATTTCAAAATAGCATGAAAAGTCTATATTTATCATTTTATCGTAATAAATTGATATGTGTTCTTAATGATACCGTTTAAAACTTTACTTAATAACAACACCGTCAAGAGTGTGTGATAACAATACCAATCATTTTTCTATAGTGTGGAACAACACGTAAATCTTACAGTATAAAATAATGACGGTTCTTAGCTGACCATACACGAAGCTACCTTGAGCTTCATTAACTGTAGAGGACGTCGGATCTCTTTGTTATTTTTGAATGTAACTTGGGTAGATAAATATCACGTACTTGCTGAACTGATCAGATAATTGATGGATTTGGTATTAACCTCAAGCCACTGAATCAATATTGAGATTGATTGAACAATTAAAGAATGGACACTCACCTTCGAAACAGACTTCGCGTTTTCCAACTAAAATAAAGGCGTTGCTTTTATTGTCGAAGGTGAGTCCAGTGCCCAGTTTTGCTACGCAATATTGCAAAGGGCTGCGATTACAATTTAGTCGTTGTATATCTTTTTACATTAGCTTTGTTTGTACGTTGACTGTAAGAAGGGCATTGGCGCTTTTTGCGCTAATAACGGTGACGAATAGCTATGCCTTGCCTGGTGATAAGCTTGTTTACACATTGCATGATTCGGTGACTAAAGCGGTTAAAAAAGAGATTCCTGGTGCTGCAATTGCGCTCATCATCGATGGACAAATTCGCTTACTTAGAGGTTATGGTGTAAAGAAGGTTGGCGGAAAAAACCGAGTCACCTCTGGTACTGTATTTCCGCTCGCGTCCATTTCGAAAACATTCGCTTCAGCTGTTACTTCGGTGCTTGTTGATAAAGGGATGATTGATTGGGATACTTACGTTGTGCCTTATCTTGAAACTGTTGAATTTAGCGATCCATCGCAGGGGAGTATCATTACCTTGCGTCATATTTTGTCTCATACTACAGGGTTGGTGCCTCAAGCTTATTCTGATCTGTTAGAGCAAAATGTCAGTTATGCTAAAATTAGGAGAAGGATTCCTCAAATTGATTTTGTATGCCCCCCCGGTGATTGTTATGGTTATCAAAATGTAGTGTATAACCTCAGTGCAGAAATGCTGGAGCTTGCATCTGGGCATGATTACGATGTATTAGTTAAAGAGCACTTACTGATTCCGTTGAAAATGCAGCATGCTTCTGTTGGTTTTGATGCATTTAAAGCCAGCAAAAATCGTGTTGAACCCCACGTTAAAGTAAAATCTGGTTGGGCTGCCGTTAAGCCAGAACCTTATTATTATCGAGTGCCTGCTGCAGCGGGATTAAATGCCAGTGCTCAAGATCTTGCAAAGTGGATGCTGGCACACTTAGGGCATAACCCATCGGTATTACGTCCTTCATCATTAACAATTATGCACAAAGCGCACATTCGGGCGAACCAATCACGGTATAGAGCAAAGCTGAGTAATGTCTATTACGGATTAGGCTGGCGAACATTCGATTACCAAGGCATTACGGGTTTTGTTCATCATGGTGGCTGGGTTAAAGGAATACGAACTGAAATGCTTTTTAACCCTTTAACGCAAACAGGTATGGTTTTCTTAACAAATTGCGAAACAAAATTTGCGCGAGAGATTGTGCTCGATTTTCTTCTATTATATAAAAAGCATATCTATAACAGTGAAAAGCTTTAAAGATGATACGTTCAGTACAGTTTAATAAAAGTCACGTATTGTTGCACAATAAGGTATATTACTCGGGTTCTTTAAGACAATCAGATGATACACAACGATGAGGAACGGCAAATGCCTAAAAAACGTAAATTGAAGCAATGTAAACAAAAAGAGAGTGTTGATTTTCAACGGTTAGAGCCAAATAGCACAGATACTGAGTTTGGTAGAGGAACCATTAGAGATAATGCACTAAAAGCAGTTGTTACCAGTAAGTTGTTTACAACACGAGTGGTAAAAGCAAAAAAAGGAAAAGGAAGCTTTCAACGAAAGGACAAATATAAAGGGCAAGAGCCCTATTCAATAGCCGCTTAATGTAGCTGATATTGAATAGGGCTTTTTATATACCACTGAAAAGGAACCTAATATTAAAGCAGGCAATGAATGACAACCCCCATTAACATTTTACAGACTATCGCGAGTGCAGTAGGGGCTGAGTGCGTTACCAGTACTCAGTTAATTCAGCATTTGTGGGGCGGTTATGGCGAACTTTTACGCGTTGAACTTGCAGGCTGCTCTCAATATGAATCGGTCATTGTTAAATACATAAAACTACCTCAACCTGAACATCACCCAAGAGGGTGGAACACAGTCACCTCTCATCAACGTAAGTTAGATTCTTATCAAGTAGAAGTCAGTTGGTATCAACATTTTGCCAATCATTGTAAGAGTGAATGTGCGGTCCCCAAGTGTTTATTCGTAAAAGAACAAGATGGCGAAATCTTACTCATCTTAGAAGATTTGAAAACATTAGGCTTTAGTGAAGTACATAAAGACATAAACCAAGAACAAGTCGAAGCTTGTTTATACTGGTTAGCACATTTTCATGCTCAGCACCTTGGTACAGACCCAATAGGGCTTTGGAAGTCCGGCACGTATTGGCATCTAGATACGCGGCCTGATGAAATTGCAGCATTGTTAGATTCCCCCTTAAAAAATGCAGCACCGCTTATCGACGAAACCTTGAAGAAAACCCCGTATCAAACGTTGGTACATGGTGATGCAAAACTCGCGAACTTTTGTTTTACACCGAAAGGGGATCACGTTGCTGGTGTTGATTTTCAATACGTGGGCAAAGGTTGTGGTATGAAAGATGTCGTACTGTTTTTTAGTAGTTGTATACCATTCGATGAATGTGATAAACGAATACCAAGCTTACTTGATTATTATTTCAAACAACTTGAACATGCTTTAGTTAATCATCAGCCTCAATTAGACCCTAATGATGTAGTGCAATCATGGAAACCACTTTACTGTATCGCTTGGGCTGATTTTCAGCGTTTTGTTAAAGGTTGGAGCCCTGATCACTGGAAGATTAATCCATATACTGAAAGTCTGACTCAAAAAGCATTGTTGCAGTTAGGTGTACCCGATAAGACATAAATTGAAACCTTGCCCATTGTTTTCAAAAAAATGAACGAGGTTACATTGTGTTGAATATAACTTAGGTGACTATGAAACTTACAGCGTTAGTTGATAACACACGGTTAGATAATCGAACAGACCTTGCGGTTGAGCGAGGCTTGTCTCTTCATTTAAGTACGATGGGTAGACAGGTATTATTTGATGCAGGAAGTAGTAAAGCTTTTTGTGATAACGCAGCGTTATTAAACGTTAAAATCCAAGATATAGATGCTGCTGTTATCTCACATCGACACCATGATCATTGTAATGGTGTTAGTCATTTCCTCGAGCGCAACTCTAAAGCTCTGGTGCACTTTCGTGAATGTGAAGAAACAGACTATTGTTTCAAAGCGTTTGGTTTTAAAACTAATGTAGGTATTGATAAGAACTTATTACCTAACGCTAAGGAACGATTTAATTTCGTTAACAAGACAACAGAAATATTCCCCAATATTTTTATTATTACAAAAATAAGTAGCAAGTATAAACAGCCGAAAGGTAATCAGTATCTTTTCACTAACTCTGGGATGGGCTGTAAACCAGATACATTTGACCATGAGTTACTTATGATTATTAAAGAAAGTGATGGCCTTATCGTATTCACGGGGTGTGCCCATAGTGGTGTGCTTAATATGGTTGAGACTGCGGTTGCGCTTTTTCCTGATACCAGAATTAAGGCTGTTGTAGGTGGCTTTCACTTAGTCGGGTTACCACTATTTAACAGTATTGGCGGTAGCAAGAAAGATATTGAAGCTATCGGGCAAACATTATTAAGTTACCCTATAGATAAGTTATACACTGGCCATTGTACTGGTATGAAGGCGTATGGGTTACTCAAAGGTGTACTTGGTGATCGTCTTGAATATTTACCAACAGGGCGTAGCGTCGTTATTTAGTGGTTAACCTTAGATAAGCTGCTTCAGCTATACGATTCAGTGCAAAAGGAAAGGATGATGTCTAACCAGTACAGTTAGACACGTTGAAAGATTACCCCTGCGACTTTAGCTGGATTGTATTCTTGTACAATCTTGGATCGTCAATTCTATCAAACATTAAACTATCTGGTAAACAATCGTCGTCAACGTAGTCAATGTAATCAGCTGATGAATCAAAAACTAAGATATCTAACGCCAGCCTATCCAATCCGTATAAACCACGGTGAATCATATCTGCCGAAAAAACTAATACGTCACCCGCGGCTAACCCAATTGATTTACCCGCTGAGAGATTCTCACTGCTCACTCTGCCATTCTCTTCTTGTCTGACATCAAACTCTTCATCATTATCCCAGCGCTTATGTGTGCCTGGAACTAACTCCATACCTAGTTCATCAAATAAAGGTACACGAAGATGTAATACTTGCGTCTCCTTTATGACTCTTTTTTGTGAGTCAAGATCATGATCATATTGACAGTCTCGATGCCAAAAATCTTTTTGTTGAAGGTTAACAGGGTTAAAAAATAATTGCGTATTCATAAATGCAGGATTAACTGGGATCACTGAATCAACAAGCGCCATTATTTTCTTTGAGCTAATAAAATTAAACAGCTTTACCCGATCGTCAAACGCTAAATATTGACTTCCGGTGATCAAAGAAGAGTTAAAAGCTTCATCTTGATAAAAATCCGCGTTGTCATCTTTCCAACGTTCATGAAATTTCAAGACAACGTTTCTAAGTGACGAGATTTCAGACGCCGTAAAATAATCCCTTATGACAAAGAAACCTTGTTCCTCATAATTGTTATTCAATTGATTTCTATTTTCTAACATTAATGACCAATAGCTCCAATTTATCATGAGAATTCGCATCAGAAGAGCTTACTAACGCGTGGTAAATTCTAGCAGGAGTGGCCTACCTACTCCTCTAAATGGCAAAGCCTTAACCTGCCATTAAAAAATAGGCATTATACCCAAGTTATCTCAAGATGCTCGCTGAGATCACTCTGAATCCTGCATATTGAAGTAGCTTGGGTATATACTTTATCGCTTGCTTCGTCGTTAGCAATAAAGTGCATCATTAAGGTATTCATCTAGGTGATGCTCGCTAGGGCTGAGTAACTATTACCGCATTCGAAATAACCTCCAAGGTTGAGTTCTGGTTGACACCACTTATTCTTATATAAAGAAGCTAATTCTGTTATTGCTCTTAGTGCTAATAGAATGCTGAACGCTATTTTAATGTTTTAATAAGTTAAATTATAAGAATCATTTTCTTATATCAGATAGTTGAATGTTGTTAGGTTAATGGGGTGTTAAATGTGAATTGCTTCACATACATGTCTTTATTTTTTGTTTATTATAAATGTACTTCATAGGGGTTTTTAATGAAAATGAATTCAAACGAATTAAATATAAAAGTGTTTTTCCAAAGCGTATTAAACGTTCTGGTCAACGCTATTTATTCGTGTGTATGTATTCATAACAATGAAGACCTAATCACAAATACTGAAGAAGAATTAGATGAATTAGCTTCAAATTACAACCAGATTTATATCAATCTTGGTGAGTTAATTGGCAAGAAAATACATCACTGGTATGGTGAGAACGTTCTGCGCTGGAGTCGTAATTTCTTATCTTATCAAGCAAATGTAAAAACGTTGCTTTCTGTACTATCACTGACTTATCTACATTTCGTAGAACAAGTTTCAGCGAGTTCTATGGTGCTATTCTATCGCTATGCGCCGGGAAACAGCGTGACGTTAGGAAATTTGTCTATTAATTCGTTTAGTCATGTTCTTAATATAAAATCATTTAGTATCAATCATTTGAACAGCAGTCATCTTAAGGTGGCTGCTGTTTTTTTTGTTTTTAATAAATCAACAGTCAGTAGATTGTTAACGAGGTAAATATGTTTATTGTTTGTGTCGCTGCTTGTCCAACTGGGATTGCCCACACTTATATGGCAGCAGAAGCGTTGGAAGTGCTTGGTAAAGAGCATAACTGGGAAGTGAAAGTCGAGACTCAAGGTAGTACCGGAATCGACAATGAGATCACATTAGAGGATGTCGAACGGGCTGATGGCGCGATAATCGCTGCTGAAATTGCCATCGATGGAATGGAGAGGTTTGAAAACTTAAAAACTTTGGAATGTTCTGTAGCAGATCCAATTAAACAATCAGCAGCAGTATATGAAACCATGATACATATAATAAATAATTAATAATAAAAACAAAAAGGATGAATACCATGGCCATACTATTAAAAACGAAAAAAACAGAAATTGATAGATTAAGAGAAGCCTTGATGACAGGAGTGTCATATATGATTCCTGTTATTGTTGCTGGTGGCATGCTATTAGCGTTTGGTTCATTATTTGAAACGCTTACTGGTGTTGATTTAAAAGAAAGCAATTCCTTTCTAGCCCAAATAATTAATGATTTGAAAATATTTGGTTTATATGGATTAACACTCTTATTTCCAGTTATTGCCGCTTTTGTTGGTTTTGGTTTAGCTGGAAAACCAGCAATTGCACCTGGGTTAATGGCAGGGATGTTAGCTCGCGATATGCAGATGGGATTTCTCGGTGCATTACTTGGTGGTTTGATGGTTGGTTATTTAGTTCGCTGGATGCTAGCGAATATCAAATTACCTAAAGATTTTCGTAGTTTGTTGCCAATGGTAATAATTCCACTATTAGGCACTGCAATTGTTCTTTTTGTTATGAAATATATCGTGGGTTATCCGCTCATTGCACTCAATACAGGCTTGGAAAACTGGTTGGTGGATATGTCTGGTGGTAACAAAATATTGATGGCGGCAGTACTTGGCGCCATGGTTGGCTTTGACTTGGGTGGGCCGATTAACAAAGCGGCGATTACTGTGAGTCTTGGCTTATTCGCCCAAGGGATTTATGAGCCTGTAACGGCTTCGCATATCGCGATTATGGTTGCTCCGTTTGGTATTGGTGTTTCGACAATTGTGGCGAAAAAATACTATACCAAAGAGCTGCAAGATAATGGGCGTGCGGCAATGATGATGTCTTGTGTCGGAATCAGTGAAGGGGCTATTCCATTTATTCTTGCCAATCCTGCATTAATTGTGATTAACACTATTGGCAGTGCAATTGCAGCTTCGATGGTTATCATGTTTGATTCGATTGTTGAGGCTCCTGCTGCGGGGATTTTGGCTCTTGTTTTATCTTCAAACTTCTTCTTATACCTGCTTTCAATTGCATCTGGTGTGGTATTTGTCGCGCTGGGGACATCGGTGCTCATGAAGCGCCAGTATATGAAAAATCAGGCAATGGAAGAGACCCAAAGAAAATTCACAGAATCACTATAGAGGACCGAGCAATGTCATTGAATAAAAAGGCATATATTGTGCCACATACTCACTGGGATCGTGAGTGGTACTTTAGTACTGAAGAGTCTCAGGTATTGTTGGTATTTACCATGCAACAGATTCTAGAACAGCTTGAACAAGATGAAGGAATGCCTTGCTTTGTGCTGGATGGGCAGTCGGTAATGCTGGAAGATTATCTAAGCGTAGTACCAGAAGACACTGCCCGTGTTACTGAATTGGTTAAGCGTGGAAAATTGCTAGTGGGCCCTTGGTATACACAAACTGATCAGTGTGTTGTTCATGGTGAATCTCAGTTACGTAACTTATTTTGGGGCTGTAGAGATGCAAAGCGCTTCGGTGCAGTGATGAAAGTGGGCTATGTACCAGACTCGTTTGGTCAGAGCGAGCAGCTTCCACAACTCCTGCAGCATTTTGATATTGATAAATGTGTATTTTGGCGAGGAATCTGGGAAGGAATCACTGAAAATACTGAATTTATCTGGCGAGCTCCGAATGGCAGCAAAGTAACAACCGCAGTATTGGAGTTTGGTTACAGCGCTTTTCAGGGCATGAAACCTATAGATTGTCATTTAGATGGAATTGACCAGAAAATGACTGAGCGTTTCTGGCCTGGAGAACGTGAAAACTTCTTGTTTATGGGGGGGCATGATCAGAAACCATGGCAGAGTGAAACGGTAGCTGCAATTCACAATGCCAATGATGAACGACAATATAGTTATCAACTGTGTAGTTTTGAAGACTATTTTTCTGTGGCAACTGATAAACCGTTGGCTGTTGTAGAAAGTGAAATGCTTTACGGTAAATATAGCCGGATCCACCGTGGAATTTATTCTACTCGTTACGATATTAAAAAGCTAAATAGCAATGTTGAAAACTTGATAGTTAATCAGTTGGAGCCATTGCTAACGGTCGCGAATAGCTTAGGGATGAAATACCCTTATGGTCTGATGGAGAAGAATTGGAAGCAGCTTATGCAAAGTCATGCCCATGATTCGATCGGTGGATGTAATACGGACTCTGTTAATCGACAAGTGCTGGCACGAATACAAGCTGTTCGAGAAAATGCTGAACGCTTAAAAGATATTACTCTTAAGCAGCTGGCTGATGCGTCTACGAAAGGTCTTGAGGGTGAATTTGTACTCGCCTTTAATCCTTTACCTTACCAACGTGATGCGATGGTCGAGCTAGATCTTGTGCTGCCAACTCGACAGTTCGTGCTGCATGATGGTGATGATCTGGTAGACGTTCACTCTATTGATTGTCAGTTGGTTGATATCAATGCGATTGTCCAAGATCCAACCACTTTGGGTGATGAACGCTTTAAATCGTGGTATCGACACCACATTATTGCTTCTTTGCATGCGTTGCCAGCATGTGGTTATCGTAGCCTGATGGTCGAACGTTTGGCTGATAAAGAGGCCGATATCGATGGGAATGCTGAATCCGCTAGAGATCAAAATCAGTTACAGATGATTCAAAACGAGTATCTGACTGTCAATGTTGATACCGAAGGCAAAGTTTCTCTTACTAATACGGTGTCGGGTGAGCACTGGGAAGATTTACTCACACTGGTTGATGGCGGGGATGATGGCGACAATTATGATTTCTCTGAACCATACAAAGACTATCAAGTTGTTTTACAGGCTAGCCCTAATGATATCAAGGTATCACAGGGGGAATTACGTTCCGCGATTCGTATCAGCTATCAAGTTAACTTGCCTAATAACTTACAGGAGAGGGCTGATAAGCTGTGCACGACAGAGCAAACTGCGGTGATGGAATTGTCTCTTGAAAAGGGCAGTGATCAAATCGAGATCCAGATTCATCTAGACAACCAGGTTGATGATCATCGATTGCAATTACACGTTAATGGTAATTTTCTTGGTCAAGAAACCATCGCTGATCAGCCTATTGGCCTTATCCGCCGCGGCAATGATGAGCAGGCTCTATCAGTGTGGCAAGAGCAGGAATGGACATCTTGCCCAGTAGCAATTTACCCGATGCAAAGTGTGGTGGCAGGTGAGACGGAACAGGGTGGTATCGCGATCTTAACCGATGGGATCCGTGAATATCAGCAGTACCATGAATCTATTGCTATCACTCTGTTCCGAGCCGTTGGTTATGTTGGTAAGCCAGAGTTGAAATACCGTCCGGGTCGTTTATCTGGCTTGCCTGATGCAAGCCCAGATTCACAGCTTAAGCAGCCATTATCATTCCGTTTGGCTTTGTACCCATTTAAGGGGAAAGCGATGGAAGCAGGTTTGTGTTATCGGGCTAAACATTGGCTAACAGCGCCGCTAACTTTACATAATGGCATCGTGCAGCGGTTCATGATTGCTCCACCTTTGTTTGAGGCTCCTGAATGCTTCAGCTTAATGGTTTTTGATCATCCTGAATTAGCGGTAAGTGCCATCAAGACCACTGAGGATGACACTAATGCAGTTATTTTTAGATTACTAAATAGCGGGATGCAGCCAACTGAACTGGGTGATCTTCCTTCCGGTTGGCAAGTGGAGATTGCCAATGGTATGGAACAGTCAATCGGTAAGGCAACCAGCTCTTCCATGGTTCCTCCTCAAGGGTTGATTGCCTTGAGAATGTGCAAAACGCGAAGTAAGTAATTCCCCCCTGTTAGCGCCAAGCCTTCACCATCAGATTGATGGTGAGCGGCTTTGTTCGTCACTATGTAAACGGAAATATTTAGGTACTGCTATGACAAGACAATTTGAATTTAAAAATGAATTAGTAAATGGTATTCATGCTAGGCCAGCAGCTGAAATAGAGAGCCGTACAAAGGCGTTCCAGTGTCAAATTTCCTTGGTTAATCGAACTAAAGGGATAACCGCTAATGCTAAAAGCGTGTTGTCGTTGATTGGTGTTGATGCAGTGTTGGATGATGTTTGTCAGTTCATTTTTGACGGTAAGGATGAGTTAGCCGCTTTTGAACATATTTATCATTTTATTACTCAGGAATTTTCGTACTGTGACGAACCTATTGAACCTATTGAACTTAATGACAGCTTGTTGTCACTCCCAGTTTCATTAAAAGCGTCAAATCCGTGTTATGTACGCGGTAGTATCGCGTCAAAAGGGATTGGGCAAGGCAAGCCCATCATTTGCAGTCAGATCAACTTGCATCAACTTGCCGATGAGGCCGAACAGCAGTTGAGCGAAACAGTTACAGATCATTTACTCGTCGGTCTGGAAAAACTACAACAACAGTTGTTTTCAGCTCTTGCTGCTGTAGATTCGAAAGCAAAAGAAGAGCTCGCTATTTTGCAGGCTCACTTGCAGATTGCTGACGATACCGTTTTTAGTGAAACCTTGTTAAAACATGCTAAGCAAACCAACACTCTTAAAGCTATTGCTGTTGCAGCTGATGAGCTTAAAGCTCCTTTACTTAATAGCCAAAGTAGCTATATGAAAGAGCGAGCATTAGATATTGAAGACCTGTGTACTCAGCTAGCCTGTTTGGTCGTTGGTGAGTCGCTGAAAAAGCCAGTGGTGCTAACTTCCAATAGTATAGTGATTGCTGAGAACCTAACACCGAGTGAATTACTGGGTTTCGATAAGTCACTACTAAAAGGGATCATTCTAGCCCATGCGGGGCAAACTTCCCATACGGTAATCTTAGCTCGTTCATTTGGTATTCCTGTATTGACGGGGATAGAAAATTTACAATCGTTTATTTATGGCTCTGAATGGGTTGTTCTGGATGCACAATACGGCTGCCTGATCCGCGAACCAGATCATAGTGTTACAGAATTTTATAAGTTGGAAGCGCGTAAGTGTGTAGCCAAAAATGACTTATTGGCTCCTTTTATGACGACGAAAGGAATAACTAAAGACGGTCAGTCAATGGCCTTGTACGCCAATATCGCCGTTGGATTGGAAGCAGAAATAGCTTTTAGTCGAGGAGCCGAGGGGATCGGCCTATTCCGTACTGAAATGTTGTTTATGGATCACCCTCAAGCACCCACAGAGCAGGAACAATTTGAGATTTACAGTGAAGTGGTAAAGGCCGCTAATGGGAAGCAAGTCATTATAAGAACACTCGATATTGGCGGGGATAAACCATTAGCATACCTCGAATTACCACAAGAAGAGAATCCGTTCTTAGGCTACCGTGCAGTGCGTATGTATCCGCAGTATCAGGCTATGATTGAAAGTCAGTTGCGTGCATTACTACGGGCTACCGCATTGGGGGATATCGATATCATGATTCCGATGGTCTCTTGTGTTGAAGAGGTAAAGTGGATTTATCAGCTATGCCACCAATGTGCCGAACAGTTAACGATGGAAGGGCAGTCAATTGGTAAGTGGCGGCTTGGGATCATGGTTGAAGTGCCATCAGCTCTGTATTTTCTGGAAAAAATCTCTAGTTGGATCGACTTTGTTTCCATCGGTAGTAATGACCTGACTCAATACTTTATGGCATGTGATCGGGGGAATACGAAAATCAAATCGCTTTATGACAGTTTGAACCCTGGATTTATTGCTTTTCTGCGGGATATTGCTGTAACGGCTAAACGTTCCGGACTTGAATTAGGCATTTGCGGTGAAATGGCCAGTGACAGACGTGCTCTGCCATTACTGCTGGCAATGGGGTTTGATGAAATCAGCTTATCATCTCCGAATATTGCAATGTTACGGTCGCAACTCCATATTCTTGACAGTGAAGCCTGCCAATGCTTATTAGTCGAGATGGTTAGTAAAGAAACCGCTGATGAGGTAAGAGAGTGTATTGACGCTTTCTGGCAACAACAAAGTCAGCCGGAAATCTTGGATGAACGCCTAGTCATACATTGTGAAGCTAAAGATAAAACGAGTGTGATTAAAATGTTGACTGATAATTTGGAAATTCAAGGGCGGGTGATTCGCGGTGATGCGGCAGAGCAAGCCATTTGGGATCGTGAAGAAATTTTTGCTACATCACTAGGATTTGGTGTCGCCATACCACATTGTAAGTCCGAATATGTAACGCACAATAGCATCTCTATTGCTCATTTATCAGAACCCATCGTATGGAACGACGTTGAGAATGAGTGTGTATCGACGGTGATCATGTTAACAATGTCCAGTCATGATAAAGGTGGCACTCATATGAGTATTTTTTCGAAATTGGCACGAAAGTTAATGCATCGCGATTTTAGACAACAGCTGATGCAAACCGACATGGAGGAAACAGAAAAAACTGAACAAACGATGGAACTGTTAAGAGTTTGTTTGTTTAAAGAAATAGCATGAAAAATTGAATAGTCGTGATTCAGAAGAATCTTTTGCCGCAAGTGATCCATACAATAAAGACAAAAGACAGCAAGGGCATTTCACTGGCAATGTATATGATGTTTGTATTTGGGGTGTTTTGTTGGTTGGTATACGGAGTTATGTCGAAAGATATTCCGTTGATTATAGGAAATGGAGTAACTTTGTTTTTGGCAACTATTGTATTGTTTTTGAAAATGAAAGGTTCAAATCGAGAAATAATTAAGTCATCGGTGTAATTAAAATAAATTAATACAGTAATGGGCTAAAACTAATTTCGATTAAATTAATAAGGTAATTATTGAAGCTGTGATTAATGCATGATATTTATAATGCGGCTAGCTAATGAATAAAGATTTATCTGTTTGTTGGCTTTATTAAATCAAAAGTGTGACTGTTGTTGGGTAATATGTGAAAAATGTTTGTTACTATTGTTTTAATAAGTTGAACAGCGGTGGTGGGTATATTAATGAGTATGTCATTTTATGTATTGAAAACACTCAAAAAGCATTTAGCTAGTTTTCTAGCTGTGTGCCAATATCTGCTTTCAGAAGTTATGGCATTTTTATTTATACCTCCTCAACTTGATTGTAATATTGACAGTAAAGAGAATGACTTAGATGAGGTAAGCGCCCTGTGGGAGTCGTTGTGGAGTCGTGTTGGTCATCAATTATCTTCTCGATATCATTATCCGCTTGAAAAAAAGAAAGTTGATCTGGTTACTTCTTCAAAGGTAATGGTCGTTAAGCTTTGTGCTGTAAGGCGTTCCTTGTTGGCTCACGCCTGTATTAATGCGGCTTCAAGTCAGATGTTGACTTGTTATCGCAATGCTGGTGAACCTGCTTCTAATAGTGTTATACCTTGTTCTGTTAACTGTTATCCTGTCACTTTTTTTAATCAAATCATTATTAGTAAATGCAAAAGCACAGCCAGTAATATTATGGCTGTGTTTTTTCTATGTCTTGTTGTAAAAATAAAAATAATATAAGGAAAGAACTATGTTTTTTGTTTGCGTTGCTGCGTGCCCGACGGGCGTAGCTCATACTTATATGGCTGCCGAGTCACTATCAATAATTGGTGAGTCATTAGGTCATGAAGTTAAGGTGGAAACTCAGGGTAGTATGGGGGCCGAAAATGTAATAACTGAAGAGGATATGAAACGTGCGGATGGTATTATTATTGCTTCGGAAGTGGCAATTAATGATAAAGGGAGGTTTGTTGGCTTACCGATATTAGAGTGCTCAGTGTCGGATCCAATTAAACATGGTGAGGCTGTTTTTGAAGCTTTATGTGAGGCGATTAATAATGGTTAAGTTTAATGTAAATAAAAAAAGAAATTCAACGGGTATTGAAATAAAACAAGCAATAATGACAGGCGTATCTTATATGCTGCCTTTTATCATTGCCGGTGCCGTAATTATGGGGATATCCCGTATTGGCGCTTCATTTTATGGCATCGATAATATCTGGGATGGCAGTCATGCTGAAGCGGGTAATGCGCTGATCAGAATGTTCCATGCCTTTGATGGATTCGGCGGAATGGCGCTTAGCTTAATGCTGCCCGTGGTGGCGGGTTATATCGCATACTCGTTAGCCGATAAGCCGGGTATTGGTCCAGGTATGATTGCGGGTTTGTTGGCAAAAGATCTGGGTACAGGCTTCTTGGGTGCATTAGCCGCAGGTTTTGTGGCTGGCTATATTGTCCGCTACCTTGCAAAAAACATTAAGTTACCGCAATCGCTGGCGTCTGCAGGGCCCATTTTTATTATCCCAGTCGGCGGTACATTATTGGCATGTATCATCATGATGTATGTGATTGGTGACCCTCTTGCCGCAATGAACCGTGGTCTAGAAGCTTGGTTGCTCAGCATGTCAGGTACCAACAAAGTCATTTTGGCAGCCATTATCGGCGGCATGGTGGGGTTTGACCTGGGTGGTCCAATTAACAAGGCGGCGGTGACTACGGCAATGGCGATGCTGGCCTCCGGAATTTATGACCCGAATACAGCTGCACAGGTTGCCATTATTATCCCACCTATCGGCATTGGTGTTGCTACTTTGATCTGGAAGTCCCGTTTTCCTGAATCATTACAAGAAGCTGGCAAGGCGTCCACTCTTATGGGGCTTATAGGTGTCTCTGAAGGTGCGATTCCTTTTGCCTTAGCAAACCCCAAAATAATTATTATAAATGTGATTGGCTCAGCTGTAGGCTCGGCGATGGCTGTTGGTTTTGGTGCGGTTAACCGTGCTCCAATCTCTGGGTTTTATGGTTGGCTGGCGGTGGAAAACTGGTTGACCTATGTTGTGGCAATTGCTGTGGGTTCGGCCATTGTCACCTTAGGTTCATTGTTAGTTTTCAAAGGTGAAATGCCGACAAAAATAACAAAAAAGTCGGACAAGCCAAGTTTTAATATCACCAAAGCTTAACTCTTACTCATTCAATAATGTGGACTAAAAATGAAAAATATAACGAAACTGAGCATGGCTGTCATGATCGCCTGCGGGGTCTGTACCTCTGCTGTCGCGAAAGAAATGAAAGTAGCATTTATGCCAGATATCCACTTCCATGATGTGTACGGCTCGTTTGAAGACGGTTCATATCAAGGGCCTAAAAACAGCAAAAGCGGTAAGAATGCAACCATTCGAAGTATGTATGCGCAATTGACATCGACTCGGTTGTTTAATGAAAATTACTTTGCGTTAATCGCGGCTCTTGATGATGCTGTTGCGCGTGGTGTTAAGTACGTTGCTTTGCCAGGTGATTTCAGTGATGACGGTCAGCCTGTCAATGTACGCGGACTTCAGAAAATACTGGATCGCTACAATAAAGAACACGGTATTGAGTTCTTTGCCGCTCCGGGTAACCATGATCCGGTTAGACCTTTTGGGCGGCCTGGTGGTAAATCTGACTTCTTAGGCGAGGATGGAAAAACTCAGCGGATCTTTAGCAAAGGGGCAAAAGAGTGTCTGGGGTATGACGGTGTTTCTGCCGTGATTGATGCTGGATATGAACTACCGACGGTATGTAGTGAAGAGATCCGAGAATTGGGTTATGAAGGCCTGATGTCATCATTAGCTGATTATGGTTTTTCCCCACAAAAGTCCAATGTATATTGGGAAACGCCGTACTCAGACTACAACCAGAAAAGTTACAGTTTTGCGAAAGCAAGTAAAGCGGCTGGTTACCAGAAGCGCCAGTATGAAATTTGCAATCAGGGTACGGGGGGAGAATATAAAAAAGAGGGCTACACCTCATGCATGAACGTGCCAGACACCAGTTATCTGGTAGAGCCAACCCCCGGCCTATGGTTGCTTGCTATTGATGCCAACGTGTATGTACCAAAAGCCAATGCTGATACTAGCAACCCCGAAGCGGGCGATAATTATTCAGGTTCTGGCAATGCAGGCTATAACAAAATGCTGACCCATAAACAGCAAGTTATTGACTGGATGCGTGATGTCGTCAAGCGAGCTGAAGATCAAGATAAGATCCTTGTTACGTTCAGTCACTTCCCGATGACCGAGTTTTATAACGGCGCCGCAGAAACCATTGCAGACATCTTCGGACAAGGTAACTTCCAGCTGAAACGCTCGCCGAGAGAAGATGTCAGTAAAGCTTTGGCACAAACCGGCATCAAGCTTCATGTCGGTGGCCACATGCACTTTAACGATACCGGGGTTAAGTACTACGATGATAACACCTTCTTGTTTAATGTTCAGGCACCGTCAATGGCGGCTTATGTGCCTGCTTATAAACTCCTAACTTTTAAAGATCAGCAGCAGGTTGAAGTGGAAACCGTGATTCTGGATGAAGTTCCGCGCTTTAACGAATTGTTTGAACACTATGCAAAGGAGTGGGATCACCTTAAGCAGATTGACGCCGATGAAATATGGAATAAAGAAGTGCTCAGTGCAAAAAATTATTATGAGTTTACTAACTGGCACATTACCGAGCTTACTCGGATGCGTTTCCTTCCCGAAGAGTGGCCTTGTGACTTAAAACAGATGCTGTTTGCCTTGGATGGTAAAAGCATGCTGATCTTAAGCCAGCTGGACAGTTCCATTAGCAATGAGCAAATTGCAACACTGACCAAAGGCCAACAGGCCATTGAAATCTGCCAGCAAGGTGAGGGCGAAACCTACTTCACACCAGCAGACATCAATGATCCCGAGTTTGCACAAGCTTGGCAGCAAGCCAGCATTAAGGCATCTGAGTTGGCAAAACAGTCGAACCTGACTCTGGACGACTTTGCGCGCTGGAACGGCTTTGATTTTGCGGTTGATTTCTACCGCTTGAGAAATGCCGATGAGCTTGCTTTTAAAGATATCGAGAAGCAGCGCATTCCTCAGTACAGCCTGTTGGCACAAACACTGGCCAAAGATTTACGTTCAAAGCCAATTGATGCTTCCAGCGCTTTTGGCGAGGTCTTTAAGCAGCGTTTTGGTAGCCTGTTTGGTATTTTGACCAAGTTTGCCAACGGTAATGCCAGCCGTCACTTTATGATCGATCTTGAAAAAGGCGAGCTGACCGATCTGGCTCCTGAGCTGAAGCGTTTAGATTCTATCAACTAAGCCGCCAGAACTTACTGATTGACCTATAAGCCCGCTAAGTTACTTATGAGCCGTATTTTCGGCTCACCAGCTCAGGCGGGCACAGCCTAAAAGTCTTACCCGTCTTAGACAAAGAGCTGTGGAGTAGAAAAAGAAAAATGTCAGAGACGGATGTTCTGGTTGAATATATTACGTTTGATGACGTGATATGTTTCGAGTATTTATATTTATATTTAAAATTCAATTGAAATAAGGAAATTAACTAATGAAAAAGATAGCTATATTACTGCTAGCTGCGCTGGCACTACCTGCAATTGCCGATGACTTTAATGTAATGTCATTTAATATAAGAAATAGTAAGGATAGTGTTGATGGCAGTGTATATGATGGAAATAACACTTGGGAAAATCGTAAGGAAATAGTGTCATCAATATTCAGCGAACAAAATATTGATATTGCTGGTTTACAGGAAGCTTTTAATGATCAAATTATTTATTTAGCTAGAAATTTATCTAACTATGGTTGGGTTGGGGTTGGGCGAGATGATGGAAAAACAAAAGGCGAGGCTGTCCCAATTTTTTATAGGGCTGATAAGTATGTAAAACTTGGTGGTGGTACATTTTGGCTTTCTGAAACCCCAGAGGTTGTCGCTAGTGTTGGTTGGGATGCAGATCTAACTCGTATTACAAGTTGGGTAAGACTTGAAGACAAAGAGTCAAGTAAACGTGTACTCGTATTTAATGCTCATTTTGATCATATTGGTAAAGTCGCACGGCAGCAGAGTGCTAAATTATTAAGTAAGAAAGCCAAAGAAATTATTGGTGATGATAATGATGCAGTTATTGTTTTAGGTGACTTAAACTTTGAAAGAAGTGACGTCGCTTCATATGAAGCATTGACCAGTTTATTTAATGATGCGAGATCTACAACTATAAAGCCATTTGAAGGTATTGACGGTAAGGAATATACATATCATGGTTATTTTAAAGAGCCTACTGAAGACATTGATTATATTTTCGTGAATGATAAGTTGCGCGTTAATACATTTAAATATGTCAATGTCATTAAAGATGGGATTTATTCCTCCGATCATCTATCTGTCATTTCAAATGTCGAGCCTAAATAGTATTGATGGTATTTAAGCGTTCAACATTAACCCCGTAACTAAACATGTTAGTAATACAATGATGTTACCTGCCTACAAGTTGCTGAAGATATTAAGCCTAATGCTGGAGAGCCGTGCTTTTGATTGGTTCCAGTTATGGCAGGTACAGTGCATCTTGCCCTGCTGGGCTCAAACCGAGCTCGGCATTGCAGAAAAAGATCGTAACGACGTGTGTGCCTTGGCTGCAAATGTGACAGCAGGAAGTTCATGCACCTTGCGTGGTGCCACATCGACATTGTGTCTCTAAGATCAGATTCAGCACCCAGGGTGCGTGTTTTCTCATATCTACCTTGCGGCGATGCGCTGAAGCAATGGGTATGTTGTCGTTACTCTGTTCATTAACTACAAGAGCAGGATCTCTGATGAAAAAAACTATATTGATAGCATCTGTGTTGCTATCTGGCACCGCCTGGGCGGAGGATGCCAAAGTGTGCTTCTACGAAGATAAAAACTTTCTGGGGCAGAAATGGTGTACTCAGCAGCTAGGCCAGCAAAATATACCGAGTCATATGAATGATAAGGTCACATCGATTCGACTTTACGGAAACGCCTATGTCAAGGTCTATGAACATGCCTACCAGTCGGGAAAGTCCACCACGGTAATGCAGGATACTTACCGGTTTGCAAGGCTGAGTGACAGCATTTCTTCATTTGAATTATTAGAAAGAACCAGCAACGATTTTGCTTGCCTCTATCAAAATGCGGGTTATGACGGTACTCCGATGTGCGCGATGGCAGGGGAGGGAATCGCTGATATGGGGATGGCTGAGCTGACAAACGAGATGAGCTCAGTGTTTCTTAGCGGCAATGCCAGCGCGAGCCTGTATAGCGACACCAATTTCAATAGCCGTAGCGTCCCCCTGATACGCTCATCTGGTAGCCTTAAAGACCATAGCTTCAATGATGAGGCCGACAGTTTTAGGGTTCATATCCGTCAGCCTTCAACGCTACAGGCGCTGGTGGCGGTGCAGAACGAGCTAGTAACCTATTCACCCATCTACAAAGCCACCTGGATGGGAACTCATAACTCCTATAACTCGGGCGATTACTACTGGGCTAGTGCTAAACCCAATCAGTCCACCTCTATTGTCGAGCAGTTGGAGTCTGGGGTGCGGACGATTGAGATTGATGTTGTCGGTCGTACACTCAAACACAAGGTCGATACCAGCGGCACCAGTTTTGTGCGGGTCATGTCTGAGATCAAAAATTGGCTGAGGGTCAATTCCGGGCAGTTTATCTATGTCAAGTTTGAGCACTCTAGCAAGAATGAAGGCTATGAGCAGGATGTAGCCCGAGAGATCATTGAAACCTTCGGCAATATGGTCTTTCGAGATGCAGGCAATGCCTGTAACTATGCGCCGGAATCTTTGACGACCAAAGAGTTACTCGATGACGGCAAGCAGATCATGTTCTTCGCCTTTAACGGTGATTGCGGTAACAATACCGACTACCGTAGCGTGATCTGGAACCGAATGGGCCCCGAGACCAGTGATGACCATGACTATGCTGCTGGTTGTCCATCAAGCCTGCCTGCTTGGGAGTTGGGTCGTTTCAGTACCATTGTTGAAGACAAACGCGGTTGGGCCTGGGATCACTATCTGACGGTATCGCAAGTGCGACCGGCGTTGGAGTGCGGTATCAACTTTATCGGTCGCGATCAGTTCCTGCCCGATGATGCCGATGGCTATATTGCCAATCACATCTTTAGTTGGCGAAACGGTCTGGATACACCGAGCGTTGGTCGACAGCATGTTAAGTTGTCGGTGGGCTCTGATGGCTATGCCCATTTTGCCACTGCAAGTCAAAGCGAGCAGTATCCTGCGCTCTGCATGGACCGCGAAGGTCAAATTCAGGCTACCAGCCAAGCAATGAGCTATGATCAAGCACAAGCGACCTGCAGTAATGAGTTTGCCGACTCACGCTTTACCGTGCCGACCAACGCGAGGGAGTTGAGCCTGTTTGCGAAGTCGGTCAATGAGGGTGATCAATTCTGGATGAACTACCGTGCCATTGGCGATCGTTGGGTGCCATTTGCTGAGTAGGTAGTCGGTTTTATTAGATTTTAAGTTGCCTATTTTATATAAACGAAAAGCTTAAACAGGCCTTCTAGTCATAGAGGGCTTTTTTATTAGGTTACCAGCACGATAACGACGAAGAGGTAAATCGCTTTTAATTCACAAAGAATGCTAACACAATGGCTCTGCTTGAGTTTTTCTATTAATGGAATTGGTATTAGTAAAAAAGGTCATATCGTGATTCAGTTTGTGGTTAGCGTTAGGCATATTGAGGTGAAAATTGTTTATGAAAATAATAAAAGTAGATAGTAGTAATAAGCATATTTATATGAACTTGGCACAAGCTTATGAAGCTGAGTTTTCAAAAATCATGCAGAAAAGACCTGATGAAAATGGTCTATTTCCGCTCGATACACAGATCGAAGGTAATGTTTCAGGCTACTTGTTATACATGGATGGGGTTCCGGCTGGGCATACAGCTATAGCCAATGAAATGCCAACAAGCTATGAAGTCTGTGATTTCTATGTAGTGCCTTATTTCCGAAAAAACAAAGTTGGTAAACGCTTCATTACTGATGTTTTCAAAAGTCTAGGTGGAAGTTGGGAAATCAAACAGGTCGCAGGTGCTGAACATGCAGTCAAATTTTGGCGCGATGTTCTTGATGATTACACGTCAGGCAATTACGTTGAAGATAGCTATGAAGATGAAAAATGGGGTGTAGTAACTAGGCAGCGATTTGCTCATACCATAAAAGTTTAGCAAGGCATTTAAAAGGGCTTATCGTTAAGGAGATATATGAGTCAGCAATCCATTGAAACAAAAAGACTAATACTTAGGCGGTTTAATCTAAGTGATGCGACACGAGTGCAAGAGTTAGCTGGTGATAAACGCATTGCAGAAATGACGGCTAACATTCCTCATCCATATAAGAATGGAATGGCTGAAGGCTGGATTCGGACTCATTGTGATTTGTGGGAGCTGAAACAATCGGTAGTTTATGCTATCACTTTAAAAGATAGTGGCCAACTTATTGGGACTATAAGCTTAACTGAAATAACCGCAAACGATGGTAATCTTGGGTATTGGTTAGGCGTCCCATATTGGGGCAAAGGCTACTGTACTGAAGCAAGTCTGGCTTTGATTGAATTTGCATTCAAACATTTGCAGCTCCCGATGCTATATGCTCGGCACTTACCTGAAAATTCCCCTTCTGGCTCAGTAATATTGAAATCAGGTTTTTCGTATAGATATGATGTTGAGGTTACAGCGTCAGGAAAAGTGCGCAAAGTAAGACATTATGAGTTACAACGTAAACATATTTAGCTGATGAGATTTTACTTAGGTAGGTAAGTGGCAATGTTAGTTGTTAGAATTGCTTTATGTGTTCAAATAGGCAGCAAAAGTTGAAAATTTTAATTACAGGTACAGCAGGTAGAGTCGGACGTGCAATTTATATCAACCTAATGAAAAAACATGAAGTTGTTGGGATAGATAGAACACCATGTTCAACAGCTGATTATGTTGGGGATATCCGTGATACTGCTTTATTGACTACAGCTTTAGAAGGCGTAGAGGTCATTATTCATACTGCGGCGTTGCATGCTCCTCATGTTGGGCTAGTATCCGATAATGAATTTGAAGACATTAATATAAAGGCAACAGAGCAACTCGCTTTATTGGGTGTACAAAAGGGGGTTAAACATTTTGTATTCACAAGCACCACTGCCCTTTATGGTTTTGCATCAACACCAGAGGGCACCGCGGGTTGGGTTGATGAAACCGTTACCCCGAGCCCTAAAACGATTTACCATAAATCAAAGATTCAGGCTGAACAGATTCTTAAAAACATCTCAAATTTGTTTAATTTACCTGTCACTGTTCTTCAAATGTCTCGCTGCTTCCCAGAGCCAGCACACTTAATGGCGGTTTATCGTTTAACTCGTGGTATTGACGCTAGAGATGTTGCTAGTGCTCATGCTTGTGCTGTAGATAAACGTCTATCAGGTTTTAGACGTTATATCATTTCGGGACAAACGCCATTTAACAAAATATCTTGTGAACAGCTATATCAAAGTGCTGATGATGCTATACGTGAATATGCACCTCGCTTGGCAAGTGACTTCGCAAACCGAGGATGGCGTTTGCCTCAAACTCTTGATCGTGTTTATGACTCTACACTGGCGCAACAAGAGCTTGGTTGGTTGCCCAAATATGGTTATGAAAGCGTATTAAGCATGCTGGATAATGAAATTGCAGAAGTTCTTCCAGCAACGAGGCATCGCTAATTTTATTTTATGGTCAATCGTTAGATCAGAAGTATATACCCAAGCTACCTCAAGATGCAGGATTCAGAGTGATCTCTGCGTGTTTAATTCAAGGAAAATGTGTGTAGGAATGGCATTCCGCTGGAGTAATACAATAAGTGCAACACATTTGACACAGAAGTAGATACGCTGAATCACTCCCGAAGGGCGAGTTTTGTTGGGCTCTATGCGGTGTTACTTATTTTCAACGTAGAACGACTAGGTTTATAAATAAGTGCCTTGCCTAGAGCCCAACAAATTCTCGCTGAAACGAGCATCTTGAGGTAACTTGGGTATAGGTGCGTGTTTACTCATTGAATTTTAGAGATATTTGTAGAAGTGCATAAGTTGCAGGCGTTGTATGCTCTTACTGTGATATTAGCCCGATTGGGTCGCTACCTTTTTTAACAAACTCAGTTATCATCACTTCAATTATCTACATGAAAGGGAAATATCATGACAAGTCGTGTGTATGTTTTAGCTCAATTTAAGCCAAAAGCAGGTAAAGAAGCAGAATTGTTTGAAATTCTAAAAGCGCTTGAACCAGATTCTTACCGAGAAGAAGGTTGCATCCAATATATGCTTACTCGTCAGATTGATCACCCAAGTGCATCTCGAAATGAATACCCCATTGTATTTAATGAAATTTGGGAAGATGCCGACTGTTGGGCGGCACATGGACGCAGGAAGCAAATCCAACATTTTTTTGAAACACAGGTGAAAGCTGAAGCTGGCTTGGTTGAAGATGCGATTGTAACGGCTTATTCAGATGAAGGTTATAATTACGACGAACCTATTTTTGAATAATAGAATGACTGGCACAGCCATTGTGCCAGTATTTATTATTTAGGTTAGATGCGTTTTCTTTGTGCATTCGTTGCTTAAGTTAGTTAGTCATTTAGCTAATTAATCCACGAAAATATAAGGTTATATTGTAATGTCAGATTCTCATGAAAAGGTAGCAAAATGCTTGTGCGGTGCAGTAAAAATGACCGTTGCCGCCGTCGATCCTAAATTTACTGTATGTCATTGTGATACCTGTCGTACTTGGGGTGGCGGCCCTTTCTTCGCTGTACAGTGTGGGACAGAAGTAACTATTGAAAGCGATGAAAGTGTGAAGGAATATGATTCTTCACCATGGGCCTCTCGTGGCTTTTGCTCTGAATGCGGAACGCATTTATTTTATCGTTTAAAGAAAACGGGAAGTTATAATATGCCCGTAGGTTTGTTTCCGCAGCTAGAGGGGGTGGTCATGAATATGCAATATTTCAGCGATCAACGGCCTGAATACTATTGTTTTTCTAATCAAACTGCAGAGATGACCGAGGCTGAGATAAAGGCTTATTTTGCCTCTCAGGTGTAGGTATATAGAACAATATTTTTCTACTCAATAGCTTTTTTATGGGCGTGTATGCATGGTCGATTTATCGTGGCACGCCGAATAATGGGAGCATGATCTCCTATAGAAGTTGCTAAAGTTCTATGTTGTAAGCATAAGTGTTTTTTTATGACAGATTGCACAAAAATAATAAATCTATATTATTGAAAATACTGTTTTTTTAATATCGCGACTTGATGCTGGTTGCATATGGTGGAGGAAGTTTTGTGCTTAATTTAGATCAAATTGACCACATCCAATTGGATGTAAACAATCGAGCTTTAGTTCAGAAAAGATACTTAGAAAGTTTAGACTTCACACAAGTCACGAGTCTAGTGCCGTGGATTGAAAGTATCCCATTCGCTGTTGATAATGGTAGTGAACATCTCGGTTTATTTGAATCAAAATCTATATACAGTACAACTGTCGCTTTTAGCGTAACAAGCAGCCAATTCAGCAATTGGCAAAAGCATTTATTTGAACACTCCATCGAGTATGTGCTTATGGAACATGACTTATTTTGGTCTATGCACTTTAGTGATCCAGGTGGAACGCCATTTGAAATAAAAAGCTATGACTGTATAGCTTAGATTTGAGTTAAAAACTAAGCTTAATAACGTATTTAATAGCGACCAGTCCATGAATTAAATTCGGCAATATTGTTTATTCAGTACAAAGAAGTCACGCATTGTATTAATTTAGTAATGTTATTAATAGAGGCGATTATCGAACCTGTGGTGATATTCAATTAAACAGGAGGCGAACAGTTGAAGTTTATATTTCTTGCCGATAAGAAAGATATGAAGGCAAAGGTAGCACGTTGGTACTTTGATGAGTGGGGACCACTTGTTAAAGGAGCTACCGTTGAATCCTTTGATAGAAAGCTAGATGACTATCTTAATTCAAACCAAATTCCTCTTATCGTCATGGCTGTTGATGGCGAAAAAGTACTAGGTGTTGCTCAACTTAGATGCCACGAAATGTCGATTTATCCTGATAAAGAACATTGGATTGGTGGTGTTTATGTTGATAGTGAATTTCGGGGCAATAATGTGGCGTCCTTACTTATTCTTAAAGTACAAGAAGTGGCATTGTCATTAGATGTAAAAAAAATTCATCTGCAGACCGAAAAATTGAATGGAGGTTTATATGCGCATTTAGGCTGGAAAGCATTAGAGCAAGTCAATTATCGAGGGGTTGATGTTCTTGTTATGTCTAAAAGTATAAAGCGTTAATTTAACGTTTACGTGCGGTACTATACCAAAGGAATGAGTATGCATCATTTACTATTTCAAATAGACCCTAGATGACTGTAAGACTGTTTTTTTGCTTTTTCACTGCCTTAAATCATCACTTCCAATTATGTGATTTCTTTTATAAGATCACGTCTCTAATTTACTGAAATAAAAAGTATTCATGCCTACTCACTTTATAAATCATGTTCCTGTCGGTGTTAGGTATATGCTGATGTCAGCTTTTGCTTTTGCACTTATGTCTAGCTGCGTTAAATTGGTCAGCACTTATGGCATACCTGTGTTTGAAATTGTAGCGGCTAGGGCTGTTGTTTCACTAATCATTAGCTATGCAGATATTAAAAGGAAACGAATTTCAGTTTGGGGCAATAATAAAAAATTACTGATAGCAAGAGGCGTCGCAGGCTCGCTTGCTTTGATATGCGTTTATTTTGCAGTCGCTACTTTACCTTTAGCAGAAGCGACTATTCTTCAATACCTACATCCCGTATTTACCGCTTTGCTGGCGTTAGTGTTTCTTAGAGAGCGAATTCAGCTCTCAACTATTATTTGTATTGTCTTTTGTATCGTAGGGCTACTTGTAATGGTTAGTCCGGGGTTAACATTTGATAGTACCGCTGCATTACCTTGGCTAAGTGTAACCGCTGCTTTACTGGGCGCTCTGGGAAGTGCTATTGCTTATGTCATTGTAAAGCGACTCAGTAGCAGTGAAGATAGCTCTGTTATTATCTTTTATTTTCCGTTAATTGCGTTGCCTCTATCTGTATTATTTCTGGGTAATGACTTTGTAATGCCAGATACAGAAGCGCTGCTGCTATTGCTCTTTGTTGGCATTTCCACTCAAGTAGGGCAAATCGGGCTGACAAAAGCGATGCAAACTGAAGTTGCGAGTAAAGCCACGGCATATTCTTATGTGCAGGTGGTTTTTTCAATCATTCTGGGATGGTTATTCTTTAGTGAAATCCCATCAATATGGACTTGGGCTGGTGGAACTCTGATTATTATTGGTGCTTTCATCAATGTATTTGGAAGCATAAAGTTTAAAAAATTGAAAACGAGTCAAGCAAGCTAACCCGTTATTAATAAAGCAAAGTCAACCCGAGTTAATTTTATCAGCGGTTGAGTCGCCAGTGCCGTTCTAGCCCCACCTCTGAGTGGCTAGAACGGCAAAAAGTAATATGAGTAATTATTCAACTAACCTTAAGTTAACTAATAACAAACTTAAGTGAAAGTCTCTATGCAGGTAGTGGCAGCGTGAATAATGATCCCCCCAAAGAACCGCTAGGTATTTTCCCTCACTCATGGAGTGAATTAAGGGCGGGAAGAGTTCCAGGTAATATTCCCATTTGGGTGGGGATTTTGTCTGAGCTGACCGAATTCGGGATTTTTTTTGTGGCTTATTTTATTGCCAAATACAATTACCCCGAAGCTTTCTCCCTTGGCCCTCAGAGCGTAAGTACAGCCTCAGGCGTTTGTAATACTCTTATATTGCTGTCGAGTAGCTACTTTATGGCAAAAGCCATGATCAATATTCGTTTGGATAATCGACGGAAGTCGGAGCGTTACCTTTGGCTGACTTTTAGTTGTGGCTGTTTGTATTTGATGGTGAAAACGGGCGAATTTTATTGGAATGACTTACAGGGTTTTAGCACCAATACCAGTGAGTTTTTTACTATCTACTACTACATGACGTTTAATCACTTTCTTCATGTTGGTTGGGCAGCTTGCGCGATATTGTGGGTGATTTTCCGCTTGCGTAAAGGTGCCTACTCAGCAAAGCAGCACTCAGGCTTAGAGGCCTTGGCTATGTATTGGCATATGATTGATCTTATGTGGATCCTTATTTTCCCATTGCTGTATGTATTGAGGTGATTGCTGATGAAGTCATTTGGGAAAATTGAATATTACTGGTGGGCACTGATTGGAATTACCCTGTTTAATACATTTTTGGGTGAACATTTTGAATCCTCGGCACTCGTGAGTGTTTTGGTGGCACTGACTGTGATGTCCAAAGGGTTGATAGTTATCGACCATTTTATGGAACTGCGCCAAGCCCATAAATACTTGCGCTTAATGATGCGGATCTACATTATTTTATTCCCCTCACTCATTATACTGACTGCCTTTTTTTGACGATGAATGGGCCAAGCCGACTAATTCTATGGCCAAATCTTTGATAAGAACTATATTTATATAGCTTTCTTTTACGACTAGCGCCGAGTCTTAGGGAACAATATGACCTTTTCAACTACCTCAACCATTCCCATCAATGGTGAGATTTTTTATCAACCACAAGATAATGAAGTACAACTGTTTGAGTATGCGTATGCTCATCAGTTGCCATTGTTAATTAAAGGGCCAACAGGGTGCGGTAAAACTCGCTTTGTCGCTCATATGGCCGAAAAGCTAGGAAGACCATTGTACACAGTGGCATGTCATGATGACTTAACCGCGGCGGATCTCGTTGGGCGTCACTTGATTGGCCCTAATGGCACGTATTGGCAGGATGGGCCATTAACCAGAGCGGTGAGAGAAGGCGGCATCTGTTATCTCGATGAAATTGTTGAGGCGCGTAAAGATACCACGGTGGTTCTTCACCCTCTTGCTGATGATCGACGCCTACTACCGATAGAGCGGACAGGAGAGGAGCTTGCCGCTGCGGAAGGTTTCATGTTGGTGGTGTCTTATAACCCAGGTTATCAAAATATTCTCAAAGGCATGAAGGCAAGCACTCGACAGCGCTTCGTCGCATTGCGACTTAACTATCCCGACCCTCTGCTTGAGAGTCAAATTCTGATGGCTGAAAGCCAAATAGAACAAGATTTGGCGGTCAAGTTAATTGAATTGGCAGGTTCACTGCGTAGGCTGGACAGTGACTTGGATGAAGTGGTGTCCACCCGCCTGTTAATTTATGCGGCTCGAATGATGTCTAGTGGCATGTCGCCGCTTGCTGTGTGTCGGTGTTGTCTTGCTGAGCCCCTATCAGATGATATTAGTACTGTTGAAGCCTTGATGGATGTTGCACGCTTATATTTTGATTGTTGAGGGGGCCGCCTTTTAATTTTGCTTGTAGCCCATCTTGTTGCCCGCCCACGCGCGCACTAACATCCATACGGCAATCAGAATAAATACTGTATGAATAAAGATGAAATAAGTGATCACAAATACCCACGTCATCCCAGAGTTGAAGCCGCCAAACACTATCATTAATGCACTCACCAATATTAATGCTGTCGCAGCTGCTAGATTCAGTTTGATGGCAAAATTCAGGTGGTAAGCGGCAAACGACTCAGTGGTACATTTATTGATTTTGGTTAGTAACACGATAAATGAGAACACAGGCAAAAAGGTGAGGTTTAGTAAGGACCACAATGCAATTGCAGATGCTTGCTCTATTTGTTCTTTATCGTATTTTTTAAAATTCATCGTTATATACCTGTCTGCTGTAGTCCGTTACCTAGGCAAATAAATGACCATAATAAAACAAAATAATGCGATAAAGACAAAGGCCCACAAAAACACCTTAGTTTTATAGCGGCGACTGCTCGGATGGGCCTTGGGTAAAGCCATACCACAATGATGACAGACCTGAGTTGGAGCAGACCTGCCACCACCAACATCTTGCTCAATGGTATTTTCAGTCTGACAGTACAAACAGGGCACTTTCTCGATCATTTAGCTCTCCTTATGTGGGTAACATCTAGCAAGAAGACTGGGTGAGTTGATGATACAACTGTGGCAGCTTAGTGGGTAACTGGCTTGGGTCGAAAATAACAGTAAAGCCATTGCTACCAAATATATAAGGCAGATACTGGTCGGCTTTTTGATCTATGGTGATGCAAAATGGCACAAGTCCGAGGCGGCGGGCGGCAATGATGGCTTGCCGGGTATCTTCAATGCCATGTCTTCCGTCGTAATTATCGATATCATTTGGTTTACCATCGGTCAAAATAAGCAATAGTTTTCGATGTTGATTTTGCTCGGCCAAAATGTTGCTGGCTTGGCGAATCGCTGCTCCCATACGGGTATAAAACCCTGGACGTAGGCTGAGTATGCGACCGCGTATATGGTCATTATAAGATTCGGCAAAATTCTTCAATAACGTGAACCTGACATGATGGCGCTTTACCGATGAGAAGCCATAAACAGCAAAAGGATCTCCCACTGCCGCTAAGGCCTCACTAAATAGCAACATACTGTCTTTGATGACATCAATGACCCTGCATTTATTGTTGATATAGGCATCTGTAGACATGGAAAGATCTGATAATAACAGGGTGCTGATATCGCGTTGGCAGTTCTGAAATCGGAGGTAGAGACCAGTATCGCGCGCCATCGATGTTTTACTATCAATATGGAAATCCAGCCAAGCAGTTAAATCAATTTCATCGCCAGTCGACTGAGCTTTTTGCCAATTTTTGATACTTTGTAACTTCTGGAATTGTTGGCGGATTTTCTTGGCTGCAGGGGTTAATGATGCTGGCAAGGCGAGTGGTTTACTGTCTTTAGGTAACATAGGCTGCAACAAGCAGCGCTCGGGTATTAATTGATTGGACTTATAGTCCCACTCTGGCAACGTGATGCCTTTTCCCAGCGGTAAGTCGTCTTCAATTGCAGAGGGTAAATCTAGGTCTAGCTTAAGTTTTGCGTTCTTTTGCCGCGAACCCTTTACCACCGTAATGATATCAAGATCCTCAGCGACTCTTTGAGCGTCATCACCATCAGTGTCATCTTCCGCGCGATTCACTCGAGAAAATTCGCTCCAGGAAAATAAGTTTTCTAAGCGAAATACCATCAAACTATCTTTAGTGTCATCTTCATCAATTCGCTCTGATTTTTTTCTAGCTTGCTGGCTTTCTTGATGAGTCATTAATGATGACACTTGCTCCTCATTACAATCAACCTCTGCCGCTTTGAATGGATTGGCCTTGATATTTTCATTTGGATATAGCCAGAGATAAATAGCTTGAGGGGCATAGTTGGCCACCGGAAAATCAATGATGCTTTCAGGATGAATTATCGCCTGAATGACTGCGTGTTCGAGCGGTTGTAAGGCCTTGGGTAATGTTTCTACTGGTTGGCGTAGCTTGAGTACCGCCGTTGCGAGTCGTCGATAGCGCGGTCTTAACGCTGGGAATTTAGCTAATATTTTAGTCACTACGGCTTGATTGTCTCTGGCCCAGTGAGTGAAATGGCTAGGGCTATGAGCAGCGAGTGCCACTAGCCAGAGGTAAAGTTCTTTATTGAGTTGTGGTGTATCAAAAATGGCAATAGACTGCGGCAACCGTAAACTGGTTTCATCTTGCCAGGCAAGGCTGATCTGTTGCTTGGTACCTGAAATCTTGTCGAGTAATTTTCTGCGAGCGTAATAGTCACGAGGTACTGCTGCTTCGACGCGTTTAGTCGGTGCGCCTCCTAGCGCCCGAAAGACCATCCCTGCGGATTTTTTGATCTCATCAAACTCAACTCGGGCATGATCAAATTCTGTGTGGTTCTTTTGCACAATGAACTTATGCCAAATACTACCAACCCATTCTTCCATATGTGGTTAAATTACCTCCATTATACAGTGGATTGAGTCAAAGCTGACGGCAATTGAAGCGCCAGCTCCATTTCCAGTGAAGCGAATGGATGTTGTTAACTCAACGTTGACTCATCACTTAGCTGCCTTCTTGTCGACAAGGAAGTTGGATAGATAGGTGATCAGGCCGATTAAGAATACGACGCCTGCGGCTTCTCGTGCCCAATAGAAAATAGAGAGTTTATCTTGGACTGCCATAAAGTTAAGTGCCTCACCACTTTCGGGGAGACGTTGTAACCAGACCTGCAAAATTCCGGCCCCAGTTAAAAACAGGGTGATAAAGACCATGGCAACAGTCATTAACCAGAATCCCCACATTTCAATCACTTGAGCCTTATTGCTCGACGCCTCGCCAACACCTCGTAACTTGGGCATAGCGTATGAAATGATAGTGAGAACAATCATTACATAAGCCCCATAAAAGGCCATGTGACCATGCGCTGCCGTGATTTGTGTACCGTGAGTGTAGAAGTTGACGGGTGCCAAGGTATGTAAGAACCCCCAAACACCAGCCCCTAAGAATGCCATCACCGCAGTGCCCAACGCCCAAAGTGTGGCTGCCTTATTGGGATGCTCGCGGCGGCGATTATTGACCATATTGAATGCGTACAGCACCATCGCAAAAAAGGGCAAGGGCTCAAGGGCTGAGAATACCGAGCCTATCCACTGCCAGTATCCCGGAGTCGCTAACCAAAAAAAGTGGTGCCCCGTCCCTAACAAGCCAGAGATCAGTGCCATCGCAATAATGACGTAGAGCCACTTTTCAATGATCTCTCTATCGACGCCGGTAATCTTGATCAGAATAAAGGCCAAGATGGCACCCATAATCAATTCCCACACACCTTCAACCCAAAGATGGACAACAAACCACCAAAAAAGCTTATCCATAGCAATATTGTCTGGATTATAGAATGAGAATAGGAAGAATACCGCGAGACCAATGAGGCCAGTGATCAGCACCATATTGATGACGGTCTTTCGGCCTCGCAGTATCGTCATACCAATATTAAACAGAAACCCAAGACAGACAATAACAATGCCGATTTTAGTAATGGTCGGTTGCTCTAAAAACTCCCGCCCCATAGTGGGGAAATATTCATTACCGGTTATTTGGGCAAGGGTTGAGTAGGGTACTAACAGGTAACCTAATATGGTTAATGTGCCGGCTACGGCAAATACCCAAAACAGCAGAATTGCTAACTTAGGGCTGTATAACTCAGTTTCAGACTCTTCAGGCACAAGGAAGTAGGCAGCGCCCATAAAGCCAAATAATAACCAAACAATAAGCAAATTAGTGTGGACCATGCGGGCCACATTGAAAGGGATCGCTCCAGCGAGGAAGTCTCCGACAACGTATTGAAGCCCCATTACGAGACCAAAGATAATTTGCCCAGTAAACAAGATCAAAGCAAAAATAAAGTAGGGTGTTGCCACTGATTGTGATTGGAATTTTAAAGTACTCATTGCTTACCCCTCAATATTCGGTGGCCAACTGTTAACATCCATTTCAGCTGTGAACTTTAAGAACTCCGCTAAATCATCAACTTGTTGCGCCGTCAAATTAAATTGAGGCATTTGGCGACGCCCCGGCACACCAAGTGGTTGAATTCTCATCCAACCTTGCATAAAGCCTTTAAATGCAGCGAGATTGCCACCCCCACGACGAAAGTAAACATTACCCAGCTCAGGGGCATAATAGGCGCCTTCTCCTACGAGCGTATGGCAACCGATACAATTATTGTCTTCCCATACCGTTTTACCTCTTGCGACTGATTCAGTGAGGTTTTCGCGATGGTCAGATTTGGGCATTTCTATCGTGGTATGCATGGTGAGTGCGGCAAACAACAGTAAGAAAAAAACACTACCGCCGTAATAGATATTTCGAGCCATGCCTTTCGTAAAAGTGTCTGACATATTGCTACCCTTTATTTTGCTTTACTTTAATTTTTTGATTAAAGATCTGCTTAGTATAGGTTAGGTGAATATATTTGCCTGATTTCATAGGCCGGTTCTTTAAGCGTTGTTGATATCATAATGGTTGAATTTATATGATTTTCTGAAAGAAAATCGGGGGAATAACCATGACAAACATTAATCTTCCCCACCTTTGTGCACGGTAGGAATCGCGTTGTCGCTGGGGAGCAAAGCCGGGCTGGAACTACATAAGCCGAGGCTGGAAATTCAGAATGGAAGCTGGACATTTCTTGCGGCTAAGCTTGGGTATAATATAATGAATAGAGCTGGCCTAGCAGACCAGCGTCTCTTATTACTGTTGTAATGGTCTAGTGAATTTGGTCATATTTATATGCACTGGAGTTACTGAATCTCCTTCATGGCAGAAATGACTGAAGGCTCATTGATCAGATTAAATAACAGGCTCTTTGCTGATGTTCTCTGGGCATCGGATAATACCTTCTTTGGGTTCTCTCTGGATTGTGTAAGTATATTTGTGACGAACTTGCTGTTAGTACCAGATAGCTCATACACAAACCTGAGGGTGTCTAGCAACTCACCCTGAGGAAAACTATAAACAGCCATCTCACAACTAAGTTTATCCATGGAATGTAAGTTGTTCACTACCACCTTACGCTCAGCATTGAACTTCTCTTTGGCTTCATAGGCATTAATCAAAGCCTGCACTCTATCGGCGATAGCGACAGGTACTTCCATTGTTTTAGTTTCATGGGTCATTACTGATTCTCCTGCTCTAGCTGGGATTTAATCACTGGGTCATTGAATAATGCCGATACAAATCGGTTTTGCTTGGCCAGCACAAAAACTATAAATGTAACGATTTTCTTCGGCATGAGAATGCTCTCCATGTCCAGTACGGCTAATTTTTCATCATTCCGATATTTAAGTAAAAGTTTACAATTTACTTAAATATCAATGGTTATTTTTTGTTGTGCAGTCGTCAATGACTAGATTTTACAATATTAAAGCATTGGCGATTGACTAAGTCTTTTGGTTCTCTAAAACGCTCCAGATAATGTGGTGATGCATATAAGCATCCGTTGATGCTCGCTAGTTTACGAGCTACGAGGTTAGAACTTTTTTGTTCTTCGACCTTAATTGCCACATCGTCTGACTCAGATATTATATCCGAATTTCATGGCGTAAGGTCAAAATCAAACGAAATACATGGATAACGTCTAGTAAATTTAGATAATAAAGGGGCTAGATAAATTGTCGCAAAGTCGACAGGTAATGATACTCGTAAAATCCCACTAGGTTGTTCTAGTATTAGTGTGTAATCAATTGTTTAGATGAAAGCGTAGCGTTAGCATGTGTTATGCCATACAAGGAAGGTAAGACGTGGTGATAAAAATTGAAAAGTTTTCTGAGGAATATGTTGAACAAGTCTTAGCACTCAAGGTGTCAGATGAACAGTTGAAGTTTGTTGGAACTGTTCAAGAAATATTCGAGAATATGCCAGAAACAGGGCATAAGCATGTCGTGCTGGTTGGTGATGAGGTTGTAGGGCTTTTTGTGATAGATACAGTCTATTCGGAAAATTATGACTTTTGTTCTAATGGGGCTTTGGGTTTGAGGGCGTTTTTTATCGATAGTCGACATCAAGGTAAAGGTTATGGCAAATACTCTGTTGCAGCTCTTAAGCTATATCTTCAAGAAGCTTATTCTCAATACAGCAAAATATATCTTACCGTTAACTGTAAAAACCCTTCGGCTTATCGATGTTACTTAAAATATGGGTTTACTGATACTGACGAGTTGTACCGTGGTGGGGCTGCTGGGCCGCAGTATATAATGCTGATGGAAACGGCATAAAAGCCCTGCGAACAGGGCTCTAAAATCAATCGTTCAGGCTGGTATTAGTAATGCCAAGGAAAACGGCTGAAGTCTTGATCTCGTTTTTCTAAAAAGGCATCACGGCCTTCTTGTGCTTCTTCGGTGCCGTAGGCTAGACGAGTTGCTTCACCTGCAAATAGTTGCTGTCCGACTAAGCCATCGTCAGACATGTTGAAACCGTATTTAAGCATGCGCATCGCGGTTGGTGATTTGCTATTGATCTCTTTAGCCCAAACAAGTGCTTCATTTTCAAGTTCAACGTGTTCAACAACCTTATTGACCATCCCCATGTCATAAGCTTCTTGTGCACTGTAGTTGAAACCACAGAAGAAGATTTCACGGGCACGCTTCTGGCCAATCATCTTGGCAAGGTAGGCCGAGCCGTAGCCTGAATCAAATGATGCGACATCAGGATCTGTCTGTTTGAATACAGCGTGTTCTTTTGATGCTAGAGTCAAGTCACACACAACGTGTAAGCTATGGCCGCCACCTACAGCCCACCCTGGTACGACAGCGATAACGACTTTTGGCATAAAGCGAATCATGCGTTGAACTTCAAGGATATGTAGGCGACCCATGCGAGCAACATCCGCTTTGCCTGCTTCTTCACCTTCGTATTTGTATCCGTCTTTACCTCGGATACGTTGGTCACCACCGGAAGAGAATGACCATTGGCCTTTTTTCGATGGACCATTACCAGTAAGCAGTACACAACCAACATCAGACGATTGGCGAGCATGGTCAAGGGCAGTAAAAAGCTCATCTACGGTTTTTGGACGAAATGCATTCAAGCAATCAGGGCGGCTGATTGCAATACGAACTGTACCGTGTGCTTTGGCGCGATGATAGGTGACGTCTTCAAAATCAAAGCCAGGGACTTCATCCCATAGTTCAGGATTAAAAATTTCTTTGCTGGTCATGATTACGATTGCCTCATTGGTTAGATGAGACAAGGCTATGGCGTTTGCGCTAAATGTCAATGATTTCTGAGGAATTATGACAATCATTATAGGGATTGTTTTGGGCTGGTTTATTATTCAAGCAGATCTTGCCGGAACATGCCGAATTAAAATAAGAAGGTGTTTCGAAATCAGATTATGGTCTGATTTTTGTGAGGCACAATTTGTTACATCAGCCTGAAAAAAAGACATGTTTTTCCTTACAGTCTATACATACTCACTTAATCACATATCATATGTCTGGTTGGGTATGGTTATATACAAAAGGAATGTGTGTGTTTTATCTAAATAGAATAATTGCGATCGATTCGTTTGCTTCTGGAAAAGAGAACGTTGTTTATTTGAATGGTCATGTAAACCTAAATGGCGATAATGGCGCAGGTAAAACGACCTTTTTACAACTCATTCCCCCTTTTTTTGGGGCCTATCCCAGCCAGCTTGTGCGACGAAAGAAAACCAAACTTCCCTTTGTTGAATATTTTCTTCCTAATAAAACCAGTTACATCATTTATGAGTATATTCGTGGCGATCAAACCTGCATGGCTGTCATGCGTAGCTCCACTGGAAACCACAGTACTCAAGCTCAATTCTTATTGATTGAGCATGGATATGAACGAAGTCTGTTTATGCTGCAAACCCAGCAAGGTTTTGAAGCTTTACCCTCATCTGATTTGGCTCGACGAGTAACCGAAAAAGGGTGGGTACGAACAAGTCAGTGGCTCAGTTTGAATGAATACCGCAATGTGATTCAATCCAACATTAATGAACGTAATCTGGCAGATAAAAAGCAGCAACATAGAAGAAATGAAAATCGGCGCCGGTTTGCGTTTTGCCGTCATGGCACCTCTATTCACCATATCGAGAAAGTGGTGATGGGTATTTTTGGTCGCGAACCCTCTTTTGAAACCTTCAAAGCAATCATTGTTTCAATCATTCAAAGTGACGTATTTGAAAGTGAAAGTGAAACGACGGAGTTGCATAGTACTTTTATAAACAAAGCCTCGTTAGAGCACTGGACGAAAGAATATTGCCAGCTTAAGCAGGTTCTTTATAAACAACCGCAAGCGGATAGTTTAAGTCAGATGGCTAGTGAGTGTCTGTTACTGCGCCAGGAGCGATCGCGGGTTGCCAGTCTGGTTGTACAGCTGATAAATGAAGTCGAAAGCTTGCTGACTGAAAAAGTACAGTATGGTGAGGAATTATATCAACAGTCGCAAGATCATAATGCCCATGTTGTTCAGTGCCAACGGGAATGGACATCAAAGGTGATTAAACTTGAGGCAGAAATATCAGCCATTGAGAAAACAATCTCAGCACTTGAATCAGATCACAAGAGCTATCAAAACATCAATATTGAGTATTTGAAGCAACTGGTTTCACGAATTCCCCAGCGAAGCACCCGTATTGAAGAACTCAATCAGCAGATTAGCCATTTAAAATCGGGAGCCGAGGCTATAGAGCTTCAATATAGCGAGTTAAGACATGATATTGGTCGAACATTTGAAAGCCGAATTCGTGATCGGGAAGAGACCTTCAATCACAATTCTAAGCAGCTTACCCAGCGTAAAGGTACATTAACTCAGCAGTATAGAGAACAACAAAGCCAGATTCGTTCAGAGGCTAATCAGAAACGAGAAACACAAGAAGCGTTAAAAATCCCGTTGGTTGAAAACATTGCAGCGTTAAAAGTAATGGCGGAAAACCCACCACTTACCGATGAACAGAAAAGCGAATTAGCAGCCAAGCAGCGAGCGGTTAAAGAACTCATTGAGCAGAAGCAACGCTATGATCAACAACATGTTAGCGAGTCGGAAAAGATCCGACATTTAGATGCGCAAGTATTAGAGCTAGAAAGCCAGCTGAAAGGTGAAAAAGCATCTCTGCAAGGAGTAGAAGCGCGTTATCAAGAGTTACTACATTATCAAACGCCGAGCGAGCATAGCTTACTCTACTTTTTGCGCACCTCTCAGCCGAATTGGTTAACGAGTATTGGCAAGGTAATTCAGCCTGAATTATTGTTGCGTACCGATCTGCAACCACAACAGTTTTCTTCGACCGATGCGTTATACGGCGTTGAAATAAACCTAGATGCGATCAGCACGGTAGAGTTGGTCGATGAAGAAAAGTTACAGAATTTACTGTCAGAAAATCGAGCACAAGAAAAAGCCTCTCAATTGGCAATATCAGGTTATAAAGCCAAACAGGAGAAACTTGCCAGGCAATATATAAAACAACGAAAACTTGTGCAGCAAGTACAATATGAGCTCAAAACTTGTGACAGTAAACTTACACAAGCTAATCAAGCGGCGCAAGAGTTAGAGCACAAACACCAAGAATATCAATCATCATTAAGTGAACGTTATTGCCATCAAGCAGCCGAGAAGCAGCAACAACTGCAAAGTTTAGTACAAGACATTCAAGCAATTATCGTGCAGTGCGACCAAGACTATCGAGCTTCACAGCAGCAAGAACAAGACACGTTAAGTAAATTAGCGACCCAAGAAGGAAACCTATTTTCACGTAAAACGCAGGAAATTAGTGACCTCAGATCTAAGCAAGAAAAAAGGCTAGCAGAAAATGATCAAGAGCGGATGCGGGCTCTCAAGCAAGGAGGCGTTGATACGCAAACGCTTCAGAAGCAAGAGCAAGAACGTGAGCGTTTAAAGGCAGAAAATAAACAAGCATTTGAAGCGCGAGAGGTGGTTGAAAAATACCAACGTTGGTCAACCGATGAATGGCTGCGACATCCAGAATATCAACAAAAGCATGGTCGCCTAGACAGCCAGATGACTGAGTATAAACGCAATGTAGAGTTGCAGACGGCCAAGTTAGAAGATCAAACGAAACAATTTAAACAACAGCTAACTAAGGTGGAAAATCAGCTTAGGCAAATCAAGGAAGATCAGCTAGCTTGTCAAAGCTTGCAGCAACAGATTTCTCCGTACTTCCAGTCGCATATCATTGAAGAAAAAACCGAAGCAGATACCTTAGCGCTTATTCATCATCAATGGCAAACCGTACAGAAACGTTTAGATGATCTGAATAAACACGGAGGGAAATTATTCTATGCCCTGAAGAAAGTGTTTTTACAGGAGGTGGATACCAATACCTATCGGTTATGGCAGCAATGGGAGCAAGAGCACGGTTGTGATGATGACTGGCTAACAATGGCTGAACCCATAAACTTATCTTTTCAGGCTGAATTAAAACAGGTACAAGCCACCCTGTTTACTGAATTGTCAAATACCGCACAGAGTATTCGATATTTCTATCAATACCTGAGTCAGTTTGAGCAGAGTATTCAACACAAATCTCAGCAACTGAGTAAGCAGTTAGCGAATGTGCGCGCATTTGAAGCCATTGAAAATATCCAGATTCGTCTTGCATCTAAAGTGAAAGAGGAGGCCTACTGGCCTTTACTACGAAGTTTTCTTACTGATTATGATAATTGGCAAATTCAAAATCAGTCACTGCCTCCGCAGGCTCTGGTCGATAACCTATTAGAGCTCGCGCAACTCTTTTCTCAACGTAGTAAAAACCATGTTGATCTCACCCTGCTGTTTAATTTAGAGGTGGATGTGGTGGAAAATGGCCATGCCAAAAAAGCAGTGACAGGCGCAGAGCTGGTTGATATTTCAAGTACTGGGCTCTCATACCTGATATTGATTCAAATATTCATCGCCTTAACCAATTTACTGCGTGGTAAATCTAACACAATGATTAACTGGCCAGTTGATGAACTCGGTAATTTTTCGCGGTATAACAGCGCCAAACTACTGGCGACTTTAACTGAAAATGATATAGCTATTACCAGTGCCTTTCCCGATCCAGACCCTGAATTGTTAGGGGAATACAAGCACACCTATTACATAGAAAAACCAGGTCGTGACATTGTCACTTTTGTGGCTGGTCATCAAGGACTATCAGCAAGCATTGAAGCCATACTCAATGAGGAGGAAGCCCATGTTTGAGCAACTTGCGTGGCAATTGTTAGCGGGGGAGTTTATTTGCCAGTACCGGACTCCGGAATGCTATCGCTATTTAGCGAGTGATGATAATCAGCAGCGGATGCGTGCGTGGCTGAAGCCGATTAATTTGGAATTGGTGTCTACACCGCAGGGCAGTGCTTGGTATGCGGCTTGGATTGATTTGAATGATAAACCCAATGAAATTGATAAAGTATTTCGTGAGGTGGTACAAGATATAAAGCCACTTATTCACTTTTTGAACTTGCTGATGAGTGCGAATCATCACGACGTGGCATTGTCATCCGGTGATGTTATCCGTTTTCATGAGTTGTTGGCATCCATTAATGAACAGCCAGCATTACGAGAAGAGCTGAAAGGGATCGCGATATTCTGGAAAAGTAATAAAGACAACGTAGATGGTCAGCTTGGGGTGATTTTGTCACGCATGGTAGAGACGGGATTAATTTTTGAATCGAATCGTGATCAGAAAATCTATAAAGCGAGCGGAAAGTTGGAATGGTTTTATGAATTACTCGATTTCTATGCTGAACAGCATCAAATTGTGGAATTAGAACCGGAATTTGAGCCAGAGAATGGGGATCTGTTCTGATGTCACAGTCTGTAATTTCTGAAGTCATTAAAGCACTGCATGCTCAGCAGGGTAATCTTGAGGATGCATATCATCAACGAGAGGTGCAAGTTGGGCGTTCTCGCAGTTGGCAAACACTCGCAAATCAAGGGTTAGTAAGTGGCACTTATGAACAAGGATTTCGACTATCCAGTGCCTTGCGTGACATGTTTGATGTGGCGGTACAAAAAGAGCAACGTCGAATTCGGGCCGTTGATATAGTGGCGTGGCAAGAGCAGATGTTGCATGCGGTAGAACAATACACTCATGCTAAGAACGAGCAACGTAACGACGATGCCGACCATCACCTCGAAGCCATTCGCAACGATGTATACAGTTTAACGGATAGCGTAAAAGATAATACCGCGTTACTGGATCTCAAACTCGATAACCACTTTGGGTATGTCAGCACCCTTGAAGAGAAAAAACGGGAAAATCAGCAAGTGATCCAACAAGTCACACGGCTTTCTGATTCGTTGGCTTTGCTGGACCGAGATGAGTTAGATCGGCTGGCCAGCCAGCATATTCCCCTGCGGCGAGTTTTTTACAACGATTTGCTCACTCAGGCACAAAGAACACGAGAAAAGCTCCAGCACTTGTTACCTAAGCTAAGACATAAACTATTTGGTTATCATCGTCCCGAACACCATGCACAACGGCTTAAACAGTGGCGTACTTATCTCTATCGCCATTCGGCGTTTGAATTTAGCTGCGAGACCGAGCCTGAAAAAGCGCTCTATAATCGGTTGCCTAGAAAAACAGGTGCGATCCAGCCTCGAATTCACTTGGGTATTGCCAAAGTCAATCAACAAGTTGCAGAGCGTTTGGCAAATAAAGTCTTCACTGAACGCTCCCAAACTACTGATCCGAAGGTGAAATCTGAAAAATGCCAGTTAACCCTTTCGCAGCAGTCGGAACGTGAGTTGAATCCCTCTCAGTTTCAAACTCTGGTTGTCAGCTTTATACGGTCTTTGCCACCTAATAAACCGGTTTCTGCATTACTATTTTTGCAACAGGCAGATCAGGCATTACCGAGCAATTTATGGTTGTTTGCACTGCATGTCTGGGTAAGACAAGATCTGGATAAGTCACCATTAAAACAACGTATTTCGGCAGAGCCAGTTGTAAGTGGCCAGCCTTCTGGAGTTGGAAATATGATCATTCACGACTATAAATTTACACGCTATGCTTAAAATTAAACAGCTTCAGACACTGGCTAATATCATCCTACAAAAGAAAGTCAAAGTTACTTTAAGTAAATGGCTTGCTGAATTAAGGGATACTTATGGCTTTGGTATACTTGATATCAAAGGCAAGCACTTGTTGCTGTCTGAGCAAGACTACCAAACATTAGAATGGATCATTCGGCAATATATCGCCCCCTCCATTGAACTAGACCAACTGCTTAAACCTAATGCGAAAGAACGTATCCAAACCTCAGCGATATTTAACGATGATAAAGCAGGGGCTGCAAAGGCGGGAGAAGAATGGCTACTTGTACGTTCAATTCTCGGGCCGTTGAAGCTTAAGCAAGCAATAGTAAATAATCCCGTTAGTGCTATTTGTGTAATGGATAAAGAGACACTCGTAAATCATCAACATCAAGCGTTGCTGGTGGTGGAAAATAAAGCATTAATGAAAAGCATTCATCAGGCTAAATTACCAGAAGAGGTGATTCGTATGGATCCCTTGGTGGTTTACCGCGGCGATGAGTATTTTTCAACTCGCACCAGTCTGGATTTTATTAAGAACCAATTAAAAGAACATCCTGAGAAACCGCTTTATTTGTTTACAGACTTCGATCCAAAAGGTTTAGTAATAGCGATGGCCTATCCAAGTATTAAAGGATTTATTGTGCCAACTCAGGAGATAGTCTGGCAAAAACATACTAACCTTGATAACTTTATTAAACAAACAGAAAGCATGCGTACACTAGAGTTGAATGCAATGTTATGGAATACCAATATTCAACATATGATTCGCTTGATGGATAAAAAGCAAACGGCTATCACGCAAGAAACAATGGTTGCCAGATCGTTACCATTAACAACCATCAGCATAAATTAAAACTGATAAGGCTGTAATTTGGCTAAATTCTCAATCACTAATTGCTGCTGATAGCGTGCAGATACTCGTCTGCAGTGCCTTGGTTTTGCCGTGAATTGGTCAGAGCCTAATGAAGATGCCTTTGGCGATAACGAGTACATTAATATCACTCCAGATGTTCAATATATTAAAAATACTGCGTTGTCGTCTGATTTAAATACTTGGTTAGTTGGCATTAGAGCAAGCATTGCGATCTAATGTTAGTTAGACATATATAAGCCGTCGGTAGTATGATGATTTGGTCCTTAAGGTTTCAACGGAACAGAAATGAACTCAACGCTTCTTCTTGATATAACGACCCATGCTTTATTGCACATTGAATTTTGTAACCTTGATAAAAAACTAACCATTGCCGATCGAAACATCAAACTAAATCAGTTTCTTAAGCGAGCGATTAAATCCAATCGTTACAAACGCATTAAAAAGAATATTAAACAGTGGTTAATCACAGCTAAACTAAACGACGGATTGGAATCGTTACTTTTGTCTGAGCAGATGAAACTGATTGAAAATTGCTCAACTGATATGCACCGCTTTGTTGAACTGATCAGCATGGTCGAATCTCAGCTAACCACAAAGGTTCAGTTCGCTAATGCACGTGAACTTGATTTACAGGCTCGGTTTGGTCAAGTACTCGTTTGTGTGATTGAATCTGACCTACAAGCTATTTTCGATGAAGAAGGGTTGATGATCAAAACAACTCAAATCCTATTCATCGGTTCACCAGAGTATAAAGATATATTTTCAGCACAGATCGATAAAAGTGCTCACTTCCAATCAGTTCTTGCTTACGAAGACGAAACGCATTTACGAATTGAACTTTGTCGATTTTAATCCCTTTTTATTTTCAGAACAGATACTTATTATTGCTTCCTGCATATTCAGAAGTACTTCAAGGCGAGCATTTTAGTCTTTATAGACAATGGCGGTGTTTTCAAGCGTTTCTCTGATGTATAAAACCCACTAATTCTTACTACTCGTAAAAATTAGTGGGCTTAGCTTTTTATTCTTATAGAATTACATTATTTTTCATTATTAATTAGTGGGTTACCTTAGGTAAGGTTGGTTGCTAATTCACCTTGTGTTTTTTCACGTCTGTTTGCTTTAGCGATGAACAGTAAGCCAATTATTGGAACAATGACTGCCGCGAAAGGGATCATGCCAGCGCCGAGTTGGCTATCAAGTACCATGCCGCCGAGGAATCCACCAAACGCATTTGCTAAGTTAAAGGCTGAAATGTTCGCGGTTGCTGCCAGTTCTTGACCTTCACCACCATGATTCATCACTCGAAGCTGCATAGCGGGTACGTTTGCAAACGATGCAATACCAAATACAAACGCGGCGACGACAAACAAAATCTTGTTATCAACGACCAGACCGACAGCAACCAACGAGATAATCATTGCAACAGCCCAGAACATAGAGGCTTTACCAAGGTTTTTGTCGGAAGAACGACCACCCAGTATATTACCAATGATTAAGCCAACTCCAACAATAACGAGAATCCAAGTAACGGCCTCTTCACCGTAACCCGTCGTGTGCATAGCGATAGGAGCAAGGTAGCCATATAGCGTCATGAAACCAGACCATGATAAAGCAGTAATCGCTAAGCTAATTAATAGCATGGGATTTCTGAAAGCCATAAGCTGGGTTTTAATGTTCTTCGCTTCACCATGACCCGTTGATTTGATAGACGTTAGAATTGAAACCATTGCGACGGCACCGAATGCGGCAACAGTAAAGAATGTGTTGTGCCATCCGAACTGCAAGCTAATCCACGTGCCTGCAGGAACCCCCAGTACATTAGCAAGAGTCAGACCTGCGAACATCTGCCCAACAGCACGACCTGCCATTTTCTCTGATACTAAGTTGGTTGCGACAACAGCGCCAATGCCATAAAACGGACCTTGTACAAGACCTGCAATAACGCGGCTAACCAATAGTAAGTTATAGGTGGGTGCTAACGCTGACAGTATATTACCGATAATAAACAGTGCCATTAATCCTGTCAGTACAATCTTCTTATTAAAACGGGCTAAATAAATGGTTAAGATTGGACCGCCGATAACAATGGCTAATGCGTAAGCACTGATTAAGTAACCAGCCTGACCTTCAGTAATAGAGAGTGACGTTGCTATCTGAGGAAGAATCCCCGCAATAACAAACTCTGCGGTGCCGATGGCGAATGCCGCGAGTGTTAAAATCCAGACCTGAAATGGCATTTTTTCTTTTTTCATGATTGATTATCTCTACTTATTTTTCGATATTGATGGGCGTAAGTTTGTACGCCCATACGTTATTTTTTATGTGTTAGTTGACTAAAGCGCCGCCATCGACATCGATGATTGAGCCTGTCATGTATTGATTTGTGATAGCCATGACGTAAGCCATCGCAATATCTGAAGCCTCACCAACTTTGCCTGCGGGTAAATTACGTTTAGCGTTTTCATACATCGCTTCACGCGTTGTTTCATCCATGTTGTTATAGGCCGTGGTCATTGTGAGACCCGGGCTGACAGCGTTAACGCGAATAGGTGACAATTCTTTAGCTAGCACTTTTGTCACGGCTTCTAGAGCGGCATTAATGGCTGTTTTTGTGTAAGTGTTGGCAACCACTTTGCGTGAAAGCATTCCCGTTGTAAGCGTGATAGAACCATTAGGTGTCATGTAACGAACCGCATGCTTCGCGACATTAATTGTTCCCCAGAATTTGGTATCAAATGCTTTTTTTGCATCATCAATGGCGACATCTGTCACCTTTCCGGCAGGAGCGTATGAGCCAGCGGTAACAACAAGGTGCTCGAAAGGGCCAATGGATTCGAAGTAACAATGCACCGCTTTTTCGTCACTGATATCTAGCCCAGTTTGTCGGCTTGCAACGTGGACAATATTCTTGCCATTATCGAAGTGTTTCGCGACGGCTTCCCCGATACCTGATGTGCCGCCAATGATGACGTACGTTGTTTTTTCCTGTTTCATAATCCGTTCCTTTTCGTTGTTCTTGTTGATGGTTGCCATTATATTCATTCGTATTAATTTGATAATTGAGTAAAATACGAAATCATTATTCGGTTAATCTGAACAATAGAGGTGAGACGTGGACAAGTTTTCTGATATGGCAATGTTCGTGAGCATTGTGAAGCATCAAGGGCTAGCGGCTGCAGGGCGTGATCTTGGCCTTTCTCCTGCAACTATGACGGCAAGGCTTCAGGCACTTGAAGAAAGATATGGTGTGAAGCTTCTTAATCGAAGCACAAGGCATGTATCACTGACAGACTCTGGTGAGCTCTACCATAAAGCCTGTATTGAGATATTGGATAACGTCAGTGAAGCTGAAAACCTTATCCAGAATGGCGTCAAGGAAGTGAAAGGCTCATTAAAAATCGTTGCACCAAAAGATATCGGTAAACAATACATTCTTCCTATATTGTCTGAGTTCTGTAAACGGTATCCAGATGTTGTGCCTTATCTATACTTGGACGATCATATCTCTAATATTGCTGAATCAGGTATGGATATTGTGATTCGATATGGAGAGCTTGCAGATAGCAGTTTAATATCACGACGATTGTCACCAAGCCGACGAGTGCTATGCGCATCACCTGAATATTTAGCAAAGCATGGAACACCATTAAAGCCACAAGACCTAGTTAATCATGATTGTTTGGCAATGCTTCGTAGTAATGAGGAGCTAAAGACATGGCATTTTCAGGAGAAAGACAAGAAGAACGCAATCACCGTTGTACCGAAGCGGTTTTCAGATGATGGTGAGGTAATTCGATATTGGGCATTAGAAGGAGTAGGGATCGCGCTTAAATCTGTTCTAGACGTGCAAGCTGATATTAATAACCTGCGTCTTGTTACGATCCTTAATGGATACATGAAGAATTTCAACACATCGATGTCTGTATCAAGCGCAGATTTGAATGTCGTTTACATTAGTAAGAAGTATCAGCCTAAACGCATTAGATTATTCTTGGATTTTCTTTTTGAAAGATTTAGCAGCATGACCAAAATATGAGGGTAAAGCTTTTTCCTTTGAGTTATTTAAGGTAGATATTTTCAAAAAGGTTGCCTCGCGAAGAGGCAACTTGTAAGAAGGTTTCTAGGGTAGATTTCACCGATTTGGTGTTGTTGTGGTATTGGTTTAAAGTTTGCCTTCACTACCACACATACGAATTTTATCGATAACGACTTGCTTCATCGCCGCTTTACCTGGCGTGATGTATTTACGAGGGTCATTCGCTTCTGGGTTCTCGGCAAAGTGCTGTTTTACTGCATTGGAGAATGCGATTTTTAATTCAGTAGCAACATTTACTTTGCACACCCCAAGATCGATGCAGCGTCTTACCATGTTATCTGGTACACCTGACGCACCGTGTAATACTAATGGAATATCAACGACTGCTCGAATTTTTTCTAAGCGAGAAAAGTCGAGCCTTGGTTCTGCTTTATAAAGGCCGTGAGCGGTACCAATAGCAACGGCGAGGGCATCAATACCTGTTCGACGAACAAATTCAGCCGCAGAAGCCGGGTCTGTCATGAGTGCATTGGCGCTATCAACGATCAAGTCATCTTCTTGACCACCTAAGCGCCCTAGCTCTGCTTCAACGCTTGCATCGTAGCGATTACAGTGTTCAACCACAGAACGAACGATATCGATATTTTGATCAAATGCGTAATGGGAACCATCGATCATAACGGAACGGATGCCGTGCTCAACTTTGTGGATAATGTCTTGACGATCTTCATGGTGATCTAGGTGCAGCACGAGTGGCATTGAGTGTTTATGTGCAGCTTCTTTACAGATGCTGATCAAGTAATCGGTACCTGCATAATCGTATGTACCCGGAGTGCCTGCAAGAATTACAGGCGATCCCATTTCAGAAGCAGTTTCAACAATTACTTGCACTGTTTCAAGGTTATGGATATTGAAAGCAGGAACTGCGTAACCGCCAAGTTGAGCGCGTTTTAACATTTCACGTGAAGAAATTAGATACATAAAGCCTCCTGATTGGGAATTGAAACCGCATCAAATACTAGACGCCCTTTCACCCATGTTTTTAAAATGATGAAATCTGAACTCAGTGCGACCATAGAGGCGTGCTTGCCTACTGCGAGTGTGCCGAGTTGATCTTGAATACCTAAAGATTTTGCTGGCGTAAGTGAGGCCAACAGCCACGCTTGCTCAAGGGATAGGTTGAGCCAGCGTTGAATATTTTGAACAGCCATTGGCATGGTTAACGTACTGCCTGCTAAGCTACCTGAATCGGTCATTGCAATGCCGCCTTGCACCGTGACAATGAACTCACCGAGTCGATATTGCCCATCTGGCATGTGCGTTGCGCACATGGCGTCAGTGATCAGTGTTAATCGAGATTGGCAGCAACGATGCGCCACATCGACGGCGGTTGGATGCACATGGTGACCGTCTGCAATGATTTCGACGAAGCTATTTGGATGACAAAGTCCTGCGCCCACTACACCAGGATCACGATGATGTAATCCGCGCATTCCGTTATAACAATGCACAATGCCATCAGCTCCAGCATCGAATGCGGCTTGAACTTGATCAAAACTCGCATCAGTATGGCCAAGCATCACTTTGATACCCTGTTGTTTAAGGTGCTGAATCGCCTTTAGTGCGCCTGCTTTTTCTGGCGCAAGCGCGACGGTAATCAGCTCGCCATCACTGTAAGAGATCCAATTGTCGATCTCTTCAATAGATAGAGCGCGAAACCATTCGGTTGGATGAGCTCCTTTGTGCTTTTCAGTAAAGTAAGGTCCTTCGAGGTACGATCCCAAAATTGAGGCACCATCGACGCCTGTGTGTTTACTTTTTGCGATTTGTTGAAGCGCTGCGCGAATTTTTGCTACGGGTGCGGTCACTGTTGTTGCGACAAACCCTGTGACCCCTTGGCTCGCGAAAAAACGTGACATGTGATTAAGGCTGTCATGGCTTGCGTCCATCACATCGCAGCCTTTTGCACCGTGAACGTGGCTATCAATCATGCCGGGTAGTAAGCTCACATTGCCTAAATTGGTGATGTCACTGTGCTTACTCACGCAATAGCTTTCAATGGCTGCGATAGTGCCATCGGCTGCGACAGAGACGACACCATCGTTTAGCCACTGCTCGTCTTTTAATACTCGCGCTGCACGATAATGTTGGTGGTTAGATCCCATCTTCTGCTACCGCCACAGATTTTTCTGATTTTAGTGCCATTTCAATAGTCAGTGAGGTGATACCTCTACGACCGCATTCCAACGCTTGCTTAGGGAATTCAGCAATGGTGAGTTCGTCACGCTCAAGTAGCATTTCAGCTGCCATTTGCATGTTGGTGCCTGTAATCACTTCGATGTCTTGGCGCTCTTGGCTCAATAGCGAAGCGGTACGAAAAGGGGTTCCACCCAGTAGGTCGGTAAGGAAGACAATGCCGTCATTCGAATCTAATTCGTTAATGGCTGTGCGCATTGCCGTTTCAAGTTGCGGTGTCGTCATATCGACAGGAAAATCAATGGCTCTAAATTGATCTTGTTCACCGATGATTTGATGAATGGCTTGCTCGATTCCGGAAGCGAAAGCACCGTGTCCAGATAGAATTACAGCAATCATGTAGCATTCCTTTTTTGGAGCCAAACACGCTGGCCCCATAATGGTTTATTGATAATATGTGAGTGACTTAATCTACTTATAAGAAGCCCATGAAACGCCCAGCAACACCCAGTGTCACAGTGATACCAATAAGTTTTATTGGGCTCCAACCACGTTTCACTAACGCATACATTGCGAGGGTGTAAAGCAATGGTAGAAATGCTGGCATCAGTTTATCGATAACATCTGCCTGCAATTTAACTACTGCATCACCAGCTGTGATTTCTGCGGTTGTTGACAGGCGAACGTAGGTAGCAACCAGTGCGCCGATCACCGTCATACCGACAACAGAAGCTGCGTGGCCAACTTTCTTGGTGTTTGCCTTAATCATCGGGATGGCTGCAACACCCATACGGTAGGCATAGTGAGCAAGGCCGAAACGGAGGCCAAAATGCACAACGTTAAAAAGTACGATGAAGAACACAGCACCCATTATGGATCCTTGCAACGCAAGGTCAGCGCCAATACCTCCGCAGATAGGTAGTAGGGTGAGCCAGAACATTGCATCACCGATACCGCCCATTGGTGCACCAACGGCAATTTTGGTACTTTGGATACTGCTGACGTTCTGCTTAGAGCGTTCCATTGCCAGCACAATGCCCATCACAAAGGTCACCAAAAATGGGTGCGTATTGAAGAAGCCCATGTGGCCTTGCATCGCTTTAGAAAGATCCGCTTTATTGGTGTGGATTTTCTTCAGTGCGGGTAATAAACCGTAAAGCCAACCTGATGCCTGCATACGCTCAAAGTTAAATGATGCTTGCAATAACAAAGAACGCCAAACCATGCGGTTGATGTCTGATTTGTTTAACTCTGCTCCAATTTCTTTGTTTTCATACTCATCTTGAGCGGCACTAGGAGCTGGTTGTACATCGGCAAGTTGGGTTGTACGAAGGTCAAGTTCGTTACTTACATTAGATTCCATCTTCAAGATCCTCAGCAGGTGCAGTGACAGGTGTAGGTTCAGATTTACGCATGAAGTCAATTACCGCCATGGCTGTTGCTGCAGCAGCAATTGCGAGGATGGGTAGTTGAAGCCACGCAGCAGCAACAAAACCTAGAATAAAGTAAGGGATGTAGACGTTTTTCATCATGATTTTCATTAGTACCGCGAAACCAATCGCTGGCATGATGCCGCCTGCTACGCCTAAACCGTCGACAAGCTCTTTCGGTAGGGTTTCAACAATGGCTCCTGCGTGTTCTGCGCCAAGGTAAACGGGTAAAAATGCACATAGGAAATAGAAGGTACCGAGTACTGCTAGCGCAAAGTAGTTGACGCGCTCGATGCCGTCAGTATCAGCGTTTTGTGCATACTCATCACATTTAGACATTACTGCTGACATTGCTGAGAACAGGAGTGTGATACCCATTTGTACCGCGACCGCGAAAGGTACAGCTACACCTACCGCCACGTTTGGCTCAACGCTGGTGCTGATTGCAAAAGTGGTACCTACGATCGTACCGATAATCACGTTAGGTGGCTGAGCACCAGCTAGAGGGGCTAGACCCATCCAAATTAGCTCTAACGTCCCTCCAACTAAGATACCGGTTTGCAAGTCGCCTAGAATGAAGCCGACCAGAGGCCCTAATACGACAGGGCGGTGAAAGTGGGTTAAGCCATTGAACAAGTCAAGGCCAGCAAAGAAGGCTAAGATGCCGAGCATCAATGCCTGTAAGAATCCTATTTCCATTAGTATTGTCCTTTTTATCAAATAAGAGTAAAGAGGTCGGTAGCACCTTCAGTGGGTACACCTTGTATTGTGCAATTCACCCCTAGTGCTTTTAGCTTTTCAAATTCCGTTATATCTTCAGCATCAACTGAAACAGTTTTATAAATTTGTTTTTTCCCTTCGGCGTAGTGCATATTGCCGATGTTGATCTTGGTGATAGGCACACCTCCTTCGACCAATTGACGGAAATCGCGAGGCGTACGACAAACTAATAAAATACGCTGGCGGTCGGCGGCTTTGTGAATGGTGTTGATGGTTTTTTGCACTGTCCAAAAACGGATGGCAATGCCATCAGCCAGTACCATTTCCATTAGGTTTTGTTGAATTTCATCGTTCGCGACTTCGTCGTTAACCACGACAACAATATTTGCGTCAGCAAAACCTACCCATTGCACGCCTACTTGGCCGTGGACTAAGCGTTCATCTATTCGACTTAAAACGATATTTGGCATTGTATTGTCCTTTTTAAATGCGGTTACTTGTTAAATGGGTAGGTTATTTTTTGTGTGTATAGATAGTGACGCCTTGTACCACACGGTTTACTTCGCCTGTTGGGCATGGGTTATCAGGGCCAAAACCTAACTGGAGTGATTTCTCAAAGGCCAACATTTGGCAGAACAAGATGTATGGGAAACAGAGCCATGCATCGCCTAGCCCAAGATGACCAAGTTCAAATGCCCCTTCGCCATTGATTGCACTCTCACTTAACGCAATATGGCGCAGTGCGAGTTGGTCTTTGCTGATCTCGTTGTAGAGGTCGGTGTCGTACAAGCGGGTGTATTCATCACTTGAGAAAAACTGAATCACCAATGCTTTGTCGTTGATGGTAAATTTAGGTCCGTGACGGAACCCGAGTGATGAGTCAAAAGTCGTCATCACTTTGCCTGCACTTAGCTCAAGCGATTTCAGAGAGGCTTCACGTGCTAAGCCAGAGAAACCACCACTGCCGAGAACAATTAAGCGCTCATAAGGTTCGGTTGCGAGTTGTTTAATCGCTTCTGACCATTGAGATAATTTGTCTTCACAGAGCTGAGCGGTTACATCGATTTGGCTGCGCCACAGTTTTGGCATATCACCACTCAGTAAGGTGAGTGTAGCCATTAACATGCAGCTAAAGCTGGATGTCATTGCAAAGCTTTTATCGTTGGTGCCTTCAGGCATTAACATGCAATATGCATGACTTGCATCTTGAGCAAAATGAGAAAGCGCGCCTTCACTATTGCAGGTTAAAAACAGGTGGTAGCTTTCGTCGATAAACTGATCAACAAGTTCAACTGCCGCCACACTTTCAGGGCTGTTACCTGAGCGCGCGTATGACACTAAAAGTGTTGGTCGGCTTGAGTCTAAATATTGCTCAGGGTTGGACACTAAGTCTGTTGTTGGAATCGATTCAACTTGGAAGTTAAGCCCAGCCTGAATGAAAGGTACTGCAGCATCACCAACGAAGGCAGATGTGCCAGCGCCCGTTAAGATAATGCGTAAATCAGAGCGTGATGTGAGAGGAGATAAGAATGCGTTCACATCGTCAAATTGCTGTTCCAATATCATGCCAAGCTCACGCCATAACCTTGGTTGTTGGTTAATTTCACGTGCGGTATGAATACCATTGCGTTGTTCTAGCCATTTATCTTGGTAGTTTAAAAATGTTGTCATCAGATGGTCTCCTTGCTCGCCACGTTGTTGACATAACAAGCGTTGGAATAGACGCTTGTCACTTCCATGATCTTGTGAATGACGATGTCAGCTGGCGTATTGTCAATAAGTTGTTGGGTAATCGCTTTAGCTTGATTAGGTAAGTACTGGCTAAGCAACGTGACAGGTAGTGGGTTTGCTGTTAAGTGTTCAAACAACGCGTGTTGTGCGGCTTGCACATCTGGATGTGTCCAGTAGTAACGAATGCGATCGCTTAAGCTGTAGTTGCAATCAAGGAATTGTTGGTGGCCTTTGCTTAGGTAATATGAACGCCAGTAATCTGGTTGTTCGTGCATTACTTGTTCGATGGTTTCGCGTAAGTGGGAAGCGTGGTGAGTGCCTAGCCATTCTTTCTCAGCCCGGTCTAAACCGAATAGGGCTTCACGAAGAGCAAATGTGAGGGCAGGGCCGACTTTTAAGATGGCAAAATGGTCTTCAACTAATTGTTGGTAAGCCGCTGGATTTTGATAATCCGTCGAGTGTGCCTCAAACACAAGGTAAGGCTGTTTTTCAATCATCTTACTGAGCGGTTTGGCTGCTTGGTGCTGGTAGTGATGGATCGAGTGGTGATCAAACTCAACCCCTGGTTGAACAACAAGGCCAATAACGCGAGGCCAAACATAACCAAGTCCAAAGTCACTAAAGGCTTGATGGTGAGCATTCAAAGTGGTGATGGCTTCTTCTGGCTTAGTAACTTCAACACCTTCGTCTAACGACTCCAGCGCTCCGCCTGGTGTTGGAACCTCTGTACCAATAACATAAACAGGTGCTTCCCCATCTATTGCTTGAAATGCTTGTTCGGCTGCTAAACAGAGTTTTGCAGCACGCTCTGCCATAATATCTTCGCTTAACGGCGTAGTGTCGTCAGCGCATGGCATTGAGCAATCAAGATGAATTTTCTTAAAGCCCGCGGTGACATAGTCGTGGACCATTTGTTCCGATAATTTCATTGCATCTTCTGCTGAAAGGTTTTGCCAGCAGTTAGGGCCCAAGTGGTCGCCTCCTAGCACAATATTTTTAACCGGAAAGCTCAGTTGATCTGCAAGTTTGAATACACGCTCAGTAAAGTCTTTTGGTGTCATTCCTGTGTAGCCACCAAATTGATTTACCTGATTTGATGTCGCTTCGATCAGTACCAGTTGCTTGTCTTTCGCGGCTTGTTTTAGTGCTGCTTCAATAACCAAAGGGTGAGCAGAACATACCGAATAAATTCCAGTTGCCTGTCCTTGCTTATGTTTTTGTATTAATGAAAGTAACGATTTCATGATCTTTCCTAGTTAACAATTTGGTCTGCAATAATGACGTCAACACCCAGCTCAAGCAGTGCTTGATGGGTAGCGTGAGGAATTTGGCTATCGGTGACTAAGACATCGATTTGGCTAGCCGCTCGAATCATGCAGAAGCTCTTGCGGCCAAATTTACTTGAGTCAGTAACAGCAATAACTTGGTGAGCAACTTCGCACATTGCACGGTTAATTTGTGCTTCGTTGCTATCGGGAGTGGTGATGCCAGCACTTAGATCAAAGCCATCAACCCCTAAGAAAAGTTTGTCGAAGAGGTAGGAGCGAATTTGTTGTTCACCATGTGAGCCGACAAGTGAGCACGATGCACGGCGCAAGCTTCCACCAATGACATGTAGATCTATATTTTCAACGCCACTGAGCTGATAAGCCGTATTTAGAGCATTGGTCATAACAACTAATTGTTGCTTGTGCGTGAGATATTGCGGCATTAATCCGATAGTTGAACCAGAATCTAAAATAACCGCTTCACCATCGTTAATGAGATCTGCTGCAGCTTTAGCGATACTTTGTTTAACACTGCGATTAAGTTGATCTTTACGGTACAAAGGTTGATCAAAGGCGAAGTTAGGGTTAAGACTAGCCCCTCCGTAACAACGGAATACGCATCCCTCTTTTTCCAATAAGTTGAGGTCATGTCGGATCGTGACTGCAGAGACATTAAACAAGTCGACAAAATGGTCGACTTTGCTTGAACCATGTTGGCGAATGTGAATCATGATTTTTTGTCTGCGTTCTACGCTAGTCATGCCTTAACCTCATCTTTTGTTTTATTTCGTTATTGAGTTCGAAATGTTTCGCTTTCTTTTGATTTGTATTAAAGCAGGGCAATGTAAATAAAAATTAAAGCTAGATCACAGTGGTTGTTCTTTCGTTTTTAAGTGTAAATCCCTTTCGGTTTACTTAAACCGAAAGTGTTGCCTTTCGTTTTTGTAGAAGAGTAATAGACCGAAAGCCTGATAGAGCTTGGATTGAATGAAATGAGAATCGAAAGTGATGGTGTGAAAAGGATGAAATTGGGGATTTCGGAGTGTTATCTGCGTGAGATCACAATTTTGTGTTTTACCGAAAAAACGAGGAGTAAAATATAAAGCTACAAACCTCGTTTTATTGTTTTCTCTTTGATTTATTATTAATCGATGATACGAACATCAACACCCATTTGGATAAGCTCAGTGTGATAATGTGGTGGAATACCACTATCGGTGATCAGTATGTTGAGCTGATCTGGACGAGCGATTAAGCAAAAGCTTTGACGACCAAATTTAGAGGAGTCAGTTAAGGCAATAATTGTTTGAGCGGCTTCAACCATTTTTCGGTTTATGTCGGCTTCGCCTTGATGAGGCGTTGTTATACCAGTATTGATATCGAATCCATCAACACCAATAAACAGTTTATTAAAACGAAAACCAGTAAGTAGTTCTTCGCCATTACTACCGTGAAGTGAGTAGGACTTTTTACGTATAGTGCCACCCGTGACCATAACGTCAATATCGGGCTGGCTAGCCAACTGATAAGCGATATTAATACCGTTTGTCATTATTGTAAGTTGACGTTTGTCTTGTAGATGGTAAGCAATTTGTTCTGTTGTAGATCCTGAATCGAGGATCACAGTATCACCATGATTAATTAATGATGCCGCGTAGGCACCAAGACGTGCTTTTATATTGCTATTAATTTTTTTCTTGTCATTTAGTGCCTGGTCAAAGGTAAATAGATCATTCAGTAAAGCTCCACCATAACAGCGTGTCACACAACCTTTCTTTTTTAAGTAATTAAGATCATTACGAATAGTTACCGTTGATACTTTATATTTTTGAGCAAGTTTGTTCCACGTCTCCTTTGTTGTGCGTTCTAATGTGAGCAAGTATTTCCTCACGTCTTTGCTTTGCGGTTATCTTTTTAATATTAGATTCAGTAATGCACATAGAAAAAACAGAATATTACAGATTAAACTATCCTGTACGAAAAACACGTAGAATCATCTTCAGTTCTCGTATGTAAGATAAGTTTTATCAATGGTAGTGTAATAACTAATTTACTTAAATGTGTAGGTAGATGCAAAGGGACTAACGCTGTATTGTCGTATCAGAACAGGTTTATTTTTCCCATGATCACCAGCTCAAAAGGTACGTTAATCTATAACAACAGACGCTTAATTATCCTTCACTCTTACTCATAAGTGTTTTGGCAGCTTTGTTATGAAGCCGCCTTTTCTTTTTAAATCCCCCTATATAATTTACACGTGCGAAATAACCCGCATTGCTTATTAATTCAACTCTTCCTGCCATTAATTCTACGGTAATCACATAATCTGTACTTATTTTCTACAGCCTCTTTGGTTGTGAATTCAATCACAGAAAATGACACTGGTATAACAGCATACTAGGCACACCAAAACTTAGTCCTCTGTAATTGGAAGTATGATGAATTTTTCAGGTTTATACGCAGCAACACTGACTCCTTTTAATCTCGATGAAACGATTAACCATGATGACTTGGCATCGTTAGTGAAATTCAACTGTGAGAGTGGCTTAGACGGTTTATACGTGGGCGGCTCTACAGCAGAAGCTTTTCTTTGTTCTACCGAAGAGCGGATTCAGACCCTTGAGCTAACAGCAGAAGCTGCGACTGCAGATATGACGTTAATCGCGCATGTAGGTGATATCTCGACGAAGAAAAGTGAAATTTTGGCGCGCGCAGCAGGGGCGATGCCTTATCAAGCGATTTCAGCGGTCACGCCGTTTTACTACCCGGTGGCATTCAATGAGCTGAAGAAGCATTACAGTGATGTGATTCAAGCTGCGGGTAAACCCATGATTGTTTATAACTTCCCAGCTTTCGCGGGTATGAATCTATCGGGTGAGCAAATTAATGAATTGTTGAATATTGATGGTGTTGTCGCTCTTAAGCAAACGTCTGCCAACTTATACCAAATGGAACAAGTTACTCGTCAAAACCCTGAGAAAACAATATTTAACGGGTTTGATGAAATATTGGCTTCTGGCCTTGTTGCAGGTGCAAATGGTGGTATTGGTTCTACTTATAATATTCAAGCACAGCGAATGATTGATATCCAAGCCGCAATTTTCACGAATAATGCGCAGCAAGCAACAGCCTTGCAACGTGAAGCGAATGTGCTGATTGATGCCTTAGTCGGTACAGGTGTGATTCCTGGCTTGAAATATGTTTTGAAGCAAAAAGGAATTATTCAAAACGAGCATTGCCGTCGTCCATTGAATGTTGTGACTGATGAGCACAAAGCCACCTTGAATGCACTGATTGAGGCGGGTGTATGCTAATTGGCCTAGACATAGGCGGAACAAAGATTGAAGGGGTCAGCCTTGACCCTTCAACGTACACCCTGATCAATAAGGTCAGGGTAGCGACGCCAAAAGATAACTATGCTGCTTTTCTTGATGCGGTTGTATCAACCATTGAAGCGTTATCAAGCGATCAAGCACCTATATCGGTGGGTATTGGTTGTTGCGGTTCGTTGAGTAAAGATACACAGCGTATGCAGGGCTCCAACTTGTTATATCTCAATGGTGAAGACTTCATTGGAGACTTGAAAAAATACATCGCCTTACCGATTACGATTGCTAATGATGCAGATTGTTTAGCTATTTCTGAGTTTAAATCCGGTGCGGCAAAACATGCTGAAAATTCTTGTATTGCCGTCATTATCGGTACGGGTTGTGGTTCTGGCATTATCATTAATGGTGACGTTGTAACTGGCCTAAATAACTTGGGTGGCGAGATGGGGCACAACCCATTGCCCGGCTATAAGCAAGAGCAAGATGGTGAAGCGGTTACTTGCTATTGCGGGTCAACAAATTGTATCGAGTCGTTTTGTTCTGGTACGGGCTTTGAGCGTACCTATGCTGCCAAGCATGTGCTGTTAAAAGCTAAAACTATTTTTGAACAAGCCGAACAAGGTGATGCAGACGCCTTGCAGCATATTGATACCTATACCGATCAACTAGCGCGTTCACTGGGTAGCATTGTGAATGTCATTGACCCAGAGGTTATTGTGCTGGGAGGTGGTATGTCTAACCAAGGCTGTATTTATCCTTTGGTACAAGACAAATTGAGCCGTTACACCTTCAGTAAAGCGGTGACCACCCAAGTGGTGAAAGCGGAACACGGTGATTCTAGTGGTGTGCGCGGTGCAGCAATACTCCCTCAGCTAAAAGGATTGGTCTAATGGCGAAGATCGTCAATGTTCGTCCAGTATTATTGAGTGCGCCTTACGGGTTTGAAGGCTGTGCAGAGAATGCCTTGCATTTACCGAATGGTATTCGTGGATGTTCCATGGTCGAGATCACCCTGGATAATGGTGTAAAAGGGCTGGGAGAAGGGTATCTGGGTGTTTTTGCACCGGATGTATTTACCAGTATTGCACGCTTGGTTGGCACTGCTATTACGGGTGATGACATCAGTAATGGTTACGGTGCTGTGTTGGCAAAAGCCAAAACTGTTACAGCATATTGGTCGTTACAAGGTGCGGCGCAGCATGTTATTTCGGCAATCGAAATTGCATTGGTGGATGCCTTATCCCGTGTACGTGAGATCCCAGCAGTAGAGCTGTTCGGTGGTAAAAAAGTAGAGTCAATTGCTATGTATGGGTCTGGAGGGGATTCATTACATCCGCAATATATGGCGCAAGAGCTTGAACAGCTTGCACAGCGTGGTATTCAAACGATCAAAATTCGCGCGCGTCATCATCAAGCGGCTAAAACTATTTGGACCATTGAAGCTGGTCGTCAATATGGTATTCGTGTTGCTGTTGATATGACACAGAATCTCTCGATTGAGGGGCAAACTGCCGAGCAAGTACAAGCTTTTTGCGACCTTATTCAGCGTGAAACCGGTGAAGAGTTGGTGTTTGTTGAAGAGGGCTTAGGTCTAGACAAACTGACCCAACTGCCTTTGTTAGCTTTGCAAGAGGGCATAGCGGTTGCTGGTGGCGAAATTGTGACCACTAAAGAAGAGTTGTTCGACCGTATTGATGCCAATTATTACAACGTGGTGCAACCCGACGCTTCTGTTTTAGGAGGGATTGGCGACACGATTGCCGTTTGTGAATACGCCCAGCAACGTAGCGTGAATCCTGTTGTGCACTCTTGGGGGGGACCAGTTGCGATGATGGCGAATTATGTAGCGGCGTTTGCCACAGGGTGTTCATTGATTGAATATCCGATGCCTCATTTTGAACTACGTAATGCCATGTGTAATCTCGAGCCTCGCATTAGCGATGGCCACTTTCATTTAGGTGATGATATTGGCTTAGGTGTCACGTTAACCGATGATATTGAAGCCAAATTCCTTTATACCAACGATGCGCTGTACCACTGTTTTCCAATGGAAGATGGCTTACAACAATTAGAAGACAGTCATCGTCATTGGGTGAAAGCGTAATTTAGCCACTCAATGTGAACCTCCGTTATTGAATGCGCCGATTAATCGAAGGGCCTTATGAACATTTATATTCATCCTGTATTGAACGAACGTGAAGCGAACTATTTAACACAGCAACTCTCAACTAACGTGATTTGTCATTTTAATGATGGCAGCAATGAGTTTAAAAGAGCCAAAGATGCCGATATTGCTATCGGTAATATTCCAACAGATTGGATCAATGATATGCCGTGCCTGACAACCATTTTATTGGACTCTGTCGGGACTGATAATTTTAATGGTTATGACTGGCCACAAAATCGCCATATTACAGTATGCAATCTACAGGGCTTCTTTTCTGCTCCTGTTGCAGAAGAAATTGTTGCGAATGTCTTGAGTGTTTATCGTCAACTACCTGCATTGCAGACAGCTAAAACGTCAAGCGTCTGGGAAAAAGATGCTATCCGTTTTACTAAACGTCTTGTCGGTGAAGCTGACATCTTGATCTTGGGGTATGGCAGTATTGGTCAGCAAGCGGCTGCCTTGTTCGACGCTTTTGGGGCGACTATACATTGCTTTGACACTACAGCTATGAAAGCAAAAGGAAAGAATGGTTTGATTGAAGCAGTGGCGCACAGCGACATTTTGATATCAACCATTCCAGCCACGGATACCACATATAATCTGCTGGACCGTGAAGTGTTCAACAAGATGCGTGCTGGAGCTATGGTGGTTAACGTAGGTCGAGGTCAAGTCGTGAATGAAGATGACTTGGTAGCAAAAGCGCTGGCAGACAGTACATTTACTGCCTGTTTAGATGTCACGAAGCAAGAACCGCTACCTGCTCATTCACCGTTATGGACAACACCGAATATACACCTAACCCAACATACAGGTGGTGGGTGTGGTAATGAAAATATAAAAAAAATCGATGTGTACGTAAGACAAATTCACCGGATTTTCGACGGTGAACAGTTAGAACATGGCGTATTTTTTGTGAAGAATTAATACGCAGTAAGAATAGTTCTACCTCTACAACAATAACGAGAAACACTCTACATACTAATAAGGACATAATATGAAAAAGCTCTTTACTCTAAGCATGGTTGCCACTGCATTATTTGCTGCAAACGTGTCTGCTGAAACTCAATTGAACGTGGGTTTTAATGAAGCTTACAATAGTCCGATTTACCACGGCATGGTAAAGGCGGCTGATGAACTGAAGGCGATTTCAGGCGGAGAGATGACATTACGCCTTTATGCGGGCGGGCAACTTGGCAACGTACATGAAATGCTAGAGCAGGTGTCTTTAGGTGAGTTGGATATGTCGATGCAAGTTTTTGGTGGCTATGCGCAATATCTGCCTCGTCTTGGTGCTTTAGAAACCGCTTACCTTGTACGTGACTACAAACACCTTTCTGCCATTTTCAACAGCCCTTGGGGCATGGACGCGCGTCAAGAACTCGAAACTGAATTTAATCTTAAGCCTATCGACAGTTGGTTCTTTGGTATACGCGAAACTAGCTCTAACCGTCCAATTAATTCCATTGAAGACATGAAAGGTATGAAACTGCGGACTCCAAACGCTAAAGCTTTGATTGACTACGCTAAAGGAGTAGGGGCGATTCCATCTCCTATCGCTTATGCAGAAGTGTATCTTGCACTACAAACCAATGCCGTTGATGGACAAGAAAACCCAATTTCATCTATCGAAGCAATGAAGTTCTACGAAGTACAACCTTATCTCGCAATGACTAACCACGTGGTGCAAGACCAAACAATTTCTATTTCGGGTGAACGTTGGAATGGTCTTTCTAAGCAAGAGCAAGATTGGCTGATAAAAGCCTTAGCTGTTGGAGGGGAAGAAGCAGAAAAATTGATTATAGCGAGCACAGATAAAGACTTAGCAACGTTTAAAGAAGCAGGTGTGACAGTTACTTATCCTGACTTAGCCCCATTCCGTGTAGCGATGAAACCGTACTACGCCCAATTAAATAAGCAGTTTGGTGAAAACTTCACACAAACATTGATCGATACACAATAACGATACCTGGTACAGCAGCTCAATCATACAGAGTAGGGTGGTAAGCATATGATGTTGCTGCCCGTTTAATGGTGATGGAAAAATGAAAAACCTCATAAGAAAAATGGAACTGATGGAAAAATACATTTCAGTTTCACTGTTTATTGCAATGTTATTGGTACTGACGGTTCAGATTGTGAGTCGCTATTTCTTTTCAATTGCAATTCCTTGGACTGAAGAGCTTTCCCGATGGTTATATATCTACATCATTTTTGTGGGTGCAAGTGAAGCAGTGTCGCGTAGAGATCATATTGCTATCGATATAGTGCCAAACCGTTTGAGTGAATCTGCGAAACACGTATTAGATATTATGATTCACCTAATATTTGCAGCTACCTCTGTTGTCATTGTTTATCGTGGCTATATATTCGCTCAACGTATGGACCGTCTAGGTTCTATTACCATGGATGTACAAATGTCTGTCTTGTATATGGCAGTACCGTTGGGTTTCACTCTGATTCTGATTAAATCGTTATTGAATATCGGCACCTCTGTCGCGGCATTACAGGATATGCGCGTGAACAAAAAGCAACTTTCCCCATTAATGAAAATTACGGATAAATAGGGATTTATTATGTTAGGTATTTTTTCGGGCTGGGGAGCATTGTTGGCTGTCGGTATGCCTGTCGCTTTTACGCTGTATGTCGTCTCCATTGCTTATTTACTGTTGAACTCGGGAATTGCACTGTCCCCACAAAAAATCATTTCTGGTTTGAATTCATTCCCACTGCTGGCTGTGCCTTTTTTCATCTTCAGCGGGTTATTAATGAATTCGGCAGGTATCACCGACAAGATGTTCAACTTTGCCCGTAACTTAACGGGTCACTTTACGGGGTCATTAGGCCATGTAAATATCTTAGCGAGTTTGTTGTTCTCGGGTATGTCAGGATCTGCCCACGCTGATGCTGGTGGGTTAGGGCAGCTTGAAATTAAAGCTATGCGTGATGAAGGCTATGATGATGGCTTCTCAGGTGCAATTACTGCAGCATCAAGTGTTATTGGCCCGTTGATGCCACCGAGCATTCCAATGGTAATTTATGGTGTGATGTCTGGTGCATCTGTTGGTGCTTTATTCTTGGCGGGGATTGTACCTGCATTGTTATGTACCGTAGCCTTAATGGTGATGGTTTATATCATTGCGAAAAAGAAAAACTACAAGGTTTACCCGCGTGCGTCGATGAAGATGATTTTCTCTTCATTTAAAGAGGCATTCTTGGCTTTATTGACACCAGTGATTATCATTGGCGGTATTTTCTCGGGTATTGTTACGCCAACAGAAGCCGCTGTTGTCGCTTCATTGTATGCCATGTTTTTGGGTTTCTTTGTTTACAAAGAATTGACGTTTAGCACCTTGGTACGCTTGATTCATGAAACTGTAAATACTTCAGCTGTTATCGGGTTTTTGATTGGTGGTGTGAGTTTATTTGGCTATCTGATTATCAAAGAAGATATTCCAATGAAAGCTGCCGAATTATTTTTGCAGGTAACAGATTCACCAATAGTATTTTTGCTAATGGTTTCTGTGATGTTATTCATTTTGGGCGCATTCATTGAAACCTTGGCATTGCTGCTGATTCTGGTTCCTATTTTGTTACCAATTACTGTTCAGCTGGGTATAGATCCTGTGCATTTCGGTGTGGTTGTAGTCTTGAACATGATGCTCGGGATTTTGACACCGCCGATGGGAGTATCACTATTTGTGGTATCTAAGGTCGGTAACATCCCTTATGAAGTCTTAGCGCGTTCAGTGATTGTGTTCTTAATTCCTCTGATTGCCGTTCTGTTGCTGATTATCTTCTTCCCGCAACTCGTGTTGTTCTTACCTAACATGTTGCTATAAGAGATAAATAGCTTTAACTAGCCAGAAAATTTACCCCTTAAGCTCACCGTGTGCTTGTGACTGACAATGCACGGTGAACATTAGATAGTAATAAAAAAATAACCTTCCAATATGACAGTGAGGATGGCAGTTAATCTGCTAATACATCATGATTTTAACAACGATTCCTACCATTACAGCCAAAAGCACGCCTTCAGCCCTTGAACGTATTATTCTCGATGTGATGTCACTAGATCCTATGCAGTTTGCAACAGGCATCAATGTGATCGATGGTGAGAATGTTTTCGTTAATCGAATCAGTAGTACGACAAAGCTATTGGATGACGCATTGTCAGAAATTCATGGCCGCTATATCGATGTCCATATTGTGCTAGCAGGGCAAGAGATGTACGCCGCGCCTCTTGCGACCGTAGATGTGGGCAATGTGCTTAATTTTGATGCTGATAATGATGCCGCATTACAATCGGTTATTGCTAATGAACAAGTCTTTACTTTGTATGAGTATCAATGCGTCACCTTTTTTCCTGGTGAATGGCATCGACCGATGCTTTGTGTTGAAACATCTAGCGCCATTGAAAAAATCGTGATCAAAGTGAAGGCAGATTGGTTATGAAGGTGAAAGAAAGCGCAGCAAGCATTAAAGGTAATTGGGCAACGTTATTGTTGCCAATAGAAAATGAAGCCATCAATTATATATTGCTGGCCGAGCAGATTGATTATTTCATCGCAGCGGGTGTGGATGGTATTTATTCCAATGGGACGGCTGGGGAGTTTTATACCCAAACTGAAGAAGAGTTCGAGCGTATCAGTGGGTTGCTCGCGACGAAATGCCGTGTCGTTGGTATGCCGTTTCAAATTGGTGCATCTCATTGCCACCCACAAGATGCGGTTCGGCGTGCGCAATTTGCAGCGACTCTGCAGCCGACTGCTGTCCAAGTGATTTTACCAAATTGGTTTCCGTGTAATACTCAAACTGCATTGATCTTCCTTCGAAAAGTGGAAAGCGTGTGCCAAGACGTGCCAATTATTTTATACAATCCGCCTCATGCTAAAGTGTGTTTAACCGCGGAACAACTTCGCACTATATTTGATGAGATTGATACTGTAGTAGGTTTTAAGCTGCCAAGAATCACTGATGAAATAGTAGCTACAGGATTACCGCAAGTGGCGTCTATTTTTGTTGCTGGTCATTTTCTTGCGACCGATGCGTATGTTGGAGCAAAAGGCGCATACTCAAATGTCTGTTGCTTAGGTCCGAAAGCAACACAAACCTGGACTCAGCAGTGTTTGATGTTAGATCCACAAGCGCTTGAAACCGAACAACGTATACAGCAATTTATGAGTGAAGAAATTGCACCGTTTATACTTGAAGAAGGGTATTGTAATGCGGCTGTCGATAAATTTATGGCTACCATGGGAATATGGAGCGGCATTACACCAACTATGCGATTCCCATTTGAGAGTGTACCTGCGGAACGTTTGGAAAAAGCGCGGCAAGCACAGAAAGCATTGATTCCTGGTTTTTACCAGTAATGTTTTAAGATATTATGCACTTATCACAGCAATGTGCGAATAAGGATTGGTTATGTCAACGCTTGACAATTTAACGCTGAAACCCCTAAAGAAGGTTAAGCTTTCGGATTTTGTGACCGATGAAATTGAAAGATTAATTTTAGATAACACGTTTAAAGAAGGTGATGTTCTACCTTCAGAAAGAGAGCTTATGACTGCGTTTGGCGTGGGGCGTCCGTCTGTTCGTGAAGCCTTGCAAAAACTGTCCCAAAAAGGCTTAGTTGAAATCAATAGTGGCGAAAAGACGCGTGTTACTCGTCCTTGTACTCAAACGATCGTCAGTGGTCTATCAGGTATCGCTATTGGTTTATTGTCTCAAGATAAAGAGAAGATGCAGTTCGAGCATCTTCGACAATTGTTTGAAATATCGGTGGTACGTGAAGCTGCTCGAGTTAGAACAGAAGAAGACGTTGAAAAGCTTTCTGTTGCGTTAGAAAACAACTTAGCGCAAGTAGATAACTATGATCGCTTTATAGAAACAGACATCGCATTCCATCGTACTATTACCGAAATTTTGGGCAATCCTATGGTAACGACTATTTATGAATCCTTAGTACAGTGGCTGATTCGCTCGCGTAATCCAGAAACATTTGCCAAGTTGCATCAAATTAGCTGCGAGCACCATGTCGAAATATTCAAAGCTATTCAGCAAGGAGACCCTGACCTCGCCGAACGTGAAATGCGCCATCACCTCGATAATGTGATGAATAACGCGTAATAGTACTCAAAAAACACCAATATTGTTGTGAAGCATATTGGTGTTTTTCCTATATATATCTACAGGCTTTGTTGCAACGTGAAAGCCATATCACCTTTAAATACCTTACCAAACTCCGCTTAAACACCTACTTACATTTATTTCGATACCAGTTTCATCGAATGTTTCGATTTTTTGTCTTATTTGATTGTTTTTCACTCAAGCCCATGAGTTATATCAATACTTTTTCACTTATGCATGCATGTTCTTAATAATTTGATCTGGATCAAGAATGCAAATAATAATTATTTTCATTACTGGATTTACATTCTGAAACATATAGAATGCGACTTATTCTCGTTTGATGGATATAAAAAACGATTTAGGCATCAAGCTTGCTCAATGAGATGAAAAAATAAAAAGGATAAAACGTGAAGAAATCAATTCTTAGTATCGCTATTACTGCAGCAGTGTTTTCGACAGCAGTGAGTGCTACAGCTCAAGTGAAAGTATTAGATAAAACCCATGAACCAGCAGGTAACTTTTTAGCCTATACCGAGTTTGAGCTTTCGGGTGAACCGTTAGCTGAATCTCTTGGTTTAGATTTGGATGTACTTGATCCAAATATCGCTGATGATCCAACACCTTTTGATTTTGCTGCTGGTATCGAAAGTTATGAATACTCAGAAGAGGCGATGTACGCACTGAATTATCAGTCAACAATGGGCCCGCACTTAGTGAATGGACCTGTTAACCGTGCACGTGGCGGCAAGATGTCAGATCTGGGTAAGCGTGTTATTGAGATGGCAGCTGCTGTAGGTTTCCCTGCAAGTGAAATTCCTCAGAACATGTACCCGATTTCTATTCCATATGTATCTGGTAGCCCTGAATTTGCTCAAAAGCCTGATATAACCACGGTAAATGGTGATGAAGTTGAGATAACCACAGCGAAAGGTAACAGCAAAACAGTACAGACTGTGGTACCGGCTTATTTCCGTGATTATAAATCGTTAGCTTGGAACGAAGCGTCATTTGATAAGTCATTCAGCCCTGCAGCAACTGGCGGCATTCTTTTAAAAGAAGTGATGTGGGCACAAGATTTCTTAGGTGGCATGCACGTAACAACAACTGATGAAGAAGTTGAAGCTGAATCTGCAAAAATGGATTTAGACGGCAAGCATAGCTTGGGTGTTTCTGCTGCCGATGGCTTTAACGGCATGATGCTGACAGAAATCTCTATTGATAAGCTATTGATTATGCAACAGCAGCTTGGGTTTGATGGTGAAAAATTAGGTGTGGCATTCGGTCCTGATTATGATCCTGCGAAGGGACCAATTTGGTTTGCGCACAAAGTTGCGGTTACAGAGGGATCAGATAATGGTGTGAACTCTATTGCAAACTTGAGTGTTACTGATGGCTCATCAACACTGCGTGATACGTGGTCGGCATTGTGGCCTGTTTCTGAGTTCTTCGCATTCAGTGATCAACGTACAGCGAATAGTGCACAAAATCCTGCATTCTTAGCTGTGTTTGATGGTGCCCCTTTTGCTGCATCACCAGCGGTAAACACTGATTCGAATGATAAGAATGATGTAGTTGCGGATGATGCATTCTCATTGGCAAACAACATTTCCAACTTACTCTTCAAGAACATTGCAGCTCTGCATTACAACAAAGAGAAAGGCACCTTAGTTACAGAATACAAAGACGGTAAGCAAGGTAATAAGGTAGATACTTATGACGCTGCATACTCGCTTGTTGCTCTGTCTATTTACCAACGCGCGAAAGATGCTTTACCAGTTGGTTACGCTTCAGCTGATTCTGGCAATGTCGATCTGAAAACAGATGCAGGCAAGCAAGCACTTGCGATGATTAAAGGTCAGGCTGATTTCATTATTAATCAATTAGTTGATAAAGATGGTCTTGTGTTCGATGGCTTGACGTTAGGTAAAGCCAATACACACAGCAAAGATAAATCACTTGATGCACAATTTGCCGCAATCCGTGGTCTTGTAGCCGCTTACCTTGCAACCGATGATGTGAAGTATAAGCAAGCTGCTCGTTCAATTTACCTTGCCGTTGATAAGAACATGTTTGATAAGGGTATCAATACATGGGCAACTGTACCTGGTAAAGCGACAATTCATACGCCTTATACCGAAGCTGCAATTTCAGGTGGTTTACGTGAAGCGATTCTTCACCTAAAAAATGAAGAAGGTGAAAATGAGCCTGCGCTAGAACTAACAGCACTAACGGATCGCTATGTTAGCTGGTTCCGAATTGTTATTAATGGTGGCATGCAAATGGCTGAGTGGATGGGCGATTCTGGTGAAAACCAAGTGAAAGGTAGCCAATCAACTGATACCGATGAAGATGGTGTACCACAAATTATTGCCGCTGGCGGTAAGTTTGGTACAGCAATGACAATGGCTAATAAGGCTAGCGTTGAGTAATCAATAAAGCGTGTTAGTTACCTATTTAGGCAGCGATCATAAATCGCTGCCTTTGTCGTTTTTGTTCATTATCGCGCAATGCTCTGTATTGCAGTGAATGGGTTGTTGTTATGTCGATATCTGTAATGTCAGATCATAAACCTACTATGAGCCGCCTTAGCCAGTGGTGGCAACATTTGGCTTATCACCATAAATGGGCTGAATCGTTACTTTATTTGATGTTTTTTAGTGGATTACTGCTGTGGGATACCATTACCACCAGTTGGCAAGTCGAACGTTGGACATTGTTATTTCACATGCTTGTTGGCGTTACTCTATTTTCGATTGTGGTAGGGGCTTTTTGGGCTGCCCACCGTCGATTAATACAATCCAGCAAAAAGCCATTCCTGCGTCAAACAGGTACTGCGATTGAGTGGTTGCTTATTGCTTGCAGCCTTAGTGGTTTTTACTTGTTTTTCTATGGTACCCCGGGGAATACCTTGGGCGTGATTATTCAAAATGTACACTTTTACTCGTCTTGGTTGTTAGTACCTTTGGTGTTTCGACATGCGATGCGTTGGAGTGTCATGAACGTAAAAAAATACTTAATACGATGAGAGCCGAAAAGGCCGAATTAAAGCACATGTATTTATAGTGAGGAATTCATGTTACCCAGTTTTTTAATTACCCTTCGTGAAGGGTTAGAGGCATTTTTATTAGTAGGTATCGCTTTGTCGTACCTAGCCAAATTAAATGCACGACATTATAACAAGTACATTTATTTAGGGGCATTTATTGGGCTACTGCTTTCTTTAGCTGTTGCTGTTGTGTTCCAGGTTGTTGTTGATCAGTTTAGTAACGAGCTATACCGTAACTATTTGATGGCTGGCATATTGATTTTTGCCACCATCGTATTGACGTATATGGCTATTTGGATGCAACGCCAAGCAAAAAACCAAGTTGCTCAAATGCAAAAAGAACTAACAGATATGGTCAGTACCGGTAATTTATGGGGATTGATTTTATTATCAACGTTAGCAGTATTGCGAGAAGGCTTTGAAACCATTCTATTTTTCTCTGCATTAATGTATTCAAGCATGGGAGAATTCAGTACTCAAGATGCACTTATCGGGGCTATTGCTGGGTTAGTGTGCGCATTGTTATTGGTATGGGTAATGCTAAAAGGTACCCGTAATGTACCGTTACGTTCGTTTTTCCGCTGGACAAGCTTATTCATTATAATTATTGCTGCAGGTCTGTTGTCATCGGCTATCAATATGCTGCAAGCCGCTCATATACTTCCTATTCTTCACGCCCAGCTTTTTGATATTTCGCACATTTTAGATGACCGTGGTGTATTTGGTACTTTCTTACGGGCATTATTCGGTTATAACTCTTCACCTGGTTTACTACAGCTAGCTGTGTGGGGCGGTTACATGTCCACTTTCACCTTTTTCTGGCACCGAGGTTACAAACAAGCATGAGTCATTTAGAAAAAAAGCATATTGCCGTACTCGGTGCAGGGCCAGCTGGTTTAATGGCTGCATGGGAATTAGTGGAAGCTGGGTATCAAGTTACCATTCTTGATCGTGATGATCATGTTGGTGGAATGTGTGCAACCCAGACATTTAAGGGTGAACACGGTGAATATCGTTTTGATTTCGGCGGACACCGTTTCATAACAAAGAATCCTAAATTGCTATCGTTTGTCGATGAGCTTATGGGTGACGATTTACTTTTTGCCCAGCGTAAAAGTGTCATTCGTTACCGTGGACGCATTTACCAGTACCCACTTGCCTTAGTTGATTTAATTAAAAATGCACCGTTACCTTTGTTGGTTGGCGGTGCTATTGATCTGGGCAAACAATTATTCAAACCGAAGCCACAAGACCAATCAAGCGTTAGCTTTGCCCAATGGATAGAAAGTCGCTTTGGTACCACGTTGTATAAAAACTTTTTTGAAGGCTACACCGCGAAACTGTGGGGGATCGATCCGGCGACGTTATCGGGTGATTGGGCATCTCAACGAATCAGTCTAATGGATTTAAAAGACGTTGCTCGCCGTTTATTACCGGGGCGTCGTTCGTCGGTGCGCACATATGCTCGCCAGTATCGTTACCCGAAGCTGGGTTTTGGGCAACTATATACACGCTTAGCGGAAGAGCTAGAAAAAAAAGGGGTTGAGATTGTTCTAAATAGTGATGTTTGTGGCGTAAAGGTGAATTCAGATAATCATATAGAAGCCATTGAATATCAACATGACGGTGAGGTGAAAACGCTGGCGTGTGATCAGGTTATATCGACATTGCCATTGTCGCTTATGTGTAAGTTAACAGGCTTCGACAGTGAGCTCACGTTCAGGTCGTTACGTTTTCTTAATATGCCGATGGAGGTTGAAAATGTCTCTGATAATACATGGCAGTATTTGTCTGATCCGGAAATTTTGGGCACGCGACTACAAGAACCTAAACGTCGTTCATCTTTCATGTCTCCTGAAGGGCGCACTTCCGTCATGATCGAGATCCCATGTGATAAAGGTGATGACGTGTGGAATATGCAGGGTGACCAGCTGCAGCAACGAGTATTGAAGGATCTTGAAACGTTGGGTGTCGACCCTAAGCATGCAACGAAGGAATATTTCACCTCTTATACCGAGCATGCCTACCCATTGATGGACATGACTTATCAAGCTAAACGTGAAAAGGCTATTACTCATTTGTCGCAGTTTGACAATCTGATCATGACTGGTCGTCAGGGCACGTTCCGTTATATCTTCACCGATACAGCAATGGAAATGGGCATGATGGCAGCAGAATCGATTATTGATGGTGTTGACCGACGACGAGAAATTTTCGATTTTCGTAATGAAAAGACCGTGATTGAAGTGCAAAGCGTGGCTTAAAGCCATGCCTTGGTACAAGGAGAAATAGATGAAACTAATCATATCTGCACGTGTATTACGCTTATGCTTCGTTGTTTGTTTAGGGCTGATGACCAGCACCGTAAGTCAGGCGTATTCCTACGCGGCTGCAGGGAAAGAACCTGTTATTGATGGGCGAGAAACCATCATGCAGGCACTGGCTAATAATGATTTCGCGACGGTTAAATCGACTGTTGATGGTTTGAACGACGAATTTACTTATTTACTGAATGAACACAAAGTAGATTTAATGACCCCGATGACACAAGCTTTGGCTGATAAAAATGCAGCTAAGGTGGAGTCGGTGATGGATCGTGCCGTATTTGAAGAGATTGTTCGTCGATTAGATGGAGCAGAAAATAACTTGGCTGATTATCAGGTAGCGAAAGTTCTAGTGGTGAAAAGTAAGTTGTTTCTTGATTTGCTGTTACCCAAGCTTGATGACACCCAACGACAGCAAGCTATGTCGGCAATACAAGGGGTATTGAGCGCGATTGGTAACCCTGGAGTGTTCGGGGTTGGTCAAGCACCCGCTGATCCGGCGGTATTTAAACAGCAACGTGATTTGTTGATAAATGCAATTAACCCATTGAATGAGTGATTGATGTACCACTCCCTATTGGTAAACAGCCGTTTTAATACAACAAGATATAAGCTTTGTTGTTTGCTCGTCATCACGTCGGTATATGTGCTGTGGTGGGGGTGGATACGCAGTTTCCCGATGGCGTTAACCAGTGATGATGCGCTGAATTTTTCTCGGGGTGTTGTACGTTTTTCAGTACTAGAATTTCGACCTCATTTCCCTGGGTATCCAGCGTTTATTGGTTTTGCACGACTCGCCGCTGTTTGGGTTGATACAACCATTGCTCCTATCTGGGTTTCATTATTGTCAGCGATGATGATTCCCGTACTGGTTGCTCGTTTAGTTTTATTGCTTTCCGGTTCATGGACGGCAGCAACGTTTGGTTGTTTGTTGGCGTTGGGGCAACCTTTACTCGCGTCAATTGCGCTCAGTGGGCTGTCGGATTCAGCAGCAATCATGTTGTTTCTAATGGCTTTGATTGCAGCAATGCAGCAGAAAAATGGGTGGGTTGGCTTGTGGTTAGGTTTGATGCTGGCGACGCGTCCTTCTTATATGCCGTTAGCCTTCGCGATGTTACTCGTACCCTATTTGGGTGATCGTACGGGTTCTACAATACGTGCATATTTACAAGCCAGCGTTGTTATTGCTGTGATTGGCGTAAGTTGTTTACTTTTTATTTGGGCGCACGATGGCGCTGCTTATTTCGAAGAGGGTCGGCGTTTTACGTTAGGGCATTTTTCGATTTGGGGTAATACAGCAGAAGGTAACACGAATAGCCTTCATCAATGGTATGTCTCTTTAAACAAGGGTTTTGGTTGGGCTGGTATTGGGTGTGCTGCTTTATCATTGTTTTGTGCAATGTATAGCGGATTGTCATCAAAGTTTGGTTTGCGTGTTAACCATTCAGCATCACACGGAATAAAGCAAAAACTAGCGTTGATTGCAGCTATTGCTGGAATGTATTGGCTTTGGGTAACTGTGGGGCAAAACCCTGATAATTTAAGACACTGGGCACCTGTTCTATTTTTATTTTTAGTTGTCTTTTCGGTTCAATTAGCCTTATTAGCGCACGGTGATACTGCCAATGAATGGTTGATAAACCCAGCGTACATCTGTGCTGTTGGTGCCGTTTTGTATTGTTTTACGCTAGGTTATCAAACGTATTCATCGGTACAGCGGCAAGCACCGATTCAACAAGCGATAGTTTGGATCAAAGCGCACCCACAAGTGAATATTGTGGGTACCAACTACAGTGTAAACCTACTGCGCGATCAGTTGGCAAGCTATTCAATCTACGACATGTATTACCCCAGCAGTAAATGGGCATTACGTGCAGCGGCGAAACAGGCACCTAAAAGTGCTTGGCGATTATCAGGAACGCGCTTAGATCAGCAGACGTTGGTTACGCAGTTCCTCCCAAGATTTATTGGTGAAAGACGTCTTTTTTTATATCAAATTAGTCAGTGACTCAGCTTACTGGCTTGAAGAAATGTGAGTGGATAGGCGAATGATGTTAAGTAGTAAATATAAGCCTGCAAAGCAACTTTTTCTGTTGATGTTAGTACTGTTGAGTCAATCGGTATTTGGCTCTGAGAAAAGCAGTTCAATGTTGTTTAGTCAGAAAAAAACACAAATTATCAGTGCTAATTTTGATGCCGGCAGTGTCAGCATTCTTGACCGAAAAACGGGTGCGCTGGTAAAAGAATCAACCATAGGCCGAGACATTCGGCGCATTGCTTTAACTAATGATGGCAAACTGTTATTAGCGACTGATTATTTAAATGATCAGGTTGTTCTTCTTGATGCTAAAACATTACAAACTAAACAAGTAACAGCTGTACCTTCCCGTCCTTTTGGGGTGGTATTTGATGCATTGAACCAGCAATTTTATGTAACCAGTTTTGAACACGATAAGCTGCTAGTCATTAATCGACAGGGAGAGATCACGCAAACGCTCGAGACGGCATCAACACCTCGTGGCCTTGCTTTGACAGATGATGGGCGCCTTTTGGTAACACATTCACTTTCTGGTCAGGTTTCTATTTATGATGTAACCAAGAAACAGCCTAAACTGAGTAAAACGATTCAATTGGTGGATAGTGAAGCTGATTCGGTTAAAACAAACCCTCAGGGCAAACCTCGTTTACTCGATAACATTGTAATTTCTCCTGACGGCACTCAGGCTTGGCTACCCCATGTCTTGTGGTCGTTCGGGCATGATTTTCAGTTTCAGTCGACAGTCTTCCCAACTATTTCTCTTTTAGACCTGACGGTTGGCGATGAACATGAAATCATTGATGAGCGTAAGCAGTTATTTAAGCAAATTAATATAATAGAAAGTGGCAATCGGGTACGAATTGTCTCTAACCCGCATGATGGTGCCTTTACCGATGATGGTAAAAAGGTCATTTTCACCCTTGCTGGCTCAGAAGACCTGATGGTGTTTGATTTATCGCGCCAAGGTAAGAAGAACAAAAAACGCCACCGTCGTAAGAAGTTTCAAGGTGGGGTTAAAGCGACTCAAATATACCGTAATGTTCCCGGCAATAACCCAAGAGGTCTATTGATTAATGGACGAGAGCTTTATGTACAAAATGCGATGTCATTAGACATTGCTAAGTTTGATACTGGGGCTGTGGGTCCATTTGCCAAGGTTAAATTAACGCAAGCCAATTTTGCTGAATTGGTGAAAGCAGATCCACTACCAAAGCAGCTTCGTGAAGGTAAAACTTTATTTAACAGTGCCAATATGGCAGATTCTCCGAACTTCCCAATGGCGGGAGACTTTTGGATGAGCTGTAATTCCTGTCACTTGGATGGTTTTAATTTTACCAACCGCCAGTTAATGGAAGATGGTAAAAAAGATCGATTTAGCAATGCGTTGACGGGTCACGTCGATGTCAGAAAGATGATTGCTGGCGATGTAATTGGCGCGTATATCGACATAATTCAGAAGACACAAGGCGGAATGGGCGGTGATCCAAGAGAGGATGCTCTACCTCTTATCAGTGTAGAAAGCCCGCCACTTGAAGCGGCAAAAATGATGTCTGCATTAAATGAATATGTTCGAGCCCCTGAAAATTTACCTTATCTTTCAACATGGCTTCGACTTGATGATAAAAAGCGTTATACACACCCTGACGAATGGGTTAATTCGGCAGAGTGTGCTGATTGCCATACTACCATTTATGATCAGTGGGCAGATTCAAACCATGGTATGAACATGGATCATCCGTACTATCGATTCCAAGAAGATGTTGCTGCACAAAGTGAAGGGGAAGAGTTTCGGGTACTTTGCCGAGGTTGCCATGCGCCACAAATGGTGATCAATAACGATACGAAAGCGTTGTCAGGTTTTGGCGATATGTACAGTAAAGGTGGGCAAGATTTAAAAGAAGCATTTGCACATGGAAAATCTGTGAGTGAACGTGGAACAGGGTGTGTTTTCTGTCATCGGGTAACCAAAGCTGAAAATGCAGGCGGTAACACAGATATGACCGTTAATATTAAAGACCGCGAGAGTTATGTCTTTGAAGATGCAAAAAATAGCATGCTGAAATGGTTGTCTGAAAAACAGATTAACGCACTCCCTGCTAAGCATAAAGCATCGTATTCAAATCCAGAGTTGTACCAGAGTTCGTTATATTGCGCGACATGCCATAATGAATTTACAACAGGTCAGGGGGCAAATGTTAACGATAACTTCGGTGAGTGGCTAGCTTCACCTTTTAATGCACCCGATGACCCGAAGAAAAATAAGACCTGTGTCGATTGTCATATGACTCAAGATGTGACTGATTTTGATAATCGTGTTGGTGGTCAATCGACAAATGATGGACCCGTCAAATCGAACTTACGTTCACATCACCTAGTAGGAGGGAACTATTACTTCACTGGGATGCGCAATCCAGAACACAAGAAAATGAGTATCGACATACTTAAAACGGCATTGACCCTTTCAGTAGACAAAGATGGCAATCAATTTGTCGCTAACGTAACAAATGTTAATTCTGGGCATGACATGCCGGGTGGGGCAAGGCGACAGGTTTGGCTGGAAGTTATCGCGACTGATGTAAATGGCAAAATTGTATATACCAGTGGTGTGATGAAAGATGGCTATATACCGAAAGATGCGCGTAAATTCATTAAAGTCGGTGTCGATAAAGACGGCAAGCCTGTCGGTTTACGTTTTTGGCGCTATGTGAAAATTGGTAAAGATACGAGAATTAAATCGGGTGAAACGCGTAGCGAACGCTTTGAATTACCTCAAGATCTGCAATATCCCATTACAGTGTCAACGCGTGTTCTTTATCAAGTCTTTGCAAAGGGGCTTACAGAGAAGGTGCGTAACGCATATCCAGATGAAAATATTCCTGATCCAGAAGTGATCGAGTTGGAAAAAGTTGTGCAAACGTATAATCAAAACTGATCCACTAGGGTTGATATGAGCGGTTGAGCAAATGTTTCAACGTGAAAAAGCCGAGTACATTCAATGTACTCGGCTTTTTTATTAACGTCGAAAAAGTTATAGTCGATTTTAAAATTTTGAATGACTCGACCAAATCGAACAGCGTACGGCCATGAGTGGACTTTCATTTCCAGCAAGTTTTTGCCCCATTATGTTTCAATGTAAGCGGGGGAAGGAAGCCAGTTTGGTATACTATTCCTTATAGATAAGTATCTATCAATTTTAGGCATCCCCCGAAATAATTAGCAGATAGAACCAGAATTGGTTATTCAAAGTTAAAAAGGAAGTTTAATAAATGTCAGTGTTCCAACGTATTAATATAACGATGTTTTTAGTCGCTATTCTCACTGGCTGCGCATCACTACCCGAAGAGGTTAATCATTCTAATGAGCCTGTAGTCACGCCATTAACGAGTACATTGTCCGAATTGAGTGACATTTATCAACTTCAACAGCCAACACAAGAAACGAGTGCGGTTCTGCTGCAAGATACAGGCTGGGACGCATTGGCTCAGCGGTTGGCGTTAATCGAAACCGCCGAACACAGCATTGATATTCAATATTACATATGGAATTCAGATGCTTCGGGTCACTACCTAGCAAACCGTTTAATAGCGGCTGCTGATCGTGGGGTTAAAGTCCGTGTAATGCTGGATGATATCAACCTTAATGAACGAGAATATCTGCTAGTAGCCCTTGATTCTCATCCTCAAATCGAGATCCGTATATTCAATCCGATCCCAACTCGCCGTGGGGTCGTAAAGTGGTTAAATTTCTTGGGTGACTTTTCTCGTCTAAACCGCCGCATGCACAATAAATCATTTACCGTTGATGGTGCTTTTTCCATTGTTGGTGGGCGTAATATCGGTGATGAATATTTTGACCTTTCTGATGAAATCAATTTTCGTGACCGTGATGTACTAGTAATGGGATCGGTGATTACCGATATCCAAGCTAGCTTTGGAGAATACTGGGACAGCCGTTGGTCTTACCCTGTCGATTTACTGGGAGGTGAAGTCGCACCATATAAGCCAGTGTTAGATGCGATTGCCGCGCCTAGTTACAAGAATTATCCCGCCTTGCCAGAAGGAAATAAAACAGCAAATCGATTCTTAAAAGAGTTGATGGGTGAGATGACTTGGGTTCAAGCTCGCTTTGTTTCTGACCGACCAGTACCTGTCGATGAAGATAACACCAGTGAACCGAAGGCGACTGCCAGAGTATTGGCTGAATTGGCTAGTGAATCTGACCAAGAAATATTATTGGAATCTGCATATCTCATATTTGATGATCGTCAATTAGAAGAGTTGCAGGAATTGACCAACAACGGAGTTCAGATAAAAGCATTGACCAATTCAATGGCTTCTAATGACTTAACGACTAACCACTCTGGCTACGCCGGTCGACGTCAGGACATGCTTGAGCACGGCATAAAGTTGTTTGAGTTGAAACCAGAGGCGAATCTGTGTGAAGAATCTACTCGAGACTTATCCAAATGCGCACCGACAATCGCATATGGTCTTCATGCTAAGTCTGCTGTTTTTGATAGACGTGTGGCTAGCATCGGCTCTTTTAATTTCAACTTACGTTCAACCTATCTCAATACTGAGTCTATTCTAGTCATTGAAAATCAAAGTGTTGCTGAAAGTCTTGCTGATGATATAGAGCAGGCGATGAACGAAGACAATAGCTGGCGTCTGAAGTTACAAGAAGGCGAAGTCCGTTGGTATTCCGGTCAAAAAAGCTGGGAAAGCGAGCCAGAGACTGGCCGATGGGAGCGATTTCAATCACGTTTCTTACAGTTATTGCCAATAGAGAAGTACTTGTGAAGTAAGCTATACAGCTAACTCGCTAAGCTTAATTACATGCAGAGCAATGATGAAAACTATTTAAGCATCTTAGGTAATAATGAGCCGTTTGAAGATTTATCGAATTTTTGGTAGCTATGACCAAATTATATAATTTACTTCTTCCCCATGGTGATGTCGTAACTTATATTTGCCCGTGCGACCTGAAGTCGTATGAAGCGTTGTTCACCACGACAAGAGTGAACCATCTGTATCACCAGATGACCCTAGGATCCTGAATAAAGTAGCGGATCTGACAATGTAACGAAACTCGGCCATTAGG
>NZ_PYMJ01000109.1 GCF_003025615.1 Photobacterium frigidiphilum | reverse complement strand
AATGGTGCCGACTACCGGAGTCGAACTGGTGACCTACTGATTACAAGTCAGTTGCTCTACCTACTGAGCTAAGTCGGCACACTAAATCTTTGTTGTCTTCAAGTTAACGTGCAACTCAAAAACGAATTTGGCTCCCTTTGCTGGACTTGAACCAGCGACATACGGATTAACAGTCCGGCGTTCTACCAACTGAACTAAAAGGGAATTATCTATTTCGTTGCTTGCACCGTACTTCTCATATTCTAACGAACAAAAAGAAATAATGGTGCCTCGAGGCGGAATCGAACCACCGACACGAGGATTTTCAATCCTCTGCTCTACCGACTGAGCTATCGAGGCAACGGAGCGCATTAAAAAGGTTTTCGGCTGTTTCGTCAATGGTTTTTTTGAGAAAAATGTTTAACTTTTGTTTTTTTGCACTGATTGGTGGAATTTTGAACTTGTTGGGCTCGTAAATACCGAAAAAACTCTTTCTAGTGATCACCTAAAGCCTGTTGCTCTTTGTTCAATGCGCGCATTAATGCTGGACGTTGGTTTAGCTTTTGGCGGTATTTTTCGAGTTTAGTGGGTAATTTTTGCTCGAACTTGACTGCCCAATTGAGGGTGTGGGCAAGAAGGATGTCTGCAATGCTGGGTGAACGCCCTATTACATAATCAGAATCTGGTAACCAAGTTTCGGCTGTTTGGGCGGCTTTCTTAAATTCCCAGCTGGCGACGGCAAGCATTTCTGGTAATCGAATCTGTTCAGGTAGGGCAAATTTATGTTTGCCCATGCTCCACAATGGTTGCTCTAACTCTGAAATAATAAAGCTGACCCATTGATGATGAAGCGCAGATTCTGCGGTACCAGATTTTGGTAGCCATTGTGGAACGTATTTTTCGGCAATGTAAAAGCAAATAGCGGATGATTCACATAAGGTAATGTCATTATCTGTGAGGGTCGGTATTTTACCTTGGTGGTTGAGAGCTTGGTAACTTGGTGATTTATGCTCACCTTTCATTAAATCAACTAAATGGTATTGCCAATCTAGACCGCTTTCTTCAAGTAACCATGAAACACGTAATGAACGAGAGCGAGGGTAGCCATATAAGGTGATCATTGGTCATCCTTGAGTTAGTAAAAAGATTAATACTCTTACCTAAACGTAGTCGAAGATATGGTAAAAAAGCCTTTAAAGCGCGATTTATGGCTTCTTCTGCTTACCTATGCCCTTAACTATGTCTATTTGAATTATTGCGTAGGTGATCTTTATAGAGCGAATATGGAGAGGTTCAAAGGGGGAAGGGGATTTCTGAGTGTAATAAGCGTATTTATGTGATGAAAGGGGGGAACAGTGACAAATAACAGGTATAAAAAAAGCCTCGTCCGAAGACGAGGCTTTTTAATGTGGCTCCCTTTGCTGGACTTGAACCAGCGACATACGGATTAACAGTCCGGCGTTCTACCAACTGAACTAAAAGGGAATTGTAATGGTGCCTCGAGGCGGAATCGAACCACCGACACGAGGATTTTCA
>NZ_PYMJ01000108.1 GCF_003025615.1 Photobacterium frigidiphilum | reverse complement strand
GTTGTTGATGAGTTGGTAACGGATGCCGGAGAACGGCTTGCCGACAAAGATGGTGTCGGGAATAACCGCCAGCGGTGCATTAAACGCACTGGCCACCGTTTTCGGATCGACTGGGTGCAGGCTGAATCCGCCCATCATCTCGCCAGTCTCGGTCCATCGCATCATTTGTGCGGTAAATTCGGCCAGCTGGACGGGATAAGGGGCGGTTTTATCAAACACCGACGGGGCTTGCTGGGTGTTTTGCACGCCGATAAATTCCGAGGTCACGGCGGGCATGGCCCGTGAGGTGATGAACAGGCCGAATTGCCGGCCTTTCCTGGTGCTGACGTAGGCGACAAAAGGGACGGCGATATTGAGTTTGAGGCGGGCAGCCCCGGACGTGTCGGACTTGGTGCCAGCAACGACACAAAATCCGGCCGGGCAATCAATCCCGGTGATTTTGTCGCCTTTGACCACCAAGCGGTTGATATCAACACTCGACAGCACTACCGGGACGGTGTCGTTGTCGTTAAAAGTATAGGTCGTCGGCGGGGTGTTTTTTGCATGCGCCCAGGGGGCGATGCAACATGCCGCGATGACCGCGGCACGGAGCAATCGGATCATGTTTCCTCCTTGATTTTCTTGATGGTCAGCAGGGCTATTTCCCCGTACTCATAGGACATATCAACAACGTAACTGACGCTCTCGGGGGGGAGCGGGCGAGAGCCCACGTGTTTTTGCAATGTGCCGGTGAGTTTCACCTGCAGCGTGTTGTCGGCCACTCGCACTTTATCGACATCGAACCGGCTGCTGACGTTTTCGCCGATAACGTGCAGTGCATCGGCCACCAGTGCCGGCTGCATATCTGACCAGGTCTCGCTGCTGACGTAATCGAGCAGGCGGCCGTAATTGCGTTCGACGTTTTTGGGGGTGACGTCGAGCTTCAGGTGCGCGAAGTATTCAGACATTTGCTGCAAATAACTGCTGTCAACGGCGCCGTCGGAGACGGTAAAGGCTTTGCTGATGGTGGGCGGTACCAAGGTCCGGCTTTTGCTGTTAACGACTTTTCCGAGTATGCCACCCAGCACCACGACGGTGATTAAGAGGCCGATGGAGAAGAGTACTAACAAGCCGTTGAGTGCCTTTGATAAAGCCAGCATGTTTATTTTGTTGGAATCGAGCATCCTCTGACACCTTAATGTATCCAGTAGCGCTTTTCGGCACTGGGCGTGGTATTGAAAAGGGGGGCGCTGAGGTTATCGGGGGCATACCAGTAGAGCGTGAGGCGAATGAAATTGTCGCCGTGGGTTTTCTTTAAACTATGCAGCCCGATGAACCAAATGGCGGCGAGGATGAACCCCACCGCCTCATGACGCCCCGTGAACAATATGCCAAAGATAACCAGCGAAGGGAGCAGCTCATCCCTCGGGAACCCGAGCAAGGTTTTTCCTTTCGACAGCTGTTTGGGAATACTGAAAAAGAGGGCGGGGTTTTCCATGGTTACAGACCTATCATCGACATGGCGAAATTGGTGAAGATCATTCCGGCCGAGAAACCGCCGATGGCGCCGACCCAGTTTTTGGTCATATAGCCGCCGACTGCCGCGGCTCCAAGACCGGCGACGGTCATGGCCTGGTACAAGCCTGAACTACCGTCGGTGTTTTCTTTGATGACGGTTTTGGCGCCAGCGAACAAATCGGC
>NZ_PYMJ01000107.1 GCF_003025615.1 Photobacterium frigidiphilum | reverse complement strand
GGCCCACACTTGCTCATGAGAAATTGGCTGAAGTTCATGACGTTCATATCTCGTTAGAAACTTTGCGCCAATGGATGATTGCCGATGGCCTTTGGGTGCCGCATGCCAAACGCAAGCCGCGGATTTACCAACCTCGTCACCGTCGTGATTGCCTGGGTGAATTGTGACACTGTCACGAAAGAGGAACAGAAGGCTTATCGCAAGGTTCATCAAGCCAAACAAACCAAGTAAGCACCCTAGCCTTCAAGAATTAAGGTCGCGATAAACGACCTTGATTGAATGCCTATTGCGTTACTAATTGTGATTTTACTTTACGAACAAATCTTCCGTCAGAAAGTAATGAATTAGTACATTAATCCGAATCTGGCATTGATTTTTACTGTAACTTCAATTTGACCAAATGGACTAATTCAGGTTCTATCGTCCACGACTTTGTTGCAGAGCCGACAGCCTATCTGTGCGACTACCTGTAATGATGCCTATACGGTAAAAAGCTTCGCCATAGTGAAGCTTTTTTGTTTCCGGTTGATGATTTACTCGGGGATTAAGACAGTGTCAATAACATGGATAACCCCGTTGCTGGCATTGAGATCACCGGCAATGACTTTAGCGCCGTTAATTGTTACACCATCCTCGCCGTTTTCGATTTGTACTGTTCCTCCATGGACGGTTTCAGGCAGTTTCAGCTTGCTGACTTCTTTTGAGGTGAAAGCCCCGATCAGGATATGGTTTTTGAGCACGGCCTGCAGTTGTTCTTTGTTTTCAGGCTTGAGCAGGTCAGCCAGAGTGCCGGCCGGGAGCTTTGCGAAAGCGTCATCGGTTGGTGCCAGGAGAGTAAAGGGCCCCTTATCTTCGAGAGTGCCAGTCAGGTCGGATGCCCGGATCGCCATGACCAGGGTCTGGAAGTCTTCGTTGGTGGCCGCGACCTCGACTAGGTTTATCTTCTCGCCTTTCTTATAACCTTCTACCGTCAAACTGGATAAGGTAAAAAGGAATAAGGCACTTAGCGAATAAGCAAAAAAGCGTTGGAGTATTTTCATTAGTGAATCCTCTGGGTCTGTTTTGGTGTCATACAGAAGTTCTAATTACGTATGAGAAAACATTGTAGTTAGCAGAGGGAAAAAAGTTGTCTCATAAAAGAAACTTTGGTCGATGATAAAAAATGGACCGCTCAGCACCCCTGAAGACTTATCTGTTTGGGAGCAGTTTTACGCGCTAGCAGCCTAATTGTATCTGGAAATCAATACTTTTGTGCTTTATTTGATGCCCAGACAACGCCAGCCGCGACAAGAAGTGTAATCACTGCTGTGATTTAGTTTTTACATTCATGTTTATTAGCTCTCTGTAGTTACCGATGGTGGTAAAGAGCAGCTATCAAATCAGGTGATTTGATTTAAAGCATACATAAAAAACCCGCGACCTATAGGTTTACGGGCTTTAAAGAATTTGGCCTAACAAACAGAATTTAATGAAGAACTGGCTCAATGACAATAACACCACAAACACATGTAACGATCTCCCGCTCCTCATCGACTAAAAAGTCTTCGTCTTGCCCACACTCTGGACAAGGTTTAAACTCAATGTTAATACCATACATACCGAATCCTTAATTAGCGATACTAGGAAAACTTAATAAACACGCTGCTGTTAAGGGTTCTCTGACTAAAAGAACGGTTTGTCACCAGACTCCTCTGTAACCCTTGGTATCAAAGGGATACAACCAAAATATCGATTTTAAAACCCACCATTGCGCACTAGTTAAGTGGCTGAATTTTAA
>NZ_PYMJ01000106.1 GCF_003025615.1 Photobacterium frigidiphilum | reverse complement strand
ACCATGTTGAGTTTTGCGATATTCACTACCGTACCAATCTAGAGTACTGCAATACGGCGCGAACCGGTCCCTTGCAACTTTGCCCGACGTCTTCTGACATGCTCGATCATTATCGAGCAGATTGGGAAGCCATGGCCGACATGTTCCCCAATAGCCAGTTGCCCTACACGTTTGACGATCTGCTGGCAGAAATACGAAAGTTCGAAACACATATCAACGCCTACTACTATTAGGGGCCACACGACGATTCGGAAAATATTGCACGCCAATCTCATAACCATTTAATTTTATTTACCTTTAAAGTCGCACTATTCGGCCTAATGGAGTTGTAGGGACAGAGAAGGGAACGAGGCTCATTCCCTTCCTTTTCGGTAGTGCAATACCTAGCCTGTATACGAGAAAACCCGCTACAGGAGCGGGTTCTTAGTTGTAGCGGCCCCATGTATTGCCGAAAAGCCTGGGAAATTTTTGGACACCTTCAGTCTAGCTGAAGAGTCAGATGATGAATCAACACGAAATTGGGGCAAATGCGTGCCAGGATGAGTGGCAGGTACGGAGCGGGACAGAAGTTCGTTAGTCATTTTACTAAATTAGCAATCCATAAATTACTTCTAGTATGGAAAAGTTGCTTAACAGCGCGTCCGGTATTAGTGGTGCAGGTCAACCGATCTCTGTGGCTTTCTTGAACAGTTTGTCTTTTTTCTATCCAGTCACTTGAAGTTGACTGTATATATCCCCATGTACTACCTGACTCATTCCATCACCTGAGAGATCTGTGCTCAATGCCTATTCAAAACCATTTCAACAAGTTCAATAAGAAAATCTACCTAACCAGCCACTCAGAAGGATATAAAAAGGCAAAGGAAAAGGATAAAAGCATTTTCGAGGAAATCAAAATCGCTTTCAAAGAGGCAGGCTACCCTGTAATCGACTCATTCATGCAAGGATCATTTGCTGTTAACACTGCCATCAACAGTCTGGATGGTGATTTTGACATAGATCGCGCAATCGTCATTGATGCAGAGAAAGCACCAGAAGATCCTGTTGCTCCAAAGAAAGTCATAAAAGAAGTGCTGGATAAGCGGAATTTCAAGGATCCGAGAATCAAAAAGCCGTGCGTTACAGCGGACTACAAATCAATCAACCTGCATATTGACTATACCGTATACAAAAAAGAGACCTCTTTTTTTGGCGATGATACCTACTACCTAGCCGTCGGTAAAAATGGTTCCAGTGATGAGCACAAGGAATGGTCAGAAGCTGATCAGAAAGGACTTATTGAGTGGATCGATAGCGTTGATGACTTTGTTTTTGGGGCTACAGTAAAACGCAAGCAGCTTAAACGTCTGATCCGCTACATAAAACGCTGGAGAGATGTGAACTTTAATTCTGAAGAGGTAAGAAAGAAGGTCTTCTCCATTGGCCTAACCGTCATGCTGAAAGAGCAATATAGCCCTAACTCGCTGTCAGCCGAGGTGGATGACGATCTACAGGCGTTGAAAAGCACGGTTGATGCAATTCTTGATGCTGACTACATTTCAGCTCCATGGGGAACAGACGATTATCGCGTATATGTCAAGTTACCAAAAAAACCGAAACGCGATATTTTCCAACACAAGGTGGAAGGTGGGCACGCCGATGGTAGTGATTTAAATGTCGGTGCCCAACTTAGAAACAAGCTGCTCAAGCTTCAAGAGGACCTTCAGAAAGCCTCGGACGAGACGGACGAAGTAGAACAGTGCGAAATCTTGAATAAACTGTTTGGCGACGATTTCAAGGTGCCCAAGCAAGAAAAGCAATCATCATCCAAGGCTGCTTCATCGCTAACGGC
>NZ_PYMJ01000105.1 GCF_003025615.1 Photobacterium frigidiphilum | reverse complement strand
GAGATTGCCTTTCGCCACAACCTTCCCAAAACCCGCAGCGGAAAGATCATGCGGCGACTGCTTAAAGCACGTGAACTTGGCCTGCCCGAAGGGGATATTTCCACCTTAGAGAGTGATGAACTATGACCAGCAGACTCCATATCAACCGCCACCACCTCATTGAGCAGCTGCGCCAGATGTTACGGATCCGCCGCTTTGAAGAAAAATGTGCCGAGCTATATACCCAAGAAAAAATCCGCGGCTTTTTGCATCTCTACATTGGTGAGGAGGCAATCGCCGTTGGGGTAATGGCGGCGCTGAGTGAAGACGATCAGATCGTTGCTACCTACCGCGAGCACGGTCACGCGCTCGCCCGTGGTATGAGCATGGGTACGGTTCTCGCCGAGATGTATGGCCGAACCAATGGCTGCAGCCGCGGGCGGGGTGGCTCGATGCACCTGTTTGATAAAGACCATCACTTCTATGGCGGTAATGCCATCGTCGGCGGTGGGCTCCCGCTGGCAACCGGTTTGGCAATGGCCAATAAAAAGCGGCAACGCGATGCCATTGCGGTCTGCTTTTTTGGCGAAGGGGCAGTAGCGGAAGGTGAGTTCCATGAAAGCCTAAATTTGGCCGCCCTGTGGCAGCTGCCTATCCTTTTTATCTGTGAAAACAATCGCTATGCGATGGGTACCGCCCTCGCGTTATCGGAGTCAAAAACCAATATCGCCAAAAAGGCCGAAAGCTACGGTATCAGCGCCGTTCAGGTTGATGGCATGAATGTGGTGGATGTTGAAGCCGCTACCTGCGATGCCCTCGATTATATCCGCGAACAGAATAAGCCGTTTTTTATCGAATGTCAGACCTACCGCTTTCGGGGCCACTCCAGCTTTGATACTCAGCTCTACCGCGATAAGACCGAAGTCGCGCAGTGGGAAAAGAAAGGGCCAGTTAAAAAGCTGATCCAGTGGCTACAAAAAAACAACCATTTTCACGATCAAGAGCTGAGAGATATGGAGGCTGAGATCGCCCAAGAGGTGGCTGACGCCATCACGTTTGCAGAGGCTGGCGCGTGGGAGCCAGTTGAAGAGCTAACCCGTTTCGTCCATAGCCCCACCAGCCAATCGCCGCCCCCCGCAATAACCTGTACCCAGCAAGCGGCTGAACTCACTTACCGCGAAGCGCTGCACAATAGCCTAAGTGATGCCTTAAACGATGATCCGCGCATCTTTCTTATGGGCGAGGATGTTGGCCGTTACGGCGGTTGTTATGCGGTAAGTAAAGGGCTGATTGATCAATACGGGCCAGATCGGGTCATCGACACCCCACTGTGCGAGTCCGGTTTTGTTGGCGTTGGCATTGGTGCTGCCCTTGGTGGTATGCGACCAATTGTCGAAGTGATGACGGTTAACTTCAGTCTGCTCGCCATGGATCAAATCATCAACAGCGCCGCCACCTTACTGCATATGTCCGGTGGTCAGTTTAATGTCCCGCTGGTAATACGTATGGCGTGTGGTGCGGGCAAACAGCTCGCCGCCCAGCATTCGCATAGCTGGGAGAACTTTTATGCCCATGTGCCTGGCCTGAAAGTGCTCAGTCCGGCAACCCACAATGATGCGCGCCATATGCTCGCTCAGGCACTGTTGGACCCTGATCCTGTGCTGATATTCGAACATGTCATGCTACTTAATGAGAGCGGCTTGGTTAGCAGCTCTGCCGATGCACCGATGCATCAAGCTGTGGTAAGACGCACAGGCACCGACATCAGCCTGATCACTTACGGCGGCAGCCTTGGCAAAACCTTACAAGCCGCAGAGCAACTTGGCAGTGCGGGGATCAGCGCTGAGGTCATTGACCTTCGCTCGCTGCGAC
>NZ_PYMJ01000104.1 GCF_003025615.1 Photobacterium frigidiphilum | reverse complement strand
CGTATTGACCATAATATGTATACAACATCAAAAATAACTAGCAATCCAAGATGGCAAACAATTAAATTAAGCACTTTTCTCTTATTAAAACCAATTTCCAAAAAAGTTTCTCCTTTCAAGTTATAACGTCTAACATAAGTTGCACCACGACCAACTCACCAAGCGCACTGAACTCCATACCAAAACTGCGGAGTAAAACGTGTCAACTTGATGTTATTGTTACAACCGATATAATTCAATAACTTAAAACCATAATACAGCGTATAACTTTCAACAACAGCTCTCCCTTTCTCTTTTGCGATTCACTCAACGCGACTCAATAATCACATCGTGGATTTTCACCTAAAGCGACTTAGTAAACACTGAAGCCAAACACAATACAGATGAGAACTTTTGTTGCGGCACGCGAATATTGAACGTTGCCTTAGCCTATTTGGTAATGAATTTATAACCACAAAATTTGAACCGCAACGGGCGTAATAACCATCAACATCAGTGAACAATTGCGGTTAAAGAATTTATTGAACACGATAGAAACGTGTCAGGAAAGCCTTATATTCACCAAGCCTTAAACCGCAATAACCGATAAACGAAATTCACTGCATTTCGACTGAAAAGATATTAGAAGAGTGACCACTTGCCGAAGAGCAAACCATAAAGATTTGGGCTAAGATGGAGGTTGTAACGCCGAACATAAGTTGCACCACGGCTAACTCACCAAGAACACCGAACTTCATACCAAAACTGCGGAGTAAAACGTGTCAACTTGATGTTTTTGTTATAACCGATACAATTCAATCACTTAAATCCACAATACAGCATATAACTTCCAACAACAGATCGCCTTTTCTCTTTTGCGATTCACTCAACGGTACTCAATAATCAATGATTTAATTACCACTTAAAGCGACTTAGTAAACACTGAAGCCAAACACAAACCAGATGAAAACCTTTGTTGCGGTACGCGAAAATTGAAGTATTACCCTGCACACTTGGCAATGAATTTAGAGCCACAAAGTTGAACCGCAACTGGCGCAATAACCAACACCATCAGTGAACAATTGCGGCTAAAGAAAGTATTGTTTCCACCAAGCCTAAAACCGCAATCGCCGACAAACGAAACTCACTGCATTTCAACTGAAAAGATATTAAAGAAGCTGCCACTTGCCGAAGAGAAAACCATAAAGATTAGGGATAAGATGAAGGTTGTAACGTCTAACATAAGTTGCACCACGACCAACTAACCAAACACACTGAACTCCATACCAAAACTGCGGAGTAAAACGTGTCAACTTGATGTTTTTGTTACAACCGATATAATTCAATAACTTATAACTAAAATACAACGCATAACTCTCAACAACAACTTGCCTTTTTTCTTTTACGATTCACTCAACGCTACTTAATTAATTACAGCGTGGATTATCACTTAAGGCGACTTAGTAAACGCTGAAGCCAAACACAGCACAGATGAAGACTTTTGTTGCAGCACGCGAAAATTGAAGAATGCCTTTGCCTACTTGGCAATGAATTTAGTACCACAAATTTTGAACCGCAACGGGCGTAAAAACATACATCATCAATGAAAAATTGCGGCTAAAGAACTTATTGAGCGAGATAGAAAATTGGCCAGAAAGTATTGTATGCGCCAAGCCTTGAACCGCAATAACTAACAAACGAAATTCACTGCAATTCGACTGAAAAGAAATTGAAAGAGCTTCCACTTGCCGAAGGCCAAACCATAAAGATTAGGGTTAAGATGAAGGTTGTAACGCCGAACATAAGTTGCACCACGACTAACTCACCAAGCGCAGTGAACTCCATGCCAAAACTGCGGAGTAAAACGTGTCAACTTGATGTTTTTGTTATAACTTTTGTACAT
>NZ_PYMJ01000103.1 GCF_003025615.1 Photobacterium frigidiphilum | reverse complement strand
AATATGGGGGACAGGGCGTCGTGTTGGGTGGCCCGCATCTCAGTTTCAAATTGTTTGGCGTTTTGCCACAGCGCATCCAAATTAAGCACGGGAGCATGGTCGGGGGCTTGTATTGCGATTTCTCGTTGTTGCAATGCCTTGAACTCTGTTTGGCTGTAGCCGAGAGGGGCAGCGTTGAGCATGGTGCTAAGCAGTGTGAAAAGTAAGAGGATGGTCGTTAATCTGCGTCGTGTGAAAGCAGGGCTGGTTTGTACATTAATAATATTGAACATGAAAAGTCCTTACTGCTTGGCTGTTTTTAACAAACGAAATAATCCATTTTGAATGTGTTTTATGTATTTTCTCTGAGTGAGTTGTTATTAGCTTGTTTGAAATAGACATGGCATGGAGGAGTCAATGAAATGATGTTAAAGAGTCTTTTTGAATATTTTGATTACAACTATTGTTAACCCAATAGCCGTATATATGAGTAAGGCTTTAATGGTGAAGCTTAACGAAGCGCACCAGAATGAATCAAAATGGGGTTGTAGTTCAGAGAGTGATTGGGTCGTATCGACAGTGCCATTACTCAATGCGAGGTATACCTTTTGAACAAACACCGTTGTAAGCGTAAAAAAAGCACTGGCGATAATAATAAAAATAGATCGTATAGCCGCTAAACAGTGACTGAGGACGGTCAAATATTTAACGATGTCATTTTCTTTAAATGATCGTGATCTCAAATATTTAATCTCGTGAATGATGTTATTCCTTGTTATTTCGTACATACGTTATTCCCTGAATGAGGTAAGCCTTTTGTCGTTGTGTTAGAGCTGTGACTCAAATAAAAATCGAAAGTATTTACTGATTTATTATTCTCCTAATGCTTGTTTCATTATTTTTGTTCGATGTGTGGCAAAAAATATCTTGAGTATCAATGTATTGATCTGTTCGCTACTGTGAAAACGAGTTGCTGATTACCGAGATTATAATCATTGGTTTTGTACCGGAGAGTCGGTCTAAATAAGCTTTTTTAAGGTGATAGGGGAAAATGTCTAATGGCTGGGTCGTATCGATTTGATGGCGTTTCATTGATGGTCCTATTCGGTTTTAGTGTGTTTTCGCCATTGTGTGGTTTTATAGAAAAACACAGTTACGCTTTCTGAAATTCCACCGCTTTATAATGAGGGTGCTTGCCTGTATTAGGGTGTTCCGGTAACTGGTGCCCGTCTTGGGAACTCAGGCACCAGAACAGCGCATCGATAGGCAATACGGTATTGGTTGAGGTCAACAATCAAGAAAACACTAATGTAGGGGGTATCGTGGTAAGTCTTTTTTTGTGTTGATTGGCGTTCTATCTGATAAGTGGTACAGGCTTTTCAAAAAAACATCATCATCTCCCGGCTTAAAATTGGCCTCGGTAAAGCGCGCCCTGAGAATGTGGGTATGCAGGGTAGAGATAAGGTGAAATGTGATGTTGTCATGCCTGCCCGTACACACATTTTCCATGAAGGTCGTTTGCCATTCCTCGCTGTTTTTTAACCTGTCGATGAGCAAGGCTTGATGGGTGATATAAATGTTTAATCTGAATAGGGTGTTTAAAAACGTGGAGTATTCGGGCTCGATACGCGGGTTTTTCATTGGGTGATCCTCATTTCTATAAAAAGACACAGTTACGCTTTCTGAAATTCACAAACCCAAAGTTGTCACCCGTGACCGGGTTGTCGTGCCCCATTTCCCACAAGGCCGTCGTGGTGGTATAGGGGTGACACCACAACGGATCAGGAATGACGTTGGTCATCTGATAACGGTAGCGGGATTTGGGGAGGATCGGCTCCGGCCATTGATAACAAATCGCCCCGTCAGCCCCCCGGGTTTCCCACACAATGCCTTCTCGGTGCAATTTGAAATTCAACCGCTCCATAATG
>NZ_PYMJ01000102.1 GCF_003025615.1 Photobacterium frigidiphilum | reverse complement strand
GCATGACTCAGGGCAACGTGTCCCTACAGGGGCTCCACGAAACCTACTCCCAAATCCGCCGGGATCCGGCCGTGATAGAGGCACTGCGACCATGAACAAAACCCTGATAGCCTCCTTTCTTCTCATCGTCAGTGGTACTTGCCGGGCCGATGTTAACGGCTCACTGAACAGCTTCTTCGACGGGCTCGGTTACAGCAACGTCACTAACCCCTCATCATTCAAAGGACAAAGTGCCAATTACTACACGGGCGGCAACCTGTTTGTGCGCACCAAAATAGTCGATGCACAACTGGTCAGCCTCACGCAACCCAAAATCAGCGCAGGCTGTGGAGGGATCGACATGTTTTTGGGCGGGTTCTCCCACATTAATTCAGACCTAATCGTGCAGTTAGGCAAAAGCATTGTGGCCAATGCAAAACCATTTGCCGTGGATTTAGCCTTGCAGACCTGGGCACCGCAAATCAAGCAAATCCGCGATAACTTGCAGGCCATTGCGGATAAGTACCTTAACCAGTCGGTGAACTCTTGCGAAACCGCGCAAGCCAGTGTTTCTGCCCTCGCCGGCTTTGCAGGGGTCGGGAGTCAAAAGTATATTTGCTCAACCATGGGCACGCAGAACAACGCCTTTGCCGATTGGGTGTCAGCCCAACAAGAATGCGGCGCAGGCGGTCAGGCCAACGCCCAGCTTAACCATGCCAAAGCCGACCCAGCATTAAAAGACATGGTGCGAAAAAGTCATAACATCGTGTGGTCAGCCATCATGAAAAATGCCTTTTTAGCCAGTGATACCCACCTTGCTCAATTTTTGATGACGATATCCGGCACCTATATTTATGATGCCAACGGCAAGCCCCGTCATTATGGTTCGCTACTGACCCACAATAACAACCTCATCAATACCCTGCTTGTGGGAGGGAAAGCCAAGAGCTACACCTGTCACAATACCGCCGCAGACCAATGTTTGGCATTGACCAAAAACGACCTCACCATTGCCATCGATAAAAGCCTGCGCCATCGCATCCAAACCACGTTGGACACTATGGTGAATAAATTGCTCAGTGACACGCCATTAAGTCAGAAGGAGCAGGCATTTTTAGAATACACCTCACTGCCCGTTCTGACCTTCATGCGCAATGCACTGGAAGCCGGGCGCCCCCCCAACACCGCCGCGTATTCGACGGTGATCAGCGTGCAGTTCGTGACCCTCTATCTGCGCAACATGCTCACCATTACCAAAGAGTCGTTAGCAGGCACCAATAACGATCCCAAAGATATCGCCAGGGTTGAAACGGAAATCATCAATGCCAACCGCTTCTTGGATGGACTGGAAAACCAAGCAATGCAAAGCATCATTGCCGAGCAACAGCTGATTGAACAAAGCCGTGAGCTGCGCCGCCAAGTGACCGGGCAACTGTCCGCCAAGGCCCGTGCTAACTTACAATTTGGGAGTTAACCGCATGACATTAGCCGTCTATACCTACAGCAATGGGGACGTCGCGAAAGAAGTCTTCAATGCCATCGCCACCTTTTTTGCCACCAACAGCTTTGCCAGTATGCTGCAAATCTGCACCTTTTTTGCCGTCATCGCCACAGGGTTTCATTTTTTCATGACCCGGGATGCCAACGCTATCCCCAAGTGGGCGGCGGTCTATTTGATGGTGCCGTTATTGCTCATCAACACCAAAGTCGGGGTGCAAATCATTGATTTAACCGATCCAACAGGCAACTATGCGGTGGCCAATGTGCCCATGATTGTGGCGGGGCCGACTTACTTATCATCGACCTATATGTACGGGGTCACCTCCAGTATCGAAAGCATTTTTCATTCACCCGATGATGAGCAGTACAGTAAGACAGGCATGGTCTTCGGGGCCAAGTTATACAAGCTGTCACGCCAGAGCCAACTCGAAGATTCACAGCTCAAAGGGCACTGGGTGCATTACCTGCAAAGCTGTATTGTCGGGGACATTACACTTAATCAAAAATACACCTGGCAGCAATTGGCCAATACCGATGATATTTTTGATTTTTTGAC
>NZ_PYMJ01000101.1 GCF_003025615.1 Photobacterium frigidiphilum | reverse complement strand
GTTAAATCCACTCCGTCAACAATCGCACCATCTTTCAGTAATAGGTTGTAAACTAAGTTGTTCACAGGTACAGCAATAGTCAATACGACGATTACCGCAACACCTAGACCAAAAGAAGTCTTAACTTTCTTCGATACAGCCAGGAATGTACACATACCCAAGAAGAACGAAAGTGCCATGTTCTCGATAAAAATCGAACGAACTAAAAGGCTTAGATAATGTTCCATGTTGCCCTTACTCCTTCGCTTCTACTTGTGCTGGACGAATAATACGAATTGCCCAGATCATGAAACCAATTAGGAAGAAAGCAGACGGTGCAAGCAACATCAGGCCGTTTGGTTGATACCAACCGCCATCAGAAACTAGAGGTAGAACCTCAACACCAAACAACTTGCCTGAACCTAATAATTCACGGAAGAAAGCAACAGTGATAAGTACAAAACCGTAGCCTAAGCCATTACCAACACCATCGATAAAAGACGGTAGTGGTGCCGATTTCATTGCGTATGCTTCAGCACGACCCATTACGATACAGTTCGTAATGATCAGGCCAACAAATACAGAAAGCTGCTTAGAAATATCGTAAACAAACGCTTTAAGTACTTGGTCAACCAGAATTACCAATGACGCGATAATCGCCATCTGAACAATGATACGCACACTGTTAGGAATATGATGACGTATTAGCGATACAAATAAGTTAGAAAATGCAGTAACAAACATTACCGCTAGCGTCATAACAAACGCTGTTTCCAATTTAGTTGTTACTGCCAATGCAGAACATACACCAAGAACCTGAAGCGCAATCGGGTTATTATCCAGAAACGGCGCAAACAGAATCTTTTTCATTTCTTTAGTATCAGCCATTGTTTAGGCCTCCCTCACGAACCTTAGTTAGAAACGGACCAAAGCCCATGTCACCTAACCAGAAGTCGAAGGTGTGTTGTACACCATTACCCGTCAAGGTTGCACCAGACAGACCATCTACACCGTATAGATCGCCAGCAGGAGCGCCGCCTTTAACAATACGAATTGCTGGTTTGTTGTCGTCGTTAAACAACTTCTTACCAACAAACTGAGCACGCCAGTTAGGGTTCTCAACTTCACCACCTAGCCCAGGAGTTTCACCCTGATCGTAGTAAGTGATACCCGCAACCGTGTTGCCATCAGTTTCAACAGCAATAAATGCGTACATCATTGACCAAAGACCAGTACCGTGAACCGGCAGAATCAATTTTTCAATGTTGTTGTTCGCATCTTTAACCAAGTAAACCGTTGCGAGATCGGCACGACGAATAATTTTCGCCAAGTCTTGATCGCCAGACAGTTTAATTGATTGTGCTGGATCTTTTGCAGCAGTACGTTGCTTATACTGAGCAGGCGTTTGCCCAGCTTCAGATTGCTCAACGAAGCTACCGGTTTTAAGATCAACAAGCTTAGGCTCGATAAACTGAGCGTAAGACTCTTTTATGTTCGTCGAATCATCCAGTAGGCCAGCTACTGAAAGGATATTTCGCTGAACGTCAAGCACTGCATTTTCTTGTTGAAGAGGACGCAGAACAACCGCAGCAGTTGATACTACAATTGAGCAAACAAGGCTCAATGCAACAACAACAATCAGCGTTTTTTTAATGCTATCGTTATTACTTGACATGACGTGCTAGCCTCCGTTTGATATTGCCCTGAACTACTAGGTTGTCAAATAGAGGTGCGAATAGGTTAGCGAATAGAATCGCTAGCATCATACCTTCTGGGTACGCTGGGTTAACCACACGAACCATCACAGCCATAGCACCGATCAATGCGCCATACCACCACTTACCTTTATTGGTAAATGCTGCAGACACAGGATCTGTTGCCATGAACATCATACCGAATGCAAAACCACCTAGAACTAGGTGCCAGTGCCAAGGCATGCTGAACAGTGCATTAGTATCAGAACCAATGATGTTAAACAGAGTTGCTGTCGCAATCATACCAATCATAGTACCTGCGATGATGCGCCATGAAGCAATGCCCATGTACACAATCATTGCACCACCAAGGATGATAGCTAGCGTAGAAACTTCACCGATAGAACCAGGAATACGACCAATGAAAGC
>NZ_PYMJ01000100.1 GCF_003025615.1 Photobacterium frigidiphilum | reverse complement strand
TGGTCGGGTGGACGACACTTGTTGCCAAGTGCCGTCTCCCTAAGAACCCAGCGTGCAACTTTCACTGCACTAGGCTCAAGCCTCCACGAAGACATCGTTTGATGCCCAGCAACTTATAAAGCAGTCGGGACAGGTTCGTTCCAAGAGTTGCGAGCTGGCCTTTTCACCTTTCTTTTAACCAAGTATTCTTGGTATTGAGGGTCAAATGGTGTCGCTGCACTTCGGATTTTTACATGCCGTTCTATTGGTACTTTGGCTATTTGGAAGAGATTAAACTGGCAATCCATATCCTTGATCTTCTGCCAACCGTGAAAATGCCATTGGCCTTTGCGGTTGATGAAGTATTTAAGGGCGATCCAAGTACTAGATTTTATTGGATGACGCCTTTTAGCCCAATGCCATAATGCATGGAATAGTTTGTGGCCTACATAACCGAATACTTGTTTTGCAACGCAATGTCGATAGTAATTCGACCAACCCCTTAATTTCGGATTAATCAGTTTGATTAGATCATTAACTGGAATTGTTGCGTGCTTTTTGATGAGTTCACGTAGATTACTCAAAAACATCAAAGTATTGGATTTACTCGGTTTAATGAGCAATTTCCCTTTATACTTCCTATGATTAAAACCTAAGAAATCAAAGCCATCGTTGATGTGAGTGATATGCGTTTTCTCTTCGGAGAGTGTTAAGCCTCTATCTCTTAAAAAGTCAGCAATCAACGGTTTGATATCGTTCTCCAGCACTTCCTTTGAAGCGCAAGTGACGACGAAATCGTCGGCGTATCCAATAAAGTTGGCTCTTGCACCCTTTTTGAGTGCAGTAGACTTAATATACTGCTCAAGCCCTGCAAGAGTCATTAGCATCAAGGTTGGGGATATGATCCCACCTTGTGGTGTTCCCTCGTCGGTGCGATAAAACAGCCCTTTGTCCATAAAGCCAGACTTTAACCATTGCTCTAACATGCGCTTATCTACAGCTATGTTATCCATAAGCCATTGATGCCCAATCTTGTCGAAGCAGGCTTTGATATCCCCTTCAAGAACCCATTTTGCAGACTTCTTTAGAGCCAAACATTTGAAACACTGATCGACTGCGTCAGCAGTGCTACGGTTTGGTCTAAATCCATAGCTGTTAAGGTCGGCAAGCATCTCCGATATAGGCTCTAATGCAGTAAGATAGAGTGCTTGCTGCGCTCTGTCTATCATGCACGGGATACCCAGTGGTCTAAGTTTGCCATTCTTTTTGGGGATATAGATACGCTTGAGAGGTTTGGCTTGATATGCCTTTCTGCTCAATTGATTAACTGCTTTCATGCGGCGTGCATCTGTGTTCCAGATGACACCATCTATTCCAGGCGTTTTACTGCCTTTGTTTTGTGATACTCGTTTAACAGCAAGAAGCTTTGCTGAACGAGAATGAGTCAGTATCCACTGCAACGCTTTCGCTCTGCCGTGTTTACCTTCTCGTGTTGCCTTTGCGATACGCATTTGGAGCTTTAATACATGCGACTCAACGGATTTCCAGTCGATTGACTGCCATTGAGCGCTGTCAGGAGAGGCAATAATCTCTTTTGAAATCATCATTTGCGTTTCTCCTTGAATAAAGTTCTTCAAATTCTCTCGCAACGGGAGACCAGTCGGAAGTGGGCTCACTTTCGTGATCAGACAGAAGTCTGTATCTGCATCGTTACAACACAGCTTTCGCTTTTTCCAACCTCCTATACCTGCACCACTATCGGCCACTGAGGCTTTCCCATAGGGAGTGATACAGGCTTACCCTGTTCCGTATGTTACGTAAAATGTCAGGTTAGATGCCCACTCTAGTGCGGAGAGCGTACCGATCACGAAAGGGCATTGCCCAATCCCTTTCCAACTCTCATTGCCATTTTGGCCACAGCGTATTAACCACTTTCGCTGCTTCATCACATAACGCACCTTAAATGGATTCACATACGTTCATCATACTGACACCCTAGCACTTACCCGAATTGTGGTTTTCAGGAGGAACGTCCTCTCACGATTCCGTTCCCACTCAGCCTAATGGCCGAGTTTCGTTACATTGTCAGATCCGCTACTTTATTCAGGATCCTAGGGTCATCTGGTGATACAGATGGTTCACTCTTGTCGTGGTGAACAACGCTTCATACGACTTCAGGTCGCACG
>NZ_PYMJ01000010.1 GCF_003025615.1 Photobacterium frigidiphilum | reverse complement strand
AGTCGATCGCTCAATAACATTTTTAACCAAAGTGATCGGCATCGATGTTATTAGGTGATCGCCATGAATGGTATTGGCTGATCGGCATCAGTGTTATTGAGCGATCGGGATGGATGAAAATATGCAAATCGAGCTACAAAGCGCGTTTCCAAAAGGGAGTGATGCAGGTAGCCGCGCCAAATCATCAATATGGAGTAAGCCCGCAAAGTTTAATGCCTTGATGTCGCAGATGGAGCAAGGTTATGCCGATATGCTAGAGGGTGTTGAGCGTGAAGATACAGCGTTAGCAAAACTAGGTTTAAAGCAAGTAAATGGCACGTGTAAAGGTTGCCATCGCCAGTATCGTTCAGCTTGGTAAGGTTCATTTCAATTTATTTAAGAGTTAGCACTAAGATTTACATTAAGACCAAACAATAAGGGGATGTTATGAATAGGGTAACAATGAAACGTATACATAAAACGGCAGCGGTTATAGCTTTCCTTATGATTGTCTCATTTTTTTCAAGTAGCCTTTTCGCCGATATATTTGGTGATCATGAAATAATTGCACAAGTTAAACAGACTATTTTATACAGTGTCGGGTTATTGGTTATCGCAATGATGACGACGGGAATAACTGCGAACAAACTGTATGGCGCGAAAGTTCAGGGGGCATTAGCGGTTAAGCAAAAAAGAATGAAAATTGCAGCCGCTAATGGTGTGGTTATTCTTATACCTGCTGCGATTTTTTTAGCGCGTTGGTCGGTAGCTGGTCAATTTGATTCGCTATATTGGGCTGTACAGGGCATTGAATTAATTGCTGGGGCGACGAATGCTATTTTATTAGGGTTAAATATTCGTGATGGTATTCGATTGTCACACGCTACGAGTTAAAACTTTCCCTCTTATACCCAAGTCACCTCAAGATTCTCGCTGAAACGAGCATCTTGAGGTGACTTGGGTATAGCCATTTAGAAATAAGAAAAGGCAGGTAGGGGAACCTGCCTTTGAATATTGTCTAACGTTATTTCCTATCAGGAATCACTGATGTTTAATATTACTCTCAGCCTTAGTCTCAGGGTTTATGCATTTGCCGTTACTGCTGAATCACTTTTAGCTTGAGCTAGGTTAGCTCGAATCAGTTGCTCTGCATTATTCATTGCTTCTTTGGTTTTTGTATCGACAATATGCATGCCATCAAAGCGTTGAATTTCTTTAATCGCGACATCGTGAGCAAAGATAACCAGCTCTGCATTAGCGACATCTTTTGCGGTTAATCGGTTTACAATACCGTTAGCACCTTGGGTTTCGACTTTAATTTTAATGCCTAACTTACTTGCTGCTTTTTCTAAACTTTTTGCTGCAAGAAAAGTGTGCGCAACACCTGATGGACATGATGTAATTGCAAGTACCTGTGCCACACCTTCTTCAGAAATTGATTCAACAGGCGTGTAATTCATTGTTTCGTTTTCATCTTCTTCAGTAACTGGTTTCTTCAGTAAGTTAACGATAAGTGCAGTAACAACAGCACCTGCAATCGTACCTACAATGTAGCCAATTTTACCGTCTACAACAGGCAGTACAATCCAGCCACCCCAAGGTGCGTGGTTCAATACGTTAAACATGAAGCCAGTGACGTTACCCACAATACCACCTACAACAATGGCAGGAATAACACGTATTGGGTCAGCTGCAGCAAATGGAATCGCACCTTCGGTAATACCAATCATACCCATGATAGCGGCTGCTTTACCTGCTTCACGTTCATCTTTCTTATAGCGTTTAGGTGATAAAATAGTCGCCAGTGCCATACCCAGTGGTGGAACACAAATCGCGATGCCTACACCACCCATTAACCATGGCTGTGTATCAACTTGAGTTTGCGCAAACAGTGTTGCGACTTTATTGATTGGGCCACCCATATCAAATGCAGTCATACCACCAAGAATTGCACCGAGTAGTACCTTACCGCTGCCAGCCATGCCTGCTAGCCATTCATTCATTGATGTCATCATGTGTGCAATGGGTTCACCAATGCCCCACATTACGATACTACATACGATGAATGTACCAATCAGTGGGTAGATAAATATCGAGCCGAGTGACGTCATACTATCAGGCAGCTTAATACGTTTAAGTTGCTGCACAACAAAGCCTGCAATAAAGCCGACGACAATGGCACCTAAGAATCCCGTATTATATTGTTGAACTGCAATCCATGAACCAATCATTCCGGGTGCTAAACCTGGTTTATCAGCAATTGAGTAAGCAATATAGCCACCCAAAATAGCGGTAAATAAGGTTAACCCTGCAATACCCATTTCAGCGATGTCTTTTAATACACCGGTTTCTGGCACTGCACCTTTACCTGAAATCATCACTGATAAAGAAAGTAAAACACCACCAGCAACAATGAATGGAATCATGTGCGACGTACCAAACAACAAGTGTTGTTTCATTCGACCTAGTGATGCTTTAAAAGAGGAGGCTGGTACTTCAGGTTGTGTTGGTTGCATAGTTGGTTGTGCTTTTTTCTGTGGCGTTATTTGCGTTAATAACGTGACGGCTTCTTCTGCTGTTTTTGCTGCACGAAGTTTATCTGTGAATCCATCTTCAATTAATTTACTAGAAATTTGTGCTAGTACTTCAATGTGGTGATTATCGCCACCATCGGGTGATGCGATCATAAAGAATATATTAGACAGTTCACCATCATCTGCACCGTACTCTATACCAGCACGGCTAATACCGACAGCAACAGCGGGTTTAATAACTGCTGCACTCTTCGCGTGAGGAATTGCGATACCATCTTCAAAGCCTGTGCTACTAATGTCTTCTCGTGCCCATACGTCTGATAAATAAGCTTTTTTGTCAGAAATGCATTGAGTGCTTTCAAGAAGAGTTGCCATTTCAATTAGCACCTCTTTTTTATTTGTCGCTTTAAGATCTAAGCAAATTAATTGATTGGTTATTAGGGATTCAATCTTCATGATAATTCTCCGTATTAGTCATGCTTGTCTATATATTGAGGCAAAATATAAAACGCAGATATAGGATAAATCATGCATATACTGGATTTTCGTACCCACAAAATTAAAGTGTGATAGAAGTCTTAAATCGCTTGATAATTAACCGCCATGAAAAGCGGTATCGTTGTTTTCGATACCGAATTAAAAAATCATCTCTAAGTCCTTTCGCAATAAAGCATTACTTGATTACCACCAGTCACGATAGCATGATGAAAAACATCCGCTTCTCCATCATTTATTTTTAGCCGCTGTTATTGCCTTTACCTTGCTGAACATAAAATGTGTTCAGCACAGGGAAAACAGTCATACTTACAAATCATTCCCAAGCCACCTCAAGATGCAGGATTCTTGCTGAAACGAGCACCTTGAGGTGACTTGGGTATAATAGTAGTGCTTTTTAGGTAAACAAAAACTGAATGAAGTAAAGCTAAGTAAAAGGATGAGATGGGGTATAGGGAATACAAGATTGGCCGTGTAAATCATTGAGCTGATTGAGAACATTTGAGCGATATGTTTCTGCCACATAGCTTGATTCAGCAGGTGTGGCTTTAAGTTGCGCCAGCGGAAAGCCTTGCAGGGTTCCGACTTCTCCAGCAATAATTATGTTGAAAGATAAATAGGCCCTAGATGAAAAAAAACGATATAACGAAACAGGCTAATTACTATTAACTTCGTTTGAAATAAGAGACAGAGCTTGATCTAATGCTTCATCTCCTTTCATCATACCGTATACCATATTAGGGATAACCGCGACTCGCGTACTATACTTACTGGCAAGTTTCTGTAAATTATCTTTATAGAAGCTAATCTGAGGGCCGATTAAACAAACATCACAATCTTGCATTTTATCTTTCATTTCAATCTCGGCAAACGCTTCAACCGTACAATCGATCCCTCTAGTTTCAGCCTCCGCCCTCATTCTCTTTGCCAGTATACTGGTTGAGAATCCACCACCGCAGCACAATATAATCCTCATATCACTTTCCACCATTTTTAATTACATCATTTTGGTATGAGAACGATAGCATATAGGCCAAATACAAGAGCTGAAACTTTCGGAAATTGATGTGAATAGACTCGCAACCTAACAAACAAAAATTTAATTCGTCACATATCAATAAATTAAGACGTCAGAAACATGTTCAGCACCACGGTACTAACAAGTCAGATGCACACTTTGAAATAAGCTGTAACTAGTGCTTAACCTACAAAACTGTTATCCATGGACCAATGAGATTAGAGGTTTTTGCAAAGCTTTTGTAAGAGTGAGCACCATCAGAGCAAAATATAAAACGCAGTGTCGTTGTTTTCCATACAGAATTAAAAAATCACCTCTAAGTCCCTTGGCTATAAAACATTATGATTTTGCATAAAACGAATGCATTTGTTATTTCGATAATTAAAACGTATCTTGTCATCAATGTGTGCTTTGAAGGCATAATTTTGCAGCACTAATACTTTTTCGATTATTACCAGACTTGCCTCGTAGACTGTATGGATGAGTCGTTTAAATGGAGAGAACAAATGACAATTGAAGTCTGGTTAACCTTTTTGCTTGCAGCCATAGTGTTGAGTGTTTCGCCTGGTGCGGGGGCTGTGAATACGATGGCAAATACAATGAAGTATGGTTTCAAAGCCAGTTTAATCGCAAACCTAGGCTTACAAGTGGGCAGTGCATTTAATATTGTGATGGTTGGTTTGGGGTTAGGTGCGTTGCTTGCACAGTCAGAATTGGCGTTTTCGGTTATTAAGTGGGTAGGTGTCGCTTATCTTATTTTTCTTGGTTATCAAAAGTTTAATGAAGTTAGTAAACTCGATTTAGGTGAAGTGAAAGCGCAAAAACCTGAACCATTCAAGTTGTTTACTAAATCCGTTATTGTGAATGTGACTAATCCTAAAAGTATTGTTTTTTTGGTGGCATTATTACCACAATTCATGAATACCAACGAGCCTCAAATTAATCAGATTATGCTGTTGGGCACAACAATGCTGGTGGTAGATACAGTGGTCATGATTGGCTATTCCTTACTGGCAACGCGTTTAGTACACTTAATTAAAAATGAGCGTCATGTGCGTATTCAAAATAGAATTTTTGGCAGTATGTTTATGGGCGCTGGCTCTTTATTGGCAGTTGCAAGTCATAACTAACGCGTAGTTTTTCTTGTTGTTAACTGCCTTTAATATTAACCACACCAAGTAGTAGAATACTTGGTGTGGTTTTTATTTAATTATTGAATACACATTCGCTAGGTATATTCTCGGAAATAATAGTTGATTCTAAAATATCAATAGCACCATTAAAGTCGATGGCGAATCCACCTTTAGGCTGCTCTACATGCTCAGCGGTGATCTCTACATAAACCGGCTGGTAAGATTCGTTACGCGCATTTTGTAGCGTGATTGACAAGGCTTTCATTGGTTCTACAATGGCCGAGTTTTGTATTACCCAATAATAATTAGCAGAACCGCAAGGTTGAAAGCTGCGTATGCCATCTCCCCAAGTGTAGATACCTTTATAGTTAATGATGTCACCTGTTTGTGGTTCAGTGCTACATCCAATTAATCCCGTCGCTAAAAGTATGGTAAACACTCGTTTTGCAAGGCGAGCAGAAAACATCATCAATTTCTCTATTAATTATTTTTGTGACCAAATAATACCAGAGCCTAAGTTTGTGTCGTATTGATAGTGTCAAATTTTCTCATTATTTTTAGGTATTTTTTAAAAGAATTATCGTTTCTATTCTGTGATGAGCAAAGATTAACCAAGCCATTGTTTACTGTCGGAGTATATTCACATTTAGGCAACATTTATGATGTATATCAATGTCTAGAGTACAAATAAACTTGCACGCTACCCTGTAACGTACTACTGTGGTTATAACCAGTGTGTTTGGGAGGTACTTATGATTAAAGTTAACTTCGAACTGGCAAAGCAAGCTTATGCCAAGGTATTAAAATATCCTTATGGTGGCGAGATAGAGCAACACGAATATATGGCACTCCGTGTATTTCGTTGGGATTTAGCTCGAGCTGGAATGCCTATTGATAAAGCTTTCGACTTACGGTTGGTCGCTTCTGGCTATCGCAAAATTATGGCGCCAGCAGCGAAGGCGCACCGACCCCTTCCTGAGTGTGTTACAAATCAAATGAGCACGAGTTGGAAACATGGGCATGGTTATCACTAGTATTTCTTTTAAATGATATATACGGCGCTTAATATTTATTTTTTATAAAAGGTCTTGGTAGAGGCCTTTTTGAGTATTGTGTTATTTGCGATTGGATAAGCGTCATCCATTATAATTGGTGATATTTATATATGATTAAATTCAATACCATTGACCGTAACTGTACGGTTCTTATTTATTTGTTCTAGCAAAACATTCGCTGCAGCTAAGTGGGAGTATGTTATGCGTGAACCGTTAGTACAGTATTGATTTGCGTGATAAAGATCACCATCATGATTGAGTGATATTTTTTGAGATGAAGGGCTACATTCTTTGTTGGTTTCTATTAATCCAAAGATACCTTTAGTCTCATTGAAAAATAAAGCGCTGCTATTATCTTTAGATTCTATCTGCATGGAATTGTTATTCATTGCGTCATCAAAATTGACTGATGCACTAGCGATACTTGATGTAAGTACAAATAGAATAATAAGTGATTTCTTATACATGATAATCATACCTTCAGTAATGAATTTAAATTAGAGCAACGTAAATATTCCAGGTTAGAGACAGTAAATATACGTGTTTTTTGTCTGCTCATAATATCAATATGGGCTGAATCATTACTGAATGTTATGATCTATTCCTTAAATATATATCTGAACGACTCGCTAAGTGTATTTTTAATCTTAAGGTCGTTTGGATATCGAGAACAAAAAAGCCAGTGCAATGCACTGGCTTCTTGTTACTCGTGGAAGTTAGTCGTTAATAATTTTAACTATGACTTCGCACGTGCTTCTTTCATCGTTTCAGGATGCCATGCACCGTCTAACTCTTCCAGTTCAGGGAACTTAGAGCGATCAAATTCTGGTGTTTTCCCTGCTTTAAGCTGTGTTTCGTAGTCTTTGATAACTTTGAATGCCAACTTAGAGAGTAGAAGCAATGCCACTATATTAATCAGTGCCATCATTCCCATCGATGCATCAGCTAGGCTCCATACCACAGGTAGGGAAGCGACAGAGCCAAACATAACCATACCAAGAACAGTTAAACGGAAGATAAATAGACCTTTCTTCGTGTTACCGTTCAAGAACATGATGTTTGTTTCTGCGTAGCTGTAGTTCGCAATAATAGATGAGAAACAGAAAAGAATGATTGCTGCTGCCATGAAGTAAGTTGTCCAGCCACCTAGTTCACTCGTTAGTGCTTGCTGTAGTAGACCAATACCTGATGCTGCATCTGGCTGATCCATTACGCCTGAAAGCATAATCATTGCAGCAGAAGCTGTACAGATAACGATAGTATCGGCGAATACACCTAGCATCTGAACGAAACCCTGTGATGCAGGGTGGTTAGGGTTTGGTGTTGCACTTGCTGCGATGTTTGCAGCAGAACCCATACCGGCTTCGTTAGAGAATAGACCGCGAGCGATACCACTCTGCATTGCTTGGGCAATCGTATATGCAACACCACCTGCGGCAGCTTCCTGCCAACCAAATGCACTCTTAACGATTAATGTTAATGCTGCTGGTAGCTCTGAGATGTTCATTACAACAACAAGTGCAGCAACGGCTAAGTAACCCACTGCCATTACTGGAACGATTCGAGCAGAAGCTCTTGCAATTTTAGTTAAGCCACCCATGATGAAGAAAGCAGAGGCAATAACAATAATGATGCCCATTGTTGTTTCATCAAAACCAAATGAATGATTTAGTGCATCTGTAATCGTGTTTGCTTGAACGGCGTTGAAGACTAAACCGAACGCAATGATCAGGAATACTGAGAACAGTGAGCCCATCCAGCGTTGACCTAAACCTTTCTCCATGTAGTAAGCAGGGCCGCCACGGTATTGACCATCGACGTCTTTTACTTTGTATACTTGTGCAAGGGTTGATTCAACAAAGGCAGTTGCCATTCCGAATAGGGCGATAACCCACATCCAGAATATTGCGCCAGGTCCACCGACTGTCAGTGCTACAGCAACACCTGCCATGTTACCAGTACCGACACGAGCAGCCATTGATGTACAAAATACTTGATAAGAACTAATTCCTGTTTCGGAATTCTTACCTCTTTTAAGCACGCCAACAGCATGTTTGAATTGACGAATCTGGATGAAGCCTAAACGCACTGTGAAGTATACACCTACGCCAACAAGCATGTAGATAAGCACTTGGCCCCATAGAACACCGTTAACCGCGTTGATAACAGTCATTAGACTGTCATTCATTGATGTTAAAACACTCATAAAATTATCCTGTAACTAAGTCTCATTCAACGGACGTTGATGAGCGAACTGAAACATCCATTTCAGTTATTGTTCATGAATACGATTCTTAATTTATATTTTTTATTTTCCACTATTGCATGGTCTTGAAACCAGTTGCATTTACAATTGTGAAACATTGAATCGATAGCATTGCCCTGATAAGGCGCTGAAATTTAGCATGAAATCTCAAATTGTCAGCGTGATGCAGATCACGTTTTATGAATGATTTCTGTGGGGCGCAGGCATAGCGTATTATGTCCCGTTTAATTTGTTGTTATATAACAGTAACTTAAATAATTCGTGAGCTCTTTTATGGCGATCGCTAAAGAACACCGTACAATTGCAAATAAACAGATATTTAACCTGCTGTTAACGTTTTTTGCGGTTAATAAAGCTGTATTATTGGTTATGTTTGATTTCATATTTGTAACAAAAGCTTAATGGTACTATTTAATTGTGGGTATTTTATCAAGATATCTGAATAAAGAGTGAATCAATACAATGTTCTTTCAGACTGAATAAGTTGATACCAATATTAGGCACTAAAATGTGCCGTTCAATAGGTTTAATCTATAGCAAGATCAGACGAAGTTTGATTATGGGGAAGTTAAAACTCCCCCCAAAGGGAGTTTTAGGATTATCTTCAGCCAACTGTGAATGCCAGTGCCTAGTCTTAATTTTTATATTATGCAGAGAAGTGTTAAACCTCTAGGGATTTGGCGCTGTTGTTGCTCTTAGTGAATCTGATAAGAATCTTCTTTTAGATAACTCATTAAATCTTGGTGTACATCATTACTCTCTAGGGTTGATTCTGTAATTTTGATCTCATGTCCACATATACAAATGTATTTGTTTTCATGGCTAACCAAATATTCATCAGATTGCCCGCATTTGTTACATGTAGGGTATATTTCCATTTTTGTCTCCTTGAGAAAATCTGTTTAATGTTACTACGAGTATTTTTGGCTTGTCTCTAATGCAAAATTAGAAATGAGATTCATAGTTGATTTTTGATGCCTAACGCTAAATGACAGATTGTCATTTTTGCTTTAGAGGTCAGTTATCGACCAGATTCTTCTATATGGATCATATTCTTACAATTTCCTTGAAAACGGCTGCTTTTCGGTGCTTTTTCCAACTGGCTTACCAAATTATCATCAGGGTTAAAATCTCGTTCTAGGTTTAATTGAACTTCTGTTAGATAACGACCTTTACTGCACGATAAGCGTATGCGATTAACCGCATTGGTTCCAAGTGTTTGCGTCAGTTGATTTTTGAACTCAGATACAGAGACTGTTTTCCCAATGTTTTGCTTTATATAAAGGCCAATAGGGGACGCATTCACTTTTTTTACTAGGTCTATCGCTGTTAAAAAATAGTCATCATCGTTTAAATTCTGACATGCACCATGCTTTTTCCATTGATACTCACCAAAGCTATTTTGATAAAAAAAGTTAGGCATCCACGGCGAGATTGTTTTGATTGTTGCAGATGATAGGTTAAGTGTTGCCTGACTATCGCAGTAGCCATAGTTAATGCCACAGCTTCTTTTATTCGGCCACAGACCATGAAGCGTTAAATGTGATATCGTTTTTTCCCCACTGTTAATAGCATTGCACTCGGGCTTACGTCCTTTATAGTTAGCATGCTCGCAAAAGCCTGGTTGCCATGTAACGGCTAGCACATAAGAATCAAAATCATTAGGGGTTTGGCAGCTATTTTGGGTTTGCTGATTGTTATTGTTTGCATTGCTATTGCTTGCGGTATTGCCATTAAGTTTAAAGTCTGCGGTGCCACAATGTTTGTTAACCCAACGAACAGGAGGGGATGCATCTGGAATACGAAGTTGAACCCATAACCAGTCTTTGGTGTTTATCGATAATGCTTCATAGCGTCGGTTACTGATCAATTGGATATTATCTGGATTTGTTTCTTTTCGAAAAGATTGAAAGGCAGGGCAGGTAGCCGATGCAGTAAAATTACCAGAAACAGGAATGGATCCAAATGTTGAGAAACTGGTTATTCCGACAAAAAGCAAGAATACACGAATGATGGGTGCACAAAGCCGATGATGTTTAATCTGTTGAATGATAAACGTGGCAGTTTGCTGTAAGTGCAAATGAGCTTTTAGGTACAGTAACATAAGGATAAATTCTGAGATGTAATCGATTAAATTATTATAGTCTATTGAAAACAAAGAATAATAACAATTGTCAAAAAAGAATAAATTGTCTAAAATTGCGTATCTGTTACTTTTGAGTGTATTATTACACTAAGTGGAATTTGTAGTTTCAATGTGTTTGTTGGGTTGCATTTATGTAATGGTCGCTTGGCGTGTTTAATCATGTAAAGACAGTCGGCGAACATATTCGGCGATATATTTAGGCTAATTATTCTGTAATGATAAATTTATGTTCACATAAATGCATTCTACAGGTATATTTAACACTCAAGTCGTCATCTATGACATCTAAATCGCGAATTTCAATTATAATTAAAATATCCAAGTATCATTCTTGGTATGTTAGTTGGTAGAACTGATTTCAATCTCGTCTTTCAGATGGGTTGTTAATTTTATGCAACCTACGTAATGAACGAATGACCTATACGGAAATTTTCTTGTATAGGAATTATTGTTAATGCAATCCCCTGAGTTTTACCAAGCTCAGTGATTGATTCGTAAGATCCCCTGAGGTAATTCATGGATAGTTTTGCAGCTGCAGAAAAAGCGCTGAGTGAAATGTTAAAAGGTGTTGAATCTGGCACAACGGTTGTTGATTCAAGTACTATTATTAAAGAACCACAAAAACCCGCTAAAAGTGATGAGCGTTTTGATTATAGACAAGCATTGACTGATTTTGCTGATGAAGTACCAGGTCGTCAAAAAGCGGTAATTAAACGTATGCCTCTTTATAAGATCAATAACCTTATTGCTGTATTACATGAATTTAAAGAAGAAGCTCGTCTTGTTCGTATGAATGAAATATTGGCATTAATGGAAAAAGATGGTGTTCATCCTGAAGAGTTAATGGGAAGTGATATCGTTTCAGAAGACAATGTTGCAGAATAATTTATCGTAAGCTTCTGATTCTTAATATATTTCACAAAAAACAACCATTAGGGTTGGTTTAAGTATTCCTGACGTCGGCAATTGAATATTATCGATTGCTGATCGATATTCTATGTTTATCGTAATATTATTTGCCTGATTTAATATACATGCCAGCCTCACTATTTTGTGTAGGCATATAAATGATTTATACAAAATTTAAGTCAACATTTTCACTATTTCGAACTTGTTTCTAAGTGAATCTATTAACTGTCGTTATTTGAATTATTAGGCCTATACCCAAGTTATCTCAAGATACTCGTTTCAGCGAGAATTTGTTGGGTTCTAGGCAAGGCACTTATTTATAGACCTAGTCGTTCTACGTTGAAAATTGGGTATATGATTTAGTAAGCACTATCGACCGCCTTTCTGAATATTGAGAATGCGCGGTTGTATCTTTTTGGCTCCATACCCTGTAATTCTTCCTTCTACATACTTTATTGCTTATAACACTCCTTATCCTCTTTTTAGCTGAGATCACTCTGAATCCTGCATCTTGAGGTAGCTTGGGTATATCGTTTACATGTCTTTGTGTTAGTGGCGTAATTCTGCCTATTTCTTAATATTTTGCGAATTGAATCAATGATACATGCTATGAGACTTGGCATTTCATTGTGTTGGTGTTATATATCACTATAACAGTGGGTGCGATGAGTAAGCGATCGGTGAATGACTGGAATGATGAACTACCAATATATAAACAGTTGAGCCAACGAATTATAGATCAGATAGCTGATGGCACGTGGCTAGAAGGTACGGCATTACCATCGGTAAGGGCTGTTGCCGCTGATTTGAAAATTAACCATTTAACCGTAATGAAAGGCTATCAGTTACTGGCTGATCAAGGATTAATTGAAAAGAAACGAGGCCAAGGAATGTATGTACTATCTGGTGCTATGGATGTTATTCAAGAAAACCAGAAGTCATACTTCTTACAGAAAGAGTTGCCTGATCTTGTAGATAAGTTAAATAGAATTGGTTTGTCGATTGATGAGCTTGTTATTGAATTAGAAAAGAATGGTAGAGTGAAAAGTGGAAGTATTGATTAAAGCTGAAAAGCTAAGTAAGTCTTATCGCCAGCAAAAAGCTTTATCGAATATCAGTTTCGAACTTAAAGCTGGGCAAGTTTTAGGTTTACTCGGTCATAATGGTGCGGGCAAATCGACATTGATTAAATCTATTCTTGGCGCCCAAGATTATACGGGTGAAATGAGTATTTTTGGATTAAATCCGCAAAAAGATCGTGCACAAATAGTTTCACAACTGGCATATATTTCTGATGTAGCAGTATTGCCCGAGTGGATGAAAGTCTCTCAACTCATTAAATATACAGCGGGTGTTCATCCTCATTTTGACCGAAAAAAAATGGATGAATTTTTATCAAAAACAGACATAAAGAATAAAAGTAAAATCGGCAGTCTTTCAAAAGGCATGAAAGTACAGTTACACCTTGCATTGGTGATGTCGACTGATGCTAAAGTATTGATTTTAGATGAACCAACGTTAGGTCTTGATTTGATTTACCGCGATACATTTTATCGTTATTTAATGGAGTGGTTTCATGATGGTGACCGAGCATTAATTATTGCGAGTCATGAAGTATCTGAAATTCAGCACCTGTTAACCGATGTATTAATGCTTCGAAAAGGTGAAGTGGTATTACAAGCACCATTAGCTGATATTGAAGATAACTATATAGCTGTAACTGTTGAGCAAGCGAATTTGTCTTCTGCAGAGGCATTGTCTCCAATTTATGAAAAGTCAGGTTTAGGGCAACATCATTTATTATTTGAAAATATTGAACGAGAGTTGCTTGTGCCATTAGGTAAATTGTCGCAGCCAAATCTAGCCGATATTTTCATTGCAAAACAACTGGAGGGTCAGTTATGAGCCCTGTTATCTATATGCTTGAGAAAGAATTCTTAGAGCATAAATTGGTTACACGTTTACCCTTGTTCTTGGCTATTTTTGCCGTTGTTAATTTTATGCTTGTGATGAGTGGCGGTGATAATTTAAATATCAGCTATCAAATTTCAGGTATGGATGAGTGGGCTGGTTTTTCTAATGTGACGGGTTATGCGGGTATTATCGGTAAATTGAATATTATTGTGGCTGGTATTGTCGCAACGATTACCTTCTTTTCTTATGTACCTAAAACACTACGTAAAGAACGCCAAGAAGGAAGTTTGATGTTTTGGCGCTCAATGCCAGTGTCAGACAATCTTGCGATAGCCGTGAAATTGATTTTTGCACTAGTGGTTATTCCTTTAGTCGCTTCGATATTATTATTATTTTCTGATGTCATTGTTTGGGTATTAGCGAGTTGGTTTATGCCTGCTGATATGTTGGCGACATCATCAATCAGTTTTGCTAGCTTGATTATGCATTGGTTTGATTTTTTAGGGCGCATGGTATTAGTGAGTCTGGCATTATTACCCGTTGCTTGTTTGTTGATGGTTTTGTCGCAAATCACTAATCACCCGTTGGTTACCTTATTTATTGCGGTCGTTATGATTAAATTAATGGCTTATATGGTATTTGGTAGCAGCGTAGTAGGGGATTGGATTAGCAAGATTTACAATCTGCCGTTTAAGATTTTAACCAGTGATAGCCCAGTTACAGTCTTCTCTAGTGTTGGCTCTGTGACATTAATCGCTTTATTAGCGGCAAGTATCGCACTCTTCTGGATGTGTGCGAAGCTACGTTCGTCAGATGACTTTGCTAGAAAGCTAGGGATGAATAGTTAAGGTTAAGTAATACCTAGAACTATTGTTATAAAAAAACGGAGAGCATAGGCTCTCCGTTTTTTTAAACTAAATTCGATGCTTAAGCTGCTGCTACGTTCGTTATGTAATGAACTTCACTTTTGTACTTACGTACATTTCGAGACAAAGTGCCTTTCGGAAGTTCAAAACGTTTTTCTGCTTCATAGCTTGATAATCCATCAAAGATTACTGCTGCAACGGCAGAACGTTGCTCTTCAGATTTAAAGATACGTTGAGCAATTAACTTAAATTGGGAATGTGTCATAACTCTACTCACTATTTTCTCTAAACTCAGATCCAATAGACTTACTACCTATTGAATTTGGTAAAAATGATTTATATGAGCTTATGATAACAACATTTACCCTAACGAAAGCTTAACCGATCAGCCTTAATCCTGTAGGTAGTGCATCACCGAAAACACGTTTAGTTTCTGCTTCTGTTAATACTTTGACCTCTGATACCATTTGAATCCAACTTTCAGGCGCTTTACTTGCTTTCAATTTGTTAATGACTTTGGTTCTATTTTCGTCATTAATATCGAGCGTACGGTCGCCAGTCATTCGGCTCATCATTACTGCGGCAAACCCAATGTTGGGATCTTTGCGCCAATCAAACTCCATGAGTTCTGGTAAACAGTATGAAATATGTTCAGACGATAGCAAATTATGCGTACTGCCATAAAAAGGACTACGCGTGCCAATACGGCCAAGAGCCCACCAATGTGCTTGTGAGTACTGTGGTTTTTGTAAGCGTCCAAATAATGATTCAATCAGTTGTAGCTTGTTTTCGAACGGTAAATGTTCAAGAGATGCCGCTAAACGTACCATGTCTTCGTAACTGCGCTCTTGCATTTCTTTGCTTAGCTTACCGTTACGTGTTGCATTCGGACTAATATATTTAGCGATATCTTTAAAAATAACAAGTTGCTGATCTTGGGTTAGCCCGCCAGCGATGCGACGCCAGAATGTCCACCAATCGCTCCATGTTTGCGTATTGGAATCAAATTGTACACCGTGTTGATACAATGCCCAGACTTGTTCCATGCGGAATTCATCTGCCGGGTAGCCAAAACCAGGGCGCATAGTGAAGCCCGTCAGTTTCAACCAATTACGTTCATGTATATCAGAGCGACGTCGACGTTTACGACTGTCGATTAAGGTATCAGCTAATTCACGTAAACAAGGTACGTCCCAGTTATCACGCTTACCAATCATTTTTTCGAGGTCGTTACGTAGCGTTTTAATTGCTTTACCGCTGTTTATCGCTTGGATATTTGTATTTTTACTGCCGCCATAAACGAGTTTAATGGCAGATTTTGCTTCATCGATACGATTAGGCAATAATTGCTCAGCAAGTGTTGAATTATCTTTATCTCGATTAAGGCGTGCTAAATTCTTACGGATAGCGAATTCGACTTTCCAGCGTTTATTTTCATCTGTCACGCTGACACATTCAATTTGAAGCGTACCCACTTCTGTTAGTTGGCAAGCTAGAGTCACTTCTTCTCGATCTTTTTGGTTTGCGGCTAATTCTGAACGATCTCGTTCACTGTCTAGTGTTGCAATAAACGGTGGAAGATCAACATAACTCCCTTCGTTGTTTTCTTCATCTATTGTTAATAATCCTCCCGCTTCAATCTGGCTATCATCAGTTGATGAAATAAGATTGAAACGAACAGGTTCCCCCAGAGTTAGAGCAAATTTACGTTGGGTTAAGCGAACTTCAGTGCCTTCTTCGGTACCTTTCGGTAATAAACAAATACCTTGTTGATTTTTCTTTTTATCACCCAGCATTAGGAAGAAAGAACGCGCTGAGCCACCACCAATTTTTAACTGTGCACCGTGCCGTGCTTTTGCATACGCAACGGCACCATAAGCAACGGCTAAATCAGGGTGGGGGTTACTTAACTCTGTGACACTGTCACCACGCCAATGTGAGAAAATATCAAGCACTCGCTTGGTCAAAAGTGGGCTATTGAACACACCACCGTTTAGCAATACAGCTGACGGAATAATTGGCTGGCCATCGATGAGGTCAATTTTTGTGTCAGCATGTTGATTATGAGTCAGTAATGCATCGCGGCAAACACTGTCGTGTAGATCAATAAATTGCGCGAGGTGTTTACTAATAGCAGGATCGGCCGCATACGGTAAACCAAATTCGACAACCGCCGCTTGTCTATGACTCGGTTGGTCGTCAAATTCTGTTTCAGGAAAGAAACCGTTTAGGGCAATATCATGTACTTCTTGTCGCGTTAGTTCTATTGTTTTGGCTCCACCGATTAAACGTGAACCACTACCCAGTAACGTGACTTTTGCAGTCTCAGGTGCGTTGCCAGACAACAGCTGTTCTTTTACTTTTCGTGTTTGCTGAATCAGCTTAGATAAACCTGCTGCACTTAATTTTTTAGTGTCGCCGTGTAGACGTTGTTCTGCTTTATGGGCGAGGGCTAAATCAAGGTTATCACCGCCTAGCATGAGGTGATCACCTACGCCGATACGGTTAAGAGATAATTTACCTTTTTCAGTACCGACTTTGATTAAGCTTAAATCGGTTGTACCACCACCTACATCACATACCATTAATAATGGTATGTCTTGAAGCAGTGTTTCAGCGTTCTTTTTATTTTGAGCATACCAGTCGTAACAAACGGCTTGTGGCTCTTCAAGTAAAAGTACATTGGGTAAGCCAGCCATAGCAGCAGCTTCGATAGTTAATGCGCGCGCACCTTCATCAAAAGATGCAGGTACAGTGATCACCACTTCTTGATGGCATAATTTGTTGTCAGGGTGGTGATAATCCCATGCTTGGCGTACATGGTTTAAATAGCTGGCACTGGCAACAACAGGTGAAACCTTTGCAATGTCGCCCGTTGAAGCAATTGAAGATTGACGGCTTGAAGACCAAGGAAGAATAGCTTCACTGCGATCAACACCAGTGTGTGATAGCCAGCTTTTAGCACTGACAACTTGACGACCTTCAACCTTTGCACCTAAATCGCGCGCGAATTCGCCAATAATGGCATTGTTAACTTCACCCTCGACTGGCTGAATGTTCCAAGGTAGCACGAGTTCAGCTTCATTCATTTCCCCTGGTGCAGGGTGGTAACGAAAAGACGGTAATAACGCTTTACGTGCAACTTCACCCGGTGCAATCAGTTGATCAATTTCAAATATTTTTATGGGGCTAACTTCAAGCTGCTGCGTTTTTTCGGCAAGAAATGCGGTTTTATCTAGCGCATGATCTGATGAATGCGGTTCAGAGTCTTGGGGAATGGGTGAGTAAGCAACAACTGTGTGTGTCGTACCTAAATCGATACCGACAAGAAAGCGAGGTGAAGAGGGTGAAGACATTTTTTGCTCCAGAGTCAGTCCTGAGATCATTGCACAATAGAGTGATGAAATTGAAATAAGCAATGAGAATGTTCAGGAGATACTTTGTTATAGGACAGCTGGTTTATACCATTCTTTATTAAAATTAGAAATTCGCTTCGAATGGTATATAGAGACCTAAAAATTACGGCGCATCGTATGATGCGCCGTATGTGTAAGGTTTTAAGCTTCGCGAACGTCGAATTCGACTTGCCATTTCTGGCCGCCATCGCTTGGAATTGCTTCTAAGCAAAGCGTGCCTAATTCTGTTACACGAGAGGCTAAGCGTACGGGAACAATCTCGCCAACACTACGACCATCAGAAACGGGCAGTGTTACCTGAATAGCCGGTAGCTCTTCCAGTTCTTCTGGTTGCCACCAATCTAGGTGAGTACCTACAGGATCTTCTCGACGAACGGTTGAACCGAAGAATTTAAATTGTACTGGCTGACCAATAACAAGTCCGAATTCTTGGCTAGGTACTTCAGCATGAGAGCCTTCTTCCATACCAAATGGTGCGACGCACAATGCTTCCAGTGGTGGTTCCATACCTGGAATTGCAGGCATAGAGCTTTCGATACCCACATAGTAGCTACTTGCGATACCACCACGAATACGTACACCTTGGCCTTTACGAACTGAACCATAGTAAGACGCACCACTTGCAACCGCTAGATCAAGATCTAACCCTTCAAGTAATTTTGCGTCTTCACTACCCGCTGTTGTTAGCCAGTTATTCATGATCGAGAGTAGGCGTTCTGAAATCAGCGATGATTTAAGCACACCACCGTTGAATAGAATCGCAGTCGGGCGAATAAAACCGTCGTGTAATTGGTCGTATTTCTCGAATAATTCATCAACCGCAGCAGACTGGCGGCTTAAGAAGTGCGCTACATGGCGAGTAACCGCGGCATCTTGTGCATACGGTAAACCCATTTGCGTTAGTGCACCACGTGCAGTTTGTACTGGGTGCTCTTCTACGCTTGTGCGAGGGAAGAAGCCTTCAACCAATGTTTGTTGCACTTCTTCTTGCGTTAGCTCAGTTTGCAACGTGCCACCAAGCAGTTTAGAGCCGCGGCTAGGTACAACAATTGGCACAGCATTTAATTCAGCATCGCTTAACAATGCTTCTTTAGCATCACGACAAGCATGAGTAATGGCTTGTATTTGCCAAGGTTGCAGCTGTTTACCCTCTTGAGCTAGCTTCATCTTTAAACGGTAAGCCAGCGCCAGATCCATGTTATCGCCACCAAGTAAGATATGGTCACCAACAGCAACACGGTTAAGTGTCAGGTTTCCATCTTCCTCAGTTACAGCAACCAATGAAAGGTCAGTTGTACCGCCACCAATATCGACAACAAGAATAATATCGCCAACATTTACTTGGTCACGCCATGTAGTATCGTTGTTCTTGATCCAGCTATATACCGCTGCTTGAGGTTCTTCAAGCAATGTAAGGTGTTTAAGACCAATACTACGGGCAGCTTCAGCCGTTAAATCACGTGCCGCAGGGTCGAAAGATGCAGGAACAGTAATCGTGACATCTTGGTCACACAGTGGCGTGTCTGGGTGTTGGTTATTCCACGCGTCAGCCAAGTGCGATAAGTACGCACAGGTCGCATCAACAGGGGATACTTTTGCTACTTCTTCTGGGCTATTTAGCGGCAAAAATGCGTCGCGACGGTTTACACCACCGTGGCAAAGCCAGCTTTTAGCGCTAGAGATTAAGCGAATAGGGGTTTTGCTGCCAAGCGTACGCGCCATTGCACCGACAATGGCATTTGGCTGGCTATTCCAAGGTAATGAAGTATCACCTGGTGCAAGCTCAGACTCGTGTGCTTGGTACATAAATGAAGAAAGCTGATCTTTCTCTTCAACATTACCTGGTGTGGTTAGTTGAGGAATCGGCATAACTTGAACGCTTGCATCTTCATCGTGCAAATCTACATAAGACAATACGCAGTGCGTGGTACCTAAGTCGATACCAACGCTAAATTGATGCTCTTGATTATCTGGCATTATAATTCTACCTCAGCGGCTGCTACGATACGTACATCGTGACCTTCTGCTAGTTTAGGCAGTTTAACATCAGTCACTTTCCAACCACGGTGGATTAGGGTGCCATTGAATGGCGCTTCGCCAACAACGTTACCTGTAAGACGTACTTCTGACGCATTAAAGCCAGCAGGTAATGAGATACGGCTCTCTTCGTCTTCTGAACGGATTGGGGCAAAGGTAAAGTATTCATTTAGTACTTTATGACCGCCTTCGTGAATAACACGGGCAGCAGCCCCGATTTCTGCATCGGCGAAGCCTTTTAGGTCTTCTTGCATAAAGTCAATAAAGCGAGCTTCTTGTTGAAGCAGTGAAAGCAGCTGAAGTGCAGCATCAGGTGCCGATGTTTTTAGTTTTGGTTCAACTTCAACAATCTTTTCAACTTCAACGATTTTTTCTACTGGGATTTCGACGATCTTCTCAACAATCTTTTCGACAGGTTTTTCAACCTCTACGATTTTCTCTACTTCGACTTGCTTTTCAACAATCTTTTCTACTTCTACTGGCTTGCCTTTTTTAGCAATATACAGTACCAATAAAACCAAAACTAAACCGCCTAACCAAGCATGACCTAAGTCAATCGTGGTTGGCATCGTTGACAAATCAACAGTCATACTAGAAAAATCAAAAGCCATAATTCGTTTACTCTTAACAGTGAAAAATCGATTCACTATGAACAATTTGGGATAAATACTACCATAACAGCATTGCATTACATCTAATCGAACAGCAATTTTTGTCCCAAAACTAATAAGAATCGGTGTCTTAGTCTATTTTACAACCAATCATGAGATTGACATAACTTTGTCATAGCTTGATGTTGATTTTGTTATACTTCTAAACCCAATAAAAAACCATGATATATATGTCGAGCTTATCCATTTGTAGATCAAAAACAGGGCTCTTTTTTCATCAATTAGCCCCTTATTTTTACTTGTGTCTGTGACTATCTCTATATCCTTGTGACTTCTGTATTGCACTACTACCCGTGTCAGTGTTTCAATAGGTATATTACTGGTTAGTATGAATGCATTTCAGGTGCTGTTTTTGATGAGTATTGCTAAAAACAGTGATTTAAATTTATGCTAAATAGAGCTGATTAAAGAAATAACAGGTTGAGATATGTCGTCTGATCATTATGGCACAAGTGCCAGCTATGCTCGTAAAGAGCAAGGTTACCGAGAAAAAGCACTGAAAATTTACCCTTGGGTCTGTGGACGTTGTTCTCGTGAATTTGTTTATTCTAACTTGCGTGAATTAACGGTTCACCACATGGATCATGATCATACTAATAATCCTCAAGATGGTAGTAACTGGGAATTATTGTGTCTTTTCTGTCACGATCATGAACATGAAAAATACACTGAACACGATCAACAAAGTGGCAGTGTTATTGTAGCGGGTGAAGATGATCACCAAGCTGCGACGTTTAATCCATTTGCTGATTTAAAAGCAATGATGAACAAGAAAAAATAAATTAAGACGTAATATCGAGCGATTAGACACTCGATATTAACGGTAAAGTAAAGGCAAAAAGAGCGGGGCTTATACAAGCACCGCTCTTTTTTTAGAAATATTGAAGCGCTTTTATTTTATCGCTACGCCCTAAGTATTGTTTGAATCCAGTTTTAAGGCTTAAGTTCCTAGAATCTGCATTGGTAATCGTAGTAGCTCATCACCTGTGCTCGCAAAGTACCATATAATACCGATTAGTGAACTTACTAAGCCGACATACCAAGCGAACGAGAAGATTTGGCCATAACGATCTAATGGCAATAAATGACTCTGATGACGGTGTTTCCATTCAAATAGAATTTCAACACAGCCCATAATCAATAAGAAACCGAATAACGTTAAGCCCAATGTATAGCTTAATACCACCCCCCCAATCGCAGCAGATAGGCATAACGCGATACCCACTTTACTGTTCATCGAGAAGCTGATGCTTTTAAGTACATGCCCACCATCTAAAGGCAGGATCGGTAACAGGTTGAACAAGTTTAATAGGGCATTGAAAACAGCAAGCCCAGCAAAGAACATGTTGCCAGTTACCCAATAGGCAATTACGCAGGCAATTGACATGATTAAGCCAAACAGTGGCCCCATAATCGAGATAACAACGTCTTGCCAACGCGTGTTAATTTTTTCATCACTTAATGCTAAACCACCCAAAAATGGGATTAAGTAAATGCCTTTCGTTTTCATACCAAAGTACTTCATCGCACGGATATGGCCGTACTCGTGAAATACTAAGCAAGCCAGTAATGCTAAGGCGAACTGAATTGAAAATAACCATGAATAAGCGGCAAGGCTGGCCGATGCTAATACGACTTTAATCAATTTTGCACTTTTCAGTGCTTTCATTCCTAACGATGCAAGACCAATTAAGCTAAAGCGGCGCTCTGCTTTAGGGGTAACTTGCGGTGTTTGTTGTTCAATGTCTTTTTCATTACGCGAGCCGTTAGCAACGAGCTGATCATTGGCAGTGGCTTTGTATTCAACGAAAAAAGGTTGCCAGCTAAGATTTACTTCTACACTGCATTTAATGACGTTATCGCCATTAGTCAGTTCAAATTCATGCAGGTGCTTATCGTTATGGTCGGCATGTGCATTAAGTTGTGAAACTAAGGTGTTATTCCAAAACAGCTGTTGCCAACCAGCCATAGAGCCTTCAATACGTAAAGGCTGGCCAAGAAAATCAATTGATAGTAATTCCAAGAGTCATTCCGTTTGTCGAAGATAAATCGATGAGGATTATTGCGCGTAATTATGCCGAGGTGATGTAAAGGCGTAAAGACAAATGATGAATGAGCATGCTTTATGGATAATCTAACGCTGATTTGATATCAGTTAAGTTTTCTTTAATCCAGTGTTTGTTAATGGCACCCCAGTTGGTAATTGTGTAGTGACCACTGTGGTTACGTTCGCCTTTTGTTTGCTGAAAGACACATTCGATGTCTAATTCAGCAAGGCTTTTTATCGTATCTTGCGCTGTACGACGCGGCATACCAGTGTATTCAATAAGTGCTGGTACACTTGCTATACCTGTCTCAATTAAGTGTGCAACGTACAGGCGACGATAATAACTTGATTTTGTTTTGCTGATTGTCATGGGGATTTAACGTCCTTTTAGAATGTTTGCCTTTAACGTTAAGAGCAAAAACGAGCACCTTGAGGTGACTTGGGTATATCAATAATAACATTAATTATCTTCTGCTTATATTGGCAATTATTTCAATTTATGTCGTGAAAATTGTATTGATTGTTCAGCTATTTGTTTCCTAAGTAATGATAAATAGACAGTCGTTGCGAATATTTTTCACTTACTTATCAAAATTCCCATCTATGACTAGAGTTAACAGTAACTCAACGAACACGGAGTAGACGTATGGAACATGAAAACCAACGTCGCATCGAACTTAAAGCCTTTATTTTTATCACTGTTATTTTATTTCCAATCTTGGCTTTTGCTGCTGTTGGTGGCTATGGCTTCTTTGTGTGGTTCCTACAAGTTGTGACGGGGTGAGGGGCTGTAATACAGCCTGTACACAGATGCCATTAATGAAGTAAGAAACGAGTAACGCTGGAGAGGTAATAATGAAAGTTTCTCGACGGAAGTTTATTAAAGCACAGGCTGTTGCTTCGGCAGCTGCTGCAGCAGGTATCTCAATACCAATAAGTGCGAGCAATGTTGTGACTGATGCTTCACTGACTAAGATAACATGGGAGAAAGCACCTTGTCGTTTTTGTGGAACAGGTTGTTCGGTTAACGTGGGCACGAAAGAAGGTAAAGTGGTTGCCACACATGGCGACATTAAATCACCTGTTAATCGTGGATTGAATTGCGTGAAAGGCTATTTTTTATCAAAAATCATGTATGGGCAAGACCGCCTGACTCAGCCACTGTTAAGAATGACTGATGGTAAGTATGATAAAAACGGTGAGTTTTCCCCAATCAGCTGGGATCAAGCATTTGATATCATGGCTGAAAAATGGAAGAAAACATTAAAAGAAAAAGGACCAGAAGCGATAGGCATGTTTGGTTCTGGTCAGTGGACGATTTATGAAGGCTACGCGGCTTCTAAGTTAATGAAAGCAGGCTTTCGTTCAAATAACCTTGAACCGAATGCTCGGCACTGTATGGCGTCAGCGGTTGTTGGCTTTATTCGTACCTTTGGTATTGATGAACCAATGGGTTGCTATGATGATATAGAAGCAGCCGATGCGTTTGTTTTATGGGGCTCAAACATGGCAGAAATGCACCCCATTTTGTGGACACGTATAACAGATCGTCGATTGTCTGTACCTGATGTGAAGGTATCTGTGTTATCCACGTTCGAACATCGTAGTTTTGAGTTGGCTGATCTTCCTATTATCTTCACTCCCCAATCTGATTTAGCCATTCTTAATTACATTGCCAACTACATTATTACCAACGACAAGGTCAACAAAGACTTTACTTCAAAGCATGTTAACTTCCGGCGCGGAGCTACCGACATTGGTTATGGGCTTCGACCTGAAAACCCACTACAGCAAGCGGCTAAGAACCCAGATAGTGGTGACTCGACACCAATGACATTTGAAGAATTCAAAGCGTTTGTGTCGGAATATACGGTTGAAAAAGCCAGTGAAATGTCTGGTGTTAAACCAGATAAACTGATTGAACTTGCCGAGCTTTATGCTAACCCAGAGATCAAAGTTACCTCGTTCTGGACCATGGGGTTCAACCAACATACGCGTGGCGTATGGTGTAATAATTTGGTTTATAACATTCACTTGTTAACAGGGAAAATATCCACTCCAGGTAACAGCCCATTTTCTCTAACAGGTCAGCCTTCTGCGTGTGGTACAGCACGAGAGGTGGGTACTTTTGCCCATCGATTACCTGCTGATCTCGTGGTCGCTAATCCCGAACATCGTAAAACGGCAGAAAAAATCTGGAAACTACCTGATGGCACAATACCAAGCAAAGTAGGGGCACACGCGGTATTGCAATCTCGGATGCTAAAAGACGGTAAGATCAATGCGTATTGGATCCAAGTGAATAATAACTTGCAAGCAGGAGCAAACATAAACGAAGAAACCTTACCGGGCTACCGTAATCCAGACAATTTCATTGTGGTTTCTGAAGCCTATCCAACCGTCACATCACAAGCTGCTGATTTAATTTTACCGACAGCAATGTGGGTAGAAAAAGAAGGTGGATATGGTAATGCTGAACGCAGAACTCAACTTTGGCACCAAATGGTTGAAGCACCAGGAGAATCAGAATCAGATCTTTGGCAGTTGATGGAGTTTTCAAAGCGCTTTACAACCGATGAAGTTTGGCCCAAAGAATTACTAGATGCCAATCCAGATTACAAAGGTAAAACGTTATTCGATGTTCTGTATGTTAACGGTAAAGTGAACAAATACCCGCTTAGCGATCTTGCTGAAGGAAAGTTGAACGATGAAGCTAACTATTATGGTTTCTATGTTCAAAAAGGTTTATTTGAAGAATATGCCGAGTTTGGTCGTGGGCACGGACATGATTTAGCACCCTTCGATATGTATCACGAAACACGCGGTCTACGTTGGCCGGTTGTTGATGGAAAAGAAACGTTGTGGCGCTATCGCGAAGGGTCAGATCCTTATGTAAAAGAAGGGGCTGTTTTTGAGTTTTATGGTAAACCAGACGGTAAGGCGATCATCTTCGCATTACCGTATGAGCCGCCCGCAGAAAGCCCCGATGAAGAATATGACATGTGGCTAAGTACGGGCCGTGTTATTGAGCATTGGCATTCAGGTTCTATGACACAACGTGTGCCTGAATTGTTTAAAGCCTACCCAGATGCGCAAGTCTTTATGCACCCTGACGATGCAACATCGCGAGGATTACGCCGTGGTGATGCAGTAAAGGTGGTCTCTCGCCGTGGTGAGATTATTACACGGGTAGAAACGCGAGGTAGAAATAAGCCGCCAATAGGTTTGGTGTTTGTTCCATGGTTTGATGCTAGCCAACTCATCAACAAGGTGACACTGGATGCAACCGATCCACTGTCTAAGCAAACTGACTTCAAGAAATGTGCAGTCAAGATTGTGAAGGCATAAGGGGGAATGACAATGAAACGATTAATGTTGGCGATTTTATTCTCGGCGGTAGCAATTGTGGGCATAACGGTAAGCGTGGCCGCTACCGTTGATTCTGATTTAGCGACGCTCAGAAAAGTACCGCTTAATCAAGAACCAACTCCGCCACCCATGAGTAAGACACTCAATACAGACATAATACCTGCGCGTAGCTACCCTATGCAGCCTCCACTTATTCCTCATAAAATCGATAACTATCAAGTCGATGTAAAGGCGAATAAATGTATGTCTTGTCACGCAAGAAGCCGCGTGGCAGATACGCAAGCAACCATGATCAGTGTGACCCATTACATGGATCGTGATGGTAATTTCTTGGCAGAGCTTTCACCTAGGCGTTACTTTTGCCAACAATGCCATGTAACGCAATCAGATGCCAAATTGCTGGTGGATACTGATTTTACCGATCTTGACTCGTTAATAGGTCAAGAGCCGTGAGGGAGAAACCAGTATGTGGATTTGGATTAAAAAGTGGTGGAGCGTTATTAGGCAACCCCCTAAATATTTTAGCCTTGGTTTTTTAACATTAGGCGGATTTATTGCAGGGATCATTTTCTGGGGCGCATTTAATACGGGAATGGAATTAACCAATACTGAAAAATTCTGTGCCAGTTGTCACCAGAATGATGTGTACCAAGAAATACAAAGTACTATTCACTTTACGAATCGTACCGGTGTACGTGCTATTTGTTCTAATTGTCATGTACCGCATGATTGGACCGATAAAATGGCGCGTAAGATGCAAGCTTCTAAAGAAGTGTTTGCTTGGCTTACTGGGGCAATATCGACCCCTGAAAAATTTGAAGCTCGGCGGCGTGAAATGGCTGAACGGGAATGGGCTCGGATGAAAAAAAATGATTCATTAGAGTGCCGCAATTGCCATGAATTCGTCTATATGGATTTCACTCGTCAATCAACACGTGCTTCAAAGCAGCATTCAACGGCGCTCGCCGATGGCAGTAAAACGTGTATAGACTGCCATAAAGGTATTGCACATCACTTACCTGAAATGAAAGGGGTTGAAGGCTTTTAAAATAAAAATCGTGTTTTAGTGGAAACCAAGATTGAAATGAAGCGAGTCATGATTGTTCATGGCTCGTTTTTTTCGATCTTGTAAATCAGAGCCTGTAAATCAATAAGGGTAATTTGCTCAATTTTTATCATAAATTGCGCTCTTATTGCCACAAAATGACGCCTTCATACCACTTCAACCAACAAACGTCGGCTATTTCTTTCACAATGCAACTATTGGTAATACAATGCTGAGCGTCAAAAAAAAATAGCTTGGGTGCATGTCTGTTGCATACCAAATAACAAATATAACTAGGTTTCACTTTTTTATTTATGAGTAACTTTACGCCTCCCACATTTACTAAAGCGCTTTTACATCCACGTTATTGGCTAACACTATTCTTTGTTGGGCTAATGTATTTAATTAGTTGGTTACCTTATTTTATTCAATATCGAATGGGGCAGGGAGTAGGGCGCTTAGCAATGCGTTTTATGAAAAAACGCCGTAAAATCATTAATCGTAATTTAGAGCTTTGCTTCCCGAACATGTCGAAAGACGAACGCGAAGTGATGATTAAGAAAAATATAGACAATACTGGTCTCGCGCTGTTCGAATCAGGAATGGCTTGGTTTTGGCCTGATGTACGTGTTAACCGTCACGTTGATATCAAAGGCCTAGAGCACATGAAAAAGCTGGAAGCTGAAGGCAAAGGGGCATTACTCGTTGCAGTACACTCTATGAACCTTGAGTTAGGCGCACGTGCATTTGGTATTAAAATGTCGGGCACGGGTGTTTACCGCCCAAACGGCAACCCTTGTTATGACTTTTTCCAGTACCGAGGTCGAGCACGTTCAAACCGTACGTTGATTGATCGAAAAGACGTGAAAGGCATGTTGCGTGCTCTTCGCCGTGGTGAGCGTGTTTGGTATGCACCTGATCATGATTACGGACGCCGTCGTTCAACGTTTGCCCCTTTATTTGCCGTTGATAACGCATGTACAACAACTGGTACGAGTTTATTAGTGGATGCGACAGATTGTGCTGTTGTACCTTTTACTATGGTACGAGACAGCGCTTCTGGTAAGTACACGTTAACCATGTACCCGCCAGTTGAAGGTTTCCCTCATAAAAATCCTGAAGAAGGTGCAGCTTTCATTAATAAGATTGTAGAAAACTCAATTATGCAGGCACCTGAACAGTACATGTGGTTACATCGACGCTTTAAAACTCGTCCAGAAGGCGAAGCGTGTTTATATACGCAATAATACCAAGCGAGTATATTATGACCAACTACTTACCTAGAATGGTATTACGCTAGAAATTTAGAAGCCCACAACAGTGGGCTTTTTATATCAACGTACGTCAGTACTTGTGCATTGATCGTCTCAATCATCAATTAACGTGCCGTTTTGATAATCCTGAATAGTTTGGTTTATTTCATCCATCGTATTCATCACGAAAGGCCCATAGTGCACAACAGGCTCGTCAATTGGAATACCTGAAAGCAGCAAAACGCCACTGTCTTTTAAGGCAGAAAGTGCTAATCCTTCGCCCTGATCTAAGATTGCCATTTGTCCTGCAATAACGGTTGTACCTTCTACTTCAATTTCGCCTTTATACACATATAGCATGGCTTGGAAATCGGGGTTTAAACAGCTGCCGAATGTTTCACCACTACCAGCTTGCCAATCTGCAATTGTGGTTGGTACACCTGTTTTTTGTAATGGACCAGTTAGGGTTTCCCCTTTAATGGTTAAATCACCTGCAATAATGCGAATAAGGTTTTTCGTATTAAATGCTTTTTCTGTGATTTCTTCTGGTTGAAAATCATGATATTGCGCGGGTAGCATTTTTTTTGCCGCAGGAAGGTTTATCCAAAGCTGGAACCCATGCAGCTTTCCGTCAGACATGACTGGCATTTCACTGTGAATAACCCCGCGACCTGCCGACATCCATTGCGCCCCGCCATCACGTAACTCGCCAGTATTACCCATATGATCTTTATGCTGAAAGTGACCATTTAACATATAGGTTAATGTTTCAATTCCTCGGTGAGGGTGCGATGGAAAGCCACCAATATAATCATCTGGAGTGTCAGATTTAAGTTCATCAAGCATTAGGAATGGAGAGAATAATCCGTTATCAAAACCATGAATACGTTGAATTTTAACACCATCACCATCAGATGATGGGTGTGATTGAAGAATCTGTTTAATACGTCTAATCGCCATAAGGCCTCCGAACTGAAACTCAGATTTTGAATTCAACTGAGTGATGCAATCAGTGTAGAGCGACGATGGATCAGTTAACAGACAGCAGAAGTGAACAGCTTATTAGAAAAATTCGAATGAGTTGTATAACTAAGTTAGATATTCAAGTGACCTAGATATTCAAATGCTCTTGTATTCTTTGCCATGCTTCACAAATTATTCTGAATTGATGCGCATCGCCATTAGGTCTATCTGGGTGCCACCGCAATGCAAGTTTACGCCACTGACGACGAATCTCGTTAGGCTTTGCGTCGATAGTAAGTTCTAAAGTCATTAAATCTTGCTGATTGATTGTATGAAATGTATGCCGTGAACTTGATGGATTCTGTGCTGATTTTTTTGAAGAATGAATGCCAATATGATCTTGGTAACGGTGCCAAAAAGAAGAAAGTAAGTTTTGAATGGTTGCAGTATCAGCATCGTAGTTTTTCCAATTTAAATAGTATTCACGCAGTGGGTCGTTGAATGCTATTTGATTATTGTTCGAGCTAAGATTATGAGAGAGCTGAATGTCCATTGCTTGTGCTTGCAACCATTGTTCTGGCAGCAACATTTCTTGCAGTTGATATAGTGCATTCATCAATAGAAAATTGCGCTTAAATAGATCTTTTTCCGGCTCGTTATCCAGCGTTGATAGTATCCCTCGTTGTTTTAATTCTTCTGAAAGGGTATGGATCATCCAACCTGTTGGCTGCTCTTTTAATAGCGTAATGATGGGCCAAATAAGAGGATTGTCATGGTGTGATTGGCAATATGATTGCTCACTATTCATTTGCATATAAAGGTCATATCCTTGATTGCTACATTCGCAATGAATAAAGCTTATCTATTGTTTACTATAGTGAAAGTTTAGAGTAATTCAATTGATTAGTCATATCAGCAGATGATCTGTGAAATGATTTGCAGGGTCGTGAACGTAGACATGAAAAAGTAGGGGGTGGAATAAATAAAAACGAGACCTTAACAAAGTCTATTTTGTTATCGATCTCGCTATATTTATTTAGGTACTTACGCAGTATTAGTCGCGGAAGTTATCAAACTGGAAGGGTTGACCTAATTCTTCATTATTGCGAACTAACGCCATTGCTGCTTGTAAGTCATCACGCTTTTTAGCGGTTACGCGTACTTTGTCACCTTGAATCGATGCCTGAACTTTTAGCTTTGCATCTTTAATTGTTTTTACTACTTTTTTTGCAGTGTCAGATTCAATGCCTTGCTTGAATTCAACATTACACGCCCACGCTTTACCTGTACGTACTGTGTCTTTTTGCGTCATTGATTGTGCATCAACTTCGCGTTTAGCCAGGTTTCCACGAAGAATAGAAACAAGCTGCGTTAGCTGGAAGTCAGATTCAGTCGTGATTTTTACGATTTCTTTTTCAAACGTGATGCTTGCTTCAACATTTTTAAAATCAAAACGTGTTTTTAGTTCACGTGCTGAGTTATCTACAGCATTTCGAACTTCTACAAAATCGACTTCAGAAACAATATCAAAAGATGGCATGTGTTCAACCTTAGTTGTGATGTCAAAGGGTAAGTTAACCAATGTATATCAACCTAATAACAGTATATATGACACTTTACGAAAAATGCACTGTCATGAAACGGGTTAATATCGCCTTATATTAGACGTGTTGTTGGTACTAAACCTTGGTTTGGTTTTAGTTGCTAAATCTAATGGTTTAGCTTTGGCAATGCAGTATTTTAACAGAAAATAGATACAGTATTTGAGTAACTGTACCTATTTATCTGATTTTATTTACGTGTTTTGATCGCGTCAGCAAGCATATCTAGCATAGTGACGGTATCTTCCCAGTTTACACAAGGGTCTGTAATAGATTGACCGTAGACAAGTTCTTTTTCTTTTCCAGCAACAACAGCTTGGTTGCCTTCAATAATAAAGCTTTCAGCCATAATACCCGCAATGTAATTGCTGCCTTCACGAATTTGAGTACAGATATCAGCTGCGACATCAAGTTGACGACGGTGTTGCTTTTGGCAATTACCGTGGCTGAAATCAACAACAAGGCGTGTTGGTAAATCAAATTCAGCCAGTGTATTACATGATGTTTCAACATCAGCTTGGTGGTAATTTGGCATTTTGCCACCACGTAAAATCACATGACCGTGTGGGTTACCTGCTGTACGGTAAATCGTCATTTGACCATTTTTCGCTGGTGAGCAAAATAGGTGAGATTCACGTGTTGCACGAATCGCATCAATGGCTATTTTGATATTTCCGTCAGTACCATTTTTGAAACCAACAGGACAAGAAAGGGCTGAAGCCATTTCACGGTGAATTTGAGACTCAGTTGTACGCGCGCCAATTGCTCCCCATGTGATTAAGTCAGCAAGATACTGTCCTGTAATCATATCAAGGAATTCAGTAGCAGTAGCCAAACCTAAAGCATTTACATCCACTAATAACTTACGTGCTTTATGTAAACCTGCGACAAAATCTAAGCTACCGTCAAGGTGTGGATCTGAAATTAACCCTTTCCAGCCTACAACGGTACGAGGCTTTTCAAAGTATGTGCGCATAACAATACAAAGTTCATTTCTGTATTGTTCCTGAACAGCAACAAGGCGTTTAGCATAATCCATTGCTGCATCTGTATCGTGAACAGAACATGGTCCTACGACAACTAAAAGTCGAGAATCCTTACCGGTTAGGATGTCTTCAACTTGACGGCGAGAATCAGCAACGTGCGCTGCAATTTCGTCAGTAATAGGAGAGACAGCTTCAATTTCTGCCGGAGTTGGCATTAACCCTAGGCTAACGGTACGGAGCTCATCAGTTTTCATTGGCATAATACGTTTGCCTACCTTGGTATATCAAAAAATAACGACGCGTTAAGATAGCCCAAAAGCCATCAGGAATAAACCAAACTTGTGATATGGCTTAGATTTTTCATTGTTGAATGCCGTTTTTTTAGTAATACCTGCTGGATTGTTAGCCAATAGTAAGTTATGAACATAAAATGACCAAATGGGTTGATGTATTAGTCGCTATAGATAGGGCTAATACATGCATAAAGATAAGTACGAGTAATTTTTATTCTTATTTTTTGAATATTTTTGCAATTTAATATTTTAAAGGCTTGCTACATTAATCATGAAACAGTAATGTCAGAATAAAGCAATGAAACATGATTAACAGTCACTTATCTATTTTCTGTTGCAATGTTTTCCCTCTTGGGAAAAGGTAGCGAGCAAAAGTTGAGATTGCATGTTTAATGCATGATTATTGGTGGTTTATTTTGATGGTGCTGTATCTAATACCGTTTTCATGGAAGTATTCAGATGACGTTATAGAAGATGATGCGCCATTAAGGTAGGGCTGTTTTGTGTTTACATTGTTTTATAAACGGCTTTGACAAACTTAAGCTTCTTAAATGAGGGCGATGTCATCAATGGATGATAACGACACCTCGCGCACTTTTTAACATGGTTGTATTGGTGCCTTATGACAAATAAAACTCAGGCTGAACTGAATTATTTAGAATTACTGACAAACACTGCTCAATTAGCGAACGAGGAGTGTTCAATTGGCTTAGTATCGCTAGATGTTTTGAGTCAGTCACTTATCGGTATTCATCCTTATGCGGTCGTTAATACACATAAGCTGGACGACAAAAAGCAACAGGAAGTACTTGAACTTGCGGGGGAGCATGGCGCACCTTCGGAATACTATGTCTCTGAATTGACAAACGCGTTAGTTAGCGCAGCTCAAAAAATGAAGGGTAAGCCATTAAAGGTAAAACTTTCAGGGGCAGATTCGCATACGCGCAGTGAGTTACTGGGCAGTGAATTAGAAAATAAAGAAATAAACCCTCTGATTGGTTTGCGCGGTGTTTCTCGTTTTGCAGAGAAGAAGCATCGAGGTAGCTTTGAACTTGAGTGTGAAATTATTAAACGTGCTCGTAATGCTGAAGGTATGGTCAATATTGAATTGGTTATTCCGTTCGTTCGTACGTTAAGTGAATCTGCAACCATCATTGATCTATTAGCTGAGCAAGGTTTGTGTCGTGGCGCAGATGGTTTGAAAGTGCACATTATGTGTGAATTACCGGGTAATGCATTGTTAGCCGATAAATTTTTACAGTACTTCGATGGTATGGTGATTGATATTGATCAGTTAGCTCAGTTCACTTTGGGTCTCGATCAGAGTAATGCTTCACTGAGTTATCTGCATGATGACCAAAATGAAGCGGTTTTATCATTAGTGCAGCAAGCCCTTAAATCGGCTGCCAATACAGGTAAACCTTGTGATGTAGTTACACATTTCATTCATCAAGCACCCAAGTTACAGCGTTGGTTGCTTGAACATGATGTTGATACGGTTATTTGTCAGTAATCAGCGGATTTAACCGATAGATCCGTGTTAATACTTCTGAAGTAATAACATCGAATAAATAGACATAGAAAAACGGCATCTTTAAGGCTTTTAGTTATATATACCCAAGTTACCTCAAGATGCTCGTTTCAGCGAGAATTTGTTGGGCTCTAGGCAAGGCACTTATTTATAGACCTAGTCGTTCTACGTTGAAAATAAGTAACACCGCATAGAGCCCAACAAAACTCGCCCTTCGGGAGTGATTCAGCGTATCTACTTCTGTGTCAAATGTGTTTGAAAGGGAAAGCCATTCCTACACACATTTTCCTTGAATTAAATACGCTGAGATCACTCTGAATCCTGCATATTGAGGTAGCTTGGGTATAAAGCCAAGATGCCGTTTTTATTGCTAGTGAACCATACGAGAGCAATACACGAACAAGACGGGATTAATCGTTAACGTAGTAATACACGTTTGAGTGGCGTTAGCTCAATCAACCATATCAATATCATCGAGATGATAAAGGTAAGAGGAATGATAGTGAGATCCCTTATGAGATCGTCGATGTTGAGCATACGCGCAATGTTCAAAATATAAATAATGACTAATAGGTGACATAAATACACCCCCAGTACATCTTTACTCCAACGAGATACTCTTGGGCAGTCGCCAAATGTCGGGTTAGCTTGAAGCAAAAAGAAAATACCTAGCACCCAAATTGGTGTACCGACTAAGAAGTCATGAATATTAAAATCTATCCCTCTAGACATAAAGAAATATGCTTCAGCTAAGTGCAGTGACATTCCCCCTAATAACAGCGACAGAGCGATAGGCTGCGAGATTGTTAGCTTATGCCGACGAATTTCAAAACCAAGCGCAACAATTAAGGTACTAAAGAAAGGACCATTGCGCGTTAATAAAGGTGATTCAATACCAAAAATTGGCTCATAACTGCCAGCAATTAACCCAAAGACATAAAGTGCTAAGGCTATAGGAAGAATATACTTTTCTTGTTTAATAGAGATTAACGTTGCCAGTATTGCTACGGCACTCAGTAATGCTGGAATGTACCATAAATGCACTAATCCACCCTCAAACAGTGTGTTTAGAGGGTTCTGCATTAAGTAATTCCAATAGCCTGTACGTTCGGCTAAATATCCTTTTTCAGCTACCGTTTGTAAGTTAAACGGGATTAGTAGATAAATAATACTCCATGCCGCCCACACCTTGAGTAACGGAAAACTGTAGTGCTTAAGCGCTTGAAAAGGGGCTGCTATTAATCGAGGTTGAACAAGAAAACCCGCTAAAATGAAAAACAAAGGTACAGCAAACCGACTTATCTGGTTAACGAGTAAACCGACCCATGGTAAATCATCAATGATTGGCATTGTCATGAATGGTTTTGCATGAATTGCGATAACGGCAAATAGGGCAATTATTCGTCCCCATTCAAAGCTAGAGATTTGTTTCATAGTATCTACTTATCGATTCGCATTTAACATCACCAAAGTTGTGTTGTGACGTTTTTCAAATTGGGTAGGGAATTTAACAGGCAGGGAATTGTTGTAAATAGAGCGATAGCAATAATTTTCATATTTACGCGAGGGAGTTTATGAAGCGTGAAGCGTGTCGCACATATAATATGGCTAAATCATTTATCTAGTGATTCTTATGTTAGTAACCATTACATACAGTGATTTCATGGTTACTAACTGTGACAGGAAACGTTATTGTTCTGTGTGCGCAAGTGTTACGACGAGCAGCTAATCTCCAGTTTTTTCCCCCAGTATGGCGGCTTATCTGCAAATTGATGAAATTCAAGATGTTCGTCGAAGGGAGATGATAGCACCTGTAATAACTCATCTATCATGGTGAAATCACCATCTTCCGCTTTATCAATAGCTTGCTGAGCAAGGTAGTTTCGTAATATGTACTTTGGATTATGCCGCTTCATCTGCGTTAAGCGTAATGTATCGCCGTCTTTTTCAAAACTTAGCCGAACAGCGTATGCCTTTAGCCATTTTTCTAGTGGTTGGGTACACGTGAATAAATCGTCAAAACGTTCAATGCTATTAGGTAATGAAGTCACAGATAAAGCAGTAGCTGAAATACTCGATAGCGTTCTGAAGAAAAGCGTGTAATCCACCATTTGTGATTGAAGTAGCTCAAACAGACTCGAAAAGAGCACGGTATCTTCTTCTCGTTTTTCGATTAATCCTAATTTATTACGCATTCTTGCGCTGTAATCACGCTGTAGTGTGAGGTGATAACGATTCAATATTGCATCAACATCTTCCTTGTCGATCAACGGTGTGAGTGCATAACCCAATGCTGACAAGTTCCATAAAGCAATGGAAGGCTGTTGATTAAACGCGTAGCGACCACTGTAATCGGAATGGTTACAAATGTAGTCGGGATTATAATCATCAAGGAAACCAAAAGGACCATAATCAAAAGTGAGCCCTAATACCGACATGTTGTCGGTATTCATTACACCGTGTGCAAAACCGACCGACTGCCACCCTGCAATTAACTGGGCTGTTAATTCCACAATACGCGTCAACATGCTGGCATAGATATTATGGTGCTGATTAGGTGATGCAGTTTGTTTATCTTCTTGCTCACTTTCAGTGGTAAGCAGATCGGGAAAGTGATGTTTTATTAAATAGTCTGCAAGCAGTTTAAGTTCGCTGTGCTGGTGGGTATAAAACAAATACTCGAAATGACCAAAACGTAAATGGCTTTCAGCCACACGGATTAAGGTAGCACCACGTTCCATTTTCTCGCGAGAAACCAGTGTTGTACTGCCTAACAGTGCCAACGCGTGAGTGGTTTTAATGCCCAGCCCGTTAAGTGCTGCACTGCCTAGGTATTCGCGAATACTCGAACGTAATACCGCACGACCATCACCTTGGCGAGAGTAGGGCGTTTTACCTGAGCCTTTTAAATGAATATCCCATTTAGCATTCGTTGATGTTAATACTTCACCCAACAACAAGCCACGACCATCCCCAAGGTCAGGATTGTAATGTCCAAACTGATGCCCTGTATATTTCATTGCTAGCGGTGCTGTACCTGCTAACTCTTTATTGCCAGTAAAGGAGTTAATAAAGAGACGTGTTTTTGCTTCTAGCGGGTCTAACTCAAGCATTTCAGCAACTTGTGGATTAACGCTTACCAAAAAAGGGTCTGATAGCGGCTGAGGTATTACAGCTGTACCAAAGGTCGTTGGTAATTCACTGTAAGTATTGTTGAACACAAGTTGGGACAGGGTTTTCATTGACTGCTCACTTATCAAAAGCATGATGATATCGAGTTACTCTTCTTAAAGAGTAACAAGTTAATGCAGAGTAACAAGAGACAAAAAGTAGGGGTATTACAAGCTAAGTAAGAACGAAGCCTTTCTATGATGAGCTAAATATTATGTACTCGATGGTTATTATCCACTTAGATATAACCATTTTAAGCGTGTTTTTGAGGGAGCTTAGCGACAAGTTGTAGTTTATTCGATAATATTCACACCAATTAGAATAATAGGCTAAATTGATATGAAAATTTCCGTTGATGGTGGATCTTTTAAAGTTGCGATTGATACTGAATATGAAGGTGTAATTGCTGAGGCAACAGATATCTTTCAAGAAACCTTAAAGCAAGCTAAATCAAATGATAAGGCTATCTTACGGTTTCTACAGATAATTATTGAGCACCGCGAAAGTGATGATGCGATTGGCTATGCTGTACTAGGCTTGCTTGGTTGGTATAACGAGGTCATTAGTTCAGTGGAAGATAAAGATATCGAGCTAAATTTACCTAAGATTTTGCCTCACCTCATTAATCCTGCTGGTGATCTTACTGCAACTAGCGAAACTGAAACGAATACTTTCAAACACTAGTTAGCCATATTTAAAGCTGTTCCGATATGAAAAATTAAACCTGATTACGCTGGTATAGTCAGGTTTCTTCCCGTTATTTTGTTACGTTGTTATTGAATTTAATGTCGAAAAAAAGCCACCAGAGGGGAATCTCGGCAGCTTTTGATATTATGCGTTATCGAATATACGTAAGGCTGTGATTATGTACGAAACTGATTTAGCTCCGTACGCAATGTAGTTGCCGTGTCAGCCAATTGTTCCGACAAGATAGACGATGCATTCATGCTATCCACCACATCATTGGCGGTTTCGTTGATGATCACTACGTTGCGGTTGATCTCTTCGGTGACCAAACTTTGCTCTTCTGCGGCAGATGCAATCTGGTTGTTCATGTCGTTGACCACGTTAATTGCTGCATTGATTTCTTCTAATGCAGCTTGAGCTGAATCTGTTTCGGTACGGGTTGAGAGAGCTTGTTGTTGACTCTCGGCCATCAAGATCACGATTGATTGGGTTTCGCTTTCGAGGCGAGATAACATGCCACGGATTTCTTCGGTTGATCCTTGTGTGCGATTTGCCAAGCTACGAACTTCGTCGGCAACGACGGCAAAGCCACGGCCAAATTCACCTGCACGGGCAGCTTCAATCGCGGCATTAAGAGCGAGTAAATTGGTTTGATCTGCAATACCGCCAATTTCAGACAAGATATTCTGAATCGCAGCACTGGATTCTGCCAAGTTTTGAATTTGCGCTTGCGCATTGTTAATGCGTTCTGCTAATTCGGTGACTGAACAGGCGGCGTAATCCATTTTCGCAATGCCTTCTTGGCTACTCACTTGCACCTGACTCGCAGCGGTGGCGGCCTGAACAGCAGAGCTTGCCACTTCATTGGCTGTGGCACTCATTTCATTCATCGCGGTGGCTAATGAGTTCACTTCAGCCAACTGTATCGCCAGTTTCGTTTTCGCATCATCTGCTTTTTCGGTGCCAGCAACGGCATTGCGATCCACGGCTTCCGCGGTTTCGGTCGCGTGACGCAGGGTTTCTTGCATACGTGCTACGAACGTATTGAACCAGTGCGCGAGCTGACCCGTTTCGTCTTTGCTGTGAATTTCAATACGGCGGGTTAAATCGCCTTCACCTTCGGCAATATCACGCATGCGATCAACTAACTGCATCATGATTGTACCGATGTTATTTGCCAATAAAATCATGGCCACAATACCCACGACGGCTGCGAATAAGCCCGCCAACACACCGTTTGTGATGGCTTGGTCGTTTTGCTCTGTGCTCCAATCGGTGAAAGCATTCACGTCTTTGGTTAACACGTTAGAAGGAATCGATACCAACACAATCCATGGTTTGCCTGTGGTATTAACTGATGATACGGCCATGATGTCGTTACCGATCGTCAGCAGTGTTTGATTGTTACTTAAGGCGAGCTGTTGAATGTCGCCCCAACGTTGTGAAATATCACCAGAAACAGCCTTACCCACATCGGCAGGTGCTTTGCTGTGCGCCATCACATTACCTTGCCATGAGGTAATCATGATGTCGCCTTGGCCGTCATACAGCTCGCTAGCAAGTTGTTGGCTTTGGCCTTGAAATTCAGCCAACGACCAGTCAAAACCTAATGAACCAACGATTTTTCCGTTAACTTTTAATGGTTTGCTGATAGTAGTGATCAGCTCTTTGTTGCCACGCACGTCGTAATAATACGGTTCCATAACAAACGTATTGCCTGTTTCATACGGCGCGAGATGCCACTCGTCAATACGTTCTCCATTGCTATTAAGCGATTGGTTTTGGAAGGAATCCATTGCTGTGGGTTCAAAGCCACCAGCCGAGGTAGGGGAAAAAAATGGGGCTAGGTAACCCGCTTTATTTAATGAAGCAAGGCCTTCTTGCGTGACTGGTGCAGCCCAAGGTGATGATTCCCATACCATGTAACCGGCAAAAACACTTTTGTTTTGATTTTTAAGGCTAGCAATAAACTGTTGAACTAAAAGATCGGCGCTGCCTTGTTGTGATGCCGTTAATTCGAGCATGGTACGTAATTGGTCAAGATTGGCCAAAACCGGAGCCAGTTGGTTATTTAGCGTGTTGCTTTGCTCGTTAGCTGCAGCTATGAGGTTATTGTCTGTTGCTGTTTTTAATTGTTCAGTAACACGGTTGGTAATTTGCTGCTGAACGGAAGTGAATGATTGCGTGGTAAACCACATTGCAATGGCAAGCGTGAATATCATTGCTACGCCAGAGCTGACTGCAATGCGCGTTTTAATAGATGCAAACACGTGCTGCTCCCTCGTTAATATAAAAAAGAAAAATAGAAAATGGTTAGATTTATTATAAAAATAGTTATTTTTGGAACCGGAGGAATTATAAAGCAAAGATAAAAACAGAAGATGTGTAGATATATTTATTCATTAAAGATAATGAATGAATTGTTAATGTCTTCAACAAAACTTTGTTACGGCGAGAACGCTACTGGGGTAAATCGAGTGATGACAGGCTAACTGGACGATATTCAAAAGGCAGGTACATCATTCGTGCAGAACGGTCATGACTATGGCTTTATGACCATAAACAGGCATAACAAAATAGGATAGGCACACTTAACCATCTTGTCGTGCAAGATGATATTTTAATTTACGAGTGCCAGCCTTTAAATACCGTCATTAAAACAGGTATAACATCCCAATGCTTGCTAGGTTTACTGACGAATCATAGAAGTTAATATCACTATCTTCTTCAAACCAGACCACACCAGCATTGGCCAGCCAGCCTTCCCAACCAAAAGGTTTGTTATAGAAGGCTGTAAAGCTGAGACCGTATCGATTACTGTCTGCTTTTTTACTGTAAACAGGATTGGCTTCATCGTATTCCAGAGTTGCATAACTGGCATTGGTGACAAATTTCCAGCGATTAACTGAGTAAATATAGTTTACATTAAAAGACAGTCCATCATAGGCTACGGCGTCGCCGTCGAGATCTTGATCTATATAGGCTATTGCAGGGGTAATTCTATGTTTATTCTCGTCCCTGTTAAAAGTGTATTGAACAGAGAAACGATTTCTATCGCCGTTACGATCCAGCAGAGCGCGATCGGCAGCAGACAATCCCAGATCTTCACCACTTCGTTCCTTATCGATATCAACTTCCCGTGCAGAGTAGCGAAGCTCTAGTCCGGTTCCGTATATTTTATCCCAGATGAGTCGATAGCCGTTGCTGGTACGATCGGTGTTTGTACGATTGGTGCCGGTGACAAAGGGATCTTCCCACATTTCGGTCGCAAGTGGAGTTTGCAAAAAGCTAACACCGATTACACCAGCATTACCTATTTCTTGCCGCACACCAGCGCGAGCGGCAAAATCGAAGCGGATATAGTCTTCAAGTTGGTTACCAAAAAATATCTGGGTACGGGTGCTGGCAAAAGTGTAGGCGATCTCCAGACCTAGTACAGGTAGACCGGAAGTTTCACTATCAGGTGAGCTAGTGAGAGTGTCGATGCTTTTGTTACCGAGGTCGACACCGCCGAACTTTGCCAGCGTGTTGGACTCGACGCTGGTAACACCGGCTCCGAGATTGATAAAACCACTGAAGCCACTTTGCGGGGGAATTGGCTTCATAGCGTAAGCGGATGATACCATGGTAGTGCTGAAGACAAGAAAACTCAGGTAACGCATAGAAAATCTCATTGGCCAATCAATATTAATATCAACAATAGTCATATTTCCTGTCTGGAGTTTTATTAATGATAAGAAATACACTAAAAGCTTTCCAGCTAGGCTAGATCAGAAGATTAATAGATGTGGTGAAGCCTGTCAGTTTAGGTCACATACTGATTCTTAAACTGACAGATTGAGTCTCGATTAATCCACATTACACAGTGTGATATTATTTTTCAGGTGTGACCGTCTCCATGACTTCCACATCAACAATGCGAGAACGGTTCATGATGATCTTCCATCGCTGAATACGTACCGTATCATCTTCATCTGTCTCTTTGGTGATCAGATTGATTAAGTGACGTTTTTCAACCGACTCCTTGGTAACCTGCCCATCACTGAGTTGATAGATTCGCTGTGACCCTTTCTCCATTAAGCTGGTTAACACGCGTAGATCAAGCATGATTGATTCACGTGTTTGCTCATAACCACTTAAAAACTTAGTGGGTGACATACGAGTGGTACTTTTGTAATGCAATATTGTTTCTTCACGTTGCGACACTTGGTGTTTACGCACCCTTTTAATGTCGCCTTCCAATGCGTCGTAGTTGGTATATTCCAGCCATTCAAGCTGTCGACCTGTTAGGTGGCCCGTGTTTGCATCGAAGAATTGCTTACGCCACTTTGCTTTGCCTTTACGCAGTAGGCGCCATAGCATTATTTTCAAATCGTCTTTAAATACTTCACGAGCCGCATAGATCAAAGACAGTACCAAGATGAAAGAGGCTGTAATATCACCTAAGAAACCGCGCGCTTTAATCAGCATTATTGTAACGAAAATCATCACGATACCCGCAGCCAAACCAGTCACAATTTTCTTGGTATTTTTACCCAGTTCAATGGTTTTTTCTTTCATTGTTACTGGGTATTCAATCAAGCGACGCAGTAAACGCATCTTGTTAGACATACGCGTTTGATCTTGCATTGCTTTTGTTGAGTTGTAGTCGTGCTTAGTACGGTGCTCTGATTCTGTTTTGCAGGTCTCTAGCAGCATTTCCTTTATTTCTGGGTATTCTTTGCTGCGAGGTAGGTGTGCAACTAATGCAAGGCAACGTTGTTCGGTAAACCATGATAAGTAATTATCGATATTTTCGTAGTATTTCAGTAGCTTTTTATCCGTAGGTCGACTTCTACGTAAACGCTTAAGAATGCGCACACAAAGTTGGGCGACTTCTGCAACTTCTTCTAAATCGCGTTCTTGTTTATCATCCAATAATTGCTGAGCTGATTTCTCGAGCGCAAGCGCATACTGATAGGCGTACAAACTCAAACTTAAACGATACTGTTCACTTGATAGTTTACCTCGGCTGGCGAGTCGACTGTGTACTAGCGGTAGGTGGTTAATATCACTGTAGTAAGTACGTTTTCCGTGAATAGCATTGTGATAAAATTCATCCTCGGTAACGATATTGGAATGTAAGCCAAGTTCACCAGGAACGAAAATATACATATCAAGCTGTCGATTAGTTGTTTCCTGGATGACATGGGAAATCTTTAGTTTATGCCCATCTTTTCTTTCGACAGTGATCACTTCGTTTATATGCCTCTATGCAGGTTGTTATTTGATGTTTACGGTTATAATTTTAGAGTATTTAAGCGGGTATTATTAGCTGATTTTGCATTGATTTGTGTCAACAGCATGAAATTTAGTCAAATAACCGAAGATAGGTCAGGCAAGCTGAACTAACATCACGTATAATGCGCGACCAAAGTTCGTATTGATACTCGTATATAGCGTAATGTCTCGCTGTTTGTGACTTAGCTTTACGAAATGTATCACTATTATTTACTCAGAGAGTGTCGGATTCATGATTAAGATTGGACAATACAACACATTAGAAGTCGTCAAGCTAGTTGATTTTGGCGTGTTTCTATATGGTGGTGAAGACATTGGTAATATTCTTTTGCCAAAGAATTCTGTTCCAGCCGGCACGCAACTGGGTGATGAGCTGAACGTTTTTATCTATTTTGATTCGCAAGATGACATCATTGCAACCACGACAGAACCACTGGTTCAGGTGGGTGAGTTCGCTAAGCTACGTGTTGTAGGCGTTAGTAGCTTTGGTGCATTTGTTGATTGGGGTTTGGTTAAAGACCTGTTGGTTCCATTCAGTGAGCAACGCCGTAAACTGGAAGAAGGCGACAACGTGATGCTTCGCGTTTATACCGATAAAGCATCGGGTCGTATCGTTGGCTCAACGAAGTTTAACCGTTTCCTTGATAACACGCCGGCGGATTACACCGTTGATCAAGAAGTGAAGGTAGTTATTATAGAAATTACCGACCTTGGCTACAAAGTAGCAATTGAAAATGAGCATTCGGGTCTTATCTTCAAAACAGAATCTTTCGGTAAACTGTTTGTTGGCAAGAAACTGAAAGCATTTGTGAAAGAACTGCGTCCAGACGGTAAAATCAGCTTATCACTGCAGAAAGCAGGCCGTGGAAAAGTTGACGATTTGTCAGAGAAAGTATTGAAGTCGCTAGAACGTAAGGGTGGTTTTATGCCATTAAGCGATAAATCATCACCAGATGAAATTTTCGAAGCGTTCCGTACAAGTAAAGCAACGTTCAAGAAAACAATCGGTGGCTTATATAAGCAAGGTCTGATTGAAATTACTCGTGAAGGTATTCAGCTTAAAGACAACGACTAGTTAGTCTGAAAATATCACCCCCCCAAAAAAGCCGATGATTATCATCGGCTTTTTTTACAGTAGACACAACCTAAAAGTAATCTATTTAGACTGACATTTGTTAGTCTTTTTATTGAAAAAGTTAGATTAACAATCTAACTTAAAACTAGATTATTTGATTGGTGAGTCTAATGGGACAATATTACCATTTAGTGCAAACAAGTGAGTAAATTGAAATAGGTGATGTAGAGGCTGATGTGTCTGGTGTAGAGCCTACATATACCGTAGACAAGCCCATGCAGTTTAAAGGTGTGAAGCTGCTTTTCTCTAGTGAGGGAAAGCCTGAGTTCTACGCCAATGCTTTTACTTTGAATCGACGGATTGTTGAGCAGTTAAAAGATACCGATACGACTTCCTACCGTCTGTTGAGCTATTTCAGGTTTTTGGCAGCGAACAAGCTTCAGTGGAATGATGAAAACCAAGAGTATCAGCGTTATCCCATTTTTTTATTTAGGGGCTATTTGGATAAGCAGATTACTGAAGGCAAGATGCGTCGAACCGTGGGTGCGTCAACCATGTCTACGATTCGACAATTTAAACGTCATGGCTATATTGATGAACTTCCATTTGAGGTTGTTGGGTACACAAAATATGGACAGATGATATCTGATTGTTCTATTCAAAGCCCAACACAAGAAACACAGCTTGAGCCGCTGAATGGCTTGGACTTGCAACATGTGAAAGGTATCAAGCGGGACTCTTTCAAGAATTTAGAATGATAGTGGCAACCTTGTTAACATCAGGTGTTAGAGCGATTGAGGTGACTGATTTAAAGCCAGAGTATTTTGTTGTTCCAAAGGGCTTTAAAGGTAAAATATTCACTGAAATCAAGATTGGGCCAGCCCATAATTGCCGCACTAAACGTTCCACCAATCGCACGATTTCCATGCCTGTCTGGTTGATGAAAGAGGTTAGTGATTATCATACAACAGACCGATATAAAGAACGAAAAGCCCTGTATTACATGCTTCATGGTGATGATAATGCGCCAGCCTTTATCACAAAGGAAGGAAATCCCTTCAAAGTACCTGAGAAGAAATCAGATACGCTTAATACCTTATGGAGTCGGCTAAGAACTGCGATTAGAGAGAACAGTAACCCGCATTTCAATCATGAGTTTCATGATTGTCGGTGTACGTTTATTGCCTACAAGCTTGAATCTTTAATGGATTAACGGCTATGTAAGCTATGGTTTTAGTGAAAAATGAAGCGGGACATCAAGCTATAAGTACAACTCAGTTGTACTTAACCCACTATGAGGGAAATCCAACTAAAAATCAGATACCCGAAGTGATGATGAACTTATTAGATGAAGGGGCTGATTTATGAGGTGATGATATCACCTCTAACTAGGTGGCCAAATTTACCGTACCACTACACTTTTCTCATACTGTTTTTCATTGATATGATTAAAACTAAACATTAAATTTTCCAAGAGTAGACACCTTTATCTAGGCTTCTTATTTCAATAGATATTAATATAGGAGCTAGCATAGATAAAAATATCTCTGATATTCGTTACAGTAAATAACCACCACTAGCTTGAACACATTGTCCTGTGACCCAACCAGCGCGGCTTTCAGCCAGTAAAATTACTGCATTTGCGACATCTTCTGGTTCTCCTAAGCGTCCCATCGGTGTTTGCGCAATGATCATCCCCAACATTTGTTCGTTTGCTTTAACTTCTTCGGTGATATCTGTGTCTGTAAGGCCTGGCGCAACGGCGTTAACTCTAATACCCATTGGGCCAAGCTCTGCTGCAAGTAATCGAGTGGCATGTTCCACCGCTGCTTTTGAAGAAGCATAAGCTGCAACACCAGGCATCATTGCGCTTGCTGCAACTGAAGAAATATTGATCACCGTACCTTTACTTTCAGCAAGGTGAATTGTTGCTTCACGAATAAGAGCTAAAGGTGCAAACACGTTAGTACGGTAAATACTTTCGATAACCTCATCAGTCGTTTGAGAAAGTGATCCCATGCTACCCGTTCCTGCATTGTTAACTAGCACATCCAATCGTCCAAATTTGCTAATCACTTCTTCAATAATTCGGCTAGGCTCTCCAGTTTTACTAACATCACCAGCAATTGCATAAGACTGCTCCCCTAATTCTTGAGCTGTTTGTTCAAGTACTGCCAATCTACGACCAGTAATGATTACCGTTGCACCTTTAGCGATAAAAGCAGATGCAGTCGCTTTACCTATACCCGTTCCACCACCTGTGATTAATACGACTTTCTTTTCAAAATTTTCCATTTCATTCTCCTAATCTAAAATAATTGGCTGTTATCTTTTACAAAGTGCAATAGATAATTGTCAGTTGTGTGTTTGCTCTTTTGTTAAAACGCTTTAATAAGCTCTTTATTGTGGAACTCAATACGAGGTTTTGTTACATGAGAGATTAGCTCAGCAATGCTAGCTTCTAGTTTGGTTTTGTCCCGACTCATTGCACTATGAAGCACAAACGGTGGCAGATAATTCATACCGACCATACTTGCTGTCTGCTCAAAGGGAGTCAGAAATTCATTCATGCTAAAGCGATTAAACGAGCCTGCTTGGAAGCTCTCAGCCGGGCCTCCTGTAGTGATAGCAAGGATTAACTCTTTACCCTGCAACTTGTCGCCACCTTGACCGTAGGCAAAACCAAACAGTAATACCTGATCAATCCAAGCCTTTAGCACAGGCGGTGAAGAGTACCAATAGAACGGGAACTGCATCACAATGCGGTCGGCCTGTTCAAGAAGTGCTTGCTCAACAGAGGGGGTAAAATGCATTTCAGCCCCAGCTACGGAAGTTAAATTACGAGTAACGATCCCTTCAATGTCTGACAGAGCTTCAAACCACTTTCGGTTAGCCGTTGAGGTAGAAAGATCTGGGTGAGCTGTAAGCACAAGTGTGTTCATAAGTCAAGCCTCTGTTGATGATCTATATGTCGTTTTGTTGTTGCTAACTTTAATTAACATCACTAATATTAACAATACACCGATTATCCATCTCACTAGTGAATGAAATCTAACAATGCGTCTACCCTTAGCTACACTGGAAATATTCAATGCCATTGCCAGCCACAAAAGCTTGCGTGGTGCAGCACAAGACCTTGGCGTTAAACCCTCAACAGTAAGCCACCAGTTAAAAAAGCTTGAAGAACAACTAGGCACTGCGCTATTTATTAGAACCACTCGTTCAATCAGCCTGACCGAGGCCGGACGAGCGCTAGTAAGGCGAACAGGCCCTGCTTTTGAGCAACTCGACGAAGGTTTATACAGTGCAAAAACGGCAGGACATGCGGAGCGAGGCTCACTAAAACTTGCGATACCTGAGTTTGCTTATTTCCTATTAGTGCGAAACAAACTTGCTGGTTTCCAAAAGAGATATCCAGAGATAGAGGTGGAGTTATCAATAACCGATACCTTGACCGATATCCTTGATGAAGGCTTACATGCTGGCTTTCGAATAGGCGGATTGATTTCAGAAGATATGGTTGCGATAAATCTGAGCGCCCCCTTGAAAACAACTGTTGTTGCCAGCCCAGAATATCTTGAAAAATATGGCATTCCACAAGAGCCAAGTGAGCTACTAAATCATAATTGCTTGCGTTATCGCTTCCCTAGTTCAGGACAATTAGCCCCTTGGATATTTGAAGGTGACGATGGAGCTTATCCCGTAAAAGCACATGGCAATTTAATTACCAATTCATCCACAGCGACAATCGATCAAGCACTTCAGGGACTAGGATTGACCTTTACGTTTCGGGATTACTGCACCGACGCCTTAGCAAGCGGTGCGTTAATTGAGGTTTTATCGGATCACTTAACCACATTACCAAGCATGAATATGTATTTTCCTAAGGAGTATAAGTCGATGCTACCGCTTAGGCTGCTTATAGAGCACTTAAAAAATGACGAGCCTGAGCGCAAAGGTGTTTAAGATTAAATGAATTTATATTTTAGGCTTCTTTTTGAGCTTCTAAACTGATGACATTAAATTTGTAGTAGGTTAGTGAGTTTGGCCAAATACTAGAAGGGAATTCACGTAATTTGGAATAGAAAAGGTTATCCGAAAGCTCTGAATATTCAGAGCTTCGTAACTCGTTTATGTCCAGAAATGAGTTAAAAAGTGATCAAACTATATTGGCTTCCGACAAATAAAAAGTTAGATAAATTGGGCTTTATTACTCGATTTAATTTTTGGTCTAAGAGACCAAAAATTAGATTCTAAATAGGCGAAAACTTAGATTTTCAGATAAAAGTTAGATTATGGGTTCTCAGCCCTTACCCAATAAGGGTTTTCTAACTTTTATCTAATTTTTATGTTATCTGTGTTTTTTTGTGACTACTGCCATATATCCCTCATTTTTATCATTTTATTGCTATGAAACTATTCCTCCAAGAGTATTCTTGATGAGCAAATAATTGCATTTAGACAAAACAAAAAACGCGAGATGGAAGTACGTGTTGTATGTGTTTTGTGTTTTCTAATGCCACTCTGAATAAATAATCAGAGAGTTATTTAGATTGGTACCCATGATTAAAAGGATTTGATATGCAAGGCATCAAGAAATCTAAGTTAGCGGCAATGGTTGCTCTTATGGTTGCGGCACCGTTGGTTATTGCCCCCGTTTCAGCTGCAGATGTACCTGCTGGGGTTACGTTAGCAAAGGTTCAAGAGATCGTTCGTGGTAATGGCGATGAAGTGCCAACGCTGGATCCCGCGTATTCATCAGATACGGCGAGCTCTCGTGTTATTCAAGATATGTTTGAGGGGTTAGTGACTCAAGATACTGCGGGCAATATTGTGCCTGCTTTAGCCACAAGTTGGGAAGAGTCAGAAGATGGAAAAGTGTATACCTTCCATTTACGTGAAGGGGCGAAGTGGTCGAATGGCCAGCCGATAACAGCGAAAGATTTTGAATATAGCTTTCAGCGTGTGATCGACCCTGCAACCGCTGCACCTTATGCCTGGTATTACACAATGGCAAATATTGTGAATGCCGATGAAATCAACAAAGGCGAGTTATCGACAGATCAGCTAGGTGTGAAAGCGCTCGATGATAAAACGCTTCAAATTACGCTAACGAAACCCGTGCCGTATTTTGCTAAAATGTTAGTACATGAATCCACTTATCCTGTTTACCAAGCTGCGATCGAAAAATACGGTGACGCATGGACGAAGCCAGAGAATATCGTCACAAGCAGTGCTTATAAGTTAAGCAAGTGGGTATTGAACGAACGTATCGTGTTGGAAAAGAGCCCAGCGTATTGGAACAATGAAAAAACACAAGTAACCAAAGTTACTTACCTGCCAATTCAAGATTTAACCGCAGAATATAACCGCTTCCGTACTGGTGAAATTGATATCACCTCGTCATTTCCTTTAGAGCAATACAATGCGATTAAAAAGCAACGCCCTGACGAGCTATTAACAATGCCATCGTTGGGTACGTATTATTATTTATTCAATATTAATAAAAAGCCGTTTGATGATGTGCGAGTGCGTAAAGCGTTAGCCTATGCTATCGATCGCGATATTGTAACCGACATCATTCTAGGGCAAGGTCAAATTCCGGCCTATGGTGTAACCCCACCTTCAGTGTCTGGTTTTGAAGCACCGAAGCTTGCATGGGAAACCATGAGCCAGAAAGAACGTACCAAGAAAGCTCAAGCGCTATTAAAAGAAGCTGGGTTTGATAAAAAGAACCCACTTAAGTTCGAGTTGGTTTACAACACCAGTGAATCACATAAGAAATTGGCAATTGTTGTATCTTCGATGTGGAAGAAAAGTTTAGGCGTTGAAGTTGAGCTAGCAAACCAAGAATGGAAAACATTTTTACAAAAACTATCTCAGCGTGATTTTGATGTTGCACGTTATGCGTGGGTAGGTGATTACAACGAAGCATCAACGTTTTTATCATACTTTGAAAGTACAGGTATGAACTACGCAAGATGGAGCAATGTTAATTACGATGAGGCGATGAAGCTAGCTATTCAAGCTCCAACAGATAGCAAACGTAATGATTATTACCAGCAGGCAGAAGAAGTATTTGCAGACGAGATGCCAGCGGTGCCGTTATATTTTTATACTCGTTCTGTATTGAAGCAAACGAAAGTGGGTGGCTATTCGAAAACGAATGCATCAGAAGGGCGCTTCACTCGTGATCTGTATGTGACTCAATAAATAATATAGATTGATCAAAATAAAAGCAGAGCACTATTCGTATTACAAACCAGTAATACCGTGCTCTGCTTTTTATTATGATAAATAAGTTATTGTGAGAAATAAGCGGTTCACAATTAGCACGTAATCATTCACTATGAACTCAGTAGCTTATTCGGTGTAGCTTGTTCGGTATGAGTTACTCGCTTATACGACGCTCTATTTAAACTGACGCTCTATGTACACATGCGCTATATAAACACGTGCTATGTAAACAATAGACGAAAGGGGTTCATGAATGGTTATACAAACGTCAAAAAAACGATTTAAGCATGTGCGTGCTTCTGATCTTCGCGGAATGGGGCAGTTGGCTACGCAGGCAACCATGAATGTAACCCGCATTGCTGAAGGTGTTCACCAATCTGTATGGAATACATTGGGAATGCCTGGAGGTAAAGAACCCGGTCGTACAAGAGGTATTACAGGCCTCGTTTATAACAGTATTTATGGCGTAACCCAATTATTGGGAAGCGGTGTAGATAAGGTACTTGAGAAACAACAGCCTTGGTTTGACACTTTAGATAAAGATAAAACAGAAACCAATGAACGTACGGCGGTTTTGTCTGCATTAAATGGGATTATGGGTGATCAGCTCGTTGAGTCAAATAACCAATTAGCAATCCCGATGACCTTTTACCATCAGCAGCAAGTTTTAAGTTGGAATGATGAAGAACAAGCACTTGTTATTCCACAAGCGAAGAATAAAATATTGTTGATGATCCATGGTTTGTGCATGAATGATCGCCAATGGTGTGGTGAGTATGAAGGGACGGAGGTCAATCATGGTGAGCAACTATCATCTACGCTAGGCTATACCCCTGTTTATCTTCGATACAATACTGGCCTCCATGTTTCACTAAATGGAAGAGAGTTGTCTGAGCTGCTTGAACAGTTAGTCGATAATTGGCCTGTTGAAATAGAAGAGCTGACAGTGGTTGCTCATAGCATGGGAGGTCTATTAACACGCAGTGCCGTTCATTATGGTTTTCAGCAATCAAAGCACTGGCCAAATGTGATTAAAAATATTGTTTTTCTTGGTACGCCACATCATGGAGCACCGCTGGAGCGTGCTGGAAATAAACTTGGCGCAATATTAAGTGCAATCCCTTATACCGCCCCCTTCAACAGGCTTAGCAATCTTCGCAGTTCAGGGATCACCGATTTGCGTTACGGTTATATTATTGATGAGGATTGGCAAGGGCAAGAACGCTTTGGTAACCATGATGACGAACGATTGAGTGTGCCGTTACCGCCCCAGATTGCTTGTTTTACTGTTGCTGCTACAACTGCCAGCGAAAGAAGCCTTTTAGCTGATAGATTAATAGGGGATGGGCTTGTTCCACTTCACAGCGCTTTGGGTATCCATAAAGTCGAAGATCATCATTTATCGTTTGCTGATACGTCACAGAAAATTTTCTATGGCATGAATCATATGCAATTGCTAAGTGATCCCGCTGTTACCCAACAGCTAGAAGAGTGGTTGAGTTAATTAGTGAAACCTCTGTAACTTTATCCAGATAAAAAGCAAACGATAACGTTCTGTGTGAATTTCTAGCAGTAAGCTGTTGAAAAAATACGCTAACAGCATTAATTTTTATTTTAATACATAAGTTTTTCTGAAAAAATCATCCGGGGGAATTTCTTTTTTGAATTTAACGTATTGATAATAAGGGAATTAATTTCCAATCATTATTAAGTTTAGATTTTTCACATGTTTGCATTCATAAGGTGAGGTTGATCACTAATTGTAGGGCGGTACAATGCGCGTCCTTTTTGAATTTACATTCTGGTTTAAACCATGATTGCAATTTTTGGTATTATTGTTCTGCTTTTTCTTGCGTGGCTAATTTCGGTTGATAGAAAAAGAATTCCATTGAAAATGGTGTCAGTCGCCTTTCTGCTCCAAGTACTTTTTGCATTATTGGTTTTATATGTGCCTGCGGGTAAATCGGCGCTTCAAGCCATTGCTGGTGGCGTTACTTATGTGACAGATTACGGTAATGAAGGGCTATCATTTCTTTTTGGTGGCTTAGCAACAGGCAGCGTTGGTTTTGTATTTGCGGTTAACGTGCTAGGTATTATTGTCTTTTTCTCTGCTCTTATTTCGATGCTGTACCATATTGGTATTATGCAAAAAGTGATCGATGTGTTGGGTGGGGCTCTACAACGTGTACTTGGCACGGGTAGAGCAGAATCGCTTTCTGCGACAGCCAATATTTTCGTTGGCATGTCTGAAGTACCGTTGGTAATCAAACCTTACTTAAAGAAGATGGATGATTCCCAACTTTTTGCCGTGATGACATGTGGCATGGCATCTGTTGCGGGTAGTACCATGGTGGGTTATGCAGCCGTTGGTGTCGACCTTCAGTACCTTATTGCAGCTTCGTTCATGTCTGCACCTGCTGGCTTATTAATGTCGAAGATGATTGTACCGCCATCGGTTGATAAGCTACAAGACGACGAGATTTCTTCTGTTGTTATTCCTCGAGCAACGAATATTGTTGAAGCACTTGCCGACGGCGCAATGTCGGGTATGCGTATGGCTGTCACAATTGGTGCAACATTACTGGCATTTATCAGCGTAATTGCACTATTAAATGGCATGCTGGGTGACGCAGGTGCCTATTTTGGTATCGAAAATTTAAGTTTTGAATTAATCATTGGCTATTTATTCGCACCTATTGCGTTGCTTATTGGTGTGCCTTGGGTTGATGCTGTCACTGCGGGATCATTGATTGGCCAGAAAGTCGTTATGAATGAGTTTGTGGCATTTATCGACCTAATGAGCTTAAAAGACACGATGCAAGAACACAGTGTTGTTGTGGTGACATTTGCACTATGTGGTTTTGCCAACGTAACAACGCTAGCTATTCTGATTGGCGGTATGGGCAGTTTGATTCCTGAACGTCGTCCGTTTATCGCTGAATATGGTATTCGTGCAGTCATGGCTGGCGTATTAGCTAACCTAATGAGTGCGGCTATCGTTAGTATCATTCTATTGCTTTAGGTTTATACACCTAGTAACGGCAAACTAAAAAAAGCGCAGTCTTCGTTTGAAGATATGCGCTTTTTTGTATTTTCTGGGCGATTAACCGAACCTAAATAGTTCTAGCCACAAACTGAACAGTTAGCTTGTTTACCTAATTTCATTTCTCGCCAGCTCATTGACATGGCATCTAACATTAAAATCTTACCTGTTAATGTTGTTCCCATGTTTGCCACTACTTTAATGGCTTCCATAGCCTGTACGGCACCCACAATACCGACCACAGGTGACATAATGCCAGCTTCTACGCAGCTTAATGTTTGTTGACCGAATAGGGCACTCAAGCATTGGTAGCATGGTTCGTTATCTTGATAGGTATACACGCTAATTTGACCTTCCATACGAATCGCAGCACCTGATATTAACGGTGTTTTCGTTTGGTGGCATAAACGGTTTAATTGATTACGTGTTTCAACATTGTCGCTGCAATCAAGCACAATCGTGTGTTGTTGAATAAGCGGTAACAATTCATCGTCACTTAGGCGTTGTGCAATCGTATCAATGCTTGTGTAAGGATTGATGGTGGTTAACGCTTGTTTCGCTGATTCAACTTTTAACTGACCAACTGTATTATCGTTATGTAATACCTGACGCTGTAAGTTTGACACCTCAACCTTATCATCATCAATCAAAGTCAGCTTACCCACACCTGCTGCTGCTAGGTATTGTGTGGAGGCACAACCTAAGCCGCCAGCCCCTAAAATAAGCATGGAAGCGTCTTTTAATGCTTCTTGTCCGTCAAAATCGAATTGGCGAAGAATGATCTGGCGGTTATAACGAAGCATTTCTGCATCAGACAGTTCTGCCACAATATATTCCTGTTCTGTGAGAGTGAAGGGGGTGCGAAAAACGAGATATCAATGATATCCCGCTTCTTTGATTCGTGTATTTAAGCAGATGCCAGTACATCGAACCTTAGTCTTTAAATGCTTAGTCTATTAAATGCTTAGTACATCGAATGATTAAACAACTCAATAGTCACATCTTCACCTGGCGAAACGCGTCCACGTTCTTGTTCAAGCACAACAAAGCAATTAGCTTGATGCATAGAGCTGAACGCACCTGAACCTTGATTACCTGTAGTGGCAACTTCGAGTTGTCCTTGCGGATTAATTTGATAGATACCGCGTTGGAAATCAGTACGACCAGGACGTTTCTTAAAGAGCGTTGTCGCCTTCGCTGTTATGCGCTGTGGTGGTTGGTACTGAGAATGACCAGATAACTGCGCTAGCATCGGCTGAACAAGCTGGTACAGCGTTAGCATTGCAGAAACAGGGTTACCTGGTAAACCACAGAACCACGTGTTCTCAATCGTACCAAACGCGAATGGTTTACCTGGTTTCATGGCTATTTTCCAGAAACCAATTTCACCTTGTTCTTCAAGAATGTCTTTAGTGTAGTCAGCTTCACCGACGCTAACACCACCAGATGTAACCAGTACGTCAGCCTCTGTTGTTGCTTTTTTGAATGCTGCACGTAGTTTTTCAGGGCTATCTGGAATGATGCCTAAATCCAATACATCACAACCAAATTTTTCAAGTAACGCACGAATACCATAACGGTTGCTGTCGTAAATCTGACCTGCTGCTAATGGTTCGCCAACTGGGCGTAGCTCATCACCCGTTGAAAAGAATGCCGCAACAGGGCGTGCAAAAACGGTGAATTCAGCAATGCCTAAAGAGGCGAGTAGTGGCATTTCACGCGCTGTAATACGTGTACCTTTGGCGATAACCGTATCACCTTGATGTACATCGTCACCAATAGGGCGAACGTTGTCATGAGCTTTAGGCTTGATAAGGAAGCGAACGTTATCACCCTCGACTTCCGTTTCTTCCTGCATGATGACAACGTTAGTGCCTTCAGGCATTTGAGCGCCAGTCATAATACGAATACATTGACCTGCTTCGCATACACCTTCAAAGGGAGCGCCAGCAAAAGATTTGCCAGACAGAACAAGAGTATCGCTATCTTTTAGATCGTCAGCGCAAAGGGCATAACCGTCCATCGCCGAATTAGCAAAGGGTGGTACATTGATTGGAGAAAGAATATCTTCAGCAAGAACACGTCCCATTGCATCAGAAAGTGCAACAGTCATTACTGAACTCAGTGGCTTAACGTCAGCCAAAATTTTATCTAAAGCCGTTTCTACAGGCATTAAACCTGGTGCGTCACAACATCCCATATTGGTGTCCGTCGTTAGTTATAAGTCATAGGCTTGAACAACAACCAAGTAAGATTGAAATTTGCTCAATATTCTTGATTGGTATTTGCTTGAATGATTATTATGACAAAAAAAAGGAGTTTCAACTATTCACTTATCATTTACGTGGTGTAATTGTGTTTATTTACAGGTATCCTTCGGTCAGATTTAGCTCTGGAAGTGTGTTTGTAGGCAATCGCTACACATAAATTTGTAGACGTTTTTAGTACAAACATGACACGTTGGGCTTGTTTTCGCATTAAAGCCCAAGCCAGTTGGAGGGGAAAGAATGACAGCATTAAGCGAATCTGCATTGATGGTACGCGCAGCACTTGAAGAACGTGGGCTTGAAACACCCATGACGAGTAAAGTGGTAAGCCGCGAAGAGAAAAAAGAAAAGATCGAATATCACATGCGTGAGATCTTAGAGTTATTGTCGTTAGATTTAACCGACGATAGCCTAATGGAAACTCCGCATCGCATCGCTAAGATGTATGTTGATGAAGTCTTTTCAGGTTTAGATTATGCGAATTTCCCAAAAATTACCGTAATCGAAAACAAAATGAAATGTGATGAAATGGTACGTGTAAAAGGTATTACGCTGACCAGTACTTGTGAACATCACCTTGTTACGATTGATGGTAAAGCGACGGTTGCGTATATTCCGCGTGGTAAAATCATTGGTCTATCAAAGATTAATCGCATCGTTCGTTTTTTTGCTCAGCGCCCTCAGGTGCAAGAGCGAATGACACAGCAAATCTTAGTTGCGCTGCAAACATTGCTTGAAAGTGATGATGTAGCCGTAACGATTGATGCGACCCATTACTGTGTGAAAGCACGTGGTGTGATGGATGCAACCAGTGAAACAACAACGACGGCACTTGGCGGTATCTTTAAAAGGATTCCTGCAACGCGTGCTGAGTTTTTCCACGGCATTCGCTAGGCAAAAATGATTTATCGGAAGCCGCGATTTTTTCGCGGCTTTTTTGTCGGTAAAGTGTTCTGAACGGTAAGTTGAAGCTTTAAATTGAATGGGTTATGAATAGAGCGATATGGATCTTATAAAGCTTTCTCGAATTAGCATGAAACACTTGATTACCTTGCATGTCATGTTAGATACATTAAGCGTAACGGGCAGTGCAGAGCGTCTTTGTGTTAGCCCGTCATCAGTCAGTAAAACATTAAGCCAGTTGCGTGATTCTTTGAATGATGAGCTGTTTTACCGTCATGGTAATAAGCTTGTTGCAACCCCGTTGGCACGAAGACTTGGTCCAAGTGTTCATCAGATGATTAACGACATGAACCAAATTATGACGCAAGAGGCTTTCGACCCTTCGCGTTATGAAGGTGGTTTTTCATTAGCGATGCGAGAAAGTACTTTTGAGTTAATAGTGGCAAAGTTAAGCACCCATGTATTAAACCTTGCACCGAATATTCGTTTAGATATTTGGTCGAAAGATAGTTTAGGTTTTGATGCGCTAGCCAAAGGTAAGCTTGATTTTGTGATATTACCGCATGATAGAAGCCAGCCACCGAGCACTCAAAATAACCTTATCTGGGAAACCTTAATCGACGATGACATGGTGTGTTTGATGAATCCATCGCACCCTTTAGCCGATCAAACATTGAGTATCGATAACTACCTAAGTTATGGGCACATTGGTATTATGGATACTGATTTAAATGTCCCTTTCTTTGAAATGCAATTAGCGCAACAGCATAAGAAAAGAAAAATCACCGTAACAGTGTCTGATTTTGGTAGCGCGGCATTGATGTGCCATCATAGCGATTTACTGTTTACCTGTTCTCGTCGTTGGGCAAACATTGCCTTTCAAGCTAAAGGTTTGATCAACAAGCCTTTACCGTTTAATTACGGCGATGTGGCTTATAGCTTGGTGTGGCATCAACCAAGTATGAATGATCCGGCTCACCGTTGGATGTATGAACAAATAAAAGCGTGCTGCAAAGATATAGACATGTAATTTAGGTGGGGCACTACATGCCTGCTTTGTATCTGCACCTGTAAATGGCGAAGTGCTATATCCGTTGTTTTATAGATATACAGATGGCATTACAATGTTTGTTACATTACGTTCGGTAAGCTGATTAGCTAAATGGGTAATATCACTTTCTTGGCACGTTTCCCATGTTAATGCTTCACCTGTTACGCCATGATGCTGAAACGCATTTAGCTTAATACGTGTGTCTTTAGATAATTGGGTTAAATAACTGGCAAGCTCATCAACTTCAGCATCAAAATCTGTTTGTCCTGGTATGTGTAACAACCGCACTTCGTACAACTTATTGTGTTGTGCTAGTAGCTCGATACTTTGAAAGACACGATGATGTTGCCGCCCAGTTAACCACAAATGGGTTTCTTCTTGCCATGCTTTTAAATCAATCATTACACCGTCTGTAAAAGGAAGCAGCTTAGCCCAGCTTGTGGTGCGTAAACTCCCGTTACTATCAACCATGCAGGTTAAATGTTGTAAATCTGACGATGATTTAATCGCACTAAATAATCCCTGAATAAAGCCCAATTGAAGCGTAGCCTCACCACCCGTAATGGTAATACCTGATATGAAAAATAGGTTGCTACGTATAACATCCAGCATTTCTATAACTGTATATTGTTGTGTTTTCGGGCTAGATTGCTTCGGGCATACAGCTAAGCAATTATCACAATGGGAGCATAACGACGCATCCCAAATGACTTTGCTAGAAATAAACGAAAGTGCATTCGTCGGACAAGTTGCGACACAATCACCGCAGTGATTACACATATCGATGGTCTGTGGGTTATGGCAGCTTTTGCACTGGTAGTTACACCCCTGCAAGAAAATCACCAGCCTGTTACCGGGGCCATCGACACAAGAGAAATTCAGAATTTTGCTGACTGTCGCTGTTCGCGCATTTAAACGTGTAGCTGTGGAAGCTGCAGTTATCGAATCTTCACCATTTAGCATGTGTTGGTTATGCGATTGAACCGTTTTCTGTCTTTCACTCATGTCGAATATGTCGCTTATTGGGTGTGTGGCTTTATTAGTTCTTAGTCATTGGTATAACAGTTTAGTTCGTCTTGTTTCTTATTCTGTATACTTGGACTCTGTATAAACCGGCGATTGTTCATGACAGGCGACACGTGGTTTACGGTTCAAGATCCCTGTGTTTTCAGATGCCTCTGCACCTAACCAAGTAGTATTGGTGCGAGAGCCTTTTTCTTTAAATACCGCAACATCAGATAACTTGATCATATAGCCCGTCACACGTACTAGGTCGTTAGAAGCAACGTTAGCCGTAAATTCACGAAAGCCAAGGTTTAACGCGCCCTTGCATAATTGGTACATTGCCTCAGGATTGTCTTTTACAGTTTCATCAATCGTCAGAATTTCACTGATACCCGATGTGTAATATTGGTGATGTGCAGCCAATGCTTGGATGTGCGTAACAGGATCGGGTTCTGTGCCATAAGGAATACGCACGCCAGGTGTTACGTCTTTATCAAGGCTAATGCCACCTTGGGCATGCAATAGGGCACGGTTGTTATAGCCATACTTTACGGGTGTCGATCTCACAATACGATCAAGTGTGGCTGAGATCTGATGCCCTAATTGATTCGCTGTTTCATTACGACCATATAGATTTACTGCTGTTGCGTGATGGCTTTCTTTATTTGTAGAGCCTTTTTCTAGCGAATCTTTTTCGATTAAAATATTGACCGCTTCTGCCATACCGTAGATACCAAACATAGGGGCAAAGCGACTCTCTTCAATTAATCCTTCTTTCACCAAGAAACTATCAAAAAAATGTGATTCTTCATGTAGAAACTGCGTGCGCGCTTCAATCAGTTCGTACATGACTTGGCAATAATGTGGCAAGGTTTCAGTTAAGAATGATGCAGTGTTTTGGGCTTGTTGTGCGGCTTGTTTTAAGTTCATACGCACCAATGTATTAGCACCACCTGCTAAAGGTAATGAGTTATAACAGCTTACAATTCCGAAGCCTTTTTCATCATAGGTTTTGGCATGAATCGGGTAGTTAGCAATGTGTGGCTTGCTGCATTCACATATATTGGTCGTTGCTACGCGCAGTAAATCATCTGGTGTGATTTCTGGATCATACATAAAGGTAAGGTTTGGCGCGATTTGTTTCAGCTCTGCATCAATTTTTAAAATGGTTCGGCAGATAATATTATCAGTAGGACCAATATTCACGTGCATGAATGCATCGGGCAAAGTGCGATCAAGCATGATCCAAAATCGTTTCAATTTTCTGTAAATTTCATCGTGTGTTAAATCTTGTACATAATCGATTAAAATATCGTCTAGAGCACCTAAATACACTGGAATATTCGTTACAGAAGGAACATGGTGGTAAATGATTGTTAGCGCATTTAATGCATCATCAAAATCGGCAGCTGGAGGCAATTCTAAATATACCGAGCCATTTTGAAGAAACTTAGCGTAATCAGGTAAGACATAGCGCGGTTTAAAGGGAGCATGTCCTTCAAACATGTCACAGATAATACCTGCTTTCATCGCGGTGTTTACGCCTTCTGTAACGGGAACATAGTCCAGGCTAGCTTCTGCTTCTAATGAGAGGTAGGTCGACTTTTGTTTAACTGTCAGCGTGTTATCTGTAATTATGCGTCTAAGCTTGTCTTGTAAGGTCATCACAATATATCCATTTAAACTGTATGGATATGAATGTAGCGTGAACAATAAGTTTCCAGAAGTGAAAAATATAAAGGTGTATATTTCCATTTGAGAAATCGGCTGTTGTCGATCACGTCTATTTTGTTATATGGAGAATAAAATGATTTCAAAGAAAGTGGCGGTATTATTTGGTGTAGTGACAGCTGCGTCATTTTTATCGGCGTGTTCAACAAAAGAACCAGAGCCAGTAAAGCCTATTGGTATGGCTAATCCTGCTTCTGTTTTCTGTACAGAGCAGGGAGGTAAGCTTGTGATGGAAAAAGATACAGAGGGTAATAGCGTAGGGTATTGCCAGTTATCTGATGGAACAACTGTCGAGCAATGGGTTTATTTTCGTGAAAATCAGAAATAATAAGAGCACTGTCTTGTGGGAGTAATAGATAAAATACCAAATTAGGCATTTTATCTAGGCGTCAAAATAAAGGCATATTAAGAAATGAGATTTAATGTTTTTATTGATTTTAATCAGTGTCTTAAATGTCTTTTTGATCAGGTTGAGATGTTTAGTAAACATTAGTTGAGATAATTAATAATTAAAAATAGAGACGTTAAATTGTATGAATGGTGTTTTTTTGTCTAAATATAAGAGTATGAACATTATTTAGTGATGAGCGAAGTTGGCTCAAGCTTGTATTACTGCTTGATGTACTTTGTGTCACTGATTGGCATTTATCTATTTTTAAACAATAAGGAACGCTATAACGATGTTTAATCATAAGCGAATTGTTATTCAACGTTTCAGCACTCTTGTTGCGTTATCTTTTTTTATTTCTAGTAGTGCCTTTGCGGTAGAGTCGGGTGTTTTTTCAGATCGCTCGTTGATAGATACCCCTGACTTTTCAGTAAAACCACTCGCGCCGATTAATGCTAATTTACCCACAAGCCATGTTGATTGGTCTTATCTTGATGCGATTACGGTAAATAGCAGTCGACAGCTATGCCCTAATTCGGGTTCAACAGTGTGCTTTAAGATGTTGGCAGAGCAAGCCTATGCGGATAATCATTTTTATCCACTGTGGCAAAATCCCGTGCAACGACGAGAGTTTGAATTACAGTTAAAATCCGTTGTTGATACAGGAATGGTTACAGGGCTTGAAGTGCGTTTAGGTGAGCTGTATAGGCTTGATAAATATAATGATCAGCGAGCATACGATTTACTTGCCACAGATAGTTACTTTGTTTACCGCACGTATTTGAATACGATTCAGCGTAATAGAACTACCTTGTTTACATTGGACCCCGTTAATTTTTCGGTACAGCCGAGTTCATTTGGTGCACAGCATTATTTTCCGATAACAATGGATAAATTGACACTTACTCGTCCCGCCAATATTCCCTTTGAGCAAAGCATGTCTGTGATTGAAACATTACAGCAATTGCCGCCCCACAGTTTGACGCACTCAGACCTGAAAGGGCTTATCCGCAAAGGTGATACTATTGTTGCAGGTAAAGAGCTTGCTAAGGTGCTATTCGATTTAAATGACATGACGGAAGCTGAGTACACGTTCATTACACAAATGCCAACAATAACCAACAGTGGCACAATGCTAGAAGCGATTAAGCGCTTTCAACGACGTAATGGGTTAGCTGATGATGGCATTATCGGTGCAGCAACAACAGCCCAGTTAGTGATGCCGTATACTGATATTGCGCGTCGAGTCGCTGTAAATATACAGCGCTTTCGAAATATCAATGTGATTGATAACCAGCCGCATATCTGGGTGAACATTCCTGATTATATGCTGAAAATTTTTGAACAAGGTAATGTGATTTTTGAATCCAAAGTGATTGTTGGCCGAACAAGCCGTCCAACTAACTTGTTCTCATCAGCAATAAATACCATGGTGGTAAATCCAACATGGAATGTACCTGAAACGATTAAACGAAAAGATGTTATTCCTAAAGTGAAGCATTCTCGTGATTACTTAACTGCGCATAATATGCGTATATTGAATAGCTGGCGTGATCGTACTGAAATTCCGGCAGATCAAATAGATTGGTCTAGTGTAAATCCTAAAACGTTCCCCCATGAGTTTCAGCAAGGGCCTGGTCCAAGTAATTCTTTAGGTCGCGTTAAATTTTTAATGCCAAATGATTACTCGATATATTTACATGACACCCCCGCAAGAGGCTTGTTTAATAAAACAAAGCGGAATTTAAGCTCTGGGTGTGTGCGTGTCGAAAAAGCGTATGATTTAGCCAATTTTATTATCGACTTTCAAAAACGTAAGAATATTGAACCGTTTAATACAATGTTGAAAGATGGCGATTTAGATACGGTTAGGCTGTCTCAGCGTTTAGGTGTCGATTTTGTTTATCTTACTGCGTGGGTTGATGAAAAGAACACCCTACAAATGCGTGAAGATATTTACGGGTATGATAGCCCGCAAAAAGAAGCGATCGATTCTCAATTTATATCTATGAAAAACTATCGTAGATAGGGTGTATACCCAAGCTAGCTCAAGATGCAAGATGCAAGATGCAAGATGCAAGATGCAAGATGCAAGATGTAGGATTCAGAGTTATTTCTGTTGTCTTGTGAATATAATAAAGCCCCTAATAAAAAAGGGGCTAATTAAAAGGCTCTACATGTTAGTGGCTAATTTTAAAAGAGCCAACATGATGATCGAGCGTCTGAGCAAGCTCAGATAAGTTCTGGCTTGATCTTTCCAACTCTTGACTAGCCGTTAGGCCAACTTTTACCGAACTATCCACAGTGTCCATGTTGAGGTTGATTTCATTGGCAACGCTAGATTGCTCCTCAGTAGCAGTAGCAACTTGCGTATTCATATCAAGTATCGTCATGATCTGTGCTGAAATTTGTTCAAGGGCTTGCTGAGCTTTTTCAGTTGCTAAAGAACCTTCTATGGTTAATGATTTGCTACTGTCCATCGCATTAACAGCATTTTTGGCTTCATTCTGTAGCTGGTCAATCATATTTTGAATTTCATTGGTTGACTGAGACGTCTTGGTCGCAAGGTTTCTGACTTCATCGGCAACGACTGCAAAACCACGACCGGCTTCACCAGCTCGTGCAGCCTCAATAGCCGCATTTAACGCCAATAGGTTAGTTTGGTCTGAAATACCTCGAATAACGTCAAGAATAGACCCTATGGATTGTGTTCTATCAGCTAGGGAAGTAATCACCTCTGACATACTGTTCATTTGAGAAGCCAGATCAGTAATGCTACTGGTTGCTTCCTGCAAGATTTTTTGTCCTTCCTGAGTTTCGACGTTGGCGTTCTCTGCAGATTCTGCGGCACTGGCTGCATTTTGAGAAATTTCACCAATTGTTGCGATCATTTCATTCATCGAAGTCACGACTAATAAAGACTGTTCGCTTTGTTCGTGACCTCGTGATAGTGCTTTCTGAGATTGGCTATGAAGCTCTGTTGCAGAGTGACCTAGCTCTGTCCCTGTATTGACTACTTGACCAATAATTTCATTGATTTTGCCCACAAAGATATTGAAGGCAGTAGAAATATGGGCGATCTCATCGTTGCCACGTACGGGCAGTCGAATAGTAAGATCGCCATCGCCTTTAGATATGTTTTCTAAGGCATGCTGTAATCCGGAAAGCGGTCTTAAGAGTTTGCCTAGTAGCCACATAAGTATACAGCCACAGATAGAGAAGATAGCTAAGATGGCGATTAACTGAGTCATTACAATGCCTTTCGCCGCTTCACTGACTTCAGTGATAGGAATACCGACATCGAAAGTACCGTACAATTTGCCATCAACATAAACAGGCGTCAAAATGTCGTACACCCAAACATCCTGTATATCTGCATACCACTTTGAATGTTGTGCTTTTCCTTTAGTGGCTCCATCAACGGTATAGTTATCATTATAGATTTTGTTTAATTTCTCAATATCACTATGAGCAATTGCTTTAACATCTTTGTTAATTACGATGGCATAGCTAATATCTGAACGAGTTTTGAGTGATTGAACCAAGTCTTGTAAATCATCTAAAGGCTTCTGAGATGTACTCAATATATATTCGACATTTTTAGCTAACAACTCAGCTTGTGCCTGAGATTTTTTTAAAATGATCTTGTCAATTTCTTGATGAGATATATAAGAAGTTGAAGTAACACTTGTTATTGCAGCAATTGCAAACATTAGACAGACAACAAATAATATTATTTTTTTCATAACTCGTACCTTTATGCCATTTTCAGCAAGAAAGACCTAACCAATTAATATGAATGAGTATCACCAAGGTGTAGCTGACTAAAATGACAATAATAAACTCATGTATCCTCAGCCATGAAAACGCTGATTTCAATGTGAAATATTACACTAAATGCTTACAGGGCATCCTTTATGTAATAAAAATATAGATATTGATCTATTTATAATTTCAAGAATAAAAATATGCCTGTACATTTGCTTACAATCTGAGCGGATTACTATACCTTGTATTTCAAAGGGATAATGATTTAAGTGCTAAAGAGTGACTTGAATGTGTGATAGTGGGTTTATAACAATCTTTGTTTGTCTAGTTATACGTCTGTCTGCTTATAAAAAAGGCTTGCCAACCGACAAGCCTTTTTAGGTATTAATGTAACTTTTACATCAAGAACATATCTTATTATTGTGTTTGTTCAACTTGATCACGAGTTTTCCAAAGTGACGCCACAATAGCCGTTGTAATACTCAGTGCAATCACTGCTAAAGATACTGGGGTAGGAATTGCCCATACAGTTTCCATTAATAGCATCTTGATACCAATGAAGCTAAGAATAAATGCCAGTGCTACACGTAGGTAACAGAAGCGAGTCAGCATACCTTCCAACACGAAATACAACGAACGTAAGCCTAATAATGCGAATACGTTAGCGGTAAAGACTAAAAACGGTTCTTGAGTGACTGCAAAGATGGCAGGAATCGAATCGAGTGCAAACATAACATCAGTTAATGCAATAACGGCAACCACTATCATGAGTGGTGTCGCTATCCAGCCTTTGCTGTCTTTCACCAGCATTTTGTTGCCTTGATATTCATCACTTACCCGGAAGAACCGTTTCACTAAGCGTACTGGCAAGCTGTTAGAAAAGTCTTCGGGTTCCTCTTCACCTTCTTTCCATAACTTGTAACCTGTATATAGAAGAAAAGCTGCGAAGATATATAGAACCCAGTGGTACTCACTAAGAAGCTGAGCGCCAACAGCGATCATTATGCCACGCAGAATCAGAGCACCAACAACACCTAGCATCAGTACGCGAGGGCGTAAATGTGCAGGTACAGAAAATTGACCAAATATAAGGGCAAAAACAAATAGATTATCAACACTTAATGACTTTTCAAGTAAGTAACCTGTTAAGAATGCAGTGGCAGCTTGACCATTTGTATAGCTACTTTCTGGTGCCATTAATGGCCAGTATAAATAGATAACAACATTGAAAAGTAATGCAAGTGCGACCCAGAAAAGGCTCCAGATAGCGGCTTTTTTGATAGTAACTTTACCACCGCGAGTTTGATACAAATCCAGCGCTAGCATAAGTACTGTTAATATAGCGAAACCTTCATAACTAAAAAGGCTCATAGTTTTTATCCTTCCAAGCGAACGCGGAAGGGTATGGATATTAGACGTGACTAATGACCTTCCGCGCATTAAAAACACTACACAAAACGTGCAGTGAATAATGGCGTTGGTCTCGTCAAAATGGTGCTTACTGTTTTACAGAAACAAATCCATTCTCGGCTGCCGGAAGCATGGGGCTTCGTGATGACGACAGACGAACAATTGGTGACTACTCCCCAAACAGGGGCATTCTATGCCTACTTAAACTGAGATACCAGCACTATTTCACCCGTAATTACGCTTATGAATAAAAAGCTTTTCTGTGCAAATACGAGGGCGTATGTCTATTCGCTACCGTTATAATTGAGAGTATAAAAAGGGGGGATATGAGACGGGACTACCGAAAGAACGATCCTGTAAGTCTGACATAAACCGGAGTCAGTTACTGAACCCGGTTTATGTAATTAAAATCAGACCATTTATCGATTGGTCGAGTGAGAGACTGCATTTGCTAATAGTTCTTTGGCAGTATGTTCACACGGTGGCAATTCAATATCAGTTTGATGAATAGCGGTTGTGCGCTCACCCCACTGAATAAACGTTGCTCCCCAAGTTAAACCTGCACCAAAAGCCGCTGAAAGTATTTTACTTCCTGCTTGAATTCGACCTTGTTCAACCGCTTCACATAATGCAATAGGCACGGTTGCTGCAGAAGTATTACCGTATTTATGAATGTTAATAAACGCTTTATCTAATGGGATTTTTGCGTGATCACACAATGCTTCAATAATACGTTTGTTTGCCTGGTGAGGGATAACAACATCAATATCATTACTGTCTAGTTCAGAACGATTAAGCACCGTATTCGCCGCTGATCCCATACCGCGTACGGCGCTTCGGAAAATATCACGCCCAACAAAATCAAAAGCAAAATGGCCTGATTTTGGGTCGTAACGATCCATCGCTGTACCAAATTTAGGTATGGCAAGTACATCACGGCCTTTCGAGTCACAACCTAATTGTGCTTGAAGTACACCGACAGGCTTATCTGTTTTACTTAACACGACAGCGCCAGCACCATCACCAAATAAAACTGCGGTATCGCGCTTGCTCCAGTCTAAATACCAAGATAAACGTTCTGCGCCGATCACTAAAGCGTGACGGTAAGCACCCGCTTGGATCATACGCGTCGCAGTTTCTAATCCGTACAAAAATCCAGTACATGCCGCATTCATATCAAAAGCGGCTGCTTTACTAGCACCGAGTTCTAATTGAACCTTAGAAGCAATATTGGGAATTAAAGTGTCAGGTGAACAAGTAGCAACAATGATTAAATCGAGTTCGTTGGCATCAATACCTGCTGCTGCCAATGCCCGTGCGCCAGCAACATGTGCAAGATCGGATGTATTTACATGGCTGATATGACGAGATTCAATACCTGTACGGCTTTTAATCCATTCATCGGATGTTTCAACAAATGTACTGAGTTCATCATTGGTGAGTATTGCTGGTGGTAAACATTTTCCCCAGCCTGTGATTTCAGCGTAATGCAGCATAGTTCCCTTCGCTATCGTAATGGCCTGTCTTTATTCATGCATAGTTCGGCATCAATAGTGGTTGGCGTATTTTAATGTTTAAAGAATTGAATCGTGGAGGTCTCGTATTTTCAATTGGGTACAGAATTATTTTCTATACTACGTCAGTCGCGTATTAGTGCAAGGCAGAAGCTTATGTTTACCTTCAGTTGGTTAAGTGGATAATAGAACTGTTAACTATGATTGATTTAAACAGGTATAGGGAAGAATAATGGTGCGTTTTGGTGTAATTGGAACAAATTGGATCACTGAAAAATTTATCGAAGGGGCACATGCTTCAGGAAAGATGCAGCTTAGCGGGGTGTATTCTCGAGAGATGGATCGAGCACAAGAATTTGCGGCTAAATTCAGTGTTGATCATAGTTTTGATAGCCTAGAAGAAATGGCTGCAAGCGATACGATTGATGCTGTATATATTGCTAGCCCTAACTCACTTCACGCCCCACAAGCTAAACTGTTTATTGAAAATGGTAAGCATGTTATTGGTGAAAAACCGCTCGCATCGAATATCCATGAAATTGAATCGTTGATTGCGTTAGCGCAAGAAAAAGACGTTGTGCTTTTTGAAGCTCTTAAAACGACTTACAACCCAAATTTTAAAATATTGCAGCAAGCACTTCCTAAGCTTGGAAAACTGCGAAAAGTGCACTTTACCTATTGCCAGCATTCATCACGTTACCAAAAGTTTTTAAACGGTGAAAACCCGAATACATTTAACCCGAAATTTTCAAATGGTTCATTAATGGATATCGGTATTTATCCACTCAGTGCTGCGATTGGTTTATTCGGAGAACCGAATAGCTTTACGGCTCAAGGGGTATTATTACATTCTGGGGTTGATGCGCATGGCACATTGGTACTGCATTATGATGATTTTGATGCTGTCATATCTCACTCTAAAGTCAGTAATGGTTATGCGCCAAGCGAACTGCAAGGTGAGCAAGCATCAATTCTGATTGAAAGCATTTCAGAGTGTGAAACGGTGTCTATATTACGTCAAGGTGAGCCTGCTGTTGTGCTATCACAAGATCAAGGTGAAAATACTATGCAGTATGAAGCTGGCGTTTTCGCTGATCTTATCGAAACAAAACAAACAATGCATTCAGGTTTAGATCGTACATGTATTGTGAGTGCCATTATCACACGCGCTCGCGAGATTATTGGTGTTCGGTTCCCTGCTGATGAAATTGTGTAATATACAGACGGTAACAACCATAAAAAAGGTGGTCTTCATGAGACCACCTGAATGGGGGGGAAGTTGATTATGATTTTAGAATCACTTTAAATCACTGTTACCAGAACAACCATGCAAACGTTGTTAGTGCAACAATACAGGCAAGGTTCAAGTAGATACCCACCTTCATCATCTCACTTTGCTTAATATGCCCGGAACCAAAGACGATGGCATTCGGTGGCGTTGCGACTGGCAACATGAATGCACATGAAGCGGCAACGGCAATAAGCGCAGAAAGAATAACAGGTGAGACACCTAACGCTTCTGCAACCGTAGCAAAAACAGGCACTAGCAGTGCAGCACTTGCGGTGTTACTGGCAAATTCAGTAAGGAATACCACGAAACTTACAATCACTAAGATAGTAAAGAACAAGCCTGCTTGCTCAAGGAAACCACTAAGACTATGCGCTAAGAAGACACTGGTGCCTGTTGCTTTCAGTACGTTACTTAGACAAATACCACCACCGAACAGAATCAACACACCCCAGTCGGTAGACTTTTCGATATCTTTCCATTCAACAACACGTGATACACCAAGCAGAATGATTGCGAATAAAGCGACTAAGGTATCGAACTTGCTAAAGCCACCTAAGAAAGCATTGACTGGTTTACTGAATATCCATAAAGAGACAGTAAGCGCAAAAATAGCGAGTGTAATCAGTTTGCCGTTATTCCACTTTACTGGTGTATGGTCGAGTTCAAATGTATGCGAAAGGTTTGGCTTTAAAATGAAATAAAGTAGCGCCACTGTAATAGGAAGTAGAATCATGGCGATTGGCACACCAAATTCCATCCATTCAGTAAAACTTAAACCAACTTCAGCAGCAGCAATTGCGTTTGGTGGGCTACCAACAACTGTTGCAATACCACCAATACTTGCACAATAAGCGATGCCTAATAGTACGAACACGTAAGTGCCACGTTCACTCTTGGCGTTGACTTTATTAAGCACGCCTAATACTAGCGGTAACATCATTGCTGTTGTGGCTGTATTACTGATCCACATGGAAAGCCCAGCTGTTACACCGAAAAGCATAAAGACAGCAACAGACATTTTACCTTTAGCCAGAATAAGTACTTTATCTGCAATGGCTTTATCAAGCTCTTGCTTATGAAGTGCAGCGGCTAATGCAAACCCACCAAGAAATAAGAATATAATTGGATTTGAAAAGTTGGTTAATGCTTGGGGAGTTTGAAAAATGCCAAAACCTACCGCAAGTACAGGAACGAGAATCGCGGTAATGCTGACATGAACAGCTTCGGTAAGCCAAAGTATCGCGACAAAAGTCAGTATACAAAGCCCGATAACAACATCTCTTTCAAAAGGTAGAGTATTTAGCATGATTGAGAATAATAAGATATTTCCGATGAATATCATGCTGTTTCGATTTAGCAGCCAGTTTTTAAGTGTGAGCGTTAAGGCTGTCATAGACTTTCCTTCCATTGGTTATCGTTGTGTTTATTAGCGGAACCACAACAGTGTAGTTGCTGAGAATGTTACACCTTATTGAACTTTTGTTAATGCCCTGGTGGCCAATTGTTGTTCTGTTGGCGGAGTAATTATAATTTTTGTGAGGTTATTGATTTCTTATGTGTAGAGATCTACCCATTGAATAGGATGGGTAGAAAACAAGGCAAAACGTGAGAAGGGTAGTTAACGTAGTGTCATTAAATATTCATCATTAATGAGAGTATGTATTTTATTATCGGTAGTAATCATTCATAAGTGCAGGCAAAATGTTGTTGCTTTGCGTTATTCGATACGGTCAATGTTAAAGGTTAATTGTCATATATAAATAATCTATCGAATAACTGCCTATTGACTAATATGTTAGTAGTAATCATATGTAGAAAATAACGGGTTAAAGAGGCCTATATTAAAATTTAAGCCTGAAAAAACGTGATTAATATCACATAAAATATTTCATTGATTAAAAATACTCGCTCAAATTTAGTGCGTTAGGTATCATATGTTTAGGTTCTTTTTATGAAGAAGAATCACAAAAATAATACTAAAATAAAGGCTAGGTTAAAATGAGTTCCAAAAATGCACCATTGCGTAAAAGGATACACGCTGAAGCTCAAGAACATATGAGGCAAGTACGAGCTAGGTGTCTGCGAGAACTTAAAAATAATTCAAAAAAACAATAGTTTCTATGAATGATTGAAAAATACATACGGAATTCGAATTTATTTTTCAATAAAAAAGCCAGTATCATTACTGGCTTTTTTAATGGTTTTAAAAGTGATCTATAATAATTTAAACGATTTAATTGGTATTTTCTTTGGCGTTTTTGTTATCAATGTTAGCGTTTGTTTTATCACTTGGTGTTGGCTCAATCGGCTCTTTAGGGCCAAGAAAACGCGGTTGAATATCTAATACGTATAAATCGATCACCGCTTTACCACGAGCCAGTACTTCTCTAAGTCGAATTTTAAACCCTGCAAATCCTCTTGGTTCGGGTACCGCTAAACAAATCGCATCGATGTTATTGCTCTCGGCAATAAAGAGCGCGCGTTCACAATGGAATTTTTGGGTAATAATAACAAAGTGATCGGCTTCAAAAACCTCTTTAGCGCGAACAACAGAATCTAAGGTTCTAAAGCCTGCATAATCGAGCACAATATCGCTATCTGGAATACCTGACTTTAATAAATCACGTTTCATTGTCCAAGGTTCATTATATGAGCGATGGGCATTATCACCACTCAATAAAAAAACGTTAATTTTCCCTTGTTTATAAAGCTCAAGTGCAGCTTCCATACGATAGCTGTAATAAGGGTTTAATGTTTTAGCTATGTATTTACTCGTGCCGAGTACTAACCCAATAGAGCGAGAAGGAATATGAGAAACGTCATAAAAGATACGATCAGAAGTACTCGCTGAAACCCAACGATCGATCAATAAGCTAGTGCTAACTAAAATGATACAGAGAACTGCAAAAAAGCGACATATTGTGAGCAGTTTCATAATTATCCAACGATAAAATAGATATTGATAATATTACCTTAATCTATTGATAATGTTGCGTTAAAAACGTGTCAAAATTGATGTAAATTTTACCTATTGATACAAAAATAAGCATAACGAGTACTTGTTTATCATGTGAGTTATAATGAACAAGTGGTTATTGATTGTAACTTATGCGATTTATCTTTCAATATATTAAAAAGCCCGCTCGAGGCGGGCTTGATGTTTCATTTTTGCAAAGTTAACGTATTAGAAAGAAGTACGTTTGTAATTACGGTAATCAGACTGCCAGAAGTTAGCATCGATTTTCTCAAGAATACGCTCATCAGAGTTTTTCGGCGCTTTACCTTGTTCAATGGCTTTTTTCGCGACAGCAAATGCGATCTTACGTGATACTTTTTGAATGTCTTCCAGTGGCGGAAGTAATGCACCATGGCCATTGATTGCAAGCGGTGAACATTCTGCCAATGCACGGCTACTTGCCATTAGCATTTCATCGGTAACACGGCGAGCATTTACTGCTAGTACACCTAGACCAATACCTGGGAAGATGTAGCTGTTGTTACACTGTGCAATTGGGTATGTTTTACCGTTGTGCACAACAGGTTCAAATGGTGAGCCTGTTGCTACCAATGCGTTGCCATCAGTCCAGTTTATGATGTCGGCAGGTGTTGCTTCTACACGACTAGTTGGATTAGATAACGGGAATACGATAGGACGCTTGCAGTGTGCATGCATCTCACGGATCACTTCTTCACTAAATAGACCCGGTACACCAGATACGCCAATCAGTACCGTAGGTTTTGCATTACGCATAACATCAAGCAGTGAAACATTGTTATCTGCCAGATCCCAATTATTCACAGTATCGCGCTTCTGAACCAGTGCTTGTTGGAAATTAAGCAGGTTTGGCATGTCATCAATCAGCAAGCCCCAACGGTCGACCATGAATACTTGGCTGCGTGCTTGTGCTTCAGAAATACCTTCAGATACCATTTGTGCAACAATCGCTTCAGCAATACCACAACCTGCTGAACCTGCACCTAAGAAAGAAATTCGCTGTTCAGATAGTTTACTTTTCGCTGCTTTACACGCCGCAAGTAATGAACCTACAGTAACAGCTGCTGTACCTTGAATGTCATCGTTGAAACAGCAGACTTTGTTTTTGTAACGCTCAAGCAATGGCATGGCATTCTTTTGTGCGAAATCTTCAAATTGAATTAACGCATCAGGCCAACGTTGCTTAACTGCTTGAATGAACTCATCAACAAAGTTGTCGTATTCCTGTCCAGAAATACGAGTGTGACGCCAGCCCATGTACATAGGGTCAGATAAACGTTGCGGGTTGTTAGTACCTACATCCAGTACAACGGGTAGAGTATATGCAGGGCTTATACCACCACAAGCGGTGTAAAGTGCTAGCTTACCAATGGGAATGCCCATGCCGCCGATACCCTGATCGCCAAGACCAAGAATACGCTCGCCATCGGTTACAACAATAACTTTTACGTTTTGACGAGAGGCATTGTTTAGCATGTCTTCAATGCGGTCACGGTTTGGGTACGAGATAAACAGACCACGACCACGACGGTAAATGTTAGAGAAATCTTCACAAGCCGCGCCAACTGTTGGCGTATAAATAATCGGCATCATTTCTGTGATGTGATTTTCAACCAAACGGTAGAATAAGGTTTCGTTTGTATCTTGGATATTACGAAGATAGATGTGCTTATCCATGTCTTTATCAAATTTTTGGTATTGTTGATAAGCACGTTCTGTTTGTTCTTCTATAGATTCAATTGCTTCAGGAAGCAGACCTTCCAAGTTGAAGAACATACGTTCTTCTATAGAGAATGCACTACCTTTATTTAGCAGAGGTGTTTCAAGTAAAGCGGGACCGGCGTAGGGGATGTATAAAGGTCTTTTATCGTTGTTCATGCAATAGACTCTGTTTATGTTTAGAAGAAGGCATAAATGAAAATTGTAGTATAACTTTCATTTAGGGCGTCAATCGTAGAGCGTCGAGGCGCGTAATTCAAAGAATGATGACATAAATTTCGCGAACGAGATCATGTTTTTGTATATTTGTGGGGATTTTCCCCGTTCCTTATACCTTAAGCGTTAAAAACAATATGCTAAGGTAATTAATAAGTTAGCCAGTAACACTAGTTGTGTGACTCTATATGGTGTTTTGTAACGAAGAATACGTTTACGGCATGACAATATAATGAACAAGCGTAAACATAAAACCCGCAGTTAGCGGGATTTATGTTGTTCATTCTATCGCAGGAATAATGGATTAACTACCGTGAGAACTCAAACCATATTTTTTGATTTTTCGGTATAACGTCGCAATACCAATTCCCAGTTCATCCGCGACTAATTTCCGGTTGCTTAACCGACTAATCGCTTCTTCAATTCGAATTTTTTCCATTTCTTCTAAGCTCATAATGCTGTCATCAATGATCAGTTGATCACTTTTCTGTTCTAGCACTGTGCCTTCAAAGTAGGGAGGTAATAGATCGATATCGATAGCATCACCTTCTGGTACAACATTGACGAGGTATTCAATAAGATTGCTCAACTCACGCACATTGCCCGGCCAATGGTACGCATTCAGTCGCAACATAACGGCAGGTGTAATACCTGGATAGCTAACACCGATTTTACGGGTGTGAATATCAAGAAAGAAGTGGATTAGCAGCTCAACATCTTTTCCGCGTTCTTTTAAAGTGGGTAAATGAATGGGAATGACGTTTAAACGATAATATAAATCCTCTCTGAACTTGTTGGTGGCAATCATTTCTGCGAAATTACGGTTTGTTGCTGAAATCACGCGAATATTGACAGGAATGGCCGTATTTGAGCCAATCGGCATGACTTCTCGTTCTTCTAATACCCGTAATAATTTAGCTTGCAATGTCATCGACATATCACCGATTTCATCAAGAAATAGGGTGCCTTGATTAGCAGCTTGAATCAGCCCTGTTTTGCCTTTGCTTGATGCACCAGTAAAAGCGCCTTTTACATAGCCAAATAGTTCACTTTCTAATAATTGGTCTGGAATCGCGGCACAGTTAATGGCAATAAAAGGCTTATCGACACGATCGCTCATATTATGAACGGCATGCGCGACAACTTCTTTACCTGTGCCACTATCACCATTAATTAATACACTGGAAGGGCTGCTGGCAATACGAGAGATAAGCACCTTCAGTTGCTGCATCTTTTTACATTCACCAATCACACCCGTGAATTGTGCTTTCGGAGCCTCATTATTCGAGAAAGATGTATTCGGTTGATAGAAAGCCATAATAAAGAGTTGGTGCCCTTGAATATCATGGAACTGACCAACCACTAATTCTTGGCGTTTGCCTAAAGAAATAATGTGCTGTTGATGACCTTTAAGATCGTTGTTGTGAATAGATAAAGGTTGGATGTTTACTTCTACCCGTACTAATTCTTCTTTTTCTATATTCAAATTAGTGAGGGCTGGCGTATTACCGTATTGAACACGGCTATGCTCATCGAGTACTAATACCCCTTGATCCATATTTTCGATCAGGCTAGTAAACACTTTATCTAGCCCGTGCTCTGAGTCGTTTATATCTAAAACTTTTGAGACAAACAGCTCTGAGATGTGCCGAATATAGTCGGAAAATAGCTGAGCATTTTCTTTAATCTTTTCACGAGACTCGATATTGAAAGCCACTAAGCTGATCACACCGATACAACGGTCTTCAATCATAATGGGGACGCCAAGAAAAGCGGTTTCACGACAATTAGTTTTGTTAGTACATCCATCGCACAAAGGATCGGTACGTGATTTAACAACGACTTTTTCTTGGTGTGTTTCCAAAATATAGCGAAATATTCTTGAGCTAGTATTTAACTTCTTACCAAAAAATTTACTGTAAGGACCAGTACCCGCAATACGTACTAAATTGGCATCAACCACTTCTGCATCTAATTGAAGCACGGCAGAAAGCATTTGGGTGAAGCGCAGAATGGTTGGCTGCAATTGCATTAATTCTGATTGATGTGTGGTGTTCAACATAATTCAGTTCTATCCCTAAATAATACTTCTATAACTTAATCAAGTATTGCTTGCATCAATTTGATGTGAATCAGGCTTTTATCGTCGAGTGATAATACGAAATAGGAATTGCTAGCGCGGTCACACCAGAATATCAAATAGGAATTGTTAGCGCGGTCACATCAGAATATCAATATGATAATTGACACTGTGGTCACTATCATTTTGGTTACTATCACTGATAGCCGCTGATAGTGATAATTTGGCTATAAATATTAAGTAACTTTTCACGCCTTGGTATAAGCTGTTGTTTTTTAATGCATTAAATCTATTTTAGTTAATTGTTTTTTAATTGGCACAGTTATTGGATTAAGAGAACCAGAAGCTTGTTAACACCCACAAGCATTTCCAGCCTCGCACTCTTACATATTTGATAACTGGATATACACCAATAACGAATTCATAACTGGGAAGAATAAAATGAAAAGCATTAATGAACTGATCAAGGAAATCAATGAACTAAAGTCTGAACTGCATGATAAAGATTTCTTATTAACGTGGGAGCAGAGCCCAGAAGAACTAGAGCGTGTATTAAAAACAGCGCAAGTTTTAAAAGCGATGCGCCAAGAGAATATTGCAACCAATGTATTTAATAACGGCTTAGGTATTTCTCTGTTCCGCGATAACTCAACACGTACCCGTTTCTCTTATGCTTCTGCGATTAATATGTTGGGTTTGGCCCAGCAAGATCTTGACGAAGGTAAATCTCAAATCGCACATGGTGAAACCGTGCGTGAAACAGCAAACATGATTTCATTTTGTGCCGATGCCATTGGTATTCGCGATGATATGTATTTAGGCGCAGGTAATGCTTATATGCGTGAAGTGGGTGCTGCATTAGATGAAGGTGTTAAAGAAGGCGTTTTACCGAGCCGTCCTGCATTAGTTAACCTTCAGTGTGACATTGACCACCCAACTCAATCAATGGCAGATCTTGCATGGCTAGAAGAGCACTTTGGTGACTTGAATCAGCTTAAAGGTAAGAAACTCGCAATGACATGGGCGTACTCTCCAAGTTACGGCAAACCACTTTCTGTACCACAAGGCATTATTGGTTTAATGACCCGCTTTGGCATGGACGTGACATTAGCGCATCCAGAAGGTTACGACCTTATTCCTGAAGTGGTTGAGCAAGCGCGTCAGAACGCAGAAGCATCTGGTGGTAGCTTTACTCAAGTAACGTCTATGGAAGAAGCGTTCGACGGTGCTGATATTGTTTACCCTAAATCTTGGGCTCCGTATCAAGTGATGGAGCGTCGTACCGAATTGCTTCGTGCACAAGACCATGATGGATTAAAAGCCCTTGAGCAAGAATGCCTAGCACAAAATGCGAACTTTAAAGACTGGCATTGTACTGAAGAAATGATGACGAAAACCAAGGGCGGTGAAGCTTTATACATGCACTGTCTGCCTGCTGATATTACAGGTGTTTCTTGTAAAGAAGGCGAAGTAGAAGAGGCCGTATTCGAGAAGTACCGTATTGCCACTTATAAAGAAGCAAGCTGGAAGCCGTATATCATTGCATCGATGATCATGAACCGTAAATACCAAGAACCTGGTTTGGTATTACAACAACTGCTTGATGAGTATAAAACTCGCGTTAAATAAGTTTTGCTCCTTTCGCGGGGTAGTGTGTTCTTCGTTATCCCGCACTTCTTTTTATTCACATCAATGAGGTCTGATCGTGTCTATATTCTCTCTAAAAATGGAGATAGCCGATAACCGTCACTATAACGGTCAGCTGTCTTCTTTGTTCACCATTGATGAAGCGGAAAAAGCCCGTGCCTTCCATCAAAAAGTTGAAGGTTATCAACCAACACCATTGCAATCTCTCGACTGTCTAGCTAAAGAAATTGGTGTCGGCAAAATCTTAGTAAAAGATGAATCCCACCGTTTCGATTTATGCGCATTCAAAATGTTAGGTGGGGCATATGCTATTGCTCGCTTGCTATGTGATGAATACCAACTTGATATAAATGCCTTTGATTTCGATACGCTCAAAAATGACATTAAAGAAAAGATGACGTTCGCAACAGCAACCGATGGTAACCATGGACGCGGCGTAGCATGGGCAGCGAATAAGCTGGGTCAAAATGCGGTTGTGTATATGCCAAAAGGTGCGGCTGACGAACGCGTAAAAAACATTCGCGCTTTAGGTGCTGAATGTATCGTTACCGACATGAACTACGACGATACCGTGCGATTAGCTATTAAGACAGCAGAAGAGAGCGGATGGAAAGTGGTTCAAGACACGGCATGGGAAGGTTATACCAAAATCCCAACATGGATTATGCAAGGTTATACAACATTAGCGGCAGAAGCCGTTGATCAAATGAAAATCCACGCTGTTGCTAAACCAACACATGTGTTCTTGCAAGCCGGTGTCGGTGCATTAGCGGGCGGTGTCTTGGGGTACCTATGTGACCTATATGGCGCTGAAAATTTGCATTCTGTAATAATTGAACCCGACCAAGCAGACTGTATCTACCGTTCAGGTATCAGTGCTGACGGCGGCATGGTGAATGTTGGCGGCGACATGGCAACCATCATGGTGGGTCTAGCGTGTGGTGAACCAAATCCGTTAGGTTGGCCAGTATTGCGTGATTGCGCGACTCAATTTGTTTCTTGCCAAGATAGCGTAGCAGCACTTGGCATGCGCGTATTGGGTAATCCATTAGGTGATGATCCTCGTGTGATATCCGGGGAATCAGGTGCAGTAGGTGCGGGCTTATTAGTAGCCGCCCATTACCATCCAGACCGTGAAGCATTAATGGCGAAGATGGGGCTGAATAAATACTCTGTCGTGCTGTTGATCAATACCGAAGGTGATACTGATCCGGTTCATTATCGTGAAGTGGTATGGCAAGGCAAGCACCCGACGCTTTAGTTACAAAATATATATTAAGAAAATTAATTAGCGTCCTGCGTGCGTCATCAAAAGTGCAGGGTGCCTTGAAAATAGATCATGTCGGGTGTGATGACCACCACTCGACCCAAGGAGAATTACAATGACAAAGAATATTCCTTTCAACACTGTTGTAGAAAAAGCGGAAGAATACAGAGCAGATATGACACGTTTCTTACGTGACATGATTGCGATTCCAAGCGAAAGCTGCGACGAAGAAAAAGTAGTGTTGAGAATCAAAGAAGAAATGGAAAAAGTGGGTTTCGACAAAGTTGAAATCGACCCAATGGGTAACGTACTAGGGTGGATTGGTCATGGTCCACATTTGATTGCGATGGATGCACACATTGATACCGTTGGTGTCGGCAACATGGACAACTGGGAATTCGACCCATACCAAGGCATGGAAAACGACGAAATTATCGGTGGTCGTGGTGCATCGGATCAAGAAGGCGGCATGGCTTCAATGGTTTATGCTGGCAAGATCATCAAAGATCTTGGTCTTGAAGATGAATACACGTTGTTAGTTACTGGTACTGTACAAGAAGAAGATTGTGATGGTCTTTGCTGGCAGTACATCATCGAAGAAAGCAATATTCGTCCAGAGTTTGTGGTTTCTACTGAGCCAACAGATTGCCAGATCTACCGTGGTCAGCGCGGACGTATGGAAATTCGTGTTGATGTAGCAGGGGTGAGCTGCCATGGCTCTGCACCAGAGCGTGGCGATAACGCTATCTTCAAAATGGGTCCAATTCTGAACCAACTTGAAGGGCTATCTCATAACCTAAAAGATGACCCATTCCTAGGCAAAGGCACACTGACTGTCTCTGAAATATTCTTTACCTCACCAAGCCGTTGTGCTGTCGCAGATAGCTGTGCTGTGTCTATTGACCGTCGCTTAACATGGGGCGAAACATGGGAAGGTGCACTTGACGAAATTCGTGCACTACCAGCAGTACAAGAGGCACAAGGTGTGGTGTCTATGTATGAATACAACCGCCCAGCTTACACTGGTTTGGTTTACCCAACAGAGTGTTATTTCCCAACGTGGGTGATTGATGAAGAGCATGTCGCGACCAAGACACTAGAAGCTTCTTACGAATTATTATTCGACAAGAAACCAAAGGTTGATAAGTGGACATTCTCTACTAACGGCGTTTCTATCATGGGTCGTTACGGTATTCCTGTTATTGGATTTGGTCCGGGTAAAGAGCCTGAAGCACACGCGCCAAACGAAAAAACATGGAAAGATCATCTAGTAACTTGTGCGGCAATGTATGCCGTGATCCCACAAATGTATTTGAAACAACTCGAAAAATAGAAACGACTTACAACTTCGCAATGTCGAATGATGTTTCATTAATAACAATAAGCGTTAAACGATATTGATACCGACTTCCGTCCCGAGGGTGTCAGTTCACTCTGCCTTAGAGAACTGACCACATATCCCCCTCGGGATGGCTTTATTGTTTGAGTTTGCGAATGCGATAAAAAAATAACAAAACAGTGTAATAAATAGATTTGATACAAAAAGGACAACGTAATGAAACAGAGCATTCATTCTGCAAACCGTCCGGTCGACAACGATGTTCGCCCAACCTTAATCGTTAACGGTATTGTTGTAGACGCTCATAGCGAAAGTAAAAAACAGATCTTAATTATTGATGGCAAGATTGCCAAGGTTGCTCATACCATCGATGATTACCCCAAAGGCACCAAAGTGATTGATGCCGCGGGATTATACGTGATGCCGGGTGGTATCGATGTACATACCCATTTCAATATTGATGCAGGGTTTACCCGTAGCATCGATGATTTTTATACAGGTACCCGATCGGCAGCTTGTGGTGGTACAACCATGGTTATCGACCACATGGGGTTTGGACCTAAAGGGTGTAACCTGCATCACCAACTTAGTGTTTATAAAGACTACGCTGGTAATAATGCCGTTATTGATTACAGCTTTCATGGCGTTATTCAGCATATAAATGACGAGATTCTTGCCGAAATGGCGTCTATGGTCGAAGAAGAAGGTATTTCGAGCTTCAAGCTCTATCTTACTTATGGCTATAAATTAGATGATGACTCAGTACTGCGCGCATTAACGCAGTTAAATAAAGTGAATGCACTAACAACGGTTCATCCAGAGAACGATGCTGCAATTGCATTACGTCGTACTCAACTGTTGGAAGCAGGTAAAACCGCCCCGAAATACCATGCCATAAGCCGTCCGTTAGAGTGTGAAGCAGAAGCTATTGGTCGAATGATAAATCTTGCACGATTAGCCGATAATGCACCGTTATATATCGTCCACTTATCCAATGGATTAGGGCTGGACTACATTCGCTTAGCCCGCCAAAACAAACAACCTGTATGGGCGGAAACCTGCCCTCAGTATTTGTTACTGGATGAAAGTTGTTACGAACGTGACGATGCATTGAAATTCATTTTAAGCCCACCATTACGCCCAATCGCAGAACGTGAAAAATTATGGCAAGGCCTTATGGATGGCAGTATTGATACCGTTGCGACCGATCATTGCTCGTTTACTTATCATGAGCAAAAACAACGCGGAAAAGATAATTTTAGTGCCTGTCCAAATGGCATGCCTGGTGTAGAGACGCGTATGCCATTGCTCTTCTCTGAGGGTGTGATGGCAGGGCGAATTACGCCAAGCCGTTTTGTGGAATTAACCAGCTATATGCCAGCAAAGCTGTTTGGATTGTATCCACAGAAAGGCAGTTTTGATATTGGTGCTGATGCTGACATTGTGCTGTTTGATCCGAAAGAGAATGTCACAGTCACACACGATTTATTGCACGACAATACCGATTATACCCCGTTTGAATCAATAGAAAGCCATGGCTGGCCAGTTATGACATTAAGCCGTGGCAATGTAGTGGCGTGTATGGGTGAATTTATGGGGAAAGCTGGGAATGGCCGCTTTGTTCACCGCAAACCTTTCTCAACGCAGCATATTTCAATGAGTGAACTCTCAACGGAGCAAACCTCTGCGAATCATGGTGGTGAGAAAGAGTAAGAAGGCAATTTCCCTTTAAAATTTAGAACCTCAAGGAGGTAATATGAAACCCACAGCTGTAGTAGCCCTTGGCGGTAATGCCTTGCTGCGTCGTGGCGACGCGCCCAGTTTTGACAATCAACTCGCTAACATCAAAGTAGCGGCAAAAGCCATTGCTGAAATAGCCAAAGAATACCAAGTTGCTATTGTCCATGGTAATGGGCCGCAAGTCGGCTTATTAGCGTTACAGAACCTAGCGTATGACAAAGTATCACCGTACCCATTAGATGTGTTAGGTGCAGAAAGTGAAGGCATGATTGGCTATATGTTGGCGCAAGAGCTGCAAAACCTCATGCCAGAAATACAAGTGGCGACTTTGTTAACCCGCATTGAAGTCGATGCCAACGATCCAAGCATGTTGGATCCTTCGAAGTTTGTTGGACCCGTCTACAACGAAGAAGAAGCGGGCATTCTTGCAGAAGCCAACAATTGGATCATGAAACGAGATGGCGAATTTGTTCGTCGTGTAGTGCCGTCACCTAAACCAATCAATATATTAGATAAGGTGTCTATAGATACCTTACTTGCGGCCGGGCAGGTCGTGATTTGTTGTGGTGGTGGTGGTATTCCTGTTTGCCGTGCTGAAGTAGGCTACCAAGGTGTAGAAGGTGTGATTGACAAAGATCTTTCAGCCACGTTATTAGCAAAGCAACTCAATGCCGATAAATTATTGATCTTAACCGATGCCGACGCCGTGTATTTAGATTGGGGTACTGATAACCAACGAGCACTGCGTAAGGCAACGCCCACAGAACTGAGTGAATATGATTTCCCCGCCGGTTCAATGGGGCCAAAAGTCGAAGCAGCGACTGACTTTGCCACATTCGGTGGACGTGCCTATATCGGTGCGCTTGAAGAAGGATTAGAAGTATTGGCCGAACGCGCAGGTACATGCGTGAGTATGTAGGCCAAGTGCAGTGATGAGGAAAAGAGGTGTGTATTGGCACCGTGCGTAACGTAACCAATAAGCCTAATTCTTTCACATCACTGCTTTTCATGATCTGCGCCCACTCAAATTATTACATCCAAGGGCGCATTTTTTTACCGTCAAAAAGGTAGAATATGATGAGCAATTGTTCTAAGGATATGACCTTACCCCCAGACCTTAAAATGAAAAAAGGGTCAGGGGCCATTCGTACAAAACTTCCTATCTATTCCAATTCCCTACCACCTTGTAATCACGCCTGTCCTACCGGGAGTAATATACAAGAATGGCTATCCCTCGCTCAGTCAGAGCACTATGAAGATGCCTTTCAAGCGTTAATCAAAAATAACCCAATGCCTGCGATTCATGGTCGCGTGTGTTACCACCCGTGCGAATCGGCGTGTAATCGTACCAACGTGGATCAAGCGGTGAGTATTCATGCCGTTGAACGTTATTTAGGTGATCAAGCGTTAGTCAATAATTGGCAAGTACGTTTTCAGGCCGAGCCAACCGGTAAACGAGTATTAGTTGTTGGCGCGGGTCCTAGTGGTTTAGCGACGGCATATCACCTCAAGCGTAAAGGGCATGAGGTTGAAATACGCGATGCAGCACCAATGGCTGGTGGCATGATGCACTTTGGTATTCCTGCGTACCGTTTACCGCGTGATATTTTAGAAAATGAAATCGCACGCATCGAAGCCATGGGTATCAAGATTATATTGAACCACAAAGTGGAAGATTTACTGGCCGAGAAAGTGAAAGGGCAGTTTGATGCGGTTTTCCTCGCGATTGGTGCACATGTCGGTCGTGGTGTTGATATTCCAAACGATGAGCCTGAAAAAGTCAACGATGCGGTCTCGTACTTACGCGATGTTGAACTGGGTACTGCGCCCGTATTAGGTAAACGTGTTGCAGTCTATGGCGGCGGCAATACCGCGATGGATGCAGCCCGAACTGCACGCCGTTTGGGGGCAGATGTGACGGTGATTTACCGTCGCGATCGTGCACACATGCCAGCCCATGATTTTGAATGTGTCGAAGCAATGGAAGAAGGCGTGACTTTCCATTGGCAGCGCACCATTAAAGAAATCGATGGCACGGCGTTTACGTTGGAAAAAATGGCGATTGATGACAATGGTCGTCCGCAACCGACTGGCGAATTTGAAACAGTGGAAGCGGATTCATTGATTCTGGCTCTGGGTCAGAATATTGATACCAAGCTGACCGAATCGATACCGTGCGTTGAGCATAAACACGATGGAACCGTGATCGTAAATGAACAAATGATGACGGGTTATAAAGGGTTGTTTGCAGGTGGTGACATGGTGCCGAGCGACCGTACCGTTACCATTGCGGTGGGGCACGGTAAGAAAGCTGCGGCACACATTGATGCATTCCTTAATCACCGTAGTTTTAGCAAGATCAGCAAGCAACCACTGATCCGCTTTGATAAGTTACACCTGTGGTACAAAACCGATGCCGAGCAGAGTGAGCAACCTGCGATTCCGGTGATCCAGCGTGCGACTTCATTTGATGAAGTGGTGGGTGGGTTAACACAAGAGGAAGCCTTATACGAGGCACAGCGTTGTTATTCTTGTGGTAACTGTTTTGAATGTAATGGTTGTTTGGGGGCTTGTCCGCAAGGTGCAATTACCCATCTTGGGAAAGGTAAAGGCTATAAGGTGGATTACGATAAGTGCACCGGTTGTGAAGCCTGCTATTCCCAATGTCCTTGTCATGCGATTGAAATGGTCGCGGCACTAACGGAATAGGAGCTTATCATGACAACGAACAACGATCTTATGACTAAAAATGTATCGACAGAATCTGTTATGCACACGTGTGACGGTAACGAAGCCACGGCACATATTGCTTATCGTGTTAGTGAAGTGTGTGCTATTTATCCAATAACGCCATCTTCGACCATGGCGGAATTTGCCGATCAATGGGCAGCGGAAGACAAGCGTAATATTTGGGGTAATATTCCTCTTATTGCTGAAATGCAAAGTGAAGGTGGTGCAGCAGGTACCGTCCATGGCGCATTACAAAGTGGGGCATTAACCACAACATTTACCGCCTCTCAAGGCTTAATGTTAATGCTGCCGAACATGTATAAAATTGCAGGAGAACTTACTTCTGCGGTATTCCATGTCGCAGCCCGTTCGCTAGCGGCACAGGGTTTATCAATCTTTGGTGACCATCAAGATATTATGGCTGCTCGAGGCACCGGTTTTGCGTTATTGGCGTCATCGTCGGTACAAGAAGCTCATGATATGGCGCTGGTGGCTCACGCTGCCACTCTTGATTCTCGTATTCCCTTCATTCACTTTTTTGATGGTTTTAGAACCTCGCATGAAGTGAATAAAATCAAGGTAATTTCTGATGCTCATATCAGAGAAATGATTTCAGATAAGTTAGTACGCGAACATCGGGAGAGAGGCTTAAGACCCGATAAGCCGTTTATTCGTGGTACGGCACAAAACCCAGATGTATATTTCCAAGGTCGTGAAACGGTTAATCCGTTTTATGCTCAAACGCCTGCTATTGTGCAGCAGTGTATGGATAAACTGGGTGAGTTAACAGGGCGTCATTATAAGTTACTGGAATTCCATGGCGCACCAGATGCTGAACATGTCGTGATTGCGATGGGGTCCGGTGTTGAAACCATAAAAGAAACGGTCGAATATTTAGTGGCGCAAGGCAAAAAGGTGGGTGTATTACAGGTACGCCTCTATCGTCCGTTATCTGCAGAGCATCTGTTGGCTGCACTGCCTGAAACAGTAACGAAAATCACCGTGCTTGATCGCACAAAAGAACCGGGTGCCAATGCAGATCCGCTGTATCAAGACATACTGACTGCTTTGATCGATAATCAAGATATGTATAGTGTTAAGCCTAATCAGGTAATGCCGCGATTAGTGGCTGGCCGTTATGGTTTATCGAGCAAAGAATTTACGCCCGCGATGGTCAAAGCTATTTTTGACAACCTTGCACAAGATAAATCGAAGCATCATTTTACGATCGGTATTATTGATGATGTGATGAACTCGCACCTTGAATACGATCCCGCTTTTGATATTGAATCCAACGACGTTGTTCGCGCGATGTTCTATGGGCTTGGTGCCGATGGTACGGTCGGGGCAAATAAGAATACCATTAAGATAATCGGGGATGATCCTAATTATTTTGCACAAGGTTATTTTGTCTATGATTCTAAAAAGTCAGGATCGCAAACTGAGTCACATCTGCGTTTTGGTCATCACCCAATTAATAGTCCGTATTTAATTCAATCGGCGAACTTTGTGGCGTGTCACCAATCAACGTTTGTTGAAAGTACAGACATGTTGGCAAAAGCCGCTGATAAGGCAACGTTCTTACTCAATACCACGGTTCCTGTAGATAAGGTGTGGGATAGTTTACCTGCCAGAATGCAGCAACAATTAATTGATCGCCACATGAGCCTGCATGTTATTGATGCCTACAAAGTCGGGCGTGATACGGGTATGGGCACACGCATTAATACGATTATGCAAACCTGCTTTTTTGCGCTCTCTGGTGTGTTAGATAAAGACGTCGCCATTGCGAAAATTAAAAAAGCGATCGAAAAAACCTATGCCCGTAAAGGTCCCGAAGTGGTACAGAAAAACTTCGCGGCGGTCGATCATACTTTAGCGCATTTATACCAAGTAGAGGTTCAGCAGCAAGTAACAGCAACCAGCCAGCCTAAACCTGTTGTTTCTGCACTGGCACCTGAATTTGTCCAGCAAGTGACAGCACAAATGATGGCAGGAAAAGGGGATTTAATTCCTGTTTCTATGCTTCCTGTCGATGGCACTTATCCGTCGGGCACCACTCAGTGGGAAAAACGTAACATTGCCCAGAAAATACCGGTTTGGGAATCGCAAGATTGTATTCAGTGCGGTAACTGTAGCATTGTCTGCCCACATGCTGCGATTCGTGCCAAGTTCTACGATAAATCGATTCTTGAACAGGCTCCAGATGGGTTCAAATCGGCAGGTATTACTGCCCGTGGTTTCCCAGATACCCGTTATACCTTGCAGGTGTATGCAGAAGATTGCACAGGCTGTACGTTGTGTGTTGATGCTTGCCCAATGGTGATCGAAGAAGCGAGTGACGGGAAGCCAGAACGCAAAGCAATAAACATGGAAATTAAAGCGCCGTATATGGAGCAAGAGAAACAGAATCTTGAATTCTTTGAAACCATTGCTTATAACGATCGCTCTCGTATTGATTTCTCTAATGTGCGTGGCGCGCAGTTCTTGCAGCCGTTGTTTGAATTTTCAGGGGCGTGTTCAGGTTGTGGTGAAACGCCTTACCTTAAATTGATGTCTCAGTTATTTGGTGATCGCTTAATGATTGCCAATGCGACAGGGTGTTCGTCAATTTACGGGGGTAACTTACCCACCACACCATGGTCGAAAAATGCTGATGGTCGTGGCCCAGCATGGGCAAACTCGTTGTTTGAAGATAATGCCGAATTTGGTTTTGGCTTCCGACTTGCGGCGGTTAAGCAGCATGAGATGGCAGAGCAATTGCTGGTGGAAAATAAGGAATCTCTTGATCCACAGTTAGTCGATGAGCTACTGCATGCCGAGCAGCAAACCGAAAGCGATATTCAGAGCCAAATTAAACGGGTTGATAAGCTAAAAACACAGCTTAAAACTCTGGGTACAGAATCAGCCTTAAATCTAATATCGGTCGCCGATCAGCTTATTCGCCGTTCTATCTGGATAGTGGGTGGTGATGGTTGGGCATATGATATTGGCTCTAGTGGCTTAGACCATGTATTAGCCAGTGGTGCTGATGTTAACGTGTTGGTGATGGATACCGAAGTGTATTCAAATACTGGCGGCCAAATGTCAAAATCGACCCCATTGGGCGCGGTAGCGAAGTTTGCCACTGCCGGTAAGCAAGCCACCAAGAAAGACGTCGCGATGCAGGCTATTTCTTACAACAACGTGTATGTTGCTCGAGTTGCCTTAGGTGCCGATCCTCAGCAGGTGTTGTTAGCGATGCGAGAAGCAGAAGCGTATCACGGTCCTTCAATTATTATTGCCTACAGTCACTGTATTGCGCATGGCATTAATATGGAAGAGGGATTACATCAGCAGCAATTAGCAGTGAAATCAGGCCACTGGCCATTGTTCCGTTATAACCCAGACTTACGAGATGTCGATGAAACCCCATTTTCATTAGATACATTACGCCCAAGTATTCCACTGGCTGAGTATCGTTATAATGAAGCGCGTTATCAAATTCTTCGTAGAACTCACCCTGAAGTTGCGGCTGATATTACAGCCCGCGCACAGAAAGTAGCAGAGCGTAAATGGCAACTTTATGAGGAATTAGCGACTCGAAAACAAGGGTCAATTGCCCCTCATGTTGAGTTAGAAAATAATGATTAAATGTAAAGAATAACTGCTTTTGCTAGTAAAGCCTGATGTTAGATTACGTGTCTAACTATCAGGCTTTTTTTGTTTGGGTGTAAATGAATTAAATCAAAATGATAGTGTTGAACAAGATGACTATCATTTTGATAAATTTCAAATGAAAGGTGAAATAGGTAATGACAATACATTTATTTGTGCAGATCTACGATTGCTGCGTTTTGATTAACGATTGATACGCATCTGGCGTATCAATATCTAAATATATTTCATCACACTTCAGACCGAGATACTTCACAGTATGCGCCATAATTAAGGGTTTCATTTTGCTGGTAATCGGTGCGTTTTTTATTATATCAATCATGTTTTTGGGTAATAAAACAGGGTGTCCCGGTTTGTTTAACGTGCCAGGGAAAACGGTACATCTCCCTTTAAGTGCCCATACTTGCTGATAAATGTCTGCGGGAACACATGGCATATCACCATGACAAATAAAGAAATGTTCACTTTCCACGTGTTCAACGCCTACTTGAATGGAACTGAACATGCCTTGTTGATAATGAGGGTTTATCACGACCAGTACATTATCGTGACGACAACAATGTTTCACTAACTCTTCATGGCGATGACCCGCGACAACGATCACACGCGAACAAAAATGGAGCGCGTTTTCGATACTCTCATCAAGGATTGTATGCTGGCGGTAAGGTAGCATTAATTTCCAGTCACCCATTCGTGACGATAATCCAGCGGCAGGCATTACACAATCAAGATGCTTCTGTTTCATTATCATTCTGTGCTCGCAATTTAAATTCTATAGCCACTTAAGTGAAGTAAAGGCGTTGTTATGATCCCAAATAGTCTTATTACTCAGCCTTCGACCCCTTTTGTTATCGCCTTAGTGGGCGGCGGCGGTAAAACATCAACAGCATTTTGGTTAGCGCAAGAATATAAAAAGCGTGGGCATTGTGTATTCGTTAGTACAACCACCAAAATGTATTTACCAGAGAGGCATCAGGCTGACTATTTTATTAGCAGTACCGATTTGATTAATAAAGATAGTGTTTTAAGTACTGATAAATCAAACAATCAAATTGATAGTCAGCCTATTAACAGCTCTTCACCTTTTGATCTCGAATCGCCTCAAAATGTGATGGAAACACCTTTACTAGTATCACGACTTCAATCGAAAAAATCAGAGCCTTCTATCACTTTTTGCTATCAAAAAATAATAAATGAGACATCAGCAACAGGTAAAAAAAAGGTAGCAGGGATCACGCCAGAATGGGTCGATAAGCTAAAAAATGATTCGCCTTTCACAGTTTTTATTATTGAAGCTGATGGTGCTAAGTGTTTGCCAATAAAGGCACCTTCTGGGCATGAGCCTTGCATTCCTCTTAGTTCAGATATGGTAATTGGCGTTACTGGTGCAGAGGTTATTCATACTCAGGCAAGCCCCGAGAGAATTCATAGATGGAACGTATTCTCTGCACTGACTCAATGCTCGGAAGGTGATGATATGGATCACCGAGTATTCAGTCATTTGATTGCAGATCCACAAGGAATGTTTAAGCAAACGCCCAAACATGCCATTAAGATTTGGTTAATAAATAAAGTAGACCTTGCGTGTTCTTATTCCACTGTAAAACAGTTGGCAAAAAGGGTCATAACAGACAACCAGAAACTTGATGAAATTTGGCTTGCTGCGATGTGCGATCACGCGCCAATAAGAGAGATTGTAACGAGGTAGTCGTATGGACCTCTTACAGATAATTAGAGGTTATAGTTCATGAACATTTTTTCGCAGGCCGCTCAGTTAGAACAACAGAATATTCCATTTGCCCTTACAAACATTATTGATACCAAAGGCTCTGCTCCTCGCCATTCAGGGCAGATGATTGTTAAAGCGGATGGGTCAATCATAGGCACTGTTGGTGGCGGTATGATTGAACGTTATGTTATAGAGCAAGCCATAGAAGCGCTACAAGAACGCAAGCCGCGTGTTGTTAAAGGCAGAATGACCCGTTCAGGTCCCGAAGCAATGGGAATGGATTGCGGTGGTGCAATGACAGTCTTCATTGATGTATTCGGATTACGCCCTGCGTTGTTATTAATAGGTGCAGGGCATGTAAACCGTGCTGTTGCTCATGCTGCCCATGTTTTGGGTTTTGATATTACCGTTGCCGATGCGTATGAAGAAAGCCTGTCAGAAGAACATTTCCCCGAAGGTACAAAGCGTGTTTTGGGTAAAACGATGGATGATGCCATCGACCAACTTACGATTGATAAAAACAGCTTTGTAGTGATAGCCACGAATCATCAAGACCAAGATGCGATCACGAAAGTGGTGGGGTGTGACACCCAATATATTGGTTTAATGGCCAGCCGTCGCAAAGTACAAACCTTATTTACCCACCTACGTAAAAGCAGTGTGAGCGAAGCCCATATTCAAGCGATTCATTCCCCCATTGGATTTAATATCGGTGCAGAAACACCAGATGAAATTGCCATTAGCATTATGGCTGAAGTGTTAAAAGTTCAACACCAGTCAGCGGGTGGATTAATGAAAGATGATACCCGCGTGAATCGTAATAAATTAGTGTTAATCCGTGGTGCGGGAGATATTGCTACAGGCGTTGCTGTGCGTTTACACAATTCTGGTTTCAAAGTAGTGATGACGGATATTGCCCAGCCAACGGTCATTCGTTGTACCGTTTCTTTTGCTCAATGTTTATATGGCGATCCGGTAGAGGTTGAAGGCATTACAGCCCAGAAAGCACGAAGTTGTGAAGAGGTTTTTACAGTCCTAGAGCAGGGGAATATCCCTGTAATGGTGGATCAAGAATGCTGTTCACTTAATAACCTTAAACCTACTTTTGTCGTTGATGCGATTTTGGCGAAACGTAATCTTGGTACGACTAAAGATATGGCACCCGTCACGGTAGCGTTAGGTCCCGGTTTTAATGCGGGTGTTGACTGCGATGCAGTGATCGAAACTAACCGTGGGCATTACTTGGGTCGTGTGATTTATCACGGTGAAACACAAGCCAATACGGGTATACCGGGCAATATTGCGGGTTATACCCATCAACGGGTTCTTCGTGCACCTTGCAACGGCATTATGTACAACCATGTATCACTTGGTGACATTGTTGAAGAAGGTGATGTTATCGCACATGTTGCAGATAGCCCTGTAGTGTCCCCATTAAGTGGCATGGTAAGAGGGCTATTAAACGAAGGGCTCACCGTAACCGAAGGATTCAAAATTGGTGATATCGATCCTCGTGGTATAGAGGCAGATTTCACGACGGTTTCAGATAAAGCACGTGCCATTGGTGGCAGCGTACTGGAAGCCATGTTGCACCTAGAGCAGACGACATTGAGTTAGCGCAAGGTGAGTAAGGGTACCCACCTTAGCAAAAATTTTTGAAGGAGAGGGCGACGTTATGAAAATCAAAGGATATGTTCATCGCTTCATTACTTGTTTTGTATTTTTTACGGTAGCAGCCATTGCGATAAAAGGCTTTTTTATGCCTGAACATACAGGCGTACTGCTCATTGATACAGGGCTAATACCAGCAATGTATGTTGAACCCATAACGTTCGCTTTTCCTTTTGCGTTAACTGTCTGTGCGTTACTTGCGTATTTTGACATCGCGAGTCTTAAACCCACCATTTTTTGTTTTACGTTATATACATTTTTAGCCGGTTTTGCGATTCAACAAGGGCTAAATTTAGACTGTAACTGCTACGTGACGGGTTCATTAGAATCGTTGGTTTATCGTGAGTTAGAACCGCAGTTTTTCATTCTTTTAATTGTCACTATTGTTGCCTGTGCTTTGCATGTTTTCAATGCACAGAATTCGGTACAGAACCCACCTTATATGGTGTGATTCAAATTATTACAATAACTTAGAAGGTCTCGTTATGCATATACATAAACACTCGTCTGTACCTTGCCGCCGTGGCTTTTGGTTAAATGTCTTCATTCTTGGCTCGGCGATGTTGTTGTTATTGTATTAGTGAGAATATTTATCCGAACAACTAAATTCGATAATGTGTTATGGCGGTCTTTCTCGTTTCTAAACTGATATTGAGTGAGTGCTAGCTTTAAATGGCTAATTCAATATCTAGTACTTCTTCGTTAATTTGTGACGCACCCCAAAAAAAACTCCCGCTTACTTGTTAAATTAAGGTTATTATTATAACAATAAATAATAACAACTAAGTTGCAGTGCGTTGTGGTGCTTAATTGAGGTGTGAATGAGCAAGTTCTTGATAATAGAAGACAATAAAGTGATGGCAGAGGTGCTAGCTCAAATCATTCGAAAATGCATTACTCCTAAGGAGATCATGAAATGTTCAACTATTGAGTCTGCGCATAAGGTACTCTTGAATTCAAAAGAAAACATAACAGGCATTTTTTTAGATTTAAACATAGAAAAGCGTCTTGATGGATTAGAACTTTTAGCCTTCATTCGCAATAATTACCCCACAATACCGATTTCTATCATTACGTCTGAAAGTGATACTGAAACAGTAAAGCGTACTCTTTTATGCAAACCTCAAGATTATTTAATAAAGCCATTATCCGTTGCTAAAGTTAAACGAAGCATATTGAAATTTGAAGAAAACAAAAAATACAAACTGAATATGACTTCATAGCCAATTAAAGGGAATTGTATGTTTAACGCAAAAGAAATAATCAATGAGTTAATTGTCGATACTATTTTGCCAATAAAACCTGATTTAATTGGCAATGATATAATTAAAGGTTTAATAGAAATTGATCCTATTTCGTTACAATACGTTCCGCCTGAATGGCAATGTAATGAGCTTTGCATGTTAGCCGTAGGACAAAATGGAATCTCTTTACAATTCATAGCAATGACACTAAGGAGTGAAGATGTTTGCAGAATAGCCGTTGGAAATAATGGATTATCTTTGCAGTATGTGCCAGAAGAGGTCAAGAATTTTCATCTTTGTGAGTTAGCTCTTGATAATAATCCAGATGCAATTCAATTTGTATCTGATAAATACATTACAGAGTTACTTTTACTAACATTAGTGAAGAGGAAAGGAAGAGTATTAGCATATATTCACAAATCTTATAAAACGTCAGAACTATGCAGGGTAGCTGTTAAGAATGACTTATGGGCTATATCTTCTGTACCTGTAGAATTGAGGTGCTATGAAATTTGTTTTGATGCAGTCAGTCGCTATGGTTTAGCTATACAGTTTGTACCTAGTGATGTAATTGATATCTATATGGCGATTGCAGCTGTAGAACAAGACCAACGTGCGATAGAATACATTTCGGATGAATTCAAAACATTAAGCCTCTGCGTAACAGCAGTACAACGAGATGGTGATCTACTTGAGTTTATACCCTCTGAGAGCAAATCATTTGAATTATGTATTATTGCACTTAAAAACAAGCCCGCTGCAATTAAATTTGTGCCAGATATGGTACGACAAAAAATCTGCCATAAATATGAAATAAATGAAAACGATTCACCTGAGCTAATTGAGATTGCACTCATTATTCAGAAGGATGAGTAATTCTATTCCCTAGTTTATTTTGTTAACAGAACTCTTTCGTGCCTTTCTTTCGACAATCGTCGCGATTTTCCTTCTTATTTATCGTATTTTAAAAGTTTGGCGCAGTAGTTGCTCTATTGAATGCATTCCGAGGTAAATCGCGCAGACCAAAAACGTTTGATTTTCTTGATTTTACCCACAATTGGGATTTAACTAGAAATCGTAAAGGCATTATTCTGAAGCGAAAGACCATCAAAAAGCGCCTCCTGAGTAAATTAAAATGGATCAGGGTAGAGTTGCGTAAACGACTTCATTTCGCTCAAGTTTAGCCCACTATTATTTGTTAGTAAGTTAGAGGCGTTATGTTTTCTAGCGAACTAAGAAGTATGTATCTTCTATAATTAAATTGTTCAAAAAACAATACATCCTTAGGGGCAAGTGGTCCGATTGTTTCGTGGATGAATAATCAATTATGAGGGTAAGGGCGATGAATTTAGCTGATATCGTACAGAGAGGTTGGGAAGCAGTAGGTGCTGGAGATTTTGATACGTTAGTGGCTGACTACGCAGAGGAAATGGTTTTCATCATGCCGGGGCAAACAGATATTTTAGAAGGACGAGCTGCGTTCCGCTCTGCTTTGGATTGTCTTGGCGAGCTCCTTCCTCCTGGTTTTGAAATAACAGAGTTGCGACAAATTGAAGGTAAAAATGAAGTCATCTCGATTGTTGGTTGGAAGTCTGAGAAAGTATCTGGCTCTCAGTTTTCAGTGTTATTTAAGTTTGTTGACGGGAAAATTCACGAGGAAAGGTGGTTTGTTGATACTGAACAGTGGAATGCTGCTTTTTGATACCACAAGATAAACATAACCAAAAGATCAAGTTGACGCATTTTACTCCACAGTTTTGGTGGGGTTTAGTGCGTTATATGCCATCGTTGATTCGTCCTATGAGTAGCTTGGAGGACGACTACCTTTCATCAATAAATCTAACCTTCTTTGAGCTTGTTTCGGTTTGACTAAGTCTATTGCTTCAATCATTTCACATTCATCTCTAATCATTTCTGGTATGAGACTAGGGTAATGACGGCAGTCTTCAGGTCTATCTAAGTAGATGCTGCATGTATATTTATTTGGGGCAAGAGAGTTTATTTTGGGTGCAAGTTCAAGAAAGGGGCATTTTTTAAGTATTGTTCCAGATTCAGGATCGAACCATATCTCACCATTTTTAACGAATTTGAAGATTTCTGGGTTAAATATTTCCCATAGAGCAATTTCATCTTTTGTCGCCGAAAGATCACCACCTCCGTATTTGATGCAACATTTACCGCATTGATTACAATCTTTCATAATTCGCCAATTAGCAAGGTTTGCAAAGCCGTATTGTACCATCAATGGTATTTTTAATTATCTGTGTATGTGATGACACCATAAGACTTGTAGGTGACTTACGTGTCTACTTATTGAATTGAAAAAGGGTTTTGTAGGGATTGGCAAGTGTTAAGCGCATGAATACGCATCCGTATGCAACTTTGTAGTCATATTGTATATTTTAATGTGGCAGAGCTAATGGAATAAAGTCCAATTTTGGATAGTTATTTAATAAAGGAACTGTTAATGAAATTAAAATCTATGATTATGAATGCAGGGATAATGCTGTTATCTATTTCTCTGACTAATAATTTATACGCGAGTTCAGATGAGCAAAATACTGAAGAGTTTTTCTCGCTTGTTGAGATAAAAAATGCGCCTAAAAAAACAATGGAGCCTCTTCAGTATATACAAGCAACGGATGATGTTTCTTTAGCATATCGCTCTTATCTTCCACAACAGGCACAAGCAATTCTAATTTTTTATCATGGAGCGGGTGCTCATAGTGGGCTTACCTATAATCACATCGGCGCTGGTTTACGTGATGGTTTTAATATAGCCGTATATATGCCAGATATTCGAGGACATGGCAGCTCTGCGGGGGATCGAGGGGATACTCCAGATGTTGAACAAGTGTGGTCAGACACTAATACAATGGTTGAAATTGCCCGTGATAAATATCCTAATCTTCCTATCTTTGTCGGGGGACACTCGGCTGGTGCAGGCCTAGCACTTAATTATTCTAGTTGGGATCAAAGAGCTGACGTTGATGGGTATGTATTCCTCTCGCCATATTTTGGTTTTCGTTCAGAAACTAACTACGAGGAGGGTGAAAATAAAGGCTTTGAGTTTTCTACAGTAAAAACGTCAGATTTTGTCATAAATACTATAAGTGGTGGTTTATTTTTAGGTCATTCAAAGGCGGTGAAATTCAATTTTCCAGACGCAGTGTTAAGGGATAACCCTGAAATTGTGCCATTTAACACCGTTAATATGTCAAACGCTGTTACGCCTCATTCGCCTGATACTCAATTATCTGATGTACAACAGTTTGGGTTGTGGATAGGAAAGCAAGATGAGGCGTTTGACCCATTAAAAGTAACCATGTTTGCACAAAAATACAGTGATAAAAAAGCAAATAAGGAAATTGAAATAGTTGATAAAGAAAATCATTTTTCAATAATTCTGAATGCTTCCGATCTTATTGGTCCATGGATAGAAAACGCGATTAAGTAGTTGTGAACTGCGCATAACAGGTAAGGATATGTATCGATACAATAGGCCGACTTCTTGCTGGGTAAGAATATCGGTTAAAAGGGCGTCGGGTGTTTTATCAAAGTGGTGGATAATGCGACGCACCGCACGTGAATAGGCATCAATGGTTGCAGGGCATTTACCTTGCAGTTTTAAGTTAGTAAGCTGTTGTTAATAAAAGGAATCGACGTTATGTGATGTTGAAAATTTACTATATGAGGAGATTTTAATGGCTAGTTCAGTATTGATTCAACAATCAGACAATAAATTGCGTGTAAATTCGGATACATACGATCTAAGTAAAGTTGTTGGTGTGCAAGTGAATGTACTCTGTTGGAAAGACCATTTACTTAAGATGGTATTACTTGGAGTAGTAGCTTCAAGCTTATTGTTTATATTTATCCCGTCTGAAAATCAGGAATACGGATTGGCATTTTCTTCATACCTCCCAGTTGTGGGTTTTATTTTCGGAGCAATTTTAGGCCTTGTCACAAGTAGTAAGTATGAGTTTCGATTGGAATTTAACCATTTAGATGACACAGGTATTCAATGGTTCACAGCAGCAAAAAGTAGAAAACCCAGTGATTATGCACTGTTCAAGGAACAAGAAATTGCGCTTAAACGAAAGATCACATAACTGTTGTTCCTGTTTGGTGGGGTGGCATGCCAGCGAAGTTAAAAGGGTTAATTGATCGAACTTTTTTGCCAGGCTTCGCATTTAAGTATAAAGGAAAAGGGACAATTCCTGAGAAGTTACTTCAAGGTAGAACTGCGGATATTATATTAACAATGGACACTCCACCATTTTATTATCGTTGGTTTCAAGGTAATCCAGTATATAAACAGTTTAAACGTACAATTCTTGAGTTTTGTGGCTTTAAGCAGATATCGACAACTTATATAGGCCCAGTGATGAACTCAACACAAGTACAAAGAGATAAGTGGGGAAGGCTTGTATCAAATCTTGCTGCAAAGGTTTAGTCGTAATATACATATCCGAAGTGTTGAACAAGCCCGAGTTATCTTATATAACGCTATTTTACCCCGTTCGAAATACACCAGACATCGTATTCAATGGTGACAACAAGGACAAGAGTAATCCGCTTTCGGCTGACGGGTTTATCCTCTAAGAATCCTAGTTGCTGATTTGGAAATGTCGTGAAGCATATAAAGCCAAGGAGAGGTGGATGCATTTAGAAAAATTCACAACGATGGATTATGTGTTGTTGGTTAATTGGATACCAACGGAAGAGTTCAACTATCTCTGGGGTGGGCCTATATACGAGTACCCATTAACCGAGCAGCAAATTATAACTCATGTTACAAGACCAGAAATTACGCCATTCATTTTGAGGCATGGGGATAAAAATATCGGTTATATTGAGTTACTCCAAGAATCTCAAACAACTTACCGATTATGCCGAGTTTTGATTGGTGATAAAGTTCAACGAGGAAAAGGTTCTGGAAAAGTACTTGTTGAATTAGCGATTGATTATGCAAAAACAGTTCTAGATGCAAAAAAGGTAAATTTAGCTGTGTTTGGACATAACAAAAGAGCAATTAATTGTTACCAATCACTTGGCTTTAAAGTGACAAATGAAGAGACAGATTTACGCATATTTAATGATCAAAACTGGACATTACTGTATATGACAAAGGCTTTATAACAGACGGTAGAACATGTTATGTGACCTTACATTTGGCGTTGTTAGTTTGACGTGTGTCTGTGTAGAAATAAGCGAGTAATTAGGCTGCATATTGAAAATAAAGATGCTTTCAATGTGAAAGCATCTGAAGGTTATTTTTGCTCTTCTTCAATGATTTGCTTTTTCAGTTCCTTTACAAAACGAGATAAACGGACTGATTCAGCCGCAGTACTGAAATATTCATTATCAGTAAATGCCCAATTTTCGTCATTCCAATAGACATTTCTGCATGTTGGGTTTAATGGGTCAAAAATCACTTCGCAATCTCCAAAGGGATTACTGGCTGATCGAACTCGCGTAATTAAGCAATCATGAGGGTTTACCCATATCCAACATCCTGCATAAACTGTAGGGCGAACCATCATCGTTATCCTCCTTAAGTTAAATGATTAATGTCATTTTTATCAAAAAGAGGGGAAAGGGCGTGTGACAGATGTCTGCATTTTACAATTCATTAGCATCTGTGTGTGTTTATACATACTTGGTTTTTTCCGGCGGCTTTCGCTTTATACAGTTGTTTATCGGCACGTGCGTAGCAGTTTTTATCGCCATATTGGCAGGGTATAACCCCAATACTTGCGCTGATTGTAATGGCTTCATTATGTTCTGTTTCGAATAGCGGTTGTAAAGCAAGCGCAGACAGAATGGCATCGGCGATGGCTTTCGCTTCAGCTTGGTGAATAACGTTTGACCAAATCGCAAATTCTTCACCACCGATACGCCCAATCATATCCTGTTCACTGAGGCATGATGTGCACACATGTGAGAAATACTTGAGGGCATCATCACCCACTACATGGCCATATTGGTCATTAAACTGTTTAAAGTTATCGATATCGAGAATAAACAACCAGCCACGGTGTAATGGTGATTCTGCGGGTCCTGTTGGCTGATGTAACTGGCGTTCGAATTCATCCCAAAAGTAACGGCGGTTTGCCACGTTGGTGAGAGGATCATAATACGCTAATTGTTGGAGCTTTTGATTGGCTTCGGTAAGTGAGCGTGTGCGCGCTTGAACGCGTTCTTCTAACTTCTGGTTTTGTTTTTCGAGCAAGGCATTTAAACGTGCGGTTTCATCTTGATGTGTATTGAGTTGGTTGATGTAAGATTTTAAGTGCTCAATCATTTTATTAAACGAGCGTGCTAGTTGACCGAGCTCATCTTGGCGTTCAAGGTGGATTTGTTGGCTCCATTTCCCTTGGCTAATGGCTTCAGCGCTGTGTGTGAGCCGTATGATGGGTGTGAGGATATATTTAGTACCGTATGAGCCATAATATATTGCAATGCCAACCAATAGCACTGTAATGATGATGGCAAAATGCATGGTTTCGATGAACTCAGATGTGAAATCGGAAACGGGCGTTAGAAACAATACTAAAATGTCCCGACTCTCACTGAGAGGATAATAGGAAGTAAAACAGACCCATTGTTCACCTTCATAGCGGAACTGATATGCTGAGTTGTTCTTGTAATATTCTGCGGGCGAGATGGTAGGCCAGATGGTTTGTAAAAGAGGTGTTTTACCAGATGCCACATTGAGCAGTTGCCCATCTATTGGGGCGTGCTTGTTATTCGTACTGGCAATGATTTCGCCATTTTTGTTCATTAACAACACTGTGCTGTTAGGGCTCAATTTGCTCTTTTGTAATTGCTTGGTGACACTGTCGAGCGTTAAATCTAACCCCCATACGCCTAATACGTTGCCGTCTGTGTCTTTTAAAACTTTAGAAAGGCTGATACCTAAGATATTCTCGATGGCCCCAGAGTAGATATTACTCCATACAGGTTGATCTTGTTCCAGTGCCCTTTGATACCATTCGCGTTCGCGAGGGTCAAAAAAGGATTTTTGATCTAAAATATGTTCGCCGTTACCATTGAAGTCAACGTTATAACTGCTAATTGGCCCTGCATTGGGTTGATCGGACTCAAAGCGAATATATTGCGTATCTTGAATCTTCCCCAATGAAAGCAAAGCACCTTGGTTATTGGCAAAATAATAATAATCAATATCATGGTGGTGATTCAGAATGTTGGCTATGTGTGCCAATAAGTTGTCACGATCATTAATGGTTTCAATCAAGTTTATGTCTAACCGAGACTGATGTTTATAGACGGTATTGGCTTCGGTGAAAAAATCGTCTAACTGACTTTTAATCACCTCGCTAGAATGGTGATAGAGTTTTTCTATGGTTTTGATCAGTACTTGCTCAGAGCTTGTATACCAAATCAAGCCAATCGGTACAGCTGTAATAAAGACAAACAGAGATAACGTAAACTGAATTCGCCAGCCAAGGTTTTTGGTGAAGAATGTCAGCATAAGTAGTCGGCCTGAATAATCATTATCATAAATGCGCTTTTTTACTTCCTAGGTAAGTGGGGAGAGGATATATTTTTGATGTGAACAATTCAAACATGAACTGTCAAAAAAGTAACGATACTTCCTTTTTATTGACGGTATATTTATCAGGTAATTAATTATAGCCGAGTAAATAGTACTTCAGAGAAACCGCGGCATAAGCACGCGGATTATATCGGTTTCAATCTACATGTTGGGCTTTGTTTTGCTGGCATTGAGTTTTGATGCGTTTCATTTCAGCTAAAAAATTGAGGCATTGTGGGCACATTTTAGGCTGCTTATCGGGATGCATAATCTTGGCGTACTTAAGCGCACTTTCATAACTTGAGTGATAACCAATCATAAGTTGCTCGCTAATATAGTAACCACAGTCAGTACGTTCATTATGTAATAGACTTACGCCAGTCAGGGCATTCTCTTCATCATCCATCCAATAGAACATGATTTCTTACTCGTGTGATTAGGCTAGAGAGTATGGTAAGTCATTGACGTAAATTAAAAAGAGAACATATTTGTTTTGTTTTTTCCTCTTTTAATTCCTCTGATGTAGAGGTGTTTGTCTTGTATGCATTTCTTGAAATAAGGATTCTTCCTACGTAGGTAAGATTTTTATCTCAGTCGCAACGCTAAGTATTGCCTTTAACACTTTTAATCAATGTTAACCCTTCTAATGAAAGCCTTCAAAGAGGCAACTTCTATTGGCTACGCTAGAGGTACGCTTTGTGAAAGGCTTGAATTCTTTTCAAGTAGCTAAACAAAGTTGTCATTTTCACTCTTTTTTTGTGGGTGTAACCTGCAAGTTGTATTAAGGGCTTAATCTATGAAATTCATTGGTATAACCAACCGATTGCTCATGATCGGTGCGGTATGTATGTTGTCGTTTTTTTATTCAGGTGCTTCAGTTGCGTTTGTTGAGCCGCCCAATACACTGCAATTTACCTTGGAAGGTTGCCGAAATGACGGCTCTCCATTGATAACGCCTGGTGGTACATTACCGAATACGGATGGCAATTTTACCTGCCAAGATGTGAATAGCTTAGGGGGGAATGACACACCCTATACGTCAGGGAACTTAGGGAAAGGATGGCATGAGCTGGATTTGGTTCCACACCGCTTAATAACGAAAAATAATCAAAATGGTACAAATGCACAGTATAACGTGCTCATTGCTGCCGATAATGCACTTAATAGTGTAGAAGGGTATGACCAAATTTTTGATGTGCAAATTATCACATCCCCCAGTGACTCGTTAAATGTATTCTCCGACCCTTCATGTAGCTTAATCGTTGGTCCGCAATTGATTGATCAGACTGGTACAGTAACTGGTGGTATTGATGATGTTATTTATCGCGAACTGACGATCTCTCAAAATGCTAATACAACGTGTGTTATTGAGTGGGCTAGCCGTTTGGCTATCGGTGCCAGCCAATTTAGTGGTTCATCACTGCAAGCGTATATGTTTGAATCAGAAGATTTTACAAAAGGAAAGCGAACAGTACCCATTCCAGTCAAAGATATCGTTGCAGCATCGCTGCGTAAAGACATGACCGCGACACAAGGTGGTGGTGATATTTGGAATGTTACCAAGCAAGCTTCCCCGACAGCAGTAAACCTTGGTGATACTTGTGACACCTCTGTGACCAATGAGCAAGATGTTGAAATTAGGGTTGAATGGAGCGTTATTCCAAGCACGGCAGGGGAAGTATTGGTGGTCACCAATATCTACGCCACAAACCCAGCAGCACGTGAAATAACGATCAATGTAACAGATACCATTAGCGGTAATATTGGGGCTGGTATAGTGCCTTTAGATATTGCAAGTTCTGGTGATATTACATTACAACCCAACCAAGAGGAGAATGTACTTACACATACATTTTCTGCTGATGCAGGAGTGACTGATCTAAGTGATACCGTGGTTGCTACATATTCAGACCCTGCATCTTCAGGTTTAGCGCCTTTACCTATTACAGGTCAAACAAGTGCCAGCTTTGACTTAGACACTGATGGTGCTGGTATTCAACCAGGCTCTCAAGACAATACTACAGCCGTGATTACCGACACTGAAACAATTACAGGGAATGGACTCAGTTATGCTGCATTGGGTATGGCAGCAGGTAGTGCTAATGGTGATTTTACCCTCGATGGTGTGGCTTATACATTAGCGACTCTTTTAGACCAGAATGATGAGAATTTATTATGGACATCAGATCTCCAGTCTGCTGCGAACTCAGTCGTCTTTAATAAGCGTGTCTCTGTACCAGCTGCGACAGCAACATCCGGTGTTTTATCTGACTGGGCATTGTTAACTGCATCTGACGGTGCAACAGCATCCAGCGGGTCTAGTCAGAGTCCTGTGAATATTTCAATTGTTAGTACCGCACTTATTGATTTGACGGTATCAGTCGAGATTCCTGTTTTAGGTCCATCAGAAACGTTGGCATGTGAGGTTGAAGTTAAAAATAGCAGCAATGTGGTCGTTGATACTTTAACGTATATGTTTGATGACATTAACAATGTGCTTTCTATTGATGCCAGCGATCTTATTCCTGACGTATATATGCTGAGTGTTAGTACCTGCGGAACATTGATTGTTGATGGACCTGCGATTCAAACCGCTGACCTTACGTTGCCTGCACAGCCTACGATTGATGATTGTTCGGATACAGCAAGTTTTGTTTTAATTGAACCAGAGGTTGATGCGCCGGTATTAGTATCGGTAAACAAAGTTACCCTGCCCGCAGGGCTTGAAAATGATTGGCTAATGACATTAGCAGGTAGCCCACTTATAGGCTCTGTTGAACTAACTACCGCTGATAGTAACGCATCTGCTTTTGAACTATTCCAAGATAACGCTGGTCCTCTGAAGTTGGCTCCAGGTGAGTATACAATAGCTGAAACTCTCAAGCCCGGTTGGGAGCAAATATCCAGTACTGGTTGTGAGTTTACAGTGACGGAAAATGATACTGGAACAACTCAGGCATGTTCGTTCACTAATCGACAGCTTGGTACCATTATTATTCATAAAGTGACTGAGCCTAGTGGAGGCGAAGGTTTTGGTTTTACACATAATATTGGTGATGCGGGAACAGCATTTACCTTAAATGACGCCAATAACCAAACTTTCATGAATGTACCTGCTGGTAGTTATACCGTAACAGAAGACAATCCGGCTCCTACTTACTCATTATCTAATCTTGTTTGTACCGAGGGTAGTCAAAACTCGTCAGTGGATGTGAACAATCGTAGAGTGAATATAGAGTTAGACTCAGGTGAAACCGTAGAATGTACATTTACCAATAGCGAAAAAGGCATGGTGGAAGTACTTAAGTTAACTAAAGGATATGAAACCAATGATGTTTGGGACTTTACACTAACGGGGCCGGGGGTGAATGTGTCGGCGTCTACGCCTCCTACGCGTTTAGATTTCGGTGGCGTAAAATTGGACTCTGGCGTCGAATATACTTTATGTGAAGTGAATATTCCGTTTGGTTGGCGTCCAATTTGGCGAGTTGATACCGATGGTGATGGTAGCGCAGAGACATCAATTGCTTACACTAAAGATACTAGTTCTGTGATTGAACCTGAGTTGGGTTATAGCGAAGTGTTCAATCCAAATGCTGATACCTCTGTAGATTATAAAAGCACCAGTACCTATTGTGTAAACTTCATGGTTGATAATGGGCAAGCGCTAGTGTTCGAGCTGAATAATGTGAAGTACTACAAGGTGGCTAGTTATCCGCCGCAGGAAGAGGTCTGCTATGTGATGAAGCAAGGTTACGAGGTAACGGAAGCACACGTTGCAAATAATGCGTACAGTTTGGGGTATATGCGTATTGATAGCTGTGAGTTACTTTCTACACTTTTTAATAGCCATTATTACAATAATCGACGCTTACCTGCTCATTATTTGGCTGGTAAACTATTGAAAGCGAAAGTGTATCAATCATTAGGTTACGCGATGTGTGATAAATCCTCTCGTCTTATGCAAGACGGTCAAAACTTGTTACTGCATGTAGGGTACGATGGATCTTATGGCTATATGCCTCGAAAATATGCGAGGACTGCAAAGAAGTTGGCGTTAGCACTGAATAAATATAGTAGAGGCAGAATGTGTCGCTAGTGGGTAGGTACACATAAAACGTATTAATTTCACATTATCATACAAATAAATAGAAGGAGGCTAATATGCCTCCTTTTCTTTTGGGATCTACGATAAGAATCGTAGCGATAGTGAGCTATACCAACTTAAATAAGTATTAGTCTGTTTATTGTTGAATCTTTATAGGTTATTGATATAGAAAATGATACTTTAATTACTCTATGATTTGTCTGTCTAAGTTGATGAAAAATGAGTGAAAGATACTTAAAAGGTGCCGAAAAACTGAATGAATTAGAGCCTAATGGCGCTAATAATTTAATAGATACTTTTAGTGAGGTCTGCCCTGATCTTGCGAAGTATACAATTGAGTATCCTTTTGGCGATATATTGCAGCGAGATGGGCTGGATTACCGTACGCGTGAGCTTGTAACAATTGCTGCTTTAACCACACTTGGAAACTGCCAGCCACAGCTGAATGGGCATATTAATGGTGCTTTGAATATAGGTTGTACTCAAAAGGAAATTACTGAGGTTATCCTTCAAATGTCTGTGTATGCGGGTTTTCCTGCTGCAATAAATGGAATGACTGTTGCGAAGGAAGTGTTTGAATCTCGTGACGAAATACCTGTATAAAAAATTGAACAAACACTATTTCTCAGTAGTTCGGGTTTGAATGAGCTTTGTTATTATGGTGTTTAGAGTAGTTGAATGGAGTCATGTATGTCATCAATCCCCCAGAATAAAGATGAGTTAATCAATGCAATCACCTTTGTATCGGGAAGGTTGTTAGATGATTACCGTTCAATTCCTGATGAATTGTCGAGAACAATTGCGATAGAAGGGAATGTTAAAGGTACGGCTATTAGTGTTTGCGATACGCTTGCATATTTGATTGGCTGGGGGAAGCTTGTCTTGAAGTGGTATTCACTACAATCACAGGGGCAAAGCGTCGATTTCCCAGAGACTGGCTACAAATGGAACCAGCTAGGATTATTGGCACAGAGTTTCCAAAAAGATTATCAAAATTGGGATTACCCGAGCTTACAAAGTGAATTCACAACGACAACACAAGATATTTTACTGCTAGTGGTTAGTCTTGATAACCATGCTCTTTATGGTGTGAGTTGGTATGAAAAGTGGACGCTTGGACGTATGATTCAGTTTAATACATCATCACCAATGAAAAATGTTCGAACCAAGGTTAGACGATTCAAAAAAACAAATGGAATCAGGTGAGTATATTTGTATACCAAGGATCATATTGATGCTTTTACATGGAAATTAGAGAGTATTATGATTTTTAGGCATTTGATAGCACTTTAGGAAAATGAGCTATGGATTATTTATTGGTTGTTAGTCATGTCGTTCTTATCTGGATATTAGCGGTTGTGACACCGGGGGCTAATGTGCTGCTTACCATTAATACTGCACTCCATTATGATCGTAAACTTGCAACGTTTTCAGCCTTTGGGGTCAGTTCAGCGATATTGTTATGGGCGCTCTTTGGAGGCTCAGGACTTATCATTCTATTTTCTCTTTTCCCTCAATTATTTTGGGTAATGAAGTTCTTTGGTGGAAGCTATTTACTTTACCTAGGCATACGTCAGATTTACCGTGCACGATTAGATAAAAAGAGGGTAAATGCAACAGATGCACATCAGGTAGTATTTCCCTCAAAACGAAAGGTCTTTTTATCTGCATTTATCACCAGTATTTTAAACCCAAAAACGGGTTTCTTTGTCGTTAGTTTATTCAGTGTTTCAATGCCTCAAGAAATTACTGTGGGGTTGATGTTTACTATTATGCTAATAATGTCATCAATTACATTATGTTGGCACCTTACGCTTGCTGTGATTTTTTCGCACAACTCAGCGAAAGGAGTATATAGCCGAATATCAAGTATTGTTGATTATATTACTGGTGGTTTATTTGCCATGTTTGGCATAAGAGTCATGATGCTTTAGAAAGCAAACCACATTAAAACGGCCTTCGCAGGCTTATACATAAACCTGTGATGTTGTTTTCGCTGCAACTGAAAATGAGATGCATGAAGCGAGTGTGATAATACCGACATAAGTTATTGATCGCGTTTTCATGTTATCGCGTTGCTTTAAGTGACGGCGTCACTTATTTGGTGCTGTAACTATGTATTGAGTTTACCTACTAATTGCTTTTTAATTAAACAACTACATGTGTTTAATCAAAAGGATGTCTAAAAAAGTATACATACATTCACTTTTTGCATACTGACCAGTGTGCATATTGACAGATTAATATATTATTTATAGCAGTGAATATAATGAGCTACAGGATTGTCTAATAAAATGCGTATTGGAGTATTACTTGGAGGGGAGTCTAGCGAAAGAGCAGTCTCCTTAAAGTCAGGTGAGTGTGTAGTAAAAGCGATTGAATCGTTGGGTCATGAAGCTATTTCAATTGACCCTAAGCACATTGATGTCACCCTGATGGGATTTTTCAAACTAGATAAAGTGTTCATTGCGTTACATGGCGGAATAGGGGAAAGCGGGCATATTCAGGCATTGTTAGATTTGCTTAAAATTCCTTATACCGGCAGTGGTACATTAGCCTCTGCAATGTCTTTAAATAAGCTCAATAGTAAAGAAATTTGGCAAAGTAATAGTTTAAAGAGTGCTGATTGGGTAACCCTTCATAAGCATGCACCGATGGAAGACATTAAAGCACAGTTGTCGAGTGTTGTTTGCCCTGTAGTGGTTAAACCTATATCTCAAGGATGCAGCATTGGTGTGTCAAAGGTAGACAATAATGCTGACCTCTTAGAGGCGGTGATCACTGCCTTTGAATATGATGATGATATTTTGATTGAATCGTTTATTGCTGGTCGTGAATATACGTGTGCAGTGCTTAATGGTAAAACATTACCCATTGTTCAAATTCGGTCTGAGCAGTTTTTTGATTATGATGCGAAATTTGGCAGTCAGAGTGCGACTTATCATTGCCCTAGTGATCTAACGAGCGAACAAGAACGCGATATGCAAGCATTAGCGTTAAACGCATATAATGCCCTTGGATGTCGTGGCTGGGGTCGGGTAGATACTATTTTGGATGAATCTGGCGACGTTTTCTTGATTGAAATGAACACGATTCCAGGAATGACAACACGAAGTGTATTTCCAATGGCAGCAAAAGAAGCTGGGCTAAGCTTTGAGCAGGTTATTTCATCGTTGCTCGATTCTGCAAAATATGACGATATTTGTTAAGTCATGCCTCGCATTGCGTGTTGACTAAATGCTGATTGCTATAAAACAAAAAGGGTATCGTAAGATACCCTTTTAAGATCACTAATTAATTAGCGAATTATGCGATTTCAACGTTTGCAGCTTGAGGACCTTTCTGGCCTTGCTCAACGTCAAAAGATACTTTCTGACCTTCAGCAAGAGATTTGAATCCGTCACCAGTGATTGCACGGAAGTGAACGAATACGTCAGCACCGCCGTTATCTTGAGTGATGAAGCCGAAACCTTTCTCGTCGTTAAACCACTTAACGATACCTGTTGTTTTAGACATTTTATGTCTCCTGAATTTGTATTGTGTTATTACGCATTATTGCGCACTTAAGCCAACATAATGTATTACTTATGGACAAAAGAAGTTTGAAGCTCTTCAGGACAACAACACTTATTACTAAGTAGCGGAACGAAGTTTTCTATTTCAATTTGCGGCATAAATATTTCTGCATTACAAGCCGAACTCCATTAAGCCATAGCCCAGGAAGAGGGGCAAGGGGTTACAAATGGTTTAAATGACTTATCATCAAAAATGTGACAAAAATAACATTTGCCCATTTAAAAAGCGTATTAATTTAAGAGGTTAGACCAGGAATGCAATGAAAATGATGGGCTGGGTCAAGGTTGTTAATTAACTTGGTGAAATAACGGAAAAAAGGGCTAAAAAGCCCTATTTTATAAACTGTTATATAAAAGGTATCTACAATTAGATAGCTTCTACATTTGCAGCTTGTAAACCTTTTGGTCCCTGCTCAGTTTCATAAGAAACTTTTTGACCTTCGGCTAGTGTTTTAAAGCCGTCGCCCGTAATGGCACGAAAATGAACGAATACGTCAGCACCGCCGTTATCCTGTGTGATGAAACCGAAACCTTTTTCTTCATTGAACCACTTAACGGTACCTGTTGCTTTAGACATGTTGTCTCCTGATTTTTCTACATCAACTGTTATAGGCAATAACCATTTAACGAGTAGTGCAAATTGAAACGGTGAATATCTTCAAGATAACTAATCTATAGTAGAAATGTTACACGAAGTTTTCATTGTTCAGATTGCGATATTACTGTCAAAAACGTATTAACCTATTAGAAGAGTAGGCACTTATATGCCAAATGCAAATAATCGTGTGAAGATTTTGCGGGTTAATTCACATATCGGTAGGCATGAATGTCTAAATTTTAGGGGTGCCTATGTTTGTCATAATCATTTGTTACAATAGTTCGATTATCTTGAACGAAATCAAGGAAGCCATTTTAGAATCAGTAGATTCTAGTGAGCACTAATTAAGTGCAATTCGAATATCTTTTCCGTAAAAAGCATAATGCTGGTGGTATTGCTTGAGGTTTTATACGAATTTCTGTTATAACGATTTCAGTGATAATGAACTGAGTGATTAAGTGATCTATTGGTGTGTTATAACCACCGAATAAGATCTTGCATTAAGTCAGTTCAGATAGATTTATATTTTTATTAAGGGACAAAAAATGAACAACATCCTTGAGCTAGTACGCCAAACACGCCGCAAAAACAAATTGAAGCGTGAAATTCTTGATAACGACCGTAAAATTCGTGACAACCGCAAGCGTGTTGAATTGCTAGAAAACTTATTGGACTACATTCGCCCAGATATGAGCCAAGACGCGATTCTAGAGATTGTTGAAAACATGAAGGGTGATTATGAAGATCGTGTTGACGACCACATCATCGTTAGCGCAGAGCTTTCTAAAGAACGCCGTGAAGTAAGCAAGAATGTAAAAGATCTTAAGAAAGCAGAAATTGCACACAAATAATTGATGCTTAGTACTCGGTAGTCGTATAGAAACTGAGTCATGTAAAATGAATGTGATATATAAGCCTGATCATGATCAGGCTTTTTTTTGTCATTTTTTACTACTAAACAGTTAAACTAATACAATAAAGTAGTGAGTTAATAACCATTGCATCAAATAATAAGTAAATCTGTAGCATTTGTGGGGATGTAAATTTGATAAAACGCTGGGCTTGTTTCGTACTGTCATTACCTGTATTCGTATTCGCGGGTGGTGAGGGATCTAACGTAGAGCAAAAAGACGCCAAGAAAACAGGCTTTGTATCATTACAAGATCTGCGTGATAAGCGAGATGAAGAACAAAATTGGGGTATTGCTGCTGCTGTTCGAGTGGCGTCTATCCCGTATTCAACGAGTAGCGCAGTTGCAGATAGTACTGTTAGCACGTTTGTACCCATGATGTTTTATCAAGGTGATAGGTTTTTTGTTCATGGTACTGAAGGCGGGTTAAACCTATACCGAGAAGATGAGTGGGAAATGAATGCACTTCTTCGAATGCATTTTATTGATTTACCTTCATCATTCCAAAATGAAATAGGTGGTGACAGTGGCGATGGTGGGCTGCAGTTTAAGTTTAATATTGATGAGAATATCTATTCTAAAGTGGATTTAATGTTCGACTCAAGTATGCGCTTTCATTCTGTGGCTACGATAGGTGCGCGTTACGACGAAGGGAACTGGTTAGTTCAACCAAGTGCTTCATTAATATGGAAAGAATCAGATTATAACTCGTACTACTATGGGCTGAATCAAGAATCTATAGACGGCGGCATTGATTTAAAACTTGGCACCACTGCGCGTTATCATGTCGCGTCTAATTTGTATTTATTGGGCGGCGCATACGCAAGACGTTTTGATAGCAATGTAAGAGATTCAGCGACGATTGATGCTGATTGGCAAGGTGAGTTATATGCTGGCTTTGGTTTCTTCCGTGATGACAGCAAACCTGTAAAATCATCAATATCAAACAAATCATATTGGCGCATAGCCCACGGTTGGGCAACACCTTCTAACATTGGCGATATTTTTAAGTTTAACCGTGAAAAAGATGAATTTGATAATAAGCTTACGTCCATTTTCTATGGGCATCCGCTTACTGATGAACTATTTGGTTTACCGTTAGATATCTATTTAACGCCTGGTGTTGCGTGGCATTGGAAATCAGATGTACAAAGTTCATCGCAAGAATATGTTCTCGCGATTAAAGCCTATTACACTTTCGATTGGCCTGTGCAATGGCGTTTTGGTTTAGCTGAAGGTTTATCCTATGCAAGTCAGATTACCTATATCGAAGGCAGTGAAATGGAGCGTAAGGGCTACGAGCCAAGTAAGTTATTAAACTACCTTGATTTTTCTTTTGATGTAAATCTTGGTGATATCTTTAATCAGAAATCGTTGGATGATGTTTGGGTGGGATATAGTTTGCATCACCGTTCTGCAATCTTTGAATCTGCTTCTCAGTTTGGCAGAATTAAAGGCGGCAGTAATTACAATACTGTTTACGTACAGTTCGGCTTCTAATCGAAAGCCATGCAATGCATCGATTACTTACGGCTGGAGTAATAAAATAAGTGGATGTCGCATGGCTTTTTTGCACAATACGTATACAAGAAGCGTTATTCAGTATAGGGAAGGTAACCTGTAAACCCGCAGATTTTCCAGCCAGTATCTGTGCTTTTTAAATAGTATAGCGTTTGCCATAATAGCTCGTCAGATTGCCCATCAGCGCGTTTAATTGCCCCTTTAAACTGTTTACGCGCAATCGCCCGTCCGTTTTCTATACTAATGTGATTCAATGTTGTTGCCGCGTGAACAGCAGCTTCTAATGGCTCTGCATATTCTGTTCGCTGAGCAAGTTCGGCTTGTTTTAACCATTCATCGCGGTAATGACTTAGCGTCGAGAATGCTAAATTCCATGTGCCTGGGTCAGGGTTCTTATTACCATTCACTGCATAAAATTCTTCTTCGATGAAATCATCAGCCACCTGCGACCAATCTGCATCGCAGTATGCTTTAATGTCGCGGCTAACAAGCATGTGCCAGATTTGTTCACGGTCGGTATCGTTGCCAATGAAGGGGTTTGTTTTAATCACGTTATTACTCTCTCTTTATATTCTGACTGGATCAATGCAGTAGCATGCTTGCCAGATACTGATCTAGATTGGACGCAGAAGAAAAGCAGAGAAAGCTGAAGTTGAGATATCACACCATAAAATAAAAAAGCCTTATCGAACAATGTGATCCGATAAGGCAAAAAGCTAAAAGAATTCTTAGCAGGCAGTAAAGTTAGTCATTCGATACTTATTGGTAGCATCAATGCTTATGCACTGATTTTTTCTAAAGCAGATTTAGCGTTTGTAATACCTTTAGCAGCCATTTCTTCACCCATCGCGAGTGCTTCACCGTAAACAAATTCAACATCGGTTAAGCCAATGAAACCAAGGATTGTTTTAAGGTATGGCACCATTGTATCGGTAGGGCCATCTTTGTGCATGCCGCCACGTGTTGTTACAACAATCACTTTCTTACCTGTAATTAGCCCTACAGGACCATTTTCAGTATATGAAAAAGTAACACCAGCACGTGCAATAATATCGAACCAGTTTTTAAGCTGAGTGGGTACAGAGAAGTTATACATTGGCGCAGCAATAACGATTGTATCGCTGTTTTGTAATTCGTTGATAAGCATATCAGATAGTGCAAGGGCTTCTTCTTGACGAGCAGTCAGTGTATCACCACCACGCAAACCACCTGCAATCTCTCCATCTAATACAGGAATAGGTGTTGCGACTAAATCACGTTCAATGACAGAACTGACACTGTTTCCCCATGAAGAAACAAGATGTTCGATAAGACCATTTGATTGTGAGTAGTCACCAAGAATGCTTGATTTAAGTACGAGTACATTAGACATGTTGTATTCCTTATTCGGTATTAGCTGTTTGCTATGGGTTTAACTATAAAAGGGAGAGCATGCAGAAGATAGTGGAAAAATTTGTGTGTCTTATTCAAAAAAATAGAACGTTATTGTTCGGCTGTAATTATGGCTAATAATCATGATGTTACTGTTTTATTTGTTGGGGGTTAGACGCGAAATTCTGAAGGTTAGAGTATGCTAAGACAATTTTGGTCAGAAAATATTAAGCCGTATTCATTAACGCGATGCAGATTATTTTGCTGCCAAAATAACCTGACCACTTCATCTTTTTACGCTAAACAACAACAATTAAATGTATTAGGTGAGCAGCGAGATAGCAGTTTTGTGCATGCGCAGATCGCCAAACGCACAATGCAATATCATGTTGCAACACCTCCCATCGCAAACATGGCACTGAGTATTGGAAATAATCGTTGAGTTGACTGAATCAAATCTGGTATCTAATCTTTTTTTACCCACACCATAAGTGAAAGGTTTCTGTTGGCGATGCAATTTGCTTGTATTCAGTGAGTCTTTTGGACGCTGCTTATTAAACATATTGCGAGTTATAGCGTCAGCATAATAAGAAAAAAGGAGGGGGCATGGCTCAGAAAAACAATTTCATTCGGCGTTATTGGCGATTATTGAAAGGTAGAAGTTCTGTCCCTATGGGTATTGTGGCGGCCTTCTGTTTCGTCGCTGGTATTATCTTCTGGTATGGATTTAACTGGACGATGGCCGTCACCAATACAGAAGCGTTTTGTATTGGTTGCCACGAAATGAAGGATAACGTTTACCCGTCTTATACCAAGAGTATTCACTACAGCAACCGTTCCGGCGTTCGTGCTGTTTGCTCTGATTGCCATGTACCTCATGAAATGGTAGACAAAATCGTACGGAAGATCCAAGCCAGTAAAGAGGTCTGGGGCAAGATTACCAATAAGATCAATACACCGGAGAAGTTTGCTGAGCACCGTTTGTCGATGGCGCAACGTGAGTGGCAACGTTTTAAGAAAAATGATTCTCTAGAGTGTCGTAATTGCCATGATCAGGCCTTCATGAACTTCGACAAACAAGGTGCCCCAGGCGTCTTTATGCATAGAGAAATGCTGAAAACCGGCAAATTTACCTGCGTTGATTGCCACAAAGGAATTGCTCATGTTCTTCCAGAGATTGAACAGCTAGATGAAATCGCGCCCGATACGCTAGAGCCGACCATGAGACCACCCTATAACCATAGCCAGATGACGTTGGAGTAATTGGTATGAGTACACTCGAATCTATTATTTGGCATGTTCTCGGTTACTCGGCGCTGCCCATAATTCTCTTGATTGGATATTGCATCACAGTCGCTTTTGGCTGTTTTTTGCTGGAACTTACCGGGTATGGAAGCGATGAATAGTATGCGCGTCAAAATGAAAATGTTCTCTCTCAGTATTGCATTTCTATTGTTCCCTTGGATGACGTTGGCTCAGGAGGATATCGAAAGTGGCAAAAAGGTCTATATTCGTGAATGCGCAACTTGTCATGGAGAGTATGGAGAGATCAGTAATGATGTTATTCCTAATATCCTGGGTCAATATTCCGGTTATATGCTCACGCAGATGCAAGCCTTTCTCTCAGATGATCCGAAGATGGCGCGTGGTGGTATTGCCGGCTCGTTAAAACGTTCGATATTGTCGAATATTACGGTTCAGGAAATCAAAGATATTGTCGCCTATTTGGGAACGATTGAGTACACCGTGACGGGTGCTAGTAAAGAGGACGCCGAGGCGCGCGGCGAGTTGGCGATGAATGGATGGTGGTTGGCTAACTTTGCCGGTTGCGGCAACTGCCATGGCGATGATCAGATGGGACTTCGGGTGCGCAACCCAGGCACGGGAGAGCTCGACCCAAATGTGGGGGATCCTTTCACACCTAAATTGGTCGGTCTTAAGTACGGTTATATTAAACGGCAGTTGGAGGCGTATGAGTCTGGGCGGCGTGCCGGTGGTATGTCGGCAATGAAACATATTATGGCTCCGCTGTTTCAGACGCCTCGTATGTTACAAGCCATCGGCCACTATGCAAAAGATGTTCACGTGATACCCGTGATTAAAAAACAAACGAGGGATACACAATGAGAACGTTGAGTACGGTATCGCTGTTGGTATCCATTCTGTTTGCTAGCCCCGTTTTTTCAGAGATCCCCTACAAGCTTCGGGACGGGATAGAGGAAGTTGATTACGCAAAACTCAATCCAATCAAAGGATTCAGGTTACCTGATTCGGGGCAGTTCAGGGAAACGACTTGGGTACGTGGTGAGGATCGGGATCATCAAAGAAATCCGATGTCGTTCACCATTAGCGATGATGGCAACATAGTTATCGATAATAATACCGGGCTGATGTGGGAACGACACCTGAACTGGAAGTGGGAAAAAACCGTGCCGCCGAAGGGGAAGTGGCGTCCTCAAGACATATTTAGTTACCAAGACGGAGAGCCCAGACGTCGTCCGTATCACGAGGGTGTTCAGTATTGTAAGCAATTGCGACTGGGTGGTTATGACGACTGGCGTATGGCGAACATGAAAGAGGGGCATACAATCGCTCACTATGGTGCAGCTCGCCCGACCATAGATATGAAATATTTCAAGGATGTATTTGCCGGTATTCCAGGCTACGGGGATCGCGGCAAAGGGGGGATGTGGGCCGGTCCTATCGCACCGGATCACAACAATAGTGGTTGGCATTTAGGCTTTATCGACGGACACTTTATGGGGTATCCACGTGGTGGTTATAAAACCACACGCTGTGTACGCGCTGATAACAACGGGACCTATTTTATTCCTGAGTATGTCGATAATAATGATGGCACGGTGACGGAGAAGGTTGCCAAGCTGATATGGGTGAAGAAGGTGGAAAGCGGGTTACTCGACTGGGAAGAGGCGCTTCAGTATTGTGAAGATCTTAACTATGCCAGTCATCGTGACTGGAAGTTACCCAGTAACAAAGAGCTAACCAGTATTGTTGATCTCAACCGGCACAAGCCTGCGTTAGACGCGAGTGTTTTCCCTGATACGGATTATAAGGCTTACTATTGGTCCCGAACGCCCGAGACACGTGATGCTGCGCGAAACCTTATGTCTGAGACCACTGTTCAGCCCGAGGATAAAGAAATCAATAATGCCCATGAGAACGCTTGGATACAGGCCTATATGCTGGGCGGAAACTGGCGCGCTCCACGACGGTTTAAGGGGTATGCACGTTGTGTTCAATGGATAGAGTAAATGTCGGTGTTGATGCTAATCGGGTTGTGAGTATAGAGCTGATTCCTTCTATTTTCCGGATTATCGTTCTAGCTGTTATATTTATGTCGACTATCGGTTCTGCTGTCGCCGATACAGAAAAAAAACAGTACCCAGCTCTGCCGTTCAGTAGTGATTTCGGAGGTTCATTCAAGTTGACGGATCATACTGGTCAGATTGTTACCGATAGAGACTTTCTCGGTCAATACGTGATCCTTTATTTCGGCTATACCCAGTGTGCAGATGTTTGCCCAATGGTCCTTTTCTCAATTGGTCAGGCTCTAAAAAAGATCGAGCCTGTCGCCGGTAACATTACTCCGCTGTTTGTAAATCTTGATCCAGATCGTAGCTCTTTGATTGTTATGAAGCAGTACGTCCACAATTTTCATCCGCGTTTTATTGGGCTGACCGGTTCAGAACGGGAGATAATCCGTGCGGCTGGCGCCTATGGTATTCGCTATCGTTACGTAAAGGATGATAACGGTATGACAAGAATGGAGCATAGCGGGAAAATTTTCTTCATAGGGCCGAACGGGGAGGTTCTGACTTATTTCCCTCATGAGGCTTCTGTGGACTGGATTGCAACGGTTATGGAACGTTATGTGCGAAGTAGTTTAGATCAGTGAGAATGACGCATATAGCCAATACGAGTCCTGCCGTATTTGTTTCAAACGTATTTCTTGTAATCCTGTTTTTTGCAAACCTATTTTTTTCGGCTAACGCCAGAGCCGAGCTGTTAGATGGAGCGATGCTCTATAAAAAATATCAGTGTCATATTTGCCACGGTGAGCGTGGTGGTCATCCCGCAAGAAGCGGCTACCCAGTTATTGCGACCCTTGCCATTAATATAGTTGTCATTGGGGAGTTTACTTTATAATAATGGGCCGGGCACAGAAAACAAACAAAAAATAGCCCGAAACGACTCCTGTCTCGGGCTTAGGGGAATGGCTCGTGAGAGCCTTGCGCTAACTGGTTAATATATGATTATCGATTACACTATCAATGTTAGCTCACACATTACAATTTGCCAGTTTAACTAATGAGAATGTAGATTAGCTGCACATTACTTCCCGTTTGTTGCCTTCTAGATTGTTTAATGGTCAAAGGCTTATCTAGATGGTATTAAATATCGAATAAGTTGGTATCACGGACCAATTCACGTGGAAGACCATTTTTAATTCGGTTGCCTACCCATTTGCCTATACCGATAGGGTAGTCGCGGTAAGTCACTACGACCTCACCTTTACCTAAAAGGTTTTCTGGGCGAATATCTCTTCCCATGAACCATTCTTTAGCTTGCTCTGGGGCTAAATCGATCGCAACGTCTTCTTTCCCTGTTGCAAGAGTCATAACGGCTTCATGTTGCCAGCGGTAACCTTTCTTGTGCTGCTCTGCTAATTTAACACCCATGCGTTGGAATCGTATTTCACCGATAAGTGGGCGAAGGTTCGCAGGGAATAGCCATACTTCTTTCTCTCGTATCCAGACATCACTCTCTGCTGGTAGAGTAATACTCAGTGTAGCTTGAAGCTGTTCTGCAATTATGGCTTTATCGGCATCTGCAACAATAGTGAATGGGAATTTACCCATACGTTTTTTAACTTTAGGTGTTTCAACAGCTGCATGTTTACGAATGCGGGCAACAAAGAAGCCTTCACTGTCGAATATTTGAGGATAAATGTGTAAGAAACCTTCTTCTGTTAAGGACTTTTCTGCACCTTCAAATAGGTCGCCTAATGGCTCAAATTCAACGGCATCACCAAATGTTTCTTTCAAAAAATGGCAGACGTGCTGATTTTCGCTAAGGTTAAGTGTACACGTTGAATACACCATCATGCCGCCTGTTTTCAGCGCCTGAAAGGCACTAATAATAAGGTTTCGTTGAATGGCTGCGATGTCTTCAATGGAACTTAGGCTCCAGTTCGCCATTGCATCGCCGTCTTTACGAATAGCGCCCTCACCTGAACAAGGCGCATCAAGCAAAATAGTATCAAATGACTCTGGTGCCCAACCACCAAACACACAGCCGTCAAAGTGGGTGAGTGCTGCATTGTAAACACCACAACGCTGTAGGTTTGCGTGAAGCACTTTAATACGGCTTGCGGCTAATTCATTCGCCACTAATGCGCCACGGTTTTGCATCGCACAAGCAATTTGCGTTGTTTTTGAACCGGGAGCCGATGCCATATCAAGTACACAATCTAACGCATCGTTATCTTTTAATAATGCAGTGACAGGCATCATAGAGCTTGCTTCTTGAATATAGAACAAGCCAGCCATGTGCTCTGCTGTATTGCCTAACGATACCGACTTTTCATCTTCTCGTTCAATCCAAAACCCTGTATCACACCATGGTACTGGTGTTAACGTCCAATCTTTATCAGACACACGAACAAGAAAATCTTCAACGCTAATTTTTAATGTATTCACGCGAATACTACGGCGTAAAGGTGTTCTACATGATGCGATAAATTCATCCATGCTTAGATGCTCTGGCATGATTTCACGGATCATTTCAATAAATGTGTCTGGGATATAGGTTTTAGGATTCAAGAGACTATCTCGATTAACTAGCAATGGGGCGAGATTCTATACCAAATACTAGGAATAATCGAACGCTCAAGCTTGATTGAACAGGTTTTTTGCTATCATTTTTCTAAAAATAAAGGAGCGCAAAAGCGCTCCTTTAATCAAAAGTTACATCGTTATAACAGCTAGGTGTTACTAGTCACGAGGAATGGCGGTACGCCATGTTTTCCATTTGTTATCAGCTTCTTTATGCAGCAAGAAATGCTCTTCTTGTTTAGCTAATGGTGACAAAGGTTGTTCTTCTGGTGTGGCAAAAGAAATACCACCACGCAGTAAACTATCTACGGTACCTGTTTGTATTTTGGCACCCGTTAAGCCGATGGTGAAATCAACACCTGAGGCATTCCAGAACACAGTATCGGTACGAATAAGGTGGCTGTATTCCTTTTCAATCTGAATCTTAATTAATACGCGATCCGATAAATCACCCAAAGCGACTTCGATGACTTGACCCACTTGAATATCACGGTAAAGAAGTGGGGTGCCTTCACTCACTGAACCTCGGTCTTCACTTTCCAGAATCAATGTTAAACCTGATGAGATCAGCTCTGCTGTACCCAACTTAAACGTTTGGGAATAAGCGCCATCACCTGGTTGCACAGCAATATAGCTGTTTAATAATGAATCTAAGTTTTTTGCACCTGATAGGCTTAATTTGGGTGTGACAGTCCAGAAATAGCTGTCTGATTTTGCCAAAATATTGGCGTATTTCGGAAACAGGCGCGCTTTTATCTGAACATTACCAGCGTTAAAGTTAGGTTCGATGCTAACAACCTTACCCACATTGACGCCTTGATAACGGATATCAGCATTTTTTGATACAGAACGTGCATCTGGCGCTGTTAGGGTAACCAATAAGCCAAAATTCTGAGCGTCACTTAGGCTTGGATATAATTTGAATTTCGACCCTGCCTTATTTGTCACACCGACGATATCATCAAATGCGATACCCCCTTTAATAAGGGTACTAATAGGGTCGGCTTTGACTTTAATCCCATCGAACCCTGCTTCGATTTCGACACCTGAACGATTCCAAAAAACCGTACTCGGGCTGATTAAATGACGATATTTATTCTCAATCTTAAATGACACGGTGACACCGTAACGCACTAGGGCATAGCCAGTCACTTCACCAACTTGCAGGTTACGGTAAAGGATAGGGCTACCTTCTGAAACAGGCGGTAATTCGTCGGCAAATAGCGAGTATTTAGCGAATCCGCGTTGGTTATCAGCGGCAAGGTTAGACAGGCGCTTATTTTCGTAAAGAGGGTAACTCTTTTGAATGCTCTTAGAGCCTGAAGATGTAAAGCTAATACCGTTACTGATTAGTTGATCGGCTGGCGGCATTGATACGTCGATGCCTTTAGCACTGATGCTCGCTTGAATACCACCGTCTATAAAGAAACGACTGTTAGAACGAACAAGTGATGTGTATTGAGGGCGAACAATAACATCGAAACGCACTTTACTACTTTCAAAAGAGACTTTCTTAACTCGCCCTACATCTAAACCACGGTGACGAAGCTTAGAGCCACGCTCTATACCGTAACTGTTATTGGCATATAACGCGAAGCTAACTGTACCGGGTTGCTGTTCCTGTAATTGGTCTTGAGTGATCGCTTGGAACATCCGCGTTTTCTCACCTTCACCTGGAATTAAGGTTAGGAAGTTACCGCGAATAAGGTTACCAATATTTTTGACCCCATTTAAAGACACTTCTGCTTCTTCTAATAGTAAGCGAGAGCCCGTATTTAGCAAATCACTCATGCTTGGTTCGATTGCCGCGTTAGCAATGATTTTGTTGGTTTCTTTATCAAGGCGAAGGCTCGAAATTTGACCTATTTCTAATCCGCGGTAGATAATAGGCGCACCACTTGTGCTGATGTTATTACCATCGGGTAGTTCGACTTTAATGGCAATACCACGACCTGCAGTATTCAAGTCAGGGTATAAGCGAAATAAGTGATTGGGTTCTATAGCAACGCCTTCATCAGGTGAATCAAATGCAATTGCACCACCAATCATGGCTGATAGGCTCTCAAATTGAACATCAACCCCATTAAAACCAATGTTGGCACTCATACCGCTGACATTCCAGAATCGACTCTTATTGGTTATCAATTCAGAATATTGTGGTTTGATGGTGACATCAATTAATACCTGCTTTCGATTCTGACTTAGCGTGTAGTTATACACTTCACCAACAGGAATTTTCTTATAAAAGACTTGCGAGCCAATACTGACAGAAGCAAGGTCAGGTGAGCGCAATTGCAGGGTTAACCCTTCCCCCAATGGTGTATCGGCAGGTTGGGTATCCAGCGCGGTAAATTTCTTGGTGGTTTTGCCTTCCCCTGGTTGCAAGGCAATGTAATTACCAGATACCAAGGCATCTAACCCCGATATACCAGTGATTGATGCTTTAGGCTTTACTAACCAAAAACGCGTGTTTGCTTTTAATGTTTGTACGGCTTTAGGGTAAATATCCGCATCGACATAAATACTTTGGAGATCTTCTGATAAGTTCACATCACGAACAATACCGACTTCAAGGCCTTGATAACGAATAGTTGTTCTACCTGCAATCAAGCCAGCAGCATCGTTAAAATGGATTTGAATACGTTCACCAGATTCATTCACAGCTTTGAATACGAGCCATCCCGCCAGCACAAGTGCAAGTAGGGGCAGTAGCCATAAAGGGGATAATCCACGGTCACGGCGTATATCTACTGCTTCGGGTTGTTGATCATTTTGTCCGTTGTTCATAGTTGTCCCATATCAGGCGAGAATCTAAGTTTTCTACTGCTAACATTGTTAAGACCACTACCACCCCAAACGCAATAGCGCCTGGCCCAGGAGTGAAATCCAGAATTTGTCCACGGTCGATCAGCGTCACCATGATGGAGATAACAAATAAATCCATTACTGACCATTTGCCTACCCATTGAATAACACGAAAAGCATGCATGCGTTGCTTGTGATAAACTCGGCGCTTAAATTGGATGCAAATCAGAATGTAAGCCATGCCCAATATCTTAGCGACGGGTACAACTATACTGGCTACAAATATAATAATTGCTATACCCGTCATATCGGTTTTTACTAAATGAGCAACACCTGAGAAGATCGTATCTTCTGCTCTTTTCCCATTATTTAAAAAGATCGAAATAGGGTACAAGTTTGCAGGGAAAATAAAGACTGTCGCGGCAATTAAAAACGCCCACGTTCTTTGAATTGAGCGTGGTTTACGATGATGCAAAGGTGAATCACAGCGAATGCAGTGTGAAGAATAAGCCTGTGTCATGTGGCATGTTTCGCAATGAATCTCTTCCAGTGTTTGTAATTGATTATTTAGTGGATTCGTACATTCATTATCACTTTTAGCCCGTTCGCCAGCTAAAGGTCGAAGCGTCTTAAACGTAGGGTGATCTTTTTCTGGTTGCCATGATTCCCAATAACGGTTTGGGCTAACACGGGTAATAAGTAAAGACATCAACACCTGCAAGATAACCAAACAATATAAGCCGGGTCCTACGTAGATATCGGCATAATCTTGTACTTTGAAGCATGATATTGCCAAGCTAACTAAGAATACATCGTACATTGCCCAATGCTTTAAGTGGGTGATTACCCATAAAGATGATTTTAATAAACGAAAATTTTTCACCTTTAACGCTAGCTGAGCACCTAGTACAGACAGGCTAACTAATAAAGGGGCAATAGAGCTACAAAATAAAATAAGAAACGCAACGGCAGGAAATTCTGATGCAAGGCTAAATGTACCAGACGGGAGTGTTGCAGGAATCATTACCCCAAATAAACGTATCGTGATTAACGGAAAAATATGGGTTGGAACAAAAAGGATGAGACAAGCGAAAGCGATGGCAAGTTCGCCATTGAATCGACATTTACCACCACGGTAAAGACGAGTGCTACAACGTGGGCAATATGCGCTTTTACCACGAGGTGCTGCATGGGGCATTATAGATAAGTCGCAGCCTGGGCAACGTCGAGCCATCGACATGTTGATGTCATCCTTAATATCAAACCAAATGGATCGGTTTAAACTGTATATGATAATGGCCTTATTTAAAGGCCATTATTCAATTGTAAACGAACACTATATTATTTTGAGTTCATTCTGGCTACTGCCAAGTTATCTTCACTGGTATTACCATCAAGCTTTTTATGATCAATAACTTGTGAATTGTGCGTTTCTTGACCGCTTTCATTGGTGCTGTTATTGATCATGTCTGAAACCAACACTGATTGATGTTTTTCATCAGGTGATTGCACTGAACCATATAAAGTTTGGTATAAGCCTTTCTCATTAACAAGTTCTTTATGTGTACCTGTCTGACTTACTTGCCCATCTTCAAGCACGTATATTAGATCAGCTTGCTTAACCGCAGATAAACGGTGCGCAACAATCAGTGTTGTTTTGCCAACTAAAAATTCATTCAAAGCAGTATGTAGCGCAGCTTCTGTTGCTGTATCTAAAGCTGACGTTGCCTCATCAAGTATGACAAATTCAGGATCAGACAAAACCATACGTGCAATAGCAAGACGTTGTCGTTGCCCACCTGATAAGCGAATACCTTGACGGCCAATTTCAGTGTCTAAGCCATTGGTTAGGCGCTCAGTGACATCGGTTAATTGGGCTATATCTAATGCTAACCACAATTGTTCATCAGTATAATCAGCACCTAACGTTAAATTCTGCCTTAACGTATCATTAAATAACACAGGGTGCTGTAATACCACCGCCATCTTGTTTCGAAGATTGTCGTAACCAACATCTTCAATAGGGTGGTTATTAATTAAGATATCCCCAGTATTTTTTTGATAAATGCCTAATAGCAATTGAATCAACGTTGATTTACCGCCGCCTGAAGAGCCGACTAACGCCACTCTTTTCCCTGCAGGGATAACTAAATTCAGATCGTGTAATACTTCCTTATCTTCATCGTAGGCGAAATGTAGATTTTTCACTTCTATGTGTAATGTTTCACCATCGACGAAAGGATTTACTTTTGGTGTTGGACGAACTTCTTCTTCTAACACCAATAAGTTGTTTAAACGTTGCATCGCAGCTGAAGCACTGTACCAAGCAAACTGAATACCTAATAACTCTTGTACGGGACCCAACATAAACCATAGGTAACCAAACACGGCAAACATCTGACCAATAGATAAATCACTGAACAGCACCATCAACATTGCAGCAGCGCGGAATAACTCAAAGCCTAATAAAAAGAGTAGAAAGGAAACGCGCCCCGCGGCTTCTGATTGCCAAGCGTATTTATCCGCATTGTGACGAATGTCATTCGCGTTCGATTTTAATTGGGCCAGAAATTCACGCTCACGGTTAGATGCGCGTAACTGGTATAGACCCTCAAGCGTTTCAACAAGGCGTTGTTGGAACTTTTCAAATGCTTGGTTTTCTTTCTTTTTCAGGTTTTTTACACGGTTCCCCATTAACCGAGAAGCGTAAACCACCACAGGGTTAACAAGCAGAATCAGTAAACCAAGCTGCCAATTTAACCAAAGCAGAATAACGGCTGTACCAATTACTGTTAATAGACCGATTAAAAAGCGGCTTAATGTGTCACCTACAAATTTATCGATGGTTTCGACGTCTGTAATCAGATGTGACGTAATACCACCACTACCTCTTTCCTCATATTGACGCATACTGATGCGGCCCAGTTTATCGAGGAGGTGACCACGAATGTTATAAGTTATATCTTTTGCGACGAGGGTAAACTGCCGACTTTGCAGTATATTAAGCGCTTGACCTGCTACGCGCATCAATACAACAAGGAACAACACCATTAAGATGTAACCCGTTGCGCCATGAAGTGACTCCGGCAATAATAAATTTAAAAATTTGACCCCATCAGCAGGTTTATCAAGTAATACTTCATCAACCATTAATGGCATTAGAAGGGGGATTGGCACGCTAACCAGAGTTGCTATGAGAGCAATAATATTTGCAGCGACAAGTCTTGGGCGGTGACGTTTTGCTTGCTTTAGAAGCCAAGACCAGTTAATTGTTTGGTTTACAGAATCTTTCACAATGATAATGATTCCTATTATTAGTGGAAGGGCTATATTAACGGCTATATAAGGAGTAAGCCATGGAAAATAAGAGCGCGTTCTATAAAAGATTAACTCAGCAGGCAATTGCACTGACTGACGGTGAGCCAGATCTGATTGCTAATATCTCTAATATTAGTGCGTTACTGAATATGGAGTTAGAAGATATTAACTGGGTAGGCTTTTATTTGCTTAAAGGCGACCAGTTAGTGCTTGGTCCATTTCAAGGAAAAGTAGCTTGTGTACGTATTCCGGTAGGGCGAGGTGTGTGTGGTACTGCCATCTCAGAAAATAAGGTACAACGTGTTTCTGATGTGCATGCCTTCCCTGGACACATTGCTTGTGATGCCGTAAGTAATTCTGAAATTGTAATACCATTAACAGTTAAAGGTGAATTGATTGGCGTTTTGGATATTGATAGCCCAAGTTTGTCAAGATTTGACCAAAATGATGAAGATGGACTAGTGTATTTTGTGAAAGAACTACAAAAAAGCCTCTAATTGTATGCTTTCGGTGGTTTTTCATTGTTAGGTAACTATAATAGCGACACTATTTCTTTTTGATCACAGTACACACAGCGAGATCTCTCGTTTTATGTCAGGAAACTCCATGGAAAACTCTGAAAAGTTAACGAACAGTAAAGAAGTTATTGCATACATTGCTGAGCGTTTCCCAAAATGTTTTACTATTGAAGGTGAAGCTAAGCCACTTAAGATTGGTATCTTCCAAGATTTAGCTGAGCGCTTAAATGAAGATGAAAAAGTAAGTAAAACACAATTACGTACTGCACTACGTCAATACACATCTTCTTGGCGTTATCTTCATGGAGTAAAAGCCGGTGTAAACCGTGTTGACCTTGATGGCAATGAATGTGGCGTTCTAGAGCAAGAGCACGTAGAACACGCACAAAAAGCCCTTGAAGAAAGCAAAGCTAAAGTTCGTGCTCGTCGTAAAGAGCAAGCAGTTGCTAAAGCTGCTGCAAGCAAAGATGGCGAAGCGAAAACAAATAAAAATCATGCTAAATCAGCTAAACCTAAGAACACTAAGCCAAAAACGTCTAAGCTAGATAAAAAGCCTGCAGATACATCCCGTGCTTTAACAGCTGATGAAGTAAAAGTTGGCAACAATGTTTTAGTGAATATGGGCTCTGGTAACATGCCGGCATCTATCGTTGAATTTAACAAGGACGATGTGCGTGTTCGTTTAACCAATGGTTTGACCATGGTTGTAAAAATGGAGCACCTGCGTTCGTAAAGGAGAATGCTCGACGCATGAACTGTCGATTCCGTTTTTCCCTGATCGCTGCTGGCATGATGCTGGCAGCCTCAGCGCAAGCCCTAGAGGCTAAGTATTCATTAAGTGATTTGCCCCAACTTGCGCCTGAAAAGCAGCATGCTACGGCAAGTAAAAGGGTTGCTTCGCGGTTTACACGTTCGCACTACAAGCAATTCTCTCTTGATGATCAATTTTCTTCTGACATGTTCGATCGTTATATCGAAATGTTGGACTTCAACAAAAGCTTCCTTACTGCGGCTGATGTTAGGCTACTTGAAAAATGGCAAAACCAATTCGATGACCAACTTAAAGTCGGTGATACATCGGGGGCTTTTGAAATTTTCAATAAAGTGCTTCAACGTCGTTATGATCGCTATCAATACGCGTTAACATTGCTAGATAACGAAATTAAATTCAATACTAATGATGACTTTGTTGTTGATCGTTCAGAATTGGATTGGGCTGCAGATCGTAATGCATTAAATGAAATTTGGCGTCAACGTGTAAAATACGATGCGTTAAATCTGAAACTTGCAGATAAAGATTGGAAAGAAATTAAAGAAACCTTGAGCAAGCGTTATAACAATGCGTTAAAACGTCTCACACAAACTCATAGTGAAGATGTATTTCAAATTTACATGAATGCATTTGCACGTGAAGTTGATCCGCATACCAGCTATTTATCTCCTCGTAATGCAGAACAATTCCAATCAGAGATGAACCTATCTTTGGAAGGGATCGGTGCTGTGCTTCAAGTTGTTGATGATTACACTGTTATTCGTTCACTTGTTGCTGGTGGTCCGGCTTCATCATCTAAAAAACTTGCTGCAGGTGACCGAATTATAGGTGTTGCGCAAGATGGAAAGAGCGTTGTCGATGTTATCGGCTGGCGTCTGGATGATGTTGTTCAGCTGATTAAAGGCCCTAAAGGTAGCAAGGTTAAGCTTGAGATTCTTCCAGAAGGAAAGAACACTAAAAGTTACGATGTAACTATTGTGCGAGATAAAATCCGTTTAGAAGATAGGGCTGTGAAATCTGAAGTGAAGACAGTCGGCAGCAAGAAAATAGGTGTCATTGAAGTACCTAGTTTCTACGTTGGTTTGGCTGAAGACACGAAAAAAGAGATCGCAAAACTAAACGAATCTCAAGTCGATGGTGTGGTTATCGATCTTCGTAATAACGGTGGTGGTGCGCTTACAGAGGCAACAGCATTAACCGGTTTATTTATAAACAGTGGTCCGGTTGTTCAAGTGCGAGATAGTTATGGCCGTGTAAAAGTAAATGGTGATTCTGATGATCGCGTTTATTTTGATGGACCGTTAACCGTACTGCAAAATCGATACAGTGCATCGGCTTCTGAAATTTTTGCCGCAGCAACACAAGACTATGGCCGAGCTGTTGTACTTGGCGAGCAATCTTTTGGTAAGGGTACTGTTCAGCAGCACCGTTCACTGAATCATATTTATGATTTGTTTGATAAGCCTTTAGGTCATGTCCAATATACAATTCAGAAATTCTACCGTATTAACGGTGGTAGTACTCAGAATTTAGGTGTTGTACCTGATATTGCTTTCCCAACGGCTGTTGATCCAGCTGAAACGGGTGAGAGTGTTGAAGATAACGCTTTACCGTGGGACAGTATTAAACCTGCAAGTTATCAAAAATTAGTAAACTATTCCCCAATATTGCCTTCTTTAAAAGCGAAGCATGAGCAACGCATAAGTAAAGATATGGAATTCGGTTTTATTCTTGATGACATTCAAGAATACAAAAAGGATAAAGATATTAATACCATTTCTTTGAATGAGAAAACGCGTATTGAGGAACAGGATAAGACAGACAGTAAACGATTAGCACGTTTGAATAAGCGCCAGAAAGTATTAGGTAAAAAGCCTTTTGCTACACTGGAAGATGTGCCAAAAGATTATGAGTCACCAGATGCTTACCTTGATGAAGCTGTTGATATAACAGCGGATTTAGTTAACGCTCAAAGTTAATTGCGGTAATAAATTATAAAACGGCACTGCTTAAAAGCAGTGCCGTTTTTATTTGTGCTGATAGTACGGTACTGACTAATACCAATTCCATTAATTAACTCTCGCTGAACTGATCAGATAATTAATGGATTTGGTACAATATCCGGCTGATTATTGGACACTTTTTCCCTCTTCTTGCTATCGATTATCGTTGTCTTATAACTGAGAAGCTCCGAGTTTATACTGTGATATAAATCATATTTTTAAGCAGAAAAGAGCATTGGCATCTAAGGTTTATATAGGTCTTTTTTTCGGGAGTTGAGACATGTATAAATCGTGTATGGTAGCTTTTATACTTTTCTTTAGCAGCTTCAGTGTTCACTCTGTTGCCGATGATCTGACTGAGTTTGATTACCCCTTATTATTAGGTGATTGGTATTGGTTTAGTACTTCTGATGATGGTATTGAAAGTGAGGGGGAGAGTTATCGGGCGATGAATATTAAATTCAAGTCGTCTTACAATTTTGTTATTCGGTTATTACGTGTCGATGGCTCGGTTGATGAGTGGGCGGGTAAATACGATGTTGATGAAACGAATATTGTATTTTCTTCTGAAGGGCAGTTAGAACAAAACCATAATTATATGCTCACGTATAATCAATTTATTTTAGACGGGGCTCGATTCACTAAATTAGCGCCAGAAAATTTACCGGGTGAATGGCGCTCATCGAAAATTTCGGGGCGAGACGTTGCGGAAGGTATTTCTGAATTATCTATTTCATTGCGACCTGACTTCTTATTTTCGGCTGAAGTATCGAATAATGAGGGGAAAAAGAAAGAACACCGTGGAATCTATTATTTGGAAGATGACCATATTGTTTTAATCTACGAAGGTGGTCAGCAAGACAGCCAGTTTTTATTAGGTTCAGATACATTGACACTATCTAATACACAATTTGGTATGGAAGCGGTTATGCAGCGAGAATAGTGTTGTAGATAAATAAATTATATGTATAAAAAAACTCGTCATCGTGACGAGTTTTTTGTATATAAAGCAATTTTAAAATAGATAGAATTTAGTTAGCAATTTTAAATGCTTGGCGAAGCTGCGTTAAATAATTTTCATCTCGGCACATGATTTTGCCTGGTTCATCAGAGATTTTAGCCACTGGTCGACCTTCACATTGCGTCAGTTTTAGCACAACATTTAATGTTTCAACACTCGGTAAATCACATGTTAATTGAGTGCCAATTCCAAAGCTGACGTTAATACGTGAAGCAAAGTGTTTATAAATGTTTAATGCTTTATCCAATGTTAAGCTATCTGAAAAGATTAAAGATTTTGTCTTTAAATCAATGCCCAAAGATTCATAATGCTTAATGGCTTTTTCACCCCAAGTGATTGGGTCGCCGCTATCGTGGCGTAACCCGACGAAACGTTCAGATAACTCTGAGTTAAAATCACGTAAAAACGCGTCGGTATTAATGCAATCGGTTAGGGCAATACCTAACGAATCTGGGTACTCTTGTAGCCATCGGTTTAATGCTAGCTGTTGTGAATCGGCAAGTTCACCGGTTAATTGCTGGTGAGCTTGAAACCATTCATGTGCTTGTGTACCAAAGGGGGGTAAATTTCGTGTTCGAGCCAAATGGTAATTTGATGTCCCTTTAAATTCAGGTACGTTTGCCGCTAAATAATCGACAACTTTGTGGTGTACATCTTTAGAGAAACGTCGACGGCTACCAAAATCAATTAGATCAAATTGGCTTAAATCCGTGACTGTCTGTGTTTCATCATCTACCGTTTTAGCGTTTTGGTAAAAACGCTCGATTTTAGTTTTAAGTTGTGCGATTGCGTCATCTGCTGTTGAATTTGGGTAACAAATGGATGAACGAATTTCGCATATGATAGCAAGTAATGGGACTTCCCATAAAATGATATCAATCCACTTACCCTTAATCTTGATTGAAAGCTGATCGCCTGAACCATCTACCGTTACTTGTTCACTGTTGAGTGAAAAGTCTTTTAAATAAGTAAGGTAGTCTTTCTTGAAGAAAGAGAGTGATGCAAGGTAATCTAACTCTTCTTGTGCAAATGACAATGTTGAGATGTGTTGAATTTGTGCTTGAATTGCGTTGGCGTAGGGACGGAGGTCTTCTTTGCTTCGGCAATGAAATTCAGCAACGGCTTCTACGTGTGGATATTGATGATAAATCGCTTGCTGCATGTGCAGCTTATACGCATCGGTATCAAGTAGGGAGTCAATAATCCCAATGAGTTTTGTGTGATTCATATCTAATGCTGCTGTTTAATGCAATCCGGAAATTTTACATTATTTTGAGCCTGATTTGATATGAAATATGAAAAATAAATGCAATATCAGTTTATAAAAAAGAATTGAGGGCGCGTTCAGTTATTATTTAAGCAATAACTTTGAGGTAGCTTGGGTATAAGTCTTTATTTTTAGCTGAATTATTACGCACTGAAGCGACAAAAGCATGAGTTTACGAGTATAGTTGACATTAATTCTTGTTTGAGTGCCATAAAGGCAGAATAATAATGACAGGCGTCAGTCGTTTAGAATGAGGACTTCTTGTTCTAGCGGATAACAAAGGAATAAAAAAGAATGAGCGAATTATCGACACAAACAGCAAGCCCTAAAGCAAAGTACCGTGCAGATTACATAAAGCCAGACTATACAATTACCGATATTGATTTTGAATTTGACCTGCATGATACAGCAACACACATTGTTGCAGTCAGCAAGGTTGTTCGCCAAGTCGAAACCGATGCGGCGTTAGTCTTAAATGGTGATGGGTTAGAGTTAGTTCGCGTAGAAGTAAATGGCACTGCATGGTCTGATTATGACGTGTCAGAGTCATTATTAACGCTACGTAGTTTGCCTGCAAGTTTTGATCTGACAATCGAAACATTAGTTAATCCAGAAGCCAATACATTGCTTGAAGGTTTGTATAAATCGGGTGGTGGTTTTTGTACTCAGTGTGAAGCTGAGGGTTTCCGTCGAATTACTTTTTATCTTGATCGTCCTGATGTACTTGCTCGTTTCACCACAAAAGTCATTGCAGATAAAACAAGCTTCCCTTATTTATTAAGTAACGGTAACCGTGTTGCTGAAGGTGATTTAGACAATGGTCGACATTGGGTACAGTGGCAAGACCCATTCCCAAAACCTTCTTACCTGTTTGCACTTGTTGCTGGTGACTTCGATGTACTGCGTGATAAATTCACAACCATGAGCGGTCGTGATGTTGAGTTAGAAATATTCGTTGATAAAGGTAATCTTGATCGTGCAGATTACGCGATGGCTTCACTTATCAATTCAATGAAGTGGGACGAAGAACGTTTCGGCTTAGAATATGATCTTGATATCTACATGATTGTCGCTGTTGATTTCTTCAACATGGGCGCAATGGAGAACAAAGGCTTAAACGTCTTTAACTCTAAGTTTGTTTTAGCCAATTCAAAAACAGCAACTGATACAGACTATCAAGGTATTGAAGCGGTAATCGGTCATGAGTATTTCCACAACTGGACGGGTAACCGTGTTACTTGTCGTGACTGGTTCCAGTTAAGTTTAAAAGAAGGGCTAACGGTTTTCCGCGATCAAGAATTCTCTTCTGATCTTGGTTCTCGTGCCGTTAATCGCATTCAAAATGTTCGTATTATGCGTGGTCCTCAATTTGCTGAAGATCGTGGTCCTATGTCTCATCCAATTCGCCCTGAAAAAGTGATTGAGATGAATAACTTCTATACGTTAACAGTGTATGAGAAGGGCAGTGAAGTCATTCGTATGATGCATACTTTATTGGGTGAAGATAAATTCCAAGCAGGTATCAAACTGTACTTTGAACGTCATGATGGTACCGCGGCAACATGTGATGATTTTGCACAAGCAATGGAAGATGCATCGGGTGTTGATCTTACTCTGTTCCGTCGCTGGTACAGCCAAGCGGGTACACCTATCGTTACGGTGACAACCGATTATAACGCAGAACAGAAACGTTACCTTGTCACTATTGAGCAAAATACAGCACCAACAGCTGGCCAAGACGATAAACTTCCGCTTCATATCCCAATGGACATCGAATTATATGACAGCGTAGGTCATGTTATCGCCTTAGAGTGTAATGGCGAGCCAATTCATCACGTACTTAACGTTACTGAAGCCAAACAAGTCTTTGAATTCGATAATGTAAATGAAAAACCCGTAATATCATTACTCCGTGAATTTTCTGCGCCCGTTGTATTGGAATACGGTTATTCTGATGAAGAGTTAGTGTTCTTGATGGTGCATGCGCGTAACGAGTTTGCACGTTGGGATGTGGGTCAAATGCTACTTGCTAAGTACATTCGTACAAATATTGCCAATGTGCAGCAGGGTAAAGACGTTGAACTTCCTGAATCGGTAATTGATGCGTTCCGTGGTGCGTTATTGGATGAAAATCTGGATCCTGCATTCATTGCCGAAATGCTGGCATTACCAAGTGAAAATGAAATTGCAGGTTGGTATAAGATCGTTGATGTTGATGCGATCAATGCGGTTGCGGGCAAGATCAGTGCGATCTTAGCTTATGCACTAGAAGATGAATTAACCGCTATTTATCACTCTCTTTCTCAAGGCGAGTATAATTTAGCTCATGAAGCAATGGCTAAACGCGCACTGCGTAACCGTTGCCTTTCTTATCTTGCTCATACTGAAGAAGGTAATAAGTTAGTTGCAGAGCAATATGTGTCTTCAGATAATATGACAGATACAATGGCATCAATGGCTGCTGCAAATAATGCAGAATTACCATGCCGTGCAGAGCAAATGACAGACTTCAGTGATAAATGGACACATGATGGCTTGGTAATGGATAAGTGGTTCATGTTGCAAGGTGCAAACCCTGCGGCAGATTCACTGGCTAATGTGCGTAAAACAATGTCTCATCCAGCATTTGATTTGAAAAACCCGAATCGAACCCGTAACTTGGTTGCAAGCTTTTGTGCTAATAACCCAGTTCGCTTTCATGCAAAGGATGGTTCAGGTTATGCGTTCTTGACCGAGATTCTAACGGCACTAAACGCAAGTAACCCACAGGTTGCTTCACGCTTGATTGAACCATTCTTGAAGTACCGTGTATATGATGAACAGCGTCAGGCATTAATGCGAGCAGAATTAGAAAAAATAGCGAAGCTTGAAAACCTCGCTAACGATCTATTCGAAAAAGTGCAGAAGGCGTTGGATCAATAGTATTTGATTTAGCAGCCTAATAAGGGCCTCTAACGAAGAGGCTCTTATTTTATGATCATCTACTTATCCAGATAGGTATGATCTTTTTGTTTGTTTCTTTTTTATCTTTCTTTTATTTTTGTATGGTGCCATGACGACGTATACATTTTCGATGAACATTAGCTACCAGTCTTATCTTAACCATTATTCTGGTGCAGCTAGCACGGTACTGGTTGTAACAGATAGCGGACTTAAACTTCAACTGCCAGCCTCGCGCTTTCGTCCATTCTTGAGCCAATTAGGTGTAAGAGGGCGTTTTAGAATTGTAGTGAATGCACAAAATAAATTTGAAAAGATAGAACAGATCTAAATTTAGCATTATTCATTGCCAGTTTCATAACATCAAGTTATTAACATCTTAATAAGTATTCACCTATTGTGATTGTCTATTTATTTATATTGTGTAGCGGTTTCCCTCATAAAATTTATTCTCGCCATTAGAAAAATTGATATATGAAATAATTGGTTAGACCAATGACTAAGGTAAAAGAAGTGGCCTATTGCTTATATGCATTCAGCTAGATAGAACCGCCAGTCAAAATCTTAACCTTAGTCACATATTCGATTTTTTCTTCTCTTTATAGTGTAATTAACGTAACCATTGCGCAACAAAACCCCCTACAATAGCTATCACGCTAAAGCGTTCAAACCCCCTATACTGAACTATAAACATAATAATGATGGAGCAATTGCTATGACCGCACCCGATCCGATAGTGCCGGTACTGCTTGAGAAGGTATATGGCTTAATCCAGAATAAGATTGAAGCCCCTCAGCAGTCATTAGTGGATGTTTTTGCTCAACGATTGTTAGGGCAACTGGCTGATGATGATCTGCTTCAACGGAATGAATCTGATTTATATGGTGCTGTACTTAGCTTATGGCACCATTTGATGCAAAACAAACCTGAACAAAGCTCTGTTCGAGTATACAACCCAACACTTAGTCGATATGGATGGCAGTCAACACATACTGTGGTTGAAATTGTAACGCCTGATTGTCCGTTCCTTGTTGATTCAGTGCGAATGACATTGAACCGTCTAGATATTACTAGCCACCTTATGCTCAATGGTCCGTATTTCTTCAAGCGTGATGAAGACGGTAATATTGTAGAAGCATGTGGAAAGGAGGGTGATTACCAAACACTTTTCCACATTGAAGTGGATCGCCTAACCAGCAAAGAAGAAATGCAAGCACTCAAAAAAGAATTAGAACACGTGCTAAGCGATATTGACCTGGTTGTGAACGATTGGCAGGCGATGCAAGATAAGATGCAAGACATTGCTCAGGATCTTAAAACTGCAGATTTGCCAGTAAACAATGTTCATCGCGAAGAAGCTGTCGAATTTATTAATTGGTTAACACGCCATAACTTCATGTTCATGGGTTATCACCAATATGATTTAAACCCTATAGAAGGGGATTACAAGCTTTGTCCAAGTGATGAAAGTGGCTTAGGGCTATTAAATAAGACAGATATAAAGCATTGCTTACTATTGTCTGATTTACCAGAATCAGCCCGTATCGAAGCACGTAAGCACGATATTTTGATTCTAACGAAAAGCAACGGTAAATCCAAAATCCACCGTCCTGCTTATGTTGATTATATTGGTATTAAACGCTTTGATGAGAAAGGCAATGTTATTGGTGAACATCGCTTTGTGGGGCTTTACGCGTCAACGGCTTACCATCAGAGTGCACTGAATATTCCTCTGATTCGAGATCGCGTTTCACGTATTCTTGAGGCGAGCGGCTATAGCGAAGGTTCACATTCGTGGAAGGCGTTAAATAATTTACTCGAAACCTATCCTCGCGATGAACTCATTCAAGCAAATGAAAAAGAAATGCTAGATGTGGGTTGTGGCGTTGTTCAAATGCAAGATCGTGATTTGCTACGATTATTCGTACGACGTGACCCATTCGGTCGTTTCTTCTCGTGTATGGTTTACGTAACAAAAGAGCGCTATAACACCGAACTTCGCAGTAAAACACAGGAAATTCTTAAAGACTATTTTGGCTCTGAGCAGACTGTTGAATTTACTACTTTCTTTTCTGAAAGTTCATTAGCGAGAACTCATTATATCGTGCGAGTTAAAAATAATAATTTCAATATCGATGCGAAAGGCATTGAACACAATCTTGTTGAGGCTGCGGCTTCTTGGGAAGATCGGTTAAGTAACTCGTTAATTGCTAATTTTGGTGAAAGTAAAGGTATCCCGCTTGGTAAGAGCTATGCACGTGCTTTCCCACGCTCGTATAAAGAAGAAATGCTACCGGGTTCTGCCGTGGCTGATATTGAACAGCTAGAAAGCTTGAGTGAAGATAACAAGCTTGGCATGTTGTTTTATCGCCCTCAAGAAGAAGCGAACGATTCACACTTTGTTAAGTTGAAGCTTTTCCACCGTGACGAGCCCATTCACTTGTCTGATGTTATGCCAATGCTTGAAAACCTTGGCTTACGTGTAATTGGTGAATCACCTTACCAAGTCGTTAAAGCAAATGGCACGGTGTATTGGATTCTTGATTTTTCTATGCTGCATAACGCATGTACAGGAATCGATTTAAGTGAAGCGCGCGATCGTTTCCAAGATGCATTCTCTTCGATTTGGCACGGTAACTTAGAAAGTGATGGTTTTAACCGTTTAGTACTTTGCGCAGGGTTAACGGGTCGCGAAATTACCGTGATTCGTAGTTATGCTCGTTACATGCGTCAAGTGGGTTTCCCATTCAGCCAACACTACATTGAAGAAACATTATCGAGTCATAGCGATCTTGCTCGTGATTTAGTGAAGCTGTTTACACTGCGTTTTGAACCAAGGAAAAAGTACTCACCAAAAGCTGAGCAAGATCTGATTAAGAAGCTGCATGATAAGTTGGATCGTGTAGAAAGCCTTGATGATGATAGGATCATTCGTCGCTTCATGGATATGATCCTTGCAACGCAACGTACTAACTATTATCAAACAGATGAAAAGGGCAATGCAAAGCCTTGGCTATCATTGAAGCTTCGTCCTTCAGAAATTCCAGAGATTCCAGCACCGGTTCCTTTCTTTGAAATCTTTGTCTACGCACCTGATATAGAAGGTGTTCACCTACGTGGCGGTAAAGTCGCGCGTGGTGGTTTGCGTTGGTCAGATCGTCAAGAGGATTTCCGTACAGAAATTCTTGGCTTAGTAAAAGCACAACAAGTTAAAAATACCGTTATTGTACCTGTGGGCGCTAAAGGCGGTTTCATCTGTAAGCGTCAGCCTCAGATGACAACACGTGAAGAAATCTGGAATGAAGGTCAGCGTTGTTACAAGCGTTTCATTCAAGCCTTGCTGGATGTGACCGATAACATTGTTGATGGCGAACTAATGCCGCCAGTGAATGTTGTTCGTCACGATGAAGATGACCCGTATTTGGTCGTTGCAGCTGATAAAGGTACCGCAACCTTCTCTGATTTGGCAAACTCAGTATCAGATGATTATAATTTTTGGCTAGGTGATGCGTTCGCATCTGGTGGCTCAAATGGTTACGATCATAAGAAAATGGGTATTACGGCAAAAGGTGGCTGGGAATCAGTCAAGCGTCATTTCCGTGAGCTAGGTATTGATTGCCAATCTACCGATTTCACGTGTGTGGGTATCGGTGATATGGCAGGTGATGTGTTTGGTAACGGTATGTTGTTATCAAAGCACACGCGCTTAGTTGCTGCATTTAACCATATGCATATCTTCTTGGATCCAAATCCGGATGCAGCGAAGACTTGGGAAGAACGAGATCGTCTATTTAACCTTCCGCGTTCAAGTTGGGAAGATTACGATAAAAGTTTGATCTCTGAGGGTGGTGCGATCTTCTCTCGTCGTAGCAAGTCGATCAAACTAACCCCGCAGATCCAAAAACTCTTGGGCACACGTAAGCAAAGCGTACCGCCTAATGAGTTGATTGGCCTTATCTTGCGCATGGAAGTAGATCTTCTGTGGAACGGCGGGATCGGTACTTACGTTAAAGCGACCACTGAAACACATACTGACGTTGGCGACCGTGCGAACGATGGTTTACGCATTAATGGCGGTGAGTTACGTGCAAAAGTAATTGGTGAAGGTGGTAATCTGGGTATGACCCAGCTTGGCCGTGTTGAATTCGCTAAAACGGGTGGCTTAGTTAACACCGATTTCGTTGATAACGTTGGCGGCGTAGATTGTTCAGATAATGAAGTAAACATTAAAATCTTGCTAAATAGCCTTGTCGCTGGTGGCGATCTTACTTATAAACAACGTAATGAAGTGCTTGAAAGCATGGAAGATGAAGTAGGAGAGATCGTACTAGATGATGCGTATTGTCAGAGTGAATCTATCTCTGTAACGCAACAACAGCACGTGCAACTGCTGAAAGAGCAAATCCGCTTTATCCATCATTTAGAGCGTGCCGGTAAGCTAGATCGTGCACTTGAGTATTTACCTGATGATGAGACATTGGCTGAGCGAGAAAAATCAGGCATGGGTCTGACTCGACCTGAACTTGCTGTATTGGTCGCTTACGGAAAAATGGTGCTAAAAGAAGATCTAGTCAGTGATGAGATAGCAAATGACCCATACCATGCCCGCTTGCTACCTGCGTATTTTCCTAAGCAACTTAAAGAGAAATACCGTGCACAGATGGATCAACACCCGCTAAGAAAAGAACTGATTGCAACATCGCTCGCAAATCAAATGTCTAACGAAATGGGCTGCAATTTTGTCACACGTTTGCAAGAAGAGACGGGTGCTACGGTTGTAGAAATTTCATCGGCTTATTCTGTAGGGCGCGAAGTCTTCCGGTTTGATACGTTCTTTCATCAAATTCGTGAACTAGACAATAAAGTGTCAGCAGAAGTACAGTACGAAATGCTTTATCGCTGTCGTCGTATGTTACGCCGCGCCACGCGCTGGATATTACGTAATCGCGAACGCAAACTAGCAATAGAACAACAGATTGCATTGTATCAACCTATTTTGAATACGTTACAAGAAAACCTTGAAAGTTACCTTGTAACAGGAGAGGTTGAAGAGCATAACGATCAAGCGAATGTGATGATTGAGCAAGGTGTTCCTGCTGAGCTAGCACACAATATTGCACGACTAACTAGTTTGTATTCTGCGATGGATATTGCTCAGATAGCAAAAGAACTGGATAAAGATATTGATCATATCTCGCGTGTTTACTTTGTTGTTGGCTCTAAATTGTCTTTGCATTGGTTCTTACAGCAAGTACACAATCAGCCAGTAGAAAACCATTGGCAAGCGTTGGCTCGTGCTTCGTTTAGAGAAGATCTGGATTGGCAGCAACGCCAGTTAACATCTGCCGTTATCAGCAGTAATCAAAATGATGAGTCTGCAGAGCAAAGTATAGAAACATGGATAGGGATGCACGAGACTGCTATTCATCGTTGGAACAGTGTACTCGCTGAATTTAAAGTGGGTACAGCCCATGAATTCGCGAAATTTTCTGTAGCCTTACGTGAATTAATGTTACTGAACCTGAACTGCCGTCCCAATATGTGAGGCGCCAGAGATAACTATCATAAGTCTATGATATAAATTTGGTTCCTACTAAAAAGCCATTACATAACAGATGTAATGGCTTTTTTTATTGCTTAAATAACGATTGGTCAACATGGCTGTTACATATTGCTGGTTAAACGGAATCGTTTGCGTTGTTTTTGATAAATTAATGACAAATTTGAAACTGTAACTCATTGTAAATAAACGTCTAAATGTAAGTAATTGTTTTATTGATACAAATGGCGTAAATAGTCATTGAAGTAGAAGGGATAACTGTGAATAATAAGCCCGTTTATTTGGAGCTTTTTATAAGGAGAGACAATGATTTATCGCCTCGCACGATCCGTTTTTTTCCAGCTAGATGCTGAAAAGGCGCATGATCTTGCTATTCAGAACTTTTCTCGTTTTACCGGCACTCCGCTTGATCTCTTCTATCGTCAACATGTACCTGATCGCCCCGTTGAAGTCATGGGTATTAAATTTAAAAACCCTGTTGGATTGGCTGCTGGCCTAGACAAAAATGGCGAATGTATTGATGCATTTGGCGCAATGGGTTTTGGTTTTGTAGAAGTGGGTACAGTAACGCCACGTCCACAATCAGGAAATGACAAGCCACGTCTTTTCCGTATATTGCCTGCTGAAGGTCTTATTAATCGTTTTGGCTTTAATAACCTTGGCGTTGATAATCTGGTTGAGAATGTAAAAAAAACCAAATATGACGGTGTTATCGGTATTAACATTGGTAAGAATAAAGACACACCAATCGAGAAGGGTGCAGAAGATTACTTAATCTGTATGGATAAAGTTTATGAGCATGCTGGCTATATTGCGGTAAATATCTCTTCACCTAATACCCCAGGGCTTCGTTCTCTTCAATATGGAGAAGCGCTTGATGATCTTTTGTCCCAGTTAAAAGCGAAACAAGAAGAGCTGGCAGAAAAACACGGTAAGTATGTCCCGTTAGCACTGAAGATCGCACCCGATCTAGAAGATCATGAAATTGTGCAAATCGCAGAATCTTTGATCAAAAATAAAATTGATGGCGTGATTGGCACTAACACGACATTAGATCGCACATTGGTTAAAGGTATGCCACATTGTGATGAGATGGGGGGGCTAAGTGGTCGTCCGTTACAAAATCGCAGTACTGAGGTTATTCGTCGTTTAGCTGAAGAGTTAAATGGCGCTTTACCAATTATTGGTGTGGGTGGTATTGATTCTGCTATTTCAGCACGTGAAAAAATGAATGCAGGCGCACAGCTTGTACAGATTTATTCTGGTTTCATTTATCACGGACCAAAATTGGTAAAAGACATCGTGACGAACTCTTAAATTGACCATTTCTTAAATTGAGTACTTCTTAAATTGAACTTTGATGAAATGCATTTTTAAGTACTGCTTTCGAAAAAGTTCCACCTTTTAGTTCTCGGTAGCTAAAATATCATTGAAAATTGTCAAAATTACATTTTCATGTAACAAAAAGGGGATATTTATTCCCCTTTTTTTTTATCCTAACCCCCGTAAAATTCTCCTAAAGTTTTTTCTGTATTGTTAGATACGTAGTACAAAGAACTGTTTCTGGAGCGTTTACGTGTTAAAACCAAATAATTCATGGATGTGGTATTTCGACCTTAAGGATAATTCCCTAATGTTAGATTTGGGAAGTGATATGGTTTTTCGTGTAGGTATTCCAGCAAAACATCTTATCCCTTCGGCGAGTGAACAGTGTGAATTTACTGTTGATGACGCCTCTATTTTCCAGAACTATAAAGAAAACGTTTCACATTTAGAGATATCTGAACCGCGTAAAGCTGAATTAGCACTAAATGCGGTTGCAGCCAGTCGATTCCATAAACCGATGATGCCCAAAAGTTGGTTTTTTGAGACTCAATCAGTAAGCTGTGAGCCTGAGAATGGTGACATCGTAACCCTTCAAACACCTTTAGGTATGGCAAAGTTCATTGTTATTGAGAATAGCGGCTGTGCAAGCCTATGTATGATGGTCGATGTAGAGCCTTTAGCGCTGTCTAGCACTAAGGAAATGCGCTTTTGTGACACTATCAAGGTTATGAACGATCGTATCACTGCTTACGAAGAAGACGCGATACTGAACCTAGCACTCGTAGGTTAATGTTAATAGTGTCGCTTAACGAGTGTTAGCTACTTATTTCTTACCACATTCCTACAACCACCGATATAAAGCCATGTCTCTAGGGTTATCGATACTCTTGCCTATAAGCCTTCTGCGTATCTAATCTCTGCCACACACATACCCAATCCATTAATTATATTTTGTCGCCACACCATCTTTCACCTTCTTACCTTCAATTTAAACCCAGCCTTCAATCTTATTATTACAATCTATAGCATTAAGCGTCTGATGAAAGTGGCGCTTGATGAATCTAAGCATCTGATAAGAAGTACTGGGAAACGTTTTTTTGTATAAAAAACAAACATGTTTGGTGAGGCTAATCCAGTTATTGACTAATAAATGGTATTTTTTATTGCCTCCTTTAGGCAATAAATGCGTCAAATTACTGACACTCATTGCTAAAGTAAGCGCGAATAAACAAGAAAATTTCCCGTTTTTCCTCATTTTCGTAATTTTATTACGCACAAAACGCTGACCGTATCTTAATACTTTCCAAAATGGAAAGTATGTGGCAGTGGGTTTTTATTCACGATGACATCTAGTGCGATATATCGCTTTATAGTGTGAGATTTACTGCGATTCATAATTTAATTCGCTGTTAATTCATTTGTAATCAATTGGTTGAGTGCTTGTTTCTGTGTGTGGATAATCAATTGACGTGTTTTGTGAACATTTACCGCATTATTTTATTAGGGGGGGGATACCATTGTTTCCACTGGTGGATGATGTTGAGTGAGCGATGGTTGCTATGTTCTGAACCCCATCAGCGCCGAGAAATCGTTATTTCATTATTTTTTAACCAAATAATGCGTATGCAATGGGGAATAGAGAGGCATTTAGTCTGTTTTACGTTATAATTCCCGGCAACATAAGTGCGAAAAGAATTCCATGAATCAATATCTAGCTATCACATCTCGAGGTCTTGAAAACCTCCTTGCAGAAGAATTAGAACAACTTGGTGCTCAGAGCATTCAAGTTGTTCATGCCGGTGTACGTTTTAAAGCCGATCAGTCAACCGCTTACCGTTGTTGCCTATGGACACGTATATCGTCTCGTATCATTCAAGTTCTTAGCGAATTTACCGTTCGTGACGACATGGACCTGTACCTTGGCGCTGCGGCGATCAATTGGACTGAGTATTTCAGCAACGCTACACGTATTGTCGTAGATTTTAACGGTACAAACCGTGAAATCCGTAATAGCCAATACGGCGCAATGAAAGTTAAAGATGCTATCGTCGATCGTTTTACGAAAGCAGACCTTCGTCGTCCTAATATCGACCGTGAACAACCTGATCTACGTATTCACATGCGTCTATCTGGCGAAAAAGGTGTGTTAGGTCTTGATATGGCGGGTAGTGGTCTTCACCAACGTGGTTACCGTACTGAAGCTGGTCGTGCGCCATTACGTGAAACGCACGCTGCTGCATTAGTACTGAAAAGTGGCTGGACGCCAGGTCAACCGTTACTCGACCCAATGTGTGGTTCAGGTACATTGTTGATTGAAGCTGCAATGATGGCGGCAGATATTGCACCGGGTCTTAAACGTAAGCGTTGGGGCTTTGAGTCAATCAAAGATTTCGATAAAGATGCATGGCTTGAAATTCATGCTGAAGCGTCTGTTAAAGCACGCCGTGGCCCTGCAAAAGTTCAAACTAAGTTCTTTGGTTTTGAATTAGAGCACCGTGTATTAGCCATTGCGCGTGATAACGCTGGTCGTGCTGGCGTTAAAGAACTCATTAACTTCCAACAGGGCGATGCGACAGAGCTGAAAGCACCTGAAGGTTTTGATGCCGGTATTGTTATCTGTAACCCACCATACGGTGAGCGTTTAGGTACAACACCTGAATTAATCAACTTATACACAGAACTTGGTAATCGTCTTAAACTGGCGTTTGCGGGTTCATCTGCGTCTATCTATTCTGGTTCTAACGAATTACTTAGCTGCTTACGTATGCGTGCTGATAAGCAATTCAAACTACCAAACGGTGCACTAGATTGTGTACTTAAAACGTATTTGATTACAGCCGGTAGCGTTAAGAAAGAAGAAGGTGAAGCTGAAGGTCACGTTGAACAAGAAAACGTAGCACCTGATTTTGCTAACCGTCTTAAAAAGAACATTACTAAGCTGAATAAATGGGCAAAGAAAGAAGGTATTGACTGCTACCGCATTTATGACGCTGATTTGCCAAATTACAATGCAGCTATCGATAAATATAATGACTACCTGATCATTCAAGAGTACGCCGCACCTAAAACCGTACCTGAAGAGATTGCTCGTCGTCGTATTATGGACGTGTTACGTGCAACAATTGAAGTTACTGGAGTTCAAACTGATAAAGTTATTCTAAAAGTGCGTGAGCGCCAGAAGGGTAAAAATCAGTACCAGAAGCTTTCAAATGCAGAGCGTCACATTATCGTTAACGAATATGGCGTAGACCTTAAGGTTAATCTTTACGATTACCTTGATACAGGTTTGTTCTTAGATCACCGTATAACGCGTAAAATGTTAGGTGACATGGCGAAAGGGAAAGATTTCCTTAACCTATTTGCTTACACCGGTTCAGCCTCTGTACATGCTGCTTGCGGTGGTGCTAAATCGACTACAACTATCGATATGTCAAACACATACCTTGGTTGGGCTCAAGAAAACATGGAGCTTAACAACCAAGTTGGAGATCAACATGAGTTTATTCAAGCAGATTGCTTGCAATGGCTTCAAGAAGTTGATGACACGTTTGACCTTATCTTTATTGATCCGCCAACATTCTCTAACTCTAAGCGTATGAAGCAGACGTTTGATATTCAGCGTGATCACATCATGCTAATGGAAAACTTGAAGCGCATGCTACGTACTGATGGCAAAATTGTTTTCTCAAACAATAAGCGTCAGTTCAAAATGGATTTAGAAAAATTGAATGAACTTGGTTTGGATGCTAAGAACATTTCTGATAAAACGCTGCCAATGGATTTTGCAAAGAATAAGCATATTCATAACTGTTGGATTATCACTCACAGGGAAGATTAAGTGCTGATAACCCTTTATAGCACGGAAGGATGCCATCTTTGCGAGCAAGCTTATAGCTTGCTCGTAGAGGCAGGGGTACAAGAGCACGTTCAGGTAATAGATATTGCCTTTGATGACGTGCTCTTTTCACGTTACGGCGTAACAATACCAGTTGTCTCCACACAACCCGTAACATCAACGTCTTCAGAGGCTTGTTCTGTAACAGCATATCCTGTAATAGCAGACAGCGTTTCTGATGAATCTACACATTCAATTTCTGAACTTGGTTGGCCGTTTGATAGTGCCGACCTTGCAGCATGGTTAAAAAACAATGGCTTTAATTAATATTAGTAACGCGCAACTTGCGTATGGTGATCACGCTTTGCTTGATAAGGCGGAGTTCGTTCTTCAACCAAATGAACGTGTATGTTTAGTGGGCCGTAATGGCGCAGGCAAATCAACGTTCATGAAAGTGGTTACAGGCGATGTATTGCTTGATGATGGCAGTATTCAGCGTCAGACAGAGCTTACAATCTCTCGCCTAGAACAAGATCCACCGCGTAATGCACAAGGCAATGTATTTGATTATGTTGCTGAAGGTTTGGCTGAAGTGGGTAAGGTACTAAAAGAATATCACCACTTATTGGATTTAATCGGTGTTGACCCAAGTGAATCAAACCTTAACAAGTTGATGAAAGCGCAAGAAAAAATTGACCATGCGAATGCTTGGCAGTTTGATAGCCAAATAGCGACTGTATTAGAAAGCTTGCACCTTGATCCGCATACAATGCTTAGCGATCTATCGGGTGGTTGGCAACGTAAAGCTGCGCTGGCACGTGCATTGGTATGTAACCCTGATATCTTGCTTCTTGATGAGCCAACCAACCACTTAGATGTTGCAACTATCGAATGGCTTGAAGGTTTCCTTAAGAACTTCCGTGGTTCAATCATCTTTATCTCTCACGACCGTGCTTTCATTCGTTCGATGGCGACACGTATTCTTGATTTAGATCGCGGCAAACTTGTTTCTTTCCCTGGTGACTATGAACTGTATCTTGAAAGTAAAGAAGAGATGCTACGAGTAGAAGCGGAACAAAACGCAGAATTTGATAAAAAGCTAGCACAAGAAGAAGTATGGATTCGTCAAGGCGTTAAGGCTCGACGTACTCGTAACGAAGGGCGTGTTCGTGCATTAAAAGCATTACGTAATGAGCGCAGTGAACGCCGTGAAGTGGTTGGTAAAGCCGACATGAAACTTCAAGAAGCGAACCGCTCTGGTAAGATTGTATTTGAAGCTGAGAATATCTCATACAGCTATGGTGATACTCCACTCATCAAAGACTTTAGCTTCACTGTTATGCGTGGTGACCGTATCGCACTTATCGGACCAAATGGTTGTGGTAAGAGTACATTGCTAAAAGTAATGCTAGAGAAACTCACTCCAACATCGGGTAAGTTCCACTGTGGTACTAAGATTGATGCCGCATACTTTGACCAATACCGTGAAATATTAGACCCTGAAAAAACCGTAATGGATAACCTTGCAGATGGTAAGCAAGAAGTGACCGTTAATGGTGTAACACGCCATGCATTAGGCTATTTACAAGACTTCTTATTCCATCCACGTCGTGCACGCACCCCTGTTAAAGCACTTTCTGGTGGTGAGAAAAACCGTCTATTACTGGCTAAATTATTCTTAAAACCAAATAACTTATTGATTCTCGATGAACCAACAAACGATCTAGATATCGAAACATTGGAACTTTTAGAAGAAATACTTGCCAACTATCAGGGTACTTTACTTTTAGTAAGCCACGATCGTCAGTTTGTTGATAATACTGTGATGACAAGCTGGATTTTTGAAGGCAATGGGGTTATCGACGAATACGTAGGCGGTTATCATGATGCTCAAGAGCAGCGTGCTAACTCTCTAACAAATATTGCGAAAAATCAGGCTGCTGAATATGAGCAGGCGAAGAAAAAGCAAGAAAATAATAAGCCGCGAGAGGCTACTCGTTCTACGCCAAAAAAGAAGCTTTCTTATAAGTTTCAAAAAGAGCTAGAAGGTCTACCGCTTATAATTGAAGAATTGGAAAATGAAATTGCACAACTGCAGGAACACGTTAATGATCCTGCATTCTTCCAAGACGTAAAGAATGATACTGAAGCGACATTGGCTCGCCTTGCAGAAGCAGAGCAAAGGTTTGAAGTAGCATTTGAGCGCTGGGAAGAATTAGAGGCAATGCAAAAGGAATCCTAATGCAACATAAGATGTTAAAGCTTTCTACACTGGCGATGCTTATCGCCAGTGCTACTAGTGCCAATGCTGCTGTGTATAAAGTGGTAGAGGTGCCTGCTGATAGTGCTGTCGGCTCACAAGACTACTATGGCATGAACACTGCTGATACTTTTGAAATTTATGGTCAAGGTATAACGCAATCCTCCAGTAGTGATAATTGTTTCGATCCTTCTGGAACGTGTAATTCATCAAATTATACTGTTTTTGGTGAAAGTCGATTAGGTACAGATGGTGTAAGTTACCGTGATGAAATTCCATATTTAACTGATAACTATCAACATGCGATCGATTATAATGGAATCTATCGCTACTGTATTGATAACTTGGGCTTTAATACCTGCGATGTATGGGCTGAAACACAGTATTATGGTAAGGGCTTTAACCGTGATGATATTAAAGATCGTACGGGGTTTGGTGGTCTTCAGCGTGAACAAGCTGCTTGGTCTCGTAGCTATTCAGCGAATGCGTATCCATTAGTTGACGGTTCTATTATTGATACGTTTGCTACAAGTCAAACGCCTATCGCTGATGCTGGTCTTGGTGCACAAGTAGTGAACAGCTCAAATGCTGTTGTAAATGGTATTGTTGACGATATTCCATTCGGTAATGCGAGCTCGTCATTCTTTGCAAACAGCGCGGGTAAATATGTTCGTCAGTTCGATAAGCGCGGTTTTGTAAAAGCTCCTGCAGCTAACGTTGAGTTACTGCCAGCTATTGCAACAACAGGTTCTGCAACTGAAAAAGCGCTTGTGACTAAGATGGGTCAAACAGTAGCTTGGGATGCGGTTGAATATCCAGCGAATTCAGGACAATTACTTATTGTCGGTAGTGGTTCATTTGCCCCAAGTAATTTGGATGACAGCGACAAACTACCAGATACTGATGACGTTGACATTGGTGTTGGTGTTTCTTCAAGTACACTCTCGAAATGTGCATCTGAGTACTCAGCTACATCAAAGACTTTGTTTGATACTTATGAGTGTCAGTTCTCTGTTTTTGCTAACGATGCCATGCTGTGGTCGCTTGACTCGAGTTCAACATCATCAGTACCTCAGAACGGCCAGTTCATTGCGAAAACGTCACTGAATCCAGAAGATCCTGATAATGAAGATCGCTCTGCACAAGCGTCTGCACGCGCTGTTGAAGTGGTCAAGAAAGGTGAAGCAGCAGGTAAACCCGTTGCTGTTGGTTATTCAACCGTTTATCAAGATAATGACTATTACGTTCTGCGAGCAACTATTTATACGCCTGATACATCTGAAATCACTGGTAAATGGTCGACGAAATTTATTCCGGGCACGGAAGTTGAAAATAATGATGGCGATCGCCAGTTCAGTTATTCGACTGGTACAGATATCAATAGCAACAACAAAGTTATTGGTATTGCGAAAAACTATCGCGCTGAAAACCGCTCTTATGCACAGAAAATGTTTGTGTTTGATAACGTAACAGGTACCACTAAGTTCCTTGATACAAGTATCGATTCGACGATTTTCTTTGACGGTAGTAATGGTTATACGGCAGCAATTAATAACCATGATGTTGTTGTTGGCTGGGTTGACTCTGAAACCGTTAACCAAGTTGATGGCCGTGAACGTCGCCAACGTGCATTCTTGTTTAACGATGGTGCTACAATTGCCAACTCTCCATTGAGTGCCAATGGTGCGTGGATGTTAGATACTTTAACTAATGACAATGGTGATAAAAGCGCGATATCGAATCAGTTCCGTATTGCACAAGCAACTGGGATTAATGATGCGGGTGTTATCTCTGCTACGGCGCTAAGATGTGCTGGTGGTTATGACAACCTAACGAGTGAATCGCAGTGTAGCGGTGATGAGCGTCTAGTTGCCGTTAAACTTGTGCCAATTGTAGATGGTACTATTCAAGCGCGACCGAAAGATTCAGGTACGATAGAGCGTTCTGGTGCTTCTTTTGGCATGTTTGCTTTGACACTGCTAGGTCTATTTGGTTTCAGAAGAAGAAAATAAATTTTTGTCATAATTATTTATTTTTCACTAAGGCTCACAATTTGTGAGCCTTAGTTGTTTCTAAGGTTGAAAAAATAGTAAAGATCGCTAATTCTTATATTAGGAGTCACCAAAACTCCATCATTACGAAACTGTGGTGAAACAATATAAATAAGGTTGAGGACGAACTATGAAGAGACAAAAGCGGGATCGATTAGAACGTGCGCAAGCTCGCGAGTATCAAGCTGGCTTGAATGGCCGTTCTAATGAAGTGTGTCCGTACCAAGGTGTGGACGCCCGTACTAATTGGCTTGGTGGTTGGCGAGACGCAAGAGAGGAAATACAAACAGGTCTCTATAAATAAATATCCCTCCCTCATAGAAAGAACCCTTATTTAGCCCCATAGGAGAAGGGGTTTTTTATTGCCTAATATTTACTAAGTTTCACTATATATGATTTTAAAATCAAAGGATTAAATTGATTCTAGTGTGATGATTTGTGTTGGGTAAAGGTGGCGCTGCTCTTAGTTGTTCGCTTAGGTGCTTGGTAGTTACGGGGTAACTAAGTTTGGTGTTAACTGAATAGCAGATAGAAAAAAGGCCGCATAAGAGCAGCCTTTTTTGTACTTGTAAGTGAACCCAAAAGGGACGACTTAGAAGTTTGTAGTGTCAGAGAATAGACCTACTTTTAAATCTTTAGCAACGTAGATTTCTTTACCGTCTACCAATACACGGCCGTCAGCAACGCCCATGATAAGCTTACGGTTAATAACACGCTTAAGCTGAATGTCGTACGTTACTTTCTTTGCTGTTGGTAGAATTTGACCTGTGAATTTAACTTCACCTACACCAAGAGCACGACCTTTGCCTTCGCCACCTTGCCAGCCAAGGAAGAAGCCAACTAGCTGCCACATTGCATCTAAGCCAAGACAACCAGGCATTACAGGGTCACCTTTAAAGTGACAATCGAAAAACCATAGGTCAGGGTTAATGTCTAGTTCCGCATGAATGAAGCCTTTACCGTGCTCGCCACCTTCGCTTGAAATTTCAATCACGCGATCGATCATCAGCATATTGTCAGAAGGTAAAGAAGGGAAAGCTGGACCATAAAGTTCACCTTTACCACATGCTACTAATTCATCGTATTCAAAAGATTGTTGGCGTTTCATCAGATTCTTACTGCTCCAAGAAAGTATGAGAGCAATTTAGCGTACACGTGTACGCTAAACAACTCGGATCAGTGCTGGACAAACCAGCTGCGAATAATAGATAACCAGCTGACATCATTAGGTTCATCACCATGATGGAAAGCATCTATTCGCATTGCAATTCTCGCAAGAATTGTATCATTGTCGTCTTCTTCGCCTCTTAATGCTTTTCCCATAATTAGCGGAACAGCCTCATCGACGTTTTCAACAGCCCAAATATGGAATTGTCCTGACTTTATTGCTTCAAGAACATCTTCATTTAAGCATAAGTGACTTAAGTTTGTCTTCGGTAATATGATACCTTGAGTGCCTGTTAAGCCACGATGAAGACAAACCTTATAGAAACCTTCAATCTTCTCGTTAATGCCGCCTACCGCTTGTACACGACCAAATTGGTCTACTGCACCCGTAATGGCAACTTGTTGATTGATTGGCTGCATCGCTAATGCTGAAACGAGTGTACATAGCTCAGCTAACGACGCACTGTCTCCATCGACTTCGCAGTAAGACTGTTCAAATACAATAGAGGCAGAGAAGGGTAACGCTTGATCTAAGTTTAGCGCGGCACTCACAAATGCCTGCATTATCATCATGCCTTTAGCGTGAATATTACCACCAAGTTCAGCTTTACGCTCAACATCGGAGATATCACCATCACCAAAGTGTACAACACAAGAGATACGTGCGGGTTCTCCGTAAGAAACAGGATGACCTTGTACATCAATGACGGTTAAGGCATTCACTTGGCCAATTTGTTCGCCTTTACAATCAATTACGACCTGGCCGTGATGAATATCTTCAATAGCACGTTCAGGTAAGTATGATTCGCGGAAATGACGCGCCTTTAAAGAAGACTTTAAATTTTCAGCTGTAATCGTTTGTCCGTCAGCATCAATAGCCGCTTCAGAAATTAACCCCTGGTGCCAAATAGGACAAAGCGGGACACGCGTTTGATCTTCAGCATGGCGAGCGCCCGTTGCTAATAACACATTAATAGCATCAGCATCGGCAAGGTCAGGTAAACCTGCTTTGTTAATAATGGCTTTCACGTAAGCAAGATAGGAAGGAAGACTTTGCTCTGAAATAATCAAGTCTTGCTCAAATTCACTGTACATTGAAAAACCGGACGTGAAGTCGGGTTCACCATTATCAAATTCACCCATTAAATACCGATCGCCCATTACGACAAGCTTCAGATTCAGCTTTTCAGGCACTGGTAGTGGGTAAAGTGTTTTATGAGAGGCAGCTTGCCATTCTAGCTCACCATTCATTAAGACGCTTTTTAATCGCGGCCACAATGCAGGGTTACTTAAAATACTCGTAACAGAAAGCACAAGATAGCCATTATTCGCTTGATGAACAAGACCATGCTTAACTTGTGCTTTCGATATTTTTCCATCTTCAGAAGGGGGATAAACCGCACCAAAAAGGCTTAGCTCAGTCACATTTTCGCCAGCAATAATAACAGTTGATTCAGCATTCTGATTTTTGTTATTGATTTGCTCCTCAGAATCAACCTGCTGTGATTTTTTTTTCTTGTTCTCTACGTCATATTTAGCGAGAAGCTCAATCACGTAATCGCGATAGACTTTGTTGTCAGGCGCGGTAATACGAAGAACACGAGGTTGCAGTTCAATTGCGGTGAAGCGGCGGACGGCGTCACTAAGACGGTCTTGCAAAGTACCTACAGGGGCAGGTTGAAGATTCTCATAATCTTCCATGATTGTTTGGTACTTCGAGTAATCTGGGATCATTGTACGCCAGGATTCTTCATGCATAGACTTGTGCTTTCTTTCGTTACTGTGAAAAGGACTGCAGTATAAAGGAATCAATGCCCTCATAATAGTTAGATATGCAGGATATTGAGTTTGTGAGAAAACAAACAGTTAATATCGTGATGTAATTGAGCTTTCATCTAGAATCAGTTACGCTGTCACTGTTTGTTTTGGACTTTTGAGAATTATCCCCTTTTATGAAATATCAGCAACTTGAAAACCTCGAAGCCGGTTGGAAATGGACTTACTTGGTCAAAAAATGGAAAGAAGGAGAGGCAATCACCTGTCATATCGATTCGAGTGAAGCCGAAGCTGCTATTCAATCTTTACTTACCATTGAACACGAACCGACAAAAGTGATTGAGTGGATTGATAAGCATATGTCTCCTGAGCTTGAAAATAAGCTGAAACAAGCTATTCGAGCAAAACGCAAGCGTCATTTCAATGCGGAGCAGGTACATACGCGTAAGAAATCGATCGATCTTGACTATCGTGTATGGGAGAAGTTAGCAGAGAAGTCACAAGAACTGGGTTCTACGTTATCAGATACGATTGAATACTTGTTGAGTGAGAGCAATCGCACAGAGACAGTCACTAAGACGGTTTCAGACATCCGTAAAGATTTATCAGATCTATTAGATTGAGAGTGACCTATTTGTAGTGAATATTAGATTCGTTACAGTAAAATTTTCAAACTGATATAGGCTTATAATAAAACATACAGAAAGGAATCATTGAATGGAATATGTCATCATACTTGCCGTTGCCGTCATTTTTCTTGTTTTTAAAGACCGTCCTGTAATGACGATGAAGTTCAAAGACGGTGAACTGACGCATTCAAAAGGGGAAATCCCCCATGGTTTTTTGATCGGTTGTAAAGAGATCGCGCATAAGCAGCCGTTCTCTGGTCAAATTAAAGTCTACAAGAATCGCTTTACAACAAAGCTCACCTTTTCTAAGACCGTGCCAAGTAAGGTAAAGCAACGTATACACAATGTGTTCCCACATACTGGTACGAATAAGAAACAAGGTCGACGAGCCTAATCTTTACTTTTTTAAAATGTAGTTATCTGACAACGGCTTCTAATGAGGCCGTTTTTGTATCCGCTTAATATGGAAATGCTTATCTTATGATTCAACCTCATGCCTTTCGATTAACTCAAGGGGACGATTTAAAAGCCTCTGTTTTAGCCTATGTGAAGGCGAATAGCATTAAAGCAGGCTCACTATTATCTTGTGCGGGATGTTTAACAACAGCGCGTATACGCCTTGCTGATGAGTCTAAATCATTAACGCTTGATGGGCCTTTAGAAATTCTGACACTTTCTGGCACATTAACGGCTGATCATGTTCACCTTCATATTTCTGTTGCAGATAAAGAAGGCAGGGTATTTGGTGGTCATTTAATGGATGGGAATCTAGTGTCTTACACTGCTGAGATCTGTTTATTGAGTTTTACTGAGCAACACTTTTCTCGTGAATACGATGCAGCAACGGGTTTTGATGAGCTGGTGGTTGATAATTAATGGAATTGGTATAGAGACTGAACCACCTAAAAATGGGTTTCTATGCTTTGATTAAACTTATTTATACAAAGTAGAAACCCAAATAGTAATGCCATTCTGGATAAGTAAATGGTCAGATACTTGTCTAGATTGGTATAACACCCGTGTGAAATATAAAAAGGAAAAAGGGTTAGTTAATTGCGCCTAAAAGCGCTCGCTGGCTTTCAATATAGTTGGCTAATTTCTCTTTTAATTGTTTCAATTCATCTTCTGCTTTTATCCGTGATTCCATTTCAGCTTCAAGCTGCTTACCAAGATCAACGGCAAGGTAACCGCCTTGTATAAGCGCTTTTGTTGTAACGTTACTTTTAGTTAATTTTTTTAAATCTTCGATCATATAATAATGCTGATCGAGATCTCGAATCGTAATAGCCATTAATACTCCTTGTTAAGGGAGCATTTTACCTTATTATTATGTCTATTACCTAGAATGATTGCATTTCTCCTGGCGGGAATAATGGGTCATACTGGTTTTTGATTGCATTATTTAAAATGAATGTGTTTTAAAATTCCTACATAGATACAAATAATCAATGCTTTTTCCCTTGTATTGTAACGATCTGCTTGATAATTAAAGCCACATCACTACACTCTGATAGATTATAAATATAATGATTATTATTAATAGTCGAAAGCGGTAGGGTTGTCTTTTGAATGTAAATGGAAATGCGCTAAGAGAACGGCTTTTAGCTAAACGTAGTGAAGAATCAGTGCCTGGTATACGCGGTATATGTATGATTAACCATGGTAGTAGTATTACGATTAGTATTAAAACCCCGCTAGGACGCTTGTTTCAATGCGAAACGACATTCATTGGCTCTAATGGTACCGATTATTTTATTTTGGCTTTACCAGAAGTCAGCCCACATGATTTAGATGATTATTTTTGTGAAGGGTACTGGGTATCGATTAAGGCAATTTCCGACCGTGGCGAAGGGGCGATAGTCCGATTCAAAACTCAAATGGATAATATTATTCAAAAACCCGAGCGAATGATCACGCTCAGAATTCCACAAATTATAGGGTTAACACAGCTTCGTAGCGAGGCGCGTTATGAAGTGAAATTACAAGGTCATGTCTCAATTTCCAATCGCCTTTTGCTGGTGGAATTTAAAGATCTTTCATCAAAAGGGTGCTGCTTCGTTTACGGTGCGAATGGTCCTTCATTTGATACCGATAATAAAATAACCATTGTTGTGAAACACCCAGTAACAGAACAAAATTACCGCCTTACCGGTGTCGTACGTAGTGCGCAAAAAATGAGTGGGTTAAATAATTGTGGTGTTCTATTTGATAACGACGGGCAAGATATAACTAAACAGTTATTAGCACAGCTAATTTTTGATGGCTCTCGGTTGTCATTTAAAGCTTAATAGTTGTCTGCCTACGATCTATCCAATAACATGTGATTGTTGTATTACTGTATTAACTATTCAATTAAATAGAGTCATTCAACACTGGCATTACAAGTTACGCCGTCACGCTAATCGTCATTTATGCCGTTACTGTTTGGGCCCCTAACGCACTATAACTTCACATTCTTAAGTAATTTAAACAGCTTCGTTATATAGCACCAAAGATTTATCAATAACTCGGGAAAAGAAGAGGTTTGTTACAGCGTGTGACGCTGTAACAATTAATTTATGAGCCACTTGTACCAATAAGAACACTATTTAAATGAATTAGTTTGCCATTTTTAGCGACAAAAACACCCCTTTGATCTGAAATCAAAAAAGCATCGCTCTTATTCACATTATTTATATAGAAACTACGGACTGTAAAACTTTGATGTTTTTCTGCACCGTCTTGTTCCGTTGCATATAAATAGTAGTGTGAACCAAAACGTAGGAAAAAACCAAAAAACTGCTTCGATATAATTATAGCGTCTTTAGTGTCTTTACCGATAAATTGCATCTTCATACGCCCGCGATTATAAGTAATCTTAAGCGTTTCTTTTCCATAGCCATCATATTGACTAGAAAAATGGTATGAACTCTTAGTTAATAAGGCTGATGCTAAACCGAACAAAACAATGAACAATAGGGCAAGTACAATTCCCGTTATTATTTTTCCAGCTAACTTATTCATTGTTGCAATCACCTTGATCTATCTTTGCTGTAAAATCTACAATACTCATATCATTGAAACCGATAATTTGAAAAGATGAGCAAAGGCCACCAAGTGGATACACTATCAACTCTGACATATCGCTGGGAATACTATTAACAGATAACGATATGCGCTCGGGAATATCTACACCGTCGTATAAAGTACTTATCCCATTCACGCTGGTATGCTCGACAAACAAAAAATACTTACTGAAAACAACTAACGTGAGTAGAAAAAAAACAACGGAAACAAAATGGTTTTTAACAAAAAGAAGAGTCGTTGATTTTACGTTTATCTTTTCATGCTCTGTAAAGTGGGCTGTTTGTTCAATGTTCTGTGGTAATGATGTTGCTTCTGGTAAAGGGTCGATACCATTTGAGGGTAATTTAGGTGCATGTAATGGCACATCATTTTCTTGTAGACGTATTGAGTAACCTTTTTTAGGTTCGGTAACGATAATATTATCATCACCGATTATCGCAAATGCATTACGTATATTTTTAATCGCAACAGTTAAAGAGCTATGCGTAACGACTTTCCCTGGCCAACAACACTTAAGTAAATGCTCTCTACAAATCGTAACACCATGATTAGAAGCTAATAATGCAACAATAAGCACTTCAGACTTTGATAATTTAATCGATTGTTGATCGGTTGTACGAGTAACAGTTTGAGTCAAAGTATCAATATAATAATTACCGATTGTAGAATGTGAGGCCAAAGGTTGTTCATTGAACATTGTTTTTAACTCATCGACAGGTATAAAAAAACAGGTTTGAATGAACAAACCTGAAAGCAGCGATATTTTACCTTATTGGTATTAGAACAATCAATAAAGCGTTATAAGTTCATTTTGAACCCTAGGTGCATTACCTTTACAGTTGCTAAACCAGATTTTACAGCTTCAAGATTCATGGCCATCTCTTTTGCTGCTTTCTCATCTTTCGCTAATACCGCAATAGAATAAATAGGTCTTAACTTTTCACTGTTGGCAGAATTTTTATCTTCTATTTTTTGAACATTCAGATAGGAAGATGTCACTTTACCACTGGTATTCCAGTCAACAACTTGCTGTAAATCTTTACCTAAAATTTGGTCAACAACATAGGGAGAATGTGCATCTGTCCACTCTAATTCAATTGCATAGTTTTCTTGAACCAGTTCTGTATTTAGCCACTTGTTCCCAAGATCTCTAGCATCGACAATTGTGACTAAGTCTTTTTTAGAAAAGGGAAGTTGGCTAATTATACTCTTTACCGACTCTTCATTATCAGCTTCAATAACGAAACGAATCATAGGGAACTCTTTATCACCGACAACACTTTTACGAACAAATACATCGTGAATAATACCGGCATCTATTAGTTGAGAAAAAGCACTTTTTTGCGCAGTCATCGTCTCAAATATCTGCTGAGGATCTTCTGTTTTCCACTCGGTACTCACACCGTAGGCTGCACTATTGGCAGACATAGCGTTAAGTAGTAATAAAGGGGCTGCAATTAATCTTATTATCGTTTTAGCTTTCATCGTATATCCTTCTTTAACATTATGATTCAGCAATCGTGAGATGTTTAATTACGAATGACTTCATACAAGGCGGGATAATTTTTCACACCATCAAGTTCTAGTGCTGGAATTACTTTTTGCATGTTTGATATAGCACCTTGAAAATCTTCTGTAGATTCCCATTTAGCAATATTGATCAAGAAGAAAGTACTATTAGGCTGTAATGATTTATGCAGTTGAGTTGAAACATACCCAGGTTGAGTTTCAAGAAAATCACGGGCTTTCTCCCAATGCTCAATGGTTGCCTTTTCATGCACCGCTGGTACTTCAAAAGGGTTAATTAAAGTAATATCTTGGGCTAGAACAGGTGAAGAGCAGAGTAGTGATAGGCTTAATAATTGTATTTTCATTTATTTCTTCCTTATCGGCTCGTTTATTTAATTAGAGGATGAGCCAAGAAGAAATCTACCAGAGTCAGCGTTTATAAGAAGCCTTGAATCATTTAATTCATGTGAATTAAGAATAACGAAATGAGAAGGCAATACTAAGATCACCTTTTCAACAGTTTTTAATATCAGAACGTGTAACGTATACCCACTTGGTAATTCATCTCTCTTATATTAAGCTCTTGACCAAATGTATTCGCGCCTAATGCTCGGTGAGCAAAGTTTGCCTCTAGACCTATATTTTTCGTAATACGAATAGTATTTGCTAATCGTAACTCATACATTTTTTCGTCATAATCAGCAATTCTGATTGCTGGTTCAATTTGCCAAGCATCTAGAACATTGAATTTTGCACCAAGTTCCACTGTTAGTGCATTGTCTTTTGCTCCAACATAACCATTCATGCTTGAGATACTAATATCAGCTTGATGCACAAATTTATTAACGTCGAATTGAACATCAATTTCATCAACGCCGACAAGCCCATATAATGAAAAACTGTCGGTGAAAGAATGAAAATAGCCTAATCCAGCAGTAGTCTGTGTTATCGACAAGCTGTCTTTAGATGTTGAGTCATGACGAACTTCAGCAAAGAAATTATTATAAAAATTCCAACTGCCACGCAAGTAATACCCAGTCGTGTAGTCGTAACTTTTACCTAAGGCTGTAGGAATATATTCATCAAAAGATGATAGCTGGAACCCGCCAGATATAAAATCATAATCAGAATTCGCACTAGTGTTGAAAGAGGTTGCTGCAAGAATAACAGCAAGTAGTGGTGTATAGTTTTTAACATTTAATGCAAGCATGGTTCAACTCCTAATTATTAGGCAGCGAACCATAAATTAAAGTGTTTATTTACGATACATCACGAAGCATTAATTCATATTAAAGAGTAACTAAAAATATTAAATCTATCTATAAACAATGGCTTACATTGTTACGTTTCATTTCATTAAAACAAAAGTAACAAGCAATAGGTGACGCCGTCACTGCTTGTTATGAGGGTATAAGAATTTAAATGGGGGTTAAATGTATACAGATTGTTGGTAAAAAAGGGCAATTATCAGTGTTAATTGCCCTTCATCTGTTCTTACTTATCTTCAGAAGTGTAACTTGAATATGAACAGTAATAGCAGCCATTAGATTGTGGATAGATTTCTTTCGCGGCATTCACTGCAGTGCTGCATGCAGTATGGTAGCCAAGCGGATCACAGTTTTTTACACCAGGGCTGTGAGTACATGTTGCCGTATGAACTTCATGATCGCCATTATCTTGTGCTTTCTTATCAACATAAAACAAACTCATAATCACCTCTGACAATTAATGTTCAATCGGATTCTTGAATAACCACACTACTCCTATACAATTATAGGTGATAGGTAAGAATACAAATAGTTAGATGAGCGTCACTAGTTGTTCTGTAGGGAAGTGATTCAACTCACGCTAAAGATTCCCATCAAACCCTAAAGGTTACGGTGTCACTTAATTTGGCGGTATTTCCTGCTTTAATTTGTTACATCGCAATCACTCATCAATAATCTTTGGTGGCACAATTATAGTCAGAATACAGTTTTTTTAACGCTTTCTTCTGCTTTCGATATTCTTTTTTCTTCTTTTTATTGCCCATCGAATATTTTTTATCTATATCTTTCATTTTTGTTACTAGCCCTGAACACGGTAGATTTTTGTACTGCTTAATATATTGATCTACAGTTTTAGCATTTAAAGGGAAACAAAATAATAACGCTGCGAGTAAAATCCATTTCATAATGATCTGTCTTTTTTTGCGAATATAATTAGCGTATCAGGCATTAATGAATGAATAGACGATGGCATAGAATAAATAGAGAGACAGTATGTATTTAAGCGTAGATAAATAATCATTACATTTTAAATTGAATCGAAATCTCATACCTTCAGCATGCTGAAGCGTGGGCAAGAAGTATCAAAGACGATCATTGATAACTGTCAGTAAGCCTGTTTACCGCTAACACTTTTTTGTATTTCAAGCTCGTAGATGATCTTTTCAATAATATTTTTGGCATAAAGCTGGCCGAAATTGGCCAGCTTTATTTCGCTATCTGAGTATCAGAAACGGTAACCTACGTTGAAGTTAACCTGATCAATACCGTTGCTATCGTTGTGTGTGTTATTGCTCCACACCAATGCTTCAGCGCTAACAAAGAAACGGTCTACCGGTTCATACATAACACCTACACCCGTAGTAAGAAGTACATCAGTGCTATTGTGATTATGTTCTGCAAATTGGCTAAAATCACGATGTACTAACACACCAACAGGAATGTAGGGTTTGATTTTTTGGTTGTCACCAAACTCGAATGTTTTACCAAGTTCAGCCATTAAGCCAAGTTGGTATGTTGTCGTTTCAGTTTTAAATGTTGTTTCACCATCACCTGAAGGTAGATTCTTATTACCATTTGAATATGCAAAGCGTAAAGATGTTCCAACATATTCATTGATATCAGTACCTACTGATAAATTAAAACCTTTGTTATCTGTATTGCTATAATCCATTGTTGTGTAACCGATAGAAGAACGAATATTCATCTCATCAAAACTCAATGATTCATTAGCGATAGCAGAGGTTGATACAGAGGAAATAATAGCAATTGCAGCGATATAGTTTTTCATTAATAAAACCTTTTTATTTTCTTTGATTGTTAGTGGTAACTATGAGCTTATTTTTCAATAGCTTATGCTTATCACCTTTATTTAATACGGTGTACAATATCAGAAAGTAACCATGATTAAAGAGAAAAATAGTTTATTAAGTTAGTTTCACAATTAATAAATTAAGCGTTAAAAATAAATATAAAAAAACAAAAAGTGAATGTTTCAGAATGTAATAAAGTGAAACATAACTTATCCATTCTTATCATTATTTACGAGACTTGTTGTTTATTGGTGGCGACATTTCACTTGTATTTTTTCAATGGTTACTCCAATGAAAATCACAAAAAAAGACGAATATAGAAAGTTAGTTGGAATTGCATTCAATTAATGGGGTTCAACTGTTCTCGCTCAGTGAAAGCGCATGAATCGGTATTGAGTGAGTTTAAAAAGATGTTAGCAGGGTATGAAGTTGAAATGGGGAATGGATGGACATAAGCAGCAAAATGAGTAAAAACTTATTGAATATCGTGGTGTTGAGTGTAACTTAAGTTGAGTGACTGACTGTATTTAAAGGAGCGTTGCATGATTGATACTCTGATCTCAGCAATTGAAAATAGACAAGAAATCAAATTCACATACAGTGGTTCCCCCCGTGTTGCCCAACCAGCAGCTGTCGGTGAATCTTCAAAGGGAAGTTTAGTTCTTAGATGTTATCAAACACAAAGTGAGCATGTTACTCCAGGACATGAATGGGATTTGTGTAGCATTTCAGATATAGAAGAACTTGAGATTACAACAGATACCTTTTTAGTCGACCCACCTGATTACAAACGTGGTGATAGCCACCTCAGACGAATCTACGCTCAACTATAATGTTAATAATATACCAAGCCCGCAATAGCGGGCTTTGTTCTAAATAAAGGGTAGGGAAGTTACCAATATATTTTCTTTTCTATTACCCGCCGAGTCTATATCCCATGTTGAACCAACGCCAGTGATGCGTTTATCGCAAATATCTTAGATCAGTTTTATCCACAGTAATTCATCATCAGTCATGGTCAGCAACATCTCATTGGCCCCAGAATGTAGGCGCTTAATGACACCTTTATTCTGGACGGGAATTGCTTTGATTGAAATCGGAGCTGAAGGTGATAGGGAATACATGTCTAAGATAATAAGAACAGCAAGGCAATTGAAAGAGCTACCGAAGAACCGCAGAGGCAGTTAATCAGTAGCTATCAATCATCTAACAGTCAGCAGAGTGTTGGCTGTTAGTTCCTGTATCAAAACCGCCGAGTGTAATGCAACACCTTGATTGCTTAGTTATATTTTTATCGACGACAGGTACACTACTATTGCATTATAATTAATAGCGACAAAAGCTATTGGACTCAAAAATAGAAACAAACCTAACCATTTTGTAGCTTGAAACATTTTTTCGCCAGACTTTACTCTTACCCACTCAGCTTTAAGCATGTCTTGAGTTAACGAAATTAACTCATTTTCTTTTTTCGTAATATCTGCAACAGTGTAATCAATCGTACCTCTTGCAGCAAAGCTATAAAGATCATCTAGAACATCTACAATTTTTTTGTCGTCCTCTTTATTGAGGTGCAATCTAATTGAGTTATAACTTCTTGAGAGTTCATTCATTAGTTCTAAGTTATCATCAATAAACTTTGTAACATCATCAAGATTACCTTTTCTCGATACTAGATGTGAGGTAAAGCTTCCGACTGAATAAGTAAATTTCGAAACCTCTCCTCTTACCTCATTTATCCAATCTTGTCGAAACTCAGATGTTTTCTGCTCTTTAGAGATCAGAATATTAGTAAAGGTAAATAAACCACTAATAAGAGCGGCCAAAATCGCGCCAATAGCGACAAAAACTGTTGCTGGTAATTCCATTAATACTCCTAAAAAAATATAACGCTTACATAAGCGGAAAATTAAAGTTGGCTATAATGTTTGAGGAACGAAAAACAGCCAACTGTAATTTTCCGTTTGATGTTCTTGTGTACGCCCAGCATGGGCATGAACTAATGAGGTGAAAGTCCTCTGTAGGAAAATCAACATTTAATATTCAACTCGTTGATATTAAATGTTAACTACTAGCAAATGGCAAGGGCTTTTCCGCGAGGAATGGTCTGAAGGAAGCCGCGAGCTGATGAACAAGAACATCATATGAGGCGTAGGTCAGAGGCGAGTTGGCACAAGACGACGAAGCCAAGTGATTTAATGACCACCGTAAATGATGCAGTTGCGCAGTGAAAGTCCATGTCCTTATCTGGGGAGATCTGCTTAACATGCGATCGTTAATCTAACCAGCTTGGCCTCTGGTTCAACAGGCCTGGCGTGTAAGCGTCATCAACTTACGCGAGCGAAGCCGATGAACAACGATAGCGCTTTACGAGGTAACTCGTTAAGTGATTAAGCAGAAGTCAGCAGACGGCATAGTAGCCAAATGCCCATCGTAATGGTTGGGACACGGTGAAGGCCTGAACAGTTAGAAAAAGGAGGAGCCTTGCCACATTTGAAAACACGAATGCCGACCGGTAGTGACGCGATTCAGCATGCTGACATGAAGCCAGCCTTTAACCAAAATCTATTCGAACAAATCTTGCAGCGAGATAATTTACAAGCCGCATGGAAACGTGTTCGAGCCAATAAAGGGGCTGCTGGCGTCGATAGCATGACTATCAGCGAATTCCCCGACTGGGTTAAATCAGGCCAATGGGACAGAGTTGAAACCGATCTGCGAGCAGAGCAGTATCAACCCTCACCCGTCAGGCGTGTTGAGATAGATAAACCCGATGGAGGTAAACGCCAACTGGGTATCCCAACCGTCATTGACCGGGTGATCCAACAAGCCATCGCTCAGGTACTGACACCCATCTTTGACCCCGGTTTTTCGAACAACAGTTACGGATTTCGTCCGGGGCGAAACGGGCAGCAAGCCGTCAGGCAGGTTCAAAGCATCATTAAGCAAAGACGTCATTATGCAGTCGATGTTGATTTGTCGAAATTCTTTGACCGAGTCAACCACGACCTATTGATGACTCACCTTGGCTACAAAGTGAAAGATAAACGTCTACTTAAGTTAATTAGTCGATATCTTAGAGCTGGCGTCATTTGTCAATCAAAAGGCGATAACCAGCTTTATATGAAGAGTCGAGAAGGCGTCCCTCAAGGAGGCCCATTGTCACCATTATTGGCGAACATCATGCTCGATCCGCTCGACAAAGAACTTGAGAAACGAGGACATAAATTTGCCAGGTACGCCGATGACTTCACCATTATTGTAAAAAGTCAGCGTGCGGGCCAACGCGTGCTCCTAAGTATCAGTCGCTATTTGCAAAACCGCCTGAAACTCACGGTGAACACAACCAAAAGTCACGTTGTCAGAACCACTGAAAGCAAATTTCTGGGATTCACATTCCGGGCAAACCGTATTCAATGGCATGCCAAAACATTGCAGAAGTTTAAGCTGCAAGTTAGGCGACTGACAAATCGCAACTGGGGAGTATCGATGAAATATCAACTCTTCAAAATCAGCCAATATCTACGAGGCTGGGTTAATTACTTTGGTATCGCCAACTGCTATCAATTCTGTGTCAAGCTCGATCATTGGATCAGGCGCAGAGTCAGAATGGCTTATTGGCGACAGTGGCGAAAGCCTCGCACTAAAGTAAAAAGTCTGTTGAATCGAGGAGTTCAGATTCAATCAGCCGTTGCGTGTGACATTACCAGTAAAGGCCCATGGCGAAGTTCAAAGACACCGGGAATACAGCAAGCATTATCCAATGCTTACCTAAGATCTCAGGGTCTGGTTGAACTACGTGATGGATGGATTAGGCTTCACCATTCTAAGTGAAACGCCCTGTGCGGATCCGCATGCAGGGTGTTGTGGGGGCTGAGGGTTAAAGACCCTCGGCTACCCGATTAGGCTTTAAGTTACTTCAATCTTGATAAAGTAACTTAAAGAAGTTATATTTAATTCGAAAGGTTACTCATCCAGCATGCCGAGGTGCTAAAATGTTACCTGAACCTAATTCAGGAAATTTTCCAAGACAATTAAGACGTGAAAGAAAAAATGCCGAACTTACTTTAGCCGAATTAGCAGAATCCGCGGAAATTTCAAATGTGATGCCTGGCAGGTATGAACGAGGTGAAGCCGTTCCGACAATGCAAACCTGGCAAAAACTTAATAAAGCTCTTTTTGGTGAAGAAGGTGAAATACCGTCTTTTGATTCTTCACTTGAAACGGCTACCATTGAAGAACTGGTAGAAGAGCTTAAAAACCGTGGTGTAACCAAAGTAAATTTAATTTTCTAAACCGCAACAGAGATGAAAATCACACTTCTGCTAACAAAATAAGGTAGTTATCATGCCAAGCAAAGTTGAAATTGAAAGTAAATTGTCGTCACTGCTCGATATCGCAGCAACCGATGTATCAAAAAGTGAAAAACGCATAACTGATAACATTTTCATTTGTATAGAAAACAATTCAGATTTATTAGATACTTATACGAATATCTGCAATCTAACAAGTCAGAATTATATTAATCGTAAACTTGGTAAATTAATCAAAGAGACGTTTAGTTTATCGGATACAGCCTTCAAGGTAAAAGCTAAAAGTAGCTTGATTAAAACCTTTACAATGCACTAATTTGGCAAAATTAAAGCCTAACATTTTATTCAACGATCTAAGATCGTATATCTCATAACTGAACCAAACTAAGAACGAAAACTTGGTATTGGCTGCTAGTGTATGCCAAACTTTTCCCCCGTGTTACTAGACGGGGAACTTACTCGCATCACACGATTTCAGCGGTGGTGATTTTTTCTATTGGTTTCTTTTTCAAACTATCCATAAGAGGGTCAAGAAAACCTGATATTTGACGGTCAAAAACACTAAAGTCAATATTATCCAATTTTTCTCTGCTTTTATTCTCAGTTAATTTTTTACATGACTTAAACTCTTTGCCCCCACAAATTTTAGATAATATGAGTAATTCTTTATCTAGAGTATCAATAAATTTGTTAAAGACAGAAGATCGTAAGTTGCTTACTCTATCAGTCATGTGATTTTGTAAAGGTTTCTCATTACTTTTAACCATTAATATGTTATTTGAATCTTTAATAGCTTTCTTACAATGGTCAAAGGTTTGTAATATTTGATCTTTAGTTCTTAATCTATGAGCGATTATGGGGTTTTCTTTTGATAGTTCAAATATTGCTTTTTCATACGGTTCAAGAAGTCTTGATTCAATATCAACACACAGAGAGCCCAATATCTTCTCAAAAAAATTACTGAGCAATAATCGAAATTCATCAGGTAATTGAGACTCATCAAAATCAAGACCTTTATCTCTCAAAAGCTTGCTGAAGTAAGTTAAATATCGACTTGAAATAGCTACAGGATCAAAGAGCTCCGTTAATAAAGAACGCCTTATTTCTAACAAGAGATATAGTACATGCTTCGCATTTTTTTTTGATTCCATTCTTACTCGTAAATAATAGCCAAAGCTAGCAAAAAGTGCTGAAAGACAAAGACCAAATACAGCAATCATAGCAGCAATAACTTTCGCATCTATTTCCACACACAACCCCTAAGCTTATCGAGAAAAAATTAAATCGCTTTTCTAGCAGAGAAAAATCACACTAAGCACCAACTATTTTAGCTTGTCATGTATGGCAAATAATACAAAATGTATCTAAAATTTCAATGCATATGATATTGATCATGTTATCAATTCAGATTCGTCATGATTTGAAGGTTAACCGCTCAAAATCATAGCCTTAGTGATCTAGCTAAGAGCAAAAGCGGTTTGGCAGTGTGAAGGGCGGTTATGTGGATTTTTGAGTCAGTAGCGGTTTCGACCAGCGAGCTATGCCGGAAAATTGGGGTATAGAGAGTGGTCTTATATGGCTGCGCTATGGGGCAGTCAACCACTCAATATTGTATGGTTTTTTATATTACAGTGACCTTGATTAACACTGACATTTGAGAGCTCACCGATTTATCAGAAGTTGTTCTAAATAAACCCCCAATCCACGGTATATCTTTCAATAGCGGCACACCTGATTCTGATTGTCTCGACTCATCTGGCACCAAGCCACCCAAGATAATGGACTGACCATCCAGCACTTGAACCACCGTATTGATTTCTCGATTGTTGGTAATAATATCGGAGGCAACATCACTATCAGACACGCTCGATGATGTTTGGTTGATCGTGAGAACCATGGAATTATTCACGATATGAGGCACAACACTCAAACCCAGCCCCACATTTTGTCGCTCGATTTTTGCACTAGCGAACCATTGTTTGAGGTTTCAGTGGAGACTAAGAAGGGCACGTTCTGACCGACATTAATAGAACCTTTTTTTCTATCCATCACTAACAGATACGGCTTGGTATTCTGGTTTTTTGTAATCGCCGTTACCAAGGCGTGTATCCATCACAACCGCATCAATCAACACGCGTAATCAGGTTATCAACTTGCGTTAATTGAGAAGGTGACCCCGTAACAATCATCAAGTTGATATTGGGTAAGGAAATCACAGAGTAGGCGGTTAAAGGGTATGCAGTCACAGCTGTGATTGCACTGCTTGTCGCTGCTGGCGTTGTCTGGGCATCAAATAATGTTGATGTCGTTGAAGACCAAATCGGTTAAGGCAACCTTATTGCATGCGTTTTTTTACATATATGCTCAAGTGGCAAAAAATATCGAGTATGCTTAAATGACTGAAATACGTCTAAAAAAGGCATCTGAATTATGTTAAAACGACTAATATTATTATCACTTCTATCAACATCACTATTAGGCTGCGATAGTAATGACGATGTGAAAGAATTAGATTCAGTGCTTATCAAGAAGAATGAATACTTTTCAACGCAATTCAATGTAGACGGCAATCAACAAGTTAACGTCAAAGTTAGTTTATTGGATAATGTCCCTTCAGAAGCATTTATCATTACAGAAGAAGAGTACAAAAACTGGGAAGATGAAACACAGACAAATGACTTTGCGAATGCAACGTTAGTTTCACTTGTTACGTTTTCACCAATCCCATCAAGTCAAACAGAGTCTGGTTGGATGAAGTTGGATTCTGGTGACTACCGTATACTTATAGAGAACACAGCCTTTGGTTCTGTAAGCCCACCATCAAGCAACATTTCAAACTCAACTAATGTCATGTATTCCATACTCTACAAATAAGTTATCTAGCTAAGAACAAAAGCGGCTTGGCAGTGTGAAGGGCGGTTAATGCGGATTGCTGAGTTCGTAGCGGTTTCAACCAGCGAGCTATGCCGAAAAATTGGGGTGCAAGGAGTGCTCTTATATGGCTGCGCTATTGGGGCAAATAATCAGAACAGTAAGGCAATTGAAAGAACTACCAAAGAGCCGCAGAGGCTGTTAATTAATAGCTCTCATTCTAACAGTCAACAGGGTGTTGGCTGTTATTTTTCGTACCAAAGTTGCCGAGTGGAACGCATCATTTTGATTGTTTTATGTTATCGAATCTACATACCCCTTACCTTTACAATGCTCACAATCTCTTAGGTTTGGTTTTAATCCAGTAGCAGATGAAACTAAGTTTTGTAAAGAGTTTTCAAATGTTTGGAACTGATGTTCATCTAATTCAGCACCTGACTCTCTTAGCTCCAGTATTAACCGAGACACTTCATCTGTTGCATCAATTATATTAATTAAATTCATATTAAACGCTCCAAGAGGACATTTCCGCATACACTTTTTTTACAGTTTCAGTGATTAAATCTTTTCCACAATAGTCAACATCAGGTAAAAGCATTGTATGCGCAAATAATTGACAGTAAATGGACTTGTACCTATCAAAGAATAGATCGTAAATTAAGTTTTTGCTTACACCACAATCAATCCACATAGCTGCAGTAATTTTTAATGCATTAGTTCCATCAATAGCGATCAACGTCTTAGGGGTACTTGCTTCAAATACTTTATTGTGCGGTGGTTTTATATCATCGTGACCTTAATTAACACAGACATCTGAGAACTCACCGACTTATCAGAAGTTGTTCTAAATAACCCCCCAATCCACGGTATATCTTTCAATAGCGGCACACCTGATTCTGACTGTCTTGATTCATCCGACACCAAACCACCCAAGATAATAGACTAACCATCAGTATCAAAAACGATCATTGATAACTGCCAATATGCGTATGTGATGATGCAAAAAGCCGATGATTGTGCCCATTACATCCAGTGCAAGACGGGGATTCCCGCATTTGAATAGCTGATCTTTTTCGATTCACATCAACACGTAGCAGTAAGTAATATATTTATTATAAAGCTGATCTGTATCATCACCCTAAAAATTTAATGTTAACAACCATCTATAACTGAAATTGTGATTATAGTACCGTCACTGAAAACTTAGCACGGCTATTTGCATGGAAAGCTCGATTAAAAATCTACCTGATGATCCGTTCTGCATATTACGTCGTCAAGAAAATAGATAAAAGGAAACACGTAATGTTAACTGCCATGGAAAAACAAATTCTTCGTAAAAATCTTGAAAAATACGAAGGTAGAATTGAGCATATGTATAAAGATACCAAAGGGTTTATTACCGTGGGGGTTGGCCATTTAATAAAAGATCTTACAGCTGCGCAAGCGCTAGACTTTATCCATCAAACAACAAACAAAAAATCAACAAAAGAAGAGATCAAGATCGACTTTGAATCTGTTAAAAACTCTCCAGCAGGTTTATTTGCTTCAATTTATAAAAATCGCACCAAACTTAAACTTACGCCTTCAACTATTGATAAAATCACTAATAAGCATATAGACGACTTTGAAAGTGAACTTAAACGATTATATGGTGCAGTAGAATTTACACAGTTTCCATCTGAGGTGAAATTGGCATTGTTTGATATGATTTTTAATCTAGGCATGACAAAACTTAGGAATGGTTTTCCAAATTTCAATAAAAGTATTAAAGCTAAAGATTGGAATAAAGCAGCAAATGAATCTAACCGTTTAGATATAGCACTGGCACGGAACAAATACGTAAAAGAGTTGCTGAATAAAGCTGCAAAATCAACTAAGCTTTAAGGATCTATGTAGTGAAAAAGATTAATCCTTCATTGTTTTTAATAATAGGTATTTCGGCTCTGATTCTCGTCAGTGGATGTTCTGATAGAAAAAAATCATTAACGGAAAATACAATGAATATTCCTGTATTTATCAATCCAGCGCTTACGATGGTTGCTTATATGGTAGATGCAAGTGTTGTAGATAATTTAGAAGACGAACTGAGCATACCTTGGAGCATGACGGTCGCTGTAAAACAAATTTCAGGTAAAAAAACACGAGAAGTGGGTAATTGCAGCTCAATTTTAGCAGCCCAGAATGACAATTTCGAGCCAGTAGAACCTTCGCATCATACGCCTTACCTGAATGCATTAATGCAATGTAGGGCTATTACTATTGCCGTTGATATGGCTCCATCTAATATCTCGTACTTAACTGGGAGCTTGGATAAAAGAGCAATAGGTGCATTACCTGTCGCTATGGCGTTTATACCATCAAAAAGCCAACAGTCATCTATCAAAGCTAACGGCTTACTGAAAAGTATAAACGACGTAACACCTATAATAGGGTTTACTCAAGTTAATGATTACGAGATCGAACTGAAAATTAATGGTGGGTCACAAACAATGCTGGTATTAGCTAAAGGCGACACCAATGGCGATCAGATAGAGGATCTTTTAATGCAAGTGATTAATGCGACGGAAGGAGGAACTTATAGTGCAACACGGCTTTTTGTTCTTTCAAGAAAAGAGAAGGATGGAAGTTGGTCGCTACTTTCTGAATATTAGAAACGTATTGAGCACACGGCTAAACATTAAGTAAATGGTGTTTTGAAGTTAGTTCAACGTGACATTTCAATCTGGGAATAAAGTGTCGTTTTAAATCAAAACTGACAAACAACAGAAATCATCTCTACGTCACATACAGTATGATGATAAGTGCATATAATGTTTCTTGTTGGCTGATTCAATGAATGATAATTAGCAAAGGATTGGTACATATCAATAATTCCCCCTTAGTTCAATTGGAAGAACAATAGACTCTTAAGTGAATCTTTAGATGCTGGTTCGAATCCGGCAGGGAGACCCAAATTCATATTTTTCATTTCTAAATGGTTCTAACACCGTCTGTTTATCCCAATTTAAAATGTCCTGCTTTGTTCCCAGATTAAAATGTCTCCTTTCAAGGTAGTTCATCCTGCTCTTAAACTGGTTGTAGAGTAGGGAAGTCAGCCTTTCTTGGTGCTGGGTTTGAACGTTTCAGGGCTGGCTAAGACTGGGTTGATTCCCCGCAGCTGCTGTACTGCTCGTTGTTGGGCTGTCCGTTTAGGGGCGCTTTTACTGCGACTGCGTTTGTGTTGCTGATCGAACTCTTGTTGTTTCTCTTGGGCAAATTTCAATACCGCGCCAAGCCGTTTGTTATCGACTACTTGGCCTTGGTCCACATCAGCCAGTTTGTCGAATATTTTGAATTCTAATTTTCGATGGCCATATTGGATTGCAATTGTCCCATCGGGATAATCCAGCACTTTCACAGCCTCTTGTGTTAGCCGACTATTTTCTTCTGTAGGATCAATAAGGTAAAGAACCTTGTCGTACTGAAAAGTCAGTGATTTCGATAGTTTACGTATTTCGTGCCAGGCAAAGATATCGTCCAAATCTTCAGGTGTTTCTCTGACGGTACGGTGCATGTCTTTGGGGTAACAGGCTGGTTTGGCAAAGCGTCGGTTGAAATCAGCGATAAAGTCGGGGAGCCAGACATTCGCTTGTTCAATTGTATCAATGCCTTGTAATCTCATCTCTTTCACTAAGCGATCTTGTAACGTTTTGTTCGCACGCTCAACGCGGCCTTTGGCTTGTGAGCTGTTGGCACAAATCAGTTCAATGTTTAAATCGTTCAGCACACGGCCAAACTGGGTGAGTCGTTCAGTTTGAGCATCACGTTTACTGACATGGAATACTGCATGGCGATCGCTGTAAAAGGCCGACGGTTTACCGTGTTGATTGATGTATTCGCGGGTTGCAGCCATATAATCAAAGGCGGATTCCGTTTCACTGAAGCGCAGGTTCATTAGACGACCGGTGGCATCGTCGATGTATACCAGCAAGCAGCATTTATTGCTGCGACCTTCAAATCACCCAAGCAATCACGACGGTGACGAGGTTGATAAATCCGCGGCTTGCGTTTGGCATGCGGCACCCAAAGGCCATCGGCAATCATCCATTGGCGCAAAGTTTCTAACGAGATATGAACGTCATGAACTTCAGCCAATTTCTCATGAGCAAGTGTGGGCCCAAAATCGATGTAGTACTCATGGATGATGGCTAATGTCCGTAATTTTAATCTCTCATCATGACGATGATTACTGGGACGGCCACGTTTGAGTGACAGTAAACCGCCAGAGCCCAGCGCTATAAAACGCTTAACTAAACGATAAATTTGTCGGCTACTCAAACTGAGAATACGAGCAGCCTCGACGCCAGTGATACGTTTATCACAAATATCTTGGATCAGTTTTATTCGTAGCAGTTCATCATCAGTCATAGTTAACAACATCTCATTGGCTCCAGAGCACACATTAAGTAAATGGTGCTTTGAAGTTAGTTCAACATGACATTTCTAACTGGCTCAAACATGACACTTCTAAATGGGTCTAACACCCTCGGTGCGCATTATGTATAGTATGGTAGTGTAAAATTAAGAGGTCGTTTCTGGTCGTAAGGCTTTGATAAGGCGGGGGTTTTCGTACTTGTCATCAAGCAATCCATGAACGACTTCTTGATCATTAATTTCAAGTAAATCAGCGACTTGGAAAGCCATATCCCAGTCCATAGAGTTTAGCTCTTTTCTCCATTTATACAAACGTGAATCATTGATACCTAATTTCTTCGCAAGTTGGTACTCGGAAGTCAGGTTATACCTAGATTTCAACATATCTAATAATACATTTGTATAAGTCATATTTACGCCGTTTGTTTAGCTCTATTGTTAAATAATAGGCGATCAATTTGATCATTCCTAGACCCATCGCCGAGTTGTATACATCTAAAAGTTGGTTAATCATATAAGCACACATGCAAACAACTGCTTATAGGGATGTAACAGATGGATATTAAAGAACAAATTGATCACAACCCCATTCATAGTCCATGTCCAGACATGGCTGGCTGCGCAAATCCTAAGTCGGAATTGACTCAAAATTCGTTAGCTATCGTACGCCAACTTCGTCAGAAATTTCGTTTCAAAACCCAATCACAGCGTAATCAAGAAAAGAGTCAATATAAGCAGTATCTCGCCACTTTTCGATTGGGGGGCGCATTATGAACATGACAGCCAAAGAGCATTTCAAGGTTATGTATGGCGCCGTCCGCATGGGGCGCATACCTGCACTAATTACCACTGCTGCTTTTGATGCAAGTGACGATTTTGGACGGGGATTCGCTGTTAAGGTTGCCATTGCAGCAAGACTGGCGGCAGATGATTGTTTTCATCGAGACCTGAAATTACGGCTAACTATTTTTAAGAATGACAAAGAGTTTCAATGTGAAAGTCGACGTTTAGTAGAACATGTTTCACCAGTATTGGGTGGTGCGCGATGAAACAGCATAGCCTTAAAATTAGAACTGAGTATTTAAACGCCATTCTTGATGGAGATAAAACCTTTGAGATTCGAGAGAATGATCGTGACTTCAAAGTCGGAGACCGTATACATCTTAGTGATGGAAATCGTTACTTAGTTATTCGAATCAAATACATCACTGATTTTGCACAACAAGACGGCTATATCGTTTTTTCATTCGATTGGATTGAAGGAGGCAAATTATGATGTTTGCTGATTTTAATACAATGTACCTCTTAATTACTGATGGTGAAAACCTTCAGATTATCTTTGCCGTTCCAAAAGACGAAAGCCCACTGCCATTTGAGCTGGAAAAGGAAGCCTTAGAGCTAGCTCCAAATATAGCGAGTGCATTAATTGCAGACGGTACTCCCGTTCAATATTGGGGTAAGTGCCTTGTCCCTGTTCGCAATCAAATCCCTAAGCAAGTGACTAAAGCCCCTTCGGGGGCGGCGGTTTCTTCTATGCCATTGCACGAAGTTGCGATCCCAGTAGATAAATCAATCACCGCACAGTACATGGCTGACCATGCTTATCGTGAATGTAAGCGTTCTCTAATGATTGCGCGTCAAAATCGTCTTAATGGCGATCATGAAGATGTCGCGTTTTTCTTGAATGATGCAGCTGAGTTTCGTCGCATCTATCAGGCTTTTGCTAACGCCGTTGATGTTATGGGCGGCTTGTAATGAACAGTACCCTTTACCAACTATTGAAAAATGACATTCGTGCCAGCATTGCGCTGGCGCGGAGTTATCGATTGGCGGGCGAACGTCGCACCGCCATTCAATTTATGGCCGATATCCAAGAGACTCGAAAGGAATTAACGGAGGTGATTGCTAATGTTGCCACCTAACGATGTTCTCTATGTGGCTGGCGCTGTTCAGCCAGCCGATATTACTAAAAGCAATCAAGCCGCCTTCGAGAGCGGTTTTTTAGGATTCAATTTTTGTGGTCCACGACCTCAAGAAGTAACACCGCAACAGTTTTGGGATTTAAATCGCGTTAACCGAGATACTGATTTTATTGCCAATAAACAAAAAGCGTATGCTGCTTCTTTGCCTAACTATAACGCTAAACATCTCCGCGAAGCGGCGGCACGAAGTGACGAAAACAATAGGCTTGTCCAAGGGCGCAAAAGTCCGACACACCCACAACAAGCCGCGTTAGACCGTATTCTGAGACAAGAACGCAAGCTACAGCGCGGTGACACGGTGCTATCCAGCACTGAGGCTTTCTACAATCATGACACCTTGTACGAGCTAGCAGAGACCAATGAAACCAAGCCGTTATCCACAGTTAGATTGATGAATCGTGATTGGTCAAATCAATATCGCGTTTTGCACCACACCCAAACCCGACCAAGTGCCGCACCTGAGGCACAATCGGGTGAACGCTACACTGAAAAACTGACCCAACGCGCCGTGACCAAGATTTTCGAGTCGGGTGCGTATGTCGCAGCTTGCCATGATGGCTTTACCACCTTTCTAACCCCGACATTTTCACCCGAACAGCGTGAAAAAATCTTTTCTGGCGAAACCACCATTGGCAAAGAGGTATCCCGTTTTCTGGATGGCATCAAAAAGATGTACCAACGCGGTTGGCATGGCATTGATACCGATAACGAACCGTTTGAATTAGAGCCGATAGAAAAACCCTTTCACTACATTTGGGTGGCGGAATGTCCTGCCAATGATGATGGTGAACCGAATCCCCACGTGCATATCTTGCTGCAATGGACAGTTGAACGTGAATATTTTGAGGCGTGGGCATCACGCATCGAAAACATTTGGGGGCATGGGTTCGCCAAGCTAGAAAAAATTAGACATACCCAAGCTGCTGGCTCTTACATCATAAAAGCCGTGGGGTATGCCGCCAAAGGAGGCAATGCTAACCAAGGTTTAATCAAAGGCAATCGCTATAACATCGCCCGTTGCAGTCGCGCTCCAGGTTGGGATTGTTTAGCCAGTTTTGAAGCAGGCAACATGGCGGCGATCATCAAAGAACTAGGTTACAAGCTAGAACAATGGCGTAAGCCAATTGACCGCTATATTCGCCGCCTTCAAAAGCAGCATGACCAAACCATCAAGGCAAAAGCGATAGCGAAACAAGCCAAGAAACCAAAAGAGATACAACAACGGTTAAGTGCAAGGCTGGCGAAAATTGAACACCAAATGCGGGCAAGTCGTGACCAACTCAAAAGTCGTGGTGTGTATGCCACGACAAAAAATAGCTATTGCGCGTCATTCGATGGCGAACAAGCCGAAGAAAAAGCCTTTGATTTTCTGCTTTGGGCGGCGGGTGCACGTGGTTGGTCAATGGAATCTAAATCTGATGATGATACCTACCGCCAAACCGTCAATGAAGCCAAACAGTTAGCCCGTATTGAATACGCCAACAAATACGAACGATTCAAAGAAAAACGCGCTTACTGGCAAAGCGTTCTAAGCGATCCATTAGTACCAAATGAAACCGATAACGAAGCGGAATTAGCCAAATCAATGCTAATCCGCGAACAGTATGAAACCCACGCATTAGCTGCATAGAGGAAACCGTAAACCATGGATGAATTGAAAGGAATCACAGTAGAACTGGATAAAGAAGTGCAAAAAGCCAAAGGCAATATGTTCGCCTCAAAGCTGATCGCGCCATTACGTTTGGTATTGGTTTGGATGAATGGCGTTAACCAGAAACTGGCTGAATTAGAGCAACGTGGTGGAGGGCATTTTTAATGGATAACAACGGATGGCCAACACGCGCCTCAGTCAATCCGACCGCTGGCGGTCAACGCTGTGAATGTGGTGATGTGCGTACCTTGCACCGTTCTCGCGGCAAGCGTTCTAAATTCTTGTATTCGATTTGCGATACCTGCGGCACCGACCAACGTACCGGTGATCCAGTTCAACGTGTATTCAATCAATTCTATGTGACTAAAGCGGAGTTAATCACCAGTGAGCAAGCGCAACCCGAAGAATCCAGCATCATTAAAGAAGCATCGCCAGCATCAACAGAAACAAGCGGTGAAAGCGAAGGCAATAAAAGCCCAATCATTAAACCAGCCAAGCCAGCAACTACCTGCCTTGCAGAGCAAACCAGCAACCGAACCACAACCGATAATCAAACCGAAAACGAACCGCAAAAAAAACGTATTGGTTGGGGTGCTGTGCTTGGCGGTATTGTACTTGGCGGGCTCACTGGTGGTGCAATCGTTAAATTCAACTAACCCAACAAACCTATAGGAAACAGCATGGAACTCGAAGAGCCAATCAAGCCAGAAGAAGCCGAACAAATTGAACATCATTCAGAAGATGATGAGAAACGCTTTGCCAATAGCTTTAATGATGATGTTGATTTTGACCCCACTCAAACCGACGTTAAACCGAAAGATGAACCAGAAGCCATGTCTATTGAAGCGGCGGCTGGCATCGTGTTTATGGGGTTAATGGCAACTGAATCAACACTTAAAATGGCAGTACACAAAGACTTTAAATTTGATGCCGACCAAGCCGAAAACGTAGCCTATAAGGTTGCACCTTTGATCGTGAAATACGGCGGTAAGCCACCTCCATGGTTAGAACCGTATATGGACGAAATCATGGCATTGTTTGCGATTGGTTTATTAGGGTTCAGCAGCATGATGCAAGTCAGGAAATTAAAGCTAGAAGATGTTAAATCGAAGAAGGCAGCGAATGACGATAATAATGACAAGGAGGCGGCTTGAAACTCCAACCCGTTAACCAAAACAATACGCTAGATAATCATCATGCGTATGCGGTTGGCATGTCTGGCTGCGGGAAAACCTCCGCAGCCAAAAAGCTGTTTGTTAAGGCAACCGACCAAGTGGTGATTTTTGACCCTCTTAACGATTACCAAGGCAAACTCGCGGGGCGTGTCGTTCGCAGCTATTCCAACCTTCGTGATTTTGCGATCGCCGTTATTGCGGGGCGTAAAACCAAGCAAGGGTTTAAGATTGCGTATTACCCGAAACGAGAAACCACCGAAGAAGATTTTGACCGATTCTGCTCTATTGCATGGGGTGTCGGTGATGGTAAACATGCCAAACCAATAAAGGTGATTTGTGAGGAAGTGGCAGAGCATAGCCACACCACGGGTAAAGCAACGGGCTATCATGGCAAGCTGTTACGGTTAGGTAGAAAGTACAACATTCACACCATCAACATGTTTCAACGTGGTCAGGAAGTATCAAAAACCATCATTGATAACTGTCAGTATGCGTGTGTAATGATGCAAAAAGCCGATGACAGTGCACATTACATCCAGCGTAAAACGGGGATACCTGCGAGTGAAGTTATTCCTTTAGTTAAACTTGAGTACATTCTGCAGAATGGTAAGGCGTGGAAGAAAGGAGTGATTCGTTGGTAATAATGGAAAGCATTCGAATTATTTAATTTACCGCTAATTCCATTTTAAGTTTACTTAGAACATTCAGTGGCTAATTATCCCTATGGACTTCTAATGTAGTAAATAGTGATTTTTGTGAGCTAACTCTCTGATTTGCAATAATAAGCAATTAGTGTATAAAATTTTCAATCTCCAACTGTAAGTGTCTGGTAGCATAGTGATATATACACCGATGATGCTCTTTTAATGTTACTTATTTAAGTAAATATGAATATTAAGTGATTTATAATATGGAAAATTCAGGTATACACGCAAGACCAATGGTCTGTGCTTTTGATATTAGTGATGATGTTAAAGAAAGTTTGGTTAAATCAAAGTTCAACATTCAAGAGGGGACTACTGGCTCTACAATTAAGGTTTTAAATAAAAATCGAAATGATCAAAAGTTGTTGAACCTTAATTATGAGTCACCTAGTAACTTGCATGAGTTTGATATTGTTATCTTTGATATGACAAAGGGAAAAGAAGAAAAGTATGATCAGAATAAACATACCATTAAATCCCTTCAAGCTAAAAAGGCTGTAGCATTATTAAGCCAATACCCTCAGGATATTTTTGACCCTCGTCCATTTTCAATAAATATAATATCAGGTGAAATCTCAGAGCTACTTACAAAAAGTTCTATTGTAATAGTTTTTTGTTCTACTGAAGTTAATGCTCATTATGACATCGTTGAAATTGACTCATATCAAACAAAAATTTCCGATAGTATGAACTATTCTAATTTGAACTTTTATTCTGGTTTGCCTCAAATAAAATCTAGAACCGGAAAAAGAGTTAAAATATCTTCTAATAATAAGTTATCCTCTTTACTTGAGAAGCATTTAGATAAAGTTTCATATGGAACAACATTTATTCACCCTAAAAAATGGTTCAAACAAAAAACAGAGTTAGATAATAGTTTTATCCCTCTACTGGAAAATGACCAAGGTGAAGTTGTTAGCTATTTTCATACTTATAATGAAGGCTCTGTTTTTGTTTTTCCTGACTTTGAAAATAAGGAGTCATTTACTTCAGAGTTATTAAATTCCGTCCTTCCCGATATGTTTCCTGATTTATTTCCTTATCATGGTCAATTTGGATGGTTATCTAATGGTGAGTATTTATTGCCAGGTGAAGAAGGATTATTACAGAAGAAGGCTGAACTTGAATTTGAATTTGAAAATAATTTACAAAGTATCAAAGAGAGTATAGATAATACAAGAGTAGAATATAATTTCTTACATGATCTCATATCTCAAAGTGGCGATGAATTAGTCAAAGCTATACAAAAGTATATGATTTGGCTTGGTTTTGAATCTGTAATTGATATGGATGAGCAAGTAATTGATGTGTTTGAAGAAGATTTACAAATTGAAACAGATAAAGGCCTTCTTGTTATAGAAATAAAAGGTATAGGCGGCACTTCAACTGATAAAGCATGCTCTCAAATAAGTAAAATTAAATATAGGAGAGCTGAGGAACGTGGGAAGTTTGATGTTTTTGGTTTGTATATTGTAAACCACCAACGCTATATGGCGCCTAAGAGTAGAACTAATCCACCATTCACAGAAAATCAACTTAAAGACTCAGTTCGAGAAAAAAGAGGTTTATTAACTACTTATGATTTATATCAAGCCTATTTTATGATTGAAAAAGGGGTTTTATCTAAGTGTGATGTTCGGAATAGCTTATATGAATTTGGTTTGGTTTCACTTGAACCAAAGGATTTAATACTCATTGGAACACCAAGTGAAATATTCAAAAATGGTACAGTAGCAATTTTAAACTTATCTGGGAACTGCACAATAACAAAAGGAACTACTCTTATTGCAAGGAAAGATGGGGGGCTATCAAATTTAGTTGTTGATTCAATCCAGCTCGATGGAGTTGATGTTGATGAGGCTTCTTCTGGTGAGGTTGGTATTTGCTTAAGTATTCCAATTAAAAAAAGTACTGAATTATTGATGAAGGCATAGTAATAATATAGTCGAAAACATGCCAGTACTAATTATATTATCTTTTATACACCATGACAAAATGTCTGCCTAGAGCAGGCATTTTTTGTGTTTCGTACAGAAATCCGAGATTCGAAAATGAATTAACATTAATAAACTGTGAATGATTTCAGCGCTAACATGCAATAGGGACAAAGCTTAGACTCAACCTAACTATTTAACCTATAGCCTTAGTAGTCCTTTTTTGTTTGCCTTAAAACCGAATCACCTGTTTTCCTATTGGCTCTTAACCACGTTTATACAGAGAGCTAATAAACATGAATGCAAAAACTAAAGGGTATGTGGTCACAGCTGTGATTGCACTGCTTGTCGCGGCTGGCGTTGTCTGGGCATCAAATAATGTTGATGCTATTGAAGACCAAATCGGTTAAGGGGCAAGCATGGAATTGTTAAGCACAAACTTCGCACCACGCCCTAAAGAACTTGACCCGATTGAAGGTGTGGGTTGGGGAAACCGCGCTTCACTGCGTATGGTGTCGGGTCCGACTTATCACAGTATCGAATTAGTGACTGACATTACCGATCCTAAAGACATTGAACGTGTTGAAGTGTCTTTGAATGGTTCGGCTAAATACAGTATCTCAGGTGAAACACTGGTTGCACTGCAAGCCCACCGTAAAAATTACGCCCAAGCGGGTCGCTATACCATTTCATTTGGTGATGCGACGCTACGTACCAAGATTGGTGTTCGTCAAACAGACCTCGTTACCTTAGCGGGTGAAATCTGGTTTATTCACATCACACTGAAAGCCAAAGACGCGTCTGCAAAAGTGCCGACAATGCGTGCTCGCGCCCACGTTCTGCCAGCACAGGCCGAACGCTACTACATGCCGCGTTTGTATGAACTGACTTGGTTTGCTGCGGCATCGGGTCGAACGCCTTTCGACTTTTCAGAGCGTAGCGCAGGGTTAAACCTCAAACGTATCCACTTCAAAGATGATTCCATTCAACGTGTTCGTGTCATTCGTGATACCTACGAAGAAATGAACATCACCAAAGATGACAACGCTTACGATCTTGCTCAATCAAAGAAAGAGCAAACCGTCGGTTGGTTTAGCCTCGACTTTATCCGTTACGGTTTTGGCGCCGATGGCATGTTAAACACTGCCGCGCGTAGCCAATTGTGTTTCGAGCTGGATAAAAACGAAGTTGGCAGTATTCCGGTGATTGTTGAAGCGGTTGAACAGGTCAAGCCATTGCCGAACGCGGCATAAGGGGACGCCATGAGTTTAATGGATAGCTGGGGCGAAAGCCTCAGCGGAATTACCGACTCTATTTTCACGGGCGGTGAAAGTCTGGTTAATGCTTGGTTTGATAGTGAAGCCGAAAAAGTAGCATCAGCCGCACCCGAAGAAAACCGCCCAAAACAAGAGCAAGCCCAACAGCCAACGGGGCAACCGATAGCGTACGCGCCAATCAACAACAACATGTTGATGATTGGTGGCGGTGTCGTGCTTTTGATGATGTTCATGATGCTAATGATGCGAGGTAAATAAATGCCATTACTATTTTGGCCGTTATTCGCGGGCAGTATCGGTTTTGCGGGCGGGTTGTTTAGCGGTGAAGCGTTTTCCCGAACGTTTAAGATCTTGATTTTTGTCGTAATGGGGCTTTGGTTAGCCAACATCATGGGGGTGATGAAATGATCCCCGGTCTCGGAGCATCGGCAGGCGGTTCAATGCCAATCAGTGCGGGCGGTGGTGCGGCAGGACCATCAACCGCAACGTCTGAATCCAACATGGGTTTCAAGGTGGGTGCTATCAACATGGGTGGCGGTAATTCGTTATCCAATTGGCTTCCTGTCTTATTGGCCTTGATGGCGGTCTGGTTCTTAGTGAAAAAGGTGGGCTAATGCGCTTACAACTGATGCGACCGAACCGCGCCGATATTAACAGCCAATTCTTGTTATTGCGTCCAGCGTTTGATCGCGTCCAGAACGCTAAAACAGAATTTGAGTTTTGTTGTGATGCAGTGAAAAACAAACACGCCAGCTTGTACCACTTAACAAGCAAAGGCGTGTCGGTTCGGTTTGTGGGGATGGTAACGCCAGAGAATGACTACCTGATTCTAGCCATGACAGGGTGCGGGCTGATACATGCCGCACCAACCATCATTGAGGCCGTCAAATCACAAGGCTACCGCTCGATTAAGTACCACACAGTGCGCCAAGGCATGACACGTATTTTACAACGCTTTGGTTTTTCTATTTTAGACACGACGACACATGACACCGTGTTGTCACTCAGTTTGGAGGGTTCGTAATGGGTGGCGGCGGCAGTAGCTCCAGTAAGAACACCACAACCAGCACCAATGTAAGTGGTCAAAATGCCATTCAAGGTGACAATTTAGGTGTCACCATTTCGGGCGTTAATGACTCAAACATTGATGTCACCATGACAGACCACGGCGCAATGGAACGCGCCGCAGAGTTAGGGGAATTAGCCTTAACCAGCAACGTAAAAGCATTGGGGATTGCAGCCAATCTAGGCAGCGATGCCATTGATGCGAATAAAGACATTGCCAGTGATGCAATCGCACTCAGTCGTGATACCACCAAACTGGTGAGCAATTCACACAGTGAAAACTTGCAGTACGTGGCAGGGCTAGCGGGTAATCAAGCCAAGCAAAATACCGACAACCTTGAAACCCTCAAAGAGCTGGCAGAAATGAAAATCGACGGCGGGCAAGTGGCAACCTCTAAACAGATGACCATTGTTGTTTCAGTGATCGCGTTCTTATTGGTTGTGGCCTTTGTGATGCGGGGTAAGAAGTAATGAGCTTTAAACAATTAATGCAACCGCGCCAACGTAACCAATTTCAGATTATGGGTGAATTTCTGTATGTCGAAGCCTGTAACGATAAGGTTTTACTGCAAACAGAGCGCGGTGAATACCGATTACAGCAAGGCGCTCAAATCATTGATGACAACCTTAGCGGGTTAGTCACCATTGAGAACTTGGGTGAAGCGGGCAACGTTGAAATCCTGTATGGCTTTGGGCGATACGTACCCCCAATAGACGGTAAATCAGTGACCGTGTCACAAATGCCGCCCGTTCAAGTATCCGAATTACCCGCAATGCAACTGGCTGAAAATCAACAGGTTGCTATTTCAACCTTGCCAGAAATGGTATTGGCTGAGAATCAACAACTGGCGATTTCACAGCTACCCAAAGTGCAACTGGAAACAGGGCAAAGAGTAAATATCTATGCCACTAACCCTGTATTAACTAAACCCGTTGGCGGTGCATCCATCGACAGCCAAGTTTTGACTATCGCCAGCGGGTTGGCGGTATTAGCAGCTAATTCATTACGTTGTCACGTTTTGCTAAAAGCCAGCGTAACCAATGTGGGCGTTGTCACCATTGGCAATGGCTTCACATTATCAGCGGGGGAAAAGCAGCGCATAGACAGCTTTGGCGGTTTGAGCTTTTCAGGTACAGACGACGACACAATAGAAATCATTGAGGTGATTCGATGACAGAGAAAACATTAAGCCAGCGTTTACCCGTTGGCGACCCACGCAACAAAGTAGAGTTTCTTGCTGATGAGTTTGAGAAAACCGCGGCTGACCTTTACGCACTGATTAATGGTTTAAGTTCTGGCTCACAGCCAGCCGCCGTTAATTTATTAAAGAACGCGGGTTTCAATGAAAATGCCGATATGCAGCAACAAGGTATTTTCTTGCGTTCAAAGTCTGGTGTTACACCTGATGCTATGAAAACAACGTATAACGGGCGCAGTTCTATGGCGATTGCCAGCCATTGGGCGGTGGAAGTGCCGCAAACCTATGACGGTAATACCGAGTTTAAACCATTTTCACCAACTCGCAGCCCGTTAAGTGGTACTGCTGGTATTCCTGATAATAGTAATTGTCTGAATTTTTTTGGTAAGGAGTTTACTTTTTACCAAGTGCTTACCGTTCCGCATAACGGTAAGAATCATTCAAAATTAAAAGGACGAATTACATTAGCTGCGACTGCGGGAACGGTAGTGACGGTTGGTATTGCGCGACTTTATTCAAATAGTGACAAGTTACAAGCGAGTCGTTTTGAAGGTGAAACTACATACACATTTGCAGGTAATGATCCATTTCAGCCCGTAAGCATTGATACCAAAGAAATCACATGTTTACGAAGCCCTGATGCGGGCATGATGGCGTTTTACGTCAAGATTGAAAATGGCAGTAGTGGCTATGTGTATGATTCCAAATTGTGGCATGTTGATCAGTTTGGTGACAATCCCGCTCAGTTCTTGGACTCACATAATTCAACCGCTTACGCTGATTATATGGCGTGGAAAAACATTACATCAACCAGTGCCGAAATTGTCGGTGTAAACACTGTTAAGTGGAATCTGAATCGTCACTTCCCTATGTGTTTTAATCCTGCACACCACATAGCAATCAATCACCAAATGATTGATTCAGCAGTCATTACTGAGTTAACACCGGATTCAATCACAGTGAATTACAGCGAAACTGAGTTCAATTCCCGCGTGATTAATGGCAGTAATCAGGTTTATCAAATGCTGAGGGTTCAATATTCCGTCATGCCGTTTGGTATTGGGTTTTATTAATGCGTGGGGTCTTGGGTTTAACCGTCCTTTGTGGGCTGTTTATATGGCTAAGACAGAAAAGCATTGCCACCAATCAGGGTGGCAATAGCAGTCCGATTAATAATTTTTGGTGGTCAGATTTACTCGATAATTCAGGGACGCTTAACGATATGACAACAGGTTCAACGGTTCGCGGTATCCGTAACAAAAACCCGCTCAACATCGAATACAACAAGCGTAATAACTGGCTAGGCCAACAAGGTACAGACGGGCGATTTTGTATTTTCTCTGATAATAAGTACGGCTTTAGAGCGGGCGCTCGTGTACTGCGCAGCTACCAACGACGCGGTATCAATACCATTCACAGCATCGTGCATACCTTTGCGCCAAGCCATGAAAACGAAACTGACCACTACGCAAACATGGTCAGCGAATGGATGGGTATCAGCAAGCATGCACCGATTGATGTCAGCAATGATCATGTCGCGGCGAACATAATCAAAGCGATGGCAAAAATGGAAGTCGGGCAGAGCTACCCAATCAACACGGTATTAGCAGGGGTAAAACTGGCATGAATCCAACCGTAAAAAGCATTGGTATCAGTGTTGTTGGTGTCGTGATTGGCGCGTACACCTTAAAGTTTCTACGCAAAAAAGGATGGTTATGATCGACTTTAAACAAAAAAGCACCCAAACAGGTTTGGTACTTATCGCCAGCGTTGCCACTGGTATTTTAACGGGCAACACCGAACTAGCCGATGTGACTATCGGTGAATCAGGTATTCAAGTTTCTGGTGCAATTCCAGCCGTTGCCGCCATGCTAATTGGCTTATGGGATACATTCAGAAAAGAGTGCATATTTTCATCCATCCCGATCGCTCAATAACACTGATGCCGATCAGCCAATACCATTCATGGCGATCACCTAATAACATCGATGCCGATCACTTTGGTTAAAAATGTTATTGAGCGATCGACTT
>NZ_PYMJ01000001.1 GCF_003025615.1 Photobacterium frigidiphilum | reverse complement strand
AAGTTAAGACTTCTTTTGGTCTAGGTGTTGCGGTAATCGTCGTATTGACTATTGCTGTACCTGTGAACAACTTAGTTTACAACCTATTACTGAAAGATGGTGCGATTGTTGACGGAGTGGATTTAACTTTCCTTAACTTCATCACGTTTATCGGTGTAATTGCAGCGTTAGTACAGATTCTGGAAATGATTCTGGACCGCTTCTTCCCACCGCTATATAACGCATTGGGTATCTTCCTTCCGCTGATCACAGTTAACTGTGCAATCTTCGGTGGTGTATCTTTCATGGTACAGCGTGACTACAACTTTGTTGAATCGGTTGTTTACGGTTTCGGTTCTGGTGTGGGTTGGATGTTAGCTATCGTTGCTCTTGCGGGTCTCCGTGAGAAGATGAAGTATTCAGATGTACCTCCTGGTCTACGTGGCCTAGGTATTACATTCATCACTGTTGGTCTAATGGCGTTAGGCTTTATGTCTTTCTCCGGCGTACAGCTGTAATCAGGATAAAAGGAAAATAGTCAATGGATATTATTCTTGGCGTAGTGATGTTTACCTTGATTATCCTGGCTCTAGTTTTAGTGATTCTTTTCGCTAAATCTAAGCTGGTACCATCAGGTGATATTACTATCTCTGTAAACAACGATCCGGAAAAAGCGATTACAACCGCTGCCGGTGGCAAACTGCTAAATGCTCTTTCTTCTAGCGGTATCTTCGTTTCGTCTGCATGTGGCGGCGGTGGCTCTTGTGGTCAGTGTCGTGTGAAAATCAAATCGGGTGGTGGTGATATTCTACCGACTGAGCTTGATCACATCACAAAAGGTGAAGCACGTGAAGGCGAGCGTCTTGCTTGTCAGGTTAACGTTAAATCTGACATGAATATTGAGCTTCCTGAAGAAATCTTCGGTGTGAAGAAGTGGGAATGTGAAGTTCTTTCGAATGATAACGAAGCAACCTTTATTAAAGAGTTGGTTCTTAAAATCCCTGATGGCGAGGAAGTTCCTTTCCGTGCGGGTGGTTACATTCAGATTGAAGCTGAACCGCACCACATCAAATACTCTGATTTCGATGTACCGGAAGAATACCGTGGTGACTGGGATAAGTTTAACTTATTCCGTTACGAATCTATTGTGAAAGAGCATTCAATCCGAGCTTACTCTATGGCTTCATACCCAGAAGAGAAAGGTTTGATTAAGTTGAATGTACGTATCGCAACACCGCCACCAAATAACCCTGACGTAGCACCTGGTATTATGTCATCGTATATTTGGTCACTAAAGCCGGGTGATAATTGTACTATTTCAGGTCCATTTGGTGAGTTCTTCGCTAAAGAGACTGATAATGAAATGGTCTTCATCGGTGGTGGTGCGGGTATGGCGCCAATGCGTTCACATATCTTCGATCAATTACACCGTCTTCAGTCTACTCGTAAGATGACTTACTGGTACGGTGCACGTTCTAAGCGCGAAATGTTCTATGTAGAAGATTTCGATAAGCTAGCTGCTGAGAACGAAAACTTTGATTGGCATGTTGCACTGTCTGATCCATCTCCAGAAGAAAACTGGGATGGTTACACAGGCTTCATCCACAACGTGATTTACGATAATTACTTGAAAGATCACGATGCACCAGAAGATTGTGAGTACTACATGTGTGGTCCACCTATGATGAACGCAGCTGTTATCGGCATGCTGAAAGATCTAGGTGTTGAAGATGAAAACATCCTACTGGATGACTTCGGTGGCTAATTAGCCATGAACACATAGTTAAAATGGCTGATCCGTAAAGGGTCAGCCATTTTCGTAATATAAGCATTTAAAATAAGCATATATTTACTGTGGTTATTTGTATTAACGACCTAGTCTCGCATTCACTGTAGAACGTAAGCGTAGTTAATATTGGTAAACATAAGTAATCCCTTCATTTTTGGAGTTGTTGAATGAAGACGTTCCTTACTCGAGCAGTTATGCTGCTTGTTATGACAATGACATTGGTGGGTTGTGGCGATCAGCGTGAGTTGATTCATTTAAACGGCTCAACGATGGGAACTTACTATTCAATTAAGTTGATTAAGCAGGAAGGCTTACCCGCTGCCACTGATATTCAGGCAGAGATTGATCGTCGGCTAGAATTAGTGAATGATCAGATGTCGACTTATCGTAAGCATTCCGAGCTCAGTCAATTTAACCAACACACAACGAATGAACCTTTTACGGTATCTGCTGATACGGCAAAAGTTATAAAAGAATCATTACGTTTATCTGAACTAACGAACGGTGCTTATGATGTTACTGTTGGTCCGATTGTTAACTTGTGGAGCTTTGGCCCAGAAGCTCGTCCAGAAGCAACACCAACAGATGAAGAGTTAAATAAGCGTCGTGAAATTATTGGTTATCACCACCTAAAAGTTGATGGTAATAAGCTAATAAAAGATATTCCAGGTCTATATGTTGATCTATCTTCAATAGCGAAAGGCTTCGGTGTTGATGTTGTTGCTGATTATTTTGATGAGTTAGGTGTAGCTGATTACTTGGTTGAAATCGGTGGTGAACTTAGCCTTAAAGGTAACAACCATGAAGGTATACCTTGGCGTATTGCAGTAGAAAAACCAACGGAAGATGGTAGCCGTTCAGTACAAGAAATTATTGAACCAGGTGACATGGCCGTGGCGACATCAGGCGATTACCGTAACTATTTTGAAGAAGATGGTATTCGTTATTCGCACCTGATTAACCCGAAAACAGGCAAACCGATTGCTAACCATGTGGTATCCGTTACAGTGCTTCACCCATCAAGTATGACAGCCGATGCTTATGCGACTGCATTTTCTGTTATGGGTGAAGAAGAGTCGATAAAACTCGCTAACGAAGAAAATTTACCGATTTTATTAGTAATAAAAACGGAAAATGGCTTCAAAGAGTATCTATCTGATGATTTTGTACCTTATTTGAAGAAAAAGTAGAGAGTAATCATGGCTGTATATCTAACAACTTTCGCGGTATTTTTACTGGTTATTGCAGCGATGGCTGTCGGCTACATCTTTCAGCGTAAAAGCGTTAGCGGTAGCTGTGGTGGGCTTGATGGTATCGGCATTGCAAAAGAGTGTGACTGCCCTGAACCTTGCGACGCGCGTAAAAAGCGTGAAGCCCGAGAAGCACGTCATGCTGATTGGAAAAAGAACCAAATCATCTAGTCGTGAAGTACTGGCGTGATAGATTATCACGTTACGGTCGGTCGAAAGAAAATTAATGAAAACCTAAAAGCCTGATTCTGTTGAGTCAGGCTTTTTTATTTTCATTTTTCAGTTTGTTGCGGTGCTTCATTTATAGGCAACCAAATCGCTATAAAGCATGAGCCACCACTTGGTTGCGTCCATGTTCTTTGGCGTAATACAGGTGATCATCGGCTGTTCTCAGCATGTCATCAATAGCATGGCTTTGTGCTGCGCCTGATACCGCACCAATGCTCATGGTGACGTTTATCGTGTTATCGAGATAAGGAATGTATAAGGCTTCGATATCGACACGCAATTGTTCTAATCGTTGTTGAAAGTGAGAAAATGATCCACATGCTTGTATACAAAACTCTTCCCCACCAAATCGCGCCACAACGGCATCCTCAAAATGGGCCTGAATCAAACGGCTTACGTGTATTAACACGGCGTCACCTCCATCATGGCCATAGGTATCATTCACTTTCTTAAAGAAATCGATGTCCATCATGGCAATGTTGCGGTGTTGGCAACCTTTATCACATTGTTGGTTAAAGAAATAACGACGGTTCCATAGCCCGGTCAAGGTGTCTTGGTTAGCCATCTTATACAGCTTGTCAGATGTATCTTTCATGTTGAGCATATGGTGAATACGGCAATAAAACTCTTCTTGATTAAACGGTTTGTACAAGAAATCGTTGGCACCGGCTTTCAAGTATTGTGCTGTCATGGAGTTATCGCTGCTGCCCGATAATCCCAGAATCGCGATTTGGTTGCGGCTGTACATGCGACGAATCTCACGGGTCATGGTGATACCGTCTTTTTTGGGCATATCATTGTCGGTGATGATCAAGGTGACATCAGGATGCTCGGCTAGCAAGTTAATGGCTTCACACCCGTTTTCAGCTTGGATTACTGAGAGGTTTTGGCGCTCGAGCAAATTGACCAAGTGACGACGGATCATTGTTGAATCATCAACTACCATGGCTTTATGGTGGGTGTTGGCCTGTAAGCGTTGTAATAACGGTACCAAATAAGATACCGAAGCGGCACTGTCTTTTAGTAGGTAATCAATAACGCCTTTCGACAGTACTTTGTCGCGAATGGTCTGGCTGAAGTGTGCTGTCAGTACTACGGATTTGATGTGGTGACTTAACACGATATCGATGATCTCGCCGTCCGTCCCATCTGGTAGGCAATAGTCGAGTACCGCGCATAAAAAGTTGTTGTCTTTCGCAATGATTGCGTTCGCCTCAGCGATCGATTCTGCGAATACTGCGTGAAAGCCTGCTTGATGCAACTGTGCATCAAGAAATTTACGAAAGGCTTTACTGTCTTCAACAACCAATACTTTGTTGAACAAACGGTTCTCCTTACCTAATTATTCTTATTTATAGTTCTATCAAATTTCATCGGTATTGTGAATAAGGAAGCGTAAAATGTGGTGTGAGTCAGATCTTGCTCACAAGATACTATTTTGTGACTTTTCGGGGTTATGTTTAGATACTTCGATGTATCTGGTTTCTATTGACTGCTTGAATAGCCTATAATGATACTGTATATAAAAACAGTTAATGTAGCTTGTTACTTACAGATTGGCGAGGGTAGAGGAAATAAGTGTCCAGCGTAGAGATCGAACAGCGTAAAATTATTCATGTTGATATGGACTGTTTTTATGCAGCCGTTGAAATGCGTGATAACCCTGCCTTGAAGAATATCCCTATTGCGATTGGTGGTCGTTCAGAGCAACGAGGTGTGATCAGTACATGTAATTACTTGGCGCGTAAATACGGTGTGCGTTCAGCCATGCCTTCGGGGCAAGCCATGAAGCTATGTCCTCACCTTACTCTCGTTCCGGGACGTATGTCGGTCTACAAGGAAGTTTCGCAGCATATTCGCGCTATCTTTCAGCGTTATACCGATAAAATTGAACCATTATCATTAGATGAAGCCTATTTAGATGTGACTGAGTGTGAAATGTTTTACGGCTCAGCAACACTCATAGCACAAGATATTCGGCGAGCAATTCAAGATGAACTGAATTTGACGGCGTCTGCGGGGATTGCACCAGTGAAATTTATCGCTAAAGTGGCGTCAGATTTAAATAAACCCAATGGTCAATATGTTGTAACACCCAATGAGGTGGCCGATTTTGTCGCTAACCTAAAGTTAGAAAAAATCCCTGGAGTAGGGAAGGTCACTATTCAAAAGCTGCACGAAAAAGGATTATTCGTCGGGCGTGACGTACAGGCTTATGATCAACATTTACTATTGCAGCAGTTCGGAAAATTAGGCCAATCTTTGTGGTCACGAGCACAGGGTATCGATAACCGAGAAGTCGTTGTCGAACGTTTACGTAAATCTGTGGGAGTAGAAACAACGTTCTCACATAATATTCGTGAATATGACGAATGCTGGCAAGTCATTGAAAAGTTATACCCTGAACTTGAACGAAGATTGAAGAAAGAACGTCCTGCACTGAATATATCGAAACAAGGCGTTAAAGTTAAATTTGCCGATTTTCAACAAACAACGGTTGAGCATACTTTAGGCGTATTAGATAAAACACAGTTTGTTGGGTTACTCAAAGAAGCACTTACCCGTCAAAAGGGGAGAGAAATTCGTTTGATAGGCATTAGTGTTGGGCTAGACCATGGGATGAAAGCACAGCAGCTAGCGTTTGAGGGGTTTTAGTTTTAAGAGCGGAACTATGGCCCTGAGATCCTATGGATAAGCGAAGAGCTTGATTTTTATGCTAGGTTAGAAAAACTGGCCTGTAGAACTGAGGTACAAAAAGGCGAGTCCCAATGAACTCGCCTCTCGTCACTCGTATCTTTTTACTCGTTACTTCTTAACTGGAATGTTCTTCAGGATAGCAACCATTTGCTCCCAGAATAGATCAACAGTCGCGATCTGTATTTTCTCATCAGGTGAGTGAGGAAATTTAATGGTTGGTCCAAAAGAAATCATATCCATAGTCGGGTACGGTTCTTTGAATAGACCACACTCAAGACCTGCGTGAATAACCATGATATTAGGTGTATTACCATAGATATTCTTATAGGTTTCACGGAATAGACGCATCACTTCGGAATCAGCATCCGGTTTCCAGCCTGGGTATGCGCCAGAGAATTCGCACTGTACACCTGCTAGATCAGCAATGGCTTTCAACATGCCTTCAACATTGCTACGACCAGAGTCCATTAATGAACGTATCAGACATAAGATAGTCACACTGTTAGATTCTGTAGTAATAACACCTACGTTCAGTGAGGTTTCAACCACACCTTCGATGTCATCACTCATGCGGATCACACCATTAGGGCACGCATTTAGTACAGCATTAAAACGGGTCTGTGTTGCTGCGGCGAATACATCTACTGGCAGTTCAGCTGGCTCAATAAACAGGTTGATATCAGTTTCAACTTTACCTAGCTCTGCCACTAGAATTGAGTGGTAGTACGAAAATAGCTCGTTCAGCTTATCTACGTTGGCTGCTGGTAATGTTGCGATGGCAAATGCTTCACGAGGAATCGCATTACGAAGGCTACCGCCAGTAAATGTTGCTAGGCGAAGGCCTAGCTCTTGAGCATGGGCGAACAAGAAGCGACCCAGTAGCTTGTTGGCATTACCACGACCAGTGTGAATATCACAGCCAGAGTGCCCGCCTTTTAAGCCTTTCACTACTAGCTTAACGGCAGCGTGTTCTGCTGGAACAGCTTCGCGCTCAAGTTCTAGTGTGATTGCGCTATCTACGCCGCCAGCACAACCCATGTACACTTCACCTTCTTGTTCAGAATCCGTGTTTAATAGGATGTCGCCTTCAAGCCAGCCTTCTTGAAGACCGAAGGCACCAGTCATGCCAGCTTCTTCGTCGATAGTCAGTAAGACTTCAAGTGGACCATGCTCAATGTCTTTTGCTGCTAAAACAGCAAGGCATGCAGCCATACCCATACCGTTATCGGCACCTAGGGTTGTTCCTTTTGCTGTAACCCATTCGCCATCAATAAACGGCTGAATAGGATCTTTCGTGAAGTCATGGTCAGTATCTTCATTTTTCTGCGGCACCATATCAATGTGTGCTTGCAGAACAACGCCTTTACGGTCTTCCATTCCTGGTGTTGCTGGCTTTTTAATGAATACATTACCAACATCATCACGACGAACTTCTAATCCTTCGCTTTCAGCGAATTTGATGATGTGCTGAGCCAATGGCTCTTCGTGCTTTGATGGATGAGGAATAGAACAGATTTGATCGAAAAATTGCCACACAGGTTGTGGTGATAGTTGACTAATCTCAGACACAGCAGACTCCCTTTATACAATCTTGGGCTAAGGGCGTTATCCAGTATAATTGATGGATAAACGACCAAAATGATAGCAGAATTAACTATCATGGTTAGCCCAAGCATACCATTGTGCAATTGGGCGAGGTAGCTAAATCTTAAAATGTGAAATGTGGGTATTCAGACTGTGACCACTCGCAAGCAGCTGTTCGCTGGCAGCTGCAATATGTTCGCCTTGTTGCATGGTATTTAGGCTATGTTCGGTTAATTGGCTAAGGTTGATATTGATTTCTTCTGTGGCCAATGTTTGTTGTGAACTGGCTTCGGCTATGTGTTGGTTCAGTTCACGGATCTGGGTAATTTGATTGCTAATCAACGACAATGTCTGTGCAACGTCATCTGCATGTTTAGCGGTATTGGTTGATTGCTCTCGGGTTTGAGTAAGAGCCTGACTTACCTCATTTGCACGAGTTTGTAAGTTACCGATGATTTGTTCGATTTCATTGGTGCTGGATTGAGTACGTGTAGCCAGTGTGCGTACTTCATCGGCGACCACGGCAAAGCCTCGTCCTTGCTCACCAGCGCGAGCGGCTTCAATGGCAGCATTGAGAGCTAATAAATTAGTTTGCTCGGCAATACCGCGAATGACATCGAGTACCGATCCGATGGCTTGCGCGTCATTTGCCAATGCTTGGGCACTGCTACTTGTGTTATCCAAGAGTGTTAAGAGGGCTTGTAACTCAGACGATGATGTCGAAACAACGTCAATACCAGTTTTGCTGTACTGATGTGCATTTAATGCCACTTCAGCCGCTTGCTGTGCGGAATGCGCTACTTCTTGGTTGCTGCTATGTAATTCGTTCATTGCCGCTGCAACACTATCGACCCCCTTATGTTGGTCGGCAGCCCCTTGTGCGGTTGTTGTTGCTACGGTATTGAGCTGCAAGGCAGCGGCACTAATATGTTCACTGATCGGTGCTGTTTCACGCATCATGTCACCGATACGAGAAGCAAATACATTGAAGGCTTGGGCAATACGGCTTAACTCATCATTACCTTTACATGGCAGACGCTGCGTTAGGTCTCCATTTCCTTCAGCAATGTCTTGCATTGCCGATAAGGTTTGTTCGCACGGTTTTGTGATAGAGCGACCAATTGACCATGCGAGCAGTACCATGACAGAAAGAGATCCCAGTAGCGTCAAACCCAGTTGTTTCATCTCGCTATGAAATTGCGATTGAATATCATCGACATACACACCTGAACCGACTATCCAGCCCCAAGGGCGGAAGCCTTTGACGTAAGAGATTTTTTCAATGGGCACATCAAACCCCGGCTTTTCCCAATAGTAATCGACAAACCCCGCGCCTGAATTTTTCACTGTATTGGCCATAGCAACAAACAACGCATTGCCATGCGGGTCTTTAAATCCTGGCCATCTAGCGCGGGCTTAAAAGGGTGCATGATCATGGTCGGCGTCATGTCATTAATCCAAAAATAATCTTTTTGTTCATACCGTAGTCCAGCGATAGCTTGCTTTGCTGCTTGTTGGGCCTGTGCACGAGTAATGCCGCCTTGCTGCTCTTGTTGGTAGAAATTGTCCAATAAGCTTGAAGCTGTTTCTACTAGGTGGCGTGTTTTAATGCGTTTTTGTTCGAGTAAGCTGGTTTGATAATTAGAGGCAAAGATCAGTAATGGGATCAGAGTAAGAAGGGTAATGATAAAACCGAGTAGGTATAACCGACGGCTGATTGAAATTGCGCGTAAAGCTGTAAAAATTCCCATGCGACATCCTTGGTCGTTATTTTTATTTTTAGCCTTGTATAGGTTATGCGTGTAAGTGGTAACAAATCAATAGTGTCAGCGTTACACTTTAGTCGTGTATTAATAACTTTTGAAGGGCCTGCGGTGTAATAAACTTTCAGTATAAAGTGATCCACAAGAGCTTTTATCGAAAAGTGTGACGAAGTTAAAGAAAATGCTTGTAATTAAATTACGATCGGTTTATAGTTTGTTCATCTTCTAGAGAAGACAAATAAAACACACTAACTGCTCAGGATGAGCCCGATATATTGCCTCCAAGGAACCGAGATTAAGTGAGACCAGCGACGGTCTAAATGCTCCAAGGAATTGAGCCATGCTAACTGTTGCATGTGTTTGGACTAACTTATGATTAAGGTAATTAAAATGAAAGCTTTTGACTCTATTGCATACTTCTGGAACAACCGCTCTGTTTACACTGGTAATTTCAGCTACCCGAGCTCTTTCGGTTATTAATTTTGCCGAGTAGTGTTGCCGACACTGCTTAGCTGAACATATTGTTCACCCCAAATATTAAGAATATTTAAGTAACCAAATCTGGTTATTTGCCCAAATTCTGCCGCCATCTCTTTTTGAGGTGGCGTTTTTTTTGCCTCGCGTTTAAGGGGGCCTATTCAATACTCTCCTATGTAATGACCGTATTTTTTTGTTGTTAATATGATGAAAATATACAGGATCGGATGTATTCGATTACATGTTGTCTTGAAGCGTTATTTTAACAAAAATGTTAGGGATATTAACGTTTGCTTATAGTAGATAAGTTCATATTGATGAAAAAGTGTACTTTGAATATTACTGGTAAGATTTTGATTTTATAAGATTTTATTTTTAATGTGGATCTGTTGGATGCTTTTTTGCTCGTTTGATGGGTTTATTTACTGATGATTTAGTTATTTTCTGGAAATTGTGTTTTGAGAAGCATATAATCGCCCCCAAAATCGGATACGCAAACGTTTCCTATTTTAAAACTTTTTTGAACTGCTGCGTACTATCTCCAAGGAATTGAGAGCAATGCTTGAGAAACTATTCAAACTGAAAGAGCACGGTACGGATGTTCGTACTGAATTGTTAGCCGGTCTGACGACTTTTCTAACGATGGCTTACATTATCTTTGTTAACCCAACGATGTTATCCAACGCGGGTATGGATCATGGTGCTGTCTTTGTTGCGACGTGTTTAGCGGCAATGGTTGGCTGTTTCATCATGGGTTTTGTTGCTAACTATCCTGTTGCTCAAGCGCCAGGCATGGGATTGAACGCATTCTTTACCTATACCGTTGTATTAGGTATGGGGCATACGTGGCAAGTTGCTTTGGCTGCTGTATTTATTTCTGGCCTATGTTTCATCGTGCTTAGTTTATTGAAAGTACGTGAATGGATCATTAATGCTATTCCTTTAGCACTACGTACCGGCATTTCTGCGGGTATCGGTTTATTTTTGGCATTTATTGCACTGCAAAGCTCAGGCATTGTTGTTGATAACCCAGCAACGCTAGTTCACATTGGTGATTTAACCAGTTTCCCGGCAGCGATGGCGGCATTGGGTTTCTTCTTAACGATTGCACTGGTTCACCGTGGTTATAAAGCGGCTGTCTTAATTGCGATTATAGCGGTGACTGTACTGAGCGTGTTATTTGGTGAAGTGTCATACAATGGTATTATGTCGATGCCACCAAGCATTGCACCTACTTTTTTGCAACTGGATTTTTCTGGTGCAATGGAAGTTGGGCTTATTTCAATTGTTTTTGCTTTCTTGTTTGTCGATCTTTTTGATACGGCAGGAACGTTAGTCGGTGTGGCAACGAAAGCTAACTTAATCGATAAAGATGGTAAGCTACCTCGCCTAAATCGCGCACTTTTAGCGGATAGTACAGCAACATCGATTGGTGCATTATTAGGTACATCCAATACCACATCTTTTGTCGAAAGTGTTTCTGGTGTGGCTGTTGGTGGACGTACCGGTTTAACGGCTGTTACTGTCGGCGTACTATTTTTATTGGCTTTATTTTTTGCACCGTTAGCGGGTATGGTTCCACCGTATGCGACTGCGGGTGCATTGTTCTATGTTGCTATTCTGATGATGTCGGGTTTAGTTAGCATTGATTGGCGTGACTTAACAGAAGCTGCGCCAGTGGTTGTTGTTTGTTTGCTTATGCCGCTAACATATTCAATTGCAGAAGGTATCGGCTTAGGTTTTATCACTTATGCTGCAGTAAAAGTAATGAGTGGCAAGGGACGTGATGTGAATATCAGTGTATGGGTGATTTCTGCTCTTTTCCTTGCTAAAATTATTTTTTTATAACAGTTTATAAACGTTTTTGGCGATAAACTCGCTGAATTTAGAGGTTCATTGGATATGAGTAATAAGTTCGTTATCACATGGGATAACATGCAAATGTATACACGTCAGCTAGCTGAAAAATTGCTACCTGCTGATCAGTGGAAAGGTATCATTGCTGTTAGTCGCGGTGGGCTTGTACCTGCAGCGATTCTTGCACGTGAGCTTAACATTCGTCATGTTGATACAGTGTGTATTTCAAGCTACGACCACGATCATCAGCGTGAAATGAAAGTACTTAAACAAGCAGACGGCGATGGTGAAGGTTTCATCGTAATCGATGATCTTGTTGATACTGGTGGTACTGCTGAACTGATCCGTGCAATGTACCCTAAAGCAAAGTTTGTAACTGTATGTGCTAAGCCTGCTGGTAAGCACCTTATCGATGACTACGTTGTTGATATTGCTCAGGACACATGGATTGAGCAACCTTGGGATATGGCTGTTACGTTTGTCGATCCTATCTCAAAAAAATAATTAATGATTAACTAATTACAGTTAGTTTCGCTAAAAAAGGTATCAGTGATGGTGCCTTTTTTTTTATCTGTTTTTTTTTGCAATATTAGTCTAGCTTGGTATTAAAGATTGCTTTCAAAGTAATGAAGGATTGAGTGATATACTATTAATTATATGCTGATCCTACGTGTTTTCATCGGCAGTATTGAACCTATCATGACTATAGTGTCTTGTTTTTTGCCGGCTTTAATGCGTAGTTTGATTTTAAATATCGGAGTCCATTGTGTCTGATACATCAAAAACAAATTTATCCGAACAGTTATTTGCACCACGAATGAATACCAAAGAAACATCAAATTTGGTGAAAATAGCGAACTTAAAATCGGCCTCGGTGCATAATGCATTAGATGGAGATAGTGAGAGTGGGTGGTATCGTGTTTTACGTCGACCTCAGTGGATTTGGCAAGGTATTGATCCTATTGAAATGGAAGCGATTCTATCGCGGATGGCGAGTTCAACAGCAACACGTACTAGCGATGAATTATTGGATACAGTTATTGGATATAAACCGGGTAACTGGATCTATGAATGGACGCAAGTAGGGGCAAAACTGCAAAAAAAAGCCCGTGCTTACGCTGAAATGGGTCAGAAAGAAAAAGCAGCTGATACATTATTAAAAGCCAGTATGTATTACAGCGTTGCAGCATATCCACACCTTAAGGGCGATACGCTAGCGGCTCAAGCAGAGCTCCAAGCAAATCAATCTTATCGTGAATCCATGGCGTTAACGCCACATCAAATACGTACGATTGATGTGAAGTATGAAGGTAAAACATTTCAAGCTTTTATTCATTTACCGCGTACTGATAAGTTACTGCCTACCGTTATTGTGAGTGGTGGATTAGATTCACTGCAATCGGATCTGTGGCGCTTATACCGTGATTATTTTGGTCCGGCTGGCTTTGCAATGGTGACCTTGGATATGCCTTCTGTTGGTCACAGTTCTCGTTGGGCATTAACTGAAGATACCAGTCGCCTTCATCAGGCATTGGTACAGCAAATTCGCGATGTGCCTTGGGTTGATAATACCAAAGTGGCGATGTTGGGCTTACGTTTTGGTGCCAATGCCGCGATACGACTGGGCTTTATGGAACCGACACGATTAAAAACGTGTATCAGCCTAGGTGGTGCGATTCATAGCATGCTCACTCAGCCTACAATGCTTGATAGCATACCGCGTATGTATTTGGATGTAATTGCATCCCGTATGGGAAAACATGGTGTATCTAAATCAAGCCTTACCTCGCATTTACCGGCATGGTCATTGAAGAATCAGGGTTTATTAGGTCGCCGAAAAGTGGATATTCCGATGTTAGGAATAAGCTTAAAAAATGATCCTGTTTGCCATGAAATAGATAATCAATTAATTGAAATGTCGAGTCGTGGTGGTAAAGCGATAACATTGCCTGACACACCGCTACATGATGGTTATCATCGCTCAATGGTCACTGTTATTGAATGGCTTAAAGATAAATTAGCATAAGAAAAATGACGAGATCTGGCTTGGCATTGTAAATAAAATGTTGCCAATACGTGTCTAGTATGGCTTTAATGGTTTTATAACTGACTTAGACCATACCTAAGTGGTTGAGTATTTTATGTATGACGTTACATACATATACTATGGATGGGGATATGCGATGACTACAGATACTATTTTTCCGCCACATGGTCGTTTAATGACGAAACTGACGGCGATTGGGCCTTATTTACGTAAACAGCAGTCCAAAGAAGGTGAGTTTTTCTTTGACTGTTTAGCAAGTTGTATTAGTGCAAATAAGTCTCCTGAAGAACGTGAGTTTTGGGGATGGTGGTTAGTGTTAACGGCAACTGATATCGGCTTTGAATACCATTACGACTTTGGCCGCTATGATGTAAAAGGTAACTGGATTAAAGGTACGTTACCGGCAAAACATACTGAAGCTGTGCTTAAAACGCTAGATGATTTTTATGTTAAATTGACTAAATTTGTCAAAGAAGATTGTCAATTGGATTTACAAGCGAGTGCTGAATTAGAAGAAGCGGTACTTGGTTCTGCATAATCAATAATAAAACGATCTTAAAAGGCTTCTTTGTTAGCGGTTAGCGACAAAGAGGTCTTTATCATTTTCGCGGTACTTTAGACGGTTTCGTCCTATTTTTAGCTGAATCCCATTTTATTTTATTAATTCTTTCTATGATTGCTGCATTTCTCTTGTGATCTTGCAATGGGATTGATAAAACAAATGCACACTTATTATCTACTTTTTGTTTATTCCCATGGCTGATACTAAACACCTAAATGTTAATGCACTAAAGCTTGAAGGCGATCTTTCGAATGTTGAAAAACACGCAGGGTCAATGACACCACCTTTATCGGATAAACAAACGCTTCCCCCCAAGCAAACCATTGTTGTAAAGCTTGGTACCAGTGTATTAACGGGTGGTACTTTGAAGCTAGATCGTGCTCATATGGTTGAGTTGGTTCGCCAATGTGCTTATCTTCGCCGCCATGGTCATAAAGTAATTATTGTGACATCAGGTGCGATTGCCGCTGGTCGAGAGCATTTAGGCTATCCTGAATTGCCTAAAACAATGGCTAGCAAACAGTTACTTGCGGCTGTAGGTCAAAGTCGTTTGATTCAAGAGTGGGAAAGCCTGTTTGGCATTTATGGTCTTCATGTCGGTCAGATGCTGCTAACGCGTGCTGATCTTGACGATCGTGAACGTTACTTGAATGCTCGAGACATGCTCATTGCGTTATTAGATAACGGCATTATTCCTGTTGTAAATGAAAATGATGCGGTTGCTACCACTGAAATAAAAGTGGGCGATAATGATAATTTATCCGCTCTAGTGGGTATTTTAGGCGGTGCAGATAAGCTACTGCTATTAACCGATCAACCCGGTTTATTTACTGCAGATCCACGTAATAACCCAGATGCAGAGCTTATTCGCGAAGTACATACCATTGATGAAACACTGCGCAAATTAGCAGGTGGTAGTGCAGGTGGTTTAGGTACTGGCGGTATGGCGACTAAATTGCAAGCAGCAGATGTTGCTCGTCGTGCGGGTATTGAAGTGATTATTGCAGCGGGTAGTCGTCCTGATGTGATTTCTGATTTAGCCAGTGGTGAGTCGGTAGGAACACGCTTTCTTCCGTTAGATACACCACTAGAAAGCCGTAAGCGTTGGATTTTAGCAGGTCCCCCTCCTGCTGGCGATATTGTGATTGATACTGGTGCAGCTAAGGCCGTACTGGAAAGAGGCAGTAGTTTATTATCGAAAGGTATTACTGAAGTAAAAGGGGGGTTTGAACGTGGCGAAGTAGCACGAATTTTCGATACCAATGGTGTTTTGTTAGCCCGCGGTATTTGTCGTTACTCTAGTCATGATATGGCAATGATTGTAGGTAAGCACAGCCAAGACATTTATAAAGTGCTGGGTTATGAATATGGTCCTGTTGCTATTCACCGTGATGATCTAGTGGTTATTTAAAGTCATCATTTAAAGTGGTTATTTACAGTAGTAATGTAATTAAACCAACGTAACGTATATTGATGACTTGGCATGAAAGAGGAAATATTGTGAATCTTGAACATATGGGCAAAGCGGCTCAAGAAGCGGCTTTCGAATTAGCGACAGTAGCGACAGCGCAAAAGAACCAAGCATTAGCAATCATAGCCGATGAGCTAGAAGCAAACAAAGACGCTATTTTAGCAGCCAATGCCAAAGATATTAATGCCGCACGTGAATCAGGAATGACAGAGGCATTGATTGATCGTCTTTTACTGAATGAAGACAGATTAACCGGCATTGCCAATGATGTACGTAACGTGATCAGCTTAAATGATCCTGTGGGTGCTGAGCTCGATAGTCGAGTATTAGAAAACGGTATGCGTTTAAGCCGTCGTCGTGTGCCATTAGGTGTTGTTGGTGTTATTTATGAAGCCCGCCCAAATGTAACGATTGATATTGCTGCACTGTGTTTGAAAACGGGTAATGCCAGTATTTTACGTGGTGGACGCGAAACATTTCATTCCAATGTGGAATTAGTGAAAGTGATTCAAGTTGCACTGAAAAAAGCAGATTTACCCGCGGCATCGGTTCAGTACATCGACAAACCAGACCGTGAGTTAGTATCGCAGTTATTACGTCTTGATCAGTACGTAGATATGATTATTCCACGTGGTGGTGCTGGTTTGCATAAAATGTGCAAAGAAAACAGTACGATTCCAGTGATTATCGGTGGCTTTGGTATTAGCCATGTTTATGTTGATCATTCTGCGGATATATCACGTTCAATTGATGTGGTTGAAAATGCCAAAGCTCAACGCCCATCAGCGTGTAATGCATTGGATACGTTATTGGTAAGCGAAAAAGTGGCAGAGACTTTTTTACCTCGCTTAGCAGAGCGTTTAAATAAAAGTAACGTTGAATTTGTTGCTGATGATGCGGCGTATTCTTTCCTTGAAGGAAAAGCGGCGACATTGCGCCATGTTGCAAACGGTGATTTTGATACTGAATGGCTAAGTTTCACGTTAGGCGTAAAAGTGGTTGCCGATGTTGCAGAAGCGATTGCTCATATGCGTAAACATAACGCGAGCCACTCTGATGCGATTCTTACCAACGATATTCAATCTGCTGAACGTTTCGTCAACGCGGCAGGCTCTGCTGCTGTGTATGTGAATGCATCTACACGCTTTACTGACGGTGCGCAGTTTGGTTTAGGTGCCGAGGTTGCAGTATCTACTCAGAAGCTGCATGCACGTGGCCCTATGGGCTTAGAAGAGCTAACAAGTTATAAGTGGGTAGGTCAGGCTGATTACTTAATACGCCCATAAGCGTATTATTTACTCGGTCAAAAAAGGTTGCCAATGGCCGACTGTCTCTTATACACAAATCCTCAGTTTTTAAACTGGGGATTTTTTTTGAGCTTCATATCAATATCACGATCAAATCCTTTGTGATTAAACCAAGGATGGTCATTGCTGGTGATTTAAGGCTTTGTTTATTAACATAAAAATTTACATTTATAAGATACACGCTAGTTATTGTTTTCTCAATCTGTCTTAGACAAAAAAAAGGTGACATACATCACAAATACCATATGCCAACTGTTTGATAATAACCCCCCCACGAACCAATACGACACGTGGGGATTGAAACCTAGCCCATTCTACAGCCAGCATGATATTTTTATTTGCTGGCTTTTTTCCCCTAAAACTGCCGATGAAAGGCTTTGTTGATATCTACTGATGATGTTAGGTATGAAGAAGCTTCAATGTCCTGATTTACGCTGCTATCAAAGTGGCTGAAGCAGCTCGATCTAACGGTGCTACGCATCAAAAAGAATGAAAAACCAGACGGAAAGATTGCAGCGATAGCCATTGATTCTACGAGACTCAAGCGGTTTGATATGGATGGGACTCACTTTATTCAAAGCGCAGTACTTATCGATAAGAATACCATGGATGATCAGGAGGTTATGTTCAATTAAAGTAAAATCATTTTAAATACTTGGTGTTGTTACCATCTAAAACGCATTCTCACCATATCTCAGAAAGAAATAAAGTGATCTAGAACATTACATAACCATTCTGGATAATCACAGATGAAAAAGCCGCAGTACAATTGTTCTGCGGCTTGACCTAGTCAACATTATTAATAAGCAGGCCCATTAACGATGTGCTTCTTTTATGCTAAACGGTAAGAATATATTGACTCTATAATTAATCGTAAATACTATTTAAACTGTATCATTAAAAACAAGCTTTTTAGCATTAACTTTAAAGGCTTTTTTTATAATTTCCTTAGGAAGGTTGGTGTTACTGATGGCTTTGTTTAAATTAATATCATTGCCAAAAAAAACAACCCCTTCTAATTCTGATAATGATATTTCCTGATTTTTTTTATTAAATATGTAATCAATAAATCTGAAATTAGCACTACCTTCTCTAACTGAAATTAATTTCTGACCATCACAACATACAATTTTTTTATCTCGATCAAATGTTAATTTTTTACTATGCTCAGTTAGGCATGAAAATAGACCTACAAGCGATATCATGTTTATGACACATATAATAAGAGTTGTAATCGTTATCCACATTAATAGTCCCCTTTAGGCACTAGAGCACATACTTTATCAACGTTGCTTTCATTTATAATACTTAACAGTCTATGTTTATCATTCTCACACAGTGTTGTTAGAGATCCTGTATGAGCGGACCATCCTTTGCTAATTGATATATTAACTTGATTTAACACATCCTCATCATTATTATTTCTCTGCAACATTTGAGATATAATATTGAATGACGTATCTAATCTCTCATCCATAAGATACCGATCATTTTCTATTGCTTGATAATAAAAAACAGCACCACTAATCCAGCCAGAAAGTGACAATATAAATAATAAAGTACTTACAATATATCTATTCATTTTTATTCTCGTTAAATTCGCAATCTACATATTGTTGTTATCGCACTATCTGACATTATTTTTTTAAATGCGTCTCTATTGTTGTCACAAATGGTTGTTACAGATCCTGTCTGAGCAGTCCATTCTTTGCTAAACCATACTTCCATCTGCTTAATTATTTCTTCATCAGATTTTTTATCTTGTAATGCTTGTGAGACTATATTAAAAGCATTTTCAGACACTTTTACTTTAATATATTCTCGGTCACTCCTAATTTCAGTTAGCATCAAAAATGAAGCAAATATCCATCCCATCACTGATACAAACGAAAATATAAGTATTTTGTTTTTACTATACATATCAAGTTTACCCATAAAAGCTAACATAAACAATATGATACCAAACTAATAATGTTGTTGTATAGCGCCAATCCTATTAATACCCTACTGCAATAGTGAAGCCTGATTTTGTACCTAAATTTGATGCCATATAAGCATTATGTTCAATTCTCTACAAATCAACGTAATCATGTAACGTCCAGATACAACAAAGTCCCTTCAATATCGGTAGGATATTGATTTGATTTAACTCATCGTTTTGTTCGTCTGGGTTGCCAAAAATTAACCAGCCCAAAAAGAGAATTCGCCCAATTTTGATAAGTAGAAATATACATAATGACCGTCCTTGGTTTAATAACAAAGGATCAAGTCGTGATATAAAGTTAAAAAAATCCCCAGTTTAAAAACGGGGGATTTGTGTATCATTGGCAATCTTTTTTATATGAGACTTTTGCTAGTTGCTAGTTGCTAGTTGCTAGTTGCTAGTCTTGTTACTGCTTTTCTTATTGTCTTCTTCTTGCAGTGCTTGTTCTTTGTCGTGTTTTTCTTTGAGGTATTTAATTTTGTCACGGTCACCAAACTTCATGTTGGCCGTGTATTTCAACGCCATAATGTTGCTAATAACGACACTCAGTATGATAACGGTAATGACCCAAGGGTTGAGTAACCATTCCATTTAGACCTCACAGACATTAGTGATGAACCTTATATACAGACTATCAAGGTTTTTAAGGATCTGCGACTTTCCTGCTACGTCATTTTCACTAAGTGTGTGGTAAAGCAGATCAAGCGTAAGCTGTTGCTGTAAGGTCTGGCTTATTGGGTGATAACTGATGTGCCAAGGCTCTAGGGCAACGCCACCTTTATCTTCAGCATAAGGTAAGTAAAACCCATACTCACCCATATGTGCACTTAGCCATTGATTAAATTCAGCTTGATGTCCGTTGGTTTGGTATTCCCATGGTTCTAGCTGTAGTGAGGTATTTGCAGGTAAACAATTTTTAGCATAGACATCGACATCGGTTCCCCAGTGGTGTCGGCTCGCACCAGGTAACGCAGACCAGCGTAAAATAGCTTCAATCTTTTCTAATTCAGATAACGTGCTCGCATTTAATGGCTGACTGTTGCTATCAAGCAAAGGTCTTAAACCGTTAAATTTATTATTCCATATGAGTAATTGGCGTTCGAAAGGGCGAAAAGCACTAGCAAGTTGTAAATCAAATCCAGCGATCTGTGCAGCCTGCTGCAAGGCAGCAAAAGCTGGCTGCATATCTCTATGCAGAAGGTGTTGTTGATGGCTCACTAAGTGATCAGTATTTTGACCAGTGAGTTGCCCAGCAGTTAGCTGCTGGGCGGATGTTGTTATCATACTAGTGATTTTTCTAAAACCTTTTGATACATATCCGTGAGCTTTTCCAGATCGGCTGCTTTCACACACTCGTTTACTTTATGAATTGTCGCGTTAACAGGACCCAGTTCGACAACCTGTGCGCCTGTTCTCGCAATAAAGCGACCATCAGAGGTTCCACCTGTCGTCAGCAGTGCTGGTTTGGTGTGATTTACTTCTTCAACCGCAGCAACGACAGCTTCAACCAATGTGCCTTCATCCGTTAAAAATGGATGACCGCTGAGCGTCCATTTTAGATCATAGTTTAGACCGTGTGCATCTAGAATAGAGTGAACGCGGCGTTTAATTTCACCGTCGGTTAATTCTGTGCTGAAACGAAAATTAAACTGCACATCAAATTCACCAGGAATCACATTAGATGCCCCAGTCCCTGATGCTAAGTTAGCAATTTGAAAGCTGGTGGCTGGGAAGTAAGTATTGCCGTTATCCCACGTGGTCGCAGCCAGTTCAGCTAATGCGGGTAACGCTTTGTGAACAGGGTTATCTGCAAGGTGTGGGTAAGCAACGTGACCTTGAATACCTTTAACCGTAAGATCGCCAGTGATTGAGCCACGACGACCATTTTTAACCACATCACCCACTGCATGCGTGCTTGAAGGCTCACCCACAATACACATATCGATTTTTTCATTACGTGCTTCAAGGGTATCAATAACACGGGTTGTGCCGTTGATGAATGGCCCTTCTTCATCCGACGTAATCAACAGGGCAATTGAACCTGCATGATCGGGGTGCTCGGCAAGAAAGCGCTCAATAGAAACAATGATGCAAGCCAATGATCCTTTCATGTCTGCTGCACCACGACCGTGTAAATAGCCATCAATGATCGTTGGTTCAAACGGTGGAGTGTGCCACTGTTCTAATGGACCAGCAGGAACTACATCTGTGTGACCTGCAAAGACAAACAGTGGTGCTTGTGTACCACGGCGTGCCCATAGATTAGTTGTATCATCGAACACCATCGTTTCAATGACAAAACCGAGTTTTTCTAGACGTGCAATCATCACGTCTTGGCAACCAGCATCTTCTGGTGTTACGGAATTGCGGCTCATAAGGTCTTTCGCTAATGCGATTACCGGGCTGTCTGACATCCTTGTTTCCTTTATTACTTAGAGAGTGGTTGCTGGAAAATTTCTAAATATTGTGCAGGTTTGAAACCGAGGTGATAGCTATCGTTATGAACAAGTAATGGGCGCTTGATCATTGCTGGTGATTCCAACATTAAGCTAATCGCGGTTTCTTGGTTTAGGTTAGCTTTTTGCTCGTCAGTTAACTGGCGGAAAGTCGTTCCACGTTTATTGACCATTGCCTCCCAGCCTAATTGAGATTCAAATTTTTCTAACATCGCTTGATCTAGACCATCAACGCGGTAGTCATGGAAGGTGTAATCAATACTTTCTGCTTCTAGCCATTTTTTCATTTTTTTAATGGTGTCGCAGTTTTTAATGCCGTAGGCGATTGTGCTCATAATGATGCTGACTTTATTTTGTTATTTGTTAGCTTTCCTTTATAGCGAGAATAGCGAACCTTCGCAATGGGTGATGGCGGTCACTTTTTAAAACAGGCTTATTTTGATTCGTTTAAGCATTCATCATTCGCATCTTGGCGAAACTCTTGATAAAAGCGCTCCACTTTTTTTGCTTCACCCTCTGCAAGTTTAAAAGGCGTAAAGTTATCCCCATTGATGACAGAATCCAGAGTGACTGGCTGAGCGATGATGGCATCATGTTCTATTGTGACGAGACAACGCGTTTCATCGAAATAGGTAAAAAGGCTGACAGCATTATTTTCGTTTTGCCATGCATAGACAGACAAAACGCCGTTTGTCAGTGCTAATTCATCTTCAATTAAGCGTTGTGGCGCTTGAAAAATAATTAATAACGATGCGGCATTAAGTTCTAGCGGTGTTCCATTGGTAAAGGCTTGATGAATGCTTTGTCTTTCTTTTTCTGTTAATACATCAAGTAATACGGGTTTCTGTTTGATCGCATCTTGTGTGGCTTTAAGTAACTTTTGTGCACCGCTCATCATATGACCTTATCTGTAGGCATAAAAAGCACAGATACTACTACTGATACTGTTTAGCTGCTACTTATCAACTTGGAAGGTTCATGGGGTTAGCTGCCAGTGCGGGGCTTGATTATATGATTAATGATGACGTGACCATTAAAACCGATATCGCCCTTGGGTATTTATGATGGTTATAAGTTTTAAACATCATTGAACATCGTTAAACAGGGACGATATTAAAAGAGTGGTATGTCTGGCGTGGCGATTTTTTACTTTTAATTATGTGTTAGTGAGATCTAAGTCCCACTTTTGACTTTGTATAGGGTGAAAACTAAATAGCTAATTGATCAAACTCAACATGCCAGTTGTGGATCTCGGAATAATGAAGCCTCTGTATTATGGAGGTCTCAATGGAACTGAATCCAGTTTTTGCTCGCCGTCTTTATTTGGCATTACTTGTTGAGCATACCGAACGCCCAAATGTACCAAGGTTGATTGAACAAACAGGTTGGCCACGCCGTACGATTCAAGATGTATTGAAAGCTTTGCCGGGTATTGGTATCGAACTTACGTTTATTCAAGATGGTAAACGACACAATGATGGCTATTATAAGCTAAGTGATTGGGGGCCTTTCGATCTGCAATGGGTTGAAAACCGAGAAAAGGATCTCATTACCTCTGTTGCTTGCTAAAAGAAAACCGCAGTTACTGCGGTTTTTCTTTAAAACGTATTGATAAAAATTTGAGCGTTACGCTTTAGGGCATAAGTAAGAATTTGCAGTCATCGTGACGGATGTGCCAAAGGTTTGTGGGGCGTATAAATGGATAGTATTTGCACCCAGTTGCCCAGCTTTATTTCTGAGGTTATTCAACACGGCTTCTGTCAAATCACCATCGTTCAATAACCAGTAGTTGTACCACGTACCTTGAGAGGCCACTATGGTGCCTTTGGGTTCACATTCACTCATATGCTGAGTGTCATTCCATGTCACCTGAACTGGCTTACCATCGTGGTGTAAGGCGGTTGTTTCGCAACCCACTAATAAAAAAGAAAGTAAGCCAATAAAGTATATTTCCTTCATTACTGCCCTTGTGCTTCTAAATACAAAACAGTGGCTGCTGTACGTGATTTTACTTGCAGTTTTTTCAGTAAACTTTTCATATGTACTTTAACTGTCGCTTCTGAAATAAACAGCGCATCTGCAATTTGTTTATTACGGTAGCCTTTAGCAACTTCTTGTAATATTTGAGTTTCTCTATCAGTAAGCAAGTTTAATAGGCAATCTTGCTCTGTATTACTTTCTAAGTGTTCTCGAACAATATCGCTGTAAGCTTTACCACCGCATAACGCTTTCTTCAGCAGGCTAATTAATTCATCGGGTTCAGTATCTTTCAATAAGTACCCATCAGCACCTGCAGCGACTAGCGCTTTCACATCAGAGCGACTATCTGAAACCGTTAGTACTACGATGCTGGCAAGAATACCTTCAGCACGCATTACATTTAGTGTATCAAGACCAGACATGCCTTTCATATTCAAATCAAGCAAAATAAGATCGGGATTTTTTTCATGTGCCATAGCAACAGCATCTGTTCCGTTGCTTGCTTCGCCAATCATTTCAAAATCTGGTTCAAAGCTTAATAATTGACCAATACCACGTCGCATAAGTGGATGATCGTCCACTATCATTATTTTCCAACACGTCATACTTTGTCCTCAAATTTCAAGCGAAAAGGTTAAGTTAACTTCACAACCATCGCCTAGCATTGTTGTAATCTTAATATTGCCATGTAAGCGCGAAGCCCTTTCAGCCATTATGGCTAAGCCGTAATGGTTCAGTTTTTCATTTTTAGGGTCGAAGCCTAATCCATCATCGGAAATTTTGATATCAACCTGTTCATCTTTTTGACTACAAGTGACAATTATCTCGTCAGCTTGAGCATGTTTTATCGCATTCAACACCGCTTCTCGAATGACTTGAAGAACATGTATTTGATGATGTGCATCTAGGCTCAACGATGACAAATGGTTATCAATAACCAGCATGGCATCGGTTTGATTATCGAGAGGTTCTAGCATTTCGACTAACGCTTCACCAAAATCCGCCTCTTTAATGGTTAAGCGGAACGTGCTCAATAATTCACGTAATTGAGTATAAGCACCGGATAAGCCGCTATCTATATCTGTCACAATGTTATTGGTATTATCACAGCCATTATCTTTTTCTTTTAACTGACGTTTCAATAGCGTCATTTGAATCTTAAGGTATGACAATGATTGAGCTAATGAATCATGTAACTCTCGTGCAATTGTTGCACGCTCTTCTAACAGTAGTAATTGCTCACTTTGCTTTTGCGCGCGGTTATAATAAATTCCTCGAGCCAAAATGTTTGAAATATTGTCTATAAGGGTTTGATCTGGGCAGGGTAGTGTATATTGCCAGCATAATTGCCCTAAATTTTTCCCATCAATGTTGAGATCTTGATAATGCCAACGTTGGTCTATTTCTGTTCCGACCACGATCTCAGTATTGCCAACCTTGGTTTCATCTATAATGAGTTTAGCAGCCGTAAGCCCTTCTATCGCAACCAATGTCTCAAGCATGGTTGAAAAATTTTGCGAGGTCAACCGGCTAACTGATAACTCTTGTGAGCAGTTATAGAGTACCTGTAATGATTCGTTAGCATGGCGTAATCGACGGGTTTTTTCATCGACTTTCTTTTCTAAACCACGGTATAACTTGCCTAATTCAGACGACATTTTACTGAAATTGTCGGCTAAAATACCAATTTCGTTATCACTTTTAATATCAATCTTTATATCAAAATGACCGCTTTGCACTTTTCCACTGGCGGCAACTAATTGGTTTAACGGCGACACAATTTTACGTTGCGTAAAGTGAATGGTAAATAGCGCCACTATTAAGATAAGACTTAAGCCGATCCCTCCTGCGACAGATAACACCTGTAGCTTGATCACCGAGAACTCTTGCAACTCAAAAACAAAACGATCGATGAGATGAACAAACTCAGCCACTTCTTGCAGGTATTGATCTTGTTCAGGGGTATGCATTAAAGGGTGTAAATTTTCCCAACGACCGATCAATCCGTAGTAATGCTTTTTGATATTAGTCGGAACGGTCCAATGCTCTAGTGCTGCCATAGAGGGAGAAAAGAGGGATTGTTCAAATTGGTCTAGATGGTGAGTTAATTCGGGAGAGTTCGTATTGATATCATAAGCTAATCGGTAGCTCTGCATACGCAATGAACCTGAAACATTAATGGCTTCTGCATCGTTTAAACTCGAGGCTAATGTCAAAAGCGCAAAGCTGGTCGTCGCGACGGATAATAGCAGTATAACCAGCATCGCACGGGCAATCGTGGATGTAACTGGTTTGAGTGGCCGGTTTTGCACAGTCTTTCCTTTTGAGTGAAAGGCAATGTAATCATTAAGAATAATTGGGTAATACTTTAGTATTACACCATACTTAGTGTTGTATCTCTAAAATGAATAGTGTGAGGGTTGGCGTTTTATTTTATTGATCCAAAACAATTAACCCTACAAATTAGCCCTAAGTGGGTATTTAAGCATTTGTTACTGTATCTACACTTACTGTGTAAAATAATGACGGATTATGAATGGTATTTTAAAGTGTTTACCGTCGATATACACATTTACAGTCCGTAGTATATATTTTTTATTCATATTACTTTACTTAAGGTATCAGCAAATGTTCGATCGTTCCCGCCGAAATCTACTTTCTCGGCGTCGTACTCCAGAATTGCCGCGAATGCCATGGGTTATAGATGAAGATACATTTGTAGACAGTTGTACCCGCTGCAACAAGTGTATAAATGCGTGTGAAACACAGATTATTGTAAAGGGCGATGGTGGGTTTCCCATTATCGACTTTAATCGTGGTGAATGTACGTTTTGTACACAATGTGCTGAAGCATGCCCTGAAAGGTTGTTCCGCCCTACAACGGAGCTGCCTTGGGATTTAAAAGCGCAGATTACTCCCAACTGTTTTGCTCATAACAAAATAGAGTGCAGGAGCTGCGGTGATATGTGTGAAGTGCAGGCGATTCGTTTCAAACTACAAGCTGGTGGTGTGGCATTACCAGAATTGGATTCGGACGTTTGTAACGGTTGTGGCGCTTGCTTATCAGTTTGCCCTGCATCTGCCATTAGTATGGCCACGAAAAATTAGAAGAGAAATAGCTTATGGCACAAGAAGAAGTACACATATCAAGCCTAGTTGTTCATGTAAAACCTGAATATTTAGAAGAAGTAAAAGCTCAGATACTTGAAATGCCAAATACTGAAATACCTGGCGAAAGCCCTGAGGGAAAGATTATTGTAGTATTGGAAACGGCAAATCAAGGGTATGTAACTGATACTATAGATAAAATAAATAATTTAGAACATGTTTTAATAACTTTTTTAGTGTATCACCAAATTGAACACTTTGATTCGCAATCTGAGGATGATTCATGAAAATGACAAGACGTGCGTTTGTGAAAGCAAACGCGGCAGCATCGGCAGCAGCTGTTGCGGGCATTACCCTGCCAGCGTCAGCTGCTAACTTAATTGTTAGCTCTGATGAAACAAAAATCAAGTGGGACAAGGCGCCTTGTCGTTTTTGTGGTACCGGTTGTTCAGTACTGGTTGGTACACAGAATGGTCGTGTAGTGGCAACGCAGGGTGATCCTGAAGCTCCGGTAAATAAAGGCCTTAACTGTATTAAAGGTTATTTCCTTTCTAAGATCATGTACGGCAAAGATCGCCTACAAACGCCAATGTTGCGTATGAAAGATGGCGAATATCATAAAGAAGGTGATTTCGCCCCTGTTTCTTGGGACCAAGCATTTGATGTGATGGCCGAGAAATTCAAAACAGCATTGAAAGAAAAGGGCCCAACAAGTGTTGGTATGTTCGGCTCTGGTCAGTGGACTGTTATGGAAGGCTACGCAGCATCAAAAATGATGAAAGCAGGTTTCCGTTCAAACAATATCGATCCTAACGCGCGTCACTGCATGGCTTCGGCTGTAGGTGGATTTATGCGTACTTTTGGTATTGATGAGCCTATGGGTTGTTATGATGACTTCGAGCACGCAGATTCATTCGTGCTGTGGGGATCTAACATGGCAGAAATGCACCCAGTATTGTGGACACGTATTACTGACCGTCGTTTAAGTCACCCTCATGTTAAAGTAAACGTGTTATCAACGTATTATCACCGTTCGTTTGAACTGGCTGATAACGGTATGATTTTCGAACCTCAGACCGATCTAGCGATTGCTAACTTTATCGCAAACTACATCATCCAAAACGATGCAGTAAACTGGGATTTCGTTACAAAGCATACCCACTTTAAACGTGCTGAAACAGACATCGGTTATGGTCTACGTGATGATAACCCTCTTCAGATGAAAGCAAAACACCCTAACTCAGGTGCGCTTCACCCAATGGATTTCGAACAATACAAAGCATCTGTTGCTGAGTACACTGTTGAGAAAGCATCGCAGATGTCGGGTGTATCTGAAGAAAAACTAATAGAGATGGCGAAGCAATACGCAGATCCAAAAGTGAAAGTAATGTCACTTTGGACAATGGGTATGAACCAACATACTCGTGGCGTTTGGATGAACAGCCTGGTTTATAACATTCACTTGTTAACTGGCAAGATTTCTCAGCCTGGTAATAGCCCGTTCTCATTAACTGGTCAGCCATCAGCTTGTGGTACAGCACGTGAAGTGGGTACATTCTCACACCGTCTGCCTGCCGATATGGTTGTCGCAAACCCTAAGCACCGTGCTATTGCAGAGAAAATCTGGAAACTGCCTGACGGTACGATTCCACCAAAACCTGGTTACCACGCAGTACTGCAAGATCGCATGTTGAAAGACGGCAAGCTAAACGCTTACTGGGTAATGTGTAATAACAACATGCAGGCTGGTCCTAACATTAACGAAGAACGTTTACCGGGTTACCGTAACCCAGAGAACTTCATCGTATGTTCAGACCCGTACCCAACAGTGACTGCACAAGCATCTGATTTGATTTTACCTACAGCAATGTGGGTAGAAAAAGAAGGTGCTTACGGTAACGCAGAGCGTCGTACTCAAGCATGGTATCAGCAAGTCGAATCACAAGGTGATTCAAAGTCTGATTTATGGCAGTTAATGGAATTCTCTAAGCGCTTCAAGATTGAAGAAGTATGGGGTGAAGACTTATTAGCACAGATGCCTGAGTACCGTGGTAAAACCATGTACGAAGTATTATTCCGTAATGGTCAGGTTGATAAGTTCCCGCTTTCAGAAGCACAAGAACTTAACGATGATGCGAAAGCACAAGGCTTCTACTTACAGAAAGGTTTGTTTGAAGAGTACGCAGAATTTGGTCGTGGCCATGGTCACGATTTAGCACCGTACGATGTTTACCACCAAGTACGTGGTTTACGTTGGCCGGTTGTTGATGGTAAAGAAACACTTTGGCGCTTCGTTGAAGGTTCTGACCCATATGTACCGGAAGGCGAAGGTTTCCGTTTCTACGGTAAGCCAGATGGTAAAGCAAACATCATTTTTGCACCGTTTGAACCAGCACCAGAAGAACCTGATCAAGAATATGATATGTGGCTATGTACAGGTCGTGTACTTGAACATTGGCACACAGGTACAATGACGCGTCGTGTTCCTGAGTTGTATAAAGCAGTGCCTGATGCACTTTGCTTTATCCACCCAGATGATGCGCAAAAACGCGGTTTGCGCCGTGGTGATGAAGTGCTATTGGAATCTCGCCGTGGTGAAGTTCGTTGTCGAGTAGAAACGCGAGGTCGTAACCGTCCACCCGTTGGATTGGTCTTTGTACCGTTCTTCGATGCTCGTGTTTTGGTTAATAAACTGATTTTGGATGCTACTGACCCACTGTCGAAACAGACAGACTACAAGAAGTGCCCAATTAAAATCACCAAAGTTTAAATAATCGGATGATATTAGTAGTTGATTGCCTGTAACCAATATAGGTAATCACCTGCTTGACTCGAATTTAGCCATTAGGCGGAGAAAGCAATGAAACGATTAGTTTTAGCAGTTATGACTGTTGGCATGTTGTTAGCTGGAGCGGTGCAAAGTGCTGAAGAAACTAGCGCACCAACAACAGACAGCCACAAAGTTTTAGACCAAATAACGATGAACCCAGGCGGTATTGGTGGCGTTGAATCATTACGTGGTGCAAGTGAGCTAGAAACAACGCGTCCGGCAGATGCATTTAAACGTTACCCTCGTGACCAAGGTACGATTGATAGCGATTACGTTTATCAGCCACCTTTGATTCCGCACACTATTCGTAATTACGAAGTGTCATTAAACGCCAATAAATGTTTAGCTTGCCACAGCTGGAAAAATGCGAAAGAAATGGGCGCAACCAAAATCAGTGTAACGCACTATGAAACACGTGAAGGCCAAGTGCTTTCAGATGTATCACCACGCCGTTACTTCTGTCAGCAATGTCACGTACCTCAGGCCGATGCTAAACCATTAGTAGGTAATGATTTCCAACGTGTTGATGCGCTGCGCTAGTTATAGCCGCAATCATAAGAGAGGCTATATATGAACATTATAAAAGCGTTCTGGAGAAGGTTGAGATCACCAAGTAAAGTGGCCGTTGGCGTTGTTTTACTTATGGGGTTCATGGGCGGCTTATTATTCTGGGGTGCATTTAACACCGGGATGGAAGCAACCAATACAGAGGAATTCTGTTCTGGTTGTCACGCACCTATCGTTAAAGAGATCCGTGAAACCGTTCACTTCTCTAACCGTTCTGGTGTACGAGCTATTTGTTCAGATTGTCACGTACCTCATAATTGGACAGATAAAATTGTACGTAAAGTTCAAGCATCAAAAGAATTGTTTGCGCATTATGTAACGAAGACGATTGATACAGAAGAGAAGTTCAAAGAGCGTCGAAGTCATTTAGCAGAACGAGAATGGCATCGAATGAAAGAGAATAATTCTCAAGAATGTCGTAATTGCCATAACTTCGATTACATGGATTTCTCTGAGCAAGGTCCACGTAGTGTGAAGCAGCACTCAACGGCATTAGCATCGGGTGAGAAAACCTGTGTGGATTGTCATAAAGGTATTGCCCACAAACTGCCTGACATGCAAGGTATAGAAGGCTGGTAATAACAAAGGTAAGTAGAGTATGAGTACATTAGAATCAGTGATTTGGCATGTATTAGGTTATGCCGCAATGCCCGTTATTATCTTTTCTGGCTTTGCTGTTGTAGCTGTCGTTTCAATTTGGCTTTTATCGTTAGGTAAAGACAAAAACGTATAACAGAGCAATCGTTGTTCAATAACGGATAGATTCAAATATTAAGTACATAACTCAAAGCCACGTCGATAAGACGTGGCTTTTTTAATGCGTATTGTTCACATGAGAGGTGCGTTGAAATAAGCCGATTAACATCATTACTGTCCAGGCTATATAGAGTGGTAACCATTCAATAAAGAAAGAGACGCCTGTAAGTGTCTTGTCATCTAGCCACACTTCACCAAGGTGGAGTAATACCATACTGATTAAACCAATAAAGCTGATGACTAAAAAAGAAGGTCTATTCATCTGATTGCTCCTTATTCGTTAATGAATAAGTTAATCTAAATGATAATTATTATCAAGTGTGTTTTTGGATAAACCTTACTTTTTATTCTGATGCAAGGTAATGACTTTCCGATAACAAAGCGCGGAATGCTTCTGCACGGTCACGGTTTACACCAAAATCGGAATAGCCTGTTCGTGATTCAGATCGAACAATGATTTCATTGCCTTGAAGGCGCAATTCAAAATCATCCACAAAACCAAAGAAAGCGCTACGGCATTCAATATGAAGGTAATTAGGCGCTTTTTTAGCAAGACTCGCACCAGATAAAGAAAGAGCGAGCTGCTCTATATCAGCCCAATGGGAGAGACCGGTTTCATTGAGTGTGAATTTAGCCAGCTGGAAGCTATCACGTTTGTCACGTGTTGATACACAGTTGGGTTTGTCACCACACATTTGTAGTGACCGGTCGGTAACAGCGGCATTTACACCGTCAGCATTTGAACAGCCAGTCATGATAATAATTATTGTGAGTAGTAATAAACGAGGGGTCATGCTCAATCCTTTGTTTATGCTAATTATGATACCGCAATATACGCAGCAAAACCTACCCATGATGCAATAAGTAATCCCCAAGGTAACCAATGCTGCTTGTGTTCAACAATCTTCTCTGGAAGCGTTTCAGACGGTTCTACTGGTTGTTGTTTTTCTTTAAGGTCTTTTTTTCTAAGCTTGTCACGCTCACGTGATTTTACTTTTTGCTGCTTTTTATATAACTCAATCCCTTTTTGGATCCCTTGTGCCACTACACGAGTTTGCTCTTTAGTTTGACCGGGTTTTTGAGTTGCTTTAGCTATTTGCATTGCTTCAGCTTGTGTTTCTGCTGATGGAGCGTTACTTGTTTTTTGAATATTCATTCTCATTCCACCTAAAGGTCAATCGTTTGGTACCTTGATTGTTTAAACGACATTATACCTCGTCTGTATCTTGTGCGTGAGTGTATCTGAACGATCAGAATGAATAGATATGTAGTAATTTTTCAACAAGCAATAAATACAGCTATAACTGTAAATATGTTTGATTTGTTATTTAACCAATTGATTTAAAATGCTTTTGTGCTGTTTGTTTCTAACTCGGAAAATACGTATTACATTCTGTTTGTTACCTGAATAAAAGATGATGTTAGAGTTTTTCTTACAAAAACGTGATCAAAACGGCAAGATTAAAAATTGAACAGTGCGGTGCGCCACAGAATTTATCACTGCTAAGTTCTTAAATCCGTAATTTAGATTATTGTGAGCGGGTAATTAATACGTTGTGCATTTCACACTTTGGTTGAATTTAAGGCTATTCGGCACCATTGCTCATAAGAGAGAGAATGTGTGAGGAATTGTTTTGCTTTATCCAATAGATGCTTATGACAAGCACGGTACATTGAAGCCATCGAAAATGTTATGGCTGGCACTGACGTTTAGTGCCAAAGCATGGTTTGTTTTTGTGATGGCTGGTGCCAGTCGCGAGCAAGGTGCACAAATATTGACAATATTCTATCCATATAGAGATAGTTTATATATCGGAATGGCAATGGGTTTACCCGCAATATTATTGATGTGGTTATCGGGTCAGCGATATAAAAATAAAAAAATAATGAATATATTATGGCAGCATGGCAAAAAATTATTACTAGCTGCCTATTTAACTGATTGTTTATTGCAACTGTATCACCTGTCGCTCACACATGGTGCATTCAGCTGGACGAGGGCAATTATCATGTTATTAACGCTATGGTTTAGCGTATACCTGATAAGAAGCACAAGAGTTCAGAATACATTTGCAGATAAGCCTGTAGAGAGGTAAACCAAATGAATGAGTGGAGTAAAGGTTTAGTACTATTTAGTGCACTTTTAAGCCCGCTAGCAATGGCTGATTGGCTGTTGGATGTTAACTTTGAGTTGACTAGCGAAAATACAAAACAAAGCGTCAATACATCACTGTCTTTACTTCCAGGTGAAGAGACCATTATTTTTGGTACGTCTTCAGGTGAAGGGAATAGCAGTCGTGAATTGGTCGGCAGTGCAGAGTTACTAGAATATTCAGCTGAAGAAGTAAAAATCGCATTTACTGTCAAAGAACGTTTAGATGATGGTGCGTGGCGCACGATTATTTCGCCAGTTCTATCGACGGGTCTTAATGGACCAACATCGTTTGTGAGTACGAATGATGCTTCGAAAGAACACGTAAAGTTACAAGTTGAAGTGACCTCCGTGTAACGTAATTCACGGCTCACTATCTATATAACGCTCCATAAGTGGGGCGTTTTTTATACCTATTATTTGCCTATATACCCAAGTTACTCGCTGAGATCACTCTGAATCCTGCATCTTGAGGCAGCTTGGGTATACACTCACTTAGATAAGCCGCTGTTCATCCTTCTGGTTAAAATTAGTCGACTACCTTGAGGTGACTTAGGTATATAATCGATAGTCGATTAATTAGATTCGTCATACTTTGTATTTAGGAGAACTTAATGGCTACCTCACAACCTGCAATCTTGCCAGACGCTGGCCCTTTTTCCCTTTATGTTGTTATGAAGGTTGTAGGAAATAAAGATACGGTTATTGAACAATGTAAATCATTGCATCAAACCCTAGCGGTATTAAATGAACAACAACCAGGTGCCGATCTTCGTGCGAGTATTGCTTTTGGCCAATCGTTTTGGTCGTCGCTAGAAAAAGGTTGCCCTGCTGATTTTTTTGATTTTCGTGAATTAGGCAAGGGGGATATTACTGCACCAGCAACGGGTGGTGATGTTCTTTTACATGTTAATTCTAGCCGTCATGATTTGAATTTTTATCTGCTTCGTCGTTTTATTGAACCTATGGCAAAAGAGATAGAAGTACTGGATGAAACGTATGGTTTTAAATATCTAGATTCACGTGATATGACGGAATTTGTTGATGGTACTGAGAATCCAAAAACAATTGAAGCGCGCAGTGATGTTGCCTTAATTAAAGAAGGTGACTTTGCAGGTGGTAGCTTTGTTATGGTTCAACGTTTCATCCATAACCTTCCTGCATGGAATCGCTTAAGTATTCAAGCGCAAGAAAAAGTTATTGGTCGTACTAAACCTGATTCGATCGAACTTGATGATGTACCAGCAGCGTCACATGTTGGTCGAGTTGATATTAAAGAAGAAGGTAAAGGGTTAAAAATTGTTCGTCATAGCCTGCCATATGGCTCTGTAACGGGTGAGCATGGTTTACTTTTCATTGCCTATTGCTCTGGTCAACATAACTTCAATGTGATGTTAGAGAGCATGTACGGTGAATCTGACGGTAAGTCAGATCAAATGTTGCGGTTTACAAAAGCTGTAACAGGAGCCTACTTCTTTGCACCATCAGTCGAGATGTTAGATAGCTTATAAAGCGGATAAAAAAGATAACGATGTGTTATTTCTCATGAATTTCCAATAAGAGAAGTACACGAATCGGTATAGGCGAGAGGTGAATACTTCTCGCTTTTTTTATTGCACAAACAAAAAACGCCACCCGAAGGCAGCGTTTTTTAAGCGTCAAACAATCTTACTTTTTGATGCGTAGTACTGGAGATTCACCCACAGTTACAGCGCCAGAAAGCTTGTTTAGCTCTTTGATCTCGTCCATGTTAGAGATAACAACTGGAGTCAGAGTTGACTTAGCTTTCTCTTCAAGAAGTGCAAGATCGAATTCGATTACAGTGTCGCCAACTTTAACAGTTTGGCCTTCTTCTGCGATACGAGTGAAGCCTTCACCTTTAAGCTCAACAGTGTCGATACCAAAGTGAACGAAAAGCTCAATACCATCGTCAGACTCGATAGAGAAAGCGTGGTTAGTTTCAAAAATTTTGCCAATTGTACCGTTTACAGGTGCAACCATTTTGTTGCCAGAAGGCTTGATAGCAATACCGTCACCAACAATTTTTTCTGCAAAAACAACATCTGGTACATCTTCGATGTTTACGATTTCGCCAGAAATTGGTGCGATGATTTCAATAGCACCAGCTTCGCTGCTGTCGTCAGAAACCAGCTTCTTTAATTTGTCAAACAAACCCATGTCATTGCTCCTAAGCGTTATTATTCTATCTGAAGCTATATTAGCAGATAGTTTTCTCTGCGATGAATTTTTCTACGTGTGCTTCGATTTCAGCTGCTGTTGGCATAGCAAGTGCTTGCTCGGCCATAGCTTTAACATCAGCAAAGTTAGCGTTACGGATAACTTTCTTAATACGTGGAATTGAAATTCCGCTCATGCTGAACTCGTCCAGACCCATACCTAATAGTAATAGGGTAGCACGTTCGTCACCAGCTAACTCGCCACACATACCAGTCCACTTACCTTCTTTGTGAGAAGCATCGATTACTTGCTTGATCACTAATAGTACTGCTGGAGATAGCGGGTTATATAGATGAGAAATAAGCTCATTTCCGCGGTCAACTGCAAGAGTATACTGGGTTAAGTCGTTTGTACCAATGCTAAAGAATGATACTTCTTTAGCAAGGTGGTGTGCGATAGCTGCTGCAGCAGGTGTCTCAACCATTACGCCGATTTCGATTTGCTCGTCAAAAGCTAAACCTTCAGTGCGTAATTCAGCTTTGTATTCTTCAATCGCCGCTTTCAGTTCACGAATCTCTTCAATAGAGATAATCATCGGGAACATGATACGAATCTTGCCATGCGCCGAAGCACGTAGAATACCACGTAGTTGATCACGAAGAATTTCACGACGATCTAGGCTGATGCGAATTGCACGCCAGCCTAAGAACGGGTTCATTTCTTTAGGAAGATCTAAGTAAGGAAGATCTTTGTCGCCACCGATATCCATTGTACGGATAATGACGGTTTCGCCGTGCATAGCTTCTGCAACGTCTTTGTAAGCTTTGTACTGCTCTTCTTCTGTAGGCAGTGAGTCACGGTCCATAAACAGGAATTCTGTACGGTACAGACCAACACCTTCACCGCCGTTACGGTTAATACCGTCACAATCTTTAACTGTACCAATGTTACCGCATACTTCTACTTGCTTACCATCAAGGGTAATAGCAGGAAGATCTTTCAGCTTAGCAAGTTCTTCAACTTCAGCTTGGTGCTGATCACGGATAGCTTTGAATTTAGCTAATTCGCCTTCAGTTGGGTTAATCACGACTTGGTTATTGATTGCATCAAGAACCAGCATGTCACCGTTTTGAACACGAGTTGTAATATCATTTGTACCTACGATAGCAGGTAACTCTAGAGAACGAGCCATGATAGAGGTGTGTGATGTACGGCCACCAATATCAGTAATAAAGCCAAGTACGTAATCTAGGTTGATTTGTGCTGTTTCAGAAGGCGTAAGGTCGTTAGCAACCAAAATTACTTCTTCGTTGATAGCACTAAGATTAACGATACTAATGCCAAGTGCATTTTTAACAAAACGGTTGCAGATATCGCGGATATCAGTAGCACGTTCTTTCAAGTATTCGTCATCTAATGACTCTAGCGTCATTGCTTGTTCTTCAATAATTGAATGAATAGCAAGAGCTGCAGTCGCTTTATTGTCTTTAATGAAAGCTATGATTTCCTCTTCAAGCTCTTCATCTTCAAGCAACATGATGTGACCTTCAAAGATCGCTTCCTTCTCTTCACCGAAGGTGATACGTGCTTTTTCTTTGATTACTTCTAGTTGCTCGGCAGATTTCTTTCGAGCATCGAAAAAACACTGAATTTCGTTGTCGATCTGATCTGCTGAGATTGGAGTTTTGCTAAGAACAATCTCTTCTTCTTGCAATAGTAGTGCTTTACCAAAAGCAATACCCGGAGATGCCAGGATACCTGAAATCATAGCCTTACCTTACATTAACTAAAAACTAGGGGAAGTAATAAACAAACTACGTATTAGTGTAGTGTATCCATTAGAGCAACTAGGTGATCTACAGCTGCTTGAGCCTGAGCACCTTCAGCAGAGATAGTTACTAGTGTTCCTTTAACAAGACCTAGAGTTTGTAGTTTAAAAAGACTTTTTGCGTTAGCGCTTTTACCGTTAGAAGTAACAGTAATGTCTGCCTCAAATGCTTTTGCTTCTTTTACGAACTGAGCTGCTGGACGAGTGTGTAGGCCGTTTTCTGCAGTGATCTCAACTTGTTTCTGATACATTTTTTCACCCCGATTATTGATATAATAATTATTTAATAACGTTGTAACTGGAAGTAAGATTTAACGTGAACTGCATTAGCTTGCTAATCTAGGAGTATAAACTACTCAACAGTTCGTTGTCTTAGCTTAATCCAAGTCAATTTTTCATGAAATATATTGGCTAAATTGCATCAAGATGGATCTAAAGACCCTTTTATTTCGATGCTTAAAATAAAGCATTTCGGATTTATAATAAAGCTGAGAACAAAAAGCAACAAAAAAGCCTCTTAAAGAGGCTTTTTCGAACGTCAACTTGGTATAGATCACATTAAAATGTGATCACTGTTGGTTTTCTTTTTCTGTGAAGATGCCTGCAAAAAGTGCTGTTGATAGGTACCTTTCACCTGAGCTAGGTAACACTACGACAATATTTTTTCCTGCAAACTCAGGCCGTGCAGCTATTTTATTTGCAGCAACAACAGCAGCACCAGAGGAAATACCAGCAAGAATACCTTCTTCTTCCATTAAGCGGCGTGTCATCGCGATAGCATCTTCTGAACTGACTAATTCGACTTCATCAATCAATGTTAAGTCTAGGTTTCCTGGGATGAAGCCTGCGCCAATACCTTGAATTTTGTGTGGTGCTGGTTTTACGTCATCGCCATTCAGTGTTTGAGTGATAACTGGTGATTCAGTAGGTTCTACAGCAACCGTTGTAATAGCTTTGCCTTTCTGATGCTTAATGAATCGGCTTACACCCGTTAGTGTGCCACCTGTACCGACGCCTGAAACAAAGACATCGATTTCGCCATCAGTTGCGTCCCAAATTTCAGGTCCTGTGGTTTTCTCGTGGATTTCAGGGTTGGCTGGGTTATTAAACTGTTGTAGAAGCAGATATTTACTCGGGTCTGATGCAACAATTTCTTCCGCTTTTTCTATTGCGCCTTTCATACCTTTCGGTGCTTCGGTTAATACCAAGTTGGCACCAAGAGCTTTAAGCAGTTTACGGCGCTCTAAGCTCATGCTTTCAGGCATCGTTAACGTTAATTTATATCCGCGTGCTGCTGCAACGAAGGCTAAAGCAATACCAGTATTACCACTGGTTGGCTCTACAAGTTCAATGCCTTCCTTTAGTGTGCCTTTCTTTTCAGCATCCCAAATCATGTTTGAACCGATACGGCATTTTACGCTGAAGCTAGGGTTACGAGCTTCAATTTTTGCCAGTACATTACCATTACTAACACGGTTAAGACGTACTAGGGGAGTGTTACCAATCGTTAGTGAATTATCTTCGTAAATCTTGCTCATACTTTTCGTTCCTTCGCTACGCGTTATAACCTAAGACCAATTAAGCATATACACGAATAGCATTTTGGAAAGTAATTAATGGTTATATCTTATTGTTATAAAGAGAAGAAAAAGTGTTTGGAAATGAGAATAACGCTGAACTAGGTAAGCGATGAAGTAGAGTTATGCTGAAGAGTCGGTATTTTAAAGCTAGGAGAAAGGCGAGGAGGGGGCCTCCTCGTCAGAATGATAATACTTAGCTTAATTTATATTGGTCACGGTAATGATCGACCCACATTGCGGTAGCACCACAGACGGCAATGGGCATAACAAATAAATTTAAAATTGGTGTCATGGTGAAAAGCATCACTAAGCTACCAAAGCTTAATGATTTACCACGTTTCACTTTTAATGCATCGCGCATTGTTGGAAAGGGTACTTTGTGATTATCGAATGGATAATCGGCATATTGAATCGTCATCATCCAGGCGCTGAATAAAAACCATAATACAGGGCCTACCGTTTGGCCAATTGCTGGGATCCAAAGTAATATCAATAGCCCAAGTGCTTTAGGCAAGTAATATTTCAGCTTGATCCATTCTCGGTTCATGATACGGGGAAGATCTTTAATAATATCTTTTAATCCGGTATCTGGTGCTGGTTCTCCGGTTAACTTGGCTTCTAGATGTTCAGCTAATAAACCATTAAAAGGGGCGGCTATCCAGTTAGCTATTGTGCTGAATAGGTATGAAAAGATGACTAAGGTGGCAATCGCTAACAATGGCCACAGTAGATATGACAGCCAATCTAACCAAGACGGTAGCGCTGCTATCCAGCCATTAATCCAATCACCTAGCTGGCTCAAAACAAATCCAAATGCACTACCGAATAATAGTATATTGATAAATAGTGGTAAAATAACAAAGCGACGGGTTCCCGGTTGTATTGCTAACGACATTCCACGGAAAAAATATCCTGCTCCACCTGCTGGAGACGGAGTTATTTGTGGTTGTGGCATTCATTTCTCCTTACTAAATACATCATTCAAAACACCACATTATTGTTGTTTTGATCGTATGGTTATGTGACATGTTAACGGGCAGTACGGCATGGAATCAAATATCAAACACGTTGTCAGAAAAAGAAGAGAAGGTAAACGCTGCATTTTTAGCTTATATTTCACTCGATTTTGTGCTCAGCCGCACTATCTTGCATGAATCGCGACATTCGTGTTCTCATTATTAATTGAGTTTTGGTACATTAGTGAGTATTCAGCTATAAATCAGCAATGTTGATTTTGTAAGCTCTGGTAGATCTTACTATCATTAACCCCGTCAGGGATAACGAGTTAATTTAGAGTATTCATATGCAGGAATTGCGTTTGGTCCTTATTATTGTTGGTGCACTAGCTATTTCTGCGCTTCTTTTGCACGGATTGTGGACCAGTAGAAAAGAAAAACCCGCTAAATTTGGTGAAAAGCCACTTGGTAAGTTAGATGATTCTAACCGTGATACCGAAGGTTTTGATCATACTGGTGTGGGGTCTGTTCGTATTATAAATAATGCACCTGAAAAGGACGTGGCAGCACATACTTCACAAAGAAAAGAACCAGAACTTCATTTTGGTGAAAAGATTCAGGCCGATCCTTTAATGGATAGCCCTGCATCAGTTCAAGTGATAGATGATATGGCTGATTTACCTAAAATGTCAGCCACATCTGAAAAAATTGAACCGAAGTTTAGCAGCGATAGTGTTGTACCAGTTCCTGTTGCAACGGCTGTCGAAGAAGAGCCCGTTCGTATCGCTGTTGAGCAACCTATTCAAGCTGAACAATCTATTCACGTTGAGCAACCTATTCAGTCAGAGCCAGCTTCGGTGGTGTCTGATTACACGGAAGTGCTCAATACACCTATTTCTGATATTCCAGAAGTATCAGAACAAGAGGTGAAACCTGAAGAGAATAAAGTTCTAGAGCCTGAACCTGTTATCGCGAATGTTGTGCCAGAGCCAGAGCCAGAGCCAGAGCCAGAGCCATTAGCACCAAGTTACATAGCACTAAGCGTACATGCTCGTAATGGTGGGATGTTACAAGGAGCGAAACTATTTCAATGCCTTGAACAACATAATCTTATTTTTGGTGAAAACGCCGTATATCACCGACATGCCGATTTAGCTGGAACAGAGCCTGTATTGTTCTCTGCAACAAACATGGTTCAACCCGGTAATTTCCCTGAAGATGGTGGATATAATTTTGAGACCCCTGGTGTGTCTTTCTATTTGATGCTGCCATGCTACGGTAGTGCAGCGAGTAACTTCAATTTGATGTTACAAACCGTGCAGCGTATTGCAGATGATTTGAATGCAGATGTACTCGATCATGAGCGTGCTATGGTAACACCTAATCGTATTGCCCAATATCGAGATAAAGCGAAGCTGTATTCTCAAGCGTAATGCTTAATAGACAAATAATGTAATGAGGCTCCTTCTGAGGGGCCTTATTTTTTTGTGTTTGCTGATTCAGAAACGGTAAACCCGAAAGATCAATTTTAACAAAGACAGTTTTGGTAGGTAGTGAAATGAGTACCGATATTCAGCAGCAACTTGATACCTTGCGTGAACAACTTGCCTATCATGGGCATCGTTATTATGTCGAAGATAACCCTGAGATACCTGATGCTGAATATGATCGTATGATGCAGCAGTTATTGGCATTAGAAGCTGAACACCCAGAATTAATGAGTGTAGATTCGCCTAGCCAACGCGTGGGCGGTACGCCATTAGACAGCTTTACGCAGGTAAAACATGAACTGCCAATGTTATCGTTAGACAATGCATTTAATGATGAAGAGTTAAATGCATTTGAAAAGCGCCTGTTAGATCGTCTTATTACTGTAGGTCATGTGTCTTACTGTTGTGAGCCTAAATTAGATGGGTTAGCTGTCAGCTTAATGTATGAAAATGGTGTACTGGTTCAAGCTGCTACCCGTGGTGATGGTGCTACAGGGGAAAATATCACGACCAATGTACGTACCATTCGTTCGATCCCACTGAAGCTTCAAGGCGAAGGGTGGCCTGAACGGTTAGAAGTACGTGGTGAAGTCTTTATGCCAAAGAAAGGCTTTGATGAGCTGAATGCACGCGCATTGAAAAAGGGTGATAAGGCATTTGCGAACCCACGTAATGCTGCCGCGGGTAGCTTACGTCAGCTTGATTCTAAAATTGCTGCAACGCGTCCTCTGAGTTTTTATGCATACTCTGTTGGTGTTGTCGAAGGGATGGATCTAGCCGAAAGCCAATATGAGCGTTTAGTTCAGCTGAAAAGCTGGGGTATTCCAATGTGCCCTGAAATCCGCCAGTTAAAAACAATTAACGATGTTATCGCTTATTACCAAGATATTGGTGAGCGCCGTCAATCGCTCGCTTATGAAATAGATGGCGTGGTTATTAAGGTCGACGATGTTGAAACCCAAGAACAATTGGGGTTTGTCGCTCGTGCCCCTCGTTGGGCAATTGCGTATAAGTTCCCTGCACAAGAAGAAATGACCTTACTTAACAATGTCGAGTTTCAAGTGGGTCGTACGGGGGCGATTACACCTGTCGCGAAACTTGAGCCGATTTTTGTTGGTGGGGTTACGGTCAGTAACGCGTCACTGCATAATGCCGATGAAGTAGCCCGTTTAGGCGTTATGATTGGCGATACTGTGATTATCCGCCGGGCAGGTGATGTGATCCCTCAGGTTGTTTCCGTAGTTGAGTCACGTCGCCCAGAGAACGCGAAGCCAATAATCTTCCCAGTGATTTGCCCTGTTTGTGAATCTAACGTTGAGCGTGTCGAAGGCGAAGCTGTTGCGCGTTGTACAGGAGGATTATTCTGCCAAGCACAACGGAAAGAAGCATTGAAGCACTTTGTTTCACGTAAAGCGTTAGATGTTGACGGTTGTGGTGAAAAAGTTATCGAGCAATTGGTTGACCGCGAAATGGTCACAACACCTGCAGGGTTATTCAAGTTATCGGCTGGCGTTGTGACTGTACTCGATCGTATGGGGCCTAAATCGGCTCAGAAGCTAGTTGACTCACTCGCCAACTCAAAGGAAACCACTTTGCCACGCTTTATCTATTCATTGGGTATTCGTGAAGTTGGTGAAGCAACTGCGGCTAATTTGGCTAATCACTTCGAGACACTGGAAGCAATCACAGCAGCTTCGAAAGAACAGTTACTGGTTGTGCCAGATGTGGGCGAGGTTGTTGCGAATAACTTACTGAATTTCTTCCGTGAAGCACACAATACGGATGTAGTGGAAGATTTAATTGCAGTCGGTATTCATTGGCCGGCAATTGATAAACCAGAAGATGGGGCTGAGTTACCGCTTGATGGCAAAGTTGTTGTGTTAACCGGATCGCTATCACAGTTAACCCGTTCTGATGCTAAAGCGGCACTTCAAACCCTTGGTGCGAAAGTGACAGGCAGTGTATCAAAGAAGACTGATTTATTGGTTGCTGGTGAAGCGGCGGGCTCTAAATTAACCAAAGCACAAGAACTTGATATTGAAATTTGGGATGAGCAAGCACTTGTTGATCTTATTAATCGTTAATTAAGTTTGTACAAAGCCTGCCTATCTTTGAAAAATAGGCAGGTATTCTTTTATATTTCCCTCTTAATATCGTTAAATCCCCCCTCTTTTCATTACTCTTACCTCAAAATAGTTCAATTTTCTTTTTTAAAGCACCTAAAAAATTTATATAAAAATAAAAATGCAATGAATTATTTTCTCGTGTCACATCACATTTATTTTTTTTGTTTTTCGTTAACTTGTTGTTTTTATGTGCGTTTATCTTTGCTTGTAAAATTATCACCAGAGAGTTTGAACTTGATCACTGTTGTGTCATAAATTTGCACTGCGTCATATTTTTCACACAATTAATTAAGTTGTTATTGATGTTTTTCGCTGCGAAAGTAGTCTTGTACCTGAAGTAACACAGCGGTTCATAAAGAACTGAAAATTATGATTTAGCTTGATTTAGATTATTGAGCTGACATATAGGAGAGTTACTTGATGTCTTCGGCGGCCAACCTTTAAGACTCAAGTAAACAGCTAGTATTTTTAGGAGTTATTCCATGAAAAACATGTTTAAGCGTTCAATTTTAGGTGCAGCAATAGCAACAGCAGCGATGGCTTCAGTATCTGCCAATGCATATACCATCGGTGAGTCGAATGATTCTAAAGTTGAGGTTTACGGTATCGTTTCTATCTCTGCGGTAGATTACGGTAAGAAGGATGAGGGTTTTGTATTAGAAAACGAGAGCCGTGTTGGATTTCGTGCTGCACAAGCGATGACCGACAATGTAGAAGCTTTTGTTCAGATTGAATCTGGCTGGGTTTTAGATGAAGGTGCGGATTTAGGTCATCGTGATACATTCGTCGGGATGCGCGGCGATAGCTGGGGTGCGGTACGTTTCGGTCGTATGCTAACACCAATGTATGAGCTGGTGGATTGGCCATACAGTGCATCTAATATGGGTACCACATTTGACCGTGGATGGCGTAGCGGTGAGCGTTTCTTATTTGACCGTAAGAGCCAGCAAGTACGTTTTGATTCAATTAACTACGCTGATATGGTTAACTTTAGCTTGTCAGTAGGTAATGGTAGCTCAAAGACCGATGATTCTACATTCTACGGGGCTAAAGTCTCTGTTACCCCTGTTAATATGTTAACTCTGCATGCGGCATTTGAATCGGCAACTGATACCATCTTTGCCACTGGTTCAGATGCGGCAGTAGAAGAAGATGGAACTACTGTGGCAGCTAAAGCAGATTCTGTTGGTGATACAGACTCATTCTTTGCAGGTTTCGAGTTACGCCCAATGGATAGCTTGATGATTGCCGGTGCGTATAAAACTGGTGAGTATGATGCGGATACTAAGGGTAGTTTTTCTTACGACAAGCGTGAGATTGATGCGTACTCTATTCAAGCTAACTACTACATGGGTAATGCAAACTTCCGTTTAGGTTATGCTAATCAAACGGGTGATACCGATGGTCAAACAGATAAAGAACTTGATTTTGAAACGGTGACTGGTGAGTTCGGTTATAGCTTTAACTCTGTATACACCTTCCTACGTATTGCTGAACATAGTAGTGATGGCGAAGGTGATACCATGGTACGTGTCGGTACTGAATGGTATTTCTAAGTCTGTAGTCTGTTAGAACTGTTTAGCTAAAAGGGCTCCGGTATTATGCCGGAGCCCTTTTTGTTTCAGAGCCTTTTGTCTGCAGTGATAGGCAAAGCTCTGTTAGCTCAGGCATAATGATTGTGCTTACGAGGTTTTAAAATACGTTTAGAGAAAGTTAATAATAAAAAGGAGTGGTTCTATATTGAATCATGTTTCTATGCGGCACAAATTAATGCAGTGGTGTTATAACTGTTCCAGTTAATTAACTTTCATATCGCAGAAAGTTGAATATTGCGGCGGAATATATCGGCGTGGTGAGTTAATGAATTGGCGTTGTAGCATTATGGTTTGATGGTGAATTTAGGAATAAAAACAGGTTCAGACAGAGTTTGAACCTGTTGAGGTGAGTCAAGGGTGTGTATTCGATGTTGGGATTAGTTGATATTTTGCACTGCCCAACTTAAAAAGGCTTGCTTGCTCTTACTGTCCATCTGATTGAAGGATTGTTTTAATGCGGTCATATCTGATACAGGGGCTGCAAAATTTGCTGTGACGGGCTCTGCGTGTTGCGAACTTGCAGCTGTAGAATGAGTGGTTGTTATCGTTGACGGATTTTTAGATTGATTATAATTACTTAATAACGAGCTGTAATTTTTTTTGAATGACAGTTCATTGATCGGTAGCAGTTCATTTGTAAACTGTAGCGGTGAACCCGATTTGTCTTTCAAATTAATGGCTAAGCTCTTATCGAATTTATTTGCTGCTGACATGCTATTAAGTGGCGGGACTTCCATTACCAGACTGGAATCTGCACTATCAAAGCTAAGAACAATCGCCGATGACTGGTATCTTTTCCCCTGAGTTGACCCTTTATTAAAGATCTTACTGACTTCATAAACGATTTGATTATTACCATTGGGTAAATTGATACTCTCCGGTGATGATTTGGAAATAAATTGAAGCAGCCCGCTTTTTCCTTCAGCTCCGTTAACCGATAAAAGAGTTACTTGATCTGGTAGATGAAGAGTTACATCGGCGAAAGCTGGCAGAGCAAGCAGACTCAATAAACCGGTTGCAGCAATAGTTTTTAATTTCATAGATATAGTACCTAATTTTCCTCGCAACTTGAGGGAGGATTCTGATTTGAAGTGTTATTTTACTAGGCATAATAAGTCGGAAGAAGCAGTTTACTGTAGATAAAGGGTAAAATGTTTCGAAATCAGAGAAACGTCACATTGATAACATCATTGTGGATTGTGGCGTGAATGGTAAAATAGCCGATATCGGTGAATCTGATATTCAGGCTTCATCCATTCGAGAACAATTTATTTGTAAGGCTATATAATGACAGTTAAAACTCGCTTCGCTCCAAGCCCAACAGGCTTTCTCCATGTCGGTGGTGCTCGTACTGCACTTTATTCTTGGTTATTTGCTAAGCACATGGGCGGTGAATTTGTACTTCGTATCGAAGATACTGATCTTGAGCGCTCTACACAAGAAGCGATCGATGCCATTCTTGAAGGCATGGAATGGTTAGGAATGGATTGGGATGAAGGTCCTTACTACCAGACGAAGCGTTTTGATCGTTATAACCAGTTGGTCGATCAACTATTAACAGAAGATAAAGCGTATAAGTGCTATTGCCCGAAAGCGTTATTAGACGAACTTCGTGAAGAGCAAATGGCGGCTGGTGTTAAGCCTCGTTACGATGCTAACCATCCAAAAATTGTAGCGGCAAATGCAGCAGCAACAGAAGATAGCGCATTCTGTATTCGATTCCGTAACCCGAAAGAAGGTACGGTTGTATTTGAAGATAAAGTACGTGGTAGCATCGAAATTGCTAATAGCGAGCTCGATGATCTGATTATTCGTCGTACCGATGGCAGCCCAACATATAACTTCTGTGTTGTGATTGATGATTGGGATATGGGCATTACTCAGGTTGTACGTGGTGAAGATCATATCAACAATACCCCTCGTCAGATCAATATCTATGAAGCACTCGGCGCGCCAGTACCTGAATTCGCACACTGTGCAATGATTCTTGGTGATGATGGCGCTAAATTGTCTAAGCGCCATGGTGCGGTTAGTGTTATGCAGTACCGTGATGAAGGTTATTTACCTCAGGCATTACTTAATTATCTGATCCGTCTAGGTTGGTCTCATGGTGATCAAGAGATCTTCTCTATGGAAGAGATGATTAACTTATTTAGCCTTGAATCAATCAGTAAATCAGCGTCTGCATTCAACACAGATAAGCTACTTTGGTTGAATAACCACTACATCAAGACTGCTGAACCTGAGTATGTTGCAAAATACCTGCAATGGCACCTTGATCAAAAAGAAATTGATACAGCAAACGGTCCTAAAATTATCGATGTCATTGGATTAGTTGGTGAACGTTGTAATACGCTAATCGAACTAGCTGATCAATCGCGTTACTTCTACCAAGACTTTAGTGAGTTTGAAGCTGGCGCTGCGAAGAAGCACTTACGCCCTGTTGCAAAAGATGCATTAGCTTTAGTGTTATCTAAAGTAGAAGCGCTTGAAGAATGGAATACTGAAAACCTGCATGTTGTAATTGCAGACACATGTACCGAGCTTGAAGTCGGTATGGGTAAAGTAGGTATGCCTTTACGTGTTGCTGTGACTGGCCAAGGTCAATCGCCATCTGTTGACGCGGTGATGATGATGGTGGGTAAAGAGCGAGTGATTACTCGTATTAACATGGCTTTGGCTTTCATTGCCGAGCGTGAAGCTAACGCATAAATGAACAAGCGGAATGATTTCATTCCGCTTGTTATTGCTGGATAGCAGAAGTAATTAAGTTACTTCTGCTTCTTATTTCTTAACTCATAGGCTTGTACACAAACCCAGAAATTTTGTGCGCCTGCGCAGTATTTGTAAGTCTCTTTATCTACTACGGTTGGAGTACCAGCAAGAGTAAATGCCATTGAGTTAAAACTGATTGATAGTAATGCTGCTGTAACAAAAATCATTAACCTTTTCATACGCCATCTCCCATGTACCGTTGAAGTTTTAATTCATTATTATTTGTAGGTAACATAATTGAACCTACAAAATTCCGTATTTATCGCATAAAAGCGAACGTTTATAGCTCATACATTTGAGATCATAGGACAGGAACATATTTTTCAAATCTTAATAAGCAGCGGCTTCCTTATGCTCATATACGGACCTTATAAAATTTCAAAAGCGGCACATATTTGATCAAGTTAACAGACTTATGGAAAATGTGAACATGAATACATTGATTCTATTGACATGAAATGATTAAGTTTTTATGATTGGTAAACAATTTGGGGCTATAGCTCAGCTGGGAGAGCGCTTCGCTGGCAGCGAAGAGGTCTGCGGTTCGATCCCGCATAGCTCCACCAAATTAATTATCTGTTTTTCTTATAATTGAGAAATAGGTGAGCATGAAACAAGAAACCTCGTTTGAAGATAAAGACTTCGGCGGGGTTTTTTTGTATCTGCATTTTGTGATAACCAATATTACCGCAAAATATAACGCTACAACCAGATTCATATGTGAGCAAGGTGTTACTCAGTGGTGTGCATCCATTGTCTAATTGTTATCTCGGTGTGTTCTTGTGAAAAAACATAAAAAAATATCAATTTCCAGCGGACGTCTAGAGCTCCACGTGTCTTTGTGGCAACATTCGAAATACATACACAATATCAAAGAATATTTAACAACAATGAAAAAAGCATTATTACCAGTATTCATCTCTGCTGCTCTTCTATCTGGACAAGCTTTTGCACAGGTTATTTATCAGGATGACACTAATAAACTGGAACTAGGTGGCGTAGCTGTTCTTGATGTAGCTGAGCCTATGTGGGCTGATGAAGCTGACTTAAGTTTGGGTCGTAGTATCTTCAATATTACCGCTGAACGAAAAATGGCTAATGACTGGAGCATTGATTTCAAACTTGAGTGGGATCAGTTTGTTAATTCACCAAATTCGGGTAGTAGCAATTTCCGAAATCGTCTTAGCTATATAACTATTAATAATGAAGATTTAGGTAATCTGCGTTTTGGTAAGCAGTGGTCTGCTTATCATGATGTTGCTCGCTATATGGATAATATGGTGATTATCGATCCTGATGCGACACCTATCTATTCAGAAGGTGCTGACGGTGGCTTTGCGGCAACGGGTCGTGGTGACGAATTGATTGCTTACCGTTACAGCCAGAATGGCTTGAATGTTTCGGCTCATTACGGTCTATCAACGGATGGTTATGATGCAGAGTTAGCTCAACCTGAGAAAGTGAGTCGCGATTATAACTATGCTGCTGCTGTTAGTTACGATTTCGATTTTGGTCTTAGCCTTGGTACGACTTACCTTGAGAACAAAGTAAAAGTGGAATCTGGTTCAAGTAACATTGGTTTAAACGACGGTGATAGCCAGAAGGCATTAACGTTTGCGGGTAATTATGAAGTTGATGGTATTAAAGTTGCCGCTGCTTATACTCAAGGTACAAAAATTCATAAAGCTGGCTTATTTGGTCCTGACGGAAAGTGGGCTGATGCCAACGCGTTTGATATTTACACCAGCTACTTGATGGATGTAGGTATTAAGCCATTTGCTTATTACTCAAGCATTGATTTTGATGATAATAGTGTAGGTGCGACAGGTAAGCGAGATATTATTGCTGGTGGTGTTTCTTATGCGTTTGCTGCGGGCGTTATTGCTTCGGTAGAGCTTCATAGTTATGAATTGAGTGAGTTTGGTGGAGCTAAATCTACAGAAAACGGCGGCGGATTTAACTTAATTTACGCATTCTAATGATTAATACCATTTTGGATAAGTAAATGATCAGATGCTTGTATAGGTTAGTATAAGTTGAAAGCATTCTTTTAACTCATCGTAAGATAAATGAAAAAGGCTTAGCAACGTAAATTGCTAAGCCTTTAAAATTTGTGGTGCCCCCTACAAGAGTCGAACTTGTGGCCTTCCCCTTAGGAGGGGGACGCTCTATCCAGCTGAGCTAAGGGGGCACTTGGCCACCATTATACTCATATTCTTCAACTTTTTAAGTAATTAGTGTTAACGGTCGATTTGCTTGGTCAGTAAATCACCAGGTTGAATGCTATTCGCAAGATTTGCTTGGTCCACAGACAGCTCTGTTGATTTTTCGTAGATACGTTCAACCGTTAATGTGATGTCAGTTTGTACCATACGATTTCGAGCAATGCCCATTGGGTCAATGAACCCAGCACTATGCCATAGTTGGAGCTGGTCACCACGGTTAACACCATGAATACGGCCAGCATTGATCTGCACAGTATTATTATGAACATTAATAACTTCAGGTAGGCTGGTTCGACAAGACAGTGCCGTTTCAAGATCTAGCATCATATTACGAGTTATACGTTGTACTGCTTGACCATAAGTTGATTGCCAAAAGCGAGCGCTTTTCGTGTCTACCTGACTTGTTTTGGCAAAAGGCCATTCTGCAATCTCTCGGTAGTTATTTTGGAATAAAATATCCCCCGTTTTACCATCCATAACCTGCAACGTCGCTGCAAACTGCCGATTGACTTGATCATCTTTAATAAATTTTTGGTCGAGTGTTGAGGTAAGATCGGTAATTTGTCCATTCACTATATATTGTGCGTCGTTGTCTTCCGCTAGCATCATCATCACTGTTGGTTGCCCTGGACGTATGGGCACTTGGGTGACGCCCGATACGACAAAGCTTTGCGATTTCCTTTGGATCTGGCGTTGTAATAAGGATGTAAAATCATCACCAATCTGATAAATACTTCCCATAGATGCATGCTGTGGTGATATCAGGTCAAACTCACCTAGCAGTATTCCTTTCTTATATTGATTCTTGTGGCAACTATTTGCCGATGGATACACATCAATACGTGCCGTAACATACATATTGCCGCTTTTTTTCTGCTGCTTTAATACCATTACATGACGAATTGAATTTCCACTGAATTGGTATTCTTCTTTTTCAGTCGCTAAATAAGGTCTTATGTGATTAAAGCTGGCAATGTCAGCACCTGAATACAGCATGGCTTGATAGGTAGCATCTTCTAAAGCATTGATACGCGCGGTACTGTCGCTTTCTAGGATAGGGGCTTTCCCTGTAACTTCTAACCAAGCGGCATTCGCTTGAAAGGCCATTAGTAAACACAAGCTACTTAAGCACTTAATAGTATTTTTTTTCATGTCTCACTCAACTTGGGTATGAAATTTGCTTGTTAGCGATTAACTGAAGATAAAACTTACCGTTTTTTATATCAAGTTAATGCTCAACTCTTTTATATACTTTCTGTGCTAGGACGATATGCAAAGAGTGTTCCGAAAAGCATTTTTCATAAGATTTAGGAAATAATAGATAAAGTTTTTCTTTAATCGAACGATAACAGGCTACAAGTTTCTTTTCATCCGGAGCTGGCTAGAATGAATAAATGGATCGTCATACTACTATCAGTATTGACCACATCGTGTGCACAAACTCCGATTTATAACGGAAAAGAACTTTATACGGGCAGTCCTTTGCTTTTGTCGGAAACACCACGCCATACCTTGGATTACTTTATCGAAGGGCTAACAGAGCAACTTATTGTATCTAATCAGTATTTGACGGCAAAGACCCCGTTGGCGGTTACTTCTTTTGTTGATTTACAAGAGATGAATGAAACGAACTGGCTGGGTAACACTGTCAGTGAAAGTTTCATGTATCAGATGCAGCAACGCGGCTTTACAGTGGTCGATTATAAATCGACAGGGGCCATTAAAGTGACGCCTAACGGAGACTTCTCCCTTAGCCGAAACTGGAAAGAACTCGCAGGGCAGCAACCGGTCGATTATGTGCTTACTGGCACTATGTTGCGCCAAGGGGCTGGTTTATTAGTGAATGCACGTATTATAGGCATGCGTTCACGGGTTGTTATTGCTTCTGCTCAAGGTTTCTTACCTGCCGATCGGATTGGCCGTGATTTGGACTCTTTAAACAAAATGCGCATTCAGAATGGCGTTATCATCCGCTCTGAAGCAACAAGCATTGATCGAAATACGATAATATTAAAACCTTAGGAGTTGTTATGCATCGCTGGATTATTTTGAGCTTATTGCTGTTAGTCGGCTGTCAGCCATTAACAGAAATGCGCAAAAATAAAGACATGATCACTGCTGTTGGTTATGCCACGATCAGTGAACAACGAGGTCGTACTAACGAAGAAAAACGCATACGTGCAATGCGTGCATCTAAGATTGATGCTTACCGTGAATTAACCGAACAAGTGTACGGTATGCGTATTAGCGCCAGAGCGGAAATGGATGATCAGCAATTGGGTGTAGAAAGCACTGATGGGGCTGTTGATGGCATTATTCGAGGTGCGAAGGTAATTAGCAGTTACCCAGTGGGCGATAGCTATGTAACTGAAATGGAACTTGATTTAAGTGTTATGGATCGAATGAAAAAACATGGTGAGGTTTATCATGTCCCTACGAATCAAGAGACAATGTTTTAATTATTCGCTCTCCAATTACGCCTTAATATTCGTGCCTAGTGTGCGAATATTTTGCGCGACACCCTCACTATTATACGTCATCTGGCTTTTACCACGACTCTGCTGAAATAAATTGTTTAGCTTATGAAAGCTAAGTTGAGCGCGTTGTAATGCTTCACCATTGACTTCATTGGCTGCTTTACAGCGTGCAACTATCGTTTTTATTTCCGTTACTTTCTGTATACATTCGGTATTGTCAGTCAGTAATTGGCGTTGGGCATGACTTGCTATAAGGTGATCTTGTTGCTGAATTTTATTGAGTAAGCTGAGTTTATCTTTGGCTATACGATCAATTTCGACGGATTGACGATTAACAATTGCCCCTTTTTCTTGCTCTAATAGGCGAGAAAGGGATATCAATGTAGCGTGTTGAAGCTCCAGAAGTTGCTCAATAGTATCAGGCATAGTGTCACATCATTCTTAATGTCAAAATAAGGCTAAGGGGCAACATTATAGCCCGCGTAGCTCATCTTCAAATTTCATCATATTAGATGCGAGTTTATCGGCATCAACGACATAAGCGCCACTTGAAATGGCTTCTTTAATTGCCGAGACTTTTGCACTATCAAAGCTAGGTTCAGTGGCTAGTTGTTGGTGGATTTGACCAACAGCTTTACCTTGTGAACTTAACGAAACAGCATCTTGTCGCCCCGGGCTTGGTGCCGCAGTAGGTTGACTGCCTGACGATGATGTCGTTACTTTACTCTGATTATTCCGAGCTGTTGTCATCGGTTGACTGTTGCGCAGATGATCAATACTTGTCATAAATTAAGCCTTTGAACAATAAACTGAATACGCTAACACTATCGGCTGCATATAGAGTAACTTTAGCACTTTTTACACATTCTATTCAGTTTATACCGTCGTAGATATTACTTAGTGTAAAAAGTGATTTCTAGTGATAGAAATACGCAGGTTTCAAGCGATTAATAGTTAACGGTTACTTCGCCTACAGCGCTAACTGTACCATCTACAATCCGTTTAGACTTAGTATTTTGTACTCGGATTTGTTCACCCAGAGCGCCATCAGATAAGGCTGTTCCATTGGTGATAATATTTAATCCGCCGTTACCTGCTTTTATCATTACGGCATCATTACGGCATACTAAGCAGATGTCGTTGCCTTGCACGGCTTCGCCCATATTGACGGTACGTTTTACTTTAGAGCCAATAATTTCTGCAGGCTGTTCAAAAACAATGCCACGCTGGAAACGACTTTCTACGAGCTTTACACTAAGATGGGATGCATTCAAAACAAGCCCACGGGCTAGAGGTGTTGCGGCCACAACACGAGGTAGTAGCAATTGAACGCGAACAGGCACATAAACTTGCCAATTTTCAGGTGAACAACGGATAAGTACCGTTACGTTCCCAGTTAATGATTGCTTACCTGGTATAGTACTGTTTAAAGGTTCTGAGCACTCTGAAAGTCTTAACCTAGAATCTAACGAGGCGGCTGTAAGCTTAAGCTCACCTCGCTCTGGCACGTTGATCAATTGTTCGACATGCCTTTCAGCTGTATGCTGTACTGTATCGAGTGTAATTTGCTTCGAAGCCCAAATATTAGTGCTAAAGAAAATCGATATAAAGCCGATAAAGGCTACTAAGAGTTTTAAATGTGTTCTTTGGGTCACGATTCTGGCTCTTTGGTGATAGTTACGAAGGCTACGCTTGTTAGTCTTAAGAACATAATATGTGATTACAGGCGAGATTACTCGTATTCACTTTCCAAATAGAAAAATATATAACATGGAGTCACCTTTATGACGGGGATACTTGATTCAGTCAATCAGCGCACCCAACTTGTTGGTCAAAACCGATTAGAGCTTTTGACATTTAGGCTGAATAGACGCCAACGTTACGGGATTAACGTTTTTAAGGTGAAAGAGGTACTTCAGTGTCCAAAGCTGACGACCATGCCAAACTTGCATCCGTTGGTTAAAGGGATTGCACATATTCGCGGTCAGACTATTTCTGTTATTGATATGAGCCTAGCAACGGGTGGGCGACCTATTGATGATTTAGATAATTGTTTTGTGATCATTTCTGAGTTTAACCGCTCAATTCAAGGTTTCTTGGTTTCTTCTGTTGAACGAATCATCAATATGAATTGGGAATCAATTTTGCCACCGCCACAGGGGGCTGGGCGAGCGAACTATTTGACAGCGGTCACCGAGATTGACGGTGAACTTGTTGAAATTTTGGACGTTGAAAAAATCCTTGATGAAATTTCACCCGTTAATACGGATATTACAGGTTCAGTACTTGAAGAATTAATTGATGCATTACCTGAAAATCGCCGTGTATTAGTAGCTGATGATTCAAGTGTGGCTCGTAAGCAGGTTCAACGTGCTATTGAAGCCATTGGCTGTGAATGTGTTTTAGTTAAAGATGGTAAAGAAGCCATTAATAAACTAAAAGAAATGGCTAAAGAAGGCAGTATTTACGATCAATTGGCATTGGTTATTTCAGATATTGAAATGCCAGAAATGGATGGTTATACGCTGACTGCCGAAATCCGTAATAATCCTAATTTAAAAGATTTACATGTTATTCTGCACACTTCACTGAGTGGCGTTTTTAATCAGGCAATGGTTGAACGCGTAGGTGCAAATGCATTTATACCTAAATTTAACCCCGATGAGTTGGGTACTGCTGTTAAGGCTGCAATGCCTTCTAAGCAACAATAACAATAACAATAACAAACAAGAAGCAATAATTATAAAGAGTAGTAGATGACAGCTATAACAATAAAAGACCAAGAATATCGAGATTTCTGCCGTTTTCTAGAAGCTCAATGCGGGATAGTACTTGGCGATAGTAAACAGTACTTAGTGCGTAGTCGCTTAAGTCCATTAGTCAGCAGATTTTCGCTTTCATCTCTATCTGAATTACTCCAAGTTGTGATTAGTGGTCGTAATCGTGAGTTACGTGTTGCTGCCGTTGATGCGATGACAACCAATGAGACATTGTGGTTTCGTGATACTTATCCGTACACAGTACTTGCTGATAAGATCCTACCGGAAATGGCGACCAGTAAACGACCACTTAAAATTTGGTCTTCTGCAAGCTCATCAGGTCAAGAACCTTATTCTATAGCGATGACGATATTGGAGCTGCAAAATCGTCGACCAGGTATGTTGGCATCGGGTGTTCAGATTACAGCAACAGATATATCACAAACGATGTTAGATACGTGTCGTGCTGGCGCGTATGACAATTTAGCGTTAAGCCGTGGTTTATCGCCTGAGCGTCGCCGTTTCTTTTTTGAGAGCAATGGCGATGGCCGAATGAAGGTGAATGACAAAGTAAAGCGAATGGTAAATTTCCGTCCGCAGAACTTAAAAGACAGTTATGCATTACTCGGAAAGTTTGACATCATTTTTTGTCGTAATGTATTGATTTACTTTGCGCCAGATATGAAAGCAAAAGTCTTGAATCAAATGGCGGCAAGCTTGAACCCTGGCGGCTATTTATTGTTAGGCGCGTCAGAATCCTTGACTGGGCTAACCGATAAGTTTGAAATGGTTCGATGCAACCCTGGTATCATCTACAAATTGAAGTGATGACAGATTCAAATCATTAATAAATAAAAAGCGGCTTTGGCCGCTTTTTGTTTATCTGTCTATTCGCCTGTTTATTTGCCATTTTAAAACTTGGCATCCTATTTGCTTTGTATATATCAAGTTACTGTGGAGGCAACTATGTCTATTTCTTTTGATAAAGCGTTGGGTATACATCAATACTCGGTTGGTGTGCGTGGTAAACGTGCTGAAACCCTTGCTAGCAACATTGCTAACGCTAATACGCCTGGTTACAAGGCCAAAGATATGGATTTTGGTCGCGCATTAAAAGCGGCAACATCAGGGGCAAACATTGGTCTGAGCCAAACTAATGGGCGGCATATTTCTGCCTCTGCAAATGTTATGGGTGAACAAATGTACCGTGTTCCCACTCAACCAGACACTGGTGATGGTAATACGGTTGATGCGCAACTAGAGCAGAACTTGTTCATGCAGAATTCACTGGAATATCAAGCATCGTTAGATTTCTTGGGTGCTAAGTTTAAGAATTTAAGCAAAGCCTTGAGAGGGGATTAATAAATGAGTTTATTTAATGTATTTAATGTAACCGGATCTGCGATGAGCGCAGAATCAGTCCGTTTGAATACCACCTCAAGTAACCTTGCTAACGCCAATAGCGTCAGTAGTTCTGCAGAAGAAACCTATAAAGCGCGTCATCCAATTTTTGCCGCGGCATTAAACAGTGCAAGCTATCAGCGTGCTGAAAGTGTGCCTGTTCAGGTTAAAGGTATTGTTGAAAGCCAGAAGCCATTACGTGCGGAATACAACCCGCAGCATCCATTAGCGAATGATGAAGGCTATATTTATAAGCCGAATGTTAACGTTATGGAAGAAATGGCAAACATGATTTCAGCGTCGCGTTCTTATCAAAGTAACGTGCAAGTAGCTGATGCCAGTAAGCAGATGCTAATGAGCACATTGCAGATGGGTAAATAAGGTAAGGAGTCACTGTTATGGCTGGTATTACAGGCGCAGGTCAAAGCAACTTGTCTTACCTTGATCAACTCAAGGGAATGCAAGAGAAAAAGCTACAAGAAACGCAATCCAAAGTAACGGGTCAAAATGAATTAAAACAAGATGACTTTTTATCGTTACTGACAAAACAGCTTGCCCAGCAAGATCCGTTTAAACCGGTTGGCAACGATCAGATGATTGCCCAAATGGCATCGTTTGCAACGGTAGATGGCATCAACCAAATGAATGAACAATTTGGTAGCTTGAATTCAGCCATGACATCAAGCCAAGCACTGCAAGCTTCATCGCTTGTGGGGCGTGATGTATTAATTCCTGGTGCGACTGGTGTGAAAAAAGCAGAAGGTGGCATCACCGGGATGGTCAAGCTACCACAAGCTCTTGATAACATGATGGTACGCATTGAAAACGAGCAAGGGCAGCTAATCAAAACCTTCGACCTTGGCGCAAAACCTCCTGGCGAACACCGCCTAGAATGGGATGGTACTGATGAAGAAGGCAAACCATTGCCTGAAGGCCGCTACCAAGTGAAAGCGTCAGGTATGGTGGGCGGTGAAAACCGTGATTTTGAAGTATCTACTTATGCCAATGTTAACAGTGTATTACTGGGTAATGGTGACGGTAACGTTATGTTGAACCTAGCGGGTCACAATTCACCATTCAAGCTGGCAGAAGTGCTTGAAGTTGGTAAGGCATAAGCTGTTAACAGCACATAGAATAAACAAATTAATGCGAAATTAATGCACAAGTATTAGGAGAGTCATAATATGGGATTCAATATTTCGCTTAGTGGTATCGGCGCGTCTCAAAAAGACCTAAACACCACAAGTAACAACATTGCGAACGCCAATACCTACGGATTTAAAGAATCTCGTGCTGAATTTGGTGATGTATATTCAAGTTCGATCTTTTCTAATGCTAAAACCACAACGGGTGGTGGTGTACAAACGTCGGTTGTTGCCCAACAATTTCATGAAGGGTCGAGTATTTATACCAATAACCCGATGGATCTGCGTATTTCAGGCAGCGGCTTCTTTGCTATTACTGACGATAAGCTGCAACCACAGAATAATACCCTGAGTCGTAACGGTGCGTTCCATCTAAATAAAGACAATCAAATCGTTAACTCAGAAGGCCAGTATTTATTGGGTTATGGTGTTGATCAAGAAACTGATCAAGTAACGTCTTATGAACCACAAGCGATGAAAATACCTGATCAGTTCGGTCAACCTCGCGCATCAACCAATATTGATATTGGGGTGAATCTACCAGCTTCTGCTGACGCAAAAGATGCGACATTGTTCGATTTTAATGACAGTAATAGCTACGATAAATCAACGTCTGTCAGTATGTACGATTCATTGGGGCAGCCATACAAGTTATCGACGTATTACGTAAAAGATAACTCAGCGCCGAACCGTTGGTCTGTTTATTATACAGGCACAGATGCAACAGGTGAAAAACCGATTAATATCACTAACGGTGGTACAACGGCTACGAATGGGCACCAAGGTAGTACGCTTGATTTCAATAATGATGGCTCTGTTGCTCAAATCAATAATGGGCAGCCAATTGTATCTGAAGCATTAGGAGAAGGTGGAGCTGGTCTTGATCTAAATGGTGCAGATGATACCCAAACATTAACCATGAATTTTGATTCGCCAACGCAGTATGCTGCACCGTTTGAAATTCGTAAGTTCAGTGAAAATGGCGCGACAACCGGTTATTTGTCAAAGGTTGATATTGATGCCAAAGGGTCAATCGTTGGTACGTACAGTAATGGCGAAAACGTCACACTAGGCCGTGTTGGTATGGTACGTGTTGCGAATGAGCAAGGGTTAGTCTCGAAAGGTGGCACCCAATGGGCAACGGGTCAAGATTCTGGTGCTGCTATTTGGGGTGAAGCAAGCCAAGGCGCATTTGGTTCAGTGAAAAGCGGTACGCTTGAGCAGTCAAACATCGATATGACACAAGAGCTGGTTGATCTAATTACTGCGCAACGTAACTTCCAAGCTAACTCACGAGCGTTAGAAGTCGATAACCAGCTACAACAAACTATTCTACAGATTCGATAAGATTCTTTCTTTAGCCAATCTGTATCAGCTTTATTGCCGCTTGCCTTTTAAGCGGCAATATTTGTCTTAACCTGCCAAAAAAACGTCTTTTCATTCCCACACTATTCTCAAATGTCTTTTGTTTATAATCTAACGTATTGATTTATAGTTAATTTATTGCATTGGCACACTTATTGCTTTAAGTCATTCAGATGAGATGGGAGAGCAATAATGGATCGTGCGCTTTATTTAGCTATGAGTGGTGCAAAGCAAGATATGTATGGTATGCAAACACATGCCAACAACCTCGCCAACGTAAGAACGACCGGTTTCCGAGCTGACTTGGAACAAGCGCGCAGTATGCAAGCGTATGGTGAAGGTTTACCGTCTCGTGTTTTTGCCATGACAGAGCGCCCCGGACAAGATTTCTCTCAAGGTTCAGTGATGACGACAGGTCGTGATCTTGATGTTGCAGTAGAAGGTGATGGTTGGCTTGCTGTGCTTGACGCCTCTGGTCAAGAAGCTTATACCCGTGCGGGTCATCTCAAAATTGATGAAACTGGTATGCTGCAAAACAGCAACGGTAATTTAATGTTAGGTGAAAATGGCGGTCCAATTTTCATCCCTCTCCCGATTAGTAAAATTCAAGTTGGTAACGACGGTACTATCTCTGTATTACCACAAGGTGCACCGCCAGATGCGATGGAAATTGTTGATCGATTAAAGCTAGTTCGCCCTGATAACCGTGATTTATTCAAAGATGTTAACGGTTTATTTAAGTCGAAAACACCAGGAGAAACGTACGATGCTGATGCTGGCGTAACCTTGCTAAAAGGGGCGTTAGAAGGCAGTAACGTCAATGCTGTTGGTGAAATGACAAGTATGATTGATTTGCAGCGCCATTTTGAAATGCAAGTGAAAATAATGAAAACAGCAGAAGAAATGGATCAAGCATCTTCCTCACTAGTGCGTTTAGGCTAATCCAATAAAAGGTAATTAACATGCATCCAGCTTTATGGGTAAGTAAAACCGGTCTTGACGCTCAACAGACAAATATATCAACCATTTCAAACAACCTGGCTAACGCCTCAACCATTGGTTTTAAGAAAAGTCGTGCTGTATTTGAAGATCTTTTTTATCAAAATATTAACCAACCAGGTGGTCAATCTTCTCAAGATACGGAATTACCGTCGGGTTTAATGCTGGGTGCTGGTTCTAAAGTTGTCGCAACCCAAAAAGTGTTTACGCAGGGTAATACGCAAACCACCAATAACTCGATGGATATGATGATCGAGGGTGAAGGCTTCTTCCAGATTTTACTGCCCGATGGCAATATTGGCTATACCCGTAATGGTCAATTTACCATTAACGGTGATGGTCAAATGGTAACGACGGGTTCTGGCTATGTGGTGCAACCAGAGATCGCTATCCCAGAAGATGCTGTCGGTATTACCGTGGGCAATGATGGCGAAGTATCTGCGCGTATTCGTGGGCAGCAAGAAAATCAAGTACTGGGTCAGTTAACAACGGTTGGTTTTATTAATCCAGGCGGTTTAGAGCCTATTGGTCAGAACTTATTCTTACCAACGGGCGCGAGTGGCGATGCCCAAGAAGGTGTGCCGGGTCTTGATGGTCTAGGGGCTGTTCGTCAATCGATGCTAGAAACATCGAACGTTAACGTAACAGAAGAATTGGTCAACATGATAGAAGCTCAGCGCGTATATGAAATGAACTCTAAAGTAATTTCAACCGTTGATCAGATGTTGAGCTACGTAAACCAACAGCTATAACGGGAAGTAAGTTAACAATGAAAAAGGTACTTGCTGGTATTGTCATTCTTTTATTGAGCGGCTGTGCAATGGATCCAGACTTGGTTCCATCCGATATAGAGAAAGCCACCACAACAGTCGATGCGGTTGAAGGTTCGACAGAGCAAGATTCAGGCTTAATTGATATGTTGCGTCGCCGGGAAGATCCACAAGCTGGCGATCCTGCATGGAACTCTATTCGTCCTCAAGCAAAACCAGAGCATTATGCAACAGCAACGGGGTCACTATTTAGCTCGATACAAGCACAAGATTTATATGATGACACTAAACCTCGTGGTATCGGTGACATTGTGACTGTGATGCTGGAAGAGAAGACACAAGCTAAAAAAAGTGCGAGTTCAGATTTGGATAAGTCGACCGATTTATCGATGGATCCATTAGTACTTGGTGGTAAGCCGCTTACCATTGGTGATCGTGATTTATCGTATGAAGTCGCAAATGCCAATAAATTTTCTGGAACCACCTCTGCGGATCAAAGCAACAGTATTAAAGGCTCGATTTCAGTTGAAGTCATTGATGTGCTTGCTAACGGTAACCTGATGGTACGGGGTGAAAAATGGTTAACCTTGAATACGGGGGATGAATATATTCGTGTTAGTGGCACGATTCGTCCTGATGATATTAGCCAAGAAAATACCATTGAATCGACACGTATTACCAATGCCCGCATTCAATATTCAGGCACGGGCGATCGCCAAGATGTGCAAGAACAAGGCTGGCTAGCCAATTTCTTTAATGTCAGTTTGTAAATGACATATATACAGTGAAAATAATAAATCCCCCGTTTTTGATTAATGAGTAACCCGGAGCAGTAGAGTGAAATTACGTACCTGTTGTATCAGCCTTATGCTACTGCTAGCGTTGCCACTGCAAGCAGCCCGAATTAAAGATGTCTCAGAAGTCGCTGGGGTACGTAGTAACCAATTAGTGGGTTATGGCCTAGTTGTTGGTTTGCCTGGTACGGGTGAAACAACGCCATTTACTGACCAAAGCTTTAATGCCATGTTGCAAAACTTTGGTATCCAATTACCTGCAGGTACTAAACCCAAAACAAAAAATGTTGCTGCGGTTGCGGTTAATGCCACATTGCCCGCGTTTACAAAGCAAGGTCAAAAAATTGATATCACTGTTTCGTCTATTGGTTCTGCGAAAAGTTTGCGTGGTGGTACGTTATTGCAAACTTTTTTAAAGGGTTTAGACGGTAAAGTTTATGCGATAGCACAAGGCAGTTTAGTGGTGGGCGGCTTCAGTGTAACTGGGGCGGATGGCTCAAAGCTCGTCGGTAACATTCCAACCGTAGGGCGCATTAGTAATGGTGCTATGGTTGAACAAGAAGTCCCGAACCCTTTTGGGCGAGGTGATTTTCTTACCTTTAACTTATTTGATTCAGACTTTTCGACAGCACAGCGTATGGCTGATTCTGTGAATGAATTTCTTGGCCCTGAAATGGCAGCTGCGATCGATGCAACCTCTGTACGAGTACGCGCGCCCAGAGATGTGAGTCAACGTGTTGCTTTCCTTGCTACCGTAGAGAATATCGAATTTGACCCTGCTGTCGGGGCGGCAAAAATCATCGTTAATTCTCGTACTGGCACCATTGTGATTGGTCAGAATGTGAAATTAAAACCAGCGGCGATTACGCACGGTGGTATGACGGTTTCAATCAAAGAGAATTACCAAGTGAGCCAGCCTGCACCTTTTTCAGGGGGGGAAACGGTTGTTGTACCTAACTCTGAAATTGACGTTACAGAGAAAGACTCACGCATGTTCAAATTTGAACCGGGTATTACACTTGATGAATTAGTACGTGCAGTAAACCAGGTTGGGGCTGCACCATCAGATTTAATGGCGATCTTACAAGCGTTAAAACAAGCGGGTGCGATTGAAGGGCAGCTAATTATTATTTAACTTTCTCTCAGGATACTTTAAGCACCCTGATATCAAGCTAATGTAACTCGTCGTTACACTGAATTTACGGTAAAGAGCTCATACAATGAAAAGCATCGATCCTGGTTTTGTACATGATATATCTAGCCTTGAACGCCTTAGAGCGGGCATTGGCGACGATGAAAGCGGATCGTTGCGTGCTGCTGCTCAGCAGTTTGAGGCTATTTTTACTCAGATGCTCTTTAAATCGATGCGTCAGGCGAATGAAGCGTTTGAATCTGATTTAACCAGCAATAGTAATTCAAAATTCTTTGAACAAATGCATGACGAGCAACTGGCCAGCGAGTTAAGTTCGACAGGGTCGTTAGGGCTTGCTGATCTTATTGTTCAGCAACTCGGTAGTGAAGAAGATAAAGATTCTGAAAATGCGATTCGCACAGTCATGAACGATACAACATTACGCTTGCCTGTTAACCCGAACAGCCACCAGCCTGATCAACAGGTTATTAACCAAGCGACAGATGATGCATTAAAAGCCATGCAAGCAAGTACATTGAATACAGCCAAGCCGCCAATGGCGCGTTCGGTTGAAACCTTCGATACGCCAAAAGATTTTGTTACTCGCATGCGTCCGTATGCTGAAAAGGCAGCCAATGCGATTGGCACCGATCCTTCCGTGTTAATTGCGCAAGCGGCATTAGAGACCGGCTGGGGTAAAAAAGTGATAAAAAATGCAGTTGGTTCAAGTAATAACCTTTTTAATATTAAAGCCGATCCCCGTTGGTCTGGTAATAAAGTCGCAACCAATACACTCGAATTTCATAATGGTATTGCAGTGCAAGAAAAAGCCGCGTTCCGTTCTTATGATAACTACCAAGACAGCTTTAATGATTATGTGCGCTTTTTAAATGATAACCCGCGTTATTCTAAAGCACTTGAAAACCCGAAAGAGCCATCACAATTTATTCGTAATATTCATAATGCCGGTTACGCGACGGATCCAAAATACACTGAAAAAGTATTGAGTGTGATGGATACCGTAAAGTCGTTGATGAAGTAATACGAATAGCCACTTCTTTAAACTCTTATCAGGCAAGCCTTTGCCTCTTCTTTCCCTCCTTTTGCTTAATCTATTAAAAAACAAATAAAATCAGTAAGTTACTTTAATTTTAAAGTTGGAACAAATATTGCATTTAACTTTGTTAATTATATGAATTTTATGACTAACTGGAGGCGTAATGGCATTTGATTTGCTCAATATGGGCTCTCAAGGTTTATTGACTGCACAACGACAGCTCAATACGACCAGCCATAACATTAATAATGTTAATACCGAAGGGTATAGCCGTCAGTCTGTGGTGCAGCAAACCAATGATCCTATTTGGTCGGGCGGTAGCCAACATGGTACGGGTGTGCATGCGGCAGAAGTTCGCCGTGGCTACGATCAGTTTGCCACTAATGAATTAAATATAACCACTACGAATTTAAGTTATGCAACTGAACGAGAAGGGCAATTAGGGCGACTAGATAATATGCTAGCCAACAGTTCTAAGAAAATCCCTGAAGATATGAATCAGTGGTATGACGCAGTAAAAGCGATGGCCGATAGCCCGAATGATCTGGGTTCACGTAAAGTTGTGATAGAAAAAGCCAAGCTGGTGGCATCGGGATTAAATGACAGTTACGGCACATTAGCGAAGCAAAAAAATGAAACGAATGAAGTGCTGTCAGGCGCATTAAATCGGGTGAATGACATTGGTCGTGAACTGGTAGAAGTGCACAAAGCACTCATTAAAACGCCAGCTTCAGGGGCTGATAATGACCTGATGGATCGCCATCAAAACTTGATTAATGAGTTATCCCAATACACCAAAGTGACGGTAGCCCCAAAAAATAATGAAACCTTCAACGTCATGATTGGCAGTGGGCATACCTTGGTATCGGGTACTGAATCTAGCGAATTACGGATGATCAATGGTAAGCCCGATCCACAGCAAACCCAGTTAGCGATTGTTGAGGGCAAAGCTTTAAAACCGATTCGTAACGACGATATTGGCGGCAAGCTGGCAGCTTTATTTCAATATCGTGATGAAACCCTGTCACAAGCGATGGATGAAATGGGGCGTATTGCTATCGGTTTCTCTGATTCGGTTAATGAATTGCAATCGCAAGGGTTAGATTTAAACGGTGATGTAGGTGGCAACCTATTTCATGATGTGAATGACCCTGCATCTGCCGCCGCACGTGCTCGTGTTCCAGCTGGATCGACTGCTGATTTAAAAGTGTATATTGAAGATATTAACCAGCTAAAAGTGGGCGAATATGGGCTCACGTTTGATGGTAGCCAACACACGTTAACTTCACCTGATGGATCACGTCTGAGCGTTGTACCCAGCGGAAACCCAGCAGCATTTTCTGTTGATGGATTACGTATTCAGATGGATTCACCGATAGGCATTGGTGAGCGTATTGCTATTCGCCCAACCCGCGATGGTGCGGGTAACATTAAAGCATTATTGGATGATCCGGCAAAAATTGCCGCTCAAAATTTTTTAAGCTCTGCGACTAAAGTGAACGGCAATGCAGATTTAGCAATTAACGCAGCGGGCGGCCCAAATGAGTTTCAGGTTGCCGTGTCGCCTGATGCAAGCCAGTTTGCCGTACTCGATATGAAAGGCAATATTTTGCAGGCTCCACAAGTATACCCACCTAGTGGTGAGGTAAATGTGGGGGGGACACGTTTTACCTTATCGTCAGGTGCGGTGGGGGGAGATGTTTTTGCTGTCAACCTTAATGCATCTGATGGCGACAATGGCAACCTTATTAAAATGCAAGATCTTCAAGATCAGAAAATCATGAACGACGGACGTTCTAGTGTGATTGATGTGTATGAAGGGCTGAATACTGAAATGGGTGTACAAAAAGCATCGGCTTCCCGATTAAAAGAAGTGGGTTTAGTTGAAAAAGATGCCGCCCAAGGCCGAGTGGCTGAAATTGCTGGCGTAAACATGGATGAGGAAGCTGCCAATATGATGAAATTTCAACAAGCGTATATGGCGTCGTCTCGCATCATGTCTGTTGCGACTGAAACCTTCGATACTTTGTTAAATATACGATAGGAACGAACAGCCATGATTAGTCGTATTGCCAATTTCCATCATTATAACTCTGTATCTAATGATATGAATCGCCAGCAAATAAAAGTGCAAGAAAACCAGCAGCAATTAGCTTCTGGTAAGCGCTTATTAACGGCGGGGGATGATCCTGTTGCGTCTATCTATATCCAGAATTTTGATCAGCAAAACACCCAGATCGACCAATCAGTAAAAAGCATTACCATGGCAAGAAATCGCCTAAATAATGAAGAAGCGGCAATCACTGAAGTCGAGAATCTACTTGATGATGCTAAACGTAGATCCATGATGATGGTGAACGGTTCATTATCTGGCGATGATCGTGTGGCGCATAAGCAAGATATGCAGGGGGCATTTGATTCATTTATGAATGTGGTTAACACGCGTGATGAATCTGGCAACTATGTCTTCGCGGGTACGCAATATAGTCAACAGCCTTTTTTCCGTGATAACAATGGCGAGGTAGCTTATGTCGGTGATAGTTATCAACGAATGGCAAAAATTTCTCCGTCGGTTGATGTGCCAATCAATGATGCAGGTGACAAACTTTTTCTTGAAGTTGCGAACCCCTTTGGCGACTACCAGCCTGATTACGCGCTAGAAAGTGGTTCGTTATTACTGCTTTCGCAAGCCCAAAATGGCAATGATGCCGATCAATCAAAATACCGTGTCGATTTTTCAACATCGTCGGGTAGTACGTCATATGAACTATATCAAGATGGGGCGTTAGTTAGCACTGCACCTTTTGATCCTCATAAAGGTATTCAATGGAATACCTTACAGATTGATCTTAAAGGGGAAATAAAAAATGGCGATAGTATCTCGTTAAACAGACAAGAGAATGTCAGTGTCTTTGATGCTTTTAAGCGAGGTATCGAGCTATCAGACAGCGATGTCTCTGACGCGTCAGCAACAGCGGAGCTGCATCAGGTTGCGGAAGAATTAGCACAAGGGTTTAAGCATATTAACCGAGCAAGATCTGAAGTGGGTACTCGGCTGCAAACGTTAGATCGCCAAGAAGATATGCACCAAGATTTTAAAATTGTAATGAATGAAGCACGCGGCACATTAGAAGATCTTGATTACGCTACAGCAGTGATTGAGTTGAACCAAAATATGACGGCGCTGCAAGCATCACAGCAAGCGTTTGCGAAAACAAAAGACCTGAATTTATTTAATTATATTTAAAGGGAAGGGGTATAAACCCATCTTAATGACGTTAGATTTAACTAAATATATTTGAATTACGTACGTTTAACACCGTAATACTAATTGTTGGCATACAGTTTGCTTTAAGTGGACTAGTGGCAAAAAATTACCCATTAAATAACTTAATATGGCTGGTCCCACTTCACTGTCTGAAAGATTGACGTTGCGGGTAGTCTGTTTCACCTAAGAATGAAAAGTCAAAGGAGAGCAAAATGGCTGTAACTGTAAACACCAACGTGTCTGCCATGACTGCGCAGCGTTACCTGAACAAAGCATCTAACGATCTTAGTCAATCAATGGAACGTCTATCGACAGGTAGTAAGATCAACAGCGCAAAAGATGATGCAGCTGGCCTACAAATTTCAAATCGTTTGGTTGCTCAGACTCGTGGTTTGAACGTCGCCATACGTAATGCCAATGATGGTATTTCGATTGCCCAAACGGCAGAAGGCGCATTACAAGAATCAACCAGTATTTTGCAGCGTATGCGAGATCTGTCATTGCAGTCAGCGAACGGTGCCAACTCAAATGAGGATCGTGAGGCAATTCAGGGAGAAGTCACTGCGTTGCAGGACGAGCTGAACCGTATTGCCGAAACAACAGCATTTGGTGGTCGTAAGTTACTGAACGGTACGTTTGGTGAAGCGGCATTTCAGATCGGTGCCGACTCCGGTGAAGCGATCATCATGGGCCTGACCAGTGTTCGTGCTGATAATAAAGATATGGGCGGCGAAATACTTGGTGGTAAAGGTCAAGCGACTGCAGACTGGAAAACGGGTGTTAATAACAAAATTGCTTTTTATGTTGGTGATACTACTAAGCCGGAAAACCTTGTCACTATCGATTTAGCTGAAGGTGATGATATAGAGGAAGTTGCAACCCGCATTAATGGTCAAACAGAGAAAGTTGCTGCATCTGTTACTGAAAATGGCGAATTACAACTTTTTGCTCAAGATCAAGAAATTAAAATAACTGCAGATACCATCTTGACTAAGGGGTTGGCGGATAAAAATGACCCAGCGAGTGCTGCTACAGATATTCTTGCTTCCGGTGCCGTTAGTACCGATACGACGGTACAGGATATCGATGTTGGTACGGTTGGTGGTGCACAAAAATCCGTGGGTATTATTGATGCCGCCTTGAAGTATATTGACTCTCAGCGTGCAGACTTAGGTGCAAAACAGAACCGTTTAGGTCATACCATCAATAATCTGGCCAATACTGCTGAAAATGTATCGACCTCGAACAGCCGCATCCGTGATACGGACTTCGCCAAAGAATCGACTGAAATGACAAAAAACCAGATTCTACAGCAAGCAAGCACGTCAATCTTGGCTCAAGCTAAACAGATTCCACAGGCTGCACTGACATTACTGCAATAAATACGAGAGCAATAGGTTGCAGAGTTATATTTTAAAAAACGGTAAGAGGCAACCTCTTGCCGTTTTTTATTGCCTGATAATCCCCTTACTATCCATCATTAAACCTTTCTGAGTCACACTTTTGTCTCTTTTTAAAAAAAAATTAAAAAAAGCTTAAAGGTTTTCTATTCCATGCCGTTACAACTCTTGAATAAAGATTATAGAGGTCTTGCCGGCTGGGCTGGTTAAGCCATTAAAAATAATTAAGGAGATACAATTATGGCAGTTACAGTAAATACTAACGTTTCTGCGATGACCGCTCAGCGTTACCTTGGCCAGGCAACCGAAGCTACAGGTAAATCAATGGAGCGCTTGTCTACGGGTAGCAAGATCAACAGTGCAAAAGATGATGCTGCTGGTCTGCAAATCTCGAACCGTTTGATGACTCAGAGCCGTGGCTTAGACGTTGCCGTACGTAACGCCAACGATGGTATCTCTATGGCGCAGACTGCTGAAGGTTCGATGCAAGAAACCACCAGTATTCTGCAGCGTATGCGTGACTTGTCTCTGCAAGCATCGAACGGCGCAAACTCACAAGAAGATCGCGATTCAATTCAGGGCGAAATGACTGCCATGAGCGATGAATTGAACCGAATCGCAGAAACCACGTCTTTTGGTGGTACCAAACTGTTGAATGGTACTTTCAATACACGTTCGTTCCAAGTTGGTGCCGATTCTGGTGAAGCGGTACAGATGACGATTAATAATACTCGTGCTGACTCTGAAGGCATGGGTGCTGATGCCTTTACCGTAACTGCGGGTATGAGCAGTATAGAAACACTGGCAGCTGATACGGATATTAAATTCACCATAAAAGTTGATGGTGCAGATGTAGAGCATACAGTTGCCTTAAAAGGCGGTGATGACATTGAAGAGATTGCTACTCGTATCAATGGTCAGACTGATCAAGTTAATGCATCGGTAACCGAAAAGGGTCAGCTTCAACTTGTCTCTGATGATGGCGCTGTGGCAGTGACAGCCGGCAGCCTGGTAACCGCAGGCTTGAAGAATGCTACAACAGGTGTACCTGAGGCTGGAGCAGTCAACTTAGCTGTTGGTACGGCTAGTACAGAAAAAGTGGCAGGCATCGATGTCAGCACTGTTGGCGGCGCACAAAAAGCCGTTGCGACCCTTGATTCTGCAATGAAGTATGTGGATTCAGAGCGTTCTCAGTTAGGTGCTTCTCAGAACCGTCTGAACCACACCATTAATAACTTAAATAACGCTAACGAAAATGTTTCTGCCTCTAACAGCCGTATTCGTGATACTGATTTCGCGAAAGAAACAACGAATATGACCAAGAACCAGATTCTTTCTCAGGCTTCTACGTCAATTCTTGCGCAAGCAAAACAAGCACCACAAGCTGCACTAAGCTTACTAGGTTAATTCCACTAAAAGCGGCAAGGGTATTCCCTTGCCGCTTTTTTCTATATGCAGTTTACAGAAAATGAAGAAGGTGAATGATTATGGATATGAAACCTGTATCAAACTCATCTCAGCCCTCACCGTTATCAATAAGCGGCACAAATGTTGCTAGTATTTCAGATGATTCTCAGGGCTTGCCGTCAGTCTCCAAACCTATAAATCAAGCGAATATTGATCACAGCAGTGATAAAGGCAAAACGGATATTCGTCGCGTAGAGCATTCTGCCGTGCTGGAAAAGCACAGTGAGATGCAACGTGAACAGCTTGAGAAAATGGTTGAAAAAATAGAAGAATTTGTCGGCACATTGAATAAAGGTCTCGCATTTCGTATCGATGAAGAATCAGGTCGTGATGTTGTTACTATTTATGACAAACGTAGTGGCGATGTGGTTCGACAGATCCCTGATGAAGATATGTTAGAGTTCTCTCGGCAGATAGCAGCGCATTCCGGGGGGTTGGTCACGACGAAAGTGTAATTCTGGTATCAGTTGAGGTAGTTAATGAACATAGGCGCAGCGGCCACCGCATCAGGTTTTGATATTAACGGCATGGTTAATAAGATCGTTGAATCTGAGCGAGTTCCAAAAGAAGCGCGTATTAATCAGCAGCGAGATCAGGTTGATGTCAGCCTCAGTGCGTATGGGCGGCTGAAAGGTTCGCTAGACACCATGAAAAATCTTGTGTCAGAGTTTCGTCGTGATGATACATTATCAGCGCGACTGGCGAACTCTAATGACAGTGATGTTTTAACCGCCACAGCCTCACCCGAAGCCATTCCTGGTAAATATACGGTTAACGTTCAGCAACTCGCCCAATCCCATAAAATTGTTTCAAGCTCTTTTGATGAAAAAGAGAAATTAGGTTCCGGTAAACTTGCAATTGGGTTGGCAGGTTTGCAATTTACCGTTGATATCCCTGAAGATGAAAGCAAAATTCTTGATGTTGTTCGCCTGATCAACCGACACCCTTCTAACCCCGGGGTGATGGCTTCAATTATTAAAGACGATGTGGGCGCGCGTTTAGTATTAGCATCCGATAAAACGGGTGAGCAGAACAGTATCAAGGTTAAAGTTGATGCGCCTTCCTCCAGCACGTTGCAAAAGTTTGGTTTTAACAAAAATCAAGACGTTAACTCCATGACTGAGATGCAACAAGCGAAAGATGCAAAAGTGCTGATAGATGGGTTAGCGGTGGTCACCAGCAGTGCGAATGTGATTGAAGATGCCATTAAAGGGGTCGATCTGAACTTGGTTCAGTTAACTGATGGACTGGAGACGCCCCATGCCATTGTTGATGTCACTTATGATCGTAATCAGGTAGGCGGGGCTATTGAGCAGTTTGTAAATGCTTACAATCAGTTTTTTGATGTCAGCCAGGAACTCGCTAAGTTTGACACGCAAACCCAAGAAAAAGGTCCGTTGGTCGGCGACAGCATTGTTCGGTCTGTGACTAACCAACTAAGGACAGCTTTTTCGACCCCTATTGATGGCGCGCCAGCGTCGGTTAAAACCCTGAGTGAATTAGGGATCACCACGACTATTGGCGGGCGGCTAGAGGTTGACTATGACATGCTGGACAAACAGCTTGATCAGAATTTCACTGATGTCGGGGAATTTTTTGGTGGTCGAAATGGTTTTGCTCGTAGAGTTGAAGATTTGATCCACTCACATACTGGGATCACTGGCAGTATCAAAGGTCGGGAAAACAGTTTAAATGATCAGGTTATGCGTTTAAATTCTGATCAAACAAAGTTAGATCGTCGAATGGATAGTGTACAACAGCGCACGCATGATCAATTTATGGCTATGGATTCTGCAATGGGAAAAATGCAAGGTCAGTTTAGCTCTATGATGAGCATGATGCCCCAGATGTAATACTAATTGGCATAATTAATAAGTGTGATTGAAGAGAGTCTTTATGCAACGTTTAAGCCAGTTAGACAATAAACTGGAGGCAATTTTAGCTGTTGAAGGTGACGTTGCTTCTGATAAGTTGCAACAGTTATTACAGCAACGTGAATCTCTTTTACAAAAGCTGATGGCTGAGCCTGAACGCCTAAAAAAAGATGAGTGGCAGGTAGCAGTTGAGCGAACGTCGAGTTTGCTTGAGCGGATCCGTCAGCACAGAGATATGTCAGCAAGTCAACTACAACGACTACAGCACGGGCAGCGCTCGATGCAGGTTTATAATAAATTTCGGTAAGGTAATAAAATGGCAATGAGAGGATCGCTACAGGCTTACAAACGAGTCTCTGTTGATAGTCAGCTAACATCTGCATCACCACACCGTGTGATTCAGATGTTAATGGCAGGCGCAATCGAACGCCTTATTCAGGGAAAAGTGTCAATGGAGCAAGGTAACATTGCTGTTAAAGGTGAACGTTTAGGGAAAGCGCTAGATATCATTATTTGTTTACGCAGTAGTTTATCAATGGAAGATGGCGGTGATATTGCAACGAATCTTGATGCATTATACGAATTTATGATTCAGCAAACTTATAAAGCAAACCAAGAAAACAAACCTGAGCTAATTGATGACGTCATTGATATGTTGCGTGAGATTAAATCAGCTTGGGAGCAAATTCCGGCCGAATTCCACAACATTACTCAGTTTGAAATGTAGTTAAACAATTGTTTCGATTATCTCTGGTGTTTAGCGAGAGATAATCGTTTTCATGAAAAATAAAGATTTTGGTTATTATATGAAAAAGGAAAACAGATAAATTCTTTATAATCTAATAAGGTATATTCATTTTTTACGTTAATAACATGTTTGTTTAGATTGTTTTTTCTGCTTTTTTGTCTCGATTTTCATTTTACCTTGTACTGGTATCACAGCTTTTGTCTGTCTCTGGTTGCCTTATGCTGTGCATTTATTACAATAGCAGCATAGCTCTGGTTGCTGTTCCTCTCGAATACGCCACAAAATAGAACATTACCTTAAAGGCAGGCAATATCAATCTTATGCAAGGTTTAGCAAAGACCCTCGTTATTGATGACGATCTGCAGCATCGTCATGACTTAAGTGTCATTCTTAATTTTGTTGGTGAACAGCACGAAGCCGTTTCAACAAATGAAGTTGATAGCTCTCTTTGGGAGAAGGCTTGGGGCGCCTGTCTGTTGGGGAAAATAAGCTCCGGTAAGTCACTGAATAAAATTCTCGACTATTTACGCATTCATCATCATATTCCAGTGATTGCACTATCAAACCATGATCATGAATTAGCGGGTTTATCTAATTATGTGGGGGAGTTATCACTGCCACTTAATTACAACCAGTTAACTGATGCGCTTCGTCATTGTCAGGAATTCCTTGGCAAACAGACATTGCACGTTCCACAGTTAGGAAGAAAAAATACATTATTCCGAAGTATGGTGGGTCGCAGTGATAGCATTAGTCAGGTTCGAAGATTAATTGAGCAAGTAGCATCAACTGATGCGAGTGTGTTGATTCTTGGTGAGTCGGGCACTGGTAAAGAGGTTGTCGCACGTAATATTCATTACCACTCTTCACGTGGTAAAGGGCCTTTTGTGCCAGTTAACTGCGGTGCAATTCCTCCTGATTTATTAGAAAGTGAGCTTTTTGGCCACGAGAAGGGCGCATTTACGGGCGCTATTTCATCCCGTAAAGGGCGTTTTGAATTAGCTGATGGTGGCACATTATTTCTTGATGAGATCGGCGATATGCCGATGTCAATGCAAGTTAAATTATTACGCGTTTTACAAGAACGTAGTTTTGAGCGTGTTGGTGGGAATAATACAATCAAAGTCAATGTGCGTATTGTTGCGGCAACGCATCGTAACCTTGATGAAATGATAGCTGCTAATACATTCCGCGAAGATCTTTACTATCGCCTGAATGTGTTCCCAATCGAAATGCCAGCATTGCGTGAACGTGTTGAAGACATTCCATTATTGCTTCAAGAATTATTAGCAAGAATGGAAGCTGAAGGCGCGAAACTTATTCATTTCACTCCTCGTGCGATTACATCGCTGATGGAGCATGAGTGGGCGGGTAATGTTCGTGAATTAGCCAATTTGGTTGAGCGTTTAATTATTCTTTATCCTGGTGAAATGGTTGATGTGAACCATTTACCGATGAAGTATCGCTATAGCCATATTCCCGATTTTCAACCGGAAGACAACTTCTTATCAACAGAAGAGCAAGAACAATCTGCATTGGCTGATATGTTTGCCTCTACGTATGTTGAAGAAGAGGATCCGGCGGGTTTGAATGACTTACCACCTGAAGGCTTAAATCTAAAAGAGATGTTAGCCGAGCTAGAAGTGGAAATGATTCGTCAAGCACTAGAAGCACAAGCGGGGGTGGTTTCTCGTGCCGCTGATATGCTGGGCATGCGTCGTACTACCTTGGTTGAAAAAATGCGGAAATACGGATTGAGTAAAGAAGACATTCGTTAATACCAACACCGCTTTTGATATATTACAAACAGCTCTTATTTGAAAAAATAAGGGCTGTTTGTGTATTATTATGACTTTCTCTTCGTACTTTTTGACTGTTCATTTTTATCACTGTCATTTTTTTGACCTTACACTTAATGCTTTATAGTTCATAACTGGCTGATATTATTTGTTATATTTTGGCACGAAAAATGCTTTATATGGTTTTTGTGCGCTATTATTCGGTGTAAAATGGACGAGATAGAATCCCCGCTGGGAACGCTGAGTCAACAAGTCAGTCGTTATAAACAAGTATTGGAAGTTATGCCTTCAGGTGTAATTTTGCTTGATCCTATGGGGTGTGTCTGTGAAGCCAATCCTGAAGCACACCGTTTACTTGGTGCACCGTTAGAAGGTGAGCGATGGTTTGCGGTTATTCAGCGTGCCTTTGCACCACAAGATGATGATGGTCATGAAGTATCATTACGCAGTGGGCGTAAAGTAAAGTTAGCTATTTCTGCTTCTGATGCTGGGCAATTGATTTTTATTACCGATATGACGGAAACCCGTCTTTTGCAATCACGTATCAGTGAAATGCAACGTTTATCATCGCTAGGAAAAATGGTTGCATCGTTAGCACATCAAGTCAGAACGCCATTATCGAGCGCCATGCTATATGCCGCTAACTTATCTAGCCCGAATTTACCCCCTCAAACACGCGATCGTTTTCAAACCAAGTTGGTTGATCGATTGCATGATTTGGAAAAACAAGTCAATGATATGCTGTTGTTCGCCAAAGGGGGCGATAACAAAGTCATAAGCCGCTTTAGCATCGAAAGTTTACTCAATGAATTAGAAAGCATGGTCGAAGCGCAAGTTCTGACAAACAAGGTTGATTTTAGCATTGATTGTGATGATGAAAGCGTGATGATCTTAGGCAACGAAAATGCACTGGCTAGTGCATTAAGTAATTTGATTACAAATGCGATTCAAATGTCAGAGTATGTTGAGACAAGCTGCAAAATTGCAATCACTTGTGAAGTACAAGGTGACAATATACGTTTATCTGTTTTCGATAATGGTCCCGGTATTGCGCCAGATATGCAGGCCAAAATTTTAGAACCCTTTTATACCACACGACAACAAGGTACAGGGCTTGGCCTCGCAGTTGTTCAAATGGTCGCGAATGCGCATGACGGTAAACTGTCATTGATATCAGAACTAGGGCAGGGCGCTTGCTTTAGTATCACGATGCCTTTAGCGCAAGAACAAATGCCTTTAGCACAAGATCAAATGCCGTTAGCGACAGAAGCGAGTACTGAAGCCGTAAAGCTAGCATCACAATGAATAATAAAAATAAGCGATAAGGGAATTTTGATGAATCAAAGCCGCGTATTAGTTGTCGAGGATGACAAAGGTCTTCGTGAAGCATTAGTTGATACATTAGCATTAGCGGGTTACCAATGGTTAGAAGCTGATAGTGCCGAGAAAGCGTTGCTTATCTTAAAATCTGAACCCGTTGATATTGTGGTTTCAGATGTACAAATGGCAGGCATGGACGGATTAGGCTTATTGCGTAATATTAAACAAAATTGGCCTAAAACACCGGTTTTGTTAATGACAGCTTACGCGAATATTGAAGATGCCGTCTCTGCCATGAAAGAAGGGGCTATTGATTACATGGCGAAGCCGTTTGCACCTGAAGTGTTACTTAATATGGTGAGCCGTTATGCTCCTACTCGCAGTGTCTCAAGCCAAGCTATTGTTGCTGATGAAAAAAGTCTAAAATTACTCGCTTTAGCCGAAAAAGTCGCCAAAACAGATGCCAATGTCATGGTGCTTGGGCCTAGTGGTTCAGGTAAAGAAGTCATGTCACGTTATATTCATGATCACTCTACCCGTAGTGATGGGCCTTTTGTTGCCATTAATTGTGCGGCAATTCCAGATAATATGCTGGAAGCAACATTATTTGGTTATGAAAAAGGGGCATTTACGGGGGCCATTCAAGCTTGTCCGGGTAAGTTTGAACAAGCACAAGGTGGGACAATTTTACTGGATGAAATCAGTGAAATGGATATGAGCTTACAAGCCAAATTATTACGCGTATTACAAGAACGGGAAGTTGAACGTTTAGGTAGCCGAAAAAGCATTAAGCTGAATGTTCGAGTACTTGCGACCAGTAATCGTGATCTCAAGCAATACGTTGCACAAGGGCATTTCCGAGAAGATCTGTATTACCGTTTAAATGTATTCCCATTAGTGTGGCCTGCATTGTCTGAGCGTACAGGTGACATAACCCCGTTAGCCCGCTTTTTTGTAGAACGCCATTGCATGAACCAAGGTTTACCAGTGCTGGTAATTAGCGCGAGTGCAGAAGCAAAACTACAGCAATATGATTGGCCAGGTAATGTAAGAGAGCTTGATAATGTTATTCAACGCGCACTGATTTTATGTGATAGCCGTAGCATTGAAAGTGAGCACATTTTGCTTGAAGGGTTAGATTGGCTCGATGCTGTTAGTTTACAAAATGCCGTTGAGTCAGAATTAAATACAGGTAGTAAACCTCTTATACCTGAAATTGAACCGTTACAAACTGTGTCTGCACGTGATGGACTAGGCAGTGAGCTACGCGAACAAGAATTTATTATTATTATCGAAACCATAAAAGCATGTGACGGCCGTCGAAAAGACGTTGCTGAACAGCTAGGAATCAGCCCGCGAACACTGCGCTATAAATTAGCCAAAATGCGCGATGCCGGAATAGAGATCCCACTCTGATTAATAAATAATTAGCTCTTAATACGATTATTGCTTAAAACAGGCGTTAAGCTTGCAGTTTTAGGGCTTAAGCGGTGATAATCGATACAAACGTCAATATGCTGACTTTGCGAGGAATAGAATGAACGTCAATGGACTACAAGCAGAGATGCAAGCGATGGGCTTGGAGGCTCAAAACACTTCTCGTCCAGCAACTGGGCAGCAAGTCAGTGCCGATTTTGGTGCTTTGTTTAACGATGCGGTTAAATCTGTGAATCAGTTACAAAGTCAATCGAGCGATTTAAGTACCCGTTTTGATCAAGGCGATCACAGTGTGTCGTTATCTGATGTCATGATTGCCCGTAATAAGTCGAGCGTGGCTTTTGAAGCGACGGTACAGGTACGCAACAAGATGGTTGAAGCGTACAAACAATTAATGAATATGCCCGTATAATGCAGGAAGTTAGTTAGTGTCGGAACAAAACCGCGAATTAGCTGTTGCAGGCAATGATGCATCAACTCAAATGGTCACAGACAATGATCTTGAATTGCAGAATCCTGATGCAGAAGAAAAAAGTGCCACACGCGTCGATAGTGTACTCGGAAACCTAGACTTATTACGTCAGGTTATTCTAGTGCTGTCTGTCTCTATTTGCGTAGCGTTAATCGTGATGATGGTGATGTGGATTAAAGAACCTGAGATGCGTCCTTTGGGTACTTATGATACGGCTGAACTTATTCCGATTCTTGACCATTTTGACCAAACAAAAGTTCAGTATGAATTAGATGGTAATACTATTCGCGTACCTGCAGATAATTTTTCTTCAATTCAATTAGGGCTCACCCGCGCAGGTTTGAACAACTCCGTTGCCGAAGGCGATGACATCTTATTGCAAGACATGGGTTTTGGTGTTTCTCAACGCCTAGAAGGCGAACGCCTAAAATTAAGTCGAGAGCGACAACTTGCGCGTGCAATTGAGCAAATTCGTCAAGTACGTAAAGCGCAGGTGCTATTGGCGCTGCCGAAGCAAAGTGTTTTTGTACGTCATAACCAAGAAGCGTCAGCCACGGTATTTTTAACGTTAGGTACCAATGGCTCTTTGAAGCAGCAAGAAGTTGATTCAATTGTTGATATGGTGGCCAGCGCAGTACCCAGTTTGAAACCCAACAGGGTAACAGTGACGGATCAACATGGTCGCTTACTTAGCTCTGGCACAGAAGACCCATCAGCGACTGCACAGCGAAAAGAATACGAATTAGAGCGTAAGCAAGAACAAGCGATGCGCGAAAAAATTGATATGATTTTAATCCCGATCCTTGGCTTTGGTAATTATACCTCGCAAGTTGATGTCACGATGGATTTCAGCGCCCAAGAAGAAACCCGCAAACGCTTTGACCCATCGACACCGTCAACCCGAAGTGAGTACACGGTTGAGAATTACAATAACGGTAATATTGTTGCCGGTATTCCGGGGGCTTTGAGCAATCAACCTCCTGCAGATGCATCTATCCCTCAAGACATTGCTGACATGCAATCGGGTCGAGGTTCTAGCGACGGTGCATCTCACCGTGAAGCAACCCGTAATTTTGAGCTTGATACTGTAATCAGTCATCGACGAGCTCAAACAGGTACGGTAAGCCGTCAAACGGTTTCAGTCGCGGTTGATTATAAAGCACTAACGAACCCTGAAACGGGTGAAGTAACACGAGTGCCAGTAAGCGAAGCTGAGTTGCTTAAAATTCGCCGTTTATTGATGGGTGGTGTCGGTTTTTCTGAAGCACGTGGCGATATGTTAGAAGTTATCGCAATGCCATTTGCTTTACCGGCACAAGAACTGATTGCTGAGTTACCTATTTGGGAAAACCCAAATTTCAATACATGGGTGCGTTGGTTAGCCGCGGCACTGGTTATTATCGTTATCGTGATTGTGTTGATTCGCCCTGCAATGAAAAAACTGTTATATCCGAATCAAGCCGCAGATGGTACACCATTAGATCAAAACGGTTTACCAATATTATCTGGTGATGAGATTGATCTTATTGGCTCTGAATTAGACAGTGTTGATGGCTTTGAATTAAGCAGCAGTAATTTAGATTTACCGAATTTGCATAAAGATGAAGATTTATTAAAAGCAGTCAGAGCTCTGGTTGCCAACGAGCCTGATTTAGCGGCTCAAGTTGTGAAAAATTGGGTGAATGAAGATGGCTAATGAAGTTGCTACAGCAGAAGAAAAAAAGTTTGATGCCAACTCGCTATCAGGTATTGAAAAAGCAGCCATTCTGTTATTAAGCCTAAGTGAACAAGATGCCGCGACTATAATTCGCCACCTAGAACCCAAGCAAGTGCAGCGGGTGGGTGGTTCGATGGCAAGCATGTCAGATTTAAGCCAAGATAAAGTGTCAGCAGTTCATCGACACTTTCTAGAAGATATTCAGAAGTACACCAGCATTGGTATGGGCAGCGAAGACTTTGTTCGTAATACATTAATTGCAGCGTTAGGTGAAGATAAAGCCAACAACTTGGTTGATCAAATCTTGATGGGCAGTGGCTCTCGTGGTCTAGATTCATTGAAATGGATGGATCCTCGTCAGGTTGCGAGCATCATTTTGAATGAACACCCGCAGATCCAAACCATTGTATTATCGTATTTAGAACCTGAGCAATCTGCTGAAATTTTGGCACAGTTTCCTGAGCGTGTACGACTCGACCTAATGATGCGTATTGCTAATTTAGAAGAAGTACAACCAGCCGCTCTACATGAATTGAATGACATCATGGAGAAACAGTTTGCTGGTCAAGCGGGTGCTCAAGCGGCGAAAATTGGCGGCATGAAGGCGGCGGCAGAAATCATGAACTACCTCGATAACAGTGTTGAAGGTATGCTGATGGATCAAATTCGTGAGAACGATGAAGATACCGCTACACAAATTCAAGATCTGATGTTCGTGTTCGAAAACCTTGCAGAAGTGGATGATCGTGGTATTCAGGTTATCTTACGTGATGTACCACAAGAGCTATTACAAAAAGCCCTTAAAGGTGCAGATGATATGCTGCGTGAGAAAATCTTACGTAATATGTCTAAACGTGCGGCTGAAATGCTACAAGATGATCTAGAAGCCATGGGACCAATCCGTGTTGCTGATGTCGAAATGGCACAAAAAGAAATTCTATCGGTAGCTCGTCGTTTAGCTGATGCTGGTGAAATTATGCTGACAGGTAACGGCGGTGCTGATGAGTTCTTATAATCCGTTTTTCGCAAATTTATAGCAGGGTGTTGTTATGAACGATGATCGTCGTCGTGGTTTCTTGCGTGTATCTGAGCATCAAGCAGAAGAGCTTGAGCGCTGGGCATACCCAGATTACAGCAAGACACAAGAAGCACCACGTGATAATGCCTTAAACTATGATCCTCTTTGGCAACCACAAGAGTTGGAAGAGGAAGAAGAACAGGGGCCACCGCCCCTTACGGCGGCCGATCTGGAAGATATTCGCCAGTCTGCGAGTGATGAAGGTTTTAATGAAGGCAAAGCCACAGGTCACACTGAAGGCTTCGATGTCGGTAAAATTGAAGGCCTTGAAGCAGGACATGCTGAAGGTATTGAACAGGGTTTAGCTCAAGGGTTAGAGCAGGGGCAGGCACAAATAACAGAGCATGTGTCGCACCTTACTCAATTAGTCGAGAAGTTAGCAAATCCACTGAAACAGCTTGATGCAGAAGTGGAAAGCCAAGTGCTACATTTAGTGACGAGCTTAACGCGTGAACTGATTCGAGTTGAAGTCCAAACCAACCCGCAAGTGATGTTGAACACCATACGTGAAGTGATTGCGACATTGCCTATTGCTGAACGCCAAACACGATTAAGTATTCATCCTGATGATCTTGAAAATGTTCGTCAAGCCTACGGTGATGAAAACCTTGTTGAACGTAAATGGACATTGATTGGCGAGCCATCGCTTAATCGCGGTGATCTACAAGTTCAATCAGGAGACTCAACTGTCGATTATTATATCGACGATCGTATTCGCCATTTGTTAGAACAATTTAGCGGTGTAAACAGTCAACGAGGCGAAGCGCTATAATGTCTTCCCCACTGGCTAACCGTCTTTCTCAATATCAAACTAAAGGCATTGCGTGCCGTCCTATTGCTTCTGGGCGACTTGTGCGTGTTGTTGGCCTTACGCTAGAAGCGATTGGCTGTCGTGCGCCTGTCGGTAGCCTATGCATCGTTGAAACCCTGAATGGTGATTTAGAAGCGGAAGTCGTTGGTTTTTCCGGTGAAATACTATACTTAATGCCCAGCGAACAATTGTTAGGTGTAATGCCTGGGGCTAAAGTGACCCCTGTATTGCATGATAATGGTTTACCTGTTGGCCCTGAATTACTCGGGCGTGTCATTGATGGTGTGGGCAATCCACTCGATGGGCTGGGTGAAATATTTACTGAAAAGCGTGCCTCATTTACATCACCCGCTATCAACCCTCTCTCACGTAAACCGATTAAAGAGCCGTTAGATGTCGGCATTAAAGCCATTAATGGTTTACTTTCTGTGGGTAAAGGGCAGCGAATTGGTTTATTTGCAGGTTCTGGTGTGGGTAAATCTGTCACGCTTGGCATGATGACCCGAGGAACAACAGCTCAGGTTGTCGTTGTTGGGCTGATCGGCGAGCGTGGTCGAGAAGTAAAAGAATTTATTGATGAAATTCTAGGGGAAGAAGGGCGTAAGCGTGCGGTGGTGATTGCAGCACCTGCGGATACATCACCGTTAATGCGTTTAAAAGGCTGTCAAACAGCATTGACTATAGCGGAGTATTTCCGTGATCAAGGCTTAGATGTGTTGTTACTCATGGATTCACTGACCCGTTTTGCCCAAGCACAGCGAGAGATCGCATTATCTGTTGGTGAACCACCTGCAACCAAGGGTTACCCACCATCTGTATTTGCAAAGCTTCCCGCTTTAGTTGAGCGTGCTGGTAACGGTTCTGGTGATCAAGGCTCTATTACCGCCTTTTTTACCGTATTAACCGAAGGGGATGATTTGCAAGATCCTATTGCTGATGCATCTCGCGCCATCCTTGATGGTCATATTGTGTTGTCTCGTGAAATGGCAGATGCGGGGCATTATCCTGCGATTGATGTTGAGCGTTCAGTCAGCCGTGTTATGCCTGCAATTGTTGACGATGAACATATGCTGATGTCGAAAGCAGTAAGGCAAATATTGTCTATTTGCCGTAAGAACCAAGACTTGGTATCAATTGGCGCTTACAAGCCGGGTACCGATCCTACTATCGATCAGGCATTTAGCTTTAAGCCGAAATTAGATGCGTACTTACAGCAAGAAATGAAAGAAGCTGTCCCGTATGCAATGTGTGTGAATATGCTGCGTTCGACCCTTGGTGGGTAAGCTCTATTGGTATGGTTAGTTGGATTGGTATAATGAGTTGGGATTATTATGTCAAATAACGCATTAAATTTGATTTTAGAGCACGCTAAAGAAGAGGAACATCAGGCTTCTCTTGCCTTAAATCAAGCACGTATTGAACGTCAGAATTACCTACAACAACTACAGCAAATTGAACAGTATCGATTAGATTATTGTAAACAACTATCGACCCGTGGTCAGGAAGGTTTAACGGCCAGTTCGTATGGGCATTTGCAAAAGTTTCTTACTCAGTTAGATGAAACGCTCGCGAAACAAAAAGAAGCCGGGCATCAGTTTGAATTTCAAATTGAACAATGCAGCGAGCACTGGAATGAAGTAAGAAAAAAGCGTCGTTCAATCGAATGGCTGCTTGAGAAAAAGCAAACAGAACGACAAAAAATGCTCGACCGACAAGAGCAGAAAATGATGGATGAGTTTTCAACCCTGCAATTTGCACGACGAAACTTATAAGTTTCATAATAAATATGGTACTTGGCGCAATTTTTGCATTTAATGGCTAACTGTTATTCTCATTATCTCGAGTGGCCATGAAATCGTCCAACTTATTGTCAGCAGATTTGGCATCACCTTCGAAGGTCGTTACCGCAGCGAGTTCTTCTAAAAGTGCTTCTGTAGCCAATAATACTGTTACTGAATCGTCATCAGTAGATAAATCGACTGATAAAAGCACTCAGGCAGATCGTTTTTCGAGTGAGTATAAAGCAGCAGTTAAGGGCGATAAAGAACCTTCAGCAGAGATGATGAAAAAGTCATCTAATGATGATTTAGTTGAAAAAAATCAAACGGTTGATCTTAAAAGTCAACCAGACGAAACACATACGTTAGAGGTTAAAGGTAGCAAAGACGTTTCTCTTGATAGCGAGAATACCGCCGCTTCCGATGTTGTTTCAGTTACGGATGTTTTAGTTACCGATGCTTCTGTTATTAATGGAACAGATCAAAAAGTAGCCGTTGATACAGAGTCAAAGCAGCAAGTAATGGCTGACGGGGAAGCGTTCCTTAACCAGTTATCGGTATCAAATAAGCAGTTATCAACGCCAAGTGAGCAAGATGGCAAGTTATTGCCACCGAAAACCTCTAATCTTGACGGTCAAAAAAATGGCAGTAATGTTGAGGGGGAGTTACCTGCTTCGGGTTTGCTAACTCAAAACACGATACTTCAGCAAAAAAACAATCCTAGTACAACCAAAGAACAGCTAACAGAAACACAGGAATCAGGCGGGTTAAGTGAGGGTGAGTTAGCAAAAGTGTTTGCATCATCCAGCGTTAATATTGACAGCCAAAAAAATGACGGCCCTGTTTTGTCATCACAAAATATGCTCGATAAACCAGATGTGGCGGATGATGCTAATATCGGTGTGGATGTATCGTCACCAGATAGTGGTCAACTTGTTATGGCAGGGGCATTGGTGATGCCAAGTAATGAGCAAGCAGTATCGGCAGTAAAAAAGGCTTCACCATCTGTACAAGCAGATATAACATCATCAATTCCTTGGTCGACATCTGCATCAATACTATCCTCAGCAGCAACAGTGTCAACTGGGGCGGCAGCATCACCGCTTGTCGCTAGTCCAACAGAGGCTGTAGCGAGTCATTCAATGATGGGCGTTGGTATTGGCATCGCAGGTGCAGCAGCGTTGATAACGAATAGCGACAATACTGATGGCACTCAAACGAAAGAGATAAATAGTGCTGTTGCCAATGCAGGGTTAGCAACAGGTATGGACAGTGCGTTAAATAATACGACGCCAAATACAGATAATAAAGCGAGTGATTTTTCTCAGCAACTCAGTAGCCTGAGCGGGCAGCAAAGTGGTTTGAATATGCAGGCAAAAAGTGAAGCATTAGCTCAAGCACAATCACCGCTACAATTATCTAAAGAACAAGCTGGTGATCAGGTCTCTGAACGTATCAATATGATGATGTCGAAAAACTTAAAGCATGTTGATATTCGGCTTGATCCACCTGAACTTGGAAAATTACAAATTAGATTGTCACTTAACCAAGATCAGGCATCTGTTCAGTTTACCGTTGGTAACCAGCAAACTCGCGATTTAGTTGAGCATTCAATGCCAAGGTTGCGAGAAATGCTGCATCAACAAGGCTTGCAGCTAGCACAAAGCTCTGTGCAGCAGGATACATCTCGTCAGGCATTTTCAGGGCAGTCTGGCCAACAAAATCAGAATGATTCGGGTGCACAGCAATCTGGCAATCATTCAGGTAATGGCTCTCATGCTGGTGGTAATAATCACGACGATAACGTTATGTCGGGAGGCGAAACTGTCGATATGTATGTGAAACCTGCTGATGATCGTGTCGACTATTATGCTTAATGCGTTAGAATCGCAGCCTAGATAATAAATTGGATATTGAGTGCAGTTAAAACTGAATTTTTGTATTAGATATAAAACAATGAATTAAAGCGGATTACAAAGAAAGGATAGTAAAACGAATGGCTGATGGTGTTGAAAATACGGGAAGTAAAAAAAAGCTTTTTATTCTGATTGCATTGGCTGTAACGCTTTTGATTGGCGCAGGGGTCGCTGCATGGCTTTTAATGGGTGATGAAACATCAGAACCCGAGATGGCGACAACATCAGCAAATCAACAAGTTTCGACAGTCGTAGAGCCTGCGTACTATGTCATCATGCCGCAACCCTTTATTTTTAATGTCGTGGGTGATAAGCGTGATCGTGTCGTGCAAGTAAAAGTTCAGCTAATGGTGCGTGGTAACAATAATGAAGCTCTCGCACAGCAACATATTCCGTTGATTGAAAGTACATTATTGCAATCATTTGGTGCCGCAACTGTAGAACAGTTACGCACACCAAGTGGGCGTGTTGATTTACGTAAGCAGGCATTATTTGCTATTCAATCTTCGATGGAAAAAATCTCTGGCCAGCAAGTAGTCGATCGTGTGCTATTTACTGGCTTCGTAATGCAGTAGGTTAAATGTGAGTGACTTATTAACTCAAGATGAAATCGACGCCCTTTTACATGGTGTCGACGACGTAGAAGATGAAGATGAACAGTCCTTAAGTGAGACGGGGATATCATCGTTCGACTTTTCATCACAGGACCGTATTGTCCGTGGTCGAATGCCTACGCTGGAATTGATCAATGAACGTTTTGCTCGCCACATGCGGATCAGCTTGTTTAACATGCTGCGTAAAACCGCAGAGGTGTCGATTAACGGCGTGCAAATGATTAAGTTTGGTGAATACCAAAATACATTGTATGTACCTACCAGTTTAAACATGGTGCGATTCCGCCCTTTAAAAGGCACGGCTTTGATAACCATGGAAGCACGTTTAGTCTTTATTTTAGTCGAAAACTTTTTTGGCGGGGACGGTCGCTTTCACGCCAAGATTGAAGGCCGTGAATTTACGCCAACAGAACGTCGAATTGTACAAATGCTATTGAAATTAGTGTTTGAAGATTACCGTGAAGCGTGGTCTCCCGTTATGGGCGTTGAATTTGAATATCTAGATTCAGAAGTTAACCCGACCATGGCAAACATCGTTAGCCCAACAGAAGTCATTGTTGTGAGTTCTTTCCATATTGAAGTGGATGGTGGTGGTGGTGATTTCCATGTTGTTATGCCGTATTCAATGGTAGAGCCGATCCGCGAGCTACTAGATGCTGGTGTTCAAAGTGACAAAATGGACAAAGATGTCCGTTGGAGTATGGCGCTGCGTGAGGAGATCATGGATGTACCTGTGAATCTTCGTGCTAAATTATTGGATGTCGATTTATCGTTACGCGATTTAATGGAATTACAAGCTGGCGACATTATCCCTATTGATGTACCAGAGTCGGCAACAGTATTTGTTGAAGATCTGCCGACTTATCGCGCCAAAATGGGTAAATCGGGTGATAACATCGCCTTAAAGATTACGCAAAAACTCAAGCGACCAGATATGGTAAAAACGGATTTAGCGTTTCTAGACCGTGATGAACTCGGCGCTGCATTACTCAATATTAATGAATCAGACAATTAACAATCATAGGTAATATTATGTCTCAGAATGATCAACAAATGGCTGACGATTGGGCTGCGGCACTTGCTGAGCAAACTGTCGATGGTGCACAACCCGCACCTTTAGAAGAGCTTGTTGATGAAAGTACGCCGATTTCGGATGATGAGCGTCGTAAACTTGATACGATCATGGATATTCCGGTCACTATTTCAATGGAAGTAGGGCGAACTCAAATTAGTATTCGTAACCTGCTGCAATTGAACCAAGGTTCCGTTGTTGAACTTGACCGCATTGCTGGTGAGCCATTGGATGTTATGGTGAACGGCACATTGATAGCGCATGGTGAAGTTGTTGTCGTGAATGATAAGTTCGGTATTCGTCTTACCGACGTAATTAGCCAGACAGAGCGCATTAAGAAATTACGTTAAGGTTTGTTATGAGATCCCCTTTTTTAGCATTGATTAGCTTTTGCTTGGTCGTTTTTACTACGCCTGCATTGGCTGCCTCTCTGGCTCCCGAGATGAATATAGCCACGACATTAGCCTCATTAGTGTTAGTGGTTATTTTTATTATTTTTTTAGCTTGGTTACTAAAACGCATGAAGTTGCCTGGAATTCAAGGGGCTGATGGGGCACTTAAAGTCCTGAAGCAGTTACCTATAGGACAACGTGAACGTATTGTTTTATTACAAGTTGGTGAGGAGCAATTATTGGTTGGTGTTACTCAGCACAATATTTCTTTGTTGACGAAGTTAGAACAGCCTTTGGCTATGGATGCACAGCCGAGTGGTGATTTTGCGAACCACTTAAGTAAATTATTAAAGACCAATGATAAAAAATAACCTTATTGCTGTTGTTCTAGCGGCTTTTGCTTTCTTTGTCAGTTTACCTGTAATGGCAGAAATTGATGCAATGGTACTGCCTGCGACGTCAGCCAGTGAAAGCGTAACCGTGAGTAGCATGCAAAACGACCAAGGCGCAGCGAGCTTTATTCAATCTGCAAGTCGTGGTGGTATTCCTGCTTTTTCTGTCACCACTAATCCTGATGGTGGCGAAGATTATTCGGTAACGTTGCAGATCCTCGGTTTAATGACGGCATTGGGTTTTCTACCTGCCATTGTTATTTTGATGACCTCATTTACACGTATTGTGGTGGTGTTATCTATTCTTCGACAAGCAATGGGTTTACAACAGACGCCATCGAATCAGGTTATTATTGGTATTGCACTATTTATGACATTCTTTGTGATGTCGCCAGTCATCGATAAAGTAAATGCTGATGCTGTTCAGCCCTATATCAATGAAGAAATTACCGCTGCGCAGGCATTTGAAACAGCCCAAGTGCCGTTACGCCAATTTATGCTCAAACAAACACGTGTTAAAGACTTAGAAAGTTTCGTTAATATGTCAGGCTCGACAGCAACTGCACCCGAAGATGTGCCGATTACGGTATTGATTCCTGCGTTTATAACGTCTGAATTGAAAACGGCATTTCAGATTGGATTTATGCTGTTTTTGCCTTTCTTGATCATTGACCTTGTTGTTGCTTCTGTCTTGATGGCAATGGGTATGATGATGCTGTCACCGATGATCGTATCGTTACCCTTTAAGTTAATGTTGTTTGTTCTGGTTGATGGCTGGAACCTTATCTTGACCACGTTAGCGGGAAGTTTTGGTACTTAGTTGTTAGATGTTTATTACTACATCTGGTTTCTTATTGAGTATCGAATCGAAAAGGAAGTGTTATGACACCTGAAGCGTTTGTCGAAATATTTCAAGAAGCTTTGTTTATGGTACTTATCATGGTGTGTGCCATTGTTGTACCTGGGTTATTAATTGGTCTAGTCGTTGCGGTTTTCCAAGCGGCCACCTCGATCAATGAACAAACATTAAGTTTCTTGCCCCGATTAATTGTGACCTTATTAGCGTTGATGTTTTTTGGACATATGATGACAGGAATGCTGATGGATTATTTTTTTCGCATCATAGATCGTATCCCCCAGATTTTATATTAGCGTTGCTTATGATTTTTTTGGATCACGCATAACCTATGACTTACCCGTCAGCACTTATACTCGATTGGCTTGCTAATTATTTTTGGCCCTTTACGCGCATTTCGTCGATGATGATGACAATGACGTTTTTTGGTGCCCGTTTTGTCTCGCCTAAAATTCGTTTGTATCTTGGTTTAACCGTTACTTTTGCGGTCATGCCAGCATTACCCGCAGTGCCAGCTAACATTGAATTATTGTCTTTGCAGGGTTTTTTAATCACGGCTCAACAAATTGTTATTGGTGTATCCATTGGGTTAGTGACGCAATTTGTGACACAAACCTTTGTCTTGGTTGGGCAAATATTGGGTATGCAGTCTAGTTTAGGTTTTGCATCCATGGTTGATCCGGCTAATGGCCAGAATACGCCTGTGCTTGGTCAGCTTTATCTATTTCTTGCAATCATGCTGTTCTTGGCAACAGATGGTCACCTTGAAATGCTAAATGTTATCGTACTGAGTTTTAAAACATTGCCGATAGGGCAAGAAATGTTTCGCCCTGATGATTATTACCAATTGGCGGGTTGGTTTGGTCATATGTTTAAAGGTGCACTTAACATGGCATTAGCCGGTGTTATTGCTTTGTTGACGGTAAACTTGTCGTTTGGCGTAATGACGCGAGCTGCACCGCAGTTAAATATCTTTGCATTGGGCTTTTCATTTGCATTGCTACTGGGTTTACTAATCAGTTGGTACTTGGTTATGGGTATGTTGCCTCAGTATCAACATACTTGGGATTTCGGTTTTCAGCAGATTTGTAGCCTGATTAGGGTGGATTGCTGATGGCTGAGTCTGATGGGCAGGAACGTACCGAAGACGCCACGGCCAGAAAGCTCGAGCAAGCTCGAGAAAAAGGGCAAGTGGCACGTTCCAAAGAATTAGCGTCTGTTGCTGTATTAGTAATGGGTGCTGTTTCGCTTATATGGTACGGCGAAGGGCTGGGTAAAGCATTAGCTGAAATAATGACACAAATGTTTTCGCTTAGTCGTGAAGAAATTTACGATCTAAATCGGTTATTCTCAATAATGCTCACTGCAATATGGAGTGTTGTTTTTCCGCTTGGTTTGGTATTGATCGTTCTATTTACAGCGGCGCTGATTGGTGCGGCTGGTTTAGGCGGTGTGAGTTTTTCTGTTGAGGCGGCAATGCCAAAATTGTCAAAGATGAATCCGATGAGTGGATTTAAACGCATGTTTGGCATGCAAAGTTGGGTTGAACTCATTAAATCAATTCTGAAGGTTTTGTTGGTTGCGGGTGTTGCAGCTTACTTAATGTATTCAAGCTTGAACGATTTCTTCTTATTAAGTCTAGAAGTTTATCCGTCTAATATATTTCATGCACTTGATATTTTGATGCAATTTATTTTATTGATTTGTTGTTCACTGTTGGTGATTGTGGCAATTGATGTGCCATATCAAATTTGGCAGCACAATGAACAATTAAAAATGACCAAGCAAGAAGTGAAAGATGAATACAAAGATACTGAAGGTAAGCCTGAAGTCAAAGGGCGTATTCGTATGCTTCAACGTGAGATGGCACAACGGCGAATGATGGCTGATGTGCCTCAAGCAGATGTTATTATTACCAACCCAGAGCACTTTTCGGTTGCGCTACGTTATGACCCTAAACTCGATTCAGCCCCTATTGTTATCGCCAAAGGTGTAGATCATACTGCATTGAAAATCCGAGAAATTGCGAATAAGCATAATATCGATATTGTGCCCGCCCCACCGTTGGCACGTGCTATCTATCATACCACTGAGTTAGAGCAGCATATTCCTGATGGGTTATTTGTTGCAGTTGCTCAGGTGTTAGCATATATATTCCAATTGAAGCAATATCGAAAAGGGCGAGGGCAGCGGCCTAAGTTGGCTAAAGAAGCAATGACAATCCCGACGGATCTACGCCACTAAAGGTGGAGGAGGGATATCTTGACTATGAACCTAGCTGGATATTTTGATTATATAATGTTCACTTTAGGGCCTTTTTAATTTATGCGGTAACTTAAAATGTTATAAATAATGGCAATAATCACAAAATACACTCCTTTTATAATCGCTTATACAAATATCTGTTAATCTCCATTGGCGTCAAAAAAATGACCATCATATGGGCATGATTCTTGCTTGGGTAGTTATTCTTTCTGGTCGCTCGAATACATTAATCTGAGCCACTATTGTCATGTGCGCCGTGTTGAAAAATTAAGATTTCATGAAACTATCGCTACCATTTTTGGATAAATTACCGTTATCCCGGTTACAGTCTTTGCCTGCAGTAGGCGCACCAGTCATGGTATTGGCAACATTGGCAATGATTATCTTGCCGATGCCTCCAATGCTATTGGATATGGCATTTTCTTTTAATATCGCGCTATCGCTGGTGGTGTTACTGGTTACGATTTATACCCGTCGTCCACTTGATTTTGCTGCATTTCCAACGGTGCTTTTAATTGCCACGTTATTGCGATTAGCCCTTAACGTTGCCTCGACCCGAGTTGTTTTACTCTATGGCCATGAAGGTCCTGATGCGGCAGGGCAAGTGATTGATGCCTTTGGCTCAGTTGTGATAGGCGGAAACTACGCAGTTGGTTTGGTCGTCTTTCTTATTTTGATGATCATTAACTTCATGGTTGTAACGAAAGGTGCAGGGCGTATCTCAGAAGTGAGCGCGCGTTTTACCTTGGATGCTTTACCCGGTAAACAGATGGCGATAGATGCCGATTTGAATGCAGGGCTAATCGATCAAGATCAAGCACGTACTCGCCGTTTTGAAGTAACAAAAGAAGCGGATTTTTACGGTTCTATGGATGGTGCGTCGAAATTTGTAAAAGGTGATGCGATTGCGGGTATCTTGATTCTTTGCATCAATATTATTGGTGGATTGATCATTGGTATGGTGCAACATGACTTGCCATTTGGTGAAGCTATTCAAATATATAGCTTACTGACCATTGGTGATGGGTTGGTTGCTCAGATACCGTCACTGTTACTGTCGATTGGTGCGGCAATGATGGTGACCCGTCAAAATACTGACGAAGACATGGGGGAGCAGCTGTATTTTCAGTTGTTCAATAATCCTCAGTCGTTGATTGTGACGGGCGGTATTTTATTTGTAATGGGTATAGTACCCGGTATGCCGCATATACCATTTTTGTTATTAGCGGCCATGATCGGTGGTTTCGCCTACTGGCGAATTAAGAAAGAAAAACGTGATGCGCTTATCGAAAAAGAAGCACCGTCAACAGAACTGGCATTGCAACCTTCGCAGAAAGAGCTCTCATGGGATGATGTTCAACCTGTCGATATTGTTGGGCTTGAAGTGGGTTATCGTTTAATCCCTATGGTCGATAAAGAGCAAGGCGGAGAGTTACTTGATCGCGTGAAAGGGGTGCGTAAAAAGCTATCACAAGATTTTGGATTTCTTATTCCTCCCGTACACATTCGCGATAATTTGGAGTTGCCCCCGAATAGCTATCGTATCAGCTTGATGGGCGTAGCTTGTGGCGAAGCCAATATTCACCCCAATATGGAATTAGCGATTAACCCAGGGCAGGTGTTTGGTACGATTGATGGTGAGAAAACCACCGATCCTGCTTTTGGATTAGAAGCGGTATGGATAATGGAATCACAGCGCGAGCATGCGCAAGCATTAGGCTATACCGTTGTGGATTCTGCAACGGTATTAGCAACACATTTAAGTCAAATATTGACCAATAGTGCATCACAGTTACTCGGACATGAAGAAGTACAAAACTTACTAGAGATGCTAGGTCAATCAACACCGAAACTGGTTGATGGTTTTGTGCCGGATCAGTTGCCGTTAGGTGCGGTGGTTAAAGTGATGCAAAACTTGCTGAACGAGGCAATTCCTGTCCGCGATATTCGAACAATTATTCAGACATTGTCGGAGTATTCATCAAAGAGTCAAGATCCTGACATTCTGACTGCGGCAGTTAGAATTGGACTAAAACGTTTAATCGTACAAGAAATCAATGGTATAGAGATTGAGCTGCCTGTGATTACATTGGTTCCAGAGTTGGAACAAATTTTGCATAAAACAATGCAATCTGCTGGTGGTGAATCGTCAGGTATTGAACCTGGTTTAGCTGAGCGACTTCAACGTTCATTGACTGAGGCAACGCAACAGCAAGAGTTGAAAGGGGAGCCTGCAGTATTACTGACATCTGGTGTCTTACGTTCAACACTTGCAAAGTTTGTTAAAAATACAATACCAAGCTTGCGCGTGCTGTCTTATCAAGAAGTGCCTGATGAGAAGCAAATACGTATCGTGAATGCAGTCGGTAATTAATCGCTATTTGTGAAGAGCCTTATTGGCTACTTGCTTTGGTCTGTTAATTGGATTTGATGGAAATCTCGACTTCGGTTAAAGCGTGATTTGACGGGAATATAAGAGTGAAAATAAAACGATTTTTTGCCAAAGACATGCGAACAGCGCTCAGTGAAGTAAAAGAAGAGCTAGGTGCTGATGCGGTAATCATGTCCAATAAAAAAGTGACCGGCGGAGTCGAAATTGTTGCTGCCGTTGATACAGATATTGCGAATGAACCACCAAAAGCATCTCAAAACACACGTGATGCTTTGGCTAATCGTCTTGGTCAAGCAAAGCGAAAGCTGGCTGAAGACCAAGTACAGATAAAGCAATCAGCAGCAAGTCGTTTTGCCAGTGTATTGCAAAACTATACTGGCGATAAGCCAAAAGATAGCTCGCCAGAAGCTGACTCGTTATCGGCATTACTGAACCGTCAGTCCAAACAGCACGGTGAGCCTTCAGAACGTCATAGCTACAATCGTTCAAACAGCGATAATCGCGGTGGACGTTCGCCATCGGCGTTACAGGCACATAATAAGCAGCCTCCTCAAAGGGAGTCTCATGCTCAAGGGAAGGGAAACTATCGGAATATGGGCGATGGACATCGTGCAGGTTCTGATCGTTTCAGTGGCGAGCATAATGATAATCGTCAATCAGGATTCTCTGCTCGTGGTATGAATTCCGCTCAACAATCTAAGGCTAATCCATTAGATTTTGGTGATTATCGTCGTCCGTACCCTGCGCGCAATGAACAGCCACAAAATGAACCGCGACAGCGCGAGCAAGCATCAGAGTTTGGCCGTGGACGTGATAGCCGAGCTGAATCCTCTTTTAGCCATAATAGCTCTCATCTTAATCAGTCGCGTTTAGACCCATCGCGTTATGATGCGAAATCGCCACGTTCAAACGATGAAATGGAGACGATGCGTTCAGAAATGTCATCGATCCGCAGTTTGCTTGAGCATCAGCTGTCTGGCTTGATGTGGCAAGAAGTCGAACGACGTGAACCTATGCGCGCAATGATGATAAAGCGATTAGAAAAAATGGGCTTATCATCAGAACTTGCCGACCAATTTGCGAGTTATATTCCAGAAGATGTACCCGCCCATGAAGCATGGCCAGCATTACTGGATTTATTAGCAGATCAAATTATTACGACCAGCGATTGTATTTTAGAAACCGGTGGTGTGGTCGCTTTATTAGGACCAACAGGCGTCGGTAAAACAACCACCATTGCCAAGCTTGCTGCAAGAGCGGCGATGGATTTCGGTGCAGATGAAATTGCACTGGTTACAACCGATACATACCGTATTGGAGCACATGAACAATTGGCTACTTATGGGCGAATTCTGGGATGTCCGGTAAGAGTTGCTAAAGATGCTGAAGAACTTGCCGATATACTTCATCAGTTAAGACATCGACGTTTAGTATTGCTTGATACTGCGGGTATGGGGCAACGAGATATTCGTCTATCAGAGCAGCTTGATACTTTAATGCAAAACAGTGGCGCACATATTCGCAGCTTCCTTGTTTTGCCTTCAACGGCTCAGCGTCGAGTATTACAAGAAACCATTGAACATTTCCGTCGGATACCACTTTCAGGGTGTGTACTGACAAAGCTGGATGAATCATTAAGTTTAGGTGAGGTAATGTGCGTGACAATACAAAATGCATTACCTATTGCTTACTTAGCCGATGGTCAGCGTGTCCCCGAAGACATTAAAGTTGCAACAGGTAACTACCTTGTCTCACGCGCTAATGAATTATTAGAACAAGAAATTAGTCAGCAATCTCATTTCTGGAGTAGTGATAGTTCAGAGAACAAGGCGGCGGATTATTATGATTGAGAACATGATGCAGGATCAAGCAAGCGGCTTGCGCCGTATGACAAAATTATCATCAACGAAAGTGATTACGGTGACTGGCGGTAAAGGTGGCGTGGGTAAAACTAACGTGACGTTAAGCATGGCTATTTCAATGGCTCGCCAAGGTAAAAAAGTGATGGTGCTCGATGCCGATTTAGGGTTGGCAAACGTTGATGTGATGTTAGGTCTACGTTCTGGGCGAAACTTATCGCATGTACTTGCTGGGCAGTGTGACTTGCAAGATGTGATTCTTGAAGGTCCGTACGGTGTTAAAATTATTCCCGGTTCATCAGGCACACAAAAAATGGCGGAGTTATCTCCGGCACAACATGCAGGCTTGATTCGTGCTTTTGGTAACTTGCAAGATGACATTGATGTGTTACTTGTTGATACTGCCGCTGGTATCTCGGATATGGTGTTAAGTTTTGCTCGCGCAGCACAAGATGTATTGGTGGTCGTGTGTGACGAACCAACCTCGATTACTGACGCGTATGCACTCATCAAAGTATTAAGCCGTGAATACGATGTTCAGCGCTTTAAAATTGTCGCCAACATGGTGCGAAGCTACCGTGAAGGGCGAGATTTATTCACTAAGTTGACGCGAGTCACTGAACGTTTTTTAGATGCAAACCTTGAACTTGTTGCTTGTGTGCCTCTAGATGATCGCGTTCGCCAAGCGGTTAAACGGCAGAAGATTGTTGTTGATGCCTTCCCGCGCAGTCCGGCAGCGTTAGCATTAACGTCATTATCGAACAAAGCGTTGACCTGGCCTGTTCCACATAATCCGGGTGGTCATTTAGAATTTTTTGTTGAAAGATTACTGGTGAAGCCAACTTCTTCAGAGGTGCCAAGAGGTGAATAAAGCGCTTGCTTATGGGCAATATAAGGAAAGCCCGCAAGCATTTATCGAGCGCTATTCGTCGCTGGTTAAACGCATTGCGTACCACCTGATGGGAAGGCTTCCGTCTAGCGTACAAGTCGAAGACTTGATTCAATCAGGTATGATTGGTTTGCTAGAAGCACAGCAAAATTATGATCCAACCAAAGGGGCGAGTTTTGAAACCTTTGCGGGTATTCGTATTCGAGGAGCCATGCTAGATGATATTCGTCGTGGTGATTGGGTTCCTCGATCTGTGTATAAGAATAACCGACGCATTACCGAGGCCATGGCACAGCTTGAAAATAAGCTAGGTCGCGACCCAACAGATACAGAAATTGCCGAACATCTCGAAATGACGCTTGATCAGTACCATCAAGCATTAAATGATGTTAATTGTGGGCGTCTTGTTGGCATGGATGATCTTGGTGTGTCAGAAGATGCAGTGACAACCGAGGCGTCACGAGAAGAAAATCTTCCCTTTCAGGGTGTTGTAGATGATAATTTCCGCCAATCTTTGGCTGATGCCATTAAAACGCTCCCTGAAAGAGAGGCTTTGGTTCTATCACTCTATTATGACGAAGAACTTAATCTTAAAGAGATCGGAGTCGTTGTTGGGGTGAGTGAGTCCCGAATTTGCCAGATTCATAGTCAGGCTATGCAACGTTTGCGCTCTAAGCTAACCGCTTGGGCTGCTTAATACTGTTTAGTATTACTAAATAAAACCTAGATAAAAAACACTGTGACCTCAGTGGAGGCAACTTTGAACAAAAATATAAAAATCTTAATTGTTGATGACTTTTCGACAATGCGACGAATCGTTAAAAACTTATTACGTGATCTGGGTTTTAATAATACCCATGAGGCTGATGATGGCTTAACGGCATTACCAATGTTGAAAAAAGGCGATTTTGATTTTGTCGTTACAGATTGGAACATGCCAGGTATGCAAGGTATCGATTTACTTAAACACATCCGTGTTGATGAAAAATTGAAGCATCTACCTGTTCTTATGATCACGGCAGAAGCAAAGCGTGAACAAATCATAGAAGCGGCACAAGCTGGTGTGAATGGATACATTGTTAAACCATTTACAGCAGCAACGCTAAAAACGAAGTTGGATAAAGTATTCGAGCGGATGCAATAATCACTTTTGATTGAGCGTAAAAGGCAAGGGTAATAATAATAATGATTTCACTCGAACAGGCAAAACAGCTTGTTAGCTTACTGGAAGATGGTAAGCAAGCTGAAGCCAACTTACTTGTGCAGACTGTCGTTTCTGATTCACAGGAACCGATGTTTGCAGAGGTGGGTAAAATAACCCGGCAATTACATGATTCGCTCGCAAACTTTCGCCTTGATCCTCGTATTAATGATTTAGCTAAAACTGAAATACCTGATGCCCGCGATCGTCTTTCTTATGTGATAGATAAAACGGAAGCGGCAGCGAACAAAACGATGGATGCGGTCGAAAGTGCTTTACCTATCGCTGATAAACTTCACGAGACATTGCTTCACGTTCACCCCCAGTGGAAGTGCTTAATGGCAGGCAAAATTGAACTCTCAGAGTTCAAAACAATGTGCCACGACATTGATCATCTATTGGTACAGGTTGAAGGTGATAGCGGTGAACTTCGCAATCAACTGACAGAAATAATGATGGCACAGGACTTTCAAGACCTTACCGGACAAATTATTCGTCGTGTGATTGAGTTAGTACATGAAGTTGAAGATCGATTGGTTGATATTCTTAAAGCGTTTGGCATGGAACAAGACGATAGAGCAGAAACCCTCACGGTAGCGGCGCTGACCCCTGAAGGTCCAATTGTTAATGCAGAAGAGCGTGAAGATGTTATGTCTACGCAAGATGATGTTGACGATTTGCTATCAAGTCTTGGATTTTAGGGGAAAAATATGAGCTTTGATTTAGACGAAGATATCCTACAGGACTTTTTAATTGAAGCTGGGGAAATTTTAGAGTTGCTTTCGGAGCAGCTCGTTGAGCTAGAGCGTAATCCTGATGATTCAGATTTACTGAATGCTATTTTCCGTGGATTTCACACAGTAAAAGGCGGTGCTGGTTTTCTTTCTTTAGCTGAACTCGTTGATGCGTGCCACGGTGCGGAAAACGTGTTCGACTTATTGCGAACTGGTAAACGAAAGATAACACCTGAACTGATGGATGTTATTCTTGAAGCGTTAGATGCCATCAACATCATGTTTGGGCAAGTTCAAGAGAGTAAGCCATTAGACCCAGCAAAGCCGAGTCTACTTGAAGCGATGCACCGTTTCAGTCAGGCGCCCACTGCGGAAGAACTGACTCAGCCAATTGTTGCTGCTGAACCAGCTCCTGTTGTCGAAACACCCGTGTTATCACCTGTAACGCCACCAGTCTCTCAGAGTAATACATCTGCTATGGCTGGTGATTCAGTCGATGATATGACACAAGACGAATTTGATCGGCTGCTTGATGAACTTCACGGCCAAGGTATGAGCCCAACCGCTAGCCTTGATGTGCCAGACTCAGCACCAGCTGCTGGCATTAGTGTGATTTCTCAAATTCAAGCAGAAAGCGGTGATATCACTGATGATGAATTTGAACGTTTACTGGATGAACTGCATGGTGTTGGGAACAGCCCTGTATTGAATCAAACTACGATGCCAGAATCGACGGCCAAGCCGATTCCCGTTGCAGTAGCTCCAATAGAGGTAGGTGCTAGCGATGATGATTTAATGTCAGATGATGAATTTGAACGTCTGTTAGATGAATTACATGGTAGTGGTAAAGGTCCGTCAGAAGAAGAATTAGAAGCTGCGACTAAATCTATTGAAACAATGATAGCTGAAAGTAATACGCCAGCTGTTACTCAACCATTATCTATTATGCCTACTGCACAGGTAGTTGCTGAAGCGGTGATTTCTCAGCCAGTTGCTGAACGTAAATCTCAGCAAGTTATGCCTGAAAAAGTAAAACCGAAAGCCCAAGCAGATTCAACTGTGCGTGTAGAAACCTCAACGCTTGATAACATTATGAATATGGTGGGTGAGCTTGTTTTGGTTAGAAACCGTTTAGTCAGTTTAGGGCTAAACAATAATGACGAAGACATGTCAAAAGCGGTAGCTAACCTTGATGTAGTCACGGCTGATCTACAAGGTGCGGTAATGAAAACCCGCATGCAACCAATCAAGAAAGTCTTTGGTCGATTCCCACGCGTCGTACGAGATTTAGCACGTACCTTAAAGAAAGACATCGTGTTGGAAATGCGTGGTGAAGACACCGATCTTGATAAAAATTTGGTTGAAGCACTAGCGGATCCATTGGTTCACTTGGTGCGAAACTCTGTCGATCATGGTATCGAAATGCCAGATGTTCGTGCAAAAACAGGTAAGCCTCTTGTCGGTACTGTCTTACTATCAGCGTCTCAAGAAGGTGATCACATATTGCTGACCATTGAAGATGATGGTGGTGGTATGGATGCTGACAGATTACGTGCAATTGCAGTCGAACGTGGTGTGATGGATGCCGATTCAGCCTCTCGAATATCAGATAACGAAGCCTATAACCTGATCTTTGCACCGGGGTTCTCGACCAAAAAAGAGATTTCAGATATCTCGGGTCGTGGTGTGGGTATGGACGTTGTTAAAACAGCGATTAACCAATTAAATGGTTCAATTTATATTGATTCCGCCTTAGGAAAAGGCACCCGAATTGATATTAAAGTTCCATTGACTCTAGCCATACTTCCGACCTTGATGGTTGGCGTTTCTGAACAGCCTTTTGCATTGCCTTTAGCGAGTGTGAATGAGATCTTCCATTTAGATCTGCGTAAAACGAATAAAGTCGATGGGCAATTAACCATCATTGTGCGTGATAAAGCGATTCCACTGTTTTACCTCCAAGATTGGTTGTCGGGTAGTAGAGCAGCGATGAAGAGCGATCGTGTACATGGCCATGTTGTTATCGTGCAGATTGGTCACCAGCGTGTAGGCTTTGTGGTCGATACGTTAATTGGTCAAGAAGAAGTCGTGATAAAGCCTCTTGATGATTTACTTCAAGGTACGCCAGGTATGGCAGGTGCAACCATTACAAGTGATGGTCATATTGCACTTATTCTTGATGTGCCCAATTTATTAAAGCATTACGCTGGCAACTAATTAATCTGATCACTCATTATTATAATGTTAGGGGCAAGGCAATGCCCCTAACCATTAAGATCAGGTAGATACGGGATTATAACTACATGACAGTTAAAGTTTTGGTGGTGGACGATTCCAGTTTTTTCCGTCGCCGAGTAAGTGAAATTATTAATGCAGATCCTCGTTTAGAGGTAATCGGCAATGCGGTTAATGGCAAAGAAGCTGTTGAATTAGTACAGAAACTGCAACCAGACGTTATTACCATGGACATTGAAATGCCTGTAATGGATGGCATTACAGCGGTTCGGGAAATAATGAAGGTACTGCCTACGCCTATTCTAATGTTTTCATCGCTAACCCAGGAAGGGGCAAAGGCGACACTGGATGCATTAGATGCGGGTGCTTTAGACTTCTTGCCTAAGAAATTTGAAGATATTGCACGCAATCGCGATGAAGCAATTAGTCTGTTGCAAAAGCGTGTCGGCGAGTTAGCACGTAAACGCATGTTTATGCGCCGCCCGCTAAGAACGACACCCGCTGTTGCGCCTGTTAGCCGACATTCAGCACCTGTCAATGCGGCATTAACTCGCGAAGCTGCTTTAACTACAGCAGCGCGAACAACAACGGCTCGCGTAACGCCGACTTCGACGACTCGACAAACGATGCACTCTGCCGTAGCCGCGAAGCCAATGGCGCGCTTTAAAGCATCGGGTAAGAAATACCAATTGATGGCAATAGGTACGTCGACGGGAGGGCCTGTTGCATTGCAAAAAATATTAACGCAATTGCCTGCAAACTTTCCGTATCCAATTGTGTTAGTTCAACACATGCCAGCAACGTTTACTGCTGCATTTGCTGCTCGTTTGAATAATCTGAGCAAAATTAGTGTGAAAGAAGCAGAAGACGGCGATACATTGCGTGCTGGTGTCGCTTATTTAGCACCAGGTGGCAAGCAAATGATGCTTGAAGGTAGACCTGGTTCTGCCCGCCTTCGCATATTGGATGGCGGCGATCGCATGAACTATAAACCGTGTGTGGATGTGACATTTGGCTCTGCGGCTAAAGTTTATAGCGATAAAGTATTGTCGATGATCCTTACTGGTATGGGGGCTGATGGGCGTGAAGGTGCGCGAATGTTAAAAACGCATGGTTCAACCGTTTGGGCACAAGATGAAGAAAGTTGTGTGGTTTACGGTATGCCGCAAGCTGTTGCAAAAGCCGGTATCTCAACGGAAGATTTACCATTAGAACGTTTTGCTGAACGTATTTTAGTGGAAGTTGGACTGTAAGGAGTCGGCTTTGAAAATCTGGAGCATTGCTAATCAAAAGGGTGGTGTCGGTAAAACGACCACGACAGTCACTCTTGCTGGTTTATTAAGTGAGCGGCAAAAACGTGTGTTATTAGTCGACACCGATCCGCATGCTTCGTTGACAACATATTTAAAGTTTGATTCGGACTCTTTGCCTGCAAGTCTTTTCGATTTATTTCAGTTGCCTGAGGTGACTCGAAGCGCAGTACAGCCTTTGATTCTTAATACAGCGTTTGAAAATATTGATATTATTCCGGCTCACATGTCTCTGGCGACCTTAGATCGCGTAATGGGAAGTCGTGGTGGTATGGGGTTAGTGCTTAAAAAAGCCTTGAATAGCCTAATCGACGATTATGATTATGTCTTGATTGATTGCCCTCCGGTATTAGGGGTAATGATGGTGAATGCATTAGCGGCCAGTGATCGTATTTTGATCCCCGTTCAAACCGAATTTCTAGCCATGAAAGGGCTTGAACGTATGATGCGAACACTACAGATTATGCAAAAGTCACGTCCATCAGGTTTTAAGGTAAGCATTGTGCCCACGATGTACGACAAACGTACACGCGCCTCATTGCAGACATTACAAGAATTAAAAATGCGCTTTCCTGATCAAATATGGGCATCAGCAGTACCGATAGATACGAAGTTTCGTGATGCAAGTATGAAGCATATGCCACCGTCACTGTTTGCGCGTAATTGTCGTGGTGTTTTTGCGTATAAAACATTATTAAATTATTTAGAGCGGTTGGATCAAGATGAACGATAAAAGTCGTTTATCCAGTGAACAAGCGCTGGATGATTATTTTAATGATTTACTGGTAGAGTCTTCTGTTGTTGAAGATGACGTCGTCTCTGATGAAACTAGTATTCCGTTTGATTTTGAGCAACTGGCTGAATCGAGAGATAACGATACTGGTACTCAATTAGAGTCAGCATCTTCTGCTTTAGCTGAGCAACCTATTTTAGTCGATGTAGAACGCAGGTCGAAAAAAACACATCAAGGGCTAGACTGGACATCTGCATCAAAACCAGAGCCAGTGCTCACAGTAAGAGCACAACCTGCAAGTCTTAGTGAACAGGTATTACTTGAATCACCTCGCGCTTTTGAAAAAGAGGCATCGTGTGACGAACATTTTGCAGAATTGGATAGTGTTCAGCGATTGTTGAGTCAAATGACATCGATATCGACAGACTCTGATACTGATACTGATACTGATACTGAGACTGAGACTGAGACTGAGACTGAGGTTGAGGTTGAGGTTGAAACTGAGGTTGAAATAGAAACAGAGCGTGTCAGTACCGCAGAGATCGACGCAGAATCACTGACGGTGACACAACAAGATACGCAATGTGCTACCTCTGATGATATTGACATCGTCACAAGTGAATTAATATCTGAAAAAACTGAAACTGAAACTGAAACTGAAACTGATACAGATATTGCTGTTCAAGTGGAAGCTGGTGGCGAGCAACCACCAGAGCAATGGCATCAGTTAGATAAAGAAAAAGATTTTCAAGCGTTATTTTTTGAAGTCTGTGGTGTTACCTTTGCGGTGGCATTGACTGAGCTTGGTGGTATCCATCAAATGATGGACTTAAACCGTCTAATGGGGCGGCCAGCTTGGTATCTTGGCTTGCTTACCAGCAAAGAGCAGCAATTCGATGTGGTTGATACTGCTCGCTGGGTGATGGCAGACAAACTGCAAAATGACGATTATAAAGATGATTTTAGTTATATCGTGATGTTAGGTGACAGTAAATGGGGTTTGGCTTGTGATAAGCTCCATGGAACTGAAGTACTGACTTCACAAAGTGTTCGGTGGAGGGAGAAGGCGGGAAAACGCCCTTGGCTTGCCGGTATGGTTAAAGAAAAAATGTGTGCTCTAATTCATGTTAATGCTCTCATCTCGATGTTAAATGAGGGGTTAGATGTTAAAAGTATTGTATGAGCGTGAGACTAAAAGGAAACAGTATGTCGCAGGTTAGCGTAGCCGAGATCCAAAAAGAAGACGGCACCGATCAAGTTTTACAATGGGTTACTTTCCAGTTGGAATCAGAAACCTATGGTATTAATGTAATGCAGGTACGTGAAGTATTACGTTATTCAGAAATTGCGCCTGTACCCGGTGCACCTGATTATGTGATAGGTATTATTAATTTACGTGGTAATGTTGTCACAGTGATCGACACGCGTTCTCGCTTTGGTTTAATGCCGGGTGAAATTTCTGATAATACCCGTATTGTGATTATTGAAGCTGACAAGCAAGTGATTGGTATTTTAGTCGATAGTGTAGCGGAAGTTGTTTATCTACGTAGCTCTGAAATTGATAGCACGCCGAGTGTTGGTACGGAAGAGAGCTCGAAATTCATTCAAGGCGTAAGTAACCGTGACGGAGAGCTACTTATTCTCGTTGATCTGAATAAATTATTATCAGATGACGAATGGGACGAGATGGCCTACTTATAATGCTTAGCCAGATTATGCCTTGGCTACCTGTTGCGTTTTCGCTGGTTACAATTATTTTTACGATTGTTATGGTGCGCAGAGAACGCGCAGCTCGCCAAGCGTTAGAAATGAAATTTTCAGCGATTGAAGTTGTGCTAAAAAATGCCCGTCAACAGCAAGAAAGCTTTTCTAAACAATTTAACGAATTGCGCGCTGGTACGATGGGTATGAGCCAAAAGATGGCAGATATGGCACAGCAGCTTGAAGATCTTTCAGATCGACAAGGTGAGATGGCGATGCAAGATCCTGAAGGTAAGCTCTATAGCCGAGCCAGTAAAATGGTTGAGTTGGGTGCTGACGTTAATGAGCTCATGCAAGAGTGTGATTTACCTAAAGCGGAAGCAGAATTATTGCTTCGACTTCAGCAGAAAATGACACCGCCAAGGCGTAGATAATCGCATCTAATTACTCATTGATAATGAACGTTAATGTGATATGAATAATTAAAACCTCTCCCTCTTGGGAGGGGTTTTTTCGTTTATAGCGATATGGTATTGGTATAAGTGCAGAATTCAAGTAAGAAACAGATGAGTCGCGGAATTATTATTTTTAGGACTTTCTTGCTTTGTGTCCAAATAAATTGATTTTACGCTAATATTTTAATAGGACTTTATTACGGTTCTGAACGATCTAGCTAGTTTATAAATATAAAAATGATGCATTAGTATTCGGTAGTGACTTCCTTAATTTGCAACTTCTGTAGGTAAGTGTAAAGGAATGTTTCTTGTTGGTTTAACATTTGAATTCGTGAATGCAGTTGTTATTCAAATTACATGTTGCAGTAACGTTAATCGATTGAGATTTGACAAAAAAAACGTATAAGATTGCACCTTTTTAGGTTGCTGTTGTCTATCTTTATTGGCGTTTTTTACGATAGGGGTCGTTGTGGTGTGAAAGATGCGTACCCACATCACATTTACTTAGGTTTATCCGAAATCTATGCAACGTAGCGTCTAACAAAAATGAAGGCCGATGTGGTAATATGCGAGATTAATTGTGTCACTTAGGATGCATCATTTCATATGCTGTCAGTAGAAGAGCTAAGTTGTGTTCGCGATGAGCGTGTACTGTTTGATAATTTGAGTTTTACGATTTCTTCTGGAGAGCTAATCCAAGTAGAAGGCCACAACGGTGCCGGTAAAACCACATTATTAAGAATTATTGCTGGTTTAGGGCGTGCTGATAGTGGGCAGGTATGCTGGAAAAGTGAAGGTATTGAGTCTGCTCGTGAAGATTATTATCAAGACTTGTTGTTTTTAGGACACCAAACAGGTGTGAAGCGAGAGCTGACAGCTTACGAAAATTTAGCATTCTTTCAAGCCATGCATAATGAAAGTATTGACCAAGACATGAGTGGAAAGCCCCCCGTGCTTGGTGATGAAAGCTTATGGCAAGCGTTAGCACAAGTTGGTCTTGCTGGGCGTGAAGATGTACTTGCTGGGCAATTATCTGCGGGGCAACAACGGCGTGTTGCACTCGCAAGATTATGGATTAGCAACCATAAATTATGGATTCTTGATGAACCTCTTACTGCCATTGATAAGCAAGGTGTAAAAGTGTTAGAAAGCCTGTTCCTTTCTCATGTAGAACGAGGGGGTATTGTTTTGCTGACAACACACCAAGATATGTTTGCAGACAGCAACCATTTACGAAAAATCAAGCTAGGGCAGTAACAAGGATGATAAAAGCTATTACTCAAGTGGTGCGACGTGAATTACTCATCGCGTTTCGACGTCAAGCTGACGTTTTTAATCCACTGTGGTTCTTCATCATCGTGATTACGTTATTTCCGTTAAGCGTTGGTCCAGAGCCGAATTTATTAGCGCGTATTGCGCCTGGCATAGTATGGGTTGCAGCGTTACTGGCTGCATTGTTGTCACTAGAGCGTTTATTTCGTGATGATTTTGTCGACGGTTCGCTAGAGCAAATGTTACTAATGCCGACACCTTTACCAGCATTAGCGTTAGCGAAAATGATCGCACATTGGTTGTTAACGGGTGTGCCGTTGTTGATTATTAGCCCGCTGTTAGCGATTTTATTGTCGTTAGACTGGGTAACTTGGAAAGCGGTCGTACTGACATTACTTATCGGTACCCCTACATTGAGCTTTTTAGGTGCCATCGGTGTAGCACTAACAGTTGGTTTGAGAAAAGGTGGCGTTTTACTGAGCCTGCTTATCTTGCCGTTGTATATACCTGTGCTTATCTTTGCAACCTCAGCGATTGAAGCGGCAAGTTTAGGTATGGCATATAATGGGCAACTCGCGTTAATGGGGGCAATGTTGGTGGGTTCGGCAACCTTATCGCCTTTCGCTGTGGCGGCATCTTTACGTATAAGTGTGAATTAACGAATATTGAATTTATGAGGGAGAACCATTTATTGAGCAAAGACAATGAATGGTGAATCAGAAGTGTAAATAGCCAAACAGAGGTATTTATCTTTTAATCTCTAGCATGAAAGATGCATTTAGATTTGCAACGTACTTACAACTATAAACTGAATAGAGTGGACTTATGTGGAAGTGGTTACATCCCTACGCTAAAGCTGAAAATTGCTACCGCTTATGCGGCAAGCTATTACCATGGTTTTCTATTATTGCCTTTTCCTCTCTGATTGTAGGATCTATATGGGGGTTAATGTTCGCACCTACAGATTATCAGCAAGGTGATAGTTTCCGTATCATCTATTTGCATGTACCTGCCGCAATGTTGTCGATGGGGGCATATTTATCAATGGCCATTGCTGCATTTATTGGTCTGGTATGGCAAGTGAAAATGTCTGATATGGCTGCTGCAGCCATGGCACCTATTGGCGCTGTTTTTACCTTTATAGCCTTACTAACTGGCGCTATCTGGGGCAAGCCTATGTGGGGTGCTTGGTGGGTATGGGATGCGCGTTTAACATCAGAACTCATTCTTCTTTTCTTATATCTTGGTGTTATTGCACTTTATAGTGCGTTTGATGATCAAAAAACAGCGGCAAAAGCAGCGGGTATTTTAGCGATTGTTGGTGTGATTAACCTACCAATTATTCACTACTCGGTTGAGTGGTGGAATACGCTGCATCAAGGTGCAACGATTAGCAAATTTGAAAAGCCATCAATGGATTCCAGCATGCTCTGGCCTTTACTGATCAATGTGATTGGTTTCGGATGTTTCTTTGGTGCTGTGACGTTAGTACGTCTCCGTAATGAAATTATTGCCCGTGAAAGTCATCGACCTTGGGTACGTAACTTAGTGAAGTGAGGCCAAGATGCATTTTGAATCATTCAGTGACTTTTTAGCGATGGGAGGGTATGCATCTTATGTATGGGGTGCATACGGAATTTCGACTATCGCATTACTATGGGTTTTATTGTCGAGCCTAAATAGAAGAAAGCGCCTACTGGCGGATATACATAATAAAATGGCTCGAGAGCAACGAATTGAAGAAGCTAAAAAATTGGAGAACACACTATGAATCCGAGACGTAAAAAGCGCCTGACGTTAGCTGTAGCGCTTGTCTTTGGCCTCGGCGCAACAATTGGTCTAATGCTATACGCATTAAGCCAAAATATGGATTTGTTTTATACACCAACAGAGTTAGTGCAGGGCAAGCCAGATGGTACGAAGCCAGAGATCGGTCAACGCTTACGAATTGGCGGCATGGTGGTTGAAGGGTCTGTAAAGCGTGACCCACAATCATTAATCGTTAGATTTGATGTTGCTGATGTTGGTCCTGCTGTCACGATTACCTATAACGGTATTCTGCCTGATCTATTCCGCGAAGGGCAGGGCATTGTTGCTCAAGGTGTGTTGGTTAATCCTACAACGATTGAAGCGCATGAAGTGTTAGCAAAACACGATGAAGAGTATATGCCACCAGAAATTGCTGAAGCGATGAAGAAGACGCATGAACCTCTTCAATATTCAGATGAACAAAAACAAGGTAGTGTTCAATGATTCCTGAAATAGGGCAATTTGCCCTTATTGTTGCGTTGGGGCTATCAGCTTTGGCCAGCATCTATCCATTGTATGGTGCCTCTATTGGTAATCAGCCAATGATGCGTATGGCACGACCGTTGTCATACGGCGCTTTCGGCATGCTGGTATTGTCGTTTTTTGCCTTGTGTTGGTCTTTCTATACAAACGATTTTACGGTGACGTATGTCGCGAGTAATTCAAACAGCTTATTGCCTTGGTATTACCGAGTTACGGCCGTATGGGGTGGGCACGAAGGTTCCCTTCTATTATGGGTATTGATTCAAGCTGGTTGGGCTGCAGCTGTTGCGCGCTTTAGCCGCGATATGCCTCTTGAATCTGTGGCGCGTGTTTTGGCTGTTATGGGAATGATTTCAGTGGGTTTCCTTCTGTTTATCATTGTTACCTCTAACCCATTCTTACGTCTACTGCCTTATTTCCCTGTAGATGGTCGCGATCTTAATCCTCTTCTACAAGACCCAGGTTTGATTATTCACCCGCCTATGCTTTACATGGGATACGTGGGTTTCTCTGTTGCATTCTCTTTTGCGATTGCTTCATTAATGACTGGTCGTCTTGATACTGCATGGGCTCGTTGGTCTCGCCCTTGGACAATTGCAGCATGGTCATTTTTAACAGTAGGTATCGCACTAGGTTCGTGGTGGGCTTACTATGAACTTGGCTGGGGTGGCTGGTGGTTCTGGGATCCAGTAGAAAATGCTTCTTTCATGCCTTGGTTGGCAGGTACTGCGTTAATGCATTCATTAGCGGTTACCGAGAAACGTGGCACGTTTAAAGCGTGGACCGTTTTATTAGCTATTTCAGCTTTTTCTTTAAGCTTGTTAGGTACGTTCTTAGTTCGTTCAGGTGTTTTAGTCTCGGTTCACGCATTTGCGTCTGATCCGGCTCGTGGCATGTTTATTCTAGGCTTCTTGATCGTTGTTATTGGTGGTTCATTACTACTGTACGCATTACGCGGTGGCAAAATTAAATCACGCGGTAGTTACAGTTTGTTCTCCCGCGAAAATTTACTGCTTTCCAACAACATTTTGTTAATAGCAGCATTGTTAGTGGTACTTATCGGTACATTACTACCATTAGTGCACAAGCAAATTGGTTTAGGTTCCGTCTCGATTGGTGTGCCTTTCTTCAATACCTTGTTTACATGGTTAATGATTCCGTTTGCCTTTCTTTTAGGTATCGGTCCGTTGGTTCGTTGGAAGCGTGACGAAGTCGCTAATGTACGTAAACCAATGCTGATTTCTGGTGCAATAACGTTACCTTTAGCCTTTGCATGTATTGCTATTTTTACTGATTCATTAGAACCAATGGCTGTACTTGGTTTAACAATGTCTATTTGGATCGTCACAATGCACGGCTTTGAGTTATATCAACGTGCAACACACCGTCATAGCTTTATGACCGGCTTAGGTAAGTTGGGTCGTAGTCACTGGGCAATGATATTGGGCCATATGGGTCTAGCGGTATCGGTTATCGGTATAACACTCGTATCGAATTACGATCTAGAGCGTGATGTTCGTTTAGCACCAGGTGAAACAACGCAAGTTCAAGGTTACGATTTCTACTTTGACGGCTTACGTGATGCTGATGGGCCAAATTACGATGGTTACATTGCAGACTTTACTGTTACGCGTAATGGTAAGTCGGTAACGACATTGCATGCTGAGAAACGCTTCTACAGTACTGCTGGGTCAATGATGACTGAAGCGGCTATTGATAGTGGTGTTACCCGCGACCTGTATGTTGCGATGGGTGAAAAACTGGATGATCACGCTTGGGCTGTGCGTATTTACTACAAACCGTTTATTAATTGGATCTGGTTTGGTGCCGCATTAATGGGGCTTGGTGGTGCAATTGCAATTAGTGATAAACGCTACCGTTTTCGTAAAAAAGCAAGTGAGAAAACAGGGTCAACAATTAAGCAAGCAGAGGTAACTAATGAATAAGAAAATTTTATTTATACCTTTGGCGTTGTTTTTAGCATTAGCTGTTATTTTCATGATTCAACTTACACGTAATGCGGGTGGCGACGATCCGACAAAACTAGAATCTGTGCTAGTGGGTAAACCTGTACCAAACTTTAAACTAGAAGACTTGGTCGAAGCGGGTAAACTTTACGAGCAAGACATTTTTAAAGGTGAGCCACTACTGTTGAATGTATGGGCAACGTGGTGTCCTACCTGTTATGCCGAGCATAAATACCTTAATGAGTTAGCAGGCCAAGGGGTTAAAATTATTGGCTTGAACTACAAAGACGAACGTCTAAAAGCAGTTCAATGGCTTAATGAGTTAGGTAACCCTTACATTCATAGTTTGTTCGATGGTAACGGTATGTTAGGAATGGATTTAGGTGTATATGGTGCACCAGAAACATTCCTTATCGATGCTAAAGGTATTGTTCGTTATCGTCATGTTGGTGATGTAAACCCACGAAACTGGGCTGAAACATTAGAACCAATGTTTAAAGCACTTCAAGAGGAAGCGAAAGGATGATGAAACGTGTGATTGCCATGTTTTTTGCTTTTGGCTTAATCGTTACTTCAGCACTACCCGCTTTAGCATCTATTGATGTTTATAAGTTTAACAGTGCTAAAGAAGAGAAAACGTTTCAAGATCTGACAGCAACTCTTCGTTGCCCTAAGTGCCAGAACAATACGATTGCCGATTCTAACGCGACATTGGCGCAAGATATGCGTCAAAAAGTGTTTGAAATGTTAGAAGAAGGCAAGAGTAAACAAGAAGTTATTGACTACATGATTGCGCGTTACGGTAACTTCGTAACATATGATCCACCGTTGATGGCTTCTACCTTAGTTCTGTGGATGGGACCTTTCTTATTCATCCTTGTTGGTTTCACTGTGTTAGTTGTTCGCTCTCGTAAGACTGAAGATGCGAAGAGTAAAATTAAGCTGGCTGCAGATGAAGAAGTACGTCTCAAAGAATTATTAAATGAGATGGAGCAGCAAGAAAAAGCGGATCAACACCCTCAGAATAAAAACGGTAAGGTGAAATCATGACACTGTTTTGGATTGTAACAGTTATTTTGGTTTTAATTGCAGGCGCTATTTTTGTTATTCCTATGTACAAAGGGAAAGAACAAGACGATGTAGCTAGCCGTGATGAACTGAATAAAGCTTTCTTTAAAGATCGTATTAGCGAACTAGAGGAAGAAAACAGTGAAGGCTTGGTCGTTAATCAAGATGAGCTGGTTTCTGAACTGCAACAGTCATTACTTGATGATGTACCTATGCAGGCGAAACAACAAGCCGTTGGAATTAGCCCATTAATGGTGCTTCCTGGTCTGATTTTGCTTGTGGGTATCTGTTACGGCATGTACTTAAGCGTGGGCAGCTTGAATAAAGTTGAAGCTTGGCAAGAGACGGTATCGCGTTTACCTGACCTGTCAAAGCGTTTAATGGATGATCAAAATGCAGAACCGTTAAGTGATCAAGAAATGGATGACTTAACACTAGCTTTGCGTACTCGTTTACACGATACCCCAAATGATGCGACTGGTTGGCTATTACTGGGGCGTATTGGCATGGCGAACCGTGATGCTGAAACGTCACAAGGTGCAATGCTTCGTGCTTATAAGCTTGATCCTGGCAACCCTGAAATTAAGGTAGGTTACGCGCAAACGCTTATGTTGGTTGGTGATCCTAACCAAGGTGACTTTGCTCGTCAGATACTGCGTTCAGTCGTGCAGCGCGATCCAAGTGATGTTCGTGCATTGTCATTACTTGCCTTTGATGCTTTTGAGCGAAATGAGTACCAGCAGGCAGTGTCATATTGGACCATGATGAAAAATGTCATAGGGGAGAATGATCCGCGCGCAAATATGTTGACTCGTAGTATTGAGCGAGCACAAGCACGTATTGATAAAGTGAGTACGGTAGATGTTTCAGGTGGTAGTGTAACTGATAAAGTGAGTGCGGTTGATGTTCCAGCTGATAGTGTAACGGTTAATGTTGCGCTCGATCCTGCTGTATTATTACCGGCACAAGGTTTCCTTATTCTTTCAGTTCATTCTGCTGATGGTGCACCTATGCCGATTGCAGCTCGTCGTATGCCGCTTTCATCTCAGTTCCCTATAACGGTAACGCTAGATGATAAAGACAGTATGATTCCAGAGCGTAAGATGTCGTCTTTATCTGAAATGATTGTGAAAGCACGAATTGATTCAGATGGAAATGTGATGACAAAGCAAGGCGATTGGTACGGACAAAGTGATGTATTATCGTTAGGTACTTCTACTATTGTGACAATAAATAAACAATATCAATAACATTACTGGCACAAATGAAGCAGGCTGGATATCATTATCCAGCCTGCTTTTTTATATCAATGAGTAACCACTTGACTAAGAATATTATTTTTTCTGTTTTGCTTACAGCTAGCCTAGTCGGTTGTGCTGATACGCCTGAGAATCAGGAAAAAGAAACAGTACCAACAAATGTTGCAGAACAGATTAATGCTGAAGAATTCGAATCGGTAAATGATGTGTATGACCCATTAGAAGGGTTCAACCGTGTAATGTGGGATTTAAATTATGATTATCTTGACCCATATTTAGCACGACCTATTTCCCTGGCATATGTTGATTACACGCCCAATCCTGTTCGGTTAGGTATTGCTAACTTTTTCGCAAACCTTGATGAACCTGCGAGCATGGTAAATAGCTTTATTATGCAAAACCCTGAAGATGCGGTTGCTCATTTCAACCGTTTTTGGATTAATACTGTGTTTGGTATTGCAGGCTTGATCGATATTGCTTCTGCCGCGGATATTCCTCCCCCTAGCAGTCGCGCTTTTGGTGACTCATTAGGTTACTACGGTGTTGGTAATGGGCCGTATTTTATGGTGCCGTTTTATGGCCCCGTTACCTTACGTGAAGGTGTTGGTGATGCTGCCGATGGTCTTTATTTACCACTAAGTTTACTCACGTTTTGGCAGAGTTTAGGTAAGTGGGCATTTGAAGGCATGGAAGATCGTGCAGCGTTAGTTAAGCAAGAGTCGTTACTAGAAGATTCTCCTGATCCTTATGTATTTACTCGTGATGCTTATATCCAGCATAAAAACTTCAGAGCGACTGGTGGCGAAACTCCCGTTGATGAAGCTGAAAATGAAGAACAGTTTGATGATTATTTAGATGAAATAGACGATTACTAAATGTAAGTGCCCAGAGTTTTAGTATCTAAAAGCAGAGATATTGATGGGTTAAAAAAAGCGACCAAATCGGTCGCTTTTTTATAAATCACTTTAAAGTTAATGCTTGCTGATTTTTAGAAGCGGTAGCTTGCTTGTACACCCACTAGCCATATGTTACCAGTGGTTTCACCTTTAAATTGTCCAAGGCTTGGATCCACTTCGTTCATTGGTGCATCTTTGGCAAAGATGTACGTGAAGCCTGCATCAAGTGTTAGGTTTTGTGACCAGTTGTAGCCAGCACCCATACTCAGCCATAGGCGGTCAGTTTCTGGAATCGTTTGTGTACGGTGCTCATCACTTACTGCTGATGTATCGTAAGCAATACCTGAGCGCAGCACGAGCTTGTTCGTGTATTGGTAAGTTGTACCCACAGCTAAGCGGTAGTTGTCTTCCCAGTTTTCTTCTTTAATCAGGTCAGGATCATTACCGTATAGCGATGGGATTTTAGCTTCCAACTTGTCGAAGCTGCTCCAATCTGTCCAGTTAAAACTAGCGTGTACCGCAATCTTATTCGTTAATTGGTGAAAGCTCGCAATTTCTGCTGTTGCAGGTAAAGTTAATGCCATGCTACCCGCGTAACTTGCGCTTGGCTTTTTACCTTTTTTTAGTGCTTCGAGGTCGTAAATAGCCCCAGAAGCACTACCTGTTAAGTTCAACTCAACTTCAGAACGGTAGTTGAAACCAATGCGGTTATTTTTATTGATTTGCCATGCGGCACCCGCCTGCCAACCCCACGCTGTATCATCACCTTCCATGTACTTCAGGTCTGCGCCTTTAGGTACTGTAACTCCTGGAGCAAGTGGCATGTCAGAAGATGCAGCTGCACCAAAGTGACCCTCTCCCATAACGTAACGGATACCACCACCAACACTAAACTGCTCATTGATTTTGTAAGCAATGTTTGGGTTAATTTCAATCGACATTACTTTCGCTTGGTTACCAAATTGCGTAGCAAGATAATCACCTGCCAATTCAGTTTCCATACCGTAGTTAGTACCGAACGCTAAACCTAAAAATACCTTGTCGTTAAGTTGGTGAGATAGGTAGAAGTTAGGAATAACGGCTGAGTTTGCAATATTGCTGGCTTTGGTTTGTGTGCCATTTACTTCGCCTTCAACATCGATATTTGGATCGACATAAATAGCTCCAATAGAGAACTGTGTACCCTCAAGGTAAGTCAGCATTGCTGGGTTGCGAAATTGTGCTCCAGCATTGTCTGCCATTGCAGCTTCACCAGCAAACGCACGGCCTAAGCCTGTTGCTGAATATTCTGCAAGTTGAAAACCAGCCGCCATTGTATTGGCACTCATGCCCAGTATTAACGCTGCTGCTAAAGATAATGTTATTTTATTCTTATTCATTGTTCTGCTTTGTTCGCTGAATTCTAATACCGCGAATAATACTACTTAGAGTAAATACTTCATTTCTTTATTCGTTATAGCGCACTAATTGGACATTTATGCTGATTAATCGAAAGTTAGTGGTGATAATGCGATGAAATTAGCATCAATGATTTTTTAATAATGATAATTGAGCGTACACGTGTGTATGTAAAAGCGTGTTTCAGCGTTCAACTGTACTCTGAAAGTGAGAGGTGATTGATTGTTATTTGGTAGGAATATGCCTTTAGTGCCTATAAACAAGGCGTTAAATTGATAATAAAAAAGGGAGCCTAAGGCTCCCTTAATAATATAGTCAGTTATATGTTCGCTGGAATTAGAACGAACGGCTGTACTGAATACCGTATAGCAATGCGTTTGCACGAGTCGTTGCCGAAATAGTTGTTCCGACTGGTGATACTTCATTTACATCAACGTCTTTACCCATTAGGTAGGTTAGACCGAAATCAATGTTAGATTTTGCATCTAGGTGGTAAGTAAAGCCACCTGAGAACCATTGACGATCGGAATCTGGTACAGAAATCGATGTTTTTTGATCTTGTGCGCTGGTGTCATACATATAACCAGTACGTAAAGTCCAATCGTTATTTAGGTAGTAAGTGCCACCTAACGCATAGTGCCAGCCGTCTTTCCATTCGTAAGTGTTAAGAACATCACCACCAGTGGTTTCTAGTTTGTCGAATGAGCTCCAACCAATCCATTGTACGCTATAGTGGACTGCAAATTTGTCGTTTAATTTGTGGAAACCAGAGAACTCTGCCATATCAGGTAGTGGCATTTTTAATTTGTCGTTACTGATATCTGGGTTGCCGCTTGTTGAGCCTGCAAAGGACATGTCACCTTCAGTTTCTAGTTCTGGGCTATAGCGGTAAGATAAACCAAAGCGGTTGCGGTCATCTAGCTCAAATACCGTACCTACGTTCCAACCCACACCAACACCGTCAGCATCAACATCAAGTAGATTTATTTTCTGTTCAGCTGTTGGTGGACCAACTTTAACAGAGCGCTTCAATTTTCCTGAACCATAGACAACATCTAATCCACCACCAACACTCCATTGTTGGTTGATACGGTATGAAGCGCTTAATGCAAAGTTTACACTCTTAACATCAGTTAACCCACCAAATTCATTGGCAGCATAGTCATCACTAAATTCAGTTTTTGTACCAAAATTAGAGTAAATTCCAGCACCTACTGCCCATTGGTCATTTATTGGGTGAATATAATAAATATTCGGAACTAAAGTTGAATCACCAACAGACTGATCATCCAGTGAACCTGAATTTGCAGAGCGGGGATTTGAATACTGGGCATTTTTAATATTAATGTCCGTATCAATAACGTTAAGACCTAACGAGATTGCAGGCGCATCGAATAAAGACATTGCCGCGGCGTTACGTGACATTACTGATGCGTTATCAGCAATAACGGCGTCACCAGCAAATGCGCGACCAAGGCCAGTTGCTGATTGTGCGTTAAGTTGGAAACCAGCAGAAAGAGCTTGCTGAGATGTTAGTGTGATTGCTGCAGCAATCATCGTTTTAGTAAACAGACGCTTCTTGTTCATATTTATTATTATTCCTAATCATTTACACTGCATGTCTATCTATATTGATAGATCGCGGATGATTGTAAGAGTGTTAGCCTATCTATCAAATCTGACCAGTTGTTAGTTTGTTGATTGTTATAGATAAGTTAATGCTTGACGAGGGGGATTGTACATAAATTGAGTGGAATGGTGGATGAGCAATCGCCAAATATGCAACAGGTGTAACATAAATACTTGTGCTATGACTGATGGGAATAAAAAAGCCATCATTATTTTAACTAATGATGGCTTTTAAGCAGTATAAGGTTTGAAGTTACATTTGGCTGACTAGATGGTTAAATTTGCCAGTATAAATCCGATTCGATGCTTTTAATAATAGGCATAACGTCTTGCCCTTTTTCACCGACCACAATTAAGCTCGCATTTTTAATCGGCATTACAATGCCATCCATTTGCTTGTCGTTAAATGCTGTCATGGTTTTGCTTACTTCAGGTACGATGAAAACCGTGACTTTACCTTGTGGTGTCTCCATCACCATGTGCAACGCATTTTTGTCACCAAACCCGCAGTGGTTTACATAGGAAACATGTCCGGGTAAATCACTTAAGCTTGGACCAAAGGGTAACAATTTCGCGTTCACTTGCTGCAAGCTAACAGATTCATCAACAGTATTAACAAAAGGCGCTTCGGTGTGGATATGTTGTAGCGCAATCTGCCCAATGCCCGCAGCTTGTGCAGAAGGCAGTGCAAAGTGATTAAACTGACCGATCATTATACCGACAGCTAACGCAACGGATGCCGCAATAGCCATATGGAAACGATTACTTTTGGGTTTTTCGTTAGGTTGCCCAGATTGATGAAATAGAATGCGATCGGCTAAGTCATCGGGCACATCGACCTTCATGGCTTTTTCTAGCTGGGCATCTAATTGCAATAGCTCATCGTATAACTTTCGATTGACTATCGATTCATTTCTGGCTGCCGACAAATCTGGGCTGTTATCGTTTGGATCAGCCAGAATTCGACGACGGAATTCAAGATCGTCCATTATGGTGATCCCTCCGCTCAGATTGCTTTTCTATTTGGTCTTTTAACTGATTTCTCGCGCGAAATAAACGTGTCATCACCGTGTTCCGGTTTAACCCCAATATTTCTGCAATTTCATCACCATTAAAACCGGCCATTACTTGTAAAACGAGAGGCTCTCGATATTCAGGTGCGAGCTTCATAATTTGACGGTGCAACATCTGTTGTTCCATTTCCATTTCTGTTCCCTGTTGATGGGTATCAGCAATGGCATAGTCATCAATGTTGACAAGATCGAGTTGTTTTCGCTCAAAACGCCGTGCATTTTCTCGGCGTAAAATTGTAATCAACCATGATTTTGCTGCTTTGTCATCTTGCAGGCTATCTAAAGAACGCCAAGCCCTCAAGCATGTTTCTTGCACCAGATCCTCTGCTATATGGGGATCATGGCATAGCCAATATGCATAACGGTATAAGTCTCGATGCCACGCCCTGACAAGGGCTTCATAACGTCTTTGTTTATTCATATCTACAGAGACCGTGGCATCTGGCGTTTTCTTACGGAAAAATTGTTTAATCATGAATTTGCCCGTTAATTTGGTGTCGACATCACGATTATTGTTCGTTTTTTTCATCGGATGCACGAATAAATGAATAATCAGCCATAAAATTGATCTGGTTCAAACTCTGACTTCAGCGGGAAGCTATAGTAGTCCCTGTCATCTGATGATGAGTACGAATGTAGTTTCTGTGGAACAGTATTACATTCTGTGTTTATCGTCTGTTGAGCAAGATGACAACTTCCTTTTGAAGGCTGACTTTACTTTCTCTTATCAGGTTTATCCTGATTTGCAATTGGCTTTATGTTAATTGACTTAATACTTAGATTAGATGGTTTTTAACTGTCTATGCGATAGTGACCATACCTTAGGGTATGGTTTTTTTTTGTCTAAAGAAAAGTATAGGATGTTAAGTTGTACCAGCTTGATTTAGTTCCCCCCCAAGCCATTCCTGCACAGTATATCGGCTTTCTTCGTACTGACTTATCTCTTTGTTATCTCTTTGTCTTAACTAATATTCATATCTTATATGTTTTTAGGGGGGTGATTTGGATTTTATCTTATAAATGATCCATATTTAGTGTCTCTACTCCACAAAAATAAAACATTCGTTTGATATTAATAACAATTTGATTACAATTATTGTGGTCTGACCTCTAAATCGAACATGCAGTGTTCTGCATGCCAATACTGGCAGTTTTAAACTGGCAACTAACATTAATAAGGAGTAGCGATGACACGTCTCCAAAACCTCACCACTCGTCAGGGTGAGCGCATCGCCGTTGTAAGTGGATTACGTACCCCGTTTGCTCGTCAGGCTACTGCCTTTAATGGCGTGCCTGCACTCGACATGGGGAAAATGGTTGTCAATGAGATGCTCCAAGAGCTCGATTTTGACCCTAAATTAATTGAACAAGTTGTCTTTGGCCAGGTGGTTCAAATGCCTGAAGCGCCGAATATTGCACGAGAAATAGTGCTGGGAACGGGTATGCACATCGGTACTGATGCTTATAGTGTTACTCGCGCCTGTGCAACTAGCTTTCAAGCGGCAGCGAATGTGGCGGAAAGTATCATTTCTGGCACTATTGACATTGGTATTGCTGGCGGGGCTGATTCATCTTCAGTATTGCCGATTGGCGTATCAAAGAAGCTAGCCGCAACATTATTAGCGCTGAGTAAAGCGCGAACAATGAGCAAGCGTTTAAAACTGCTTAGTACATTAAGCGTTAAAGATCTTATGCCTGTACCACCCGCTGTTGCTGAATATTCAACGGGTATTAGCATGGGGCAAACTGCTGAACAAATGGCAAAAAGCCATGGTATTACTCGCCAAGAACAAGATGCATTGGCGTACCGTTCACACACTTTAGCGGCTAAAGCGTGGAAAGATGGTTTAATTCGTGGCGAAGTGATGACAGCTTTTCCTGAACCGTACGGGCAGTGGATTGATAAAGATAATAACATTCGTGAAGATTCAACCTTAGAATCCTATGCCAAGTTACGTCCGGCGTTTGATCGTAAATTTGGCACTGTGACAGCGGCAAACAGTACGCCATTAACCGATGGTGCTGCGGCTATTTTGTTAATGCGTGAAGGTCGAGCAAAAGAGCTGGGTCTTAAACCATTAGGTTACATTCGTTCTTATGCATTTTCAGCGATTGGTGTTGAGCAAGATATGCTGATGGGGCCATCTTATGCGACGCCAATGGCACTAGATCGTGCTGGTATCAGTTTGTCAGATCTTACATTGATTGATATGCATGAAGCTTTTGCGGCCCAAACGCTAGCGAATGTGAAAATGTTCGGATCAAAGAAATTTGCCGAAGAAAAACTGGGTCGTAGCCAAGCGATTGGTGAAATTGATATGGATAAATTCAACGTGCTTGGCGGATCATTAGCATATGGCCACCCATTTGCTGCAACAGGTGCACGAATGATTACGCAAACACTGCGAGAGCTTCAACGTCGTGGCGGTGGTTTTGCATTGAATACCGCTTGTGCTGCTGGTGGGCTAGGTGCAGCAATGATTTTGGAGGCAGAATAATGACACAGCATGAATCTTCAAACTCTCAACCTTCCGCTTTCTCGTTAACGTTTGGCGATAACGGCGTTGCTTGGTTAAAAATTGATGTACCCAACGAAAGAATGAACACGTTACAGTCAGCATTTGTAGATCAAGTAACAGATGTTCTTACACAGTTGAAAGCAAAGAAAGACGTCAAAGGCATGGTGGTGTATTCCGGCAAGCCTGATAACTTTATCGCTGGTGCTGATATTCGGATGTTGGCTGCATGCCAAACGGCAGACGAAGCACAGCAATTAGCCGCAAAAGGGCAAGAGCTGTTTGGTCAATTAGAAGCATTACCGTTTCATGTCGTCGCTGCCATTCATGGTCCATGTTTAGGCGGTGGCTTAGAGCTCGCTTTAGCCTGTCATAGCCGAGTATGTAGTGATGATGATAAAACACGCTTAGGTCTACCAGAAGTACAATTAGGTTTGCTGCCTGGCTCTGGTGGCACGCAGCGTTTACCGCGCTTAATTGGCGTGGCTAATGCGTTAGATATGATTCTAACGGGCAAGCAGCTACGTGCAAAGAAAGCGAAAAGCCTGGGTCTTGTCGAAGAAGCGGTACCATTAAGTATCTTGCTTGATATCGCTGAAAAACAAGCTCTGAAAGGTAAGCCCAAACGCAAGGGCTCATTCCAAGAGTGGGCTATGGGAGGTAATGCACTGGGTCGTTCTGTTGTTTTCGATCAAGCGGCGAAAAAAACATATGAAAAAACCCGTGGTAATTACCCCGCCACAGACGCCATATTAGACGTAATCAAATATGGTCTGCAACATGGTATGAAGAAAGGCTTAGAGCAAGAAGCCAAGTGCTTTGGTGAACTGGTGATGACGTCTGAATCTGCCGCATTACGCAGCATATTCTTCGCTACAACAGCCATGAAAAAAGAATCAGGTTCTGATGCCGAGCCTGCAACAATCAAGAAGGTGGGTGTGCTGGGTGGTGGTTTGATGGGGGGTGGTATCAGCCATGTAACGGCAACGAAAGCCGGCTATCCTGTTCGAATTAAAGATATATCAAACGATGGTATTAAAAATGCCCTTGTTTATAACTTCAAGTTACTCGACAAGCAGCGTAAACGCCGAATCATTAGTAAGGCTGAACTACAAAATCAAATGTTCAGTATTACGGGTGGTACAACATTTACTGGGTTTACGAATGTCGATGTGGTGATAGAAGCCGTTTTTGAAGACATTAATCTAAAGCACCAAATGGTAAAAGACATTGAGCAGCAAACATCGGATGATACGATTTTTGCGAGTAATACATCGTCATTACCGATCCATCAAATCGCAGCTGCAGCAGAGCGTCCTGAAAATGTGGTTGGCTTACACTATTTCAGCCCGGTAGAAAAAATGCCGTTGGTTGAAGTTATTCCACATCAAGGCACTGAAAATGGTAGTGCGACCTCTGAGCAGACCATCGCTACAGTCGTCGCTTTAGCGAAGAAGCAGGGTAAAACGCCGATAGTTGTCGCTGATAAAGCGGGTTTTTATGTCAACCGTATTCTAGCGCCATACATGAATGAAGCCGCTGCTGTGCTATTAAGTGGTGAGCCAATCGAACATATCGATCGTTCATTATTGGATTTTGGTTTCCCTGTAGGGCCAATAACCTTGCTCGATGAAGTCGGTGTCGATATTGGTGCGAAGATCAGCCCGATATTATTGGCTGAATTAGGCGAACGATTTAAAGCGCCGGATGTATTCGATCTATTACTGAGTGATGGTCGTAAGGGGCGCAAGAGCGGTAAAGGGTTCTACCTATACAATACGAAGAAGAAAGAAGTTGATAAGAGTGTTTATAAACTGCTTTCTTTAGAGCCAGCGCAAAAAGCAGCGGGGCAAGATATTGCGCTTCGTTGTACGCTAATGATGTTGAATGAAGCGGCACGATGCCTTGATGAAGGTGTTATTAAATCAGCTCGAGATGGTGATATTGGCGCAATCTTCGGCATCGGTTTCCCACCATTCCTTGGCGGTCCATTCCGTTATATGGATACGTTAGGGGCTAAAAGGGTGGTAGAAATGCTGAAGGATCATACTGACAAATACGGTGGACGTTTTACGCCGTGTGATAAGTTGGTTGCAATGGCAAATGAAGAGCAATATTTCTATTCATAGCATCTGTATTGTCTGAATATGCGCCACTTTGTTATTTAAAATGTGGATGTAAAAGGTCTGCCTTGTTTCTTATAACGGCAGACCTTTTTTATAAGTGCTTATACCCTTCTATATACGTATTAATTATTGCATAAATACCGTAATGAAGGCTGTAAAAGTAGGCTAACTTTAACGTGCGTTTTGCTGGAACTCAGTTATTGATTCAATGGGTTGACCTACATCCAACGGTTCAAGGTTTTGATGTGCTTGGCCTTGGTAATGCATCACTAAACGGTTTGCGGTACGTGGTTTTACAATCTCGACGATAAATCGGACCATATCGGCACGGTTTAGGTTCTTGAGTGCTTCAATCACTTTTTTACGCTGGCTAAATGTTTCGTCCTTATTACCAATACTGACCCAAAAACGCTGAGCACGGCTGCGAAGGTTAGTATCAGGTTCTGAAATTTGTGCGATTAATCCTTGTTTACTCGCTTGCCATTGTTCTTCATTGAGCTCTAATAATACGAGCGAGAAGGCATTGGTAAAATCGTCGATAGCTTCAGATAACAGCAATGGCCCAGCAACCGGGGACTGGATATATAAAATTAATCCGGGGTGGCGATTTAGGGGTAAATTGGCTGTACCGACCATATAGCCTAACTGCTGTTTCGTTCTTAATTCATGAAAAAAGGTGGTCGACATTAGATGATTGGCTAACGTGTATACCGCTATTTTTCGTGGGGAAACTTCGCGCGATTGGTAATACATTAAAATAGCAGAATCGGCATGCTTGCCATTGATCTCGTAATTTAAAGTACCTGATTTATTAAGTTGAACCAATGGTCGCTGAGACTCACCATAAAGCTGATCGGTAACACGGAATGCATCTTTGAGTATTTCAGCTAATTGTAGCGTGTCTTCTTTTAACCAGTTTCCGTAAACGAAGGTATCAATGTGCAGCTCTGCAAACATTGATTCAACAAAAACTGGAAGCTCATCAACATCGATAGACTCAAGCGCTTCAATCAATACCGGGTAAGGCGGATTGTTGGGCTGAAGTAAGCCTGTAAGCTCATTAAAAAGCTGCGAGATAGGCTTATCTTCTGCCGCATTACGCCAGTTACGTAACATTTGTGCTTTGATATTATTAAAACGCTTTTCATCGAATGTACGGCTGGCAAAACATTCCAATATTAACTTCATTAATAAGGGTTGTTTTTCACTGAAACCAGACAGTTGCAGTGTTACACCACCTTGATGTGCGTATAAATTATATGACATACCAGCAATTTCAGCGGGGTAGGCTTTTTCGTTTATCGCCTCGAGTAGCATCTCTACACATAAGCGTGTTTTGACAATGTTACGAGGAGAGTTAACTGCGTGAGGGCTATCGATAGCAACGTAAATAACCCCTTTCGGTACACGAAAATCATGCTCTTGCTTATACCAAAGACGGAAACCGGGTAAGTCTTGAATTAATTGTGGCGGTAATTCTGATTCAGGTGCGAGTTCATGAGGGGTAAGGCGCTCACAAAGATACGGGTTTTTCTCTGACAAAAGATGCTCAGGGTCGAGAGTAACATTCGTCCAGTTAGCTAATTGTTTGTCAGTGAACGGTGTTACGGAGTAGGGCGTGGCATACCATTGTGCCGTTTGATCGTAATGTTGACCTTGGGCTGCTAACACTAATCGCATATTTTCTGGGCGTAAGTAGGCAAGTAGATCGCGAATTAATGGTTCATTATAGCCAGCCATCATGTAATCACCGTAGATGACATCATCCGGTGCATAATGCAGTAAGTTCATGACTAAATAGCTTACCGTATCAAGTGGGCGACTTTTTTCTTGATAACGGAATGCCAATTCTAAAACCGATTTTTTTTCTTCATAACGCCACTCTTCCATGCCTTGTTGTTGTATTAATGCAATGTATTGGAAGACAGACTTAACAATATCATCGGTATGCTCAAGACCTTTGAGTGTTAAGTTTAAGCTGATGGTAAATTCGCGAAAATTACTGCCATTGACACCACCACCGGCAGATAAAGTATTAATCAATTCTCGACTTTTTAAGACGGACATCAAGCTGCCAGTGCCTTCATTACCCAACATATGGGCGATGTATGACAATGGTTTTTGCTGATAGTAGGCATCGACTGATGGCATGGTAAAAGATAGTGTTAGTTTACGAATATCTTTTATTGGCTCAATCTGAATAAATTGTTTTGCTTCTTTTTCGGTTACAAGTGGTACCGGTATATCAGGCTTGGCTAATCCCGTGTTATTGATATGGCTGAAAAAGTCGTGAGCATATGCTTCTAACTCATCTAGCGACTGGGAGCCTAACAGCACTAAACCCATTCGGTTTGCTGAATAATGCGTTTGATAAAAATGTAATAGATCATCTCGGATCGACGTATTATTTCGATCATCCAGCGTGGTTAAGTCACCCACAGAAAACTTAGTGAAAGGGTGGCTGGGGTTAATGGTTTCTTTATGTACTTGATAAAGGCGTCGTACGTCATCGTTTAGTTTTAATTTGTATTCAGAATCAACAGCTTGACGTTCTTTGTCGACGGCTTCTTCATTAAATAATGGCGCGGTGAAAAATTGACCAAAGCGATCTAATCCTTCTTCAAACGCATGGGGACTAACTTCAAAGAAAAATGTCGTATTTTCTGTGCCAGTCCAAGCATTATTGCTGCCGCCACTCCGGTTTATGAATGTTTGAAATTCACCGATACGGGGGTACTTTTCGGTCCCTAAAAACAGCATGTGCTCAAGAAAATGTGCCATCCCTTGTCTATCATCAGGATCATCAAAGTGACCTATCTGAACAGATAACGCTGCTGCTGAGCGTGGTGCATCTGCATCGTGCACTAAAAGTACCTTGAGCTCATTAGCTAAGGTCAAATAGCGGTACTGCTTATGGTCGTTGGGGCTAATGTGCACAGGAAGAACCTTTTTCAAAGGGAATGAAGTAATTATGACCCTCATACAGCAAGCTGGCAAATTGGAAATACGTCTAATTATCTTATTTATCTATATGTTAAATCAGCTGAATCGATAAAAAGTGATGAAATAAAAGGCATGCGTGTTAGAGCAGTGATCAATCTGATCCAATTATTGAGTATAGAAAAGAAAGAAAGTAAATGGTCAGATAATTGCGTAGGAAAAATTGATAATAACAAGGCAGGAATTGCAGTAACTAGTGGTTCTAATTACCAAGTTTCTAACGCCGTTATAAGTAATTTTAACCAGCGAGGATGATCAGATACTTGTCTAGACTGGTATTACTATGGTGGCAGTAGTCAATATAGGGAGTGATCCCACTGTCACGGAATGACAATAGAATTGCTCGAATGGCTATGCTGAGTTAGTTGAAATTGCTAGCATAGCGTCAGATATTCATAATTGGATAAGAAGATACATGCGAATTTTTATCATGCGGCACGGTGAAGCTCAAAACTTTGCCCCGAGTGACGCTGAACGCCCTTTAACTACACGAGGCGAGCAGCAATCTAAGCAGGTAGCGAGCCAGTTAGCAACGCATTTAGAAGGCAACCTCGATCTGGTTTGGGTTAGCCCATACCTGCGCGCGCAGCAAACGTGGCAAGTTATGACCGCCGAGTTACCCGAAGCGAAGAAAGTGGTAACGGCTGATAACATTACGCCTTATGGTGACTCAGAAGATGTTGCTGCTTATCTTAAAGCGTTGATTGCAATTGAACGACCTGAAACCGTGATGTTGATATCTCATCTTCCTCTTGTCGGATACCTAACGGCAGATATCGTTGCGGGTATACAACCTCCCATGTTTAGAACGTCAGCGATTGCCGCTATTGACTACGATCCTGATACCGAGGTGGCTGAATTTTTATGGCAAGATGTGCCTGTATAAATAACAGATAAGAAGTTAATATTATAAGGCGCTGATTCTAATGAGGAATTGGCGCTTTTTACGTGTGTTATCGCAATTATGCAGTCCCATTTCATGATATGGCTAAATGGAACACTTCTTGCTGTAGCTAATCATAAGTGCATTGTTTTGCCGCTTTCTTGAGCCCATTCAATGAACACTACTTTTATACCCAATTTGAAATAGAAGAAACGGTAATGTTGAAAACAAAAATATTAGCAGTTGTTAGTGCTGCACTACTTGTCGGTTGTGTTCAGGGTGGTCCTCAAAAACCAACGATTAATGCGAATGGTGCCATTAAATGGGCGAATGGTATTAGTGAAGAGATGCGCATTTCTACGTCGGGTAGTACGCTGACTTTTGCGTCACCGGGTGGGTTAATGGTTGCGGGTTCAATTACTATATTTTCACGTATCGATAGTGCACGTAATGGCTCTTGTGAGCATTATTACAGTGAATCATCAGTGAAAACGCGGATGCAGATTTGTGAGAGTGGTGAAGTAACGCTGATTCAAGAGGGTCAGGTTATTAATGTAGGCTCATTAGCGAGATATACGTATTAATAAGCGTTATTTTTTGGTGCGATAACGCCCAGACAACAACACTCGAATCGATAGCTGTTCAGTCTGGGGGTTAATTGTGTATTGAATGTATATAGCCTGCACTTAGCGTTCAGGTATATCAATTAAGACTAACAATGCACCGTTGCCACCAAACTCTAAAGGCGCTTGGTGAAATGCCATTACATCTGGGTGTTGTGCCAACCACAAGGGTGCTTTCTTTTTAAGTATATGCTTACCAATGCCGTGCATTACACAGGCACAAGATACACTCTCTTTAATGCAAGCAGCTAGCATCGCGGCTAACTCGCGTTTTGCTTCTTGTTGTGTCATACCGTGCATATCTAAATACATATCTGGTACATAGATACCACGTCGTAACTTTTTCACTTCATATTTAGACACACCAGTACGCGCATATTGGGTAGGGCCATGCTCATTTAGGTGCGGTTCAAACTCATCAGAGAAATAAAACTCGTGGTTTTGGGTTTCTTTGCTCGAGACCTTGGCTTTATCAACCTTTGAGTTCTGTTGGCGCCGCGTGATTATGGTATCATGCGTGAACTTTTTTACGCCTTTTACCGCATCTTGGAAGAGTGACAACTCATCTTCTAAGTTAGGATTTTTTTTACTCATAATGAAATTCCAACATCTGTATGGCGGTATTGTAGCGTTTTTCGGAGGCTATTTTGGATAAGATTTTTGTCGACGAAGCTGTCAATGAACTTCACACTTTGCAAGACATGCTACGTTGGACTGTCAGCCGTTTCAATGCTGCTGGTCTTTTTTATGGTCATGGTACAGATAATGCGTGGGATGAAGCTGTTCAGCTTGTACTTCCAACACTGTATTTACCACTTGATATTCCGTCAGAAGTGCGTTTTTCACGCCTGACGAGCAGTGAGCGTTTACGTGTAGTTGAACGTGTTATTCGTCGTATTAATGACCGTACACCAGTGTCATACATGACAAACAAAGCGTACTTCTGTGGTTTAGAGTTTTTCGTTGATGAACGTGTACTTGTACCGCGCTCACCGATTGCTGAACTGATTGAAACGCAATTTGAACCGTTTTTACAACAAGCACCAACACGAATCATGGATTTGTGTACAGGTAGTGGTTGTATTGGTATTGCTTGTGCACACGCATTCCCTGATGCAGAAGTGGATCTGGTTGATATTTCAATCGATGCACTGGCAGTAGCAGAGCAAAATATTCACGACCATGGTTTAGAGCAGCAGGTTATTCCGCTACGCTCTGATCTATTACGTGATGTACCTAAAGATAAATACGATCTGATTGTAACCAATCCTCCTTATGTTGATCAGGAAGATATGGACAATCTACCCGAAGAATTCCGCCATGAGCCAGAGCTTGGTTTAGCGGCAGGTACGGATGGTTTGAAACTGGTTCGTCGTATTCTTGCCAATGCACCAGATTACCTGAAAGACGATGGTATTCTGATCTGCGAAGTGGGTAACTCTATGGTTCACATGGAGCAGGAATATCCAAACATTCCATTTACTTGGATTGAGTTTGCTAATGGTGGCCATGGTGTATTCATGATGACACGCCAACAGTTACTAGACTGTAAAGATGAGTTCTCTCTGTACCGCGATTAATCGTGTAAGAGTGATTACGTCTGAATGGTAGTCGAATTAAAAAACCGGAGTCTATGCTCCGGTTTTTTGTATCTATTTGTAAATTAAAACGTTTTCATTCATTCCGACGACATTAAGCTTGCCCTTTAGCTTGCTTTACCACCAGATCTGCCATGATAGCTTCTTTATTCGTTAAGTAATCTTCTAAACCTGCACGGCGCAGGTCGCAAGACGGGCAATTGCCACAACCATCACCAATAATACCGTTATAACAGGTTAAGGTTTTCTCGCGAACAAAGTCTAATTGCTTGTATTGATCGGCTAATGCCCATGTTTCAGCTTTGTTTAGCCACATCAGTGGTGTTTCGATCTTTAATGCGCGATCCATGCCCAAAACCAATGATTGATTCAGGGATTTCACAAATTCATCGCGGCAATCAGGGTAACCAGAAAAATCGGTTTCACATACACCAGTGATAACGGCTTCAGCGCCAATCTGATATGCATAAATGCCAGATAACGTTAGAAATAAAATGTTTCTGCCCGGTACAAATGAATTAGGCAACCCGTTTGCTTGCAGTTCATGTGAAACGTCAATGTTGTCGCGAGTTAAAGAGCTAATGGCCAGTTCATTGAGCAAACCAACATCCATCACTTTATGGGCGGTGATACCCAACTCTTTCGTTATCGATTGTGCCACTTCAATTTCCAGCTTATGACGCTGACCATAATCAAAAGTGATGCAATGCACTTCGTCGTAGTTCTCAATGGCTTGGATCAGACAAGTTGTGGAATCTTGTCCACCACTGAATACGACAACAGCTTTACGCATGGGAATGTGTCCTTATTTGTAGCCTTACCGAAAAACAGTCGGTATCGACTCAATAATATGTAGATGAGCGGCTATCGTACCCTAGGGCGTGTTGATGTTTCAAGATTCGGCTAGAATTTGAAACGTCAACACGCCCTAGAGTGGGTACGGAAAAAAGTGCAAATAAATTGCTAATTTACAATGTGCCTGTTTGTTCAAATGCTGCTAATTGGGCTAGGTAAGGTGATATATCACCGATGTTTTCTTGTACCCATTCAGCGTTAAAATAAGTATCTAGGTAGCGTTCACCGCTGTCGCAAAGCAATGTGACGATAGACCCTGTTTCGCCACGGGTTTTCATTTCACTCGCGAGTTGCAATACGCCAAAGAGGTTGGTACCAGTTGATGCGCCCGCTTTACGCCCCAGTAATTTTTCAAGCCAATGCACAGTGGCAACACTGGCGGCATCAGGAATTGTGCGCATTTCGTCGATAACATCAGGAATAAAGCTAGGCTCTACGCGTGGACGACCAATGCCTTCAATACGGCTTCCAACCGTACCGGTTAAATGAAGATCTCGGGTTTTGAAATAGGTGTGGAATACCGAGTTTTCAGGGTCGACAACACATAATTTAGTGTCGTGCATTTGGTAGCGAATATAGCGGCCAATAGTGGCAGATGTACCACCCGTACCGGGGCTCATTACGATCCACGTGGGGATAGGGTGCTCTTCTAATTGCATTTGCTCAAAAATACTGTTTGCGATGTTGTTATTGCCACGCCAGTCAGTGGCACGCTCTGCAAAGGTAAATTGATCCATATAATGGCCATTTAGATCTTTTGCCAGACGACGCGATTCTTCATAGATGGCATTGGGGCTATCGACAAAATGTGCACGACCCCCATAAAATTTAATTTGTTCAATCTTCTTGCAAGCCGTTTTACGAGGAACAACAGCAATAAAGGGCAAACCCAGTAAGCGTGCAAAATAGGCTTCAGATACCGCAGTGCTACCTGATGATGATTCTATAATCGTGGTGTCTTCATTAATCCAGCCATTACATAACGCATATAAGAACAATGAACGTGCCAAGCGGTGTTTAAGACTGCCTGTTGGGTGAGTGCTTTCATCTTTGAGATAAATATCGATGCCTTCTAAACAAGCGATATCAAGCTTGATCAGATGCGTATCAGCAGATCGTTGGTAGTCGGCTTCAATTTTGCGAATGGCGCTATTTATCCATTGAGGATTTCGGCTTTTAGGCTGCAATTTGTTATTCATTTTATATCCTTAAATATTTGATTAGGCTGATTTAATTATTCATTTTGTGACCCAGTATTATTCTTATTTATTCTGTTAGAATTATAGTACTGCACTTGAGAGGAAAAGCTTTGCTTTGTTTGTTGTAAAACGCGCATAATGGAGAAATATATTCTCTATTTTGGGCCTTAAGGGAAAGTGATGAACAATTTAGATAACGTTGACAAAACATTGCTTCGGTTGTTGCAGCAAAATGGCACAATGGCCTTAGCTGATTTAGCAGAAGCGGTAAACCTAACAACAACACCTTGCTGGAAACGCCTTAAGCGATTGGAAGAAAGTGGAATACTCCGTAAGCGTGTTGCTTTACTTGATCCTATCAAGCTGGGGTTATCATTTACTGCATTCGTGCAGATCAAAACCAGTAATCACTCTAAAGAGTGGTATCACTGTTTTGTCGAGACTGTGTCTGAATTTCCAGAAGTAATGGAGTTCTATCGCATGGCTGGCGAATATGATTACATGATGAAGGTACAAGTTGCTGATATGGCAGCATTTGATAACTTTTACAAAAAGTTGGTTAACAGCATAGAAGGGTTAACCAATGTGACGTCTACGTTTGCAATGGAGCCTCTGAAGTATACCACCGCATTGCCTTTATAAACTATTGTCTTTATAAGCTATGGCGGTTTATAAACCTCTGGCTATAAATCTGGTGTTTCAGCGTGTTGTCGATTTATTGCACATGCTTTTAGATCCTGCTTGTAACGCAGGCAGGATTAACCTCTGTTTTTAGTTTGACCACTATATTGTGGTTGAATTCCCCTCTAACATCTTGAAAATAGGTGTTATCAGTTTGTTTTTTATTTCACTTTATATCTATTACTTACCTTGCATTTAGTTAAGGGCTAAATGATTGAAGGTGATGTTTATGTATCCATTTAAAGTGGGTAAAGCATAGCCATTTAGGGAGGCTATATGCAGGTTTTTTGGCAACTCCGTTGGTTTTTTCGACAGGAATGGCGCCGTTATAGTGGTGCTATTTTTATTCTGTGTTTAGTGTCTGCCTTTGAGTTGCTTCCTCCTCGTGCAATTGGCTGGATTGTGGACGGCGTCGTATCGGGTGATATGAGTTCGTCGACGATGTTCATGTGGCTGGGGGGCATTGTAGTGCTCTGGACCCTAGTTTATGTGCTGCGCATTATCTGGCGAGTGTGGTTGTTTGGTGCTGCGGCAAAGTTAGGCACCGTCTTACGCAACAGGCTTTATCGTCATTTTTCATCTCATTCCCCCGTTTTTTTTGAACGTTATAAAACCGGTGATTTAATGGCACGTTCAACTAATGATGTGAATGCCGTAGTCATGACGGCAGGTGAAGGTGTGTTAACTGCTGCAGATTCATTGATCATGGGGTTAGCCGTTATTCTGGTAATGACAACGCAGTTAAGCTGGGAACTCACCATTCTTGCTCTGTTACCTATGCCGATTATGGCGTTTATCGTCTTTGGTTTTGGTCGACAATTACATACACGTTTCTCTGAATCACAAGCTGCATTTTCTGATCTTACCGATAAAACTCAAGAGTCATTGAACGGTGTCAGAATGATCAGGGCGTTTGGCTTAGAGCAGCGACAACAGCAGGAGTTTGACGCGGTTGTAGACGCTGTCGGGCAAAAAAACTTGGCTGTAGAGCAGGTCGATGCCAAATTTGATCCCGTGATTCAGCTAACGATTGGCATGTCTTTTTTCCTCAGTATTGCGGGTGGCGGTTATATGGTGTCGCAAGGTCGGCTGACGTTGGGGGATCTTACCGCGTTTACGCTTTACCAAGGGTTAATGATCTGGCCAATGTTAGCACTGGCATGGGTGTTTAATATTCTAGAACGAGGTTCGGCAGCCTTAAAGCGTTTGCAGCACATCTTTGATCAACAGCCGAGCATTGTGAGTGGTGAAAACACCCTTGAAATGACAGGCCAAACATTGCATGTGGATATTGAGCGATTTCATTGGGGCAAACAAGAACAAGCGGCAATGCAGCACGTCCTATTTGATTTAAGTGCTGGGCAGATGCTGGGTGTTGCAGGGCCAATAGGCAGTGGTAAGTCAACACTGCTGGCGTTATTACTGCGTCAGCAAGAATTACAGCATGGGCAGGTTATGTATGGAGATGTATCAATAAAAGCGGCTGATTTACATCAGTGGCGCAGTCGATTTGCTGTAGTGAGCCAAACGCCATTTTTATTTTCTCGTTCTATTGCTGACAACATTGCACTTGGTCGACCTGAAGCCACTCATGAGCAGATTCGCCATGCGGCACAATTAGCGTGTATCGATGACGATATTCTTCAATTTCCGGAAGGGTATTACACCTTAGTGGGTGAAAAAGGGATCACACTGTCTGGTGGGCAAAAACAGCGTATTGCCATTGCACGGGCCTTATTGCTTGAGGCAGAAATATTGGTATTGGACGATGCACTGTCTGCGGTTGACGGTAAAACCGAACATACAATCTTGCAGAATTTACAAGCAACGAAAACAAAGCAAACAGTGATAGTGATTGCTCACCGTTTAACTGCATTAGAACAAGCAGATCAAATCTTAGTGTTGCAGCATGGTCAGGTTGTTGAACAAGGCAAACATCAGAACCTGATTAAAGACGATGCTTGGTATGCAGAGATGCATCGTTATCAGCAATTAGAACGCGCAATCAAGGAGGCATAATGGAGAATAAAGCCGTCAACAAAGCCGTTTTAGTGCGTCTATTACAGTATGCCTTGAACGATAAAAAGAAATTATCCATCGCGATTGGGCTTTTGTTCGCAGGGGCTCTGGCTGATGTATCAGGGCCATGGTTAATTCACCATTTTATTGATAACTATATTGCGAAAGATAATTACCCGATAGAAGCCATCGCTATGTTAGCTGCTGCCTATATTGGTTTAATGATTATTGGGGCTGGGTTGAAATACGCTCAATCCATTCGTTTTAATACGATTGCGATTGGTGTAGTGCAGACAGTACGCAAACAGCTCTTTGGTAAAGTACTTAATCAACCATTATCTGCCTTTGACTACATGCCTACGGGCAAGCTTATTTCGCGAATTACCAATGATACTGAATCAATTAAAGATTTTTATGTCTTTGTTATTGCTACGGTATTAAAAAATGTCACTCTGATCAGTGTCATGCTGGTGGTCATGAGTTTCTTAAGTTGGCGTTTAACCGTTATTGTCTTGATCTTATTACCCATTGTTATTTTTATCATGGTGATTTATCAGCGAAAAAGTGCAGATGCGTATCGAAAAATGCGTGATTTGTTGGCTGATATTAATGCCTCGATGAGTGAATCTATTCAGGGAATGAGCTTAATTCAATTGATGCGCCAAGAACGTGCGTTCAGCGAACAGTTTTCATCACTGACCAATAATCATTTACGGGCACAAGTCGGGGTGATGAAATTAAACGGTTTGTTATTGCGCCCACTTATCGATTTGCTATCGGGAATCGCCTTAATATCATTGGTCGCATTATTTGGAGTGAGCGGTGTTGAGTTAATCGGGGTCGGTGTGCTTTATGCGTTTATCAGCTACTTGGGGCGGGTAACGGAACCATTAATTGAAATGACGCAGCAATTATCCTTATTGCAGCAAGCCTTAGTTGCCAGTGAGCGTATTTTTGCCCTGATCGATGCAAAGCAGCAAGACTACGGTGATGACGAACAAGCGATCCTGCGGGGTGAATTGCAATGCCAGAATATCAGTTTTAGTTACGACGGTGAACAGACTGTCTTAAACAATATTAATTTACACCTGCATCATCGTGGTTTCTTGGCATTAGTTGGGCATACCGGCAGTGGTAAAAGTACATTAGCCTCGTTGATGATGGGTTTTTATCCTGCATCACAAGGGCAAATTTTGGTTGATAAGCGTCCACTTACTCACCTACATAAAACCGTATTTCGTGATGGTATCGCGATGGTGCAGCAAGACCCGCATATTCTGAGTGACACAGTACGGGAAAACATCCAATTAGGGCGTAATGTTACAGACGCTGTGATTTGGGACGCTTTAGACAAAGTCGGGCTGGCCGAGCAAATTCGACAATATTCAGACGGTCTAGATACGTTATTTGGCAGTGGAGAGGCGAACCTGTCGGCGGGTCAAAAGCAGCTACTTGCATTGGCTCGAGTGCTGGTGGCGAAACCGAAAATCTTGATTTTAGATGAAGCGACAGCAAACATTGATTCAGGAACAGAGAAGAAAATTCAGCTGGCGTTAAATGTATTGCGTAAAGATATGAGTATTGTGGTTATCGCTCACCGTTTATCAACCATTATGGATGCAGATGAAATTGTGGTACTGCATCGTGGCGATATTACCGAGCGTGGAACGCATCAGCAGCTATTGACGGAGCAAGGGCATTATTGGCAGATGTATCAACTGCAACAGGCGAGTGAGCATTTACATCAGTTAGAAGAAGAGAAGATAGTCGCTATTTAGGGCGAGCTCAAGAATAGAAAGATAAAACGGAGGGTGATTATGACAAATAATCACCCTCCGTTTTTTACTCAGAAGCCTGATGCTGACGCATTAAGCCTTCTTGAACGGCTGAAGCTACAAGCTCACCTTTTTGGTTGTAAATTTCACCACGTACCAAGCCTCGCGCACCACTGGCTGATGGGCTTTCGATAACATACAGTAGCCACTCATCAAGACGGAAAGGACGGTGGAACCACATAGAATGATCAATTGTAGCAACCTGCATTTTCGGGGTTAAAAGCGTAACGCCATGTGGTTGTAAGGCTGTAACCAGAAAGCCCCAATCAGATGCATAAGCCAATACATACTGGTGGATACGAGGATCATTCGGCATCTCGCCATTAGCCTTAATCCAAAGGTATTGTTTGGGATCTGCAGCTTTAGGTTTTAGTGGATTAACAACGGTAACAGGGCGTACTTCGATAGGGCGGTCACGACCAAAGGTTTCAACGGCTTTTTTAGGAAGATACTGCGCAATAGATTGAACAAGTTCCTTTTCTGATGCTAACCCTTCGGGGCCCGCAACATTTGGCATTGTTGATTGATGATCAAATCCTGCTTCTTCTGCTTGATAAGAGGCCGTTAAGTAAAAAATGGGTCTGCCATTTTGAATGGCTTTCACTCGGCGTGTACTGAAGCTTTTACCATCTCGAAGTTTTTCAACATCGTAAATAATTGGTTTTTCAGGATCACCAGGTAATAAAAAGTAGCTGTGAAATGAATGAACATGGCGCAGGCTATCAACCGTTTCTTTTGCGGCAGAAAGAGACTGACCGATAACTTGACCACCATAAACCTGAGGTAAGCCCAAATGTTCACTCTGTCCACGGAATAAACCTTGCTCCAGTCGTTCTAATTGTAAAAGATTGAGAAGTTCATTCAGTTCTTTACTCATTGTGGATCCTATTACCATGTTATTATTAAGGAGTTATTACCAAACTAGAACACAAACTTATGTGTTATTAAACAGTAATTACATTTCAGCTTAATGGAGTTTTAGTTTTTAAGGGTTAATCATGAAAAAGTTTTTTGCACTATTGTTTACGCTGATTTTAGCTCTTGTTATTACAGCGTGTACCACTTTAGTGCCAAATGACAATGATATGGGTACTGTAACGGGCTCTCTAGCTTATCGTGAGCGTATTGCGCTTCCTGATAATGCGCGTATTACAGTGGCCTTATCTGATGTATCGAAAATGGATGTAGCTGCGGAAGTCATTAGTAGTCAGGCATTTATGTCTGAAGGCAAGCAAGCTCCTTATGACTTTTCACTTGGGTATAAACTCCAAGATATTAAAAGTAATCATACTTATGCGATTAGTGCTCGTATTGAAGTAAACGGTAAATTGATTTTTATTACCGACACCGCAAACCATGTGATTACAGATGCGTCTACAACCAATAATCTAGATTTAATGTTGGTTAAAGTACAATAAAAGAAACAACCTGAATTCGACCTTTACAGCCTGATTAAAATATTATGCTGTAAAGGTAAGCTATCTTGTTTATTACATACATCGTTCACTACACTGGGTCACCGTTCCATCGGTAATGACGCAGCGATATTTTTCCGCTTTCTGATACATCGATACCCTCTGCAAGCAACTTTTCTCGCTGACGAATCAGATCATTACCGGCTAACGAAATCATCCCTTTAGCATTAACGACTCGGTGCCAAGGAATTGTCGACCCTTCTGGCAACGTTGCCATTAAGCGTCCAACATGACGTGCATAACCAGGAAAACCTGAAAATTTAGCGATTTCTCCATAGGTAGATACTTTTCCATATGGAATTTGATGTACTTGGGTGTAGATTTGAGCTGAAAAATCGTCCATATTTAAACCTGATGTAAAATAAATTTGATATTGACCGATAGCTGCTGTTTTCAATGTATTTCAATAACACTATCGGATAACGCAAGGAGGTGCTGCCATGTTGTATGCCGCGTTACTCGTTTTTGTCAGCATAGTTTTGACTGTATTAGGTGTTACTGCCTTAGGTTATAGTCAAGGAGATGTTCCTGCACTCGCTTTAGCGATTCCAGCCCTGTGGTTGCTCCCTCAAGGTGGAGCCGCTGCTTGGCTTTTATTGATTGGCTTAGCCTCTTTTGGTGCTGTATTGCCGGAGCAATCTTTAGCATTATCAATTAGCCTTTTTATGATGTTACCCATTTTTTCTGTCACCTTCTCGCCTAAAAGCAATTGGCAATTAGGCGCATTACTTGTTTCTGTTGTTCTTGCAATGGATGTGGGGTTAATGGCTTTGCAAGGTGAAGGGAAATTGCCTGGTAGCGTTGGTGCTACCGTCGTACAAATTGTTGCTGTATGTATTATTTGGTATGCCGCTCGATCTTGGCGCACTGTAGAAGGAAATACGTGGTGGCCATTATTTTTAGTGGTACCGCTATGGGTTGGGGGATTACAGCATGCTGCGTTAGTTGCCTTGTGTATCACAGGGTTAATTGCGGCACTGCAAGGTATGAAAAAGGTTAAAGTCGGAGATTGGGTGCCTCGCTTGGCTTGGGTATTACCTGCAGTTGGGTTTGCGACATTAGTGATTGTGCCGCAGTTTGACGTGCCTAACCCTGTCTTAGTTGCATGGCTATTGATACTTGGTGGGGCGTTATTGGGTGAATTCCTATTGGAAGACCCTGAAGAAGTATAGGGCGATACCTAGCTGATTTGTAATCACTTTTTAATCACAACAAATCACTTTGAGTAATAATTCAGCAGTTGATTCGGTGAAGTGATATAACACCTTGCATTGTATGCAGCCTTGGTAGATAATCCTTCCCGTTCTCAAGAAGAACTGAAAGAATCTATGGAGGCCCCCATTGGTCCTCCCGCAACACTAACCTGTGAACTCGGCCAGACCCGGAAGGGAGCAACCGCAGCAGGTGACGTGTGTGCCGGGATGTGGCTGGTGGGGGCTTCCACCCATCTAGCGTTTGGTGTTTTCACCATAAGCCTGCATATCTTCCCTAACACCTTGTATAAGTTATTTTTGTTGTAGTAACACAACAAACGGGCAGCTCTATTTGTATCGCCGAAAGCTAAAACATTCCCGCGTAAAGAACCTTTTTAAGTTTGTCAGTGCTAAAATGAATCAAGTCATATCTTGAGTTTGATGCTTGCTTCCACCTCGAATAATTCATCATCCATAAAGTCTTTTATTGCCCAGCCTGAAGGTTTTATTTATATCGTTCTAATTAGATAAACAATACTATCTATACTAATCACCAAAAAGGATTAAAAAATGACTGTAAAACACACCCCTACAGGTATCGTACATAAAGGCACTAAAGGTGGAACTACAGGATGTCGTATTAATACAAAAGTTCGTTCAAAGCATTGGGTAGCCTCAACAGAAAAAGTTACTTGCGATAAGTATGGATGTAGAAACGAAAAATAATATTTTAACTGCGATTTTTCGAAAGGCTGCCAACTGGCGGCCTTTTTTGTTTCTGAGTGCGCAAAAGCATTTCATCAGACTTTAACTTACACGTTGCAATTAATTGCTTTTAATGGCTTAATAATACATCGTTTTATTGTATTTCAAATGGATTAAAAATGAAAAAATTATTATTACTGCCTCTAATTGCTTTCGGCTTGTCTGGCTGTTCTGGTATTCATCAAACAGACAAAGCGTTTGATGCACATGCAGAAAGTGTCAATGTGTTGTTTTTGCAATTCCCTGGTGGTGATACTCAAGAGCGTGCTATGGATTTAGTACCTAGTAATGCTGAAATCGTTACGGTTAAATCGACTGTTTCGGATACATCCTCATTCCTTGGTGTACTAAATCGCATCATCGGTATGGATCAAACTAAAGTTGCTGGCGTAATCAAATAATAAGACTGAAAATCCACCCTATGGCGTACGGATTTTATATCGACTGTCTAGTCCTAAAATAGGTTGACGCTTTTATGAAGTCAGTTGGTATTCCCTACTGGCTTTTTTGTGCACTTCACTTGGTGGTCCCACTCCCAAACTCATGTGCGGCCTTAAGTCGTTATAAATAGTTATCGACTCTTCTACACACCGACTTCTTCATCTTACGAGCCCGATGCACTAATAAGGGAGCATATTTGATAACCCACCGATTCAAGGTAGAGTGATCAACATGGATGCCGTGCTCTGCAAATATTTCTTCTACTTTACGATAGCTGAGTCTATAAGAAGCGTAATAGCGAACAACTTGAAGGATGATGTCGGACGAAAAGTGATGGCCTGAAAAATTGATAGTTGTTGTGCTAGAAGCAGTGAGTGGTGACGGAGATCATATCTCACGGCTTCAGTTTGCGATAAAACCGTTAAAGCAAGGGCGAATGCCGCAACAACTTATTAAGATATCACCAAAACTATGCCGTTATAACCAGCGTGCTCTAATGACTTGAGCAACAGCATTTCCCCAGTGTTGATAGATATTAGGTCCAGGATGGAATCCATCACTCGCCATTTGATCGGGTTCTAATTGATGCTCAATAGTAATTATTTCGCAATCACTTTGAGTAGAGATCCAGAGTGCAAGCTTTCGATTAAAGGCTTTGGCTTTACTGCCTAAATACCAACGAAGCGGGTTGGGAAGCGCAGGAAACTTATCCATCGGGGGGATCTTGGTGAGAATAATTTGTTGGCAAGAAAAGTAATCACGTAACTGAGCAACGAGGTACTTTTGCTGTTTCATCCATTCGCTTGAACTCAACTGCGTCGTCACATCGTTCACTCCTAAAGAGACAATAACAATGTCGTAATCTTGCTTAGGGTGTTCAGAAAGCTTTCGCCACACTTTCTTTGTCGTAGCACCCGTTTTAGCGATTAACTGCCAATCAATTCTAAATTGATCACATAGCGCGCTAATAAGCTGCCCTGATAACGCCTGTGATTGATGTTCAAAGCGGCAGAATCGCCAATAAGAAGTAGGCGAGAGGCTTACCTTGTTCTTCAATTCCATGACGTGGACCTGCAGCTTCTTTTAATCTACACATGGAAATCCCTTGCGGTAACAATACCGGAGCCATAAGCAATAGTACTAATTGATGTAACATGACATTTCCTTATCAAATGTATTTCTCACCTGTGCTATGGATGAAAAGTAGGTCACAGAGGTGACCTTTTTCTAATTCGTTTTACCCATTTAATTGTTTAAATCTAACAACGATGGCTGATTGAATAATACTTGTAAGATATTAATGAATTGGCCGACATGAAGACCATCCATCATCCCGTGGTGTACTTCTATCGAAAGAGGCATTCTCATGCGATCACCATTTTGAGTTAATTTTCCTAACGCCATTTTTGGAATACTGTCTGGATGTTTGGTGTCTCTTGCGTGCGTCATGCTGGTGAAATCAACCCAGGGTAGTACTGTCATATGGATAGTATCTTGGCGTATTTCTTGGCCAATAAACTGTTCCACAATAAACGGCGAGTTTTTTATTCTTATTTCAGTTTTAGTCGCACTCTGGGTGAATTTTTTAAAAATAGACGCATAGGGGAGGTCGCAAAATCTTACCGTATCGTCATTGGCGAGCAAGGCGACGCTGACACACATTGGTGAATAGATGCGCACTTCATCTTCTACAATGCGATATGCCATCGGCTCAAATTGGTTAAGGGCTTGTTGAGTTAGGAAAAGGTAAGCATGGAAAAAACGATGACCGTGCTGCTTACAATAATGATATAGCTCAGTAACATCGATGTTTGAACAGATGTTATACCAAGGATGAGTGAAATCTTGGTAGAACTTGAAATGTTCTGCGCGTAACCATTGGCTTGTATCCTGTGTTTTATATGTCATTGAATTTCAGTTTAAATCTATATCTATGATGATTGCGATGATGATATTGTTTATCGAAAAAATTGGAAATAAAAATTTCCCCACAGTTTGTTGGCCAAATAGAAGTAACGACCTGTTTTCTAAAATGGTTAGAAAATCAGTGGCTCTAAGAAGCAGAGCCACAAATACGCAGCAACAATTGAGTTTGAATCGTGGCTTTTCAGTATCTTAAAAAAGCTGGTTTAGCATCTCAACGTCGTATGAGACCAAAGGTAGCTGTTGGCGAACTTTTATTACATAATCAGGGTTTGCGATCAATGGACGACCAATTGCGACTAAATCTGCATCTCCATCAATAAGCGCTTTGCCCCCCGTCTCAGCACTATATCCACCACATGCAATAACAGTCCCTTTGTATAGTCGTTTTATATATTGGGTTACGGTAGCATTCAAATGTGGCTGATAATTATCTTCGAACATTCCGGTGTGAACATAAGCTAAGCCATATTCGTTTAAATGTTTGAGTACATAATCGGACACTTGAATATCACGTTCATCATGATCTAAATGCAAGTATGCGGTAGGTGAAAGTCGCACACCGACATGTCCAATTTCTTTTTTTACCTTTCTAATAACTTCAAATAGTATACGGCTCATGTTTTCTGGTGTACCGCCCCATTGATCAGTACGACGGTTCGTATCCCAGTGCAAGAATTGGTCAAGCAGATATCCGTTGGCCGCGTGGATCTCAACACCGTCAAATCCCGCTTTTTTGGCATTTGCAGCTGCATGAGTAAAATCTGAGATTATTTTCTTAATTTCTTCGCTTGTCATTGCTCTTGGTGTTTCATACTGTAAATCTGCTGTACGTGGAACGCGCCCCTTTAGGGGAACGGCTGAAGGAGCTAGAGGCTTCTCACCGTTTAAATAAATAGGATGGGATACTCGACCTGTATGCCATATCTGAGCAAAGATTTTTCCGCCATTACGATGAACCTTTTCTGTTACTGCTTTCCAACCCTCTACTTGCTCAGGTGAATAAATCGCAGGTGTATTTGGATAGCCTTGAGCTGTTGTCGAAATCATCAAGGATTCAGTGATGATTAGTCCTGTATCAGCTCGGCGAGCATAATAGTCTGCCATTGCTGATGTCGGAATAAAGTTATCATCAGCCATGCTACGGTTCATAGGGGCCATCACTATGCGATTCTTTAACGTCATATTCTGATTTAGTTGGTATGGTTCGAATAAGATGTTATGAGTCATCTGTAACTCCAAAAGTATGCTTTGAAAGATGTTCAAACTATAAACCGCCAAAGAAGCGAATAGAACTAAGGCAAATAGAACACCATGTATTCCAATATAGAATAGCTTGGCGATAATTGAGTATAATCGGCCTTAGAGAATTTAATCAGGAGAGCATATGGATCAGTTGGGTGCGATGCGAGCTTTTGTGCGAGTGGTGCAAATGGGCAGCTTTTCAGCGGCAGCAAGAGAGCAAGATACCACCCAAGCGACCATCAGTAAGAAGGTTGCAGCATTAGAAAAAAAATTAGGAGCGAAATTATTGTCGCGTACCAGTCGAGAACTGTCTTTAACCGAAGTCGGGGCTGATTATTATGAAAACTGCGTGATTATTCTCAGTGAGCTCGATGAAGCGGAAGCCCAAGTTCGTTCACAAATTGCTTTGCCATCGGGGTTGTTACGTGTTGCAGCCCCCGTTGTATTTGGCCGCCAGTTTATGGCTCCCATTTTAGTTGAATTCTTAAATGCTTACCCAGAGATTAAAGTTGATCTGATGCTAAATGATAAGCATATTGACTTGATAGCCGATGGTGTAGATGTCGCGATACGAGCCAAGCAATTGGAAGATTCTACTCTTGTGGCAAGACACTTATTCAATAACCCATTGGTTGTGGTTGCATCTCCTGAATATCTTCAGAAAAATACGAAACCTCAGAATCCAGATGAGTTGAAAAATCACAATTGCATCGTTTACTCGATGTTGAAGTCGATCAATATTTGGCATTTTGAGAAGGGGAATAACAATATTTCTGTACCTGTGACAGGCAGTTTTCGGTGTGATAATGGTGATGTGATATTACAGTTGGTACTTGATGGTGCAGGTATTGCGCAGTTACCTGTATGGATGGTGGATGAGCATATTCGCTCTGGTAAATTAGCAATGGTGTTAGAAGGGTATATATCAAAACCTCTGCCATTTAACGCCATTTACCCTCAAAATCGATATGTACCGCTAAAAGTACGTTGCTTTATTGAGTATTTGAAGCAAAAGCTAGCAGATAATCCGTTGTACCAATGATATTCCTTATACTGTTCACGAAACAATGAAGGTGATGATATCGCCTTCATTGTTTCGTAAGTATTATTGTATTTTAACTTACACAAAAGTCCCGCGGATTGGGTAATTATTATTGGGATTGCGAATAAATTTTAACCCCTGTAACAATACATTCAGATCAGGCCGTGCAAAAGGTCCATTCGACATGTCCAATACTTGCACTTTTCCTTCATGATTGATTACAAATAACGCAGGCTCCGCAAATGGGTGATCCGTTTCTTGTTCCGATCTAGGAGTAGAAATATATAGCCCTAACGTTTGCATTTGCTCGGGGCTTAAATCGTAAGCTAATGGGTAACTGATTTTCAGTTCTTCTTTGTGTTGACGAGCTTGCGTTTCGCTATCCGCAGAAACCGCAATGACATCAATGCCAATATTTCTGTATTCTTCAACTAATGTTTCCAGATCATTGAGGTAGCGTGTGCACAATGGGCAATGTTTGCCACGATAAACGACAACCATTTTCCAATCGTATCGTCCTTCTGGTTTACCTAATGTGATGTCTTTACCTTCTAATGTCTGAACTAAGATATTAGGGAAGGTGGCACCTGCTTCAAATTTTAAGGCTGACATAACTTTATCTCATTTATTGATGTTTTAGGTAATTGTAGCTATCGTCATTCTTATCACGTTTGCCACGGTATTTATCACTGTAGCTCTCTGCCCAGATGGCAGTTGCATCTTGATTTTGGTTCCAATCAAAAACAGTAGAACGATGTTTGATTTTCCATACGCCATCGCGACGCTCGAAACGGAAATGGTGGCGACCACCTAAAATGCCTTCTTTGTCTACGCCATTTTCCTCATGCACATGGTAAGCCCATACGTAACACTCTGCTGTGGCTGTATCACCATCAATTTCAATCAGTGGGTTGCTGATGCGGTGCTGAGTGGTTTTTAACGCTCGGAATCCTTCCATCGCAGGCTCAACAAATGCGTGGGCATTATCATTGTAGAAAAATAAATCAGGAAAAATAGGATCTTGGTGCTCTTCAATGGCATCTTCCCAGTAAGTTGACTTCATCAGTTTTCCATCTACTCGGTCCAGAGCACGAGCGAACTTGTACGTGATCTCTGTCATCTCTTGTTTGTCTAATAGTTGTTGTAGTTGCTGCTGCATTTCCATCATCATTTCCTCGGTCATTTTTAGTAGCCATGCTACTTAGCAAAAGTTGGTGTTGAGGCGTAACCCCATTAAGTGATGAGATGATAATATCGATTCCATTAGGCGTTGATAAGGAGGCTAAAATGCATAACAAGAATTCCATTTTGGAATGGATTGATTATAAAAACGAAGTGCTGACAAGCGTTGAGATAAAGTTGACACCGATAATTAATGGAATTGGTATTACTACGTATTTCATCCTCTTTTGCTTGCTCTGCAAGAAGACGTTTTAATTTAGCAAGGCGTCAAATTTCAGTTATTACTGCGCGACTCTGCGTTTCATACTATGTAAAACGACTATTAACGTGATTGTAATTACATTTTCCACATTGTTTCGGGATCGTTCCCGAAAGTTTATGTATATTCTTCGAGTAACTATAAAGTGTACGAGTAATCAGTTCACTTTATGAGTTACGGGTTACTTTATATGCCTGCTTACAGTAGGAATAATATTTCATCTGCTTGTATTTGTATAAATGGGAACGTTTGCAATTCGATGCCTATTTGCAATCCAAAACGGAGAAATATAACAATGAAAATGAATACGCTTACCTTAGCAGTGGTGTTAGGGCTTAGATAACGCAACAGATAAAGCGAGTGGTAGCTTCTACAAAGCGACGATTGCACCAACCTTGAAGTTATCTACCAGTAAGGGATTCTTTGACCGTCCTGAATTACGTTTTGCGGTAAGTTATGTGGATTGGAGCGAAGATCTTAATGATTACGCGGTCAGTCTTGATGCAGATGCTGCAACCATGGGTGATGGTGGCGAAGTACTATTCGCGCTTCAAATGGAAACGTGGTTCTAAAAGATACACCATAATTCGCCAGCCTTGGAGGCTGGCGTTGTTATAACGATTAACAGGTCTCACGTTCAATATTTTGAAAAGTAAGTACCACTTTACTCATTTCGAAACCTTGGTTGTTGATTCGCTCTAATAGTAACTTGGCTGCATTTTCACCAGCTTTATCAAAGGCATAATTAAACGTTGATAGGGAAGGGGTGCAAACAGAAGCAAGTTCGTCGTTACCTACACCAAGTACTTTTATCTCCTTTCCTGGTGTGATTCCATTTTCTTGAATTGCGCGTATTGCTCCTACGGCAATTCGGTCTGTCGCACAAAAAATCCCATCGGTTTCGGTGAATTTGCTTAAATATTCTTTCGCTGTTTCGTAACCCGATTCGATGGAGAAGTCTCCACGAGCGTGGAAAAGTAACGAGAGCTGGTTAAATTCAAGCGCTTGAGCTAGACCCTGAGAGCGCAGCCTATCCACCGCTAAATCGTCGCCCTGAACACCAATAAAGCCAATTTTTTTACAGCCTTTTGCTGTCAGTCGGTTTCCTGCCTCATAGCCAACGCGGTAGTCATCATGAACAATACTCGGAATATTATGCATAGAACCATCTTGACCCACTAATACCACTGGTACGTTTGATATTTGAATTGCATTAACAAGGGTTTTGTCGAGATGTGTCGCGTATAGGATGATCCCTTCCACGCGTTTTTGGTTAAAGATCTGTATATATTCGAGTTCTTTTTGATGTTCTTGGTGCGTACTGGCAAGTAATACGTGCTTTCCTGCTTTATCAAGAATACTAGTTAATCCATCTACCCCTAACGCCGTGGCGTGAGAAGAGACGCGTGGAACAATAACGCCAACTAAATTAGTTTTCTGTGATTTAAGATCTTTAGCGACTTGATTGGGAATATAACCACATTCTGAAATAGCCTTTTGTACCTTGATCTTTGTCGCGCCTTTTACGCCGTACTCGTCATTAATAACTCGTGACACCGTTGATTTTGATACCCCAGCAATTAGGGCGACATCGTGTAGGCTTGCCATCTGCGTTAATCCATCTCGTTATACTTTCATTAAACTGGGATTGTTTGCAATTTTTCAGCTATGAATCCCTTTGTTAAAGCCGATTCTACAGTGCTTTCTGCTCATGATGGAGACTTTTAGACGATCAATTTCACACAATTTGTTGTTTCCCTTTGACGATCTAGGCTAGATCAGCAAAAATCTTTATTGCAAACGTTCCCAGAAAAGATTCAGGCATAGTTAAATTAGATATAAAATCGGGGTCTGTAATGAATTATCCATCAATAGCAAAAGAGCTAATCACTCATTTAGGTGGCAAGAGCAATATTACCGCACTGGCGCACTGCGCGACGCGTTTGCGTTTGGCTGTAGCCGATGAGTCTTTGATTGATGAAAATGCAATCGACAACTTAGAAGGCGTGAAAGGGCAGTTTAAAATCGCAGGTCAGTATCAAGTGATTTTTGGCTCTGGCATTGTGAACCAAGTTTATGCAGAAATGGCAAAGTTAACTGGCATGAGTGAAATGTCGACCAATGATGTTGCTTCTGCGGGGGCACAAAAACAAAACATTTTACAGCGCGCAGTAAAAGGTCTTTCTGACATTTTTGTACCCATTATTCCAGCAATTGTTGCTGGTGGTTTATTAATGGGTATCTACAACCTTCTGACCGCTCAGGGCCTTTTTATTGATGGGCTCTCTTTGATTGATGCAAACCCTGGTCTAACTGACCTTGCAAGCATGATCAATACTTTTGCTAATGCGCCTTTTGTGTACTTGCCAATTTTACTTGCGTTCTCGGCTAGCAAGAAGTTTGGGGGCAACCCATTTTTGGGCGCAGCTCTCGGTATGTTGATGGTGCACCCAGACTTACTCAATGGGTGGGGTTTTGGTGGTGCTTCAGTGTCCAGCACGATTCCTGTGTGGAATATTTTGGGCTTGGAGATCGAGAAGGTTGGCTATCAGGGTTCGGTGCTTCCTGTTTTGGTTGCGGCTTTCATTCTGGCGAAAGTTGAACTTGGTTTAAGAAAAGTGATTCCGTCGGTATTGGATAACCTACTGACCCCAATGTTAGCTATTTTTATCACTGGTTTTCTGACCTTTACTATTGTTGGTCCATTTACTCGTGATATTGGTTTCTTATTGGGTGATGGTCTTAACTGGCTATATAACACCGCTGGTTTCATTGGTGGTGCGTTGTTTGGCGTTATTTATGCGCCATTTGTTATTACTGGCATGCACCACAGCTTCATTGCTATTGAAACGCAGTTACTGGCTGATATAGCCATTACTGGTGGCACATTCATTTTCCCTATCGCTGCGATGTCAAACGTCTCTCAGGGTGCAGCAGCATTAGCTGTTGGTGTAATGAGCAAAGATAAGAAGATGAAAGGCATTGCAATTCCATCTGGCATAACTGGTCTGTTAGGTATTACCGAACCTGCAATGTTTGGTGTGAACTTAAAGCTTCGCTACCCATTTATAGCCGCTATCACGGCAGCTGGTCTATCTAGTGCGTTTATCACCATGTTTAACGTTAAAGCACAAGCTCTTGGTGCTGCTGGTATACCGGGCATTATCTCAATCGCCCCAGATCAAATTGGCTACTACGTAGTAGGGATGCTTATTGCATTTGTTACAGCATTTGGCTTAACGATAGTTTTAGGATTACGTGAGCAGGCTAAGCAAAATGTAAAAGTTACCGCTTAACCAATCTTTAGTAACGACATTTATTTCTGTTGCCTCCGGAGTAAGCTGCTCCCCCTTTTGCAGCTTCTCTTTTCCTAGTTTTAGGGCTGCTAGTCAAGCCGGTAGTTTGACTAGCATTTTTAGAATATTCCTGTTGCTGAACGGTCAAATTCAGCAACGAGCAATTATTAGTCTTTTCAATGGTGAGTATTATGAGTCGAGTATGGGTTACTGGGGATGCAGTTGTGGATCTGATCTCTGATTCAAGCAATACCTTATTGAAGTGTCCGGGTGGTGCGCCGGCTAATGTCGCGGTTGCAATTTCCCGGCTTGGCGGAAACGCAGCCTTTTTTGGTCGTGTTGGTAATGATCCCTTTGGGCATTTCATGGCTATGACGCTGTCAGACGAACAGGTCGATACACATTATTTGGTTAAAGACGACAATCAGCGTACATCCACGGTATTAGTCGATTTAGATGAAGATGGTGAGCGAACATTTACGTTTATGGTTAAACCAAGCGCTGACCAATTCACTCAGGTCAAAGATATACCAGAGTTTACTGCCGGGGAATGGCTGCACGTATGTTCTATTGCATTAGCTAATGAACCAAGCCGTTCTTCGACATTAACAGCACTTAAAAAAGTGAAAGCCGCATGTGGTTACATCAGTTTCGACCCGAACTTACGCGATGAAGTTTGGAATAATCCAGCTGAGATTAAGTCCGTGGTATTGGATGCCATTCAACTTGCTGATGTTGTTAAATTTTCAGAAGAAGAATTGGCGTTTCTTACCGATACGAACTGCCTTGCTGAAGGGCTAGATGTCATTGAGTCTTTTGGTAATAAACTGGTATTGGTTACTCAAGGCGCTAAGGGCGTTCTTATCGCTGTTGATGGAGTGCGAGAACTGGTTTCGGGCACGGTCGTTAAGCCCGTAGACACAACAGGAGCTGGGGATGCGTTTGTTGGAGGACTACTGGCGAAGTTGTCTCAAACTCCAGAGTGGCAGAGCACTTCGGCGATCCAAGCTGCAATACTGTGGGCAAATGCTTGTGGCGCGTTAGCCACAACTCAAAAGGGTGCGATGAGTGCACTACCGACCGAAAAAGAGCTGTCTGACTTTATAAACAACTAGGTAAATGAATCACTCACTGTCGAAATAACTGGTTTAAGTGTATGGCTAGAGAAGCAAAGAAAAACTGGACGGTTGGACAAAGATATCGTCGTTTAGAGGACATTTCCCATACTCAAATCACTGAGATGATGGAAAAAAGAAGCCTTGATAATGGGTACCCAAACTATCATATCGCCCCTGCTTTTGGCTTATTAAATGACCCAAATGGTTTGTGCTACTTTAATAGTGAACATCATATTTTTTATCAATGGACGCCTGTTGGTCCCGTTCATGGCATGAAGTATTGGTATCACCTTTCTACCAAAGATTTTATCCATTTCACCGATCATGGTGCCGCTATTCATCCAGATCAAGATCACGACTCGCATGGCGTGTACTCAGGTGGCGCGATTGTGGAAAACGATAAAGCATTGTTGTTCTTTACAGGCAATAAACGTGATGAGAATTGGAAACGCATTCCAACACAATGTTACGCAACGATGAATACAGCAGGTGAGATAGAAAAGAAAGGAATCATCATTGAAAATGACCACTACACAGAACATTTCCGAGATCCAAAAGTGTGGAAACAAGGTGATGATTACTACATGGTGGTTGGTGCTCAAACACAAGATCTAAAAGGAGCGATGATCCTTTATCATAGTCAGGATCTGTCGAAGTGGGAGCATAAGGGACCAATCAAAACGACGCACAATGATTTTGGTTACATGTGGGAGTGCCCTGACTTTTTTGAGCTAGATGGACAAGCTGTGATGTTGTTTTCACCGCAAGGTGTGTCATCGTCTAATCCTTATGATTTTAAAAATGTTTTTTCCGTGACTTACTTGGTTGGTGACCGAGTGAACTTTAGCTCGATGGAGCTAGAGGGCGAGCAGAGTATTCGACAGCCTGATTATGGTTTTGATTTTTATGCCCCCCAAACCTATGTCGATGATAAAGGGCGTCGTATTCTCTACGCATGGGTAGGGTTACCTGAAATCGACACCCCTTCGGTGAAACACGAATGGGCAGGAATGTTATCACTCCCTAGAGAGCTGAGAATAGAAAATGGGTTTATGGTTCAAAAAGCATTAGAAGAGTTAGAAGCGCTGCGAGGTGAGGCCATTGAGTTTACAGGTACTCTCCAACAGCCAAGCAACAGTTTCTATTTAAGTCTTGATATCGACATCGTGGAATTTTCTATTGAGTTAGGGAACAGTGTTGGAGATAAAATCGAATTCAAAGTGACAGAAGATGAATTTACTCTCGACCGTTCACAGATGAGTGAGATTTACGCTGAAGAGTTTGGTTTAACTCGTAAAGCTCCAAGGTTAAGCCTAACCCAACAAATTGAAGTGTATGTTGACCAGTCGGTGATAGAGATATTTATCAATGGTGGTAAGCATACGATGACGAGTCGTTTCTTTATTGACGATTTGAGCTACCTTAAAGTATCTACATCACTTAAATCGACTTATTACCCAATGAAATCATTAAGCGGTTTTAACTTGAAATAGTTGAGTCTTCAATTAAAAAAGCACTGCAAAATAGCAGTGCTTTACTATTTCAGCTTTTGGGGTTTGCACCATAATCCGGCATAAGATATTTTTGTTATAGTAAAACAACAAACGGGCAGCTCAATTTTGTATCGCTGCAAAAATTAAATATAATATTCGCACTATGCATCACGGGAAATCTACCCAAAAGGTCACTGCGGTGGCTTCCTTATTTCTAATCCAAATAAACCTAGACATGGTCTAATATGCTCATTAGTTGTTAGTGAAAATGGAAAATGCCCGAAGATATTTCGGGCGTAGTTACTGGGTAAGCGACTTAGTTTTTATCTCAGTCGATTAATTTTGGAATATCGTTAGATAAATCGATCCAAGGGTTTCCTCCGAGAGTTTTTGCTCCTTGAACGCTTGGCTCTTCATATCGCATAACAAAATGCTCAGGACCATGTGCATAAGCAACAACTAAACCGTAAGGTGCATCTAGGAAACCGCCATGTGGACCTAGCCCTGGGTAGCTAATGCGCCAAGCTTTACCGTCCGTTGGTACAAAGCCTAGCGTTAACTTACCTACTACATCATTAGGCAAAGTAAAAAACCAAGTCCAATCTCCACCAGAGACAATGGTCATTACTTCGTCAATACCTTGGCCATTGTCTGCACTATTAACATGTAACTTGCCAAACTTTTCTTGCAGATACTGCATTACTTCTGGTGTCATCGCCTTCATATCGTAAACTTTCGGGTAAGGAGCAACGCCGACTTCAGATGTTGAAAGATAACCACCGCGATGCACTTCAGGTTTTCGACCTGCCTGTTCAATCTGATCTAGCAGTTCCCCGCGATGTAAGGAAAAGATTGAGATCAACTTATCAGTTTCTTGCTTGTTAATTGCTCGCTCTTTAGATACTTCAATAATTGGCTTTGCGGCGTCTGGAATCGCGACAGTGCTGACTCTGACACCAACTGAAGAGAGTACTTCATTTACATTTTCAACGCCTACTGCATTTTCTCTTCCGTCGCTAAAAGAAAGGATCAGTTGGCCTGAATTTGTGACACTTTTTGCAAAGCCTTGAGTCGCTGGCAGTGCAGCTATTATTCCAATTAGGGTTAATTTCATCCACTTCTTCATACTTCATTCCTCACTTAAGGTTTGGCTTTACGCCGTGTTTTCGATAGTGAGTGTAGATCTGGATGTTTCGTCGATAAACCGTAGTTAAGTGAACTTATTGATTACCATTGGTAAATAATCCTATGTTTTTTGTACCTTTTACATTCAAGTCTTTAAGGATTGTATTGATTTGGTGAACTATTAAATTACTCAACGGCGGTTTATCTACTTTCTAGAGGGCGTAATCTAGCGGCTTATACCTAATGAAACGCAGTGAATACACTGAGGAAGATGGAATCATCATGAAAGAACTTAAATATCACCTTTTATCCTTGTTAGTGACTGCGCTTGTTGCGGGATCATTCATATCTTCTGCTGAACTCTCTGGAGTGATAAATCCATTTTCACTCACGTTACTGAGGTTCTCGCTCGCTGCACTAATGATGTCTCCATTTATTTTTATACGCTTTGAACGAATAAAAATAGCGCGAAAAGTGTTTCCTAGAAGCTTAGTGATGAGTTTCTTCTTTTCTCTATTTTTTATATGTATGTTTGAAGCGCTAACGACAACAACAGCGCTGAATACTGGCACGCTTTATACATTGGTTCCGTTTCTTACCGCAATCGCTGGGGCTGCCATATTTAAACAGAAGCTCTCACCTAAGCTTTTACTCATCTACATATTAGCCGCTGTTGGCACATGCTGGGTGATTGCAAAAGGGGATTACTCTGTTTTACTTGCGTTGGATTTTAACTATGGCGATGTGATTTTTTTACTCGGCTGTGTTTCGATGGTCTGCTTTTCTCTGTCAATGAAAGTCTTGAACCGCGGTGAAGAATCATTGGTCACGGTGTTTTGTATTTTGATTGGCGGAATGGTGTGGATGACATTAGCGATGATTGTATTTCAGCAACCTTTAGGATGGGAGGCTCTTAGCTTCAATTTGGGTGCTCACATGATGTATCTAGCACTTTTCGCAACTCTTGCGTCGACATACATTATTCATAAGACAACGATAGTGTTAGGACCAACTAAAGTCATGGCGTATATCTATTTAAGCCCTGTATTCGTCGCGTTGTTCATGTTGTTGTTCAGTGGGCAACAGATACCACTCGCCGTTTATCCTGGGATCTTATTATCGATCGCGAGCACATGTCTTCTTCAAATATTTAATAGGCAGTCGTAATCTAAGGGTTGGATTACGAAGGTTTATTCTTGAAGCACGCCAATGAACGTTTGTTTATTGGCGTGTTTTTGTTTTAAGGGCGTTATCGTTGAACGAACGATTTCTAAATACATTGATTTTGAATGCACTAGTTCCATATGGACATGCTTCACACATTAGGCTCCTTAAAATATGCCTTATAGGGAGCTAGTGTTCAAAGTGTTTAACGATAAAATTAATGAAGGTGCGAACTTTCTGGGATTGCTCTTTATGATAAGGGTATACCAAATATAACGAATGATTATCGGCTTTCCACTCGGGTAATATCTCGATTAGTGTTTGGCTTTCCAATTCGTCTTTTATAAATAATTCAGGTGTTAACATAATCCCGTGACCTAAGCTTGCCGTTTGTTTCAAGGCTAAGCCATTGTTGACTACATAGGAACCTTGTGGGATCTCTATCTCTTCAATACGCTCATTATTTCTAAGTACCCATCGTCTAGCTGATGACGAAAAGCTATAGATTAAACAGTTGTGCTTAGCTAAGTCGGCCGGGTGATTAATCGATCCCGAACGAGCAAGATATTCTGGTGAAGCACAAAGTATACGCCTTAAATCCGTGAGCTTACGAGAACGAAGGCTAGAGCTCGATAGCTCACCGCCACCTCTAATTGCAATATCAATCCCTTGTTCGATGAGGTCTACAAATTGGTCGTTCATCACCAGTTCAATAGACAGTTCAGGGTGTTCTGTCATAAATTCGCAGATAATAGGATTGATCTCAACGAGACTTAGCGACATTGGCGCGCTGATCTTTAACGAGCCCTTTAAGGTGTGCGAAGACTCAATTATCGATAAGTCAGCATGCTGCAGGCTGTCTAGTATATTACAAACTTGATTGTAATATAGCTGACCATTCTCTGTTATATGTAGTTTTCGAGTGGTTCTGTTTATTAAAGCGCTTTGTAAATAATCTTCTAGTTCATTGATATTTTTACTTATTGCGGCTTTAGATAGATTAAGATCTTCTGCTGCATCTTTAAAACTTCCAAGTTCTATTACTCTTCTAAAAACGGTCAACGCTCTAATTTTATCCATCGATAACGGCCTGCTATTGTTTACTTATAGTGAACTATTTTGTCACTAGTATAGTGTTTATCTACTGAATCTTGTCAATTAGCATGTGTGTTATGCAATGTCATCACCCAATAATTGAGTAGGTAAAGGTATGAAAAAGATACTCGCGTTCTCTGGCAGTAACCACAGTCAATCAATTCACAGCGTATTGATTAATACGTTAGCCGCAAAAGCAATTTCAACACAAGTTACCACGATTAATTTAATGGACTTTGAATTACCAATGTACGGTATTGATGTTGAATCTAACGGGATCCCTGAGACGCTGATTAAGCTTAAGAAAATAATGAGCGAATACGATGCGTTAATTATTGCTTCGCCTGAACACAATGGTTCTATGCCTGTTTTCTTAAAAAACGTGATTGATTGGCTTTCGCGTATTGCCGAGCCGGGACAATCATTCTTTGGTTCCAATAAAACGCCAATTCTATTGGTGAGCGCATCTCCTGGTGAAAATGGTGGTGCAACGAATTTAAAAATAATGGCTGAGCTTATGCCTTGGTGGGGTGCTGATGTTAAAGGCACCTACAGTCTTGGTCATTATCACGACAAATTAATGAATGGTTCGTTTGATATTCCGACTCAAGGCCGGTTAACGACGCTAATGGCTGACTTTGAAAACTCACTGGGAGAAAAATGATATGCAAGTTGATATTGGCGCAAGATGGTAACGATGAGTCAACCGCCTCATTGGTGTCAGACCGAATGCGTGAGCATGAAAAAACAGCGTGGATGTTACGCTCTATGCTTTAAGTCTATCGATACCTTCCACAGTGAGTAGGGTTGTACTTCGCATCTGAAATGCAGTCTCCCCCCAATTACATTTAAGGAGCTACGCATGGCAGTTTTAGACAAAGGGGTGTGGTACCCAAACAAAGAACCCCACGAACTAGCGTTTGAAGATACTTTTGATACGGTGATGGAAGTCGAACCAAATCGTTATCATTTGTACATGTCATACGCTTGTCCATTTGCTCATCGTCCATACTTGGTGATCAATTACTTAGGGTTGGAAGAGGCAATTTCAGTGTCCTCTGTTGCCGCTAAGCGGTATGACGATGGCTGGCTGTTTGACGATGAAAATCAAGACCCTATTCACGGTGCTCAAACGTTAGCAGAGCTGCACGTACATGCTAAACCTGATTACACCGGGCGTGTGACGGTGCCTCTGCTTTGGGATAAACAAAATGCCTGTATCGTAGGAAATGACTCTTTAGAGCTTGCAATGGAATTGGCGACCAAATGGCTACCATTGGCGAAAAATAAAGTGGAACTCGTACCTCGTGCTTTAAAAGATGATATTGAACAGCTAAACCCTTGGTTACATACCAATGTGAATCGCAAAGTGTACCAGGTTGGCTTTGCTACCAATCAATCAGACTACGATAAAGCGAGCGACGACTTGTTTAATGCATTAGACGTTCTAGATAGACGATTAGCACAGTCTAAGTATCTACATGGAAGTAGAGCAACGCTGTCTGATCTATTTCTTTTACCTACGTTAGTGAGGTTTGAAGCTGTCTACGAAGTCCACTTCAAAGCAAACAAAAAACCAATTAAAGAATTCGAACACTTATATCGCTATATGCTGGGTCTTGTTAGTGATAAGCGTATTCGTAGCACTATTGATATTGAATACATGAAGCTTCACTACTATTTTTCGCATAAGCACATTAACCCGTTTGGTATTGTACCTAGTGGCCCAAATATTCGTTGGTAAATACCTGACACTGTGATTTGGAGAGATTAAGTGGTAAAAAAACAATCTTTTCCCCTTATCTAGCAATGTGATCTCTACGAGAAGCGAATATTGCAATTCGTACCGTTCGACATGATTTTTTAATAAATTGCTCATTTATGATGGTATCAATCGTATTTTCCATCGCCTCCAAACGGCAGCCTTCGGGCTGCCTTTTTTGATCGTGTTTTCAACTATTGAGCAGTAATTAGCAAGTAGACGGCAGGTTTTGACTAGTTATTGAGTCAGTACTCAATCAATATAAATATCAATCACAACATACTTCATTGCTTATTTTCGTATGTTGTTATTTTAGCCTTGAAAAGGGAATGAAGATGCTTACAGGATATTGGTCTGTCGATGTATTTATACTCGCTAATGTTGCTCTATGTGTGGTGGTAATGCTGGTGTACGGTTATTACCAAACCACTGGCGGTGGAATGCTCTGCGATCATCCTGATGACAATAATCAAAGGAGTAAATCATGAACACCAAAACGTTGGGCTATTCCACGATGATAGTTTCGGCAGCCCTGATGGGGTGTGTTGGATTGTTTGCCAGAAATATTAATACTAGCGGTGATGTTATCGCATTTACCCGCATGACTGTTGGCGCGATTTGTATTTTAGGTCTGATGTTTTATCAAGGTAAAACATCGCTGATAAAAGCCACCAAAATAACACCAACGGTTATTGCAAGCGGTGCCTGTTTGGGGTTATGTCTAGCGGCTTATGTTTCTTCTACTCAATACACAACTTTAGCCAATGCGGTATTTCTTATCTACACCGGTCCGGTGTTTTCTACCATTTTGGCGGCTATTTTTCTGAAAGAAAAAATATCTAAGTTGACTGCTTCATTATTAACAGCAGTATTCATTGGGTGTTTATTTATCATCGGGATTATTAATTACAGTGCGACTTCTGGGTTAACTGTATCCCTGTCTTTCTCAAAAGAGAACTTCATCGGCGATATGCTTGGGCTAGCTTCAGGGGTAGGTTACGGTTTGTATTTGTTCTTCAGTCGCTATCGTACTGATGTAAGCTCAGACTCACGCTCTTTCTTCAACTTCTTGTTTGGTGCTGTGGCTATTGGGGTATGTTTTGTCGTTAAACCTCCTTCACTTGCCGATATGAATACCAGTTCTTGGATTTGGTTAATTTCGATGGGGTTCTTCATTGGGTTTGGTGCCCTGACTCTACTGACTATTGCAGCTAAACACCTGAAAGCAGCTGAGTTAGCGTGTGTGTCATACCTTGAAACTGTAGTGGGAGCTGGCATTGGTATTGCGATGTTTGGTGAATCACTTACGTTACTTCAAAGTATTGGTGGCATCTTAGTGATAGGCGGCGGCATGGGCGAGATTGTTATCAGTATGACCAAGAAGCGTGTTGCTCTCAAAAATAGTCAACTAGAGCATTAATCGGAGGCTACGATGATCACCTCATTAAACTGGGTGCTCCTATTGGTGACGGTGAGCATCATGGTGGGACTCGCGCTGTACAGTAATAAAATCATGAAAACTGGTGATGGCGAAGGTGGATTTTTATTAGCCGCCAATTGCCTTGGCCCTTTCATTGGTGCAGCGACGATTGTTGCGACAGGGTTTTCAGGCTGGGGATTCATGGGATCCCCAGGTGTTGCCTATAAATACGGTGCAATTGAACTCGTTGGTAACTTCTTTTTTGCACCCGCGATGGTATTTGCCGTTTTATTTTGTGCGCGTTTTTTACATCAGAAAGCAGAACAAATGGGCAGTTTCACCATTCCTGAATATATTGCCCGTAGTCACGAAGGTCCCGAAATTGTTAAGCGCTTCACCCAAGCCTTTGCTGCCATTATCACGATTATTTTATTGCTGGTTTTCTTGGTAGGGCAAATAAAGGCACTTGGGTTATTGGCTGGGCAATGGTTAGGTATCGAGCAAGAAACAGCTGCGTTATTAATGGTGGGTATCATTATTTTGTATACCTCTATTGGTGGGCTGGCGGCTGTCGCATTTACCGATGCCTTTATGGTGGTAGGAATGTGCGTATCAGCACTTATTATTGTTGTGACTATTTTTTCCGATATGTCACCCAGTGAGCTGATTTCAGGTTTAAACGCGATTGACCCTGAATTACTCGCGCCAACTGATTCCGGCCCCTATGGTTCCTCGGTTTGGCATGTACTCATGGTATTGCCTTACGCGTTTATTTACAGTGCAACATTACCTTATATGTCTGTTCGGTTTATGGCGCTGGCAAAAACCACCAAGCTACACCATGTGGCAGCTTATATGACCCCCATTGCCTGTTTGCTTAGCCTCGTGCCCTTAGCAGGATTATATACACGCTTAAAAGTACCCGGTCTAGCAACACCTGATGAAGCGATGCCTACCTTTCTCGCCAATTTTTTATCCCCTTCGACGTCAGCAGTTGTCACCCTGTTTATTTTATTTGCTATGAAGTCGACAGCTAATTCTGTTTTGCATGCCATTGCGGGTTCTGTATCACACGACTTGCGTCAGGCTATTTGGCCTAACTGTCGGTTATCAGAAAAATCGTTATTAATATTGAATCGAAGTGCAGTGTGGCTATTAGGTGGAACGGGGTTTGTGCTTATGTTGCTTGCTCCTCCTTTTATGCTGTCTATGTTGGCAATACTGGGCTCAGGCACACTAATGGCTGCATTGGTTGCCCCTACATTGCTTGCTCATTTTGTGCCTGCCAATATATATGCAGCGTTATTTTCGATGATCATCGGATTTAGTTCAGGGTGTCTTTTATTTTTACAATTCAACCTAGGCTGGGTTGAAGCGCCAATTTATTCCTCATTATTTGCTTGTGGTACTTATTGGTTAGTTGCAAAATATTTTAATCATCAGCCATCAACGGTTTCGTTCCCTTCTCACTAATAAAAAGAGAGTAGCAAGTTATTGCTACTCTCTTTTAAAATACTCAACGCTATTTAGTGAAACCTAGTTATAAAAAGCTATTTATTGAAAAGTCATCGGTGGCAGTTATAGCATTGTATCTGATAGCTGTTTTTGTATTTGGCCTTCTACAGCACGACTACTTTCAATATCTTTACGCATATCAATATGGCTCGCACGGTATTCTCGTGGCGTAACGCGTAATAGACTTTTAAACTTAGAATTAAAGTTTGATAAAGATGAAAAACCTACTTCAGAGCCGATATGAGCAATAGTCCAATCTGTCATGACTAAATACCTCGCCGCTTGTCTAACACGTTGTTCTATAACATATTGCCGGAAAGTAACCCCAAGGTTAGCATGGAAAAATCGCGAGAATGTACTATCAGCCATATGAAGCTGTTCTGCTACCAATGCAACAGATAACTGCTCAGCTAAATTATTCGCAATATATTCTTGTGCAATATGGACGCGGCTTTCTGTGCGTTTAATATTATTCACTTCGAAACGGTTATTAGCAAGATAGCGGGCTGGTGTCATTGCTGATAATTTTTCGAGTAAACCAAGCAAATTAAGTACTTGAGAAAACTCAAAAGAATTTTTCATCTTATCTAAGATATGGTGGATATCTGAAATACCCTGACCTTCGAATAGAGTACCATTGCGTGACTGCTCTAGCATGGTTTTGATGGTAAAGAATTGAACACTATCAACGAATGTTTGTCCCATTGCATTTAATCTAAAATGCAATGTATCACAGTCGGTTGGCTCCTTTTGATGCTGGTCTAGTGATAGCCTAAATGGGTTGAATGGGGCTAGTAATATCAGTTGTCCTACTCTTAACTGGAAGTGGGTATTGGCTAAATGCAGCGTGCATCCCGCCGTCTTAGGGCGTATCAATATATAGTCCGCTCCAAATATCATGTGTTCGGTTTCTTCTATTTTTTGTAAGTCGAACATCTGAAATTTAGGGGTGTTGGCAATAACACGTTGACACATAAACATACCTCCCTCGTCGTATCGCATTATATTTACCCTTGAAAAAAAACAATGCCAACTAATCACTTTATAAATGTGATGTTACACAGTTATAAATAGTATCAATGCGATGCCACTATGGAATATGAGTAATAACAATCTTCTATTTAAAAGGGTAGATTTGTGAATAATTATGCGGCATGTGAATATTTCGTGATGAATTGTATTGTTTATCAGCTATCGAAATGAATATTTTATTGGTTATATAATAAAAACAACATCAGAGCAGAGAACAGTCAGTTGTTAGCAGTAAATGACTATTATCAGTCGGCATTTAGCGCGATATTAGTGTTATTGAAGAGCAGCGAATATAACTGCTAATCAGAATAAAGAAATTATTACTAATAATATTTATCATGGATTATGGCTGGTATATTGTTGCTTAAATATAAAGTAACAACATTAAAAATATATGGAAGCACGACTTCTTGATTTATATTCATTCTATTGGAGATTTGTAATGAGTATTTCTAACGATCTATATCCTAATGCCTCTTTACCACCAGAAAGAAAAGATTCTGGTGTACCTTATGTAAGACAAGGTCTGCATGTTGAATCTTATAATGACTTCGATCCACTTCGTCACGTTATTGTTGGTATAGCGGATAATCAACATATTCCGGAAGCTTGCCCGGCAAGTAATGAAAAAATACCAGCTGGTTCTCCAATGAGGGGGGGTAAAGCAGGTCGTCGTACTCAAGAATCTATCGAACGTGCTAATGAATGCTTGAATGGTTTTGCGAAAATTTTAGAAGATCGTAACATCATTGTTGACCGCCCAGGGGCAGTAGACTGGCATGAGCGCATTACCACACCTGATTTCAGCATCAGTTCTGGTTTTGGTGTAATGCCACCACGTGACTGCCTACTTACTATGGGTAAGAGCATGCTGATGGCTCCAATGAGCTTCCGTAGTCGTTACTTTGAATATTTGGCTTACGTAGATTTGATGCGTGAGTATTTTGAATCTGATCCAAATTGTATGATTGAGCAAGCACCGCGTCCACGTTTGTCTGATGATAGCTTCCGTATGGATTATGTTGCGGCTTACGAATACTTGTCTGATGCAGAAACCATGGAGCGTTCACTGCGTAAAGAGTACAGCACCAAAGAAACAGATATTCTGTTTGATGCCGCTGATGTAATGCGTTTAGGTAAAGATATTTTTGTGCAGCACGGTCTTACCACTAACTTAGCGGGTATTCGTTGGATAAAGCGTAAGTATGAGTCTCAAGGTTACCGTGTTCACACGCTAAGCTTTGAAGATAATCATCCAATTCATATTGATGCGACCTTCTGCCCGCTACGTCCTGGCTTAATGTTGCTGAACCCTAATCGTCCATTATTCAAAGGTCAGCGTGAGATCTTCGAGAAAAATGATTGGGAAATTGTGGAAGCGGTCAGCCCAGCGTGGGATAACCCACCAGCGCTTTGTTACTCAAGCACTTGGTTGTCGATGAATACGTTGATCTTAGATCATAAAACAGTCTGTGTTGAAGCGTCTGAAACCGGACAAATGGAGCAATTCGATAAGCTTGGCTTTGATGTCATTCCGGTTGATTTACGTGATGCTTACGCATTTGGTGGTGGTCTACACTGTGCAACAGCCGATGTATGGCGTGAAGGTACATGTGAAGATTATTTCCCGAACCAATTCTCTGGTGCTCACAGTCTTGAGCACTGGGAATACTAGTCGTCATAACTAGATAATATAGTGGCTTCTTCGGAAGCCATTTTTTTACCTGTCATTTGTCATTTGTCATTTGTGATTTCTCAGCTTTATTCTATTTATTGAAATAATATCTGCGTTGAGTTCACACTTGATTCAATAAGTTTGATCTTCAATCAAGCTTTGGACTTTACTTCACTCGACTTCATTTTTATATATGCACCAGCCCTTTGTATTCATGCAATTAAGAGCTCGCTTTATCTGCCCTTCTTATTAGCGCGTTGAATAAAAACACGTAAACAAGAATAAGCACTTAATTGAATAAAAGTGCGACGTTTAATAGCGTGAATACGTTCACAATATCGACATATGTATTCCTTTAGCCTTGCCGATGAATTGCATTACTCATCAATGAGATACGGTTATAAAAATAATAAGGAATATAAAATGAAACATAGTGGAACTATGCGCTTGTCTTCTTTGTCGTTGGCGATATTAGCGTTAACTACGCTCGCAGGTTGTAACGACGAAACCAACATTATTGAGCAGCCAAAACTAACACCAGATGTTGCGGTAGATATGAGGGGCGTTTTTTCTGGTTACCAAGAGGCGATGGATATACTCGATAATACGACGTTTGGTCAGATAACCGATCAGATGGCTTCTTCGCGACAGTCAGTAGATAGGCTATACCTAGATAAACTTGAAGCGCTCGATCGCAGTGCATTATCCGATGAAGATAAAATTTATTACGACACGTTCCGTTTTGACCGAAATATCGGCATTCGTGGAGCGTCGTTGCCTAATACCCGTTTTGGTAATTTTACGGTTCCGATTACCCATTTTTATAACTATATTGAGTCGAATGCAGAATCGGCGGGTGCTAAGCAAAAAGATGTCGAAACGTATAAAAGCCATGTTCAGGTTGTTCGTGAATTTACAGCATGGGTTAACAATTTACATTCCCAGTATGCGATGGGTGAGATTGAGCACTCACAGTTGCCTAAAGTGCTGATTCAACGCTTGATTGAGAGTACAGAAGATACAGTAACTAAAGATAGTTATGCCTTACTTCAAATCGGTCTGAATGATATTACTAGCCACAGCGGTGATTATGAACCAGCCTTTATTGCTGAATATCAACGAGCAGTGGATGATGCGATTGACGCAACAAAAGCTCTGGTGACGTATCTGAAAGTCGATTTCATGGATGCGGCTCGTGGTAGTGGTTCGGAAGGGGCGTTGACTGATACCAACATAGGCTGGGGCGATTTACCTAATGGGCAGGCATGGTATCAGTGGCAACTGGATCGCAACAGTACCACGGGTAAACCAGCGATGGAGCTCAGCCAGTTGGGTGAAGATCTTGTGGCAGACGCTAAAGCCGAGATGGAACGAGTCGCTAAGCTGATTGTAGCAAAGCGCGGCAAAACGGTGAAAGCAAATTGGCGAGAAGCTGACGACTCTATTACTTATGATAAAACGTTCACGCTAGCAGACGATAATGGCAAGATTGACCTTGCTGAATTTTTTGACTATCTGAACAGTGAAACTTTCTTCTATGGCCGAGATGGACGAACTATTACGGGTACGCCGTATGCGCAAGCCTGTACCTCTGCATCAGTACCGTCTGCCTGTGAGGCAGCATTGGTCGACTACTACAAGTTTAAAAATGATGCTAACGATGTAGTAGCTAAGTACTTTAAGCCAATTGAAACTGATTACAGTATTGTACCTGTGCCTGATAGTCGTGAGTTGTATGACGGAGTAGCCTCTTACGGTGGTAATGAATTTAACCTAAATACCAATCCTTACTACAGCCTGCAAAAGTGGAATGTCTCTACTTTGTTGCTGCATGAAGCAGCACCGGGCCACCACTTCCAAAATGCCTATTCTATTGAATATCCACCAGCCAATAAGCCGGAATATATTGAGAATGTTTGGTATACCGCCTATGCAGAAGGGTGGGCGTTATATACCGAATGGCTTGGTATGGAAATGGGTATATATGGTGAGTTGAATGAAGAGGGCAAGCCTACTTTTGTTAATGCGACCGGTATGTGTAAAGTGGATCTGAACTATGATGATTTCCAAGGTGGGATTTATCAAGATGCCGAAGAGTGTAATGCCTTACAGTATTTTGGTAGTTTGAATGAAGCTCAACTCCGAAATATGCGCTTGGCTGTCGATACCGGTATTCATGCCAAGGGGTGGAGTATTAAAGAGGCTCGTGAGTATATGAGTAGTAACTCTGCGTTGGGTGAGGGTGATATCGAATCGGAAAGTTTCCGTTATGCTGCGTATGTTGGTCAGGCTGTTTCGTACAAATCTGGCTATTTAGTGATCAAAGAAATGCTGGAGAAAGCAAAGTCTGAATTAGGTAATGACTTCGACTGGGCAGAGTTTCATGACCAGCTGCTTAAATACGGAGATCAACCCATGGAAGTGGTCGAAACAAGTATTGATAATTGGATCAAATCTAAAGGTTAAGCCAATACGCGTTTAACTTAAATACGATGAAGCCGCTATGTTCTGAGAGGAACTAGCGGCTTTATTTTTTTAGTTAGTAACTAGGCTTCACGCCCTTTCATATATTGTTTTGGGGGGCGTCCGAGGGTTTTCTTAAAAAACGTAATAAATGCACTAACCGATTCATACCCTAAGTGATCTGCAATCCGCTGTACTGAATCGCCTGACGCTAGTTTTTGTAGTGCGACCACGATATGCAGTTGTCCGCGCCATTTTCCAAACGTTAACCCAACCTCTTGTTTGACTAAGCGTGCCAAGGTACGTTCACTCATTGCAAATTGTGCAGCCCATTCACCGACCGTACGTCGATCTGATGGATCAATGAGTAATCTTAAAGCGATCGCATTCAGCCTTGGTTCTACTGGAATAGGAAAATCAAAGTGTTCTGTTGGCATAGTGGTTAACTGCTCGATCAATACATCCACGAGTCGTGCAGTTTGGCTGGTGGGTAAGTAATGTTGATCTTGCATCGTGAGATGAACGATTAATTCTCGCACCAATGGTGAGATGGAAATCGTGCAGCTCTGATCGGGCATAACGACTGCATCAGGATCGATAAAAAGCATACAGACATTCGCGTCAGCCGAGATCTTGTTGCTATGTGGTACGTGGCTTGGGATCCACACTGCACAATGTGGGGGCACCATCCAAATAGCATCTGCTATTTTGCATTTCACGAAGCCTGTTAAGGGGATCACGAGCTGACATTTTCGGTGCTGATGAAACGGTGTTTCGGCTTCTTTTTCACCTCCGGTAAGTTGCAAAGCAACAACTTTTTGAGGGTACTCGTCAGAGTCGAATTCGGGAAAGTAAGGCTGAAAAGGTAACATATAATGACTGTTTATAGATATATATTGTCAATATAGCCCAATACGGTAAAGGAAATGAAGAGTAATCTAGTGCTATTCTGAATAACAGGAGCATTCTTATGCCACAACCGCTTTTATCTTCAACGCCTCCAATATTACCAACTCCCCCAAAAGCGTCGACACCTTTTCTGCTTATTGTAGGCATTTTACTGATATCACTTAACTTACGTAGTCCTATAACTGGTGTTGGTCCTTTGCTGGACGTTATTCGCGAACAGTTACATTTATCTGCGATGCAAGCAGGCATGTTAACCACCTTGCCATTATTAGCGTTTGCTTTTTTCTCTCCTATTGCGTCAATTCTGGGGCGTAATCGTGGGCTTGAACAATCATTGATGGCTGCACTGGTGTTAATACTGACGGGCATTATTGTAAGGTCGTTGGGCTCTGCCAGTTGGCTGTTTATCGGCACTGTGATTATTGGTGCCGGTATTGCTATCGCGAATGTTTTACTGCCCAGTTTATTGAAGCGTGATTTCCCCAATAAGGTGGCGACGATTACCGCTGTGTATGTATTGATGATGGGGGTTGGTTCAACGTTAAGTGCAAGTTTGGCGATTCCAGTGATGAATATGGCAGATACATTATCTATTACTGTTATCCCTGATTGGTCACTATCTTTGGGGGGAATTGTTATCTTCCCAGTTATTGCGATTGGGCTTTGGCTACCACAATTAAAAAAACATAGCGCCCCAACAGCAGATACGGCAGAGATTGATAGTCATAGCTACCTTTGGCGTTCAACCAGTGCTTGGCATATTACTATTTTCTTAGCGTTGAACTCGCTGCTGATGTATATCTTTATCAGTTGGTTACCCGTTATTTTGATCGACTATGGTTATAGCCATCAAGAAGCAGGATTTATCCACGGCATGCTTCAATTGGCAACGGCTGTACCTGCGATTATTTTGATCCCTTTGATGGCTAAAATTCACGACAAACGTGCGTTGACAGTATGCATGGCCTTACTGGTTTTCATCGGCATTGTTGGATTGATCACTATGCCTTCACTAGCCATGCTTTGGGTAATGGTATTTGGTGTAGGGACGGGTGGTGGTTTTATTCTTGCGCTCGCATTCGTGAGTCTTCGCACGCAAAACGCACATCAAGCGGCGGCATTATCAGGCATGGCACAATGCTGTGGCTATCTATTAGCGGCGTCAGGACCTATTGCAATGGGGGCGTTGCACGAATCAGTAGGGAATTGGGTGTTACCGTTGAGTATCTGTGCCGGGCTCAGTGTGGTGTGGAGTTTTTTTGCACTGTTAGCTGCGAAAGGTAGCCCTATACCCAAGCTACCTCAAGATGCTCGTTTCAGCGAGAATTTATTGGGCTCTAGGAAAGGCGCTAATTTATAGACCTAGTGGTTCTACGTTGAAAATTAGCAACACCACATAGAGCCCAATAAAACTCGCCCTTCGGGAATGACTCAACGTGTCTACTCCTGTAAAAACCTCGACCGTGTACATAAAAGCGGAAGATTGTTGAAAGAAGAAAGTAAGTGGATAACCGCTATAATGAAAGGGTGACACTGTTTTATAGGGTTGCCATTATCTGCATATTTAGCCGTGAAATATTCCTTTTGTAATCTGTCTGTCGGATTCATTGCAGCAGTGCAGGGGGATATTATCGCTGAATATGTGCAATAATTTGTCAAACCTTAGACCTCTGTCACTCTATTCAACTTAAATATTGATAAAACGCATAGTCCTGTAGGAACTAAATGCATAATGTCTGTGATGTTCCGTATTATTCTAGTTAAAGGCCACAAATATGTCTGATGTACCAGTGTCTGTTACAAATACTGCCGAGGTGATTCAACCAGTTGTTGAGTCGTCAGGTTCTATCTGGGGTTACGTAGCGGGTGGTGTTGCCTTACTCATTCTTGCAGGTTTCGTCGCTTATAAGAAACTTAACACGCCTGCATTTATTATCAATCGAGTAAGAAAGAGAAACCAGAAAGAGATGAAGAAACAGGGTGTAGAAAACTCTGATTTCATGATTGATTTGGACAAGCTGTTCGATTCAATTCTTAAGTATGCTAATGAGAATAAAAAAACAGGTGGCGATGTCATTAAAATTATCGCACCACTTAATGACACAGCACGCATTAAGACTCCGCGTGATATGTATCAATCAATGATTTATATTGCGAATGATATCCATGATGTCGCATTGGCGCGTGAATTGAAGAATAAATCTAAGCAAGTGAAAGCAAGCTCATCATTAATGAATGGCTTATTGAAGCGTGCTGGTGTGTAAACTTAACAACTTGATTTTTTAGTTATTAAAAAAAGCGGCATTATCGGTCAATCTATGGATTGATCGGTAATGCCGCTTTTTAATACAAATCGATTAACTGTTTATACTTATAAACAGACACTTATTTAGAGGTTTTTTACCCTATAAAGAAGCGTTACTGGTTAGAATGAATTGCTGATCACTGTTAACTATAATGTCATTATTTAAGAAATTCTTACCCAGTATCATGCTGTACTTAAAACGGCTACGATCTCGAAGGTTCACTGCAATTTCTTTTTCAACACTCCCTACTTTGACCAGCATACTTACGACAGGTCGCACGTTAGACTTCTCGCCCACTCGGCCTTTAATTCGCATTTCATCTATAACTTCTTCAGTTAGTGTTTTCTTTACGTTACTTGTATTCGTGTAGGTAAATGACACCCATTGTTTGTCATCTTTAACGAATGCTTTTATATCAGTGGCATGCATTGAGCTTACGTCGGCACCAGTATCAAGCTTTACCGGGAAAGATAAACCTGCAACTTGAGCTTGTTCAATATAGCCGGCTTTCAATGCGGCATGACTATGAATTAAATGGGTTGTACGTGTATTGATCAGTAATGACCCATGCACTAGGTTTGGCGTAACGTCAAAACGAGATGGATCATTATCATTGGCTGACATCGCTTTTAAAGCGATATCTTTGATCAGCAATGAAGACGGTAAGGTGATCTCTGAAACAACAATAGGGCGAACATCATCTCCCACTTTAATTTTCCGTTTGATCGGTTTTTCGAATGTATGGACGTTATTGTTAATATCCGTTAACTCGTAGCTGACCATGCGGCTGGTGTCTTTTTTGTCTTCAAAAATGTGAGAGACTTTAAGCAACGGTGTTTTGATTATCGCAGAGGGCTTGGCATTTACTGTAATACCATCAATGGTGATTTGTTCTTTAGGGCTCATTATAAATGAGGTTTTATCGCCGGAAACAGAGCTGAATAGTGCAATAGGGCGCTCTGTAAGATACGTACTGCCTAAATCGACGATAAAGTTCTGGTTAAGTGCTTCAGTACCTAAACGTAGCTGGCTACTATTTTTAGACCTATCACGTAAGTAAACCAATATTGGCTTGTTGAATGCGTTGTCGTCTATTGAGCCGAGTTGTACTGGTATATAAACCAGTGGACGTTGAGCATTACTAAATTTAAGCATTTTAACTAAAGGTACGGTCATCTTTTTATGCTGTTTATTATCCCCTTCGAGTGTAAAGCTTACTTGCTTGGCTTTTTCATCCACTTTGATATTCAATGCATGCAAGATGCTGTATCGGCTAGTAAAAGATACGCTGGTCTCAAGGGAGATATCATTGATAAGTGCACGCTCTTTACGACCGATGACGAGTGCCGTGTCTTGTTCTTGTAAGTAGTCATAGCCAGCATTAACCCACGCCGTATCCCGTAAGAAGGTTTTACCGATGAGTATTGGGTATGAAAAGCGTGTGCGGTCAGTTAGGTTGACCTCGGTAAGCACTGTTTTTCCTGCAATCTGTAGACTCAACTCAACAACGGGGCGAGCGAGGTGGCCTTCACCGCGGCTTTTTATCATAGCTAGGCGAAATAACGGCAAGGTAACAGCGATAGTGTCGCCACTATAAGGATGAATAAGATCGAATCTCACCATAATATCGGTTTTATCTTCGCGATCTCGCAGCTTAGTGCTAGTTAACGCATCAAATTCAATGGCTATTGCATCCAGTAATGCTTTACCTTCTAAACCGCTAAATAGCGGGTCGGTAGCTGTTATTTTGATGTTTTCGGCGTGAATAGAGGTTGAATCAGCCCCCGTATCAATTTTGGCTGGAATACCAATATTGTTCAGGGCGGTAATATTGGGCAAGTAGACTTTTTCTGTTCGACCAAGTACGACTTTGTCATCAATCACTGTGAGCTCTTTTTTCGTGGCTTCTTGTGGTAGCTCTTGAGCAATGCTCGGTGATATTGATATGACAGATAAGCACAAAGCTGTGATTAATCGGAGAAATGCCATTATTGTCCTATACGATTTAATGAGGGGTATTTTTTGTCGCATTATACGGATTATTAACAGAATTGGTGGCGGGGATTGGCTCTAATTCAGTTATGGTTCAGAATTTACTCACTGAATATGATGGGTTCTTTTATTTGTTCTGTAGATATTAACGCTGCATTGAATATAGATAATAGCCTCGTGATTTCTTCTTTTAATATATTCAATTCAACCTGACAAAAATGTAATTTTCATGACAGCTAGCTGTCAATTTACTTGGTTATTATTGTTGGTAAGAAATAACAATAAAGGAAAGTAAAGATGAAGAAAACATTATTGACAGTTACCGCGTTAGTATTAATGAGTACGCAAGTGATGGCGAGTTCAACTGAATCTATGGATAAAACCTATATGAGATCAGCCGCTAACTATACAGTGCAAACGGGAACGGCAACTTTATTGTCTGATGTAATGTCAACGCGTAGTTCAGCGTATCAGCAAGGTTATGATATTTTAAATAATCTACATGGAAAGTCGTCAGCGGAGCTAAGACCTATTCTTAACGTTTCTTCACGCGATTTAGATGTTAAATCTATCATGGTTGAAGATAAAGAAGTGACAGTGAAAGAGTTTGCTAAACAGCCAAATGTGATTGAATATCAAGCCTTAGTAAAGGTGAAGTATCATTACCGTATCCACGACACGAATAACTAGGTATGACAGAGGGAGGTATAGTTACCCTCCCTGTTTTTATCCTATTTTTAATCATATTTAATGGGGAGGGTAACCGTAAAGGTTGTCTCTCTGTTTTTTGAATATAGCGTTATTTTTCCTCCCATTGCTTTGATGATGGTTTGGCATATATTGAGTCCTACACCAATATTTACTTCTGTAGAATTAATATTACTTGAGGCGGGACTACGATATTGATGTTGATAAATAAGGTGCTGCTCATTAATGTTGATAGACTTGCCTTGATTGGTCACTGAAAAAGTGACGAGTTCTTTATTTGGTATGATTACGATAGTAATTTCACTATCAGGATCTGCGTGACGAGTTGCATTCGAGAGTAAGTTACCAATGATACGGCGTAGATGGGCGCTGTCATGATGAACGATGCAATCACCGATAATTGTGAATTTTACGCCTTTCTCTTCCGCTAAAAGTTGATAGTATTCACTTACTTTTTCGACGAGATGCTTAAGTTCAATCACCTCTATTTTAAACGGTAATTGGTTACTTTGCGCTTTTGTGAGCAACAGTATATCGGTAACAGTTTTAGATAAGAATTCCAGCTCTTCAAGGTTAGAACGAAGGGCATCTTGATACGTTTTTTTATCGCGTTCATTTTGTAGTAGTACTTGGTTTTGCAAAATAATGGCTGAGAGTGGTGTACGTAGTTCGTGAGCGAGGTGGGTACTAAAAAATGATAATTGGGAAAATGAACTTTCAATACGAGCAAGCATTTCATTAAAGGCATTGACCAAAGGTGCGAGCTCTTGGTGTGTAATTTTAGCGTTAAGTCGAGTTGATAATGATGACGCATTAATTTGAGTGAGTGTTACTCCCAAGTTTCTTAATGGTTTTAGTGCTCGCCATGCGATGTAGTATCCACCAACACTTAAGCTGATTGCGGTAATCGTAAAAATTGAAAAAAGTAGGGTGTACATTTTATTTAAAAACTGTTGATGTACTTCTTTATTCATAACCACTGAAATAAAAACGGGTGTAGAGATATCATTGTCACTCGATATTTTTATACCTCGATATTGATTTTCATTTTGGCTCCAATTGTTGATTACGTCCAGCTTCCATTGTGCAGGAGAGAGCAATAAATGTGATTGTGTATCTTGAAATAATAACGTCCCCTTCTTATTGTAGATAAAAAGGCTTATGTTTTTTTCATTCTTAATAATAGTATTAAGCGTTGAATAAGAATTGCTAATTGTCTGCTCTTTAATTAAATCTTGTGCTGTATTTGCAATGGCGTGCAATTTTTCTTTATCCAAGGCATTGAAATGGCTATAGAGAGAGGCACTAATAATGCAAGCTACAATAGTAACGGTAAACAATAAGCTTAAGCCAAACCAGACTGCAATATTTATTGTTAATGATGATCGTTTATTCACTCTCGACTCTCCATTACATATCCCATGCCGCGTAAGGTATGAATGAGCTTGAATTCAAATGGGTCATCTACTTTTTTGCGAAGCCGTCGAATCGCCACCTCAATAACATTAGTATCACTATCAAAATTCATATCCCACACTTTACTGGCAATAAATGCCTTAGATAGCACCTCTTTTTCACGTGAAACCAATAGTTCGAGCAATAGAAACTCTTTCGCTGTTAGATCGATATGTTGGTCATTACGTGTTACGCGTCGGCGAAGAAGATCGACGTGTAAATCCCCAATGGTAAGCATTGTTTTTACTGCTACATTTTCATTTTTCCGAACTTGGTTTTGTATACGAGCAATAAGCTCAATAAATGCAAAGGGTTTAACTAAATAATCATCTGCGCCTAACTGTAAGCCTTTTACCCGATCTTCAACACTGTCTCGTGCTGTCAGCATGATTATTGGGCGTGCTGGATAGTGTGTTTTAATTTGAGTTAATATCTTCCATCCATCAAGATCTGGCAACATTACATCAAGAAGGATTAAATCATATTCAGGCGACATGGCTTGATGTAATCCATCCAAACCATTATTTACCCAATCGGTGGTGAAGCTACTTTCATTTAATCCGAGTTGGAGATATTTACCTAGTTTGGTTTCATCTTCAATAATGAGTATTTTCATAAAATTGATAACTGTTCAGGAGAAAAAGCGCATCAGATTGATGCGCGTTATAATTTATTTTGCAGCTAAGACGAAATTCATTTTCATTCCAGCTTCAGCATGTCCGGGAATATTACATGCCACTTCAACGAAGGGTTGCCCCATGAAATGCCATGTTATCTCGCCTTTCTCTCCCGATTTTAAGCTGATCGTGCTGCCATCGCTGTGTTCCATGTTCGGCATTGATCGCATCATGTCGCGGTGCTTTTTCTGTTCATCAATACTGCCAATTGAAAACTCATGAGGTATTTGTCCATTATTGGTGATAACAAAACGAACAATATCACCTTGTTTAAGATTCAGTGATGGTTCAAATTTTAGTTTCATATCATCGCTTAGGCTAACCTGAATTGTCTGAGTTGCTTGCTCAGCAGGTGCGGGCATACCCACAGCTGACATCATAGCGCCATGATCCATTTTACCGTGATCCATGTCGCCATGATTCATCTTGCTATGATCCATACCTGCCATATTCTTCATGTCCATACTATCGTGGTTCATACCAGCATGATCACCTGCTGCGAAAGCGGTGGTAGAAGAAAGAGCCAAAGTCAGTGCGAGTAATGTAAATACTTTCATTATTAATTCCTTGTCATTTTAGTTATTGGCTGTGCTACTTGAGCTAGAAATAACACAGCCTTTCTACTTTGTTAGTTACTTTATGAGTTGCCTACTTCGTTAGTTAACGAGATAAAGAATGGCATTATTTCAGCTGATGGCTTACTTCTTTCCATAGTTTAAAGACCGCAGGCAATACAACGAGCGTAAGCAGTAACGCAGATGCCATGCCTCCGATCATGGGTGCTGCGATACGCTGCATGACTTCAGAGCCTGTACCACCACCGTACATGATGGGGATTAGACCGATAATGACGGTTGCAACGGTCATCATTACAGGGCGAACACGTAGACCTGCGCCTTCTTTGATTGCCGTCGCGAGGTCGGCTTTGTTCAAGGTTTGTTGGTTTTCTTCAGCGTGAAGCTGTTTGTAGTGCCAAGCTTGGTTGAGGTAAACCAACATGATGACCCCGATTTCGACGGCAACACCTGATAAGGCTATGAAACCAACGCCAACAGCAATAGAGAAGTTATAGTTGAGGATATGCATAAGCCACAGACCACCTACCATCGCGAGTGGCAATGTACCCATGATAATCATGACTTCGCCCACACGACGGAAGCTGAGGTACAGTAATACCATTATGATCGCGATGGTTGCTGGAACCACTGTGGTTAAGCGGGCTTTGGCACGCTCCATGTATTCATATTGTCCTGACCAGACAAGTGAATAACCGGCAGGCAGCTTGAGCTGTTCAGCCACACGTTGCTGAGCCTCTTTCACGTACGAACCTAAATCTCGACCTTCAATATCGATAAATACCCAGCCATTTGGACGTGCATTTTCAGTTTTGATCATCGGTGGACCATCTTCGAAACGAACATCAGCAACATCTGCCAGTGCAATACGCGCCCCATTGGGGGTAACAAGCGGTAAGTTTTGTAACTTGTCTAATGAATCTCGATATTCTTGTGGGTAGCGTACATTGATGGGGTAGCGCTCTAAGCCTTCAATGGTTTCACCGACATTCATGCCGCCAACCGCGGCACTGATCACTTGTTGGATATCCTGAATGTTTAGCCCGTAACGCGCAGCAGCACGACGTTTAATATCGATAGTAAGGTAACGCCCACCCGCGACACGTTCTGCATATACAGAGGTCGTGCCATCGATATCTTTCAGCACTTGTTCAAGGCGTTCGCCAATACCTTCAATTTCTTTTAGGTCTGGCCCAGCAATTTTGACGCCAATGGGGGTCTTAATGCCTGTCGCCAGCATGTCAATACGGGTTTTAATTGGCATTACCCAGGCATTTGTTACACCAGGAAATTGCACTAATGCATCGAGTTCTTTACGTAAGCTTGCTTTGGTGACACCTTCACGCCATTCGCTTTCAGGCTTAAATTGAATGATAGTTTCAACCATGGTTAATGGTGCCGGATCGGTTGCCGTTTCAGCGCGACCAATTTTGCCCCATACGGTTTTGACTTCAGGGATTGTTTTTATCAGTTTATCGGTTTGTTGCAGTAGCTCTCTGGCTTTACCAATTGAAATACCCGGGTAGGTGGTTGGCATGTACATCAAATCGCCTTCATCCAATGGCGGGATGAACTCACTGCCCATTTTGTGTATTGGATAATAAGCTGACGCCATTAAAGCAATAGCAACGATAATGATTGCTTTTGGAAAGCGCAGGCTAAGGTTCAGCAATGGTCGGTATAAACCGACAACAGCACGGTTAACGGGGTTTTTGTGTTCAGGCAAAATATTGCCACGAATAAAATATCCCATTAACACAGGCACTAATGTGATCGCCAAACCAGCAGAAGCGGCCATCGCGTAGGTTTTAGTGAATGCTAACGGCGAGAACATCTTGCCTTCTTGACCTTCAAGGGCAAATACGGGTACAAAGCTTAATGTAATGATTAATAACGAGAAGAACAGTGGCGCACCGACTTCTTCTGCCGCTTTGGTGATCACTTGCCAACGGTTTTTATTGGTTAGCGGTGTTCGCTCAATATGTTTATGCACGTTTTCTATCATGACGATCGCGCCATCGACCATTGCACCAATAGCAATGGCAATACCTCCGAGTGACATGATGTTGGCATTAATGCCTTGCCAGTGCATGATGATAAATGCGACTAAAATACCAATAGGCATGCTGATCATAATGACCAGTGATGAACGAATGTGGAATAAGAACAGTGCGCAAACAACGATTACGACAATGAATTCTTCCATCAATTTTTTATAGAGGTTTTCTACGGCATTATCGATGAGCCCTGAGCGATCATAAGTGGGTACTATTTCAACGCCATCAGGCAAACTGCGCTGTAGCTCGGCAAGTTTTGCTTTAACGTTATGGATCACTTCACGAGCATTTTCACCGTAACGCATCACAATGATGCCACCGACAGCTTCACCTTCACCGTTTAACTCGGAAATACCTCGGCGCATTTGTGGACCAAGATTAATATCAGCAATATCACGAGTAGTAGTGGTGTGCCTTTGTCCGTGACTTTCAACGGTACGTTTTTAAGATCCGATATATTTGAAATATACCCTGTTGCTCGCACCATATGCTCAGCTTCAGCCACTTCAATGACTGACGCGCCAGCTTCTTGATTGCCAGCCTGAATCGCTTTATTAACTTGCTGTAAGGTCAGGTTATAAGCGCGTAATTTTGAAGGTTCAATCTGTACTTGATATTGCTTAACCATACCGCCTACGGTCGCAATTTCAGATACTCCATCAACGGTTTGCAGCTCATACTTTAAGAACCAATCTTGCATGCTGCGTAATTCGCTTAAATCGTGCTTACCTGATTTGTCAGTCAGTACGTAGCTGTATACCCAGCCCACACCAGTGGCATCGGGCCCTAGGGTAGGTTTTGCGCTAGGCGGCAACTTCGGTGCGACCTGGCTTAAATACTCCAAAACACGCGAACGAGCCCAGTACATGTCGGTATCATCGTTAAAAATGATATAAACATAGGAGTCGCCAAAAAAGGAATACCCCCGCACGGTTTCAGCCCCCGGTACCGCCAACATGGCTGTTGTTAATGGATAAGTGACCTGATCTTCAACGACTTGCGGTGCTTGCCCTGGGTAACTGGTTTTGATAATAACCTGAACATCTGAGAGGTCAGGAATGGCATCGATCGGGGTGTTTTTAACGCTGTATATACCGGCGGCAACCAGAAATAACGTGGCAACAAGTACCATGAAACGGTTTTTGACCGACCAGCGAATGATGGCACTGATCATTGTGCAACCTCCGCATTGTTATTGTCTTGCTCAACGTCTGCGACGACATATTGTCCATTCGCTGTTTTTTCGATCAGAAATCGGATGCTTTGACCGCCGACAAATTGGTTCATATCAACATCGTCTTTTACCATGAAGTCCATTTGCATTGCGGGCCATTGCCACTCTGGAATAGGGGAGTGTTGGATGGTCAGCATTCTATGATCAAGCATTACGCTGCGAATGACACCTGTTGTCCAAGCCGAATTGTCGTCAGATTGCTCTGTTGAATGACTTGCCATATCGTGTACTGGTGCGCTTACTGCGGCTTTGGTTTCGTTACGGTTACTTATTCGGCTGAGATCGGCGCTTAAGCTAGATTCAGAATCTAATAAGAAATGTGAAGACGTAACAATGGTATCGTTTGGATTGAGCCCTTTAATGATTTCGATTTGATTGCCTGATTCACGACCTGTTTCAACGCGCGTTGAACGGAATTTTCCATCACCAAGCGCCAATACCACGCGAGACATACCTGCAGAACGGATAACGGCCTGGTTAGGAACGGTCAATACCTTGTTATTGCTTTGCGGCATCAAGGTAACATTGGCAAACATATTCGGTTTCAGATCGCCATTGGCATTGGAGAATTTAAGGCGTACACGTAAAGTACGGGTATTAGGATCAAGGATTGGGTAGACATAATCGACCTTACCTTGCCAATGTTTACCGGGTAAGGCACCAAGCGTCATGTCTGCTGTTGTACCAGACTGTATCCAGCTAGATTGGCGTTCGAATACTTCGACATCAACCCAAATGTTGTCTAATGAACCACCACTGATCACACTCTGTGCGGGTGATAAATAAGCACCATTTCGTACGTTTAGGGTAGCAATAATGCCATCAGCAGGGGCTTTGATTGCGATATTCTTAAAGGATTTACCTCTTCGCAATATGGCATTGATCTGGTTGTTGTCGACCCCTAGAGAAGAGAGGCGTTCTTTTGCTCCCTGTACAAGTACAGCTTTTCCAATGCGCTTTGCGTTCAGTAATTCTTCTTGTGCCCGAACCAGTTCTGGTGAATAAAGCTCGAACAAAACATCGCCCTTTTGTACTTTTTCGCCAATGGCATTGATATTCAGTTTTTGGATCCAACCACTCACGCGGCTGTTAACTTGCCATAGCTGACTCTCATCAAAAGTGATGTAACCGACGGTATCGATTTTTGGGGTTAATTTTTCATTAACGACGTTGGCAGTTTTTACCCCTAAATTATTTTCAACCGCAGGAGAGATAGAGACAGTTCCCGCGGGATCTTTCTTCCCGCCGCTTTGTTCTTCTGCGTAGAATGGAACTAGATCCATCCCCATTGGTGATTTACCGGGTTTGTCACGCTGATAGTTAGGATCCATGGGGGCTACCCAGTACAAGGGTTGTTTTTCACCGGATACAGCGGCTTCCTGAGCATCATTATGTTGAGGAAAGGTTGTTGCGGCAAAGTAGCCAAGTGCGCCGCCAATAGCCAATGTGATGACTGCTACTGAAAATGTCTTATTCATTGTTATTCCTAAAATTTATTTAATAGGTAAGCCAAGCTACTATTTGTTTTTTGTAAATCAGCTTGAAGGCGCTCTTGTTCGATAGCCAATGTGAGTTCATCACTGGCGGCACGAATATATTCATCTAACTGGCTAGTATTGTTTTGATAGCCGCGTTCAATGGCGTGCGTTTTTTCTTTTGCCCGTTTTAACAATGAATCTTGATAGCGTTCGATACGTTGTTCTAGGTTGTAGCGATCAACCGTTAGTGCATTTATTTTGGCGTTCATTTGTCGAAGAAGAAGATCGCGTTGCGCCTTCGCTGCGCCAAGTTGATGCTGCGCTGAAGATAATTTTTTATCTTGGCGTTTTTCCGTAAACAGTGGGATATCCATGGTGAGGTAGACGCTCAGTAAATCCGATGCCGGTTGGCCTCCCATGCCGTTGGCTTGTCGATAGCCATACATGACTTCAACACCAAATTCAGGTAGATACGCTTCGTTGGCAATATCGATGCCTGTTTCACTGCTTTTGATTAGCAAATCACTCATACGAATAGATGGGTGGTTGACTAATGCTTGGTAATTACTTTCAGGCGTTGTCGATGAATTAGCCCCTGCATTTGTCGATAAATAGCCATTCAGTACTACCCAATCAGGGTAGTTATTGGCTTGCATTGTAAAAGCATTATCGCCAACCCACTCTGACAGCTGCGCTTTGATTTTTTGCTGCATTTGTTGATTAGCTTGCAGCTTGTCATCAATCAGGCCGATTTGGAGCTGGGCTTGAATAATATCTTGGGCTTGATTTGAACCAACGCCGTAATTAGTGCTGAGGTAATGTTCAAGCTCTCTAAATAGCGTCTGATTTTGCTGTAATAAGCCATAAACGTTTTGCTGGAAAACGAGTTCGTTCCATTGAGTTGTAATCGCGTTTTCTAATTCGAGATCTCGAACATCGGCTTTCTCGCGAATGCTATTAGCTTGTTGATCACTCTGCTTCTGTTTTAAACCAAGTGTATTACCGCGACCAAACTGCTGCATTAATCCAACAGAAATATTGGTCATCGGATCGTCATCAAAGGCAAAGCTATCAACCGGTAAACCACCAACACCCACTTTGAGTTTTGGATCCATCCACTGAGAGGTTGCTACACCCATATCTTGGAGAGCATCTGCTTGATAGTGTATTTGCTGAATACCCGCGTCATGCTCGATAGCCCAACTGATTAATTGTTTAAGTTCAGTATTCGCATTCATTGATGCATTTATTTGGGCATGAGTCGGCCCTGAATTTGTTATATCCGTAGTCGCAAACACGGGCTGCGCAGTGGCTGTCATGAGTGTGAGTGCCAATACGCGGGAAAGTATGCTTGGTTGCATAAATACATCCACTTTGTAGGTTTGATCCCCATTTAAACAAGTGATTGATGGTCGACTTATTCAGAATAGGATTACTGCTTATTCAAATAATGTTCATTATCTAAATGGTTTGATTACTGCGTAGCGACATACCGGAATGTGTTCAATATTCTAGATACAGTTTTATAGCTGGCAGTAGGGTTACAGCGGGGAGTTATGCTATTGGTGGGCGAAATAAGGTTTCTGTTCGCGCTATCGGATAGAGATTAAGCGTAGATGGGATCTGGTTGGTACGAGGTAAGTGCGTAATAAAAGTGAGATTAGTCGGAATCCAACCAGAAATCACACTACATTGCGTCATGTCACAGCAAGAATCACTCATTTGCTCAGAGTGAGAAGTACAACTCATCATATTCATTGATGTTTGTACTGCTGCCGTGCTGGTCGTTGCTTGGTTTTCTCCCATCATACCGTGACAGCCCATAGGCATGTTCATCACCGTTTTAGAGGCTGCTTTTTTTGCTTCCGACGCATTCATTGATATTGATGAAAGGGTATCACTCATTGGTTCCATACTGACAGACATGCCCATTACTGGCTTTGCAATCAAACTAATGATTACAACCAGTACGACAGCAAACAAATTGTCTGAACAGTATTTAACATTCATGTTTTAGTGCTATTACCTAAGTCATGATTAACTAAGCCACAAGCATGGCTGCATAATGAGATAGTCGAAGTTTAAACCTTTCCCTAAGGGTAAGGTCAAGTGATTGAAGTATAGTAATCGTAGTATTTATTTGTGGCTCATTTTTGCGAATTAATTGAACAAAAAAGCCAACAACATGATGACAGCAAACAGCACCGCAATAACTTTCAAGAGTAACCCTATATTATTTGAACCGCCATTCGGTGGTTGATTGCAGCATCCCATTCTTATTTCCTTAATCTTAGCTGGTTATTACTAGAGGAGTAGTGGCTTAGATATAGGTATGCCTAATGATTGTATTTGTCATCGATAGATTTCTATTTTTATTACGTAAGCGATAAAAACGATGTTTCGTGCTTGAGGTTACTCTAGGGTTAAGGCGTATCGTAATGGGTTTTGTTTAAAAATATACTTTGATAATCAAACTATATAGTGTCAGTATACTTTGATTATCAAAGTATATATCTATCAAATCATTTGTTTTGTCGCATTATATGATTTCAAGATAGAACGTTTAAACGAAGTGGATATGGAGAAGTTGGTGAACACGCAATCATTAGCAGCATGGAAACATAAACATGATTTTGTCTCATTAAATCATAGCGGTGAGAGGCGAACATATTATGTGTTATGCCTAACATTCGTGATGATGGTGGCAGAGATTGTTGCGGGTACGGTATTTGGTTCTATGGCGTTACTAGCTGATGGCTGGCATATGGGTACACACGCCGCGGCATTCATGATCACGATTTTTGCCTATCGTTATGCTCGCAAACATGCGAATAGTGATGGTTTTTCTTTTGGTACTGGCAAGGTGAGTGTACTTGGAGGCTTTACCAGTGCGGTAGCCTTAGGGCTGGTGGCATTGGTTATGATGGTTGAATCATTACAGCGCTTATGGTCACCAGAGGCGATTCAATTTAATGAAGCGATTGCTGTCGCGGTATTAGGTTTAATCATCAATATTGTGAGTGTGTTTTTGCTGAAAGATGATCACCATCATGATCATTCACATCACCATCATGGGCATGCCTGCGATCATCAAGGTGAGCATCATCATGATCACAACTTGAAAGCGGCTTATTTTCACGTAATGGCAGATGCCCTTACATCATTATTGGCTATTGTCGCGCTTATTTTTGGTAAGTATTTAGGTTGGAACTGGCTTGATGCCTTAATGGGTATCGTTGGGGCGGTTATTATTACCCGTTGGGCTTATGGGCTAATGAAGCAGACGGGGCCTATATTGTTAGATCAAAGCATTGATGATGATTACCGTCAGAAAATCATCAGTCAATTAGAGGCCGATAATGATGACCGAGTCAGTGATATTCATATTTGGAAAGTCAGTGCCGATCATTATGCAGCAATGATTTCAGTCGTGAGTGCAAAGCCTAAATTGGCTGAGGAATACAAGCAATTACTGGCAAATTTCGCTAAGATTAGCCACCTGACTATTGAAGTTAATGAGTGTCGAAGTACTTAGCTTCGGCTGCGGATATTGAATGAAAGATATTGAACAGTTAAATCACACGATCATTGAATTTTACGAGAAGCTGTCATCTTGGGAGCAATCTGTTGTGCGCGGGAAAGGCTTTTCTTTGCCACAGGTACATATTGTTGAAATTCTGGGTGCTCATGGCGCAATGCGAATGAAAGAGCTGGCAGATAAAATTGGTGTAACAACAGGTACGTTAACTGTTCAAGTCGATAAAATGGTGCAGGCTGAATTAATACAGCGCCGTCCGCATGAGTCAGATCGCCGTTCTATTCTCGTTGATTTAACCGAGAAAGGGGTAGAGATGTATCAAGAGCACGATCATTTACATTTATCATTAACTCAAGATATTACCGCTAAGTTAGACGATACTGAGCGAAAAAACTTACTGATGTATCTAACAAAGATGAATCAAGAGTTTTAAGGGATCTTGGTACAGAGTGTTGAGAAATGTAAAGGAGAGGTGCCCCCTCTCCTTTATTGTTACTAGCAGTAAGTCAAATGTTCTAATTCGAGTTATGCAGTTGTTTCATCGACTTCATCTTCTATGATTTCCGCTTCAACTGTTTCGGCCGCAGGTGTTTCTGAGATTATTTCAGCTTCAACCGTTTCAGTAGTAGGCGCTTCTACGCTGACTTCCGCTTCAACGGTTTCAGTTGCAATTGTTTCAATTACAGCTGCTGTTTTTACCTCTTCCGTTTTAGTTGAGGCTAGCATTGTCGTTTTTTGAGCCATAACGGCTTCTGCTAATTGTGACTCTAAAGCGGCAACAAGGTCATTTTGACTTTTTTGGTTAGCTTTGATGGAGGCCACAACGTGTTTTCCTTGTTGAAGAACAGGTTGGTCACGTACATCACCTGAATCTAGAGCGGCACTAATATCAGTTAAGATATGCTCATAACTTAGAATATGGCGTTCATAATCTTTATCTGGCATGGCTTTTAGATTTTGTACGGCGGTTGCTATTAGCTGCGAGTGAGCAAGCTCAAAACGGGTTTCTTCTGCTTTCTGTGTAATGGAAGAAATAGCGCGAGGCTCTGTTGCAATAAATGTTTCAGACGCTTTTAGTTTTGCTTCAGCATGTCGTAATGTTTTTGGCGCGTGTTGTGCGACACCAGCCGTCTTCTGGCGTTGAAGTTCTTTTTGGTTATCAGATAAATAGATTTTTGTGATTGTTCTTACTTCTAGATTATGCTGTTTTCGAACAAGTTCCGGTTGGGATTTAATCGCTCGATCTTTATTATCGTTAGCCATGTAATCAACCAATGTTTTAAGTTGACGTTCTAGCTGCTGTGCTGTTTTAGGATAATGTTTTTTAGCATCAATTTTTTCAAGTTGTTTTCGGTAGTTTAATGCATCTTCTAATACAGTCGCCGTTTCAGCATATATTGATTTTGCTTTATTTAAATTATCTGTAAACGTATCTAATGATTCTGTTGTTGCTTGGAGGTATGTTGTAGATGTGAAAAGTCCAATGCTATTATTCATCGTTGAAGAATCAGATTCATACTCTGAAAAATATTCCTTGGCTTCTTTTAATGCGTCTTTAGCGTCGGTAATTTGACGCGTGGCAAACCATGCCAGGTCTTTAGCTCCCACTGCCTTTAATGCGCTTTCTGCGTCGTTAATCTCTGTTTTAAAAGAACTAATCTGTTCTTGTAGTTGTGCCTGATTGGTTTGTGGGTCCACATTTGCTGTAGCATCTGAATCTGATGCACAGCCTGATAACGTAATTGCCGCAGCAAGTGCAGCAATACGAAATTCCTTTTTCATAAATAAACCTTATGTGACGAAGTACATGAGAAATAAAAAACGGTCACCAATAAATTATTTATATTTTATAGCATAGTGACATAAGCTTTTATTATAAGGTTTTTAAATTCAGTCGGGAATGAAATTATATATATAATGCTAAAAACAAGATTTTAATGAAAAATTGCCATTATATTGTCAAAAAAGAGTCAATATAATGACTCCGTTGTTTCAGGGTATTCTTAGGAACTAGGGAATAAATCGACAATTATTGTATTTTTGATTCTAGATCTTTTTTGACAATTTCAAGAGCGGCAAGTGCTATTTCTGGCTTAATATCATTACTTTCTAATAAGTAAATCAGATCTACGGCAAGTTGAACGTCTTCTGGTGCATCAGAAAGAGATGAAGGGGTCTTATCTTTGGTTCTAATATCTTTTGACATAATAGAGCTCTGCGTTGACTGTTGATAATTGATCATACAGCAATGGTGTTATTTATACCCAAGTTACCTCACTCTGAGTCCTGCATCGTGAGGTATCTTGGGTATATAAACATCGAGAGCGGCATGAATATCGACTCCCGCATCATCAATTAACGACCTCGCTCGCTGTAGCCAATACTTTTTTCAATATTTGCTAATGATGAACGGCACCGAGTTAACCTACCTTCAAGTGCTAATACTTCTTTTTGCATACTTTGTTGTTCTGCGAAAGTCGCACTACGACTCAGTTGCATTTCTTTATCGCGAACCATTGCGGCTAATCGGCTTTCCCATTCTTTGTGTTTAGCCAGATCTTGGCGTAATTCATTAATGGGTTTGCGCCAACCTGCTTTTTTTCTCGGTTCGTTTTTACGAATATTTTGTGTGGCTATTTCTCGTTGAACCGCTTGAATCTGAGCGACAATACTTTCACAGATGTATTGAGTACGCGATGCGAGTAACTTTCCTGCTTGACGTTCTTTGCGTAAAACCGATATCTCATGCTGGATTTCTTTAACGCAAGGTGTCAATAATTTACTGCGACAATGAAATAACTGCTCATCAAACAAAGGGTATTTCGCTTCTTTTCGTTGGCGATCAATCTGTATCGCTTCGTGAAGGAGCTGGTCTACGATAGCTTCTAAACGTGAAAGATCAGACATAAAAAAATACCTTAATTAAAACCAAGCTTGCCAAGCAAGTTTACCAGCAAGAATAACCACCACAGTGACAAATACTGGGCGAATAAATTTAGCACCAAAACAACTTACCTAGAATGTATTAGCTGTATTCTATAACGCGTTTAAATGGTGGTAGTGAATCCAATAAGGCTTTACCGTAACGACGGTTTATTATTCTACGATCAAGCAGCACGACTCGACCCGTGTCTTCTTCTTTTCGAATTAATCTACCCACAGATTGAATCAGCTTTTTACTGGCTTCTGGCACTGAAATTTGCATAAACGGATTACCACCACAGCTTTCAATATATTCCGCATGGGCTTCTTCGACTGGTGAGGTTGGCACACCGAAAGGAATTTTTGTGATTATCAGGTTTTTTAATAAATCGCCTGGTAAATCAAGCCCTTCAGAGAAGCTTCCGGTACCAAACAAAATGCTTGGCTTACCGTTTTTACAATTATCTTTATGTTTTTTTAGAGTTATGTGGCGTGATTCTTCACCTTGTACCAATAATTCCCATTTGTTTTTCTTGGCGAGTGGGCGTAATTCATCGGCAACTTTATTCATCTGCCAGTATGATGAAAAGAGTACGAGACTGGCGGTTTCACCTTCTAAATATTCTGGCAATGTTTTGATTAGTAGATCGGTAAATTTATCAGCCTGAGGTTCAAGGGATAATGCTGGAATAACTAAGCGAGCGTTATTTTGATAATCAAACGGTGAAGCAAGGGCTAAAAAGCGCGTGCTGTCCATTTCATAGATACCCACTTGACGACAAAAGTAAGTAAATTGGTTTAAAGCACGCAGCGTTGCTGATACCAAAATGGCACCTGCCGCACGGCTCCATAATAACTGATCTAAACGGTAACCGACTTCAAGTGGTGAAACCTGAATAATATAGTCCCCTTCGTTATCAGGGTTCTTTTCTATCCAGCGTGCGAGTGGGGCACCTTTATCTTTTTTGGGCTGTGCCATCAATGCCCATACTTTTTCTAAATTTTCTAAACGTTGTAGATAAACACCTGATTCGGCAAGGGCTTGTTCACCTAAACGTTGTTGGATTTCGTTATCTTTCAAACGTTCAGAAATTAAGTCGTGTATCTTACCTAATGATTGTAAGGCTTTTTTACTGGCATCTTTGCAGCCTTTTGCTTCTTGTTCTAACCATGCTGGTAATTCACCGTGTTCAAAACGGTAGATACCGTCTTTACTGAACATACTGGCATCAACATTGTTGGCTACTTGCCGTAATGTTGGAATAAGGTGCTGAATATTTTCTAAGATAGCATCTTGGAAGCGAGCTGCTTTTTTGTATTCGGCCAGCTCTGCCAGTTTACCAATAGTTTGATTTAACTTTTCTAACCAAGTCGCTGCACCTTTTAAGCTTGATGCCGCTGAAGAGAAGTCTCGCGCGACCTTTGGTAAGTGGTGCGCTTCATCAATCACATAAATGGTTTGCTCTGGTTCGGGCAAAATCACCCCACCACCTAATTCAATATCTGCCATTAGCAAAGCATGGTTAGCAATAATGACATCGGCTTTGTCTAAGTGTTCTCTCGCTTTCGCAAATGGACAACTACGGTGCTGGGGTAAACCGGCATGGCAGCTGTGTTTATCTGCCATTATTTGTGGCCAGACACGATCTGGAATGGTTGTCGGCCAACTGTCGCGATCACCATCCCATTTACCGTCTTGAGTAGCTTTAAGCATTCTTCTTAAAAGATCTAAATCCGACTTTTTAGGTTTTTCTTCCCATAATGCCACTTGTTGGTCGTTATTTGTGGCACAACAAGCCTCTAATTTGTGGTTGCAGCAATAGCGCTGACGCCCTTTAGCCAGAATGAAGCTGAATTCTTTTGGGTAAATACGATTAAACAATGGCAAATCTTTGTTAATTAATTGTTCTTGTAATGCCACTGTTGCGGTCGAAATCAGTAACTTCTTATTATTGAAAAGTGCAAAGGGGATCCCTCCAAGCAAGTAAGCGAGTGACTTACCAATACCTGTACCTGCTTCACCCACCAACATTCGGTGTTTCTGATGATATTCACCAGCCAGTGTTTTAGCAATTTCAGCTACAAGGTAGTTCTGTGCACGACGGGGGATAAAGTTATCCAGCTGGTTTCCCAGGTTCTCATAGCATTGTTTGATATCACTTTTAATCTGACTGTGTAACATCACTGAAACTTCATAATGGTAAGGAAGGGCATTATAGCACGAAGCTCTAAATGTGAGCGGAGACTAATTTCTGTATATTTTATAAATAAAGTGCGACGGATATCACGAAATTAGATTGAACCTTATAAAACAGTTATCTAAATATACCAAAGCAGAATAAAAAAACTATAAAAACCGGTGTTTTATAATATTAAAGGCCTGGTTTTAGTGCGTAATAATCATTATTTCAGTGTTTTATCCTGTTTATTGCAGTTTGGAAATTAGGTTGATCTGGTGGGTTTTACTGCAATTAGCGGTCATCATGTGGCCCTTTTATATTTATATCTTTGTTTTTTAATGAGTTTTATGTTTTTTGTTTTTTAATTTAGAGTATTTGACACGTAGAATGAAACTCTGTCAGGATGAGCTCAACAAGTTACTCGCTCTTGGTATACTTTTTCTGTTTACATTTCAAACAGAGAGTTAGCCGAGGGAATATAAGAAAAGGAATTCTTTAAACGGAATTTCACTCTAAATAATAAAAGGCAGTGGATTATCATGAAAAAGACTCTTGTAGCACTAGCAATTCTAACAGCAGCTGGTTCAGCAAATGCGGGCATCAACCTATATGATGCAGACGGCGTTAAAGTCGATCTGTCTGGCGCGGCTGAAGTTCAATACCACCAGGGCTTTGCTAAATCAGTAGATAAAACAGATACAAATGCTAAAGGTCTGACTGAAGCTGACGGTGAAATCCGCCTTGATGATGGTGATATCGCATTCAACACAACAGTTGCAGTTTCTGACAACATGAACGCAGTTGCTGCTCTTGCGTTTGAAATGGAAAGTGGCAAAGTTACTAACGATGAACTATGGGTTGGTATTTCTGGTGACTTCGGTACAATGACTTTCGGTCGTCAATACCTGATCGCGGATGATTCTGGTATCGGTAAAGACATCGAACTAGGTGGTGAAGCGATTGACTTTGTTGTCGCTGACGGTGACCAAACTGTTAAATATGTATTCGACAATGGCCAGTTCTATGCTGGTGTGTCTGCACTACTGAATTCTGATGGTAAAGACCAAACATCTGATGAAGGCCAGGTTATTGACGGTCGTCTAGGTGCGCGTTTCGGTGATCTAGATGCACGTGTATACCTATATTCTTCAGAAGATATGTCTGGCGCAAATTCATCTCGTGACGGCTTCAACCTAGAAGCTGAATACAACATCAATGCATTCAGCCTAGCTGCTTCTTATGGCCAAATCGAAGATGAAACATCAGCTAAAGCGAAGACTGACATTGACGTAATCATGCTTGCTGGTTCATACACTATGAACAAGACAACATTTGCTGGTGGTTACAACAACTACAGCGTTGATACTTCAGGTACTGACGATATCAACACTTTCTACGCTAACGTTACTCAGCAGCTTCACAGCAACGTGAAAGTTTACGGTGAAGTAGGTTACACTGATCTAGAATACACAGATGTGTTAACTAACAAGAAAGTTGATGATGGCTTCGGTTATGTAGTGGGTATGGAAGTAACTTTCTAAGATTGATTCAATCTAAGATAACTTCTTAAGAAAGCCGCCTTTTTGGCGGCTTTCTGCTATCTACACCCCATTCATTTTGTTTCTTTTTATTTATTGTTTAATGCTATGCAGTCTAAGTACAAAATAGTGGCAAAATGAATGGGTATATTATTTGCCGTTTTACGAAAGGATTTATTAACATGAAAAAATGTGTGCTTTTAACATCGTTGGCAATCATGGCGTTTGTGAGTGCTGGAGCGCAAGCTGCAACTCTATCGACCAGTAAGAATATTGAGTTGTTAGTGGTTGATGGTAAAAAGGTGGAATCGTCTTATTGGTCACCCACTGAGAGTGTGGAACTGGCCGATGGTAAACATCAAATCGTTGTTCGCTTTGATGGTGAAGTAAAAAATGGCTCAAAAAATACCATTTACACCACACGCCCTTATTTGTTTGATCTTAATGTCGCAGATAAAGATGCCAAGGTTGTATTGCCAACATTGACGACACTTTCACAAACTACGGCTTACTTTGAACGTGGTGCAGATTGGGCTCTGGAATATACCGATGGCTCAAAAGAAGTGCTTAAAACCGTAGAGCTGAAAGGTGATGGTTTTGGCTCTTTCAGTAATATGGAAGAGTTAGTTGCTAAGTACAACAGTAAGCATGGCATTGTATTTGAGCAAGGCTATGCGGTTGATTTAGAACAAGTCGCAGTGATGGTCGATGAGGCAGGAAAAATAGAAATCACGGGTGATTCTTTAACTCAGCTTAAAATGTGGTATACCAAGGCATCAACCAAAGAAAAGAAAGCATTTAAGGTTTGGGCAGCAGAGCATGATTTTAACTAACAGTTAACAGTTAATAGGGGCAGGAGTACGAGTCCTTTATTCGCACTTTGTTTTTAAGCCGTTAACAAGATGAGGGCGAGGGGTCTAAAAAGATTCGTTGCCCTTTTCTTGTTTGTTGCTTTTTTCTTGCTTAGGGGGGGACTGGCTATGTAATGCCTAATCATGATGATAACGGCTATGATCACAACAAGCATGGCAGCGCGGTTGTGCAGGATCGGCTTTTAGCTCTGATTCATCAATTTCTTCTTCGCAATCGACACATAAGCCATACATGCCTAATTTTATTGAGCATACCGCGGCATCCACTTTTTCCATTCGAATAGCCAGATCAAACAAGTTAGGAATAAAAGAGGATTTTGCCATCATGATCAGGTTATTAAGATCGGCATTTTCAATAGCTAATGCTGATGGTACTAGTGTATTGAGCTGCATTTCGTGTTTGAGATCTTTTGAGAGCATCAGATGCTCTTGTTCTAGGTTACTTTGCAATTCTTGGTAAATAATGTCTGACGTTGTCATAGCTGCTTTATTTTCTTAGTGGTGGTGAATTCAGTCTAGATCGCATTTATTCTTTGATTGTGATTTGAATCAAACCTTTATGACTCTTTGCTCGAATACCCTCATTTTCCTTCGGTTTTTGTCACTTTCTTTATTCGCTATAGTAGCCAGACAATAAATGGAGCTCGAAGAAGCTTCGAATCGAAATTTTATCAGTCGCTCAAAATAGTCGAAGAAGGAAGTATAAAATGGAACAGGATTTTAAAGACCCGTACAATTTCACCTATTTTGTTGGTTTTTTAGCAGTATTATTAATTCCGACTCTACCAGCAAGTTTAACATTAATCGGTATGTTTACGCGTTAATGTTGCGCCTGTCATTTGTACAATTAGGTATAGTTACTCGCGTCCCTTGTTATTGCCTGTTGTACAGATGATTATCACACTTACAAATGGAGACTGTCTCTCTTTTCTCTTTTCTCTTTATTATATTCGATTAATTTTAGGCTGCGTTTTTTGTTACTTGGCATTAGAATCAGAAAATGTCGTACTCTGGAGTAGATAATGAGGGATTTGATTAAACGGACATTGCTGATAACGACAGGTTGGATTTGTGTTGTACTCGGTGTTATCGGTATCTTTCTGCCTTTATTACCCACTACGCCATTTCTATTGTTAGCGAGTGCCTGTTTCATGCGAGGTTCGCCGCGTTTAAGTCGTTGGCTACATAGGCATCCTCATTTTGGTCCCCTTTTAAACAATTGGCACCAACATCGTGCTGTATCTACTGTTGTAAAACGTCGAGCAAATATTTCGATAGTGCTGAGTTTTGCTTTTTCAATTTATATCGTCCCGCTTCTTTGGCATAAAATGATGCTGATTGTGATCGCTGCGACACTCCTTATTTGGTTTAATCGATTGCCTGTAATGGAGTCGGTTGCTACAACTCAAGAAAAGCAATAAAATTGCTGGCTGTAAGAATACCAAACTGAACCATTCTCTTTGATTAAGCAGATAATCATTCAGTTTGGTATTTTTGTTTAAGCCTGCCAACGCTGGCATTTACTTCGCTTTTAGCATTCAACTCGTAGAGTATATTGGGTGCGTGGAAAACTACTATGACTAAAGAAACCGTAAATAACGAACAACTAACGTTGATTAGAAACAGTATTAAATCAATTTCTGATTACCCTAAGCCAGGTATCTTATTCCGTGATGTAACAAGCCTGATGGAAGATCCTGAAGCTTATCGTGCCACTATGCAGGTGCTGATTGAGCGTTACAGCAATACAGGAATTACCAAGGTCATTGGTACTGAAGCGCGTGGTTTTCTGTTTGGTGCTCCTTTAGCATTAGAGTTAGGTGTGGGTTTTGTGCCAGTGCGTAAACCGGGTAAATTACCACGCGAAGTTATTTCTGAAAGCTATGAATTGGAATACGGCAAAGACATACTTGAAATTCACGTCGATGCTATTGTAGAAGGTGACAAGGTTCTGCTTGTTGATGATCTACTCGCAACTGGCGGTACAATTGAAGCGACAACAAAGCTAGCCCGTCGTTTAGGCGGTGTGGTTGAAGATGCTGCGTTTGTTATTAATTTGCCAGACATTGGCGGTGCAGAGCGTTTAAAAGGCATTGGCCTGAATGTATTTAGCATTTGTGATTTCGACGGCCATTAATGGTTGTTAGAATCATTAAACGCAGTGATTACGATAGCTAATTATTTCCTCTAGCCAGAATTACCTAAATCTGGCTAATGATTGGGCGCTCATCATTGCGCCCTCTCGCTCAAATACCCTCTCTGTGCTAGCATTGAATTCTTGATTTTGTAGGGCTATACGACATGAGTTATCAGGTTCTGGCACGGAAATGGCGACCGTATCAATTTAGTGATGTAGTAGGGCAGTCACATGTATTAACTGCATTGTCTAACGCTCTCGCGCACAACCGTCTTCACCACGCATATTTATTTAGTGGTACCCGAGGTGTAGGTAAAACCTCTATTGCACGAATTTTTGCCAAAGGGCTTAACTGTGAACAAGGGATTACTGCAACACCTTGTGGGCAATGTGGTACGTGTAAAGAAATTGATGAGGGACGTTTTGTTGATCTATTAGAGATCGATGCGGCATCAAGAACGAAAGTAGAAGATACGCGTGAGTTACTTGATAACGTTCAGTATAAGCCTGCACGTGGCCGTTTTAAGGTGTACTTAATTGATGAAGTGCACATGTTATCTCGTCATAGTTTTAACGCCTTATTAAAGACGCTAGAAGAGCCACCGGAATACGTTAAATTTATTCTCGCAACCACTGACCCTCAAAAGTTGCCAGTGACGATTTTATCTCGCTGTTTGCAGTTTCATCTAAAGCATTTAGACAATGATCAGATTCAAAGCCAGTTATCAAACGTATTAACTCAAGAAAATGTTGATTTTGAACCGAAAGCATTAAGCCTATTATCACGTGCTGCCGAAGGTAGTATGCGTGATGCATTAAGTTTGACTGACCAAGCGATAGCGCTGGGTAATGGCCAAGTTCATGCTGATTCGGTTTCAATGATGTTGGGTACGTTAAATACAGATCAAGCATTGTTTTTGTTAGAGGCTGTTTCTGGCGGTCAAGCGAATACAGCGATGGGTGGGCTTGAAGAACTCGCGAGTGTGGGTGTGGAATGGGATAGTTTACTACGTGAATTAGCCGCACAATTACACCGTGTTGCCATGCATCAGGCATTACCGGCAGCATTAGATATGAGTGCCCCTGATGCTGATCGTATTATTGCGCTTAGTTCAGCAATGACCCCACAAGATGTTCAGCTGTGTTATCAAATTGCGTTGCAAGGTCGTCAAGATTTAGCGTTCGCACCTGATGGCCGTATAGGGCTAGAGATGGTGTTGCTGCGCATGTTGGCGTTCAGACCGGTATCGGGTAGTGGGATTACACCTCAATCTATTAATGTACCAGCAAGTGAGCCTGCTGCGCCTCAACAAGGTATGCAGCGTGTTCAAGCATTAAAAGCACAGATGGGGTCGCAGCCACAAGCCGCTACTTCACAAGTCGCTACTTCACAAGTTGTAGCACCACACGTTATCGCTCCACAACATAGTGAGCAACAATTAGCGGCTAGTCCAAGTTCTATTCAGGAATCAGCGGGTACAGTACCGGCTGAGCAGTCTGCAGCACCACAAAATATACCGCCAGCACAACCACGTTCAGCAGCTTCTGGTTTACTGGCTGCGCGTAACAAGTTACGAAGCCAGTCAAAACGTGGTAATGAAGAGCAACCTGTAAAAAAGGGTGAACCGGCGCCAGCTAAAAAAGTCGCAACGAATGTGTTAGACCGTATTGCCAACAAGCATGCGGGGATACGTGTTCCTACCACAGGAAACACTGCAACTAACAGTGCGATGCCGGCGTCGATGATAGCGACTCATGCAAATGGTACTCAAGCAAATGTGCCTGAGAAAAAAGATGAGTATCAGTGGAAACCGATGCAACCAGTAACACCTGAAGAAGATACCAAGCTTGAGGTTGCCCCGCGTAAATTAAAGCAAGCGTTAGAGCATGAAAAAACACCTGAAATGGCGAAATTACTTGTCAAAGAAGCGGCAAATCAGGATAGTTGGTCCGATTTAGTGACTAAGCTAAATGTAGGACGGTTAGTTCAACAACTAGCGTTAAATTCAGCGTTTGAACAAGATAACAATCAGGTTACTTTGTATTTACGTCAATCGCAGAGTCACCTAGATAACCCGAAAGCACGAGAGCAGCTAGCGCAAGCAATTGGCGAGCTACAGAGTGTAGACATTGATTTAAAGATTGAGCTGAGTGGTAAAGGTCAGACGCCACTGGAATGGCGAGAAGGGCTTTATCAGCAGAAGCTGGGTCAAGCAAAAGAAAGTTTAGAAAGTGATGCTAATGTCACTTTTATCCGCCAGCGCTTTGCCGCAGTGTTGGATGAAGACAGTATTAGGCCATTGTAATGTAGCGAATTGCTACAGAGCATAATGAATTTCAACCAGACCAATAGAGAGAGATAATATGTTTGGTAAAGGTGGTATGGGTAACATGATGAAGCAAGCGCAGCAAATGCAAGAGCGCATGCAGAAAATGCAAGAAGAAGTCGCAAATATGGAAGTTACTGGAGAGTCTGGTGCTGGCCTTGTAAAAGTGACTATTACGGGCAATCACAGTGTTCGTCGTGTTCAGCTAGATGATAGCTTAATGGAAGACGACAAAGACATGTTAGAAGATCTTATTGCTGCGGCATTTAACGATGCTTCACGTCGTGTTGAAGAAACGCAGAAAGAAAAAATGGCAGGTGTTACTGGCGGTATGAATTTACCAGCTGGCTTTAAGATGCCATTTTAATCAATGCGAACCAGTCATTTACTGGAACAATTAATGGAGGCCTTACGTTGTCTACCTGGGGTTGGCCCCAAGTCGGCGCAGCGTATGGCCTTCAATTTGTTGCAGCGAAATCGCCAAGGCGGTTTACAGCTTGCTGATGCATTAAATCGCGCAATGACTGATATTGGTCATTGTCGTGATTGCCGTACATTCACTGAAGATGACATTTGTGCAGTTTGTGCGAATCCTCGTCGTCAGGAAAATGGTCAGATCTGTGTGGTAGAAAGCCCTGCAGATATTGTTGCGGTTGAATCAACAGGGCAGTTTTCTGGTCGTTACTTTGTATTGATGGGTCACTTATCGCCATTAGATGGTATAGGCCCTTCAGATATCGGCTTAGATACCCTTGAGTTCCGCCTACAAAAAGAAACGATAGCTGAATTAATTTTGGCGACGAATCCTACTGTAGAGGGTGAAGCAACTGCGCATTATATTGCCGAGCTTTGCCATGAATACGGTGTACCAGCAACGCGTATTGCACATGGTGTACCAGTCGGTGGTGAACTAGAACTTGTTGATGGAACAACCCTTTCTCATTCATTGGCGGGTCGCCAGAAACTGAACTAATTGCTTAGCAATGTACATTAGACCTTTCGATGGAATTGAACAGAGTTCGTAATAGATACCAATCATAGAGACAATCTGTGGTTGGTATTTTTTTGTCTTTTGGTTACTACTTTAAAATCATTAGTATTTATTATTCTTTATCTGGAATTTTCCCCTCTTATTTCATCACTCAATTTATACAATTATTATGATAATTAAGAAAAGCATTAAGTATCAATGCTTTATTTTATAATTTTAGATCGTTGAGTTTTTTGTAGCTCTGTTTAGTTTTTATATCAGGTTAATTTCTAATGATAACTATATAAATAATGTTTAAGTCTGTTTTTCTTTATAAGCTGTTGTTATCTATTGTTTAATACCTCCCATCATTGGAATGAAGTTTACAGCCACGGAAGATGTTCCCAAATATTCGACAGTGTGTGGCAGCACAATGACGAGGGGTGAATACATCAGGCAACTACCGATATTTTAATAAAACATCGTCAAGTGTATCTGGCCAAGTAAGGCTATTGATAAATACGCTGGCAGTTAGGAGTGAACATGAAAAAGACAACAATCGCGATCCTTGTTAGTGGTGCTTGTATGGCAAGTGCATCTGCAATGGCTACTACAGTTTATAAAGATGACACGACAAGCCTTGATGTTGGTGGTCGTGTTGAAGTACGTGCTAACTTCTCAGATGCAAATAAAACAGCAGGCGATGACAATAGCTTTGAAAACAACTCGCGTGTTCGTTTGAATATTGGTGGTGAGCATGCTGTTAATGATGATCTGAGTGTTCTTGGTTTTACAGAGTTTGAAATTACTGAAAATGAAGAGTACAGCGGTGATAATGAAGTTCGTTATATGTATGCGGGTTTGTCATCTAAAAAGATGGGTGATTTAACCTTCGGACACCAAGATAATGCTGTAACTTACCTAACAAACTGGACGGATAAAGCTGAAACATTCAGTGGTAGCATCAACGAGTATAATGCATCTACTTCTGACCGCGCGGCAAACGTTATCCGTTATGGTTATGCGACAAATAACCTAAACTTCCAAGCAAGCTACAACATTGATTCCACATCAACTAAAAATGAAGGTTGGAATGCAATGCTAGGCTACGACACTGGCTTCGGTCTGAACGTAGGTGTAGGCTATTCTGGTAGTGAACAAAAGATTAATAACGTTGGTAATCAACGTGCTGATTCGAATGTTGCTATTGTTGCTGCACAATACCAACATGATATGGGTATTGATGTAGCGATGACTTACCAAGGCGGTAAGCTTTCTGCGGTAAACAGCAATGGTGGTACAGGTCTGAATGAAAGTGACTTCGATGCGGTAGATGCTTACTTAGGTTATAACTTTGGTAATAATAATGTAAATGCGACATATAACTACCTAAGTGCAGATGATTCTAAAGACTTCGATATTAATAATATCGGGGTTGAGTACGCACACTATATGGGTAACTTTACTGCGTTTGTAAGCTATAAGTTTGCACTTCTTGATGACGATAAGAATGTTTCTTATGTAGGCGATAATGCTGACAATGAAGCAATGATTGGTGCTCGTTACGCATTTTAATGTAGCGATAAGCTAATAAATTATTGAATAGTAATAAGGAGCCTAGTGGCTCCTTATTTGATCTGATTAGGGGAAGGGTTAGAGATTGTGTTTTTAGCTAAACTCAGATGTGCCTATGCCCTTTACGATAAGTGAAATCTCATACTAGCCTAGATAACTATATGATTATTAGACTCGTTAATATTACTTGTAACTGCTTAATTATCTGACCATTTACTTATTCTTAATAGTACCAAAGCAAAGGTAAACGGTTAAAGAAGAGGGTATGTTGAGACGATAGAATAATGAATAATGAATTATGTTTGTTGCCTTGGCTTATCTGAATTACTTCTGCGGCATATTCAATATCTATTCACCATCAAAATGTATGTATTAAAAAACCACACCTAATCAGATGTGGTTTTAGAATTAAAGCGGTCTTTATGTCATTTTACAATTGCCGTTATTCTTACAGTGAATACAAAATATTTGAACCGTAAGTTAAGCTTGTTAGCAACATTGATTTTTGATCGATAATATCAATACGACGGCTTTGTTGAGCATCCATACGGAAAATCTTCTTCACAATAGTAAGATGCTGCTTTTGAAAGTCTGCATTTTTCCCTGATGTAATATCTTTAAATTCCACAGGTTCAGTCAATAAGTAACCACCGCTAATATCCCAGTTACCAGACTCAGAGATATGTAGCGTTAATGGCGATTCTTCATTACTGAATAATTTCATTAGTGTAATGCGCGAATACGTTTTATTGGGTAAATACACAACATGGCTCGTTTGCTCTACGCGACGTAGCATACCCAGCGTATTAAATTGCGTTTCTTCAATACGACTTACTGTGGTCGATTGCCATTCACGAGACATCAGCAATTGGTCTAACTTAAAGTCACTTGAATAATAAAGCCAAGTGCTAAAGATTCCCGACATGATCAAGACCATAAATGGCCAAAAGCGTTTGACAAAAGAGGGCATTTGAGTCGATTTATTTTTTATTGGCATAGCTTCGAATTATCCTCTTGGCTTGTTAGCAGGCGAAGCGTTACATTTTCATTTGGCACTGATGTGTCGTGAATATAGTTCAACCAAATTGAGTTGTTTTGACCACCCGTTACAATGATATCAACGGGGCGAATTTTATCTTTATGACTTTCTAAATAGGTCGTTACGCACTCTGAAATCATCGGTTTCCAATCACTAAGAACAGGATGAATCTTTGTCGTTGATACGGTTATGCCATCTACAGCTAGTAGTGGTGTAAACGCCGCTGACTTAGGTGGAAAACTAAGGTTAACCAGTAGGGGTAATAAGCATGCGAGTGCTAGAGCAACCCAGCCTAATACCATGTTTTTTTGTGCTGGCACAGCAGCAGTAACAGTCGCCTTACCTGATGAATGATTAACGTGTGCTGTTGCTGCCGTATTATGGCGGGGTTCATCTTGGTGATGGCTGCTTTCATGGATTGAATCTGTATTGTCCGCGGCTTCTGTTACTGGGGTTTCTGTATTATCAGTGTCGCTATTGTATTCTTCAACAGGAGCGATCATTTGATAACCGCGTTTAGGCACGGTTTTTATAAACTCTGGTGACTTTGTCGAATCTTTTAATGCTTTACGCAGTGTTGAGATTGCTTGAGTTAAGCTTGAATCATCAACTTCAAAACCCTGCTCTCGCCATACATAATCATGTAAGCGGTTACGAGTAATGATGGCGCCTGGGTCTTCAATTAATAAACCTAGGGCTCGGCTTTCATTGCTACCTAGGCGTGTTAACTCATCACTTTCATGTTGATCGATCAGGCTGTTATCGTAAGGGTCAAAAAGGAATCGTTGCCCGATCAAGTATTTGGTGGAAATTTTAAGCATTTTTTGCCCCGGATATATAGTTCGTGCGTCTATATATCATATTTGTACTGAACACAGTCTGAATATAAAAAAATAAAAACACGTACTGAAAAAATCTAAAGTGTATGAAAAGACCTATTTTAGGTTGAAAATACATTATTTGACCATATATATCTAATGAATTACGTAAACTAACTGTTTCGGAGTATTAGATGAGCGAACAAGGTACACATATCAACAAGGAAACGCGTGGCTTTCAGTCTGAAGTCAAACAATTACTTCATTTGATGATTCATTCTTTATATTCGAATAAAGAGATTTTTTTGCGTGAGTTGATTTCTAATGCGTCGGATGCTGCAGATAAGCTTCGCTTCCGTGCTTTGTCTCAACCTGATTTATTTGAAAATGATGCCGATATCGGTGTGAAATTATCATTCAATGCAGAAGCGGGTACGCTAACCGTTAGCGATAATGGCATTGGTATGAATCGTGATGATGTTATTGAACATCTTGGTACGATTGCAAAATCAGGTACAAAAGACTTCTTTTCTAAATTGACCAACGATGAATCAAAAGATTCACAGTTAATTGGTCAGTTTGGTGTTGGTTTTTATTCTTCTTTTATCGTGGCTAAATCAGTAACGGTTAACACACGAGCTGCGGGTGAAACTGCAGATAAAGGTGTAAGTTGGACGTCTGAAGGTGAAGGCGACTACACCGTTGAAGATATCAACAAAACAACACGCGGTACGGATATTATTCTGCACTTGCGTGATGATGAAACTGAATTCTTAAACGAGCACCGTTTACGTGACATCATCGGTAAGTATTCTGATCATATTGGCATTCCTGTTCATATCTTAGTGACTGAAAACGATGATGAAGGAAAACCGACAGGCAGTAAGTGGGAGCAAATAAATAAAGCTCAAGCCTTATGGACACGTAATAAATCAGAAGTAACGGAAGAGGAATATAAAGAATTCTACAAGCATGTTTCTCATGACTTTGCTGAGCCATTAACGTGGAGCCACAACCGTGTGGAAGGTACGCAAGATTACACAAGCTTGTTGTATGTTCCATCTGCAGCCCCGTGGGACATGAACAATCGCGATAGCAAGCATGGTCTTAAGTTATACGTTCAGCGTGTGTTTATCATGGATGATGCTCAGCAGTTTATGCCAAGCTACCTACGTTTCATGCGTGGTCTGATTGATTCGAATGATTTACCGCTAAACGTTTCTCGTGAAATCTTGCAAGATAACAAGGTTACTCAAGCGCTACGTAAGGCATCTACGAAACGTGCACTCAGCATGCTGGATCGTATGGCAAAGAACGATGCAGAAAAATATCAAACTTTTTGGACTGAATTTGGCCAAGTGCTAAAAGAAGGTCCTGCTGAAGATTTCTCTAATCGAGAAAAAATTGCTAATTTACTTCGTTTTAGCTCTACACATAACGATACAGCCGATCAAACGGTATCTGTAGCTGATTACGTGTCACGTATGAAAGAAGGCCAAGAGAAAATTTACTTCTTAACAGCTGATAGCTTTACTGCTGCAAAGAATAGCCCTCACCTTGAGCAATTCCGTGCCAAAGGCTTAGAAGTTATTTTGATGCATGATCGCATTGATGAATGGTTGATGAGTCAATTACCTGAATTCGACGGTAAGCCGTTCCAAGCAATTACCAAAGCAGATCTTGATCTTTCTAAGTTTGAAAACGAAGACGATAAAGAAAAGCAAAAAGAAGCAGCAGAAGAATTCAAATCTGTTGTTGAACGCGCAAAAGGTTACCTTGGTACTCGTGTTAAAGACGTGCGTACAACGTTCAAACTACATGATACGCCAGCGGTTGTTGTGACCGACGAAAATGAAATGGGCACACAGATGGCGAAACTACTCGCAGCTGCTGGCCATGATGCACCCGAAGTGCAGTACATTTTCGAAATTAATCCAGAGCATGGTTTAGTGAAGCAAATGGCGAATGAAGCGGATGAAGAAACATTCGGTCGTTGGGTTGAGCTATTACTTGGCCAAGCAATGTTAGCTGAGCGTGGTTCATTAGAAGATCCATCACAGTATGTTGCTGCGGTGAACAAGCTTCTGATTAAGGCCTAATCGCTTTTATGCCTGATACTGGTTAACTTGGTATCAGGCATTGTTTGTATTCGTTTTTGTATCAAATTGTATTCTGATAACGCATGTAATCGTAGGCAAGACGGGGTCTGGGCTTGCGAGTATGGGCTATTCAGTGTATTTTCCATGTCTTCAAAGTTACCCTTTTTAAATCCGATGTTTTTTAGCGTTATTTAAATGACAGGTTTTAAAAACGATAACTTTGTAAAACTACAGTTTATTTTTTAAAGGGGATCAAGATGCGCATCATTCTTCTGGGCGCTCCAGGTGCAGGTAAAGGTACACAGGCACAATTCATCATGGCGAAGTTTGGCATTCCACAAATTTCTACTGGTGACATGTTACGCGCAGCGATCAAAGCGGGTACTGAGCTAGGTAAACAAGCGAAGTCAGTTATTGACGCTGGTCAGTTGGTGTCTGATGATATCATCCTTGGTCTGGTTAAAGAGCGTATTGCCCAAGACGATTGTGCAAAAGGTTTTTTACTTGACGGCTTCCCTCGCACAATTCCTCAAGCTGATGGCTTGAAAGAAGTGGGCGTTGTTGTTGATTACGTAATTGAGTTCGATGTTGCTGACAGTGTAATTGTTGAGCGTATGGCGGGTCGTCGTGCTCACCTTGCATCAGGTCGTACTTATCACAGTGTTTACAACCCACCGAAGGTTGAAGGCAAAGATGACGTAACTGGCGAAGATCTTGTTATCCGTGAAGATGACAAAGAAGAAACAGTGCGTGCTCGTTTAGGTGTGTACCACAACCAAACGGCACCATTGATTGCTTACTACGGTAAAGAAGCAGAAGCTGGCAACACACAGTACCTGAAGTTTGACGGTACTAAAGCGGTTGCAGAAGTTAGCGCTGAGTTAGAAAAAGCACTAGCGTAATTATTGATTTTATGACCAGTAAGAAAAAGCGAGTAGACCTTTAGGTTACTCGCTTTTTTTTTTTGGTTTATAAAACTTGAATTCGTCGCTTAATGATAAGATAGATTTATTCTTGATTTTGATGAATGTGCAGTGGGTGGCAATGAAAAATAATAACTATGGTGTCTTATTAGTCAATTTAGGGACGCCTGATGAAGCATCACCTGCGGCAATCAAACGTTTCTTATCTGAATTCCTGCATGATAAGCGTGTTGTTGATATGACCCGTTGGCTTTGGTGCCCTATTTTACATGGTGTTATTTTACCCATTCGCTCGCCTAAAGTAGCAAAGCTTTATCAGTCGGTATGGATGGAAGATGGTTCTCCGTTAATGGTGTATTCTCAGCGTCAGCGACAAGCACTAGAAAAACAGCTGAATGTGCCAGTGGCACTTGGTATGACGTATGGTACGCCAAGCATTGCAACGGGTTTAGCTGAATTAAAACAACAAGGCTGCGATAAGGTATTGGTATTGCCTCTATATCCTCAATATTCGGGTACAACCACAGCTGCAGTTTTTGATCGGGTTGCAAAAGAGCTAAAACAACAGCCTCATATTCCAGAGCTACGCTTTATCAATCATTACTTTGATCACCCTGATTATATTGATGCATTAGCACTATCAGCCACTGATTTTTGGGCTGAAAACGGTAAGCCAGATTATTTGTTGTGTTCTTATCATGGTATTCCCAAACGTTATGCAGATAACGGTGACCCGTACCCTAAGCATTGTCATACTACAACCGAAAAATTGGCTGAAAGGCTGGCCATGCCGCGTGAAAAAATGAGTATGAGCTACCAGTCAATTTTTGGTCGTGAAGAATGGTTGCAGCCATATACTGAAGCGACTATTGAAGCATTGGCTAAAAAAGGCGTTAAACGGTTAGACGTTATGTGCCCTGCTTTTTCTGTTGATTGTTTAGAAACATTGGAAGAAATTGCAGAGCAATGTAAAGAAACCTTTATAAAAGCTGGGGGCGACGTTTTTAATCTGATCCCATGCCTAAATGATAACGAAGCACATATTCGTATGATGAAAAACTTGGTTACCCAGCACGCTCAAGGTTGGTAGCAAAGGTTTGCGTCGTTGACATATCTTTATTGGGCTCTTAAAAACTGTGAGAGCTCAGTATTTTTTGTACTATATTATGTGATAGAATCCACAAAAATCTCACAACAGACAGCTCATTTACATGAAATTTCCAGGCCAACGAAAATCAAAGCATTACTTTCCAGTACATGCTCGTGATCCGCTTTTAAGTCAAACGAAACAAGAAAAGCGTTTAACTCGTACTCATGTGGTCGGTATTGATCAGACTTTGGTTGATATTGAAGCGTATGTTGATGACGCATTCCTGGAACGCTATGAGCTAAGTAAAGGGCATTCGCTTGTCATCACCGATGAAAAAGCAGAAGAGCTATACCGTGAATTAAAAGATAACAACCTCATCACGCATGAATTTGCGGGTGGTACGATTGGTAACACATTACATAACTACTCTGTGCTGGCTGATGATAAATCAGTACTGTTAGGTGTAATGAGCAAAGATATAGAAATTGGTAGCTATGCTTACCGTTATCTTTGTAATACCTCTAGCCGTATGGATATGAACTTCCTTCAACCGGTTGTGGGCCCTATTGGTCGTTGCTTCGCGTTAATGTCTAAAGATGGTGAACGTACTTTCGCCATTAACGAAGGCCGTATGAATCAACTGCACCCAGATAATATTCCTGAGTCTATTTTCGAAACAGCTGCAGCACTTGTGCTAACGGCCTACCTTGTTCGTTGTAAAGAAGGTGATCCAATGCCAGAAGCAACGATGCGAGCGATCGAATTTGCCAAGAAATATGATGTACCTGTTGTACTTACGCTGGGCACAAAGTTTGTTATCGAAGATGATCCACAATGGTGGCGTGACTTCCTTCGTGATCATGTAACGGTTGTTGCGATGAACGAAGATGAAGCTGAAGCGCTTACTGGTGAATCAGATCCATTAGTGGCATCAGATAAAACGCTGGAATGGGTTGATCTTGTTTTATGTACAGCGGGTCCTGTTGGTCTTTATACTGCAGGCTACACAGAAGATAATGCGAAGCGTGAAACCAGCTTACCGTTATTACCCGGTGAAATTGCAGAATTTAACCGCTATGAATTTAGCCGTCCAATGTTGAAAGCAGAATGTGAAACGCCAATTAAAGCGTATTCGCACATTGCACCTTATATGGGTGGCCCAGAACGAATTAAGAATACCAATGGCGCGGGTGATGGGGCACTATCTGCATTACTGCACGATATGTCTGCTAACCATTACCACAAAGAGAATGTGCCTAATTCAAGTAAGCACCAGCAAAGCTTCCTAACGTATTCTTCATTTTCGCAGGTATGTTTGTATGCAAACCGAGTGAGTTACGAAGTGCTTGCGCAGCACTCTCCGCGTCTTTCTCGTGGTTTACCTGAGCGTGAAGATAGTCTGGAAGAAGCATACTGGGAGCGTTAAGCTTCGGTATTATCGAATTCAGCTTTTAAAATAAAAAACCGCCGAAGATGGCGGTTTTTTGTTTTATATCTGTGCTAATTTATGAGCATTTATTTATCGAGTTTGATATTAGAAGAGGCGAGTATTTACACTCGCCCTTAATATTCTTATTTATAGGCTTCTTTATGAACGGCTGCGATAGCACGTCCTGAAGGATCTGCGCTGTTCTTGAAACTCTCATCCCACTCAATGGCTTTAGCACTTGAGCAAGCGATTGACGGCCCACCAGGAACACATTTAGCTGCACTTTCTAGCGGGAATAGGTCTTCAAAGATTTCACGGTACATATAGCCTTCTTTTGTCGTTGGCGTGTTGTACGGGAATCGGAAGCTAGCTGTCTCTAGTTGTTGCTCAGTTACTTTTGCTTCCGCTACTTCTTTTAAGCTATCAATCCAGCTATAACCGACACCATCAGAAAATTGTTCTTTTTGGCGCCATGCCACTGATTCTGGAAGGTGATCTTCAAAACACTCACGTAGAATATGTTTTTCCATCTTACCGTTGCCACACATCTTATCTTCTGGGTTAATGCGCATCGCAACTTCTAGGAATTCTTTATCCAAGAAAGGAACACGCGCTTCAATACCCCAAGCAGCCATCGATTTGTTTGCTCGAGCACAGTCAAACATGTTCAACGCTAGTAGCTTACGTACTGTTTCTTCGTGGAACTCACGCTTATTTGGTGCTTTGTGGAAGTATAAGTAGCCACCGAACACTTCGTCAGCCCCTTCACCAGAAAGTACCATCTTGATACCCATTGCACGGATTTTACGTGACATTAAATACATAGGTGTCGATGCACGAATTGTTGTCACATCGTATGTCTCAATGTGGTAGATCACGTCACGAATTGCATCGATACCTTCTTGAATCGTGTAAGTGAGTTCGTGGTGAACAGTGCCAATACTGTCTGCAACTATTTTTGCAGCTTTAAGATCTGGCGCATCTTCTAAGCCGACAGCAAATGAGTGCAATGTTGGCCACCAAGCTTGCGATTTTTCATCATCTTCAATACGACGAGCAGCAAATTTCTTGGTGATCGCTGAAATAATCGATGAATCTAGCCCGCCAGAAAGTAGTACGCCATAAGGTACATCTGTCATTAATTGGCGTTTAACGGCACTTTCTAGTGCCTCTTTTAGTGCCACTTTGTCTGTAGGTGCGTCAGCAACCGTTTCAAATTCCATCCAGTCACGTTTGTAGTAACGGGTTGGTTCACCTTTTTTGCTCCACAGGAAGCTGCCAGGAGGGAATTCACTGATGGTTTTACAGATTGGTACAAGTGCTTTCATTTCAGACGCAATGTAATAGTTACCATGTTCGTCATAACCTTGGTACAGCGGGATAATACCGATATGGTCACGTCCGATTAAATACGCATCTTCAACCGCATCATAAAGAATAAAACCAAAGATACCGTTGAGGTAATCAAGCAGTTCAGGCCCTTTTTCTTTGTACAGAGCCAAAATGATTTCACAATCAGATTCTGTTTGGAAAGGGTAGTCTGGTGCAAATTCTGCACTCAATTCTTTGTGGTTATAAATTTCACCATTAACCGCTAAAACATGTGTTTTATCTTGGTTGTAAAGTGGTTGCTCACCGCTATTCAAATCTACAATTGCTAGGCGTTCATGCACAAGAATTGCTTTATCCGATGAATAGATGCCTGACCAATCAGGACCACGGTGACGCATCTTTTTTGACATTTCTAGTGCAGTTGCACGTAATGCTGATGGGTCACTTTTAATGTCTAAGATACCAAATACTGAACACATACTTTCCACTCCAACCTAACGGTTTTAATTCTATCCCTAAATTCTTTCGGGTTAAGGTTTCAGCGTCTAGTTAGATTTATAGACAGCTTTCATCTTTTCCCTTTCTGATTGTTAAAATTGCGTATTCTGTAAGTAAATGCAATAAAAAACATCTGTTCAGTTAAAGAAAATAGCCTGTGATGAATATCATTCAGTTAAATTGATTTTTTCCGAATTAAATTCAATATTGGTGGTTTTTTCGTACAAAAAAACAAACGGCAGCCGAAGCTGCCGTTGATTGTTTTTTAGGATTAAATAGCCTAGATAGGCTTAATATCCGGCTCTAGGTGCTCACATACATGGCGAGCAAAACCACTTCCTGCTTCATTGTAGATATTAAAAGCGGCATCTACGCCTAGCTCATGAAGCAACTCTTCATCATCATTATATTTAGCAATGGCAGCCACTTTTCCATCGAAATTACGCAGGTTAACTTGTTCTAAAGCAAAGGTATTCGCTTGGCTATGCGGCATGGCTAATAAAATTAATTTAATACGGTGTTTTGCTATTAGTCTTGCCCAAAAATCGGGGTCAGTGGCGTCACCATGAATCACATTACGCCCTTCAGCACGATGATTCAACGCCGAGTCTTCACGGTTCTCAACACCAATGACTTGCTTGCCATAACGGGTGACAAGCTCATCGTAGGCACCGCTGCCAATACGACCCATACCTAAAATGAGTATTTTTGCATCACCTAGATCAATGAGTTGATCATTCGCGTTGAGCTTTTCAGGGGCATATTCTTTGAGCCATTTTGATGCCTCTGTATAAAGTCGGTGCCCCATACTGTTGAGTGGGGCTGCAATTAAGAATGATAACGATACAGCAATGGCGATGGCGACAAGGAAGTTGCCTGGTAACCAGCCTAGCTTGTATGCCATACCACTCACAATAAGCCCAAATTCACTGTAGTTAAATAACGTAAGTGTACCCAATAATGATGTACGAACACGGTAGCGACTAAAGTTGAAGATAACGTAATAAAGCAATCCTTTAATCGGTAATAGCAGTAGCAATAGAATTGCCATTAAGAAGCCATCAAACGTGGGTTGTTCTGCTAAACCTATATTGAGGAAGAAGCAGACGAGTAATAACTCTTTTAAATTAAAGAGTGTTTTCGACATTTCTGATGCTTTAGGGTGAGCTGCTAGCATCATGCCAAGAATTAGTGCACCAAGATCGGCTTTCATACCGACTAATTCAAATAAACCCGCCCCTGCAACTAATGCAAGGAAAATAGCATAAAGTACGAGCATTTCACCGTGCCCTGCTTTATCCAAAATTTTGAACATAAGTGGACGTAGCAAAGGAAGGGCAAATAAGCCAAATGCTGTAATTTCGGGTACTTTGCCTGTTGAAAATGTGAGGAAAAGAACGGCAAAAATATCCTGCATAATGAGGATACCAATGGCGAGAGTACCGTATGTTGCGTTAAGTTCTCCTTTTTCTTGTAATGCTTTAATCGCAAATACAGTACTTGAAAACGAGAGCGCAAAAGCAAGCAGTGCGAGTTGCATCAATTCTAAGTCGGCCAGCATGCCAATGCCTAGCTGTTTAAAACCAAGTAACGCCAGCGTAAATAATGCTGTAGACAGTAAATTATGGAGTGTTGCCCCTCCCCAAATTTCTTTGGCTAGTAGCGTTTTTACATCGAGTTTTAAACCAATGGTGAACAATAAAAGTGTTACACCAAGATCGGCCAATACTGTAAGCGTTTCGGTTGAATGAAAGCCTGCACTATTAAGGGCAAAACCCGCCAATAAAAAGCCCACTAAGGGAGGAAGTTTGCACCTCAAGGCAATGAAGCCTGCAAGAAATGCGGCAATAACGAAAACGAGTTCCATAGCCGGAGTGACAATCCTTTAATTTTGAGCTTAAAATTATATCTATATCCAAGTCACCTCAAGGTTCTCGTTGAGGTAACGCTGAATCCTGCATCTTGAGGTGACTTGGGTATTTTCTAACGGTGCTTGTTGAGTGCCCATTAGTATCATCGATATAATATTTAAGCTTTAGCTGATATTTTGCGCGTAATATAGCATAAGGGGGTGTGTCTGTCTGACACACCCCCTTAAAAATAAATTGTTACAAATTAATTAGCTATATCAAATCAATATTGATTTCTAGCGACTATCAGTCTTCTAATAGTCGTTGTAGAAGCACACCATTTAGCATAGCACGCTTAATCATTGAGAAAGCGCCAATGGTAGGTTGGTTGTATAGTTCTGATGCAACGATTGGTAGGTCTTTGTGGAATGTTGAAAGTGATTGAGTTTCAACGCAACGGCGAATCGCAGGGAAAACCACATCTTTTGCCTGAGTAATATTACCCGCAATCACGATTTTCTGAGGGTTGAATAAGTTAATCGTCATCGCTAAGGCTTTACCTAGCTGATTACCTACTTTAATTAACGCCTGACTTGCGAGCTCGTCACCATTATTGGCCGCCTCACAAATTGACAGCATCGTAATGCCATCTAACTCTTGTAAGCTACTCGGGTAGCCTTGATCCAGAAGTTGTTGAACGTGTGAAACAACAGCAGGATCGGCAGCAACTGTTTCTAAACAACCAAAGTTACCACATTGGCATTTATCACCAAGAGGGTCGATTTGAATATGCCCGATTTCACCAACGTTACGGTTAAACCCAAGAAATATCTGACCATTAACGATAATACCGGCACCAGTACCATGATGCATACTGACAAGAATTGAGTCTTTGCTGTCTTTGCTTGAGCCGAAGTAATGCTCAGCAAGTGCTAAGCCTCTGATATCATTACCCACAAAACAAATGACACCAAAGTTATCTTTGATTGTATCTGCTAATGGGAAGTTATTTACATCGATATGAGGCATGTATTCAACAATGCCTTTTTCAGGGTTAATTAAACCTGGCAGTGTAATACCAAAAGCAACAAGTTCTTTTATTACGTTCTGATTACCGGAAATAAACCGACGAATATGGCTTAATAACCCATCAGTCAGTTCTTGTTGGGTCGTGTAATAGAAATTATGCGCAGCACTTGCAATATGTTTACCACTAAGGTCATACAGCGTAATTTCGATATAATTTCGTCCAAGGCGAATCGCAATGGAGTGGAAAGCGGCTGACTCAGTTGTCAGCGAAATAGCACGTCTACCACCGGTAGAGGCTTGTTGCGCGACCTCTTTTATTAAGCCGCGCTCAAGCAACTGGCGGGTAATCTTAGTAACACTTGCAGGCGCAAGATGACTCACGTCTGCAACCTGAATCCGTGATATAGGGCCTTGCAAGTCAATTAATCTGTAAACAGCTGCACTGTTAAGCTGTTTAACCAGATCTACATTACCAATTTGTCCGCCTGTCATATTTTAATTCTGCTCGTATTCACCGTTAACAACAGTCGCTCGAACGTTGTAATCGCGATCAAAAATAGCAAAGTTAGCAACCATGCCTTTTTTGATAGCCCCCAGCTTATTATCGACACGAATAGCACGTGCCGGATAGAGGGTAGCCATGCGAATCACTTCATCCAGAGCGATACCTGCGTGTTCGACACTGTTTCTAACCGCTTCAATCATGGTTAATGCCGAACCTCCAAGTGTACCATTCTCATCAATACACTTGCCATCACGATAATATACTTTCTTACCGACGAAAATAAAGTGATCCATGTCTGCTCCTGCGGGTGCAGTTGCATCGGTGACTAAAACAAGTTTCTCACCTTTCATACGGTGCGCCATGCGAATGTTCGCATAATCGACATGAAAACCGTCTGCGATTACACCAGTATATACGTCAGGTGTGTCGTAGATTGCGCCAACCATGCCAGGCTCACGCCCCGCGATTGGTGTCATTGCATTGAATAGGTGCGTGGCAAAACTAATGCCAGCAGCAAAGCCTTTTCGGGCTTCTACATACGTTGCATTTGTATGGCCAGCTGAAACTACAACACCAGCTTCAACTAGTTGTTCGATATGCTCTTGCGCATTTTGTTCTGGTGCCAAAGTCACTTTAGTTACGATATCAGCATTTTCACAAATTGTTGAAATCATTGCATTATCAGAACGACGAATATGATCAACAGAATGAATGCCTTTTTTCATTACATTCAGATATGGCCCTTCAAGGTGAAGACCTAAAGAATGATTTTCATATTGATTCTGATAGTTACGTGTCGCTGCAATGGCAGCTTTCATATCTTCATCAGAAGATGTGATTAACGTAGGTAAGAAACTCGTACAACCTGATTTAAGGTTAGCGCGGTGCATGGTGTGAATTGTTTCGGCATTAATTTCATCATTAAGCATTACACCACCACAACCGTTAAGTTGTAGGTCAATAAAACCAGGTGTTAGGTTAGCACCATCTAAATCAACGAGTTCAATATTTTCTGGTAATTCTGTTACCGGGCAAACAGCGTGAATGCTCACGCCGTCAATGATGACGGCGTGGTTATTCAGCACATCGCTACCGGTAAAAATGCGACAATTGGTAAGCGCGTACATGAACATGTCCTTTTGGTTAAAGGTTTTTAATATTTTGAGCTTCTAACTCTTGGAAGTACTTAACTGTTTTGATTTTTAATTCTTGTGTTGCAGGCTCATCACAAACAATCAATGCTTTAGGGTGTAGCTGAAGCGCAGATACTGTCCATAGATGGTTGACATTACCTTCGACAGCTGCTTCTAGTGCCAATGCTTTATTGTGACCCGTCACTAAAATCATGATTTCTGCTGAATCAAGCAGGGTACCTACACCGATGGTTAACGCATATTTAGGTACTTGATTTATATCGTTATCGAAGAAACGAGAATTCGCGATACGGGTATCTTGCGTTAATGTTTTGATTCGAGTGCGAGATGCTAATGAAGACGCGGGCTCATTAAATGCGATATGACCATCGTTACCAACACCGCCCATGAATAAATTAATTCGCCCGTACGACTTAATTTTAGCCTCGTAACGTTGGCATTCTGCATCAACATCGTCTGCGTTGCCATTAAGAAGGTTGATGTTTTCTTCTTTAATATCAATGTGATTGAAAAAATTGTTATACATGAAACTACGGTAAGATTCAGGATGATCGGCGGTAATGCCAATGTATTCATCCATGTTAAATGTCACGACATGCTTAAAACTTACTTCGCCTGCTTCATAAAGTTCAATAAGGCGCTTATAAGTTGTGAGAGGAGTTCCTCCAGTAGGTAAGCCTAAAATAAACGGCTTGTCTGCTGTTGGCTGAAATTTGTTAATACGATCAGATATATAGCGCGCTGACCATAAACCTACTTCTTTAGCATTATTAAGTGGTATTAATCTCACCGTGACACCTCATTGAAAATAGTTAAATCAAAAAAATCTTAACGACATATCGCCTTTGTTTCGAATGATAAAATAAATTTTATGATCGGGCTAGCAAATTCGCTTAGATCTTGGCCGTTCAGGTGATTGAGATCACAAATGGTGACCTTTTAATTTGCGGAGCGAAATTAATTTCATAAACTGCAAAGGACTTAATCGGATAACGAAAAAAAGTTGTCCATTTCAAATTCTAAGAAAGCCATAGGGGGAACTAAGGGTGAATATTCTTGGATATTTTCAAAAAGTAGGTAAAGCACTAATGGTGCCGGTAGCAACGCTACCAGCTGCTGCAATTTTAATGGGTATTGGTTACTGGATTGATCCAAATGGTTGGGGTGCGAACAGTGCACTTGCAGCTTTTTTGATTAAATCTGGTGCTGCAATCATCGATAACATGTCTGTACTATTCGCCGTTGGTGTTGCGTACGGTATGTCGAAAGACAAAGACGGTGCAGCTGCACTTTCTGGCTTCGTTGGTTACCTAGTTGTTACAACGCTTCTAGCACCTGGCGCAGTTGCACAAATTCAAGGTATCGACCCAAGCGCAGTTCCTGCTGCATTTGGTAAAATTGAAAACCAATTTGTTGGTATCCTTGTAGGTATCATATCTGCGGAAATTTACAACCGTTATTATACTGTAGAGCTACATAAAGCACTCGCGTTCTTCTCTGGCAAACGTTTAGTACCCATTCTAACGTCTGTTGCTGGTATCTTTATTGCCTTTGTACTTATGTACGTTTGGCCAACAGTGTACGGCGGCTTAGTGCACTTTGGTGAAGGTATCCAAGGTATGGGTGAAGTGGGTGCAGGTATCTATGCATTCTTCAACCGTCTACTAATCCCTGTTGGTCTACACCACGCATTAAATTCAGTATTCTGGTTTGACGTTGCTGGTATTAATGACCTACCTAACTTCCTTGGTGGTCAGGCATCTATTGATTCAGGTGTTGCGATCCCAGGTGTTACGGGTATGTACATGGGTGGTTTCTTCCCAATCATGATGTTTGGTCTACCTGGTGCTGCACTTGCGATGTACCACACGTCTAAAGCGAAGAACAAAGAAAAAGTAGCATCAATTATGATTGCTGCAGGTTTCGCATCATTCTTTACAGGTGTTACTGAGCCGCTAGAATTTGCATTCATGTTCCTAGCACCAGGCCTATATGTAGTACACGCAGCATTAACAGGTCTGTCTGTTTATATCGCCGCTTCAATGCACTGGGTTTCAGGCTTCGGCTTCTCGGCAGGTCTTGTCGATATGGTTCTACAGTCACGTAACCCACTAGCAACGAACTGGTACATGCTTGTTGTTCAAGGTTTCGTGTTCTTTGGTCTTTACTACGCAATCTTCCGTACAGTTATCGTTAAGTTCAACCTTAAGACACCTGGTCGTGAAGATGACGATGTAGAAGAGAGCGGTGTGACTGGTTCAAAAGAAACGGGTGAGCTTGCTAAGCAGTACCTTAAAGCTCTTGGCGGTCACGGTAACCTTGAAAACATCGATGCATGTATCACGCGTCTACGTCTTACATTGAAAGACAGCAGTCTTGCTAATGAAAAGACACTAAAAGCACTAGGTGCAATGGGTGTGGTTAAATTAGGTTCAAACAACCTACAGGTTATCCTTGGTCCTCTTGCTGAAATCGTTGCTGGCGAAATGAAACGTATCCCAGCTTCGGAAGACCTATCTGCTGTAAAATTGCCTTAATTACTTAAACTCTTAAGTAACGTAACAAAGCTTTATTTTTAAATTAAACGGTCTCCTCATTCTCAAAGAGAATAGGAGACCGTTCTTTTGAGTGCCTAAATTTTAAGGCCTCGATTAAAATTCCCCTTTATGGGGGCTTCGGGAGACAATTCATGAGTTTTATTTCTTTTAAATTAACCGCGCTAGCATCAGTTATTGCATTAGCAGTAACAGGGTGTGCATCACAAGGTTCGCTTGAACAAAACGTTGTAAACAACCTTGCCGAGAATCTTGATGTTAATTATGAACTTGTTACAAACCACGGTGCAAACGAAGGGCTGAAATGTCAGGAATTAAATGCTGAATGGGCATCGTGTGATTTAATTAATTTGACGTTAGTAAATAATGGCCCAGCTGTTGATAGCAAAGATTGGACTATCTATTTTCACAGCATTCGTATGATTTTGGATGTTCAGAATGACCAATTTAAAGTCACACATGTTACTGGTGACTTACACACGCTAGAACCAACCGATAAGTTTGATGGCTTTGCTGAAGGTGAAACAGTCGTTATTCCTTACATCGGTGAGTACTGGACGTTATTTGAAAATGATTATATGCCTCGTGCTTATGTTGTATCGGGTGATGCCAAGCCTAAAACAATCAAAAGTACTGATGCTGAAGACCCATCTGCATACTTAACACCTATTTCTGGTGACAATTGGAAGCGTACGCCTGATGACAATAATGTATTGGCGACGGCTCAGTCTCGTTTCGAAAAAAATAACGACGTTAATCTAATTGCAAAAGAAGAGCTTGCGGGATCAATTATTCCTACGCCTTTGAGTACTCAGCTAACGGGGGATTCAATATCATTAGCTGGCGGCATTAATATTGAAAATGAAGCGATTCCAGGTAGCATGATGGTTGCGCTAAATGATCGCTTAGAGATGTTAGGAGTAAATACTGAAGGCCAATATGCGGTAAAAGTGACTTTAGACCCAACGCGGTTTACTAAAGAACAAAAAATTGAAGGCGCTTACCAGTTAGATGTCCGTGAAGATGCGACTTACATTGTTGGTTATGATTACCAAGGTGCTTTCTATGGTATGCAGTCGTTGATCGCATTGATGACAACGGGTGATAAGAATACGGTTCCAACGGTTAAAATTACGGATGCTCCACGCTTTGATTACCGTGGTGTAATGGTTGATGTTGGTCGTAACTTCCACTCTAAAGCGGCCATTCTTCGTACGTTAGATCAAATGTCAGCGTACAAGATGAACAAATTCCACTTCCACCTGACTGATGATGAAGGTTGGCGTATTGAAATTCCTGGTTTACCAGAACTTACGGATATCGGCTCTAATCGTTGCCATGATTTATCAGAAACACAATGTGTGTTGCCTCAGTTAGGTTCTGGCCCAACATCAGATAACTTTGGCTCTGGTTTTTATTCGAAGCAAGATTACATCGATATCTTAATGTATGCGAAGGCTCGCGGCATTGAAGTGATTCCTGAAATTGATATGCCAGCACATGCACGTGCTGCAGTAGTGTCAATGGAAGCTCGTTATAAGCGTTTAGCTGCATCGGGTGATATGGAAGCGGCAAATCAATACCGTTTGATGGATCCACAAGACACATCCAATGTAACGACTGTGCAATTTTATGATAAGCGTAGCTTCATTAACCCATGTATGGATTCATCGGTAGCTTTCGTTGATAAAGTGATTGCTGAAATGGCTGCAATGCATAAAGCAGCGGGCATGCCACTTAATACGTGGCACTTCGGTGGTGATGAAGCCAAAAACATCAAACAAGGTGCGGGTTTCCAAGATATAAATTCAGCAGATAAAGTGGCTTGGAAAGGCGATCTTGACCTGTCACAACAAGATAAGCCATTTGCAAAATCACCAATGTGTCAGCAAACAATTAATGACGGTATCGTTGCAGATTACGACCACTTGCCTAGTTATTTTGCAGAGCGTGTTAGCCAACTAGTCGCCGATCAAGGCATTGCAAATTTTCAAGCATGGCAAGATGGCTTGAAGTATTCAGAAGATGCAGGAGCTTTCGCAACCGATAATGTGCGCGTGAACTTCTGGGATGTACTTTACTGGGGCGGCGGTGCTTCAGCTTATGACTGGTCAGCTAAAGGATACGATTTAATCGTGTCTAATCCTGATTATGTTTACATGGATATGCCATACGAAGTGGATCCAGAAGAGCGAGGTTATTACTGGGCAACACGTGCGACAGATACGCGTAAAATGTTTGGCTTCGCACCAGAAAACTTGCCACAAAATGCTGAAACATCACTCGATCGTGATGGTAACGGTTTTGCAAGCAAAGGCACAGCAGAATACAAAGGCTTCTATGGCTTATCAGCTCAACTTTGGAGTGAAACCGTACGTACCGATGAACAATATGAATTCATGGTATTCCCACGTGTTCTAGCGGCTGCAGAGCGTGCTTGGCATAAAGCTGATTGGGAAGTGGACTACAAAGCTGGCGTTGAGTATTCACAGCAAACTAATTTCGTGAATAAAGATGCGCTTAATGCAGAGTGGGCACGTTTTGCCAACGTATTAGGTCAACGTGAATTGGCGAAGTTAGATGCGGCAGGTATTCAATATCGCGTTCCCGTTCCTGGAGCGAAAATTGAAAACGGCAGATTACAAATGAACGTGAGTATGCCAGGTCTTAAACTACAGTATTCAACCGATGGCGGTGATAACTGGAATATCTATAATCATGATGCTCAGCCAGTAATTTCGGGTGATGTATCGGTGCGTGCCGTGAGTGCGAATGGTTTACGCTTTAGTCGAGTAACATCGTTGTAATTTGCTGAATGTTTTGATTAACGATTTAAAATAAAGTTGTGCGAGAGTGGTTCTCTCGCCAGCTTCTTAGTAAGCTCCCCCCTGAGCTTATTAAGAAGCTGCTGTTGTAGTTTCGTACCTTAGATTGTCAGATTTAAGGATTCGGTAATTCATCCTTCATGTGAATTCCTGATTGGAATGTTGTTGTTTTGACCCTCATTTAGGGTCATAAAGAATGTAATAGTTCTATTTACCCCGCTTCTGCGGGGTTTTTTTATATATATTGGTAAACAAAGCATACTAATTGTTGAGTCATGACCCATATTTATGGATCATAGTCAGTTCTAAAATCCTGTAAGCACACGAGGTGTAATTGATGAGTGAATCTGAAGCTCGTCCAACTAACTTTATCCGCCAAATTATTGATGCGGATTTAGATAGTGGCAAACATAAAAGCGTTCATACCCGATTCCCGCCGGAACCGAATGGTTACCTGCATATCGGCCATGCTAAATCTATTTGTTTGAACTTCGGTATTGCTCAGGACTATCAGGGTCAATGTAACTTACGTTTTGACGATACTAACCCTGAAAAAGAAGACATCGAATACGTTGAGTCTATTAAGAACGATGTTAACTGGTTGGGCTTTGATTGGAGCGGTGAGATTTGTTATTCATCGAACTATTTCGATAAGCTATACGGGTTTGCAGTTGAATTAATTAATAAAGGCTTAGCGTATGTTGATGAGCTAAGTTCTGAGCAAATGCGTGAATACCGTGGCAACTTAACAGAGCCTGGTAAACCGAGCCCATACCGTGATCGTAGCGTTGCTGAAAACCTTGAGCTGTTCGAGAAAATGAAGAACGGTGAAGTTGAAGAAGGCGTTATGTCTCTTCGCGCTAAGATCGATATGGCTTCATCATTTATGGTGTTGCGTGATCCTGTTATTTATCGTGTTCGCTTCGCGACTCATCACCAAACTGGTGATAAGTGGTGTATCTACCCGATGTACGACTTCACACACTGTATTTCTGATGCGCTAGAAGGCATTACGCACTCGATTTGTACGCTTGAGTTCCAAGATAACCGTCGTTTATACGATTGGGTTTTGGATAATATTACGATTGATTGCCAACCTCGCCAGTACGAGTTTAGCCGTTTAAATCTTGAATATACGGTAATGTCTAAGCGTAAGCTTAATCAATTAGTCACTGATAACTTGGTGTCTGGTTGGGACGATCCACGTATGCCAACTGTTTCTGGTTTACGCCGTCGTGGTTTTACGTCTGCATCTATTCGTGAATTCTGTAAACGTATTGGTGTTACTAAGCAAGAAAACACCATCGAAATGAGTTCACTAGAATCATGTATTCGCGATGATTTGAATGAAAATGCACCACGTGCAATGGCTGTTCTTGATCCTGTTAAAGTTGTGATTGAAAACTTTACTGGCGATGCTGAAGTATTAACAGTGAGCAATCACCCAAATAAACCAGAAATGGGAACGCGTGAAGTACCATTTACGCGTGAAGTTTGGATTGAACGTGAAGATTTCCGCGAAGAAGCGAATAAGAAATACAAGCGTTTAGTGTTAGGAAAAGAAGTGCGTTTACGTGGCGCTTACGTAATTAAAGCTGAACGTATCGAAAAAGATGCCGAAGGTAATATTACGACCATTTACTGTACTTACGATAATGAAACATTAGGTGTGAATCCATCTGATGGCCGTAAAGTGAAAGGTGTTATTCATTGGGTATCTGCAGATGCAGGTTTACCTGCAGAAATTCGTCTTTACGATCGTCTATTTACTGTTGCAAACCCAGCAGCATCAGATGACTTTGTTTCTGTGATTAACCCTGAATCGTTAACGGTACTGAATGGTTTTGTGGAGCCAAGCTTAAAAGTGGCAGAAGCTGAAAAAGCATTTCAGTTTGAACGTATAGGTTACTTCTGTGTTGATAGCAAAGACTCTTCAGCAGAGAAACTAGTTTTTAACCGTACAGTCGGCTTACGCGATACATGGGCAAAAATGGGTGAATAATCATCAATAAAGCTGATTGAATAGCCGGCTTTATTTGTCTAATAAAAAACCAGCCATTTGGCTGGTTTTTTTATGCTTACTTAGTATTAGCAAAAGAATGCATTTCTGCTTTAATACTTATTTTCTGTTGTGAAGGCTTGGGTCTGTATTACAATCGCCTTCAATACAGTGGCCATAAAGATATAGACTGTGATTTGTTAAGCGAACATTAAAGCTAGACGCAATTGCTTTCTGACGTTCTTCAATGATTTCATCAGAAAATTCGATAACTTTGCCACAATCGAGACAAACTAGGTGATCATGGTGATGTTGAGTCGCTAATTCGAAAACAGATTTACCACCTTCAAAGTGATGGCGTGTAACAATACCAGCATCATCAAATTGGTTTAGTACACGATAAACTGTAGCAAGACCAATTTCTTCACCAATATCGATCAATTTCTTATACAAGTCTTCCGCACTGATATGTTGGCAATCAGGTTGTTGCAACACTTCCAAAATTTTTAAACGAGGAAGTGTGACTTTTAAGCCTGCTTGCTTAAGTGCGTGATTATTATCTGACATCTGAGTTTCCTATTGGCTACCTGCAAAAATGAAATGCAGTAGTCTTTCCCCATATCTGTTCATTATAAGGGACGATAAGGTAACAATAAACCTTAAACGACAATGAATCTATGAGTTATGTAAATTTTCTTTAGTTTGTAAAAATGTTAAAAAAATGTATAGAATACCTCATCGTGCCAGTCAATAAGAATTAAGACTGTGTTTAAGTATCATACGCCTCGAATCGTTCATATCAGCAACGACTTTCGCTGTGTGAAAATTAAGTTGAAGTTGTCTCTACCGTTAGACGAGTATTGTATATACGTAAAAAGCCTAAATACCGCCCGATAGAAAATGATAATGACAATAATGCTTTGGAAGAGGTGAGTGCTGAAGTGTAAAGCGAAGCAGGATAAAGTAGAGGTATAAAAAAACGCGCTCTTAAAGCGCGTTTTTAACATAGGAGCAAATTGATTAGTCTGCTAATTCAGCAAGACACATTTCTTCAAAAATTTGCTTAACCCATTTTTCAACACGTTCGTCAGTTAATTCTGGTTGACGGTCTTCGTCAACGCATAAACCAACAAAATTGTTGTCATCAACAAGTGCTTTAGAAGCTTCAAATTCAAAGCCTTCTGTAGAGAAATGACCAACAATTGTTGCGCCACGTCCTTCAACGATGTCACGTACAGTGCCCATCGCATCACAGAAATATTCTGCGTAATCTTCTTGGTCACCACAACCAAAGATAGCAACAAGCTTCGTTGAGAAGTCAATATTCTCTAGTTCAGGGAAGAAATCATCCCAATCACACTGTGCTTCACCATAGTACCAAGTAGGGATACCTAGAAGCAGTAGATCAAAATTATCAATATCTTCTTTGCTGCTTTTAGCGATATCTTTTACTTCAACTAAGTTTTTGCCTAGTTGTTTTTGAATCATTTTCGCGACAGCTTCGGTATTGCCTGTGTCGCTACCAAAGAAGAGTCCAACACTCGCCATAGTAGAGATTACCCATTTATTAGTTGTTGACCGTTATCTTTAACGGTTTACATAAATTAGATCAGGATTAAACCCGAAATGTTTAGTGATAATCGTTAGATCATCATGTGCTCATAATGAGCATAACTCGATGCATGTTGAATGCATCAAGTTATTGAAATTTAGCCTAGACCTGCGCCTTCCCAGCTGATCTGAATCAGACCTTTAGTGATAAAGCCAGCACATCCTAAAAATAGTACCGTCCAAACGATCTTGCGACCAAAAGGAGGTACATTACCTTGCTTTAATACGTCTTTAATCGCCATGCCAATAAAGAAAAATATTGAAGCAAAAAGTAAATCTAGTCCAATAGATTCAAGCAAGTCCATGTACTCGTATAACACATCATCCCTTACAACAATCGAACTAGGCGCGCACTATATCACGACAGACGCTCACTGTTAATGTTAAGGGCGCTGCAAAAAGCTGAGAATGATACGATTTACGGTTTCAGGTTTTTCTGCATGTAGCCAGTGACCCGTGTTTGCGACCATGTGTGCCTTAGCATGGGGAAACTGTTGAGCAATTTTTTCACGGTGCTCGGGCAATATGTATTCTGATTCTTGTCCTTTTATGAATAATGTTTTGCCTTCAAAAGGCAAGACGTCATTCCAACCCATAATTGTAGCGTAATTTGCAATTAATCCTTCTACATTAAATCGCCAATTATAACTATCGCCATCTTTCGCTAATGATTTTAATAAAAACTGACGAACGCCCGGTTCAAGCACGTGCTTAGCGAGATAAACATCAGCCTCGCTTCGCTTATGAACGGTATGTTTAGCGACTTCGCGTAGACCTGCAAACACATTTTCATGGCGATGAACATGATAGTGCACTGGGGCCATATCAAGAATCATTAAGTGATCAAGACGTGTTGTTGCTACTTCACTGAGCGCCATGGCTACTTTTCCACCCATAGAGTGACCAACAACCGAAAATTGCTCAATATTCAATTCATCAATAACGGCAAGCACGTCATTGGCCATATCTTGATAAGTGAATGTGTCGGTATGCGCAGACTTACCATGATTTCGTAGATCAATGCTGATCACTTTATAATTACCTTTCAATGATCTAGCGAGTAACCCAAGATTATCTAAACTTCCGAACAAACCATGGATCAAAACGATCGCCTTTCCTTGGCCTTCAACACGATAATGAAGATTCACTGACTATTTTCTCTTATTAGGAGTGGTATTTACCGTAGAGTATAACCTCGGATCACGGTATAATCGCGCTGTGATTTTTAAACGGAACGATAATGAACACTACGATGAAGAGTATTGAGGTAGACGAAGAGCTATATCGTTATATCGCAAGCCAAACCCAGCATATTGGTGAAAGTGCATCCGATATTTTGCGTCGCTTGTTAATGGTACCTGCAGAGCAGCAACTTGAGGTTGTCGTGCCAGTACGTCCAAAAGGTATTATTGTAAGCAAAGACGCAGGAAATGAGCATAAACTAGATCGTGTTAAAGAAATGCGAACATTGCTTATTTCTGATGAGTTTGCGGTACAAGATAAAGCCATTGGTCGATTTATGATGATCTTATCTTCACTTTATCGCATCGATTCTGACGGCTTCATTGAAGCTGCGGCAATTAAAGGTCGTACCCGCGTTTACTTTGCAGATAACGAAGAAGCTTTACTTGCGAGTGGTAAAACGACTAAGCCGAAAGCTATCCCAGAAACACCTTACTGGGTAATTACGAATACGAATACTGACCGTAAACGTCAGATGGTTGATCAGCTTATGGTTAAAATGAACTATAACACTGACATCATTGAAAAGGTTTGCGGTGTAATTTAACTGGCTATATGCCTTCGTTTTACAAGGATAAGTACATGGCGATCCATCCTCGCGCTGGGCAACGTGCTCAGCAAGAAGATATGCATAATATTCCTGCATTAGTTGCAAACTACTTTTTGATTGAGCCGAGTGCTTCAAATCCACAGCAGCACGTTGCTTTTGGCACGTCTGGTCATCGTGGCACGGCTGATAAAGGGACGTTTAACCAGCATCATATTTGGGCTATTGCTCAAGCTGTTGCTGAAGTACGTGCTGAAAAAGGTGTAACGGGGCCACTTTTCTTAGGTAAAGACACTCACGCTTTATCTGAACCAGCTTTTACCTCTACATTGGAAGTATTAGTTGCGAATAATGTAAAAGTGGTTATCCAAGAAGATAATGGTTATACCCCGACACCGGGTGTATCTCATGCCATCCTTTGCCATAACTTGGCAAATGCTGATAAAGCTGATGGTATCGTGATTACGCCTTCTCATAACCCACCGCAAGATGGTGGCATCAAGTACAACCCTGTACATGGTGGCCCTGCTGAAGGTGAGCTGACATCTGCAATCGAAAAGCGCGCAAATGAAATTATTGCTAACGGTTTAGTTGATGTTAAGCGCGTTGCGATTGAAGTGGCACGTGCTAGCGACTTAGTGGTAGAAAAAGAGCTTGTTGCGCCTTATGTTGACGACTTAGTCAATGTTGTCGATATGGCTGCAATTCAAAAAGCGAACCTTAAAATTGGTGTTGATCCTTTAGGTGGCTCAGGTATTGAATACTGGCGTCAAATTGGTCAACATTATGGCCTCGATTTAACATTGATCAACGAATCAATTGATCCGTCATTCCGTTTTATGTCACTCGACAAAGATGGCGCGATCCGAATGGATTGTTCTTCTCCATATGCAATGGCTGGTCTTCTTGCACATAAAGATAACTACGATTTAGCGTTTGGTAATGATCCTGATTATGATCGTCATGGTATCGTTACGCCTGCAGGTTTGATGAATCCTAACCATTTCTTGGCTGTGTGTATTGATTATTTATACCGTCACCGCCCAGAGTGGAGCCAAAGTGTTGCTGTTGGTAAAACATTGGTTTCTAGTGCATTGATCGACCGTGTGGTTGCTGATTTAGGTCGTGATTTATGCGAAGTACCTGTTGGCTTTAAATGGTTTGTTGATGGTCTATATTCTGGTGAATTAGGCTTTGGTGGTGAAGAAAGTGCAGGGGCATCGTTCCTTCGCATGAATGGCACACCATGGTCGACAGATAAAGATGGCATTCTTTTATGTTTACTTGCGGCAGAGATTACTGCGGTAACTGGTAAAAACCCACAGCAATATTATGAAGAGTTAGCTGCTAAGCATGGCGCTTCTGAGTACAACCGATTACAAGCTGTTGCAAATGGCGAACAAAAGTCGGTACTGAGCAAGCTATCTGCTGAGATGGTTGCTGCTGAAACATTAGCTGGCGATGCCATTACTGCGCGACTAACTCATGCTCCTGGTAACGGTGCAGCAATTGGTGGTCTTAAAGTAACAACAGAGAATGGTTGGTTTGCTGCTCGCCCATCAGGTACTGAAGATATTTACAAGATTTACTGTGAAAGCTTTAAAGGTAAAGAACATCTAAGCCTTATTGAAAAAGAAGCACAAGAAATTGTAAGTAAAGTCTTTGCTGATGCTGGCTTATAACAAACGGCTTTTCGTTATTGTTAGCGTGTAAAGCAAACAATAATTGATACCAATAAACGCTCTACTATCCACTTTTACTATTGGATACTAGGGTGTTTTTTTATGCAATGGCCATTCATTGGGTACGACAAACCAAATTTGATTATCAGGTGAAATAGCCTGGGTTGGGCGTACTAACGAAGCGGTATCTAATATTGCTGTTAAATCTTCGTAAGCGGGGGGCGATATCCAATGTTGCTTATTGAGTTCTCTTAGCTGTATACCATTGCTAGACATTGTTTTAGCCTCTGCTTGAAAGCACCATTTTCCTGTAAGGCTATTAGGGTTAATTTCAATACTAGATTGATGATTTGTTACTGTATCGTGATTGAATAATCGTCCTTGCATAATAAGACGCTTTACCGCTGGTTGTCCATAAATCGAATTGTATTGAGTGCGATAAGCATTATGATGGCTTAATTCAAGTTGATGCTTGCTCATTCGATTAATTTTTCTGTCTAATTGATCTTGGGCATTAGGTCCAATCCAATTACCTTGATGTTCAAGATAGAATTTTATCGCCACTTCCCAATGTTCCAGCTCATTATTTTTCTTATTTCTCACAAGAAAATCAATCGCGCCAACGGTTTGATTATCCCATTGTAGCTGTATTTCTTCAGCGATTAATTCATAATTTGAATGAACATTAATAATCTTTAACCACAACCATTGATAATAGAAGCCAAGCCGATGATTGCCGTTATAAGCCTCATAGCTGGGAATAGATGCGTGTTTACGGAGTTCCTCTAGCCATTCATTATCTATTTGATAATTAACGCCAAGGGTTAGGGTGGGGCATGATAATACCGCTGATATATCCTTCCTGAATTGTTTTGCTGTGGTTGCCTCGCTGTCAGTAAACGGCATAACGAACACCTACTTTATTGAGAGAACTAAGTCGTTCAATTATTGTGCTAAATCATATATTTAATTATATGTTATCGCTTAGAATACATACAGGTTAGACCAGTTTGAAGGCTGTATGTATAAACCATTTTCGCTTTTTAAGATTATTCTTCGCCGCTTTTTTGTTGTACTTGTCGGACTTTTATCTTTTCCAGTCGTGGTTTTCTTACCTATATCTACACGTTCTCGGATCTATAGTTATTTACATCGCTATTGGCTTAAAACCAGTAATAAACCTGTTTGGTTAAAACAGACCGAGCATGGTGCGAAAGAGCTCTATTAATTAAAATATTGGATAGGAGTCTTTTGTCGTGTCTATTTTAAGCTTAGGTATGTATTGGGTATACCTTTTACTTTTCAAAGTTATAATCAAGGTAACATGGGTATAAAGATCATAACAGGAAGCCATAATGAATAACCTGAAACTGGAAGCTGCATTAAACGAATTGCTCAGCCCTCATTTAATCAAAGATTATTGCCCGAACGGCCTTCAGGTTGAAGGTAAGACTCAGGTCAAAAAAATCATAACAGGTGTAACAGCATGCCAAGCCCTAATAGAGCGTGCTATTGAAGAAAAAGCGGATGCATTATTAGTTCACCACGGATTTTTTTGGAAAGGTGAACCCGCTGAAATCCGAGGTATGAAATTTCGTCGTATTAAAGCGCTTATTGAAAATGGTATTAATCTTTATGCTTATCATTTGCCGCTAGATGTGCATCCAGAATTGGGTAATAACGCTAAACTGGCACAAATGCTTGAACTGGAAGTGATTGGTGGATTAGAAGATGGCAATCCCCGATCGGTGGCGATGTACGGACAACTCGACAAAGCGATAACGGGCGCTGAATTAGCGTCTCGACTTTCTATCGGGTTACATCGTGAGCCTTTGCATATTGGTGACAATGCACCGACTGATATTAAAACGGTGGGTTGGTGTACTGGCGGTGGACAAGATTATATTGATCTAGCGGCACAAAAAGGGCTTGATGCATTTATTTCGGGTGAGATTTCTGAGCGGACGGTTCACACTGCGCGTGAGTTAGGCATTCATTATTTTGCGGCTGGGCACCATGCCACTGAGCGTTATGGTGTAAAGGCGTTAGGTGAATGGTTAGCGCAAGAGCATCAATTCGATGTGACGTTTATCGATATTGATAACCCAGTGTAAGAGCATTCGAATTTAAAAATTAAAGTACATAGATATTTTGATATTAATTATGCTGGTACAAAAAAGGTTGAGCAAAATGGCTCAACCTTTTTAATTTATAGCGTTTAACTACGAATAGCTAGAATGATGCTATTCACGCTCATGAAGAGGTTTAAATTCGCGTTGTAGTTTACCAGTGTAAAGCTGACGAGGACGACCGATGCGATTATCAGGGTCACCGTGCATTTCGCTCCAGTGTGCAATCCAACCAACAGTCCGAGACATGGCGAAAATAACCGTAAACATTGAAACTGGAATACCAATAGCTTTCAAGATTATACCTGAGTAGAAATCGACATTCGGGTACAGTTTCTTGTCAATAAAGTACGGGTCAGAAAGTGCGATACGTTCCAGCTCCATTGCCACGTCAAGCAGTGGATCTTGGATATTAAGCTCTTCTAATACTTCATGACATGCTTCACGCATTACTGTTGCACGTGGGTCATAGTTTTTGTAAACGCGGTGACCAAAACCCATAAGGCGGAATGGGTCATCTTTGTCTTTTGCACGTTCTACATATTCTTCAATTTTATCAACGCTGCCAATTTCTTCTAGCATTTTCAAGCAGGCTTCATTTGCCCCGCCATGTGCTGGTCCCCAAAGTGACGCAATACCAGCGGCAATACATGCAAACGGGTTAGCGCCTGAAGAGCCAGCTAAACGTACTGTAGATGTTGAAGCATTTTGTTCGTGATCGGCATGTAAGGTGAAGATCTTATCCATTGCACGCGCAACAACTGGGCTTACATCATACTCTTCACACGGAGTCGCAAACATCATATGCAGGAAGTTTTCTGCATAATCTAGATCGTTGCGAGGGAAGATGAATGGTTGTCCAATTGAGTATTTGTAACACATCGAAGCAAGTGTCGGCATTTTTGATAGCAAACGGAATGCCGTGATTTCACGGTGGCTATCATTATTGATATCTAACGAGTCATGGTAAAACGCTGCAAGCGCTCCAACCACACCACACATTACTGCCATAGGGTGAGCATCTCGACGGAAACCGTGGAAGAAGCTGGCAATTTGTTCATGAACCATTGTGTGACGCGTTACTGTAGTACGGAAAGATTCGTACTGAGCGCGGGTTGGAACTTCACCATATAACAATACGTAACATACTTCTAAGTAGTCAGCGTTATTGGCTAATTGATCGATAGGATAACCACGGTGTAGCAGGATACCTTTGTCGCCATCAATGTAAGTAATTTGAGATTCACATGATGCTGTGGCTAGAAAACCAGGATCAAATGTAAAGTAACCGTTAGCGCCAAGTTTACGCACATCAATTACATCTGGACCCTTAGTGCCCCCAAGAATTGGTAGTTCGATTGGGGCCTTCCCTTCAATGTGAAGAGTCGCTTTCTTATCCGCCATAACAATCTCCTTTGCTATTATTATAATCCTAATCCGATTCGGACCTCCTTTTGTTGTACCTTTCGTTGGCCCAAATGTCAATTTTGATGCCGTTTTGTGTGCGCTTGTTAATAAGTTTGAATAAAAAGGTGTAGATTTCTAAAAGCGTGTTAGAGGTCATGTAACGAAATTTGTATTCGGTTGTTACGGGGCGTATACTCGCGGCAGGTCTCTGGTTATGCTAATGCCAGACGCGAATACTTAAGTTATTAATAATATTAGTTACTTAGGTTGAAGGCTGTTTATCTTTGATGTAAAAACAACCTGGCAACCTAGCGTTACAAATATGTTGCACTTATTCGTTGGCGTAGCAGATGGCCGGGGAGTTTTATAAAAATAAAATGCTTCAATGGAGCTGAGTGGGCAAACACCGTGAAAGTTAAAAAGCCAAGACCTGTCAATCTTGATCTACAGACGATTCGCTTCCCCTTAACTGCGATTGCGTCAATCCTACACCGCGTATCCGGCGTTATTACGTTCGTTTCTGTTGCAATCTTACTTTGGTTACTGAATATTTCTTTATCTTCCCCTGAAGGTTTTGCAAGCGCAGCCAGCATTGCTGACAGCTTTTTTGTGAAATTTATATTATGGGGTGTGTTAACAGCATTGTTCTATCACATTGTGGTAGGTGTTCGTCACCTATTAATGGATATGGGATATTTTGAAGAAATGGAAACAGGCATTGCAAGCACGAAAGTGAGCTTTGCAATTGTTGCTGTTCTTTCTGTATTTGCTGGAGGCCTAGTATGGTAAACAACGTATCCACTGTCGGCCGTAATGGTATTCACGATTTTATCTTGATTCGCGCAACCGCAATCATTCTAACCCTTTACACCATTTATATTGTCGGTTTTTTCGCTTTTGGTCCTGACCTTAGTTTTGAAACTTGGACTGCCTTTTGGGGGCAACTGAGTACTAAGGTTTTCACTATGTTGGCGTTAATCTCGATTCTTGTTCACGCCTGGATTGGTTTGTGGCAGGTTTTGACCGATTACATTAAATGTGCTGCTTTGCGAGCAGGCATTCAGTTTGGTGTTGTAGTCGTACTTTTTGTTTACCTGTTTTCAGGTTTCTTCATTGTGTGGGGTGTGTAAGTGAGCATTGCAGTTCGTGAGTTTGATGCCGTAGTTATCGGTGCTGGTGGTGCAGGTATGCGCGCAGCACTACAAATTTCTGAACAAGGCCTTAGTTGTGCTTTGTTGTCTAAAGTCTTCCCTACACGTTCTCATACTGTGTCAGCGCAGGGTGGTATTACCGTTGCTCTTGGTAATTCACATCCCGATAATTGGCAATGGCATATGTACGATACAGTAAAAGGTTCTGATTACATTGGTGATCAGAATGCAATTGAATATATGTGTCAAAACGGGCCTAAATCTGTAATCGAACTTGAAAAAATGGGTCTTCCGTTTTCTCGTTTCGAAGATGGTTCGATATACCAGCGTCCTTTTGGCGGTCAATCAAAAGCATTTGGTGGCGAACAAGCGGCACGTACAGCGGCTGCGGCTGACCGTACTGGTCACGCACTTCTACATACCCTGTACCAACAGAATATCAAGCATAAAACAACCATCTTTTCTGAGTGGTATGCACTTGATTTAGTTAAAAATCAAGATGGTGCAATCCTTGGCTGTACTGCCATTTGTATGGAAACTGGCGAAACTTGTTACTTCAAAGCGAAGGCGACAATTTTAGCGACTGGTGGTGCTGGTCGTATTTATGCATCAACAACGAATGCATTTATTAATACAGGCGATGGTGTTGGTATGGCACTTCGTGCTGGCGTACCAATGCAAGACATCGAAATGTGGCAATTCCACCCTACGGGTATTGCTGGCGCTGGTGTTTTAGTGACGGAAGGTTGCCGTGGTGAAGGTGGTTACCTACTGAACAAAGACGGCGAACGCTTCATGGAACGTTATGCACCCAATGCGAAAGACCTTGCTGGCCGAGACGTTGTTGCGCGTTCAATGATGGTTGAAATTCGTGAAGGGCGTGGTTGTGATGGCCCATGGGGTCCACACCTCAAGCTTAAATTGGATCACCTTGGTAAAGATGTACTTGAATCTCGTCTTCCTGGTATTTGTGAATTGTCGCGTACATTCGCACATATCGATCCAGTGAAAGAACCCATTCCAGTCATCCCAACATGTCACTACATGATGGGTGGTGTACCTACGCAAGTTTCTGGTCAAGCGCTTAAACAAAACAGTGCTGGTCAGGATGAAGAAGTACAGGGCCTTTTTGCTTGTGGTGAAATTGCCTCTGTATCGGTACATGGTGCAAACCGTTTAGGTGGCAACTCACTGCTTGATTTGGTTGTATTTGGTCGTGCGACAGGCTTACACCTAGGTGAAACGCTGTCAGCACAATCTGAAGCTCGTCCTGCAAGTGAATCTGATATTGAAGCATCTTTAGCACGTGTAAATCGTTGGAACAGTACGCAAAAAGGTGAAGACCCAGTTCAAATTCGTAAAGATTTACAGTCTTGTATGCAAAATAACTTCTCGGTATTCCGTGAAGGTGAGGCAATGGCGACAGGCCTAGAAGAACTTAAAGCTATCCGTGAGCGTCTGAAAGATGCACGTCTAGATGATACGTCAACTGAGTTCAACACTCAGCGTATTGAATGTTTAGAGCTTGATAACTTAATGGAAACTGCATACGCGACAGCCGTTGCTGCGAACTTCCGAACAGAAAGTCGTGGTGCACATGCTCGTTTCGACTTCCCTGAGCGTGATGATGAGAATTGGCTATGTCACTCAATTTACAACCCTGAGACAGAACAAATGTCGAAGCGTGCTGTAAATATGAAACCGATTTCTCGCGAAGCGTTCCCGCCGAAAGCGCGTACTTACTAGGGGAGGGAAGACTAATGAAACTGAATTTTTCAATCTATCGTTATAATCCAGACATTGATAATGCACCGCACATGAAAGGTTATACCCTTGATGTGCCAGAAGGCTCTGACATGATGGTTCTTGACGCATTAATTTTGCTGAAAGAACAAGATCCGACACTTGCTTTCCGTCGCTCATGTCGTGAAGGCGTGTGTGGTTCTGATGGCGTAAACATGAATGGCACGAATGGCCTTGCTTGTATTACTCCGTTGTCAGCATTAATCAATGATAAAACGATTGTTATTCGTCCATTACCGGGTTTGCCGGTTATTCGTGATTTGATCATTGATATGGAACAGTTTTACGCGAACTACGCGAAAGTGAAACCGTATCTGATTGATGATGGTGCAATACCACCTGCACGAGAAAACCTTCAATCACCAGAAGATCGTGCTCATCTTGACGGTTTATACGATTGTATTATGTGTGCTTGTTGTTCAACATCTTGTCCGTCTTTCTGGTGGAACCCAGATAAATTCATCGGACCAGCAGGTCTGTTAGCGGCGTACAGATGGCTAATTGATAGCCGAGATACAGCAACAGATGAACGATTGTCTGATCTTGACGATGCTTTTAGCGTTTTCCGTTGCCATGGCATCATGAACTGTGTAAATGTTTGTCCTAAGGGATTAAATCCAACCAAAGCAATTGGTCACATTAAATCAATGTTGCTTAAACGAGCGGTATAAGTAAAAGAATTATCGATATGCTAGCCTGACCTGCTTTGTCAGCAAGGCTAGCTTTTAAGTCCGGCTTAGAGACCGGAAAAACGGCGATAACTAGTGGTTAAGGGAAAACAATGCAGAACGGCGTTATGAAGGCATGGCTTGAGTCTTCACACCTAGCTGGCGCCAATGCGACTTATGTAGAAGACCTCTACGAGTTGTATCTTAGCGACCCAGAATTAGTTGATGAACAATGGCAAACCGTTTTTGGTGATTTGCCAGTAGTTAATGAGAATGTTGTAGAACAACCTCATTCACGTGTTCGTGATTATTTCCGACGTCTAGCGAAAGAAACAACCCATCTAAGCGCTACCGTCAGTGATCCAGATGTAGATGTTAAGCAAGTTAAGGTATTGCAGTTAATCAACGCATACCGTTTCCGTGGGCATCAACACGCAAACCTCGATCCTCTAGGATTGTGGGAACAGGAGCGAGTTCTTGAACTTGCCCCTGAATTCCACAATTTGACCGAGGATGATTTTAATGAAAGTTTCAACGTCGGTTCTTTTGCCGTTGGTCAAGAAACGATGAAACTTTCAGAAATATATGCAGCACTGAAGAAAACCTACTGTGGTTCTATCGGTGCAGAATATATGCATATTACGAATACGGATGAAAAACGTTGGATTCAGCAGCGTCTTGAATCTGTATCGAGCACTGGTACGTTTAGTAAAGATGAAAAGCAATGTTTTCTTGAAGAGTTAACAGCTGCCGAAGGTCTTGAACGTTACCTTGGTGCAAAATTCCCAGGTGCGAAACGCTTCTCGTTGGAAGGTGGCGATGCCCTTATTCCAATGATGAAAGAACTGATCCGTCATGCTGGTAGTCAGGGTGTACGTGAAGTTGTTGTTGGTATGGCTCACCGTGGTCGTCTCAACATGCTTGTTAACGTTCTGGGCAAAAAACCGCAAGACTTGTTTGACGAGTTTGCGGGTAAACATGGGGAAAGTTGGGGTACAGGTGATGTGAAATATCACCAAGGTTTCTCTGCTGACTTTGCAACCCCTGGTGGTGATGTGCATTTAGCTCTCGCATTTAATCCATCACACCTAGAAATTGTTAACCCTGTTGTTGTTGGTTCTGTTCGTGCTCGTCAAGATCGCTTAGGTGATAGTGATGGTTCGAAAGTTCTGCCTATTACACTTCACGGTGACTCTGCGATTGCAGGGCAGGGTGTCGTAGCTGAAACATTTAATATGTCTCAGGCGCGCGGTTACCGCGTTGGTGGTACTGTGCGTATCGTCGTGAATAACCAAATCGGCTTTACAACGTCTAACCCTCAGGATATGCGATCAACCGAATACTGTACTGATATCGCGAAAATGGTCCAAGCACCTATTTTCCACGTCAATGCTGATGATCCAGAAGCCGTTGCTTTTGTTACGCGTATCGCATTTGATTTCCGAAATACATTCAAACGTGATGTAGTTATTGATTTGGTTTGTTACCGACGCCATGGTCATAACGAAGCTGATGAGCCCAATGCAACTCAGCCCTTGATGTATCAAAAGATCAAAAAGCACCCAACACCACGTAAAATTTATGCTGATACACTGACCGACAGCGGAAGCTTCGAGTTAGAAACAGCAACAAGCCTTGTGAACGAATATCGTGATGCGCTTGACCGCGGCGAATGTGTGGTTAAAGAATGGCGTCCGATGAAGCTGCATTCAGTTGACTGGGCTCCATACCTTGGTCATGACTGGACAGTTGACTGGGCAAGCAAAGTTGAACGTGAACGTTTACAAGAACTTGGTCAGCGTATTTGTCAGTTCCCCGAAAGCCATACGTTACAAGGGCGAGTACAGAAACTGTATAACGACCGTTTATCCATGTTAGCGGGTGATAAGCTTGTTGATTGGGGGATGGCTGAAACATTAGCGTATGCAACTTTAGTTGATGACGGTAATCGTATTCGTATTACAGGACAAGATTCTGGTCGTGGTACGTTCTTCCACCGCCACGCTGTATTGCACAACCAAGCAGATGCCAGCACCTATGTACCGCTAGCAAACCTTCATGATAAGCAAGGTCCATTTGAAGTTATCGACTCGGTTCTCTCTGAAGAAGCAGTGTTAGCTTTCGAATACGGTTATGCAACGGCAGAGCCAAGTGGTTTAACCATTTGGGAAGCACAGTTTGGTGACTTTGCTAACGGTGCTCAGGTTGTTATAGACCAGTTCATTAGTTCAGGTGAACAAAAGTGGGGACGTATGTGTGGCTTAACCATGCTGCTGCCACACGGTTATGAAGGTCAAGGTCCTGAGCACTCATCTGCTCGCCTTGAACGTTACTTGCAGCTTTGTGCTGAGCAAAATATGCAAGTTATCGTGCCATCTACACCTGCACAGGTTTATCACATGTTACGACGTCAGGTTGTACGCCCTATGCGTCGTCCTATGATCGTGATGTCGCCGAAATCACTGCTTCGCCATCCACTGTGTGTTTCGACGATGGAAGACTTAGCGGAAGGTACATTCCAACCAGCGATTGGTGAGGTAGATGCACTAGATCCGACACAAGTGAAACGTGTCGTGTTCTGTTCTGGTAAGGTTTATTACGATCTTCTAGAGCAACGTCGTAAAAATGATAAAACTGATGTTGCTATTGTTCGTATTGAACAACTATACCCATTCCCTAAAGAAGATGTTGAAGCTACATTGGCTGATTATCAACATGTTACCGACTATGTTTGGTGTCAAGAAGAGCCTCAAAACCAAGGTGCATGGTATTCAAGTCAACACAATTTCCGTTCAGCATTGCCAAAAGGCTCTGATTTGAATTATGCAGGTCGCCCTGCATCGGCGTCACCGGCTGTGGGTTACATGTCGGTACACCTTAAGCAGCAGAAAGCGTTAGTTGAAGACGCTCTGACTATCACAGAATAAGAACTGGAAACAAAAGGACAAAACCGATATGACGATCGAAATTCTGGTTCCTGATTTACCTGAATCCGTTGCTGATGCGACAGTTGCGACTTGGCACAAGCAGCCTGGTGACTTTGTTACACGCGATGAAGTTTTAGTTGATATTGAAACTGATAAAGTTGTGTTGGAAGTTCCAGCACCTCAAGACGGTATTTTAGAAGCAATTATCGAAGCTGATGGCACAACTGTTTTATCTAAGCAGTTAATTGGCAAGATTAAAGTAGGTGCGGTTGCTGGTGAGCCAACGAAGGATGTGCCAGTAGCTGCTGAATCATCGCCGAACAAGCGTAATACTGCATCTTTGACTGAAGAAACAAATGAAGCGTTAAGCCCTGCTGTACGTCGTCTACTTGGTGAGCACAGCATTAAAGCATCTGCCGTTAAAGGTACAGGTGTTGGCGGTCGTATCACTCGTGAAGATGTAGAAGCTTACCTAAAAAATAGTAGTACTCCAGCTGTAGCACCTGTTGCTGAAGCGAAAGCAGAAGCACCACTTGCTGCGCGTAGCCAGAAACGTGTTCCAATGACCCGCTTACGTAAGCGTGTTGCAGAGCGTTTGCTAGAAGCTAAAAATAGCACTGCAATGCTAACAACGTTCAACGAAGTGAACATGAAACCAATCATGGATCTTCGTAAGCAATACAAAGATATCTTTGAAGAACGTCATGGTATTCGTTTAGGTTTCATGTCTTTCTACGTGAAAGCAGTTGTTGAAGCGCTAAAACGTTACCCTGAAGTAAACGCATCAATTGATGGTGATGATATTGTTTATCACAACTTCTTCGATGTCAGCATTGCGGTATCAACACCGCGTGGTCTAGTTACACCCGTTCTGCGTGACTGTGACAAACTAAGCCTTGCTGAAATTGAGAAAGGTATTCGTGAACTCGCTATCAAAGGCCGTGACGGTAAGCTTACTGTTGATGAATTGATTGGCGGTAACTTCACAATTACCAACGGTGGAGTATTTGGTTCTCTGATGTCTACGCCGATTATTAACCTACCACAAGCGGCAATTTTGGGTATGCATAAAATTGCTGACCGCCCAATGGCTATTGATGGTAAGGTTGAAATTTTACCAATGATGTACCTAGCATTGTCTTATGATCACCGTTTAGTTGATGGTCGTGAGTCAGTGGGTTATCTGGTAACAATTAAAGATTTACTAGAAGACCCAACACGTCTATTGCTAGACGTTTAATATCTAAAAAGCTAAGCCGGGCAGGCTCAACGTCCGGCTTACATAAAAGCTTTCAGATAGAATGACGAAGAAATACCCAAGAGTATTTCATATGGATATAACACCTCCCCTAAGGGATATAAAACGGATAGAACATCATGAATTTGCATGAATACCAAGCAAAACAGCTTTTTGCTGAGTACGGTTTGCCAGTTCCAGAAGGTTTCGCATGTGATACAGCGCAAGAAGCATTTGAAGCGGCTGGTCGTATTAGTACAGATAAGAAAGTTGTTAAGTGTCAGGTACACGCAGGCGGCCGTGGTAAAGCGGGCGGCGTAGAGATACATGATACAAAAGACGGTGTTAAAGAATTTGCTCAAAAATGGCTGGGTAAAAACCTAGTCACTTTTCAAACAGATGCAAAGGGTCAACCAGTAACCAAAATCTTGGTTGAAGAAGCGTCTAACATCGCAAATGAATTATATTTAGGTGCGGTTGTAGATCGCGCTACACGTCGCATCGTATTCATGGCATCGACTGAAGGTGGTGTGGATATTGAAAAAATTGCTGAAGAAACGCCAGAACTTATTCACCAAGCTGCGATTGATCCATTGGTTGGCCCTCAGCCATACCAGGGTCGTGAACTTGCATTTAAACTTGGCCTAGTTGGCGATCAAATTAAGCAATTCGTTAAGATCTTTCTGGGTCTAGGCAACATGTTTGCTCAATACGACTTAGCGCTATTAGAAATCAACCCACTTGTTGTTACTGCTGAAGGTAACCTTTTGTGTCTTGATGGAAAAATCAACATTGATTCAAATGCAATGTACCGTCAACCTAAGCTACGTGAAATGCACGATCCATCTCAAGAAGATGAGCGCGAAGCACATGCAGCGCAATGGGAACTTAACTATGTTGCACTAGACGGTAGCATTGGCTGTATGGTTAATGGTGCTGGACTTGCTATGGGTACGATGGATATCGTAAACCTACACGGCGGCCAACCTGCTAACTTCCTAGATGTAGGGGGCGGCGCAACAAAAGAGCGTGTAACGGAAGCATTTAAAATCATCCTATCGGATACGAATGTTAAAGCGGTTCTTGTCAATATCTTTGGCGGTATCGTACGTTGTGATCTTATTGCTGATGGCATCATCGGTGCTGTTGAAGAGGTTGGTGTTAAAGTACCAGTAGTTGTTCGCCTTGAAGGTAACAACGCACCTCTAGGTTCGAAAAAACTTGCGGAAAGTGGTCTGAATATTATTGCTGCGACTTCATTAACTGAAGCAGCGGAAAAAGTAGTTGCTGCAGCGGAGGGCAAATAATGTCTGTACTAATTAATAAAGATACGAAAGTTATTTGTCAGGGCTTCACTGGTGGTCAAGGTACTTTCCACTCAGAGCAAGCTATCGCATACGGTACAAAAATGGTTGGTGGCGTTTCACCTGGTAAAGGCGGCACAACGCATCTTGGTCTTCCTGTATTTAATACCGTACGTGAAGCCGTTGAAGAAACTGGCGCAACAGCATCAGTTATCTATGTACCAGCACCTTTCTGTAAAGATGCAATCCTTGAAGCAATCGATGCTGGCATTAAGTTAATCGTAACGATAACTGAAGGTATTCCAACGCTTGATCTTCTTGACGTAAAAGTACGTTTAGACGAAGCAGGCGTAGTGATGATTGGTCCTAACTGTCCGGGTGTTATTACTCCAGACGAATGTAAGATCGGCATCATGCCTGGTAATATTCATCAGAAAGGTAAAGTAGGTATTGTATCTCGTTCCGGTACGCTTACTTACGAAGCTGTTAAGCAAACTACAGACGAAGGTTTCGGGCAGTCTACATGTGTTGGTATCGGTGGCGACCCTATCCCTGGTTCTAACTTCATTGATATTCTTAAGCTTTTCCAAGAAGATCCTGAAACTGAAGCAATCGTAATGATTGGTGAAATCGGTGGTACTGCAGAAGAAGAAGCGGCAGCATTCATCAAAGCTAACGTGACTAAACCTGTTGTTTCTTACATTGCAGGTGTTACGGCTCCTCCTGGTAAGCGTATGGGTCATGCTGGTGCAATTATTTCTGGTGGTAAAGGCACTGCTGAAGATAAGTTTGCAGCCCTTGAAGAAGCTGGTGTTAAGACCGTTAAAAGCCTAGCCGATATCGGTAAAGCACTGCGTGAAGTTACTGGTTGGTAATTATTCACTCCTTTAGCTTATTGCGAATAAAAAAAGCCTGTCTATTATTGAGATAGGCTTTTTTATTTGAAGTGTCCCGTCCTGAAATGTGTTTCTGAGGTTTATTCACTGTTCGTTAAGCAGAAGTATATTTTAATTATAGTATAATCACTAAAAATTGAACGGTGTATTTAATGGCTATGAATAAGTACAAAATATTCTTCGTACTGCTGTTTATTGCAGGTAATGCACAAGCTAAGGAAGATAAAGCAGCGTATCAAGATTGTGTATTACAGTATGTAACGGGAACGGAAGATCCGAGTGCGGCCAGTATGTTAACCCATGCCTGTAACCAGCTTCATGTTGATAACTTCATGCTGTCAGAAAAAGATGCGAACTATAATCAATGTTTACTTGATTTCCTGCCGGATTCAAAAAATAGAGCAGTATCAATGAAAGTAAAAAAAACATGTAATGAGAAACACCGTAGCTTTTTTAACTAAGTATTTAATTACATGCCTTTAATCAATCGTGTTTGTCTTTGATAAAGAAAAGCCAGCAATATCATACTGGCTTTACTCTGTTTACCGTAATGTACTAGCAATGCTAGGCGCTATCTTTCTGCTATTTTTAACTGGCTTAGCATGAACATCGCAGCTGCTGCGACAACAACAGAAGGGCCTGCAGGTGTGTCATAATGCCATGACATTGCAAGACCTATGAATACCGCAATAATGCCAATAACAGAGGCCATACACGCCATCATTTCTGGGCTATGAGAGAATCTACGGGCGGTTGCTGCTGGAATAATGAGTAACGATGTAATAATTAATGCGCCAACAAACTTCATTGCCACGGCGATAACCATGCCCACCATTAACATCAGTGCCAGTCGCATTAAGTCTACATTAACGCCTTCAACTTGTGCCATGTCTTCATTGATGGTCATTGATAGTAGCGGACGCCAAAGTGCGATCAGCGCACCAAGTACTAAAATCCCCCCGCCGTATATCCACATCAAATCAGCGGTTGTAACGGCCAGTAGATCACCGAAAAGATAAGACATTAAATCGATACGAACATGATCAAGAAAACTCACTGCCACTAAGCCTAACGACAATGCACTGTGTGCCAAAATACCGAGTAAAGTATCTGTTGCGACATACTTTTGTTTTTGCAAGCTCACTAAAATTACGGCTAGCACCATACAACAAATAATTAGCGCTAAGTTTAGGTTTATATCAAATAGAAAACCGAGGGCTATCCCCAGTAATGATGCGTGAGATAATGTATCACCAAAGTAAGCCATTTTTCGCCATACAACGAAAGAACCTAGTGGCCCCGCAAGAATTGCGATACCAATACCAGCTGCAAGCGCAGGAAGAAGAAACTCAAGCATTATCGTGTCCGTGTTGTTTATTATGTTGGCATGGGCCGACAGGGCTACCAGCTAAATCGTGCTCATGATTATGATGATGATGATATAATGCGAGTTGCTCACTCTGCTGTTGACCAAATAGCGCAACATATGAAGGGTGATTAGTAATTGTATCGGGTTCACCTGAGCAACAAATATGATGGTGTAAACAAATAACGTTATCTGTTTTTGCCATCACTAAATGTAGGTCGTGCGATACCATTAAGATCGAACAATTTAATATATCGCGAAGGCTTTGAATTAGATTGTAGAGTTCAAGTTGACCATTTACATCTACACCTTGAACCGGCTCATCTAGCACTAATACGTCGGGTTTTTGTAATAATGCACGCGCTAATAAAACCCGCTGCATTTCACCACCCGATAACGAATGCATATCACTATGGTGTAAGTGAGTGCCACCGACTAAGGTTAATGCTTCCTTCCTTGCATTTTCGTTATAGCGACCAGCTAGACGCATGAAGCGGTCGACCGTTAATGGCAAGGTTGAGTTGAGTTGTAACTTCTGCGGTACGTAACCAATCCTAATTCCTTTTTGACGAACAACGTGTCCTGCAGAAGGTTTACGTAGTCCTGTAATGACTTTAACCAAAGTCGATTTACCTGCACCATTAGGACCAATTAATGTGGTGATCTGCCCTCGTTCAAGTTTCATTGATACTTGGTCAAGTACATGTCGGTCACCAAAAGTGACAGTCACCGATTGTAATTCAACTAACGTTGTCATAAAAAAGAATGCTTATAGAGATTTGCAAAAGTAAGGTGTTATATTATAACATCACACCATATTGCTCGTCATCTTTAATTTTTATAGGAATTCTTATGCGTCGCTTTACCTTGTGGTGTAGTGCCATTGCGTTAGCTTTTTCAACAACAGTATCAGCAAAAGACTTTACGGTTGTGACCACGGTGAAGCCATTAAATTTGATTGTGCAAGAATTGGTAGAAGGTGTAACAACCAGTGAGAGTATTTTGCCTCCAGGTACTTCTCCACATGATTATGCATTACGCCCGTCAGATGTTAAAAAAATTCAAGATGCTGATTTGGTGATATGGGTGGGGCCGGAATTGGAACGTTTCCTCACCAAATTGTTAACAGATAAAGAGAACAGTTTAGCAATTACACTCTCGCATTCAGTCGATTTTCGCCATTATGATCATGATGAGGTTATCGATCATGGTGACCATAAACATAGCCATGATGGTATAGATCCACATCTATGGTTAGGGCCAAAGCAAGCAATTCAAGCTGCAAATGTGATCACTAGCGCGCTTGTTAAGCATGATCCATTGCATAAAAATGAATATGAAGCTAACCTTTCCCAGTTCACTGCAGAGGTGGAAGAGGCAATTCTAGCGCTAGAAAATAAGTTGAAGCCGGTAGCTAACCATGGCTACTTTGTTTTTCATGACGGTTATGGTTATTTTGAAGAACAATTTGGATTAAACAATCTTGGTCATTTTACGGTAGAGCCAGATCGTAGACCAGGTGCGAAGACGTTAATCTCAATTCGTCGAACATTACAAGATCAACAAGCTTCTTGCGTGTTTAGTGAGCCTCAGTTTTCTCCTTCTGTTATTAACAGTGTAATTAATGGCACTGAAGTGAAAATAGGTACTCTTGACCCTATGGCAACAAATATTGCTGAGGGCAAGGGAGGTTATGTCCAATTCCTAGAGGAGTTGGGGGAAAGTTTTAGCAAGTGTCTTAAATAAAAATGAAATTTTACAAGGTTGCAACTTCTTCAGCTAGACAGCTACCTAGGCAGCATCAGATTGCGTTGGCCTCCACGTCATTGTTGGTGGCTCTTGCCCTTCTTTGGCAACCTGGTAAACATACTACTTCTACGTTTCAATCTACTCAGCGAGTTGAAATTCAACTCGCTCATGATGACATTGAAATTTTGTCAGAAAATAATAGCGAGCCTTTGGGTGCCGTTATTGATCAAGCCGATCCTGAGTTTTTAGCGCCTAAAGATGAATTAGAGCAGAAGCTTGATGCGGTAACAGATGTTGCACATTCCCATACAGTTACATCAGGCGACACCTTAGGTTCTATATTCTCGCAATATGCGATACCAATAAGCGACATGTATCGTTTAATTGATGCGAATAAAACAATTCAAAACCTACATGTAGGGCAAAGCATTGAATGGTCGTTGAATAAAGAGGGGAAAGTGAAAGAGCTTTCTATTCAGCGTAATAAAAAAACGACCGATACTTTTGTGTTAGGCCCTAAAGGTTATACCTATAAAGCCGTTGAAAAAACGGGTGTAATCCAATCCGTCTTCTTAACGGGACGAGTTTCAGGAAGCTTTTATAATTCAGCACAAGCTGCTGGTTTGTCCCCGTCACAAATCCAAACTGTCGTAAAAGCATTGCAATGGAAATTTGATTTTGGGCGTGTAGCGCGAAAAGGTGATCGTTTTGCTGTCTCTGTTGATCGTGAATTCATTGATGGTAAATCGGTGGGGCGAGGGGATGTTAAGGCTCTCTTTTACTTAAGTGGTAATCGAGAAGTTTTCATAATGCGTCACTCCGACGGTCAGTTTTATGATGTGAATGGCCAAAGTTTAAATCGCGCTCTTAGACGTTACCCAACGGCAAAACGTTATCGTATCAGTTCGTCGTTTAACCCTAATCGTAAGCACCCTGTAACAGGGCGGATCTCGCCACACAATGGCACCGACTTTGCTGTACCTATTGGTACGCCAATACTATCGGCAGGAGACGGTGTTGTGGTGAAATCGAGATATCACCGATTAGCTGGTAATTACATTGTCGTTAAGCACGGGCGTGATTATATGACGCGCTATCTGCATTTGAGTAAGCGCTTAGTCAAAGTTGGCGATAGAATAAAAATGGGTGAACGCATTGCTTTAAGTGGCAATACTGGACGCTCAACGGGTCCACACCTTCATTTTGAATTGATTAAAAATAATCGCCCGGTAAATGCAATGAAAGTACCTTTACCTCAAGCTGCGCCTATAGCAGGAAAAGCACGCTCAGTATTTAAGAAAGAAGCGAGTGAAGAGAAGCAAAGGCTATTGAGTGTGATGCCTGGTTAAGGTCATGTTACTAGAGTTACACTGACTTGAAAAAAGCGCACCTAGTGCGCTTTTTCATTTTTACAATCAATGAATTCACCAATGGAGCTATAAAGGTTGATTTTAAACAAGATGTAATGCATCTGAATGTGTAAGATCTTAAGTGGAAATACTAATAATTCTTATTAAGGTAGTCATTTACTGTGAAACTGTCTGAGTTGTCTTGTGGTGAAAGCGGCATTGTCACCCATTTATCTGATCTCCCTACTGCAACCCGTAAAAAGTTGATGGTAATGGGACTTTTGCCTAACACTGAAATTACGGTTGTGCGTTTTGCCCCTCTGGGAGATCCTCTTCAGGTTCGAGTTCGTGGTGTTAATATTGCCTTACGTAAGCAAATTGCTGCAGATATTGAAGTAGAGGCACATTAATGAAGTACAATATTTTAACTGTTGGTAATCCAAACAGTGGTAAAACAACTTTATTTAATGGTCTTACTGGTGCAAAGCAGCAAGTCGGTAACTGGGCTGGTGTAACGGTTGAAAAGAAAACAGGTAATTACCAATGCGCTGGTGATAATTTTGCGCTAACAGACTTGCCCGGTATCTATAACTTAGATAGTGCAAATGATGCAAATAGTTTAGATGAGGCCATTGCTTCCCGCGCTATTTTAACAACACCTGCCGATGTCATTATTAACGTGGTTGATGCATCTTGTCTTGAACGTAGTTTGTATATGACACTGCAATTACGTGAATTAGGGCGCCCAATGGTGGTCGTGCTTAATAAAATGGATGTGCTACAACGTCAGCGTCAAATTCTGGATGTTAAAGCATTAGAAAAAATGCTTGGATGCCCTGTTTTATGTTTATCTGCAAATAATTTAAAACAAGTAGAAGCCTTCAAAACGAACCTACATAAAATGCTTGCACAAGGTGTCGCAGTAGGCGACATGGTTTTAGATTACGGTCAGCATTTTGAATCTGCAATTACTGAACTTGAAGGGTTATTTTCTAATGGCCAACTAAATGCGCGCTCTCAAGCGATTCGTGTATTAGAGAATGATACTTTGGTGATTAATGGCTTATCTGAAGCAGATAAGAGCCAAGCATGTAATGCTCGTAATAAATTGCTAGTCAATGTTGACCCTGATATTCAAGTAGCAGATGTGCGTTATACCTATTTGCACCAACTTTGCCAAAAGGTGCGTCGTCAAGAAGGTAAATTAAGCCGAAGCATTAGCGACAAAATTGATGCTGTATTGTTACACCGCGCATTTGGTATCCCATTTTTCTTCGTTGTAATGTATTTGATGTTTATGTTCTCTATCAACATTGGTAGTGCATTCATCGATTTCTTTGATATTAGTGTTGGTGCGATCTTAGTTGATGGTGGTCATTATTTATTAGACGATCATTTACCAGTCTGGTTGGTGACGGTTATTGCTGATGGTGTTGGTGGTGGTGTTCAAACCGTTGCGACCTTCATTCCTGTTATTGCATGTTTGTACTTATTTCTTGCAGTACTTGAAAGCTCTGGCTACATGGCGCGAGCTGCCTTTGTGCTAGATAAGGTAATGCAGAAAGTCGGTTTGCCAGGTAAAGCGTTTGTACCATTGGTATTAGGCTTTGGTTGTAACGTCCCTTCAATCATGGCGACGCGTACTCTAGAGCAAGAGCGTGAACGTAAACTGGCAGCAGCAATGGCGCCATTCATGTCATGTGGTGCACGTTTACCTGTCTATGCTTTATTTGCCGCTGCTTTTTTCCCTAATAATGGTCAAAACGTAGTCTTCGGTCTTTATGTGTTGGGTATTTTCGCTGCTGTAATGACGGGTGTTGTTCTTCGTTACACGCTATACCCAGGTAAGAGCGATAGTTTCATTATGGAGATGCCAGATTACGAGTTTCCGACTATGCGTAATGTGGGTATTAAAACGTGGCAGAAGCTAAAGCGTTTTGTATTTGGTGCGGGTAAGACGATTGTTGTTGTTGTTGCCTGCCTAAGCTTTTTCAACTCATTGGGTACTGATGGTACATTCGGCAATGAGGATAGTGAAAATTCAGTACTATCAAGAGCGGCACAAATTGTAACACCTGTTCTTTCGCCTATTGGTGTAAAAGAAGATAACTGGCCAGCGACTGTTGGCATCATCACTGGTATTTTTGCTAAAGAAGCTGTAGTTGGTACGCTAAACAGCTTGTATGCTCCTTCGGCAGATGAAGACGCAGAATATGATTTATTTGGCAGTTTACAAGAAGCGGTAGCATCAATTCCTGCAAACTTAGCAGATCTTAGCTATTCGGATCCTCTTGGTATTACCGTCGGCGAGCTAGATGATTTAAGTACAGCGGCTGAAGAGCAAGAAGTCGATCAGTCTATCTTTGGTAATATTCAAGCGCACTTTGTGAGTTCTGCTGCGGCAATGTCTTATTTAATATTCATCTTGTTATACACGCCTTGTGCAGCCGCGATGGGTGCGTATGTTCGTGAGTTTGGTCAGAAGTTCTCTGTATTTATTGCAGGCTGGACAATGCTGTTAGCGTATACATTTGCGACTATTTTCTACCAAGTAGCACATTTTACTGACCATCCGGTAAGTAGTATGGGATGGATAGCTTTCTTCGTATTAATTAATGTTGGATTGTTTATTGTGTTTAAATACCAAGGGCAAAAACAACAGAAAGAATTGGCATTATTATGATTCTTCAACAGCTAAAGCAATATATTGAACAGCATGGGCGTTCGAGCCGTAGTAACTTAGCGACTCATTTTGGAATGTCAGCCGATGGCGTTGAAGCAATGCTAGCTGTTTGGATCCGCAAAGGGCTTATTGGTAAAGAGCTAGTGGGTTGCGATAGTGATGGTTGTTGCCAATCAGCAAAAGAAGTCTGGTACCGATGCTTAGATGCAAACGAGTTATCAATAACTGTTATGCGTTAATCTTTGCTTGATAAGAAATAGAGTATGAAAGGCAACCTGCGGGTTGCCTTTTTAATGCATGCCGTTTGAAAAACGGCTAATCATGACAGCGTTATGCTGAAACAAATCCTGTGATATTGCTCAGATCTACACGAAGATCTTCTGCTAATGCGAGTTGTAGCTCTTCAGCACGCTGTGTGCCATCAGTATTGCCCCAAACCGGCCCTGGCCATGCAACATCAACCTTAAAGCGTGCGATGTGATGAACATGCAATTGAGGAACGAGGTTACCTAACGCCCCTACATTAATTTTATCTGCTTGGTAGCTATTTTCTAATAACGAAGCAACCGCGCTTGATTCACGCATGAGCTGATATTGCTCATCTTCAGGAAGGTGATGAATTTCGGTTAAGTCTTCTTTGCGCGGTACTAGAATTAACCATGGCCCTAATGCTTCTTTAGACAGTAGCACCTGACAAAGCGGTAATTCACCTAAGATTGTGGTATCTGACGCTAATCGTGAATGTAGTATGAAACTCATTGTAAATATTCCTTAAGAGTACAGTGTTGCTCACAAGCTGAAACATTGCAGATTTCTATAAATAGGTACTTCGGTATTCTGACATTATCTGTTAAATAAAAAGACTCTGCTACTGTAAGTGTATTTATTCAGGTATAAGCGTTGTTGAGTGGAGATGAAAATGGTTAATGAATATCAGCAAGTTTTGGACTTTTGGTTTGGTGATCTGGATGGAGAAGTCCCTAAAAATGATAAGAACGCCTTGTGGTTTAAAGGCGATATAGAGACCGATACATTAATCACTGAGCAGTATAGAGACCTGATGAGCCGCGCAGGGCGAGGTGAGTTGGGCAAGTGGGCAGAAACCCCCAAAGGTGCGTTAGCACTTATCATCTTACTCGATCAGTTTACTCGAAATATTTACCGTGGATTAAGTGCTGCGTTTCGTTATGATTCATTGGCTCTGGCTATTTGTAAGCGGGGGTTAGCAAAAAATCAAGATGAAGAATTAACGCCAATTGAACGGGTTTTTTTCTATCTGCCGTTGGAACATTCTGAAACACAGGAAGATCAGGAAGAGTGCGTATTTCGCTTTGATCGCTTGCGGCAGACAGTGCTACCAGAAAACGCGGTTATCTTTGACGGCTTTTATCAGTACGCGATCAGCCATCACGATGTCATTAAGTTATTTGGTCGCTTCCCGCACCGTAATGCTGTTCATGGGCGGCTATCGACCCCAGAAGAAATGCATTGGTTAAATGGTGGCGGGCAGCGTTTTGGGCAATAAAGTGACGAGCGTTAAGAGCACTTGATATTAAGCGTACGTGATTTATTTTATGTTTGCTTTGTGAGGGAAAAGGTCATTCTTTTGTTTCAAATATTAGGGTGACCTTTTTCACACGTGATTTTTTGAGAACGCTATTGTTAGTTCAACGCTATTGTTAATTCAACGCTATTTTTAATTTAATGGTAATACGCGGTTTCTGCCCAATTGTTTAGCCTGATTCATAAAGGTATCGGCGCGGTTAATCAAACATTCACCTGACTCGTTTGGCTGCTTTTCTGCAACGCCAAAAGATGCGGTTATTGAGTTAACACGCTGACCTGTTTTTTTATCAATCACAGAAATTCGTTCAAATGCCCGTCTGAATGTTTCAGCTTGTTGACGTGCTGATGCCTTCATTTTATGAGGAAGAATAATAGCAAACTCCTCACCACCAAAACGATAAGCTTGAGCATAATCGCGACAGTTTTCTTTTAAGCGACGTGCGATGGTTTTCAGTACTTGATCGCCCATCAAGTGGCCAAATTTATCATTGAAATCTTTAAATTTATCGATATCTAACAGAATAAAACTGAGCGGGGTGTTGCTTTCGATGTAATGTTGGAAATCTCGGTCAAAAGCGCGGCGATTTAAAATACCGGTAAGCGCATCTTCATTGGCTTCTTTTTGGCTTTCAGCAAGAGCTTCGCGTAATGTGGTTATTTCATCTTTTGCGCTGCTTAATTGCCCCTTAAATGTACCCGTCGAGGCTTGAATTTGACGAGACTCTCGAATGAGATCTCTAACAAGCTTCATTGTGTCATCAAGTGATAAGCCATTTTGTTCTGCAGTTTCGAGCTGATCAAAACTCTTAGTTAATACACCTTGGAATATTTCGGTATCAGATAACGCATCTGCCATTGTGTGTGAGAGCTCTTGTACCATAGCCGTTAGGCTCTGTTTTACTTGTCGCACATCTTGTTCTGTTTGATTGGCTAAGTGTTTCTGATATAACGATTCACACAATGTAGGGGTACATAACCCGAGTTCAGCAATGCCGTGATCAATCGCTAGGTTGAGTTCAGGGGTTTGTTGCTTTGTATACGTATACCAAAGAGCGTAGTTAGTCGGGGTTATTGGAACTTTGTGTTTCATCATTAGAGGAACGGTCTTTTTTAACGTTTCAGTTGATTCCACAAAGCTATCTGTATTCATAACCTAATTCCATGTCTAAACGCAAAACTTGATATTGTGCCAATCAAGATAAAAATTAATGCTCAAAACAATACCGAGGTACTCTTAAAGGTATGTTTCTGATGGTCTAATTGATTTACCTCGTGAATGTATAATAAAAAAGCCTTCTAAGGATACCCTAGAAGGCTTAATTTTTTTAGTTTGTATTGTTTAAATTATCAGCCAGAGCTCAAAATTTATTACATACGTTCAAGGGTTTCGATGCCTAGTAGGTCTAAACCTTGTTTAATTGTTTTAGCTGTTAGTAGAGCAAGCTTCAGGCGGCTCTGCTTCACAGCTTCTTCAGCATTCAAAATTGGGCAAGCTTCATAGAAGCTTGAGAATTTACCTGCAAGTTCGAATAGGTAAGTACACATAAGGTGTGGCTGACCTTCACGAGAAACATTTAGTACTGCTTCTTCAAACTGAAGAAGAGTTGATAGAAGTGCTTGCTCTTTCTCATCGTTGATCACAATAGGATGAGTCAGATCTGCTAGGTTCACGTCTGCACGCTTAAAGATAGAAGCTACACGCGTATATGCGTATTGCATGTACGGTGCTGTGTTACCTTCGAATGCCAACATGTTGTCCCAATCGAAGATGTAATCTGTTGTACGGTGCTTAGAAAGATCTGCATATTTAACCGCAGCCATTGCTACTGTTTTAGCAATTTTGTCTTTCTCTGCTGCATCTAGATCTGGGTTTTTCGCTTCGATAAGTTTTGCAGCACGTACTTCTGATTCATCAAGAAGATCAGCCAGACGAACAGTACCGCCTGCACGTGTTTTGAAAGGACGGCCATCTTTACCTAGCATCATGCCAAATGCGTGGTGCTCAAGCGTAACTTCTTCTGGCACGTAACCTGCCTTGCGCACGATAGACCAAGCTTGCATTAGGTGCTGATGCTGGCGTGAGTCGATAAAGTAAAGTACACGGTCGGCATTTAATTGCTCGAAACGGTATTTAGCACATGCGATATCTGTTGTTGTGTATAGGAAACCACCGTCGCGCTTTTGGATGATAACGCCCATAGGGTCACCATCTTTGTTTTTGTATTCATCAAGGAATACAACCTGTGCGCCGTCACTTTCAACCGCCAGGCCTTTTTCATTTAGATCGGCAACAATGCCAGGCAACATGTAGTTGTACATGGATTCGCCCATCACGTTATCACGGGTTAGTGATACGTTTAGGCGGTCATAGTTAATCTGGTTTTGCACCATAGTAACGTCAACAAGCTTTTTCCACATTTCAGCACAGTATTCGTCACCGCTTTGTAGCTTAACAACGAAAGCACGAGCACGAACGGCAAATTCTTCATCTTCGTCGTATAGCTTTTTAGATTCGCGGTAGAAGCCTTCAAGGTCGGAAAGTTCCATAGAAACTTCGCCAGTTTCATTTTGAACGCGTTCTAGGTTTGCGATAAGCATACCAAACTGCGTACCCCAGTCACCAATGTGGTTAGCACGAATAACGTTGTGACCTAAAAATTCAAGGGTACGTACTACTGCATCACCAATGATGGTTGAGCGAAGGTGGCCAACATGCATTTCTTTTGCAACGTTTGGTGCTGAGTAATCGACAACAATATTCTGTTGCTTCTCAGCGGCAACACCAATGCGGTCATCGGTTAGTGCTTCTTCTGCACGCGCTGCAAGCCAAGATTTATCTAGGAAGATATTAATGAAGCCAGGGCCTGCGATTTCCACTTTTTCAGCGATACCGTCAAGATCTAGCACATCGATAACTTTTTGAGCGAATTCGCGAGGGTTAGTGCCTAACTTTTTAGCAACACCCATTACACCGTTTGCTTGGTAATCACCAAACTGAATTTTTGCAGATTGGCGAACTGCTGCTGGGCTACCTGCTGGTGCGCCAGCGGCTTCTAGTGCCTGAGAGACTTTATCGTTAATTAGTGCTTGAATGTTCACACGCAGATCCTTTAAATCGTTTGTAACGCTAATGTATTGATTAGCGAGATGAAAACGTTACGGTACTCAAGAGTTGCAATACGCACAACCGTCAAGAATAATCACGAAAGAGGGCTACAAGAATTCAATCAATTAATGTAAATATACGTTACGTGAGTATTTTTGACGGAACATCCTCTGGACTAAGAGATAGCATCTTGAATACATTAATATGTATAGCCCTAATAATACCCACATATTAAGGTGTTTTGGCAACCTGAAAAAGGTATTGTTTGCGTTTTTTTTTGATGAGTGGGTAACGGATGAAAATTATGCACGAATCAGATACTGCAAGGTCTCTCGTATGGTGCTTGAGGCTTCCTCTTATGGCAAAACTGTGGATAATTATGCGTTCATTGGCTGATTCAAAAATTACTGGAGAAAAAACATGCAGAAGTTAACCGACATAGGTCTACACCCTGAGCAAATGTTGGCCAATTTATCCGGTTTTTTAGATCGTATTACGGCGTTGGCAAATGAACTAGGATTACCTTTAGATCAATACCAAGCGGATCATATCGCATTGCGTGTGAATGATTTGGATATTGCGAAGGCACTTCATCAAGCATGGTTAGCGTATGGCGAAGAGTGGTCAAATAATATGATTAATGGCCGCCCTATTATTGTCATTGGTTTCCACCAGCCCTTAAACATCGGTTCTTGGTCGATTGAATGTTTAGAATTACCGTACCCAAGTGATAAGACCTATCCACAAGAGGGGTGGGAGCATGTGGAATTTGTGATCCCCGGTAAGGCGAAGAATACAGATGAACTCAAAGACGTATTAGAGTTAGCGTTTCCCCTACTTGAACAAGAATGGCCTCGACTTTCTGAAAAGGGCATCAAGCTGAAAGCAAGTTCACCTTCTGGGGAAAAAGAGCGTTTGCCGAATCCCACCTATGCATTTAAGAAAAACGGTGTGTGTATCAAATTACACCCGTGTTCGTTAAAAGATGTGATTGACAGCGAATACGCTTAAATAACGAAATAGGCAGACAGAAGGTAAAGCTAAATAACGAGTTGTAGGTATTAGCGACTCTCAACTCGTTATTGATTCTGTGATAATTATATTGGCTTACTAAAGAATGACTGTTCTATTGCCATGGACAAACACATGATCATCAACCACTAACCCCAGTGCTTTACTGAGTACTGATTTTTCAACATCACGGCCAGATCGTGCCATGTCTTTGGCACTGAAATTATGATCAACAGGGATCACGTTCTGCGTAATAATTGGGCCTTCATCTAGGTCATTAGTGACAAAGTGGGCTGTTGCACCAATAATTTTCACGCCTCGCTCAAAAGCTTGTAAGTAAGGTTTTGCACCAATAAACGCTGGCAAGAAACTATGGTGAATATTAATGATTTGGTGTGGGAATGCAGCTACGAACTCAGGCGTAAGTATGCGCATGTATTTGGCAAGTACGACATAATTCGGTTCATATTGCTTAATGCATGCGAGCAATTTATCTTCATGCTCTTCACGCGTTAGCCCTTCATGGCTCACATGGTGAAAGGGGATATCAAACTTTTCTGTTAATTTACCTAATGTATCGTAATTACCCACAACAGCGGCGATGTCGATATCAAGCGTACCGTCATAGGCTTTTACCAGAATATCACCAATACAATGTGCTTCTTTAGTGACCATAATTACAATACGTTTACGTTCTGAACTGACTAAACGGCGGTGACTACCTATTGGAAGTGCATGATCTAGATCGGCTAAGAAGGTTTTATCGTTAAAATATCCTTCTAATTCGGTACGCATGAAGAACTGCTTGTTTGTGTTATCGACAAATTCATTGTTGTGCACAATGTTGAGTTGATGCTTATAACAGATGTTCGTGATTTTTGAGATAAGACCTATCGCATCGGGGCAATCGGTGAGAAGCGTTTTCTTTTCCATGGTCATCCTTGAACGGTATTTTTAAATTACACTCCCTTCTATGTACCGTGTATTTATAACAGGGTCAAAAGATAATTGAATTATCACGCCAGTGAATAGCCTTTGATATGCATTTGATTTCTATATTCCTTATGGCTTTACACTGGCAACAACGAATACTTGTATTAATTAATCATGGTCGCAGATTAACAAAGTTGGCATAATGCTCAATCTTATACTGTATAGATAACCATGAATGATAAAGTCATTTTTTGCCGCCAAAGGCGCTCTAGATAAAGCGATTCCGGGCTTTCAGGCACGACAACCTCAGATTGATATGGCACAAGCTGTAGACGATGCTATCTGTAATAAAACACAGTTAGTGGTAGAAGCCGGTACGGGAACGGGAAAAACATTTGCTTATCTTGTTCCTGCTTTAGCGCGTGGTAAAAAAACGATTATCAGTACAGGTTCAAAAAATTTACAAGAGCAGTTATTCCACCGTGATTTACCTTTAATGATGCGTTCATTAGGCTTTACGGGGCGTGTGTCGTTACTAAAAGGGCGTTCGAACTATTTATGTTTAGATCGTCTCAGTCGTCAAATGACAGAAAGCCATGGGGTACATGCCGATCCCACGCTGCTTAGCCAACTAATCAAAGTGCGTAGTTGGTCTTCTGCGACAAAAAGTGGTGATTTGGGTGAGTGTGATAGTGTGGCAGAAGATAGCCCTGTTATCCCAATGATCACCTCTACCAACGACAATTGTTTAGGGCGTGATTGTCCGTCTTTTGATGATTGTTTTGTTGTACGAGCTCGTCGTAAGGCGATGGAATCAGATGTGGTGGTGGTAAACCATCATTTATTTTTGGCCGATCTTGCGATAAAAGAAACCGGTTTTGGTGAGTTAATTCCCGAGGCTGAAGTATTTATTTTTGATGAAGCCCATCAAATGCCTGATATCGCGAGCCAATATTTTGGTCAGAGCTTATCGAGTCGCCAACTTCAAGAATTAGCCAAAGACGTTGAAATTGCTTACCGTACTGAAGCAAAAGATATGCGGCAGCTACAAAAGACGGCTGATAGATTAACGCAAGCAGCCTTTGATTTACGAATTGTGTTAGGTGAGCCCGGCTTTCGAGGAAACTGGCGTGATGCGATGAAAGCCCCTGCAGTACAACGTGAATTAACCCGTCTAAACGATGCGTTAGATCTCACCTACGATGTCTTAAAATTAGCCCTAGGGCGTAGCCAACTATTAGATGCAGCATTTGAACGTGCCACATTATTAAAAGCGCGCCTTAATCGTTTGTGTGATACCTCGATTCCAGGCTATTCCTATTGGTTTGAATGTACTCCGCGTCATTTTACTTTGCACATTACCCCGTTATCAGTAGCTGAAAAATTCAGAGAACAAATGGCGCTTCAAAAAGGGGCATGGATTTTCACATCGGCAACACTGGCCGTTGATGATGACTTCAGTCATTTTAGCCATCGCTTAGGACTTGAACCTAAACAGCAGTTCTCGTTAGAAAGCCCATTTGATTATCAACAACAAGCGTTGTTGTGTGTGCCCCGGTTTTTACCCGAACCCAATAGCTTTGGCACCGCAGATAAGCTGGTGGAGATGCTTACGCCACTGATTGAAGCCAATAATGGGCGTTGTTTCTTTTTATGTACTTCTCATCAAATGGTGCGAGACTTAGCAGAAGGCTTTCGTGCGAAGTTAGATTTACCTGTTTTAGTACAGGGGGAGACAACGAAGCAAAAGCTTTTAGCTGAATATTTAGAACGGGGTAATGCACTTTTAGTGGCGACAGGTGCCTTTTGGGAAGGCATTGATGTTAGAGGGCAGGCGCTTAGCTGTGTTATTATCGATAAATTGCCTTTTACTGCACCGGATGATCCGTTGCTAAAAGCACGTATTGAAGATTGCCGCTTACGTGGTGGTGATCCTTTTTCACAAGTACAAGTACCTGATGCTGTTATTACCCTAAAGCAGGGTGTGGGTCGTTTGATCCGCGATAAGCAGGATAAAGGTGTGCTCGTTATTTGTGATAATCGCTTGGTCACGCGTCCTTATGGCGCTGTCTTTTTAAGAAGCCTACCACAGATACCACGTACGCGTGATATCAGTCGTGTTGGGCAGTTTCTGTCGGAAGTTAACGGTGTTGATACGCCGTTAAATGATGACCACTAGCATTCAGAGGCTTGAATGAGCACCAAAATACTTGCAGTTGATACATCAACTGAAAACTGTTCTGTAGCCCTTATGATGGGTGATGAAATTATTTCACGTTGTGAATATGCACCACGTGAACATACAACTAAAATATTACCTATGGTCGATACTGTTCTGGCTGAAGGTGGCGTGAAGTTGACTCAACTTGATGCGCTAGCCTTTGGTCGAGGCCCAGGAAGTTTTACTGGCGTTCGTATTGGTATTGGTATTGCTCAAGGTTTAGCATTTGGTGCTGATTTACCTATGGTGGGTATTTCAACATTGATGACAATGGCACAAGGCACGTACCGTACACATCAATCAGAGCAAGTGTTAACGGCTATCGATGCCCGCATGGGTGAGATTTACTGGGGACAATACCGACGTCAAATCGACGGTGATTGGTTACTACAGGGTAAAGAGCGAGTTCTTGCTCCTGATGCTCTAGTACAAGAACAGAATGCAAATCAAACCGATTCAGGTATCTGGTTAACGGCAGGTACAGGTTGGGAAAGCTATGCTGAATTACGTAGTCAGCTGAATCTTAATGCTCAAAAGGGCGAGATTCTTTATCCTGACTCACAAGATATGGTTGTGCTTGCTCAATATGCATTAGCACGTGGTGAAGCGGTTTCTGCTGAAAACGCGAGTCCTGTGTATGTACGTGATACCGTGACTTGGAAAAAGCTACCAGGTCGAGAATAAAGCGTCTTTAGTAGCAGGCGAAATATGAAGTAATAAATAAGAAACGAACATTAACAGCAATCAGTACAACTGGTTAAATTATACATGTTAGCGCTCGTTTCTTTGTTTATCGGAGGCGTATTATGGTGTCAATTACTCGTTTACCACCTTCCATTCATCCACAACAAAAACCTCAGGCTTCAAAGCCTGCTGCAGTGGTGAATAATACACAATCTGCTGTTATTGCTAGTGGCGTTTCAAAGCTAGCTACAAGCCCTGATGTTATTCTTAATGCACGTGCCAATATTCAATATGATCAACCTGAAGGCATAAATCGAGAAGCGCTGGATTCATACCTCGGTGTGATGCATCAAAATAAGAGAGATGAATTATCAAATCTCGTTGGTGTCGATCTTTATGCGTAGTTATATCGACTCAAAGTCCATATAAAGTCGATTCACTATAAAATGCTACTGCTTATACCTATCGACGATTTTATGTCATTTTACTTACGATAAACTCTCTGTTTACTGATGTTATTAGTTGTTGAGCGTATATTGAACGTTATGACGGAGAACCTAATGTTTAGAAAGCTATTTCTTGGGCTGTTTATCTTCTTTGTGGTAGGCTGCGCCAGCTTACCAGATAGCCTGAAAACGCAGACTGAAACCCCAATAACTGACTTTGCGACGATCGTTGATGATCCCGCATCTGTACAGCATAAAGAGGTACGTCTTGGCGGAATTATTGCCTCGATTACCAATGAAAAGCATCGGACACGCATTGAAATGGCAAGCTTGCCTTTAACCTCTGATGGTCGTCCAAAATTGGATGAGAAGCCACAAGGTCGATTCGTTGCTTATGTTGATGGGTTTCTTGAACCACTAGAATATACCCAAGGGCGTTTATTAACGGTTGTCGGTACGCTAGATGGTAATGAGAAAGGTAAGGTTGGGGAATTTGAATATACATTTCCCGTAGTGACGGTTTCTGGTTCTCAAATCTGGCAGATTAAACAAGAAATACGCATTGATAATTTCGATGCGTATCATAGTTGTATAGGTACTCGCTGTTCGTTTATGAATTATGGTTTTGGTTCGACACGAGGTGAAGTAAAGCAACGTGTAACTAAGTAACCGGATATCATCAGTCATTAGAGACTTAAACTTGATGCACAATATTTTTATTCAGCTAGCTGAAAAACAGTTGGCTGGGCTTTGTTCGTTTAAAAACAGCAATAATAGCTTATCAGTGCCGATAGAAAAAAATAACGGTACAGAGAAACCAACGTTATTAATGCTGCATGGTTGGCAAGACAATGCCGCTAGTTTTGACGTGTTATTTACAGATTTAATTAAACACTATCATGTTGTGGCGCTTGATTGGCCAGGGCATGGCTTATCTGACCATCGTCATAGCGATAACTATTATCACTTTGTTGATTATATTGATGACTTGCATCAGGTTGTTGAGCTTCTGTCAGTACAAAATCTTTATTTGGTTGGGCATTCTTTAGGGGCTATTGTCGCGGGCTGTTATGCTGCTGCGTTTCCTGAAAAAGTACAAGGTATTGTGTTGATTGAAGGGCTAACACCACTTTATGAAATAACAGACAATGCCGCTTTACGATTAAAGCAAGGCATTACGAGTCGTCAACGTTATCGTCAACGAAATGCTACGCGTCCCAAACGAAAAATGGTGTCCTTTGAAGAGGCGTTAAATTTACGAAGTGTTGTTAACAAGCTATCAAAATCTGATCTGTATCCGTTAGTGAAACGAGGAACAGAAACGGATGGCGAACATTGGTATTGGCGTCATGATGAGCGATTGCGGTGTGATTCACTGTATCGAATGGCTGAAGAGCATGCACAAGCATTAATGTCGCAGATTGAATGCCCAGCTTTATCAATTGTTGGTCATAGTGGTTTTCAACAATTACAACGAAAAACCCCAGAAAGAACTTGGTTTCAGCAGCTTAAGCAGGTGAAAGTGACGGGGGGTCATCATTGTCATATCGACAGCCCAAATGATGTGTACCGTCATATTTTGACCTTCACGCAAGGTTTTTGATGTTGACTTCAAACTTCATATGGCTGGTTTAATCAGTCTATGTTAATTAATTATTTGTTGGTTGTGTTGTAATACTGAGCATAAACAATTGTTTAATGTGCTCATACAGCAGAGTTAGTGGCGAAATGCCATAGAAAAGAAGGAGAATACAATTGGATAAGGTTTGGCTTAACCGCTATCCGGAAGATGTGCCGGCTGAAATTAACCCGGATGCATACCCGTCACTGGTTGAAATGTTTGAGCAATCTGTACACAAGTTTGCAGATCAAACCGCATTTATTAATATGGGCCAGGTAATGACTTTCCGTAAGTTGGAAGAGCGCAGCCGTGCTTTTGCTGCTTATTTGCAAAATGACCTGAAACTAAAGAAAGGCGATCGTGTAGCGGTAATGATGCCTAACTTGTTGCAGTATCCAATTGCTTTATTCGGTATTCTTCGTGCTGGTTGTGTCGTTGTTAATGTTAACCCACTTTACACACCCCGAGAATTAGAACATCAACTTAACGATTCAGGCGCGAAAGCAATTGTGATCGTTTCTAACTTTGCACACACCTTAGAAAATGTGGTCAAGAAGACATGTGTAAACCATGTTATTTTAACCAGCCTTGGTGATCAGCTTTCTCGTCCGAAAGGTACATTGGTTAATTTCGTTGTTAAGTATGTGAAAAAGATGGTGCCTAAATATCATCTTCCACATGCTACATCAATGCGTGCAGCCTTAAAGAAAGGTCGTCGTATGCAGTACGTCAAACCCTTCTTATCAGGTGAAGATACCGCATTCCTTCAATACACAGGCGGTACGACAGGCGTAGCAAAGGGAGCCACTCTGACTCATCGCAATATGTTGGCTAACGTGATGCAAGCGAAAGGTGCTTACGGACCAGTGTTAACCGATAGTCGAGAGTTAATTGTTACGGCACTGCCTTTGTATCACGTGTTTGCTCTGACGGTTAACTGCTTACTGTTTATTGAAATTGGTGGTCAGAACTTATTGATTACTAACCCACGAGATATCCCGACGTTTGTTAAAGAACTGCAACGTTATCAATTTACAGCGATTACCGGTGTGAATACGCTGTTTAATGCATTATTGAATAATGAAGATTTCCATGAGTTAGACTTCAGTAATTTGCGTTTATCTGTTGGTGGTGGCATGGCTGTTCAGCGTGCGGTTGCTGAAAAGTGGAAAGATATTACAAAAACGTATTTGCTTGAAGGTTATGGTTTAACTGAATGTGCACCACTGGTGGCGGCTTACCCTCATAACTTAGTTGACTATAATGGCTCTATTGGCTTACCTGTACCTTCAACAGATGTGCGTATTGTTGACGACGAAGGAAATGTACTTCCGAATGATCAAACGGGTGAACTACAGGTACGTGGCCCTCAGGTGATGAAAGGTTACTGGCAACGCCCTGAGGCGACGAAAGAAGTCTTGACTGATGATGGTTGGCTTTCAACTGGTGATGTTGTTCGGTTTGATGATGAAGGTTTCCTGCACATTGTTGATCGTAAGAAAGACATGATCCTTGTTTCTGGATTTAATGTTTATCCGAATGAAATTGAAGATGTTATAGCACTTCACCCTAAAGTGCTTGAAGTTGCAGCAATCGGGCAAGAGCACGAAGTGTCAGGCGAAATTGTGAAAGTGTGCGTTGTTCCTCGTGATTCGAGCCTAACGCGCGATGAGCTTTTAACGCACTGCCGTGAGTATTTAACAGGGTATAAAATTCCTAAAATTGTTGAATTCCGCGAAGAGTTACCAAAGACCAGCGTAGGTAAAATTTTACGTCGTGCTTTGCGTGAAGAGTCGGAAAATGCAGCTAAATCTCAAGATGCATAACGAAGCTTTTGCTTTTGATGAAGCCTTTGTTTCTGATAATGTATTCGGGAGTTAAAAACCGAAATACGCTAGAGTTAAAAAAGGTTACAATTAAGTGCTGGCTATTATAGTTGGCACTTTTTATTTGAGATGATGATTGTTATACCCAGTTACTATAGTCTTAATTCGTTAAGGCGCTTAATAGTAAATTATCCATATCATTGGGTGTTGGCTCATTGCTATTTCGTATAGTAGCGATTAAATCGTAGTGAATAGCTCTTTTTTATATGGCTATTAATATCACTTCTATTTTTCGCTCTTGTACGAAATAGCTGTGGGCATAACATGACTGAATATCGTGATTCATTTGTGATAATGAATGAGTAGATATGACTGCCAGCTAAATAAGGTTTGCTGTGAATTTTGAAATAATAACGACAACTCAACGTTTAGACACAATCTGTGATCATGCCCGCACACATTCGGTAGTTATGCTTGATACCGAGTTTGTTCGCACTCGCACGCTTTATCCTAAGCTGGGTCTCATTCAAATGTTTGATGGTGATAATCTTGTATTGATTGATCCTATTGAAATTGAAGACTTAACACCGTTTTGGGATTTGCTGCGTGATCAATCTGTTATAAAAGTACTTCATGCTTGTGGTGAAGATTTGGAAGTATTCCAGCACCACGCAGGCTGCTTACCAACACCAATGATCGATACACAATTAATGGCGGCATTCTTAGGCCATGGTGTTTCAGCAGGTTTTGGCTCTTTAGTCAGTGAGTATGTTGGTGTCGATCTAGAAAAAGGCGAAGCACGTACTAACTGGTTAGCCCGCCCACTTACAGATAAGCAACTCGACTATGCTGCTGCAGATGTATTTTATTTACTGCCTTTGTATGAAACGTTACTTGAAAAAGTAAAAGCGAAAGGCTGGATGGATGCATTAGAGTTAGAGTGTGCAGCTTTGATGCAGAAGCGTACGAAAGGGATTGATTTAGATAAAGCTTATCGTTTAGTGAAAAATGCTTGGCAATTAAATCCTAAGCAATTAGCGGTATTGCAACAAGCTGCGAAGTGGCGAATTTTAGAAGCTCGTAAGCGTGACATCGCATTGAACTTCGTGGTGAAAGAACTACATATCTGGAAGCTGGCTAAATATAATATTCAGTCAAAATCGGTGATGTCGACTGAAGGTTTCGATAGTATGGAAATTCAGCGCCATGCTAATCGACTTTTAAGGATTGTTCAGGATGTAGAAGATATTCCAGTTGAACAGTACCCAGAAAAAATTATCCGTTTGGTCGATCTATCTGGTTATAAGCAGGTGGTGAAACATATCAAAGATGTGGTCACTAAAGTCGAGGTAGAAACTGGTCTTGCACCTGAGTTCCTAGCATCTAAAAAGCAGATAAATCAGCTAATTTCATGGGCGTGGAAATACCAAAAATCAGACGATAAGTTACCTGATATACTAAAAACATGGCGTAAACCATTGTTTGAAGAGCGCGTATTACCGTTACTGAATAAGAAATAGACAGTACGTTTTATTAGTTTTAAAAAAGCCCTGAAAGTGTCTTTCAGGGCTTTTTTATTATTTGTCTTCAGGCAGCGTAACGTTCAGCTCAAGAACAGACAAGTCCTCGTCTTTCTGATCGAGATTGACACTCACTTGATCTGGATTGATATTCACGTATTTTCTAATTACCTCTAGAAGATCAAGCTTCAGTTGAGGTAAATAGGATGGAGCACCTTGACCAGCAGAGCGACGTTCAGCAACAATTATTTGTAGCCTTTCTTTCGCTACGCTTGCCGTAGTTGTCTTCTTTGGACGGAAGAACTCTAGCAAAGCCATAATAAATTAGCCTCCAAATAAGCGTTTAAGGAAGCCTTTTTTCTCTTCCTCTAAGAAACGGAATGGGCGTTCTTCACCCAGTAAACGTGCAATAGTATCGCCATATGCCAACCCAGCATCAGATTCTGTATCAAAGATAACGGGTTCACCTTTGTTTGATGCGTTGAGTACTGCTTGGCTTTCAGGGATAACACCTAAAAGTGGAATGTGCAGAATGTCTTCGACATCTTGAACACTCAGCATATCGCCGCTAGCAACGCGCGCTGGGTTGTAACGTGTCAACAACAAGTGTTGCTTAACTGGCTCTTCAGCTTGTTCTGCTCGGCGAGACTTCGAATCTAGAATACCTAGAATACGGTCTGAGTCGCGAACTGAAGATACTTCAGGGTTTGTTGTAACGATGGCTTCATCGGCAAAATACAACGCCATTAAGGCGCCTGTCTCGATACCTGCTGGTGAATCACAAATAACAAACTCAAAACCCATTTCATCAAGATCATGTAGAATGCGCGCTACACCTTCTTTTGTTAGCGCATCTTTATCTCGTGTTTGAGAGGCCGGAAGCACAAAAAGGTTATCAACACGTTTGTCTTTTATTAGAGCTTGATTCAGGCTAGCTTCGCCATTTATGACATTGACAAAATCATATACAACACGACGCTCGCAACCCATGATTAAATCAAGATTACGTAAACCGATATCAAAATCGATTACAGCCGTTTTTTTTCCAGCTAAGGCTAAACCGCATGCGATTGCCGCACTGGATGTGGTTTTACCAACACCACCTTTGCCTGAGGTAACAACGATAACACGCGCCATCTATTAAATTCCTTATCAAACGTTATAGAGTTAAATGCTCTATGTTTAAATTATTTTCTGCAAGTGAGATAACGACACCTTTACCCCAGAACTCTTCCTTGATTTTATCACTAAGCCAGTAGTTACCAGCAATAGATATCAATTCAGACTGTATATTCTGACAAAAAATTTGCGCTTGATGCTGACCGCTAGCGCCTGCAATTGCACGGCCTCGTAGGTTGCCATAAACATGAATACAACCATCAGCAATAATTTCGGCACCAGCGCTGACATGGTTCATAACAACGAGGTCACAATTTTTCGCATATATTTGTTGTCCAGAACGTACCGGGGTACGAATAATTCGTGTTGGTTCGACAGTAACAGGCATATCCTTAGCCTGTCGTGCAGCATTCATAATAGCAAAACCTGCTGATTTTGCTTCATTTTGCATGCGAGCGTCTTTACAGCCACTAACACCAACAGGAATCATCCCTGCATCTTTTACATCATCTTTTAACTGCTTAAAATTAATTTCACGTCCTGCTTGGGTTATATCAATTACAACAGGTGCAGACGCAAAGAAGTTAGGTGCTTGATTTACTTTTTCTTTTAAGTAATCAGTCGCCTTTTTTATATCCCCATCAACTAAGTGTAGGGCGGAGAGCGTAAAGGAGCTCCCTTTTAATTCTGCCATTTTGGTCATGTTCATTATATGACTTAAACTGAATTAGCCAATTAGATACGTTATCACAAAGGTACTTGCATGGTATATTCCTATAGGTATATCGGCAAGCTATCCTTGCCTTAGCGTTGGAAATTCAGACAAGCTTCTCATCCGATACCTTATCAAATCGGTATTTCATGGAATGATTAAGCAAAATAGTTGTCCGAATTGAGTGAAGCTTTAACAAACAGGCGGTTTTTGATGTTGTGTTCAATTTATAAAAGTTCAAAAAAAGAAAATACGTACTTATATATTAATAAAAAAGACGACTTTTCAGATGTGCCTGATAGTTTAATGGGAACCTTTGGAGCGCCACAGTTTGTTATGGTGTTAAAGCTTGAAGGCCGTAAGTTGGCATTGGCTGATGTAGAAAAAGTGAAGGAATCACTTGTTACTGTCGGTTATTATTTACAAGTACCACCCCCAATAACCAATTTATTACATCAATATAAGGCAGAGAAAGCCTCACAAACTTCGTAAAGGTGAATATGCACAAGCGACTGATATCGGCCATGGTGGTCATTGGATTAGGGATATCTTCATCAGCTTTTTCTGCTAATGAAGGTTTTGATGAATATGTGAGTGGATTAAAAGTTGAAGCTCGTAGTAATGGAATTTCAGAGTCGATTATCAATTCAGCTTTCGACAATATTCAATATACGGAACGTGCGGTAAAGGCTGATAAAAATCAGCCTGAGAAAAAGTTGACGCTTGATGAATACATTCCTCGTGCGGTACCTGATTGGAAGGTAAAGCAAGCGAATCGTTTATATAACGAGCACAAAGCGGCCCTAGACCGAATTGGTCGTGAATATGGCGTTCAGCCACGATTTATTGTTGCCTTATGGGGGGTCGAAAGTAATTTTGGTCGTCTTATGGGGGATTATAATGTTGTTGAAGCACTTTCTACTTTAGCTTATGACGGGCGTAGAGAAGCTTTCTTCCGTAAACAAGTTATGGCTGCATTACAAATATTGAATGAAGGCCATATCGCGCCCGAGAATATGAAAGGTTCTTGGGCTGGTGCAATGGGACAGCCACAATTTATGCCGACTTCTTTCCTGACTTATGCTGTAGATGGAAATAATGATGGCAAGATTGATATTTGGCAAAATGTTGATGATGTCTTTGCCTCCGCTGCCAATTACTTGAAAATGTCTGGATGGAATGATGAATATACATGGGGACGACAAGTTAAATTAGTCTCTCCTATGAGTTCAGATTTAAAAGGCGTTGAACGGGAAAAAGGTAAATCATTAGCCGATTGGCAGAGCATTGGTGTTCGAAAACTTAATGGCGAACCATTACCTGATGTTGCAATTAATGCTTGGTTGGTTCAACCAGATGATAATCATGGTCGAGCGTATCTAGTTTATGGTAATTACCAAACATTGTTAAAGTGGAATCGATCGCATTATTTTGCTTTGGCCGTTAGTCATCTAGCAGATAAAATTCGATAGTCGACGTTATTAGTATTAGGTTAATTTCTTACTTATAATCGCTTTTCAAAGCCAGACATTAATGTCTGGCTTTTTTGTGTTGAATTGCCGTAACACTATATAGGTAGATCCTACCCTGCGTATTTTGTAATGTAATCGAAACTGAAGATTACATCTTTGTTGTTATTTTGTATTGGGATAATGACTTAGATAGGGAACTATAAATAAGAATATTGTTATAATCTTAGTATAGATGAAGCTTTATGTATTCCCTATCGCCCTTGGGTTTAATTGATTTAAAACAGTAACTTACTGCGATCGCTATTGGTTTGGTTGTCATTGGGTTACATTGGGTTACATTAGGTTGTGAAAGTGTTTTTATTACTATAGATTTAACAGGGAAGAGTGTCGAAATGGTATATGGCGAGAATAAGATTTATGTTTATTTCTTATATTGAAGGGTATAATGTTTTGGATTAAGTATAAAAAACCCAGCGTTAACTGGGTTTTATTCAGCTTAAGTTCAGCTAAATTATAATTCGAAATCTTCTAAAGATTTACCGTCATCTAGTGCTTTCTTAAGTGCACTTGGAGTACGGCCTTGACCTGTCCATGTTTTTTCTTCACCGTTTTCATCGATGAATTTATATTTAGCAGGACGAGCAGCACGTTTAGCTTTAGGTGCTTTAGCTAGGCTAGATAATAATTCTTCAGGATCGATACCGTCAGCCATTAGCAATTCACGGTAATGGTCGAGTTTTTCTTTACGCTCTGTTTCTTTAGCTAAATCTTCAGCTTCAGCATCAGTACGTTCTGAAACGACACTTTGTAGCTTTTCAAGAGCTTCTTGTAGTTGTTCTACTGTATATTCACGAGAAAGTGCGCGAAGGCTACGTAGGTTTAATAGTACTTTCATTACGTCAGACATTTTTATTTCCTGTTAGTTTTAAACTAGCTGTAAATAATAATAGCAGTCAAAATTCATTTACAGCAATAGTAATACTTTTATATGTAATGTGCCAAACAATTTATTTAATTACTAATTAAATAATGATTGTTTTTCAAAGATGTTCTCATTTTTGAAAAATGTAATGGAAGATTTTGATGAGAAGCCATAATACATTTTCAGTTCATATCTATTTATTAATGTGTGTGATTTCATAATAAAGAAGAGAAGCATTCAGATTTAATGGTTAAAAAATCACCATGCTGGCAATATTATTCACTATTTCTGTTAAAAAATGCACTAGAACTTGTTGCAAATGAATTGTCAGTCCGTAGAATGAACCATTCCTTAACTAAGGGTAGAGGCGCATTGTCTATAAGTAACAAGCTGGAGGGTGATTCCTATGATTGCTTGTGAAAGGAGCCAGTGCCGAAGTAAGAAGGCGTTAATCGAACGTTCTTGCTGGGGTTGTATCGAATAGGTGCAACACTGCCATAGTATATAATGACATTAACTATGGAGCGCTACTGTGAGGGTGGGAGAGGGTTTACCTTCTTTCCTTAAACTCTTCTAACTGCGGTATTACACCGTATTAACAGTAGATCTCCGACCAGAACTGGTGTAGTAGAGATCATGAGTATTGTAGATTTTTCCCATTCAGCTATATCACTTTTACCACCATTGGTGGCACTAGGTTTAGCTATTCTTACACGTAAAGTACTTGTTTCGTTGGGTGTAGGTGTTCTTTTAGGTGCTGTATTACTTACAGACTTCTCCGCAGGTGCAACTGTCGGTTACTTATCAACGACAGTATCAAGCTTATTCATCGATGATGGCGCAATTAATAGTTGGAATATGAGCATTGTTGCCTTCCTTCTATTACTTGGAATGATGACAGCACTTCTTACACTATCTGGCGGTACTCGTGCTTTTGCTGAGTGGGCGCAGACTCGAATTAAAAGCAAACGCGGTGCAAAATTACTAGCAGCATTTTTAGGTGTTTTCATTTTTGTTGACGACTACTTTAATAGCCTGGCTGTTGGTTCGATTGCTCGTCCAGTAACAGATCGTTTTTATGTGTCTCGCGCTAAACTTGCTTATATCTTAGATTCTACCGCTGCCCCTATGTGTGTTCTTATGCCTGCGTCAAGCTGGGGTGCGTACATTATCACCCTTATTGGTGGTATTTTAGCTTCACATGGTGTGACTGAATATTCAGCGCTGAGTGCTTTTGTTCAGCTAGCGCCAATGAACTTCTATGCAGTCTTCGCACTTGCAATGGTATTTGTTGTTGCATGGTTCCAAATTGATGTTGGTCCAATGAAGAAGCATGAAATTCAGGCAAGCCAAGGCCGCGGATTTGATGAAGGTGATGATGATAGCCGAGCAAAAGACTTAAATGATGAGCTTGAAATTGACGAGAGCAGCAATGGTCGTGTTGCTGATTTGGTTCTGCCTATCATTGCGCTAATATTTGCTACATTCTTCTTTATGATTTTCACTGGTTATCAAGTGCTTGTCGAAGATGGTATTGCGTTTAATATTCTTGGTGCTTTTGAAAATACCGATGTTGGCGTATCGCTTTGCTACGGTGGTTTGATCGGTCTGATTTCAGCTCTAGTATCTGTGATTCGTCAGAAGATCCCAATGGCCGATGTTGCGAAGACAATGTGGATTGGCGCTAAATCGATGTTTGGTGCGATTCTAATCCTTCTATTTGCATGGAGTATTGGTAGTGTTATTGGCGACATGGAAACCGGTAAATACCTGTCTACCCTTGTGCAAGGCAATATCGACCCAATGCTATTGCCTATGATTCTATTTGTGCTTGCTGGCATTATGGCTTTCTCGACAGGTACTTCATGGGGCACATTCGGTATTATGCTTCCGATTGCCGGAGACCTTGCTGGTGCAACGGATATCGCATTAATGTTACCAATGTTGGGTGCAGTATTAGCCGGTTCGGTATTTGGTGACCACTGTTCACCGATTTCTGATACAACGATTCTGTCTTCAACGGGAGCTCGTTGTCATCATATTGATCACGTTTCAACGCAGTTACCTTATGCGTTATCTGTCGCGTTTGTATCAATTATTGGCTTCTTAATACTTGGTATAACGGATTCATTACCCGTTGCCTTCATGGCTGCAACGATTACCTTTATTCTTGTATGCGTATTCTTGTCTTGGTTGTCTCGACGCCCTAAAGGCACAATAGCTAACGCATAACGAGTGCATACTTAAAGTAAAGAAAATGCGAAAGCCTGTGATATTTTCACAGGCTTTTTTCGTTTTGATGCTTCACACCAATTTAGATAAATATCTGACCATTTACTTATCCCGAATGGTATTTATCAGCGCTACACGCCATTAATCGTATTTCTCTTTGGTCGAGACTTTCAATTTACAGGGGTTTTCTGTAGCATCTCGGCTGATTTTGAACCAAGCTAATCGTCTTTTTAGGGGAGCCACATGGCCCAGATGTATTTCTATTACTCTGCAATGAATGCGGGTAAATCGACAACATTATTGCAGTCATCTTTTAATTATCGCGAACGCGGTATGAGACCAGTGATTTTTACAGCTGCAATTGATGACCGATTTGGTACGGGGAAGGTGAGTTCTAGAATTGGCTTGGAAGAAGACGCTGAGCTATATAATAAAAGCGACGATCTTTGGTCTAAATTGAGCATGATGCATGCAGATACACATATTGATTGTGTATTAATTGATGAATGCCAATTTTTAACGAAAGAACAAGTTTATCAATTAACAGAAGTCGTTGATAAGTTACATATCCCTGTTCTATGTTATGGCTTACGCAGTGATTTCCGTGGCGAGTTATTTGACGGCAGTCGATATTTGCTTTCTTGGGCTGATAAGCTCGTAGAGTTAAAAACAATTTGTCATTGTGGTCGTAAGGCTAATATGGTTATTCGTCAAGATGAAGCGGGTCATGCCATTGCTGATGGCGATCAGGTCGAAATTGGTGGCAATGATCGTTATGTTTCAGTTTGTCGAAAGCATTATAAAGAAGCATTAGGTCGTTAATAACGATACCAACATAGTGATATAACATGAATTTAAAAAGGGAGCATACGCTCCCTTTTTATTTATTTGTTATGGCGTTCTTGCAGTTTTTCAGTAACGTCAGATAAGCTTAGTCCCTGATCTTGTAGCAAAACAATCAAGTGATAGATCAGATCAGCGGATTCACACACTAATTCCGCCTTGTCACCCGACGTTGCCGCAAGCGCGACTTCAACGCCTTCTTCGCCCACTTTTTGCGAAATACGTTTGGTGCCACGGGCGTATAAGCTGGCTGTGTAAGAAGATTCGGGATCTGCACCTTTACGATTAGCCAAGACTTGCTCAAGTTGATGAAGAAACACCAATGCAGGTTGTTCTTGTTTGCCTTCTGCATCGTTGTCGAAGCATGTTGGTGTACCTAAGTGACAAGTTGGCCCTACAGGCTTCACTTTTACTAATAATGTATCTTGGTCACAATCAAGGTTGATACTTTTAAGCTCAAGTACATTGCCAGAGGTTTCTCCCTTCGTCCAAAGGCGCTCTTTGGTGCGAGACCAGAACGTGACTTGTTTTGTTTCTAGCGTCTTGTTCAAGGCATCTTGGTTCATGTACCCTAACATCAGTACTTGACCACTGGTGTTATCTTGAATGACAGCTGGGACTAATCCGTCTACTTTTTCCCAATTAATTGTTGTTACAAGGCTCATAGTCGGATCTCCACATTCTGTTCTTTTAAGTACTGCTTAAGTTCACCAATATTGATGATTTGTTTGTGGAATACGGAAGCAGCAAGTGCACCGTCCACATTGGCTTTTTGATAGGCATCTGCAAAGTGAACCATTTCACCTGCACCACCAGAAGCAATTAAAGGAACATGGCAAACTTCACGTACCATGTTCAATTGCTTTAGATCGTAACCGTTACGAACGCCATCTTGGTTCATCATGTTTAATACTATTTCGCCTGCGCCACGTTTTTGAACTTCCTGAACCCAATCTCGGGTTTCCCATTGGGTGGCTTTAGTACGTGATTCATCACCAGTAAATTGATACACCTGATATTTACCTGTTTCAGCATCAAAGTATGAATCAATACCCACCACGATACATTGCACGCCAAACTTATCAGCAAGTTCTGTGATAAGCGCAGGGTTGGCAAGGGCGGGGGAGTTTATCGAGACTTTATCTGCACCAAATTGCAATATACGGCTCGCGTCTTCGACAGATTTAATACCGCCAGCAACACAGAAAGGAATATCAATAACTTCAGCAACACGAGCGACCCAGCTTTTATCAACCACGCGCCCATCACTTGATGCGGTAATATCATAAAAAACCAGCTCGTCAGCGCCTTCTTCTGCGTAGCGTTTGGCTAAAGGGACAATATCACCAATAATTTCGTGATTACGAAACTGCACCCCTTTTACTACTTGACCGTCTCGAACGTCTAAACAAGGAACGATTCGTTTAGCTAACATAATTGTTTGACTCCTTGTTCTAGCTATTCCAGCACTGGAAAGCATCTTCAGCGGTAAATTTACCGTCTAATAAAGCACGACCTACAATGACGCCTGCCACACCGCTGCCTTTTAAGGCTGCAATATCGTTTAAGTCACCGATGCCACCTGAAGATTGAAATTGGACTTGTGGGTACTGAGTACAAAGGTCGACATACAGCTCAACATTCGAGCCAGCTAAGGTACCGTCACGTGAAATATCAGTACACAAAACGTGTTTTAGACCAACAGTTAGGAAGTCTTCAAGCAATGCTTCAATGCTAACACCTGAATCTTCTTGCCAGCCAGAAATCGCTACGTTGCGATTTCCGTCTTTATCAATATTAACGTCTAGCGCTAAAACAATGTGCTCTGGTCCGTATTTTTCCATCCAGCCTTTCACCATTTCTGGTTGCTTTACGGCAGTTGAACCAATAACGACACGTTGTGCGCCTGCTTCCAATAGATCAGATACATCTTTCTCTGACCGTACACCACCACCAATTTGTATATTTGCCGGCGTGCTTGCCAATAATTGACTGATTAGGTCTAGTTGACGAGCTGATGTGTCTTTTGCACCGGTAAGATCGACTAAATGTAGCCAGTTAGCACCAGCTTGGTTATACAGCTTAAATTGCTCTGCTGGGTCTACTTTGTATTCAGTGACTTGGCCGTAATCGCCTTGAAACAAACGAACGACTTGACCATTAATTAAATCGAGTGCGGGAATAATCATCCTAAATCCTTTTGATGCATATAAATCAATTTCTTCATAAATTGTAATTTTTATTAGCAGGCTACATCTCTAAAAAATTCTTAATCAGTTGAGAGCCTGCTTTGCTCGAACGTTCAGGATGAAACTGCACACCGTAATAATTGCCACTTTGAATTGCCGCACTAAAAGGTTGACCATACTCACACTGGGCGATGGTGTAATCGTTGACCTCTGTTGAAACCGGCATGGCGTAACTATGTACAAAATAGAAGTAGCTGCCTGCTGGAATACCCTTAAATAATGGGTGATTGTCAACGGGAGTAATCGTATTCCAACCCATGTGTGGCAAGGGTAAATTACCTGTTTTTAATTTTTTAATGGGGGCACCGCAAAGGTTTAAACAAGGAACAAGCTCTTTACCGTTTTGTCCTTGTTCTTCAGATAACGCACCCAGTAATTGCATCCCTAAACAGATGCCGAGTAATGGCTTATCAACTTGCTTGACGAGTTCAACTAAATCTCGCTCTTGCAGGTTTTTCATGGCTTCACTTGCCGTGCCTACGCCGGGAAGAAATAACTTATCAGCATTTAGTACCACGCTTGTTTCTTTACTTATCGTAACGGTATAACCCAAACGTTCAATCGCAAAGCGAACAGAAGATACATTGGCGCAGCCGGTATCAATGATGACAACTTTTTGATTTGTACTCGCCATTACAGCACTCCTTTACTGCTTGGTAGCTCATTACCGTCAACACGAATTGCTTGGCGTAATGTGCGACCAAATGCTTTGAACAAGCTTTCTACAATGTGGTGATCGTTATGGCCTGTCGATGAAAGGTGCAAGGTACACGCCAGCGTATCAGTAAGAGATCGGAAGAAGTGCGATACCATTTCAGTTGAAAGATCGCCAACCTGATCGCGTCCAAACTCTGCTTCAAACTTTAAATAAGGGCGACCCGATAAATCTAATGCACATTGCGCTAAGCATTCATCCATTGGCAAGCTAAAGCCAAAACGACCAATACCGCGCTTATCACCCAGTGCTTCTTTGAGTGCTTGGCCTAATGCGAGGGCTGTATCTTCAATGCTGTGGTGATCATCGATGTGTAAGTCACCTTTCACAGTAACCTGCATTTGAAAACCGCCGTGTGTCGCAATTTGATCGAGCATGTGATCAAAGAATCCCAAACCTGTTTCGATAGAGTTGCCGCCAGTTTCATCTAAATTCACTTTAACCCGAATGTCAGTTTCTTTAGTGGTACGAACAACTTCAGCAATGCGAGGGTTTGTTGTTAGGTCTTTTACAATCTGTTGCCAGTTCAAGCTGCTCTTATCGGTAGGTAGTGGGTTGTATTGAATACCTTTGATGGCCATATTTTCAGCCAACTGAAGATCAGTTTGACGATCGCCAATTACTGCAGATGTTGCGAAATCAACCCGACCTTGCTGTAGGTAACTTTTCACTAATCCTAGCTTTGGTTTACGGCAGCTGCAGTTATCTTCATTGAAGTGTGGGCAAATTAATACATCATCAAACTTAACACCTTGCGACTCGAAGATTTCCATCATCATATTTTGCGGTGCATCGAAATCTGCTTGTGGGTAGCTATCTGTTCCCAAACCATCTTGGTTAGTCACCATTACAAGTTTATACCCTGCATCTTGCAGCGTTAACAGTGCTGGTATAACAAACGGTTCTAGCTTGAGTTTATCTAATCGATCAACTTGAAAATCAACGGGTGGCTCAACAATTAAGGTGCCATCACGATCAATAAATAGAATTTTTTCTTTGCTCACAATGTACTTCCTTGTGTTTAATTAGATGCGTTTAATTCGTCATTATTTGCTGATGTATTGCTTTTTGATGCATTGCTTTTTGATGCATTGCTCTGTGATGCACTGTCTTGTGATGTATTGCCTTGAGATGCGACATGCGCACGAATAAAGGCGAGTGTTTTTTCACATTCGTCACGATTACCGACGCTGATACGAATGCAGTTTTCGATAGGAGATCGTCGTAAAATAATACCGTGATTCCATAATGCAGTGAATAAGGCATCAGCATGCGTAAATTTCACCAGTAAATAATTACCGTAGCCATCATAAACCGTTACACCAGACAGCATTCCTAAGCCAGCTTGTAGGTAAGCGCGATTTGCACTGATGTCGAGTACTTGGAATTTAGTTCTAGCACGACCAGCGCCAGACAAGGCTTGAACGGCGATATCCGCAACAGGTACTGGTACTGGGTACGGCGCAATAACTTTCAACAATAAGTTAATTACATCGGTGTTGGCTAACGTAAAACCACAACGTAAGCCAGCTAATGCAAATGCTTTTGATAGCGTGCGAAGAATCACTAAGTGTGGATACTTCGCAAGAAGATCTACCGTCGAAGTTTCAAGGCAAAAATCGATATATGCTTCATCAACGACCACAAGTGCTTTATCTGTGGTCATATCAAGTAGCTTTTCGATATCTCGGCGTTTCATGACGTTACCAGTAGGGTTGTTAGGGCTGCAAACGAACACTAACTTAACCCCATCGAGGTTGTTTTGAATTGAAGGTAGGTCTAATTGCCATTCTGGTGTTAACGGCACTGTTTTCGTTTTGATATCAAACGTTTCTGCGCTGATAGCATACATGCCGTATGTTGGTGGACAGTAAAGAATACTGTCTTGGTTTGGTTCACAGAATGTGCGGATTAATAATTCGATACCTTCGTCGGCACCGCGTGATGTTAATACTTGCTTGCTATCAATACCCGCATAATCAGCATAAGCTTGAATCAGATCTGCTGGTTGGCATTCACTATAGCGGTTTAGTCGACCACAAGTGACGCTATATTCATTAGCAAAAGGGGATTCGTTTGCGTTTAGCCAAATATCACCACTACCGCCTAAACGACGTGCTGATTGGTAAGGCGTAAGTTCGCGTATTGTTTTACGCGCTAATTCTTCAATGCTCATTATTACGCCTCCTTTTCTTCAACTTGCTGTGCTTTTAATATTTCTTGCTGTTGTAACTTTTCGATACGGATAGTAACAGCACGTTTATGTGCATCTAGCCCTTCAGCTTCTGCCATGGTAACCACAGTAGGCGCTAAGATTTTCAGGCCATCAGCGGTAAGTTCTTGTACTGTCATACGCTTAGAAAAATCGGCAAGACCTAAGCTTGAATAGGTGCGCGTGTAGCCATAGGTTGGTAACACATGGTTAGTGCCAGAGGCGTAATCACCCACCGACTCTGGCGACCAATCACCGAGAAAGATTGAGCCTGCATTATCCAATAAAGGCACTAACTCTCGTGGTTCACGCGTTTGTACAATTAAGTGTTCAGGACCGTAGTGGTTAGAAATAGAGATACACTGTGTGATTGTTTCCGTAACGATTAAAATACTAGAGCCTAAGGCTTGGCGCGCAATATCGGCACGAGGTAATACTTTCAGTTGCAGTTGAATCGCATCGGCTACACGATCAGCAATGCTTGGTTCTGGTGTTAATAAAATAACTTGAGAATCAGGACCGTGTTCTGCTTGGCTTAATAAATCAGCGGCAATGAAATCAGGATCTGCTGTTTTATCTGCAATAACTAATACTTCTGAAGGGCCTGCTGGCATATCAATAGCCGCACCACGGAAATCATTACTGACTTGGCGTTTAGCTTCTGTAACGAATGCATTACCGGGGCCGAAAATCTTGTCGACTCTTGCGACTGATTTTGTGCCATAAGCCATAGCTGCAATGGCTTGAGAGCCGCCAATATTATAGATTTCTGTAATGCCACATAGCTGGGCCACATATAAAATCTCATCGGCAATCGGTGGCGGTGAGCATAAAACGACCTGACGGCATCCTGCGATTTGTGCGGGAACACCAAGCATTAATACTGTCGATGGTAATGGTGCACTGCCACCAGGTATATATAAGCCAACAGAATTAATCGGACGTGTTACTTGTTCACATACCACGCCAGGTTGTGTTTCAACACGTAGTGGCTTTGTTTTCTGTGCTTTGTGGAATGTCGCGATATTTTGATAAGCCTGTTGCAGCGCCTGTTTCATGTTATCACTAAGTCGTGATGTAGCAGCCGTTACTTCTTGTTCTGACACTCGGATTGAATCAGGGCGAACACGATCAAACTTTTCAGTGAGATCTAATAGTGCTTCATCACCACGTTGACGGACATCAGCAACCACATCAGCGACAATGGCGGTAATATTTGCACCTTCAGTTATTGCTGGACGCTGAAGTAAAGATTCTTGCTGGTTTTCACTGAGAGATTGCCAAACAACCGTTTTCATTGCGTTACTCCATCATTTTTTCAATTGGCAGTACTAGAATAGAGCTTGCGCCTAATTCTTTTAATTGTTCCATCGTTTCCCAGAACAAGTTTTCAGTACTGACAAGGTGAACGGCTACGCGGTTGTTATTTTGCGATAGTGGTAATACTGTTGGGTCTTCAGCACCAGGTAATAGCATTTTAATTTGCTCAAGACGATCTGTTGGTGCATGTAGCATGATGTATTTTGATTCTTTTGCCTGAATGACACCTTGCATACGTGTTAACAAACGGTCAATTAGCGCTTGTTTTTCAGCAACTAGATCGGCAGTACATTGAATAAGTACGGCTTTAGAACGAAGAATAACAGCGGCTTCTTTTAGTCCATTGGCTTCAAGTGTTGCGCCAGTTGATACGAGGTCACAAATCGCATCGGCTAGGCCAGCGCGAGGAGCGACTTCAACAGAGCCGTTTAGCATACAAGGGCTGAATGTAACGCCTTGTTCGTCCATATAACGCTTAACAAGTTGAGGGTAGGTCGTTGCGATACGCTTACCTTGAAGATCTTGTGGTCCGTTATATGTTGCATCTTTGTCGATAGCAATAGATAAGCGACAGCCACCAAAATCTAAACGACGAAGCTTTTTATAATCAGAAGGTTCATTGCGAGCAGCACGTTCTAGTCCCACTTCTTCTAGTTCATTCTCACCAATAACACCAAGGTCAACAACGCCATCCATAATAAGACCGGGAATGTCATCATCGCGAACAAGGAGTAGGTCGATAGGCATATTTTCAGAATGAACCACTAGGCGTTCACCCATCATGTTGAATTTAACACCGCAACGCTTAAGTAAATCTTGGCACTCTTTACTCAGACGTCCTTTCTTTTGAATCGCAATTCTTAATCGTTGTGTTTGCATGGTCATATTCCTTAATCCAATTCTGTAAAGTTAATCTTTTAAAGCTCTAAAACGCAAAAAACCCTCGGAGTGTTGCTCTCCGAGGGTTTGAATTCTTTATTTTATCAAACACTGGAAGAGTTTTTGGTTGTCTTCCAGAGTGAGGCGTATCCTCCCGAAAGACTAGTCAGGATGATGATGGTGATGTAGGTTTACCATTGGGATACGCATAATTATTTACTCTGTATAGTATAGTTACTTAATGCATTAGTGTGTAATGCTTGGTATTCACACTAACGAAGCTCATTAGAATTTGCAACATTAATTTTATGTAAATAGTGAATTCATTATTGATGCTGGCTAAAGTGCCTATTTGTACCCGCTTTCTCACGAAGATGCAGAGTATCCCGTGAGGAGGTTCTAGATTGTATTAACAAAAATGTAGCAGTGTGTCTGTTAGTTAACGAGCCTATCAAACATAAATATCTAATAACCCTTTTTTATGTTTATTTGCTTGTTGTTCCTCGGGTTCTTCGGGGGTGTCTTGTTGTTGTTTGGGCTCGACCCGCTGATGGCGATCAATGAGCATGGTTGATTGGGTCACTTTTTTGAGTTGTTTCTGTGCAGTTCGCGGCAGATTATTGTTGGTATTGATCATGTCTTTCCCTCCACGTTTATTATGAATCTAAAACCGTGTCGGCATATTAGTGAACAACTTGAGCGTTTTTTGTTCTGTTTTTTTGTGTGTATGATCAACGATGAAATGCAGGTGGCTTTTATGCAGAGAAGTGTTGAGGGCGGGATAAGCAAAGCAGCAAGCTAAGAGAGACCAGCTAACGCTGACCTCTGGGATTTCTTAAGACGGATAATGTATTTAAGTTGCTGGGGTTATCCGCAACACTTTTTGAATTTTTTACCACTGCCACAGGTGCAAGGGTCATTGCGCCCGATGGTTTTGGTGCTGACTGCTGGTTGAATCGCTGGTGGTGTTTCTACAGTTTCTTCCGCAATGTGGCTTTCAGGGTAATCGCCATCGATATAGAACCATTGCAGTTCTCCGTTGACTGTTTCTTGCAGAAAACGAGATCGTTCATGAAGCGTATATTGATCTTTTCCATCTTGGTACATGGCTCTGAATTCAACAAAGCCTTCACCATTGTCTGCAATCTCACTGTTTATCACTTGAAGCCCAAGCCATTTTGAGTGAACTGAATCTGCAATTGCTTCGCGGTGTTGCTCTGCTTCACAACTTGGGTGGTAGGTAGCAACAACAAAATCAACAAGACCTAGAACATGTGCACTGTAACGCGCGCGCATAATTTGTTCAGGGTGTGTTGCTAATGCTGCTGATTGATGTATTGGCTGACAACATTCAGCAAGTTGTTTTTTGCTACCACATGGGCATAACGTGATTGGGTTAGACATGATTATTTGGTCGCTGATGATTTCTCAATAATTGCTGCCCATTTTAATGACTCAACATAGACCTCTGCAACGTTTGTTTCATCAATACCCAGTTCTTTGCTGTAGAGAGAGACTTTACCCCAGTCTGCTTGGTCATAAGCCATAGCCAATTTTAGCATTATACCGAGAGATCCTGTTTTACTCACTAGCGCAGCTTGAATTCCAGCGCTTAAAGGCAATTGTTCAATTAACTCTTCAATTGACTGATCAAGTAATGAATCAAGGAGTGAAAATAAGCCCGTTAAAAAAGCCTGATTACTCACTATTTTTGGGGTTACGAGCACACTTAAACGCTCACAAAAGTTAGCCCTTTGTAAGGATAGGCTATATAACGATTGAGGTTTCTCTGCCAAAGCATGAGACGCAGCGACAAAAGAAATAAAGCGGCGTAATTTTTCTTCACCTAAATAGACTAATGCCTGTTTGAACGATGAAATAGGCTTCGACTTTGACGATGTAATAGTGTTTACATGGCGAAGCAATTTGTATGACAGTGATACATCGGTAGCTATAATTTTTTCAACGTTATCAAAGTTAACTTGCGGTAAGCATATTTCTTGATAGAGCTGCATTGTTGTTAAAGCCGATGGTGTCAGCGACCTACTTTGTATCATTTCGGGCTTACTGAAAAAGAAGCCTTGAAATAAATCAAATCCAGCATCACTAGCTTCAATGAATTCAGCATACGTTTCGACTTTTTCTGCTAAAAACTTAATATTATTTTTCTTATATTTTTGTATAAAAAAGCGCGTTCTACCTATTGGTATCGCACGGATATCAAATTTAATAATATGGATAAAAGGTAAAAAACGTAGCCAATCTTTACTTGGAACAAAGTCATCCAATGCCAGCGTGTAACCTTTTTTATGGAGCTCAATTACCGCTTCTAGTAATGCATCCGAAGGGGTGCAACTTTCCAGTATTTCAATCACAAAACTCTGCTTGGGAAAAAGAAGAGGCGTTCTTTGAAGAAGGCTTGATTCTGGGAAATTAACGAAGGCTTTTTTACCCGCAGTGACTTGTGATGACCCTGAAGTGAAAAAATTATTGATCAATAAACGATTGGTTGCGAGCTCATCTTCAACATCAGGGAAGCAGTTATTTGGGCCATCACGAAAAAGTAATTCGTACCCGACGGTTACTTTGTCTTTATTTAGAATAGGTTGCCGTGCTAGGTATGAATGCATGTGCTTTTCGTATAACCAATATGAAGGAAATGAATAGGAAAACAATGCCAATTGTACCCATTAATAATGCTAGTGAATAGAATCATTTGATTAGTTATATTACAAATTACTATCAATACCCAATGTGATGTTCATTACAAATTAAGACAATGATATAGGACAAAGACTGATTACAGGCATTAATAGATAATATTTTTCCTTTTTCAACATATTGTACTTTAAATGAATATATTTACCTTGCTACAAGCGGGATTGCTTGTAGGAGGAGGCGTGTTTATTGCTATGCTTTTTTTATCATGGCGAAAAAACCGAGCGCATGAGGCGCAAACAAGAATACTTCCTATTGCTTTTATTGGTGGCTTTGCCAACTTTTGCGACACATTAGGTGTTGGTAGTTTTGCTATAAAAACGGCAGGTTATAAACAATTTAAGCTTATTGATGATCAGCTGTTACCCGGCACGCTGAATTGCCAAGCTGTTTTAGCAACCGTTGTACAATCGTTGATCTTTTTAACGGCTGTAGATGTTGATCCAACGACCTTAGTTAGCCTTGTTATTGCTGCTTGTTTAGGCGCAACGTGGGGGGCTCGTTTAGTGTCGAGTTGGGATCGACAAGTCATTCGCCTTGTAATGTGCATTGCTTTACTCATTGTTGCAGGGTTAATGCTTGCGGGGCAGTTAAAGCTGTTTCCTTTAGGTGGGATGAGCTTGGGGTTAACTGGCTGGAAATTAGCCATTGGTATTATTGGTAACTTCTTATTTGGTGCGCTAATGACCGTTGGTATTGGTTTATATGCACCGTGTATGGTAATGGTTTATTTACTGGGTATGCACCCGCTGGCAGCTTTCCCTATTATGATGTGTTCTTGTGCATTTTTGAGTTTTTTCTCTGCCGGCAGCTTTATTCGTATGAATCGAATTAATAGCCGTGCAGCGATTGTAGTGGCCATTACAGGACCGATTGGTGTGGTTATTGCGGCGTATTTAGTGAAGTCATTAGATATGCATGTGTTGGCTTGGTTAGTGACTGCTGTTGTACTTTATACTTCAGCGACGATGTATCGCTCATGGGCAAAAGAGCGAGTCAGTATGCGTACTGAACCTTCTGTTAGCTAGTTTTAACCGTCTAATATAAAAAGCTAAATGAGAAAAGGTACGTTTTGGCGTACCTTTTTTATTGGTTTATCGTTGGGATACCACACGCTATTGGTTTTTTTCACTGAAATCACGCGTTTCAAGTTTACAGCCATCAGGAGTACACACTAAAACGGAACCATGATGATACCAATCACCTAAAACCGTACGGGTTGCGGCTTTTCCATTAACGTCAATATGGTGTACATCAGGACGGTGAGTATGACCATGGATCATATCAACGACGTTTTGTTCTGCCATTAATCGTATGACTTCATCTGGCGTTACATCCATAATACTGGTTGTTTTTTCTTTATTATTTTTACTGCTACCACTACGAATCTTATCCCCAACCTTTTGGCGATACGTTAAAGGTAAACAGAAAAATAGCCACTGAATGAAACGGTTATGTACTCTTTTTCGATAACGTAGATAATCTTCATCTTCAATGCAAAGTGTATCGCCATGAAGGATTAACGTGGGTGTACCGTACAGGTCGATAACTGTGTGTTCAGGTAATAATGTCATGCCTGTTTCTTGGCAAAAGCGCGATCCAATTAAAAAATCACGGTTACCATAAATGAAGTAGCAAGGTACGCCTGAGTCTGTGAGCTGTTTGAATGCGTGCTTTATCTGTTGCAGGAAAGGTGAGTTATCGTCATCTCCAATCCACATTTCAAATAAATCGCCGAGTACATAGAGCGCATCAATGTTTCTTGCTTCTTGTTGCATGAAGTGAAGAAAACAATTGGTGATATCTGTACGTTCAGCGCTGAGGTGCAAATCTGCAATAAAGAGAGTCGTCATAATAGAAAGAGGGTGAGCAAACGCTCACCCTAATCAAAGATTATTCTTCGATTGTTACGTTGTTGATTGCAACATCTTCAACAGGTACGTCTTGGTGAACGTAACCGCTGTTACCAGTAGAAACAGCTTTGATTTTGTTTACAACATCCATACCTTCAACAACTTCAGCAAATACACAGTAACCCCAACCATCAGGCGTTTCTGATTTAAAGTCTAGGAATTTGTTATCGTTAACGTTGATAAAAAACTGAGAACTTGCAGAATGCGGTTCCATTGTACGTGCCATTGCAAGTGTACCCACTTTGTTGCTTAGGCCGTTGCTTGCTTCGTTCTTGATTGTTTCACGTGTTTCTTTTTCAACCATACCAGAAGACATACCGCCGCCCTGGACCATGAAACCATCAATTACACGGTGGAAAATCGTATCGTTGTAGAAACCGTCACGGCAATATTGTAGGAAGTTTGCACACGTTTCAGGCGCTTTTTCTGTGTTAAGTTGGATCTTGATGTCACCAAAAGTTGTGTGAAGCGTTACCATGAGATTGTCCTTTAATGGATTGTATATGCTTAGACTTTGAAGTCTAACTTACTAGTACCTATTCATACAAATTTTGATGTTTGAAATAGCGGTAATAATACGATGCACCATTGTACTAGAAGTCAATAAATTCTCTCTGAAACTCGCATCTTGACGATGTTTGGGTATAATTACTTCTCTTATATCGACACCCATTAAATGAGTACGTACGAAGCATGTTGAAGATCTATAACTCACTGACAAAACAGAAAGAGGAATTCAAACCCATTCAGCCTGGTAAAGTAGGCATGTATGTCTGTGGGGTAACCATTTACGATTTATGTCACATTGGGCATGGTCGTACATTTGTGTCTTTCGATGTTGTTTCTCGTTACCTGCGATACTCTGGTTACGATTTAACGTTTGTTCGAAATATTACGGATATCGATGACAAAATCATCAAGCGTGCGGCTGAAAATGGCGAAAGCTGTGATTCATTAACAGAACGTTTAATTGGTGAAATGCATAAAGACTTTGATGCTTTAGGCATGAAGCGTCCTGATATTGAACCGCGTGCCACAGAATTTATTGCTGAAATTATTACCATGTGCGAACGCTTAATTGAGCGCGGCTTTGCATACGTGGCGAGTAATGGCGATGTTATGTTCGAAGTGAGCAAGTTTGAAGAGTATGGTCGCTTATCTAAGCAAGATTTAGATCAACTTCAAGCGGGCGCTCGTGTTGATATTGATATGGCTAAGCGTAGTCCTCTTGATTTCGTATTGTGGAAAATGTCTAAGCCTGGTGAGCCTACTTGGGAATCACCATGGGGTGCTGGTCGTCCAGGTTGGCACATTGAATGTTCAGCAATGAACTCTGCCATTTTAGGTGATCATTTCGATATTCATGGTGGCGGTTCAGATTTACAATTCCCACATCACGAAAACGAAATAGCACAATCATGCTGTGCAACGGGTTCGCAATATGTGAACACATGGATGCACAGCGGCATGGTAATGATCGATCGCGAAAAGATGTCTAAATCATTAGGTAACTTTTTCACGATTCGTGATGTACTCGGACATTATGACTCAGAGAGTGTGCGTTACTTCTTGATGTCGGGTCATTACCGTAGCCAATTGAACTACAGTGAAGATAACCTTAAGCAAGCTCGTTCAGCACTAGAGCGTTTATATACGTCATTACGTGGTTTGGATTTGACTGCGCAAGCAGAAGGCGGCGAAGAGTTTGTGACGCGCTTTACTGCATCAATGAATGATGACTTTAATACCCCTGAAGCGTATTCCGTATTATTTGATATAGCACGAGAAATCAACCGTCTAAAAGCTGATGAAACAATTGCTGATAACATTACGCAAGCATCAGCATTAGGTGCTCGTTTACGTGAATTGGCTGATATTTTAGGTTTATTGTCACAAGACCCAGAAGCTTTCCTTCAAGGCGGTGCTGGTCAAGATGATGTGGCTGAAATTGAAAGTTTAGTTCAACAACGTCTTGATGCTCGTGCTGCAAAAGACTGGGCTGCTGCCGATGCTGCTCGTGATAAGTTACTTGCCATGAAGATTATTTTAGAAGATGGTCCGCAAGGAACAACGTGGCGTCGCAAGTAATTGCAGATTGTCAGTTTACACACTCTGTAAGTTACAGTGTGTAAACGTACGCTAATGATGAGTTAGCAGGAAAATTAAAAGCCGAAGTATGAACTTCGGTTTTTTTGTGTCTTTTTTTTATTTTCATCGCTGTTTTTATTGTTGTTTTTGATAAACGGAAGATAAAGGCGATCATGAAAAAAACAGGATAGAAAAATTTAGGTGCACTTTTTTGCATCAAAAAGAGATTTTGATTATGGATCCGGTGTCACCATTCGAAGTGTAAATGTTCGATTTCGAGCGAAATCGATCACAGTTAGTATAATGAGTCGAAGCTAAATAGAAAGAAATCTTTATTATTCTTTTCGTGGTTTATCTTACTCATACTTGTTCCCCCCTTTTAATATCATGAAGGGTAAGTATTGATTATTAAGGAAAATAATAATGAAAAAGCTATGGCTTACCGCTGCTGTTAGTAGCACCTTACTTATGTCCCCATTTTTTGCTCACTCAGCTTCTGAAACAGATAAAGTCGTTGTTGCCCACCGTGGCGCATCGGGGTATCTGCCTGAACACACCTTGGCTGCAAAGGCGATGGCATATGCTATGAAGCCAGATTACATTGAACAAGATGTCGTTATGACAAAAGACGATAAACTTGTGGTGCTTCATGATCATTATCTTGATCGTGTTACAAATGTCGCGCAAAAGTTTCCAGACCGAGCACGTACAGATGGTCGATATTACGCGATAGACTTTACTCTTGCTGAAATCAAGCAGTTGAGTGTAACCGAAGGCTTTAATGTTGATAAAGAGGGTAAACAGGTTCAAGGTTTCCCTGAACGCTACCCAATCTGGAAGTCTGATTTTAAAGTCCCGACTTTTGAAGAAGAAATTGAAATGATCCAAGGTTTGAATAAATCGTTGGGTTATGACATTGGTATCTACCCTGAAATTAAAGCTCCTTGGTTCCATCGTCATGAAGGTAAAGATATCAGTAAAGCGGTATTAAAAGTGCTGAAAGAGTATGGCTATACCGATAAAGGCAGCAATGTGTATCTGCAAACGTTCGATTTTAATGAGCTAAAACGTATTCATGAAGAATTGATGCCAGCCATGGGTATGGATCTGAAGCTGATACAGTTAATGGCGTATACCGATTGGAATGAAACCATGGTGTATGACAAGAAAGGCAATTCACAGCCTTACAGCTATGATTGGATGTTTGAGAAAAAAGGGATGGAGCAAGTTGCGAAATATGCTGATGGTATCGGACCATGGAAGCCAATGGTTGTATCAGACAAATCCTCTAAAGGTAACATTCAGTTAACAGGGTTGGTTAAAGCAGCACATGCTGAAGGCATGAAAGTACACCCGTACACATTCCGCGCAGACCAAGGCAGAATTCCAACGTATGCCAATAACTTTGATGATATGTTAGATATTTTCTATAATACAGCCAATGTTGATGGTGTATTCACTGATTTTCCAGACAAAGCAGTCAATTATCTCGCCACTGAAAAGTAGAGAATAAATACGCTTGTTTTGATACAAACTGAAAGCTCAGTTTCGTTAACATTTACGGTATAAACTTGAGTGACAAAATCAAAAAGGCAATATCGCAGCTGTGTTTTAGTGAACAGTAAGCGTATTGTCTTTTTTTTTGTTGCGCTTGTGTTGATTGAATTCTATTTAATTTTAGCTGTAAAATAAATCACAGCCAAACAAACATGTAACATTCACTTCATAGATGTTCCGGTAGTCTCGTCCCACACTTTTTACAGTATTCCGCATCTGTTTCATGGCCGCTGGTGGCACAGTTTGGACAGCGAATAAACTCACGATGCGTCTTCATTTCTTGGCTGAGCTCAGCTGTAATGATGCCTGTAGGTACCGCAAGGATTGAATAACCTAATAGCATGGTAAGAGAAGCCAACGCTTTTCCCATAAAGGTGTGGGGGATCATGTCACCATATCCTACGGTGGTTATGGTCACTATTGCCCAGTAGATACTCTGTGGAATGCTGGTGAAGCCATTGTCGGGCCCTTCGATAACAAACATTAACGAACCAAATACTATCACTAGAATGAGTACTGAACTAAAAAAGACGAATATCTTACGTTGTGCTTGTCTTAAAGAACGTAGCAAGATGTTGGAATCTCTTAGATAACGCGCCAATTTAAGTATTCGGAATATTCGCAATACTCTTATAAGGCGAATAATCAGTAGGTAATTAGAGCCGGGTATGAAAAAGGCAACATAGGCCGGAATAATTGCAAGTAAATCTATGATGCCGTAAAAACTACGGGCATAAGCAACTGGCTTAGGGGAGCAATACAATCGAGTAATATATTCAATCGTAAACAATATAGTAAACAGCCACTCTGCATATAATAACGTATCAGGAAAGCGTGTTTCTACTGCTGAGACTGACGATAAAATGAGTATGGCTTCAGAGCTTAATATCGCAATGATTAAGGCTATATCGAAGTTTTGACCAGCTCGCGTACTAGTACCAAAAATGACTTGATATATCTTTTGTCGTTGAGTAAATGTGGCCATGGTCATTCTTCACTAAGCGTTAAAAAATGATGTTTTATTACGAAAGGCTATTTATCGCCTACGGTAAGGCATCATTAAAAGGGGGAGGTTAATATAGTATAATGAATAAGTTAGAATTCACCATATACAAAAAGGACTACGCTAATCGGTAGCCCTTGTTTGAATCAAACTTCTGGCGATTCAACGCCCGTACTGCACTAACTATTAACTTAAGCCTGGAAACAGTGCTCTTAAGCCTGTAGCTATAAATTCAATGCCTAAAGCCGCTAATATCAAGCCCATAATACGGGTAATAACGTTGATACCTGTTTGACCTAAGAATCGAACAATGATGGGTGCAGCTCTAAACAACATCCAACAGCAGAATGCAAACGCGATAATTGTAGCGGCAATACCAAGCGTATTAGGGATTCCAGGAAAGCGAGAGCCGTATACGATTGTTGAACTAATCGCACCAGGACCTGCCATTAACGGCATGGCGAGGGGGACTACGCCAATCTGCTCTCTGCTAGCGGATTCTGATTTTTCTTGCTTATTCTGTTTATCTTCACCGAGCTTACCACTCATCATTGAGAAGGCTATTGATAGTAATAATAAGCCGCCAGCTACCCGAAAGGAATCGAGCGAAATACTGAACATATCAAGTAGTAATTGCCCGGCAAGTAAAGACACGGTCAAAATAACGGTGACAGCTATATTAGCCGTAAGCGCGGTTTTATTTCTTTCTTCAGGGCCCATATGAGCCGTTAAAGTAACGAAAATTGGCATAATGCCTATCGGGTTTACCGCCGCAATTAAACCGACGAAAAATTGTAAGAAGATGGCGAATTCTAGTGACTGCATTGTTTGACCATTAGACAAACGTTAATAAAAAAGAAGCGTACTTCTTGCTCACGATTTGCATTTACATTCCCTATTCACATTCATTAATTCTGGTTTGATAACAGTTAATTGAAGGCATAAAACACAAGAACATAAAGGGAGAATGAGAAATTAATCATTATTGTCTAATGATGACTTATCCGAGTCCCTGCCAATCAGCGACACTTTAAGCTAAAGAAGATGAATCCACCAATTAAAAATTGTTATATCTAACAATAAACATTCTAATGATTTTGTTCGTTGTTAATGAGCTGTAAACTTAGGGCTGGCTGTATTACTCTAAGTGGGTAATGCATGTGCTAGTAAGTATGAAACAAAGTTTAATCGATTAGTGGTTAAAAACGTGATTATTGTCACAACTGATAACGTTTTTTACATATTGTGTAAAAAAATTACGTAATATTTCCGCGTGTTTTAACGGTTTATTTTATTTTACTTACCTTAAAAGTGGTTACATGTCGTATATTTGGCTGTAAGTTGTTGATTAAAACTTTTTGAGATCAAATTTTGACAATTTTTACTCCTTTTGGATTACAAGTGATCTAAATCAAATTAATTCGGGGTGTGAAATTTTATAATCAGTTTTGAAAGCAATTTACTAAGTATGTGTGTTGCGGGATTGTAGGAATTATAAATTTCCATCCAGCCGCCTTAAAGGATTTAAGACGTATTCTTACTAAAGAATTTTCAATATTAAGTTAGGAGTTAACTATGCCTGTTACAAATATGGCTGAACTAGATGCAATGGTTGCCCGCGTTAAAGCTGCTCAACAAGAGTTTGCAACTTTCTCTCAAGAGCAAGTTGATAAAATCTTCCGCGCTGCTTCTCTAGCTGCGAACAACGCACGTATTCCTCTAGCTCAACAAGCTGTAGCTGAGTCTGGTATGGGTATTGTTGAAGATAAGGTTATCAAAAACCACTTCGCTTCAGAATTTATCTACAACAAATACAAAGACGAAAAAACGTGCGGTATTTTGGAAGAGAACGAAGAGTTCGGCACCATGACTATCGCAGAACCAGTAGGTATCATTTGCGGTATCGTACCAACTACGAACCCAACATCTACTGCAATCTTCAAATCTCTTATCTCTCTTAAAACACGTAACGCAATTATCTTCTCGCCACACCCACGTGCTAAAAACTCTACTAACGATGCTGCTAAATTAGTGCTTGATGCTGCTGTTGCTGCTGGTGCACCAAAAGACATCATTGGTTGGATTGACCAACCTTCAGTTGAACTTTCAAATGCATTGATGAAGCATGACGACATTAACCTTATTCTTGCGACTGGCGGTCCAGGTATGGTTAAAGCGGCTTACTCTTCAGGTAAACCAGCTATCGGTGTTGGTGCAGGTAACGTACCTGTAGTTATTGATGAAACTGCTGATATTAAGCGTGCTGTAGCATCTGTGCTTATGTCTAAGACATTCGATAACGGTGTTGTATGTGCTTCTGAGCAAGCAGTTATCGTTATGGACGAAGTATACGACGAAGTGAAAGCACGTTTTGCTTCTCACAACGGTTATGTATTGTCTAAAGCTGAAGCTGATAAAGTACGTAAAATCTTGCTTATCAACGGTAACCTAAACGCAGACATCGTCGGCCAGCCAGCAACTAAAATTGCTGAAATGGCAGGTGTTACTGTTCCTGCTGATACAAAGATCCTTATCGGTGAAGGCGTTGAAGTTAAGCACGAAGACGAATTCGCACACGAAAAACTATCTCCAACGTTAGGTATGTTCCGCGCAACTTCTTTTGAAAATGCGGTAGAGCAAGCTTGTACTATGGTTGATATCGGTGGTATCGGTCACACATCTGGTCTATATACTAACCAAGATGTAAACAAAGATCGTATCAAGTACTTCGGCGACAAGATGAAGACTGCACGTATTCTTGTAAACATCCCGACTACTCACGGTGGTATCGGTGACCTTTACAACTTTAACGTTGCACCTTCTCTAACTCTTGGTTGTGGTTCATGGGGTGGTAACTCTATCTCTGAGAACGTAGGTCCTAAGCACCTAATCAACAAGAAAACTGTAGCGAAGCGAGCTGAGAACATGTTGTGGCATAAACTACCTAAGTCAATTTACTTCCGTCGTGGTAGCCTTGCTATCGCAATGAGCGATCTTGAAGACAAAAAACGTGCATTCCTAGTTACTGACCGTTTCTTATTCAACAACGGTTATGCTGATGATGTAGTTAAACTACTTAAAGCACAAGGTATTGAAGTTCAAACTTTCTTTGATGTAGAAGCGGATCCAACACTGTCTATTGTTGAGAAAGGCGCAGAAGCGATGAAGAGCTTCCAGCCTGACGTAATCATCGCGCTTGGTGGTGGTTCTCCGATGGATGCTGCGAAGATCATGTGGGTTATGTACGAGCACCCAGAAACTCACTTTGAAGAACTAGCAATGCGTTTTATGGATATTCGTAAGCGTATTTACAAGTTCCCTAAAATGGGTAAGAAAGCTGAGCTAGTATGTATTACTACTACATCAGGTACGGGTTCTGAAGTAACACCTTTCGCTGTTGTTACAGACGATAAGACAGGTGCTAAGTACCCATTAGCTGATTACGAATTAACACCTCAAATGGCTATCGTTGATGCAAACTTAGTAATGAATATGCCTAAGTCGCTAACAGCATTTGGTGGCTACGATGCAGTAACTCACGCATTAGAAGCTTACGTTTCTGTTCTTGCTAACGAATACTCTGATGGCCAGGCTCTTCAAGCGCTTAAGATGCTTAAAGAATACCTACCATCAAGCTACGCAAATGGTGCAGCTGACCCAATCGCTCGTGAGAAAGTGCACAATGCTGCAACTATCGCTGGTATTGCGTTTGCGAATGCTTTCCTAGGCGTGTGTCACTCAATGGCTCACAAAGTGGGTGCAGAGTTCCACGTACCACACGGCTTAGCTAACGCATTGTTGATTTCTAACACAATTCGTTACAACGCGAACGATAACCCAACGAAGCAAACTGCGTTCTCTCAGTATGCAAGCCCACAAGCTCGCCGTCGTTATGCAGAAGTTGCTGATCACTTGAGTCTATCTCAAGCTGGCGACCGTACTGCTCAGAAGATTGAACGTCTACTAACATGGTTAGAAGAGCTGAAAATTGCACTAGATATCCCGCTATCAATTCAAGCGGCTGGTATTCCAGAAGCTGACTTCCTAGCGAAACTAGATCAACTATCAATTGAAGCGTTCGATGACCAATGTACTGGTGCTAACCCACGTTACCCTCTTATCAGCGAGCTGAAAGAAGTACTAACGTCTGCTTATTACGGTACTCCGTATATCGAAGGTGAAACTTTCGAAGGTACGACTGTAATTAAGAAGTCTGAGCCAGTAGTAGTTGCTGAAAAAGTAGAAAAAGTGAAAGCAAAGAAAGAAGCAGCTAAAGCTTAATTCTTAAATAGCGAATCATAATTATAGAACCCGTCAATTTGGCGGGTTTTTTTATCCCACTTCTGCCTCGATCATTCTTCCATTAAAATAATCATTTGCCACTATATATTCAGCGCTTCTTACTATTTCGTATTGAAGGTGCTGGTTTAATAAATTACCTTGTGGGTTATTTGCTTCGTGGCTGAAGCTCATAGGTACAACCCCACCAACCCGAATATTAAATTCAGCAAGTTCTGATGCCCAACTTTGTGTTAAACCAGAAATCATCGCTTTTGATCCAGAGGTGATGGTGGTTTGAGTATTGAATTGATGAGCTGCAAGGTTAATAATTAGACCTTTGCTGTTGTTTTTTCGCATGTAGTTAGCGGCTTGTTTACCAAAAATAAAAAAAGTTGTCGCCCCTTTTGTTATCGAACGACTGAATTTATCAACAGAACCATCACTGAATAAGCTTGGAAGATCTTCCCCCAACCAATAATTGACGAGTATATCGATTGCCCCAAAATGATTATGCACATCATTGATGATATGCATAATGGTATTTTCATCTTTACTGATTAGTAAAAATTGTTCGCAGGAACCACCAATTGCAAGGCATGCCTCATAGGTTTGTTTGAGTGTAGATGGATTAGTATCAAGTAAAGCAAGTTGTGCCCCTAGGGAGGCAAAGTGCATTGAAATTGCTTTTCCCATCGGACTGCCTGCTGCTGTTATTAAAATAACTGAGTTCGCAATATCCATTCCTACCATCCAACTTATAAATTACTAACGTTATTTGAATATATTGACGCCTTTTCAATTGATTGAATGTGAAAAGACACGCATATAATGAGACTCTGTTAATAAATGTTAGTAAAGTGTGAAGATGCTTCCTTTGGAAGGTATCAAAGCTATGATGACTGTCACGAAATAAATATTTATCTAACGAATGCTGGAAGAGTAGGTAGCATTATGCTGAATGATACATCTCTGCATAGCGTTTTGATTGTATCAATGATAAATACAAATCTTGTGGTGACGCTTGAATGGTTGCATCTTCCGTTGGCGGTAATTTGCGGCGTTCGTGACCTGAAAGGTTGTGGTACAACTCTTCGGGCATACCTTTCGTACCTAGCGGGGGGAAAGTAAGTGCTGTTGGCTTTAATTCATGAAGAAATTGCGAACTACTTAAACCACCTTTATGAAAAACATCTGCTTGAGCGGCTCCGCGGCTATAACAATGCTCGGTACTCGTTAGTGGTTGTGGTTCGGGTAGTTCAAAGTATGCACGTAGATCTGCTTCTGTCTGTTCTGACGCTGAGTCTACGGGGGTTGTCTCTAGATGATCCGGTGATAGAAAAGCCAGCATTAACGCAAAGTCAGCACGGCGACCACCTTCAACCGCATGGTTGAGTTGGTTACCAAGCTGCACTTCGTTAATTAGCAGTGCTTTATCTAAAGTATGGACTTGCATCGTTATAAAGAGATTCCTTATTAAAGTATCTCTTTATCGGTCTGTAATAGCAGAACTTTAGTCTAAATATTCATTATTGATGAAATGATTCAAGCGTATCTTTTTCTAATGTATCAATGGCGACGTGCATACGGCGTAAGGCTTCAACAAGCGTTTCATGGGTACAGCCAAAGTTTAACCGTACAAATTTGGGATCACCAAAATCGGCTCCAGGAGAAAGACCAATACCTGCCTGCTCAAAGAATTTAAAAGGGCTTGTGACAGGTAACGCTGAAGCATCAATCCATGCTAAATAGGTGGCTTCAATGTGCTGAATCGTTAAATAAGGCATGCTGTTGATGGCAGCTGTTAGCGTGCCACGGTTTTGCCGTAAGTAGGCAAGTTGTTGCTCTAACCATGGCTGTCCGCTTTCATAAGCCGCTTGTGCAGCGGTATAGGCGAGTACATTAACATCGGGTACTATTCCCGCTCGCACTTTATTGAATTTATGACGCAGAGCAGAATTTGGAATGATAGCCATTGATGCTCCAAGACCTGCGATATTGAAGGTTTTGCTGGGTGCTATTAACGTGACAGACCGTTGCTCGGCGCTTTTATTCAAACTTGCAAACGGTATGTGTTTTACATCCGTATCTAGAATTAAATCGCAATGAATTTCATCGGAACATACGTATAAGTCATTTTTTTCAGCGAACGTTAATATTTGTTCTAATTCGTTGCGACGATATACCGTTCCACCAGGGTTTAATGGGTTACAGAACAAGAGAAGCTTGGACTCTGGAGCGGTTTCCACTTGTGTAAAGTCGATTAACCAGCGTTTATCTTGCAATGTGACTGGCGCGTATGAAGCAGTACGTTGCGCTAGTTTAATGGATGATACAAATGGAGGATAAATTGGCCTTGGCGTAATCACACTTTGATGTGCTTCTGTTAGTGAACGCACTGCGAGATTAAGGCCACATACTAGACCGGGTAAGAATACAATCCACTCGGGTTGAATATCCCAGTTGTATAACGTTTTCATACGCTCAACGAGTAATTCAGTTAAACGAGCAGGGGGTTTACCATAGCCAAAAACACCATGACTGATATGTTCTTGTAATGCTTCTGTTATTTCTTTAGGTACACGAAAATCACTGTCAGCGATCCACATGGGTAAGATATCTGCATTCTGATACTTATCCCACTTTATGCTATTGGTTTGTTTGCGGTCGACATGTGAGTCAAATAACGCATTAGATATAGTTGCTGACATAGTGAATTCCATTTGTTTTGAAAGCTAGATGAATAATTGCTTAGGCTTTGTTGAAAGTAATATTATTCGCACATTTTTGAGATATAAAAAAGCCCCAGATAGTCTCTGAGGCTTAGATATTACTCTTAACCTAAATTCAGGTTATCTTGTTCAATTAGAACGTTGGTTTAGTGCCAAACTGATCGGCGGCATAAGCAACACGTTCTTCTGGTGGTGGCATTTTAAACGTTGTACCTAAATGCTCAATATGTTGTAGGCGAGGTAGCAAACCGCAGCCATTGGCAATTTGAATGGCCAAACCTGGTCGTGCATTGAGTTCTAACACCATAGGACCTTTGCTTTTATCAAGTACCATATCAGTACCCAAATAGCCTAACCCTGTCATTTCCCATGCACTGGCTGCAAGTGTTAATAACTTACTCCAATTAGGTACCGCTAATTCGCTTAGCAATCTATCGGTATCTGGGTGATGTTCAATCGGTTGATTAAATTGCACTGCCCGTACCGCTGTGCCTGTCGCAATATCGATACCGACCCCAACAGCACCTTGGTGTAAGTTTGCTTTACCATCTGATGCTGCGGTTGAACAACGCATCATCGCCATTACAGGGTAGCCCTTAAATACGATGACACGTACATCAGGCACACCTTCAAAACTGAAACCATCGAACACATTATCAAATTGGATCAGGTTTTCAATCATTGCTACGTCATTCTTACCACCCAGAGAGAACAACCCCGCCAGTGTATTGGTAACGTGACGCTCAACATCTTGTTTATTTATTTGTGCACCAGATGGCTTGGTATAAATACCATCTTTATGATTAATAATAACAAGAATACCTTTACCACCAGAGCCTTGTGCTGGTTTGATAACAAATCCCGGCCAGTTTTTAACCATGTCGTGAACACGTTTTACGAACACTTGGCTATCAATGACGCCAATCAGATCGGGGACTGTTGCACCGGCTGCTTGTGCGATAATTTTCGTTTTTAACTTGTCATCAACTAACGGATAAAGCGTCCGGTCGTTATAGCGACCAATATAGCTATGATTCCGCTTATTCATGCCCATAATACCGCGATCACGCAGCTTAAACGGTGAGGTGAACTGTGACAATATAGACATAGTTTAGTCCTCCGTTAATGGTTTGAATCGACGAAGTTCGCTTAAACGATAGCCTGTGTAATTACCGAGCACTAGAATGACAGCCATGATAATAAGCTGCATACCGATAAAGTTAAATGTTAGGTGACGAACAATCTCATTGGTCATTGCGAGGTAGACTAAAACCGCTGTTAACAATGAACCACCACCTTGAATGAAGACTTCTTTTGCGCCTTCTTCTTCCCATAGAATTGACATACGCTCTACAGTCCACGATAGGATGATCATCGGGAAGAATGTAATCGTCAGACCTTCAACCAAACCAATCTTAAAGGCAACAACGGTAAATACTGAAATAATCAATATTACCGAAATAATGACCGTGGATATTCGGGCGACGAGAAGTAAATTGAGCTTTGAGAGGTAACTACGAATTATTAGCCCCGTCCCCACAATCAATAAGAAGCCGATAATACCGGTGATCAACTGTGTTTGTACAAATGCCACTGCGATCAATACAGGCATGAATGTACCTGATGTTTTTAGCCCGATGATAACGCGAAGAAAAACAACAATCAGCGCACCAATAGGCACGAGCATGATGGTTTTGAACATCGCTTGTTCTTCAACTGGCAGCGTATGAATCGAGAAGTTTAAGAGGTCTTCTGCTTGTACTTTTTCTCTTGTTGCCTGTTGAGGAGTAATATCTTGTGCAATGATTGAGAAACTAATGTGTGAGTTACGACCGCCAACAACATCCAATAATGAATGACCTTGCTGATTCCATACTAATACGTTATCAGGGCGACCTTCGTTACCTGTTAGGGGATCAAATAGCTCCCACTTTTCAGAGGCGGTATCCCATACTTCAACCATAGGATTAATGCTTTGGCGGCGACGACCGTCTTCAAGTTGAAGCCCTCCTACTACACGGCTATGAATTTTTTCTAAAGAAAGTAGCCCAGTAATGGCTTCTTCACGGCTTAGGTTGTTGAGAAGCAAACCTGCATTCTGATTTTGTTTATCGTTAAATTGTTTAATCAATTCACGTGTCAAAGTCAGGTTGTCAGAAGAACGAGTGCGGGCTTGGTCAAGCAATGCTGTGGCAGCGGTTTGTTGCGGGTTATCTAAGCTAACCATCATTGGCTCACCCTTGGGAGGGGTGTCTTTATAATTGGCCTGATCATCGATAAGCATCTGCGTTTTGTAATACAGAATTTGTTGTCCCATTGCTTCACGAATAGACCATTCAGTACGGCGACCTTTATCGGTATCAATTAACGCAACACCGTAACCTGGTGATGACGTACTTTCATCAATTAATGTGAAGCCCTGCTGTGTTTCAGGTGCTGCCATTGAGATTTTAACCGGATCACCAATCGCATCGAATTCAACGCGTGCTTCCACTTCCCAAACGGCACGTTCTGCACCTGGCGTCCAAGGTACGCCATACACATCATGACGGTACATGCTTAGTGCAATACCCGCAAAAACGAGTAATGAAACTATAAAGTAAAAAGGTATTCTTGACGTCATGACATCCTCATCATTTAATTATTAGTCTTTGATGCCGCTTCGGGCTGACTCTTTCCTTGGATAAACTGTTTGCCAACATCAACCAATGCAATGTCTTTAAAAAATTCACGACCGAGCAATACGGGGTAGGTCATTTGAGTACGATCTGCCAATGTGAATTGTACTTTCTCGTGTAATGATCCTAATTGAATCCATGCTTCGATAACGGGACGTCGAGCTGCTTCTTCTGAAGTAGATTGACGAACTTTAACCCAGCGTACCACTGGCGCTTCAATGATTTCCGGCTTTTTGCTTGTTTCATCGTTAAGGTGACTTAAGTTAAAGCGAACCCATTCTTTACCATCACGTTCGAAAACTTGCAGATCAACAGCATTCAGTGACGATGTTGTTGCACCAGTATCAATCCGAGCTTTAAAATGCTGTTTAACCGAATCTAGCCAAATCCATTCTTCTTGACCTAAAACAGCTTTGCCATTAGCGACTTTAATATCAATAGGTTTAGCTTCTGCTGGGATCGTTATGACTTGTTTCTCTACAACCAGTTTAGGTTGAGTTAATACTTTATGTTTAACGAACTTCACATCTTTGGATACTGATGATAATTCATTTTCCAAATTGGCAATATGTTCATTTTGTTCATTAATTTGCTGAGTCATGGTCTCAAGCTGAATATTGACACTCTTTTCCATTGTATTAATGGCAATTAAGGTTTCTTCGTGATTTTTTGACTGTGTAAGTGTACAGCCTGAAAGCATGGTTAAAGTGAGTAATGTTAAGCTGCGGCGAAGCATGGTCTCTCCCAGAAGAACTTCTATTTTTCTATAAACGGCGATAGTTTAGCGTAAAAAAAGGGATGCGAAAAGCATCCCTTTGTCAGTGGTTAGTCAGGATTCCGAGCAACTAAAATAGCGCGCTTAGGTGCAGGGTAACCCTCAATGGTTTTTGTTGGATCATCTGGGTTTAAGTATTCCGGTAAGGAATTATTGGTCATCCAATCTGTCGATCGCTGCTCATCGGTGGTTGTGACACTTTCATCAACAATACGAACATCAACAAAGCCACATTTTTCCATCCAGACTTTTAACGCTTTTGCTGATGGAAAAAAGTATACGTTGTGCATTTGCGCGTAACGGCCTGTTGGCACTAATACTGCGTTTTCGTCACCTTCAATCACTAAGGTTTCCAGAATCACTTCACCATCTTTACGAAGTTGGTTCTTTAGCTGAATGATATGATCTAATGGCGAACGGCGGTGATAAAGTACGCCCATGCTGAAAACGGTATCGAATGCCTTTAACTCTGGCAGTTGTTCAATACCTAAAGGTAATAAAAACGCGCGGTTATCATCACCCATTAAGCGACGTATTGCTTCAAATTGGATTAAGAAGAGGTTTGATGGGTCAATTCCGACGGTTAATGCCGCCCCTTCACCTAACATACGCCACATGTGGTAGCCGTTACCACAACCGACATCTAACACTGAACGACCTTGCAGTGGTGAGATATGCGGTAATACGCGATCCCATTTCCAATCTGAACGCCATTCAGTATCAATGTGGATACCGTGCATGTTGTACGGGCCTTTACGCCACGGGTGCAATAAACGTAACAAACTGTCTAAACGTTTTTGTTCACCGTTGGCAACGCCATCTTCATAACGAACACTCACTTCGTTTTTGATATCGATAATATCTGGCTTATCTGTGGGGAATTTTTTCAATGCACGGATCCAACGACCCATGTCGCCGTGCTCTGCTTCTTCCCAATCACTTAATTGCTTTGGTAAGGTATTTAGCCAAGGACGAAGGGTTTCGTGCTGGGCGATTAGCTTATAAAACTCAGAAAAACTAAACATAGTAAAAACAAAATACCTTATTTAATAGCGAACATAGAACCGAAATTAAAGCACTGGAACCATACTTCAGTACTACTGAAGCCAATCTCAGTTAAGCGTTTTTTATGCGTATCAATGCTATCGGGGCGCATCACGTTTTCAATTGCGCTGCGTTTTTGACTGATCTCTAGCTCGCTGTAACCGTTGGCTCGTTTAAAATCGTGGTGAAGGTCGATGAGTAATTCATGTGCTTGCTCATCGTCAAAAATATATTTTTCAGACAGGATTAAAATGCCACCTGGACGCAACCCTGCATAGATTTTCTCTAGTAGCATTTGACGATCTTCTGGCACTAGAAATTGCAAGGTGAAGTTCAAGACAACCACAGAGGCATCGGCAATATCGATATTACGGATATCGGCTTCGATCACCTGTACAGGGGTATCTGAACGGTAGGCATTAATATGAAGTCGGCAACGCTCAACCATGGCCGCTGAATTATCAACAGCGATAATTTCACAGCCTTCTTGCTGAATAGAGCGACGCATAGACAGCGTGGCGGCACCTAAAGAACAACCCAAGTCATATATCTTTGAGTGTGGTTTAGCAAAGCGTTCCGCTAACATACCAATGGCAGAGATGATATTGCTGTACCCGGGAACCGAGCGCTGAATCATGTCTGGAAAAACTTCTGCAACTTTTTGATCGAAAGTAAAATCACCAAGTTTTTCAATTGGCGCAGCAAAAATATTGTCTTGGCCTGCCATTCTCACGAACCTCTTAATTGATAAAGAACATGGATCCTGCTGTTCAACGCAAAGCGTGTTCCATCACCCTCTGAAAGGTCGCGTATTGTAGAGAAAATGAGGTCATTTGTCTTTAGTGAATTAATAATAAACAGCCCTGGTTCATTACGTAATTAAACAGAATAAACTGTCGCTGCTAGAGTAATGTAATTTGAGGGCTTGCTTCTGGTTCCGGAGGAAGCGCGATATCAGGCAACGATAATGCGCTGTTCGCAATGCGTTGCTGTAATTTTTGATACAGACGAATGGCTAATTCAGGGGCTAAAACATTGTCAGGAGTGTGGATGAACAAGTACGGTTGTTTCCCATCGGCCATCCACTTGGGTAACCGAGTTAGCCAGTTATCAAAGAAAGGGTCGTTACTTAAATCTTCAGGATGGCCAATAAAGCGAATCATTGGCTGCATAGCCGTTGCGATGGCATGAACAGGCACATGCGGTTTCTTTTGGTGGGCGTCAATTACCGCTTCAGAGGTCGGCGGGGCGGCAAATACTGGGCGGCTATCCATAATAATACGGTTGGCTTGGTGCTCGATCAGTAATCCATTTAAGGTTTTTTCAGCGTCGCCTTTATTAAAGAAGGCGTAATGCCTCACTTCAACACCATAAGTAAGGTGCTTAGGGATCTTTTGTAGAAACTTTTTGAGTGCGGGTAATGCATCAGGACCAAAATTGGCAGGTAATTGAATTTTCCATAACCCCACTTTACTTTCCAGGGGAGCCATCACATTTAAAAAATCAGCTAAAAGTTGATCGCAATGCATTAGTTGATTTTGATGAGTAATGGTGCTGGGTAATTTAAAGGTAAAACGAAAATCACTCGGGGTTGCATCATGCCATTTTTTTACCGTGGTAATTGCAGGCGTTGCATAAAAAGTGGTGTTACCCTCGACAGTATTAAATACCTCTGCGTATCGCGCTAAACGATCACTATTTTTACAGCCAGAGCCATATAAACTTTTCTGCCATTGGTTATGAGACCACATAGCTAGGCCGAGAAAAAGAGGCCTATTAGTTGGAATTGTCATAACAATCCTCTCTCATTGAATGATTTTTGAACGTTGATACATTACGTATTAGTGCTGTAAGTCTTTATTGTGAATACAGAATTTACGTTTGGTCAACGTTATCTGCAAAGAAGTGAGTATTTTTCCTTGATTTAGGGGGCGGATTTTTCCTACATTGGTTTTTTTGCTTTATAATGTTTCGTCATTTTTGCATCTTGGCCACACTTAACTTCCTAAATTGGATAAAGATTGAGCGGTTAGTGGTCAGGAATGAATCAGCCTGTGCAAGGTAAGTGATTAGCTTGCTGAAATCGCTCACAGGATATTAGTAAACAGATCAGGAATTTCTTATGCGCACCCAATATTGTGGTCACCTGAACAAGTCCCTTGAAGGACAAACAGTAGAATTATGCGGCTGGGTTAACCGTCGCCGTGATTTAGGCGGTCTAATCTTCATCGACATGCGAGATCGTGAAGGTATTGTTCAGGTGGTTGTCGACCCGGATATGAAAGATGTATTCGAACTGGCTAACCAACTGCGCAACGAATTCTGTATCCGTCTTATCGGTGAAGTACGCGTTCGTCCAGAAAGCCAAGTAAACAAAAAAATGGCAACAGGTGAAGTTGAAATCTTGGCAACAGGCCTTGAAATTATCAACCGCTCTGACGTGTTACCACTAGATTTCAATCAGAATAATTCTGAAGAACAACGTCTTAAGTTTCGTTACCTAGACCTACGTCGCCCTGAAATGAGCGATCGTATTAAACTACGTGCTAAAGCATCTAGCTTTGTTCGTCGTTTCCTAGACGAGAATGCGTTCTTAGACATTGAAACACCTGTATTGACTAAAGCGACACCAGAAGGTGCACGTGATTACTTAGTACCAAGTCGTGTGCACAAAGGTAGCTTTTACGCATTACCACAATCACCACAGCTATTTAAGCAGTTGTTGATGATGTCGGGCTTCGATCGTTACTACCAAATCGTTAAATGTTTCCGTGATGAAGATTTACGTGCAGATCGTCAGCCTGAATTCACACAGATCGATATCGAAACTTCTTTCATGAGCGCCGAGCAAGTGCGTGGAATGACAGAGAAGATGATCACTGAAATGTGGAAAGAGCTGCTAAATGTAGATCTAGGCACATTCCCAATCATGCAATTTGAAGAAGCGGTGCGTCGTTTTGGTTCCGATAAACCAGATCTACGTAACCCTCTTGAGTTGGTAGACGTTGCTGACATCTTAAAAGATGTAGACTTCAAAGTATTCTCTGGCCCTGCTAACGACGAAAAAGGTCGCGTAGCGGTTATTCGTGTTCCCGGTGGCGCGTCACTATCGCGTAAGCAGATTGATGAATACACTAAGTTTGTGGGTATCTACGGTGCTAAGGGCTTAGCATGGATGAAAGTGAACGACCGTGAAGCTGGCTTTGCAGGCGTTCAATCTCCAGTTGCTAAGTTCCTTAACGAAGACGTGGTTGCTAACCTATTAGATCGTACTCAAGCAGAAACGGGTGACATCATCCTATTCGGTGCTGACAGCAAGCGTGTTGTTACTGAAGCACTGGGTGCATTACGTCTTAAGCTAGGTGAAGATCTTGAATTGACTGACAAGTCAGTATGGAAACCACTGTGGGTTATCGACTTCCCTATGTTTGAAGAAGATGGTGAAGGTAACCTACATGCAATGCACCACCCATTCACATCTCCATTAGGCATTACGGCTGAAGAATTGGCTGTTAACCCTGCGGCTGCAAATTCAAATGCATACGACATGGTTATTAATGGCTATGAAGTGGGCGGTGGCTCTGTTCGTATCCACAACGCAGATATGCAATCAGCAGTATTCAATATTTTAGGTATTGAAGAAGGTGAGCAGCAGTCTAAGTTTGGTTTCTTACTTGAAGCGTTGAAGTACGGTACACCACCACACGCTGGTCTTGCGTTTGGTCTTGACCGTTTGGTTATGTTGTTATGTGGTACCGATAACATTCGTGATGTTATCGCGTTCCCTAAAACAACAGCTGCATCTTGTTTGTTAACGAATGCACCAAGCTTAGCGAACCCTGAGTCGCTAAAAGAGCTTTCTATTGCAGTTGCGATTGCAAAAAAAGAAACCGCTAAAGAAGAAAGTGCTGAATAAAGACCTCGTTCTTTAATTTATCACCGTAATCTATTTGGCCAGTGATTCCACTGGCCAATCTTTCATCCTCGTGAAACCTTAAGCCAACAGGCTGACTAAAATTCGGAGTATTCATGGCTGGTCATAGTAAATTTGCCAACATTAAACACCGTAAAGCTGCGCAAGATTCTAAACGTGGAAAAATTTTTACCAAATTAATTCGTGAGATTATTGTTGCGACTAAAGATGGTGGCCCAGAAGCTGAAAATAACCCTCGCTTGCGTGCGGCAGTGGATAAAGCCTTATCGAACAATATGACGCGCGATACGATTAACCGTGCTGTTAAACGTGGTGCTGGTGGTGATGGAGAAGCAGACTTAGAAACGGTTATCTACGAAGGGTATGGCCCTGCTGGTACGGCTGTTATGGTTGAATGCATGACAGATAATCGTAATCGTACCGTTTCAGGTGTACGTAATGCATTTAGTAAATCAGGCGGTAACTTAGGCACTGATGGCAGTGTGAATTACCTGTTTGATAAAAAAGGTGTTATTTCTTATGCCGCAGGTCTTGATGAAGATGTAATGATGGAAGCGGCGTTAGAAAGTGGTGCAGAAGACATTGAAACCAATGATGATGGCTCTATTGATGTATACACAACACCATCAGATTTTGGTGCGGTAAAAGATGCATTAGATATAGCAGGTTTTGATGCCGTGAATGCAGAAGTAACACTAGTGCCTTCTACGAAAGCCGATTTAGATCTAGAAACAGCGCCTAAATTACTGCGTCTTATTGATGCGTTAGAAGATTTAGATGATGTTCAGGAAGTTTACCATAATGGTGAAATTACAGATGAAATTGCTGAACAACTATAATGGTTGTTGCATTTATCGCTAACACAGTGACAAGTAAATGACGATTATTTTAGGGATAGATCCAGGTTCTAGAATTACAGGCTATGGTGTTATTCGTCAGGTTGGTCGAAACCTTGAATATCTCGGTAGTGGTTGTATTAGAACGTCTTTTGAAGATATTCCTGGTCGATTAAAGCAAATTTATGCGGGTGTTTCTGAAGTGATCACCCAATTCCAACCCGATATGTTTGCGATTGAAGAAGTCTTTATGGGGAAGAATGCTAGTTCTGCGTTGAAACTGGGACAAGCACGAGGTAGTGCTATTGTCGCAGCGGTCAATGCTGACTTACCTGTAAGTGAATATGCTGCTCGTCTAATAAAACAGGCCGTGGTTGGTACGGGAGCCGCAGATAAAGCTCAAGTTCAACATATGGTGTGCTCGGTGCTTAAATTGTCCAGTAAACCACAAGCAGATGCCGCCGATGCTTTAGCCGTTGCCATTTGTCATGCCCATACACATAAAACATTAATTGCTATGTCTGGTAAAGCAAGTAGTGCCCGCCGTGGCCGTTATCGTTAAGTGATTAATATAAAGCAATAATAAGTATTTGCTTGCATAGTGTTAGCCCGATCATAAAAGCAGCCATTGGCTGCTTTTTATTTTGTGAGTGTATTGGTAATTAGCATATATTGGTCAGAGGTCATACTAGCAATCAGTTTCATAATACGTTAGTTACCTTACTTAGCATGATTAAATAAAAACCTATGGTTCAACAAATCAAATTATCAAAGGAAAGGTTTCATGACTCCCATCTCAATATGGCGACATTTGTTTTTGCCGCCTTCGCATCAGTGGAATACCGAACAAGCTCGTTATGTTGATACGCTTGTGTTTTTTACACTGCTTTCTTTTTTTGTTGGCATGTATAGCTTGATCAAATGGTATAAGCACGACCATTCATTGTTGATAATGACATCACTGCTATTAATTGCTTGCGAAGTGTTTGCTGGTTTGATGCTAAGAGTATTCAAAGCGCCTGAATTAGCTCTCAATATTGGTTTTGTTGGCATGGTAGTACATGCATTCAATATCGTTTATCAAAGTGGTGGTATCGTCAACTCCACTCAATCCTTTTGGATGCCATTATTGCTGATCGCTTTTTTTCTTACTGCCAGACCTTTGATGGCGACATTGTGGAGTGTGTTCGTTATTGCGAGTTCAGCATGGATGGTTAACGTCACCTTAAGTGGTTATGTATTTCCAGAGTTAATACTGACTGATAGTGCGCACATTGTTGAAACGTGGTCAGGTATTATATTACCGCTGGTGGTTATCGGTATAGCGCAAGCCTACACGGTGAAGCAACGACAAGCTGCGCTTTCTGCGTCTGAACAAGCTCAACAAACCAGTCAAAAAATTGCTGATAATGCTCAACAAGGCGAGCAAAAACTATCCATTGTATTGCAACAAGCAAATGCAAATGCTAGCCAGTTATCAGATGTTGCCAATCAATTGGAACAGCAATCAGGTGAGCTTTATCAGCAAGTTAATCATTTAAATATTAATTGCGAATCGCAGGCCAGTTCAGCTGAAGAAATGAGTCAGCAATTGATTCATATGACATCAGGTATTGATGAATCAGACCGATTTGTTACTGAGCTAAAACAACGCAGTCAATTGGTGGGTGAACAAGCGCAAAAAAGCGTCGAATCACTAGAAGCATCAACCAATGCTATCGACCGTATTTTAAGCAGTAATGCAGAAGTTGTCTCTGTCGCTGATTTGATCACAACGGTTGCTGATCAAACTAACTTGCTAGCATTGAATGCTGCGATTGAAGCAGCGCGAGCAGGAGAGCATGGACGAGGTTTTGCTGTCGTGGCTTCACAAGTGCGAGAGTTGTCTGCTAAAAGTAATGAATCGGCACTCGAAATTCGTACATTATTAGATAAAAGCCGTAAAGAAGTGCATCACGGTCAAATGATTATTAAAGCAACAGCCCAAGAGTTGACGGCTATTATCGAGCAGGTAAGCAGTATTTCTGGTGATGTAAATCAGCTAGCAGATATTATGAGCCATCAAGTTCATGCATTAAAAGAGTTAAATACGGCAAGCCATGAAGTAGCAACGGGGGTTGTTGAAACAAATAAAGTATCAGATTCCGTGGCGATACAAGGGGCGCAGTTAGCACAACGTGTTGAAGCATTAAAAGGTTTAGCCGACAGCTTAAACGCAGTCGTATCCCCACCGAAAGTGAGTTGATTTTTTAATACGTAAATAGAATGAATATCATCTCCGCTTTTCTACTCACCTAAAGACATAAAGTGCTGGATATCCATCCAGCACTTTACTATCCTAGAGCCAATTTCAACTCATACAGAGATAGTGCAGTGATTGGCCGACTTAGTGGAACAATTTTAGAGAAACAGCCACCAGAAGTATTAATAGATGTTGGTGGTATCGGTTATGAAGTTCAAATGCCAATGAGTTGTTTCTATGAGCTACCTGAGGTAGGTCAGGCTGCGGTCATTTGTACGCATTTTATTGTCCGTGAAGATGCACAATTACTGTATGGCTTTAATAAAAAAAGCGAACGAGAGCTTTTTCGTGAAGTTATAAAAGCCAATGGGGTTGGCCCGAAGCTTGGTTTAGCCATTCTTTCAGCGATGACGGCAAGCCAGTTTGTTTTGAGTGTTGAAAATGAAGATATTACGACATTGGTGAAAATTCCCGGTGTTGGCAAGAAAACAGCAGAGCGTTTAGTGATCGAAATGAGAGATCGCTTGAAGGGGTGGGGTGAAGGTGATCTATTCACACCAGCGTCAGATGCAGCAGCATCAAATGCAGAAGTACAAAAATACTCGAGTGCACGTGCTGAAGATGAAGCGGTAAGTGCGCTTATTGCTTTAGGTTATAAAGCGCCACAGGCAGCAAAAGTGGTATCCCAAGTGGTGAAGCCTGAGATGAGCAGTGAAAACATCATCCGTGAAGCATTACGTTCGATGGTATAAGGCTAAACAGGCAAACGCATTATGATTGAAGCTGATCGATTAATATCAAATAGTTTTGAAAGCCGCGATGACGAAGTCATTGATCGAGCAATTCGTCCTAAGTTATTAAATGACTATCAAGGGCAAGACCATGTTCGAGGTCAGATGGAGATTTTCATCAAAGCGGCTCAGCTTCGCGAAGAAGCCCTTGACCATTTATTGATTTTTGGTCCTCCTGGGTTAGGTAAAACGACGTTAGCGAATATTGTTGCCAACGAGATGGGTGTCAGTATTCGCACTACCTCTGGACCGGTATTAGAAAAAGCGGGTGATTTAGCTGCGCTACTGACCAATCTTGAGCCAAATGATGTTCTCTTTATTGATGAAATCCATCGATTAAGCCCGCATGTAGAAGAAGTGCTATATCCAGCAATGGAAGATTATCAGTTAGATATCATGATTGGTGAAGGGCCTGCCGCACGTTCTATTAAAATTGATTTACCGCCTTTTACTCTAATCGGTGCGACAACACGTGCGGGTTCTTTGACCTCGCCGCTGCGCGACCGATTTGGTATTACCCAGCGTTTAGAGTATTACAAAGTTGACGATCTGAAAGATATTGTACAACGCAGTGCTAATTGCCTTGGTCTTTCTATGGAAGAAGAGGGCGCGTTAGAAATGGCGCAACGTGCTCGTGGTACACCACGTATTGCTAACCGCTTATTACGTCGAGTACGTGACTATGCTGAAGTGGTGGGTAACGGCATTATATGTTCAGATACCGCAAAGAAAGCCTTAGATATGTTAGATGTTGATAGTAGCGGTTTTGATTATATGGATCGAAAACTACTTTTAGCCATTATTGATAAATTCATGGGTGGGCCAGTAGGGTTAGATAACTTAGCTGCCGCGATCGGTGAAGAAAAAGATACGATTGAAGATGTATTAGAGCCCTACTTGATTCAACAAGGCTTCTTACAGCGAACACCGCGTGGACGTATTGCAACTCACCGCGCATATTTGCATTTTGGGCTTGATATACCAGAAGCTCGTTGAGGTATCTTGGGTATACATAAATGAGGCTAGTGAACATTTCTCGTTAATGACTAGCCTCGTTTTACACCACACTGTATGAAAATCAAGCACTGCTGATTAATTTGATTTTTTTGTAAAAAAATCTTGATTTTCTTTACCCCTATCCGCACAAGGCTTTACCTTAGTTATCCACGGAAACTGTGGATAACTGTGTTGATGGACACTAGAAAAGTACCTTCGATGTATAAAATGATTTTCAATGTGAATTTTTATCAATATGAATAATGCTGGATAAATACTTGTTATCAGTGCGATTGAAAAATAAGTATTAAGTTTGAATAGATTATTAGAATAAATGGTTTACATTATTTTTATTATAAACATAACTGTGAATTGATTTGAAACAAAAAGAGGAAAAGCTGTGGATGGATTTTTTTATCAAAAAATAAAAAAGGGAATATCAATGTTTATTTTCAGCAGGAAGCTGAGTAAAGGCTAGCATGAGAAACTCTGTGGGCGAGAATAATACGCCGATAAGAAATATCGGTCAATCCCTTGCGATTATTATTTAGGTCTTTTTTTCCTCTTATTCAAATGTCGCCATTAGCATTGACTTTACAATATCTCAACGCAAAATGGAGGCCTATTGTCTTGTTTTGGACGCGCAATTATGAGTAAAGTCTTCTCTCTATCTTCTGGTTTCTCACCAGCAGGTGATCAACCGACAGCGATTAAGCAATTATTAGAGGGGCTTGATTCAGGGCTTGCTCATCAGACTTTACTGGGCGTTACAGGTTCAGGTAAAACCTTCACTATTGCAAATGTGATTGCAGAATCCAATCGTCCTACGTTTATCATGGCGCCGAACAAGACGCTAGCAGCGCAACTCTATGGCGAGATGAAAGAATTCTTTCCTGATAATGCTGTTGAATATTTTGTTTCTTATTATGACTACTATCAGCCTGAAGCGTATGTGCCGACAACCGATACTTTTATTGAAAAAGATGCCTCTGTAAACGCACATATTGAACAAATGCGGCTATCTGCTACCAAGGCGTTATTAGAACGTCGTGACGTTATTATTATTGCTTCTGTATCTGCCATCTATGGTCTGGGTGATCCTGATTCCTACCTGAAAATGATGCTACATGTACGCCGTGGAGACATGTTAAATCAACGTGATATTCTCCGTCGTCTCGCTGAGTTGCAATATACGCGCAATGACGTTTCTTTTGAACGTGGGCATTTCCGTGTAAGAGGGGAGGTCATCGACGTTTTTCCTGCGGAATCAGAACATGATGCTATTCGTATTGAGCTATTTGACGATGAAGTTGAGTGTATCAGCGTATTTGATCCTTTAACTGGCGCTATACTTGAAAAAGATTTACCGCGCTGCACGATTTATCCAAAAACGCACTATGTAACTCCCCGAGAAAAAATTCTGGAAGCCATTGAAAAAATTAAAGATGAGCTGGTTGTTCGACGCAAGCAGCTTATGGATAACAATAAGCTTGTAGAAGAGCAACGGATTTCACAGCGTACGCAGTTTGATATTGAAATGATGAACGAATTAGGCTTTTGCTCGGGTATCGAAAACTATTCTCGTTACTTAAGTGGCCGTGAGGAAGGTGAGCCGCCTCCAACGTTATTTGATTATTTACCGGCTGATGGTTTGCTCATTCTTGATGAATCACATGTTACTGTGTCGCAAATTGGTGCTATGTATCGAGGTGACCGCTCTCGTAAAGAAAACTTGGTTGAATACGGGTTTCGTTTGCCATCAGCTCTTGATAATCGTCCTATGAAATTTGATGAGTTTGCATCATTAGCCCCACAAACTATTTATGTCTCAGCAACACCGGGTAAATATGAAATAGAGCAATCGGGTAATGATATTGCCGAACAGGTTGTTAGACCTACAGGTTTACTCGATCCTATTATTGAGGTGCGTCCGGTTGCAACACAAGTTGATGACCTTTTGTCTGAAATTCGGATTAGAGAAGCGAAAGGTGAGCGTGTGTTAGTAACGACACTGACTAAACGTATGTCTGAAGATTTAACCGAATACCTTGCAGAGCATGGTGTCAAAGTGCGTTATCTTCACTCTGATATCGATACGGTAGAGCGTGTAGAGATTCTTCGTGATTTACGGTTAGGTGAGTTTGATGTGTTGGTCGGTATCAACTTGCTTCGAGAGGGCCTCGATATTCCAGAAGTATCTTTAGTCGCTATTCTTGATGCAGACAAAGAAGGTTTTTTACGTTCAGAACGATCGTTGATTCAAACTATTGGTCGTGCGGCACGTAACCTTGAGGGCCGCGCTATTCTTTATGGCGATAAGATCACGGGCTCAATGGAACGGGCAATATTTGAAACTAATCGCCGGCGTGAGAAGCAAGCTCTCCATAACGAAAAAAACGGTATTACTCCGCAGGGGCTGAATAAAAAAGTGGGTGATATTCTTGAGCTGGGTAAGCCAAGTTCTCGTTCTAGAACGAATAAAGCTGCGCAGCTCAATCGTGTTGCTGAAAGTAAAGGCACTTATGTAAATCTGTCTCCTCAGCAGTTAGAACTTGAAATACAGCGGCTAGAAACAGAGATGTATGATTTAGCGCAGAACTTAGAATTTGAAAAAGCAGCCGAAGCCCGTGACAAAATACATACGTTACGCCAGCAATTTATCATGAACAGTTAACGATATACCCAATTTCTTTTACCAAATTACAGGTAAAAAAAAACCAACCGTAATAGTTTCGGTTGGCATCATTGTTTTAGTGAATTCATTCCACAAACAACGTCAGTTGGCTAGGTTGACTCTACATTAAGAGTCATTTCTATTAATGCATGTCCTATGCCAACTTTTTTATTATGTCTATTTTGCCATAAATACAGCGTATAGCGATTAATTTGTCATAAATTACTGCTAACCTTCCTAGGGCTTTCGCATTTTGCGAATCGTTTTGCGAATTAAAATGCAATAATCGTAAGTTTTTTGCAAAAATACAAAAATAGACACTACATAAATTTATGTATTGATTACAATTAGTTCAGGGAAAGATAGCGTGGAGTGGCAATGGAAAGCGGAATAAAGCAAAGACAAGTCCTAATGGTCGAAGATACTGCATCGGTAGCGGCATTGTATAAATCTTATCTAAACCCATTAGGATTAAATGTCACGATTGTCGGAACAGGAAGGGATGCACTGAACTTCATGAAAGAGACAGTGCCTGAACTTATCCTACTAGATCTTCGTTTACCTGATATGACAGGTATGGAAGTACTTGAATCTGTACGCCTGAACCATAAGAATTTACCTGTTGTTATTATGACCGCTCACGGCTCCATTGATGTTGCGGTAGATGCGATGAGACACGGCGCCCAAGATTTTCTGATCAAACCCTGCGAAGCTGATCGTTTACGCATTACGGTGAATAATGCTTTAAAAGATAATAGTAAAAGTCAGCAATCATCTAAATCTAAACAAGGTGGAGCGCAATATCAGGGATTCATCGGTAATAGTATACCGATGCAAGCCGTATATCGTGTTATCGAATCTGCAGCGTCGAGTAAGGCGACTGTTTTTGTTACGGGTGAAAGTGGTACGGGTAAAGAAGTGTGTGCAGAAGCGATTCATGCAGCCAGCCCGCGTAATGATAAACCGTTTGTCGCATTAAATTGTGCCGCTATTCCTAAAGAACTCATTGAGAGTGAGTTATTTGGTCATGTTAAAGGTGCATTTACAGGTGCATCGACAGAGCGGCAAGGTGCTGTTGAAATGGCTCATAAAGGAACATTGTTTCTTGATGAACTTTGCGAAATGGATTTGGATTTGCAAAGCAAGTTGCTACGTTTTATTCAAACAGGAACATATCAAAAAGTAGGCTCTTCTAAAACGAGTACTGTTGATGTACGCTTTGTATGTGCTACAAATCGTAATCCGTGGATTGAAGTTCAAGAAGGGCGCTTCCGAGAAGATCTCTATTATCGCCTACATGTTATTCCTATTGCCTTGCCCCCACTGCGTGATCGTAGTGACGATATGATTGAAATAGCACATGCTTTATTGGCATTAATGTCTGTGGAAGAAGGAAAAAACTTTAGTCGTTTTTCTTCAGACGTTATTGATTTGTTTAAGTTCCATACTTGGCCGGGCAATGTTCGTGAATTACAAAACGTTATTCGTAATATTGTCGTTTTAAATTCTGGCGAAGAAGTGACTCTTCAAATGGTTCCACCGCCAATTAGTGAGATATCTGGCGCTGAAATTGCATCCCATCTAAGAATTGCCTCTGGAGTACAAAAAAGTACGATTGTACAGAAAGACATCTTACATACCGAACCCATTGAACGGACTGCAATTGAACCGCTTTGGGTTGTCGAAAAACGCGCAATACAAGCTGCTATTGATGCGTGTGATGGTAATGTTCCTCGTGCTGCAGGTTTGCTAGAAGTTAGCCCATCAACAATTTATAGAAAATTACAAGCCTGGCAAGATGCTGTAGGTAGTAATAGGGAGATCGATTAATTATGGCTATTAATATTAACCAAGAAACAATAAAGCGCCTAGCTGATGAAGTGGGTGACGAAACCGTTTCGATCTTGTTCAATGTATTTAGTGATGAACTAGAACAATATTTACGTCAATTATCCGATCAACCAACGATAACCCAAATTGGTGATATTAGTCATGCTGTAAAGAGCAGTGCTGCTAGTTTTGGTGCAGATGATCTCGCTCTAATGGCTCAAGAATGTGAATCGAGAGTAAAGCAAGAACAAGATCATTGGATAGTCGAACGTCTGCCTGAATTTAGGACGATGGTTGAAGAGACTGCGCATACATATAAGCAGTTAGCTGGTAATAATGATCTTATCAATAGCATGCTTTAATTTTTCTCTATCATGACGCCATTCATGATTATTAGATGCTAAGTCTTCGATTAGTTGCTCATATCGAGGTGCGAGCTCAGGTACCGGCTTATCAGTAATGACAGCATCAATATACTTGCCGTTCATTGCTCGCTCACACCAATGTAACATTGTCATTAGTGACATTTGCCCTGCAGGTCCATTTTCTTGATCTAAATTCGAGATGAAAACAATTTTGGCATTAGAATCTTTTAATGCACCTGCAATTTCTTTCAATAGCAGTGGTGGCATAATGCTGGTTAAAAAGCTGCCGGGACCTAGCAAAACAATATCGGCCTCATGAATAGCCGTTACTGTTTCTTTTGTCGCTGGTACTAATGGCTCAACATACAGACGTTGTGGTACGTCTGGCAGTTCATCGATACTGGTTTCACCACAAATGATTTCACCCGCTAGCGTCAAAGCAGATAAATCGGCAGGATGCTCAGACATGGGGATAATTTGTGTTTCAACTTTGAGCATATCGCGAATAAGGTTTATTGCTTCTAGAGGGCGCACTGATAGGTTATCGAGTGCGGTAAGCATTAAATTACCTAAGTTGTGACCATTTAACTCGCCATTACCCCTAAACCTGTATTCGAAGATCATTGAACCGACAGATGGCTCTGTAATCAATTGGTTGATACAATTTCTCATATCTCCCCATGCAATTCCGCCTTGGCAAGCACGAATTCGCCCAGTAGAGCCACCATTGTCTGTGGTTGTAACGATCCCAGTAACCTGAGAGCCGTAATCAGATAACGAAGAAAGTATACGACCTAAACCATGACCACCGCCAATAGCGACGATTTTTGTTTTTATTTTATTTTGCGTGTTTGTCATGTTCAATTTGCAAGCTTTCGTGATCTGTATTTACCCATGAGTGTATACAAGGCTGCAATATGAATACAAGACTTGGATTTTAATATGCTGTTTGTATCACGCTTAGTAAGCATTATTGTGCGAAGCTTAAGCGAGTATAAAACGCCTTCAATCATAAGGCGACAATACACAGCATATGGGAATGGCATTATTTGAAATGTCAACACGCCCTAATGTGATTCCAGCATCATACTCATGAGATAATCACACGTATCGAGACAGTTTGGTGTGTTGAGTAGTAGCTGCTTTTCACTTGCAGGTACAGGCAAAATCTCTAGCCAACGTTGGCATAACCAACTCAGATTATGAAATTCTTTGGTTCTGTGTAAATTATCTAATTCAGGGTATTTATCAAACATGATTCGTAACTTATCGGCCAACAATTGTTGGTTGTTACGTGCTTTTATTTCAGACCATTGTGGCAGTGTATGATACTCACCAAAGAAAACACCATTATCGTTTTGTTCTAACGACTTGATACGAAAGCTTTCGTGTCCATAAACCGTAACGATTAATGCGCCATCTTTTTTTGAAGTATCAAAATCTTCAACCGTTACACGTGTGCCAATATGAAAAAATTGGTGATTATGCTCACTCTGGTCAAACATACAAACGCCAAATCCATCTTCAGATGTTACTGCGACTTTGAATGCTTCAGTTTGCGGTCCTGGAGCTATCCTTATTGGCATTCTACCTGTTGGTAAAACATGACGTTTTTGAAAAAGTAGCGGTAGTAAATTCGTCATTGTCGGCTCCATTTACAAAGATTGATGTCTGATAAGGTAGACACTGCAAATGTGATGCCGATATTTCAATACCGCTATTCCTTTAGCTTTATACCTTGGTAGCAAGCAATATAGGGTACATTTTTTTGTATATTGCAAATAACGAGTTTATCCAAAGTGCAAAATGCAAAGCACTTTACTTTTGATTAGCAATAATACGTAGTGCATTGTCACTGGGTAGCAGTTCTAAATGCCCTTGGTCGTTAAAATACCAGCCTTTGATAATCCCTTTGCTTGCCATGTCGTTGAAGCCATCAATAACACTTTGCGCTTGTTGATAGGATGCTTTTACATCAAGACCATCTTCTCGCTGCAGATAGAGCGCTATATCGTCAATGGTTGCAGATTCAATAATATTGGACATAATACCCCCAGAATTAGTAAGAAATATAAAGAATATTCCCTTTAGTAGTATTGTCGCGATCAGCACCAAAAGGTAGAATATGGCAATATTTTTTCAGTAACTTGTCAATAAGGCATTTTATCTGATACTTTTATAATTAGATTAGCTGTTATGTTGATTGCTTTTTAATGAATCAGTTTGCATAGCTGCCATAACTCCGAGCTTTGGTCACTACGTTTTCTGCTTTTCTTAAATCCAGAATATATGTGTTCAGAGCCAGTGACATACTGTCACCAGGGTCAATTTAGAAATGAATCGGCCTCCCGTATTTGGAAAGGTGTTCCATGGCGCAACAATTAGGTAATGATCTTCAGTTTGAAGATCGCTTTCATCGCAAGTTTTATTACTTGCGACTATCAGTCACAGATGTCTGTAATTTTAAATGTACTTACTGCCTGCCTGATGGCTATAAGCCGACAGAAAAAAAGAAACCTTCTTTTCTTACATTAGATGAGATTGAGCGCGTAACAAGGGCTTTTGCTGAATGTGGAACGTCAAAAGTACGTATCACGGGTGGTGAACCTAGTTTACGTCGTGATTATACGGATATTATCCGTACTGTTGCGGCTCAGCCCGGCATAACTAAAGTGGCTACCACCACGAATGGTTATCGTATGGAGAAGAGTGTCAAAGAGTGGCGAGAGGCAGGTCTTACTCATATTAATGTGAGTGTGGATAGCCTAGATCCTAAGATGTTCTATCAAATCACCGGTGAAAATATGTTTCATAAGGTGATGTCTGGGATCGATGCGGCATTTGACGCAGGTTTTGAACAAGTCAAAATCAATACGGTATTGCTAAAAAACCAGAATTCACAAGAGCTACCTAAGTTTCTAGCATGGATTAAAACGCGTCCAATTCAGCTACGCTTTATTGAATTGATGCAGACTGGCGAAATGGATTTGTTATTCCAGAAGCATCATGTATCTGGTGTAAGCATTCGTAATCATCTTATTGCTAACGGTTGGCTCTTAAAGATCAATGGCAAAAATGATGGCCCAGCACAAGTCTTTTGTCATCCCGATTATATGGGTGAGATTGGACTCATCATGCCTTATGAAAAAGATTTCTGCCAAAGTTGTAACCGCTTACGTGTTTCAGCTCAAGGCAAACTTCACCTGTGCTTATTTGGTGATCATGGGGTAAAACTTCGTGATTTACTGTCGGCAGATGAGCAGCGAACAGAACTCATTAGTCGTATTCAAGGTGGATTAAAGGAAAAAGCAGTTAGCCATTTCCTTGATGCCGGCAATACTGGTATGACACCTAATCTTGCTTCTATCGGCGGTTGATTCTTCAGCTCACTCTGTAAGGTGTTAGTTGTATAACACCTTACAGTGCATTTGAATCACGAAGAATGAAGCCTTACTTATGAATACATTTAGGCATGCCGGATCATTTTTTCATGCCTCTTTATGGAAAAAATATTGATGAATCAACTAACACATATCAATGCTTCTGGTGAAGCAAACATGGTCGATGTGTCAGCTAAAGCTGAAACAGTACGTGAAGCACGTGCTGAAGCATTTGTACATATGGCACCAGAAACTTTGGAACTGATTGTATCGGGTCATAATCGCAAAGGTGATGTGTTTGCTACAGCGCGTATTGCCGGTATTCAAGCGGCTAAAAAGACGTGGGATCTAATACCGCTTTGCCATCCGCTTTTGTTGTCAAAAGTAGAAGTACAGCTTGAAGCAATGCCTGCAACTAATGAAAATGAAACCAATATGGTACGCATTGAATCTTGTTGTAAACTTGCAGGTAAAACGGGCGTTGAAATGGAAGCATTAACAGCTGCCTCAGTCGCTGCATTAACCATTTATGATATGTGTAAAGCTGTTCAGAAAGATATGGTTATTAGTCAAGTTCGTTTGCTAGAGAAAACGGGTGGGAAGTCAGGCCACTTTAAGGTAGAAGCATGATTAATGTACTTTTCTTTGCCCAAGTTAAAGAGTTAGTTGGTGTTGATCGTTTAGAGGTTAATGCTGAGTATGCAACGGCAGAGATGCTGCGTGCACATTTAACTGAACGTGGTGATAAATGGCAACTAGCGCTTGAGTCGGGTAAGTTATTGGTTGCGATTAACCAAACAATTTGTCATTTAGACTCTGAAATTAAAGATGGTGATGAAGTCGCTTTCTTCCCGCCAGTAACGGGAGGCTAACAATGATTTCGGTTCAGTTTGATGATTTTTCTGTTGCTGAAGAATATGCGCTTTTATCGGCAGGAACAGATGCTGGTGCAGTGGTAACCTTTATTGGTAAAGTGCGTGACTTTAATCAAGGTGATGATGTGACAGGGCTATCGCTCGAGCATTATCCTGGTATGACAGAGAAGTCATTAGAAGAAATCGTAGTACAAGCACGCGAGCGCTGGCCATTATTAAAAACACGTGTGATTCACCGTGTTGGAGACTTGGGGTTAGGCGATCAGATTGTATTTGTCGGTGTAACAAGTGCACACCGTGGTGCTGCATTTGAAGCGTGTGAATTCATCATGGATTTTCTTAAAACCCGAGCGCCTTTTTGGAAGAAAGAGCAAACGAGCAACGAAACTCGTTGGGTCGATGCTAGAGATACCGACACTTCTGCTGCAGATCGTTGGCATAAAAAATAACCTAATAAGGATTGTTAGGTAGGTCAAAAAAAGGAGCGAATAGCTCCTTTTTTAATGGCTGAAACAATGATGTGAAAGGTTTATCACATCACTCCCAATATTACCTCTATATCCTCTTATGAAGTGTACTGATTGGATATTCCTCTTTTTTATAATTTATATTTAGCTATCGCTAGGTTGTTTTTCATACCGCTAATGGTTATTTGCGTTGTCTGCGTTTAGATAAAGTCAATTTATGGCTTGGCTTTACTTGGTTTAATTACTCACCATTACTTCAAATTAATATTAAATTCGAATGCTTTCTGTGGTTAGTATATTTATTTGTTATTGTTAATATTATTTTCAAAGGAATGTAGAGTTGATTACTAATAAATATTTGAGTGCTTTTTGACCTCTTTTTTGGCTTTTTTGTTTTTTCTTAATGTTTTTTTATCTTTTTTTCTCTGTTGTTATTCCTTTTAATTATTATAATTTATAAAATACCCAATATGATTGGTGGAATTATTATTCTTGATAAATTCAATTTTATGGGGTTTTGGTGGGTTTTATTTAAAAATATTGATTAATTACTCATATATCGTGCTTTTTTGTTATGTTGTTTTCTTTGTTGATTGTTTCTGTAATGTTAATTTTGCGGGGTTTTACCGTGTTGCGGTGTTTTTTTGTTACTGCTAAGTTCTCTGCAGCTCAGGAAGAGTTAAATAATTATAAGTTATTACAGGAACGTAGAATGAAAAAGACATTATTAGCAGTAGCAATCCCAACATTTTTATTAGCTAATTCAGCTATGGCAGCTGAAATTATTAAGACAGAAGACGGTACCGTTGATTTTTATGGTCAGCTTCGTACGGAAGTTAAAAAGTTAGAAGATAAAGACGTTACATTAAATGCGGGCTCTTCTCGTACTGGTGTTGACGCTCGATATAAATTAACAGACACAACGGATGTGTATGGTAAAGTTGAATTTGGTCTGAATTATAAAGCGGATGGTTCAGATTATTCTATGAATAACCGTCTGCATTATATTGGTATTGATTCTGAATTTGGTAAAATTTCATTTGGCCGTCAATGGGTAGTATCAGATGAAGTTTACGGTGCTGATTACTCATATTTCTTTGGTGGTTCAGCGCTTCGTTACGCCACGCTTTCTGGTGCTCGTCATGATTCATTAATTAAATATAATTTTGATGGCGAAAACTTCTGGGTTGCGGCGAACTACGGTCTATCTGAAGATGACAGTAACCAAGAACTGGCTGAACTCTATGTAGGTACAAGTGTTGGTGGCTTTAACTTGCATGCTGGTGGTGGTCAAAACCGCGATAAGTCACACAAAATTGGCACAGAAACCGTAACTCCAGAAGTTTCTCTGCCAGCTTTTACTCAAGAGAAAGAAATTACTGCTGATATCGAAAATATCTATTTTGAAGGTACAGTAGAATATACCGTTGGGGCAGCACTCATTGGCTTTACTTATTACAACGCAGAGCTGTCAGATAAAAATTCTAACCTTTCGATTGATGAAAATGGCTACAGTTTAGCGGGAACATATAGCTGGGCTGATAATGCAACTGCGTATGCTGGCTATGAATATACAGAACAGTCGGCAGATGGTGTTGAAGATCAAGATGGTACATTGGTTTATGTTGGCTCTGATTACAACGTGAATAGCTGGTTCCGTGTTTATGCTGAGTACGGTTACGGCGACGGTACAACATTGGGTTATTCGAATAAAGGATCTGATTCATTTATTGGTACAACTGAAGTAGATAGTGAAAGTTCATTTGCACTAGGTGCACGTGTTTACTGGTAATAAATGAGTACACTGATATATCCCTGCTTTTTTTACCCGGCTCTTGTAGCCGGGTTTTTTATATCTATACCCAAGCTACCTCAATTCTCGTTGAAACGAGCATCTTGAGGTAGCTTGGGTATATCACATCCAACCATCTGATCTACATCATTTAATTAAACATCTCATCAGGTGAATATAGAGAGGCTATGATGATTTGTGAGTATTAAGGAGCTAGACACCCTAACAATAAGCTAGGGAGTGGCTTAGAGGTACGGGGCATAAGTATAGAATAACGGTAATGGTGTAGCTTAGCGGGAGTGAGACATCTTTTTGAACGTGGTTTGTTGTTCAAATTTAGCGAGCTGTAAGTAACAGTTCCTTTCTGCAGCATTTAATTCCATCATTAAAGCGTCTATATCAGCCTGCTGCTGTATTAATAATTGTTGGCGGTGTTTTATTGCATTTAACATCTCTTGTTGTTGTTTCTTATTACTCTTATTTGAATCGTAAAATTCAAAGAGTTCACTAATATCAATAAGGCTAAAACCTAAACGTTTTCCTCGTAAAGTTAGCTTTAAACGAGCGCGATCTTGCTTTGAATATACGCGAGCTTTACCTTTACGTGTAGGCGTGAGTAAACCGCGGTCTTCATAAAAACGAATGCTTCTTAGCGTAATATCAAATTCGTCAGCAAGCTGAGAAATCGAGAAAGTATCCTTACTTTCCATTTTCATTATCCTTACTCTCTATCTATCGGCGTATCATTTCACAACTAGGGTCTAATACCAATACTATTCTTCGTGAAATTGGTCGCTAGTTTTATACCATCCTACATAAGTATTTGATCATTTTTGCTGGTTAAAATAACTCATAACGTCGTTATGAATTTTGTAATTAGAGCCACTAGTTATCTGCAATCCACGCCTAGTTATAAGCGATTTTTCCTGCGCAACATTATGATCAACTACTTACCTAGAATAGTATTAGAGGGGTAAGAGTGAGAAATAAAAATTATTTTCGAGTAAAAAAATAGCCCCTATATAGGAGCTATTATTTTATTGATTTCATAGCATAATTTAGCTATTAATCACTTTTTTTATTGTACTGTGGACGGTGTGCCGGTGGCACGTAGCCATGTCGAACACGGGTAGGACTAGGACGAGCGAGACAAGCTGCTGGTTTTGCTGATGCCATACTAAACTCACAAATGCTAACAGAACGGAAACGGAAGTATCGGCAAGATCAAGCTTGATTACTGAAATCTAATTAATCATCCCGATATGAAGATAGTAGCGCTATTGCGGATCGATAGGTATAGGAAGTTCATTAAAAAACAGCGTTGTGAAATCTTAATCTATCAGTGTTTTTTTTATACGTTTTTGTTATTAAAATACGTGCTTCAGCCACGCGAAAAAGGCAGATATTACGCTTTTATAATTTCTATTTTCACTGCTATCAAAGACCAGCTCAGGCGCATACTTAAATTATGTGCCATATTTATTGAGTGTTCTGGTAAAAATATGAATTTTTATCTATCTGGTCTTATTTAACAGCGGAGAGTTATATGAAACACAGACGTGTAGGCAGCAAGAAGATTAAGCAGATGATGGATGATTTGGGCATTTCAGATAATGCAAAATCAGATGATGATCAACAGCTTTTATTAGAGCAAAGACAGCAATCTGTTAGTGACGATAAGCAAATTACCCAGTTTGATAGTGAAAACAAGTAAATTCCCTTATTTCACTTGTGACCACATTTTTAATAAGCGCCTTAAAAAGGGCGCTTTTTTATGCCTTAAGGTCATAGTTTTACTTTTATGTTATTGACTCTACTGTCAGATGTTGTCTTTGTGAGCATATTATGCTGATTATTTATTCATTTTGGTGTTTTTATTATTCAAATTGGCACTTTCATTAGCTTTATTGGCGGATTTTCCTCTACGGAGTGGTTTTTTTAATAGATATATCTAACCGTTTGTTTTTGTCTGGTCATTTGTTCTGCATAAAGTACCAATATTAAGAATTATCTAACTTTTTGTAATGGTTTTGTGGCAAATTGCTTCAATTCCTGTTAATGTTTTGACCAATTCTTCGGTTTGCTATGCATTGTTTAGGACTAACAGTGCATGGGTTGCAAATTATTATGCCAGCTGAAGAAAGCCATGGATGCTAAGAATTATGTATTGGAGTTATGCATGTATAAGAACAAAATCACTCAAGCACTATTAATCAGTGCGGGCCTAACGGTTGCAGCCACTTCTTTTTCTACAATTGCTGCTGAAGTACCTGAAGGCGTAAAACTATCTGCAACACAAGAGCTTGTTCGTGGTAACGGCACTGAAGTCGCCTCTCTTGATCCCCATAAAACTGAAGGTGTTCCAGAGTCGCATGTTATCCGTGACCTACTTGAAGGTTTGGTTAACCAAGATGCAGACGGTAATACTGTTCCAGGCGTCGCTGAAAGTTGGGAAACGACCGATAATAAAACATTTATCTTCCACCTACGCAAAGATGCTAAGTGGTCAAATGGCGATCCAGTAACAGCAGAAGATTTTGCATACAGCTTTAAGCGCGCAGCTGATCCAGCAACGGCATCACCTTACTCATGGTATATCGAAATGACGACCATGAAGAATGCTGCTGAAATCATCGCGGGTAAAGCTGATAAAGAAACATTAGGTGTAACCGCTGTTGATGCGAATACACTAAAAATTGAGCTTAACGAAGCGGTTCCTTATTTTGTGAAAATGATGGGCCACACAACAGTAAAGCCTGTTAACAAAAGAGTGGTTGAAAAGTTTGGTAACGATTGGACTAAACCAGAAAACTTCGTGGGTAACGGCGCATTTGTTCTTGATAAGTGGGTTGTTAACGAACGCATCGTATTAAAGCGTAATACTCAATACTGGGATGATAAGAAAACGGTTATTAACCAAGTCACTTATTTACCAATTGAAAACCAAGTTTCTGAAATGAATCGCTTCTTAGCAGGCGAGATCGACATTACTAACGAACTACCGAATGAACACTTCCGTCGCTTACAAAAAGAGCACGCTGAAGACGTTTCTATTACTGGTAACCTTTGTTCGTACTACTACGGCTTTAATAACGATAAAGCACCATTCAATGATGTTCGTGTTCGTAAAGCGCTTTCTTACGCAATCGATCGTGACATTATTACTAAAGCGTTATTAGGCCAAGGCCAAAAGCCTGGTTACTTCTTAACACCAGAAATCACAGCTAACTTTAACCCTGTTACGCCTGAGTACGGTAAATTAAGCCAGAAAGAGCGTAATGAAGAGGCGAAAGCACTTCTTGCTGAAGCTGGTTTTGATAGCAGCAACCCACTAGAATTTACTCTGCTTTATAACACATCAGAAAACCACAAGAAGCTAGCCGTTGCTATTGCCTCTATGTGGAAGAAGAGCCTAGGTGTAACAGCTAAGCTTGAAAACCAAGAGTGGAAAACATACTTGGATAACCGCCGTCAGGGTAACTTTGACGTAACACGTGCGGGCTGGTGTGGTGACTACAATGAAGCATCAAGCTTCTTGTCATTAATGCAAAGCAACAACAGTTCTAACGATCCAAAATATAACAGCAAAGCTTATGATGGCATTATGGCTAAAGCATTGAGTTCAACGTCTGATGTTGAACGTGAGAAGCTTTACGCTGAAGCTGAAAAGCAACTTGCTGAAGATATGCCGATCGCACCTATCTACCAATACGTTAAGGCGCGTCTTGTAAGCACTAAAGTTGGTGGTTACGCGTCAAACAACGCAGAAGACAAATTGTTCACTAAAGACATGTACATCATTGCTGACAAATAAACAGCAAGATATATAACGCTATAAACGCTGCACCTAAAGGTTTGGGTGTAGCGCTTTTTCTGTCACAGCTATAAAAATAAACGGTAGAGTTTATGATTAAATTCATCGCAAAACGGATTTTTGAAGCCATCCCTACGTTATTGGTACTTATTACCATTTCGTTTTTCCTGATGCGCTTTGCACCAGGCAACCCCTTTTCAAGCGAACGTCCATTACCGCCCGAAGTAATGGCAAACATTGAAGCCAAATATGGGCTAGATAAACCAGTTTCAGAGCAATACATCACCTACCTTGGAAATATTCTTCAAGGTGATTTCGGTCCTTCATTTAAATATAAAGATTTCACGGTAAATGAACTGGTTGTTAAAGCGTTACCAGTATCAGCAAAGATTGGTTTCTTTGCATTTATCTTTGCTTTGGTGATGGGGGTAACCGTCGGAACCATTGCAGCGTTGAAACACAATACTTGGATTGATTACACTATCATGTCGACAGCCATGGCCGGGGTTGTAATGCCCTCGTTTATATTGGCTCCCATTCTTATCTATATATTCTCAATCAATCTTGGTTGGTTGCCTGCGGGTGGCTGGCAAGACGGTTCAATGAAATTTGTGTTACTGCCTATGTTTGGTATGTCACTGCTATATGTTGCTACATTTGCGCGTATTACACGTGCAAGTATGATTGAAACACTGAATAGTAACTTTATTCGTACAGCACGTGCGAAGGGCTTAAGTTACCCGTATATCATTATTAAGCATGCGCTAAAACCTGCATTATTGCCTGTTGTTTCTTATATGGGACCTGCTTTCGTCGGTATTATCACGGGTTCTGTGGTTATTGAAACGATATTCGGTCTGCCAGGAATCGGCAAACTCTTTGTAAACGCAGCCTTCAACCGTGATTACTCGTTGGTTTTAGGTATTACAATTCTTATTGGTACGCTAACGATCATCTTCAATGCTGTTGTTGATATCTTACTTGCGTATATCGATCCGAAAATTCGTTACTAGAGGCCAGACAGATGATGCTAACTAAAAAAGAAAATGTAGAAGCTGTCGAAGCGTTTTCAGAAAAACTGGAAATTGAAGGTCGCAGTTTATGGCAAGATGCTCGAACACGTTTTAAACGAAATAAAGCGGCAATGGTGAGTTTAGCGATTTTAACGCTAATCGCGATAGCTGTGATTTTTGGTCCAATGCTGAGTCACTATGCTTATGATGATACTGACTGGTATTCATTACATGCCGCACCAAGCTATGGTGCTGAAGGTCACTTCTTTGGTACTGATAGCCTAGGTCGAGACTTGTTTACCCGTACGCTTATTGGTGGGCGTATCTCACTAATGGTTGGTGTGTTAGGTGCGCTAGTTGCGGTTGTTATTGGTACACTTTACGGTGCCACTTCTGGTTTCATCGGTGGCCGTACTGACCGTGTAATGATGCGTATTCTTGAGATTCTTTATTCGATCCCATTCATGTTCTTCGTGATCGTCTTGGTGACGTTTTTCGGTCGAAATATCATGCTGATCTTTGTTGCGATTGGTGCGATTTCTTGGCTTGATATGGCACGTATTGTACGAGGACAAACCTTGTCACTTCGTGGAAAAGAGTTTATTGAAGCTGCGCATGTATCAGGTGTAAGCCGTTGGAGAATAATTACACGCCACATCGTGCCGAACGTATTAGGTATTGTTGCTGTGTATTCAACACTGCTTGTGCCATCCATGATTCTGACTGAATCTTTCCTTAGCTTCCTAGGCTTAGGTGTTCAAGAACCAATGACGAGTTGGGGCGCACTACTTCAAGAAGGTTCACAAACAATGGAAGTTGCTTTGTGGCAGTTGATGTACCCTGCGGCATTCATGGTGGTAACCCTGTTCTGCTTTAACTATGTGGGTGACGGTTTACGTGACGCACTAGATCCAAAAGACAGATAAGAATCAGTGATACTTAACTCAGTGCTGTTAATGGTGACATTCTCACGCAATGGGCTTAGTTAGGTATACAAGTATAAGGAAGTAATGATGAGCTTATTAGATGTCAAAGATCTACGCGTAGAATTTACAACACAAGACGGTATTGTCACCGCGGTAAATGATCTTAATTTTTCTCTAAATCTAGGTGAAACTCTAGGTATTGTGGGTGAGTCGGGTTCAGGCAAAAGCCAAACCGTATTTGCCATTATGGGGCTACTAGCTAAAAACGGTATTATTAGCGGTAGTGCTAAATTTGAAGGTAATGAAATTCTCAATTTGCCAGAGAAAGAACTGAATAAAGTTCGAGCTGAGCAAATTGCGATGATTTTCCAAGATCCAATGACGTCACTTAACCCGTATATGAAAGTAAGCGATCAGCTTATGGAAGTATTAATGCTGCACAAAGGCATGGGTAAGAAAGAGGCGTTTGAAGAAAGTGTTCGCATGTTAGATGCGGTTAAAATTCCAGAAGCTCGTCAGCGTATTACTATGTACCCGCACGAATTTTCGGGTGGTATGCGTCAACGAGTTATGATTGCGATGGCGTTATTATGTCGCCCTAAGTTGTTGATTGCCGACGAACCAACCACCGCGTTAGACGTAACCGTTCAAGCACAGATCATGGAAATGCTGAATGATCTGAAAAAAGACTTTAACACGTCGATCATTATGATCACCCACGATCTTGGTGTCGTGGCTGGTAGCTGTGACAAAGTACTGGTGATGTATGCAGGTCGTACGATGGAATATGGCAAAATCAATGAGATTTTCTATAAGCCAGCGCACCCATATACCGAAGGTTTGCTACGTGCAATTCCACGTTTAGATACAGAAGGTGAAGAATTACCGACGATTCCTGGTAACCCACCAAACTTATTGCGTTTGCCTGTTGGTTGTCCTTATCAAGAGCGTTGTCACCGTGTATCGAGCCGTTGTAAGCAAGAAGCGCCAGATTTGAAAGCGTTTTCTGACGGTCGTTTACGTGCTTGTTTTTCTGACTTGGGGACGTGGTAATGAATGCACAAAAAAATCTATTGTTAGATATTAAAGATTTAAAAGTTCACTTTAACATCGCCGCTAAATCAGGATGGCCTTGGACTAAACCATTAAAGCTTAAAGCAGTCGATGGGGTTGATATCCGTTTGTATGAAGGTGAAACACTCGGTGTTGTTGGTGAATCAGGTTGTGGTAAATCAACATTTGCACGTGCCGTTATTGGTTTGGTTGAAGCTACAGATGGCAATGTTGTTTGGCTTGGTCAAGATTTAACAAAATTAAACCATTCAAATATGCGTGAAAAACGTAAAGAAATTCAAATGATTTTCCAAGACCCACTGGCTTCATTGAATCCTCGAATGACCGTTGGCGAAATCATTGCGGAACCATTAAAAGCGTTCTACCCAGATTTACATGATGATGACGTGAAAGAACAAGTTAAAGTAATGATGACCAAGGTGGGTTTATTGCCTAACGTGATCAACCGTTACCCTCATGAGTTTTCTGGCGGACAGTGTCAGCGTATTGGTATTGCGCGTGCATTGGTATTAAAGCCTAAAATGATTATCTGTGATGAACCCGTTTCTGCGCTTGATGTATCGATTCAAGCACAAGTTGTGAACTTACTAAAAGCGCTGCAAAAAGAAATGGGCTTAAGCTTAATCTTTATTGCGCATGATTTGTCGGTAGTGAAACATATTTCTGACCGTGTATTGGTGATGTATTTAGGCAATGCGGTTGAAATGGGTGAAAGTGATGCACTATTTGCTAATCCAAAGCATCCATATACCAAAGCATTAATGTCTGCTGTACCTATTCCTGATCCTGAATTGGAAAAGAATAAAGTAATTCAATTGCTAGAAGGCGAGCTCCCTTCTCCTATCAATCCGCCATCAGGTTGTGTATTCCGTACGCGTTGCCCAATTGCCTCTGATGAGTGTGCGAAAACAAAGCCAGACTTACAAGGCGGTGATGTTCATGCCGTATCTTGTTTAAAAGCTTACTAGTTCAAGCCTGTGACAGGCTTTAGGCGCGGTGTCAAAACCGCGCTTTTTTTATGTCAAAAAAATGTCATATGTCATTAATATATAAATGGTTAATTAATATTTATGCATATTGATAATTAAATAAATAACAGTTACATTTTGGTATCAAATACAAACAAGGATTGTTTATATGCGTTCACTTTCTGTGCAATGGAAGATCACGCTGATGGCAGGAGTAGGGATACTACTTACAGTATTCGTATTAACTGGGCTGTCATTTTATTTCTCAAGTCAAAACCAGCAACTTGTTAGTGAGCAAACGTTCACATCCTTGCGTAATCAATCTGAAGCGCTCGTAAAAATACAATCGGAACGTCAGGCTATATATGTTCAACAGTATATGGATGAAGCCACTTATAGGGCTGAAATGTTGGCGCAAAGCGTTTTGTTTTTAAAGTTCAATGCTGAAGAGAATTATACAAATAGTGCAGAACTTCGAGGTTCAATTAATGAATTATTGCGTCGTTCGGTCAATAATTTCCCTAATATCTATAGTGCATTTGTGGTATTTGAACCTAATGCGCTAGACGGTGAAGACAATAATTATCATGATGCTAGTTATGTAGGTGCCAATAGTACGGGGCGTTTTGCACCCTACTGGTCAAAGTCATTAAACCAGCAAGCCGTTCAACGTGTATTTACTGAAGAGCAAATTGTTAATACTAGTTTGAATACAGCAGGGCGTGCAGATAATGATATTTTTTCATGCAGTGCACTTTCTCAAAATACCTGTGTGATGAACCCTACTTTTTCAAGTGAAGAATCGGGACGTCATCTTATTAGTTCAATAACCACGCCTTTGATTGTTGATGGTAAATCTATCGGTATTATGGGAATCGATATTAAATTGAATACCCTTCAGCCCGTTATTAACGAAGTCGATAACAATCTATTTAATGGTATCGGTAAAGTTAGTCTATTAAGTAACGACGGTACGGTTGTAGCGTGGGACCAAGATGAAAGTCGATTAGGGGATAGGTATACACCGCAAGATGGATTGCCCGAAACGTTACCCACTTGGTTAAGCAATGGTAATGATTTTATTGGCTGGAGTAATAACCAACAATGGTTATTAGCTTATACACCCGTCATGCTGGGTAATACCACATGGGGCATTATAGTCCAACTTCCTGCAGAGCAAGTATTAGAAGAAGCAATAGCATTAGATAGCGCGATTCAAGCCCAGCGTTCAGCATCATCAAAGATTCAAATTATCGCGAGTGTTCTGATCGGCGGTTTTGGTATTTTAGTGGTGTTATTTGCGGCATCACGATTAGTTGCACCGATTAAACAAGTTGTCGAAAGCCTAAAAGAAATAGCATCTGGTGAAGGTGATTTAACGCAACGTATCGCTGTTACTCAACAAGACGAAGTTGGGGAGTTGGCAACTTGGTTTAATCGATTCCTTGATAAGCTGCAAAATACCATTGGTCAGGTTGTTGTGACGGTTGAAGAGGTGAGTAAAACAGCAGGTGAAGCCGCTTATGTTGCCAGCAAGACTCGTGATGGAAGTGAATCACAATTTAAAGAAGTTGATATGGTTGCAACGGCATCAGAAGAAATGACCCAAACATCAGCACAAGTGGTTGATCACACAGAAACAGCAGTCGACGCTGCAAAAAAAGCAGATAGTGCTGCGCAACAAGGGCAGCAAGTCATACAGTTATCAGCAGGCTTAATGGCAAGTCTTGTTAATCGTATGGATAGTGCGGTTCCTATTGCTAAAGAGCTAGAAAGCAATAGCGAGAATATTAATGAGATATTAAAGGTGATTGAAGGTATTTCTGAGCAGACTAATTTATTAGCATTAAATGCCGCGATAGAAGCTGCGCGTGCAGGAGACCAAGGGCGAGGCTTTGCCGTTGTGGCTGATGAAGTACGTTTGCTAGCCAGCCGAACAAAAGATTCTGTTAGGCAAATTCATACAGTAATTGACGATTTGCAACAAGGCACGCGCAGTGTTGTTTGTGCAATTGAAGAAGGAAACCAACTCGCAGGTGATACGGCCGAGCAGGTAAGTAAAGCGGTTGATAGTTTAAGCCAAATTACGGAATCAGTTGGTGCCATTCAAGCCATGAATGAACAGATAATGCGGGCTGCAGAAGAGCAGCAAGCTGTTTCTGGCGAAGTGAACCGTAATGTGTCTAATATTCGCGAGCTAAGTGAGGGCATCTTAACGCATGCCGAAAGCTCTGCAGATATAGGGCAGCGTTTAACGGAGATTTCAGAGCGACAGAAAGCGCTCGCGAGTCAATTTAAAGTGTAGGTATTGTTGTTGGTATATTTACCGTCTTCACCAAAGCGTCAGCCTAGCTGGCGTTTTTTATTGCTCAATAATAAAGAGCACCAAACATTTTTGTTTGGTGCGGAAATTGAACAATTATTGAAGATTAGTCAACGGGATACCAATAACCCATATTGATAAGTTGTGTCAGCATTGCTAAAAACGCAGGATGATCAAGCTGTTTCCCAAGTAAAGGCAAACTGACTTGTTCTTCATCACATAGGCATTTAGCGGCTTCTGAACATTCTTCTGGTAGTTCAAACTTGTCACCATTAATGTAAAGAACATTGGGTTGTTCTGGATGGTAAAAAGCCCGTAAGCCACCTAAACGTTTGAACTCTTCACCATCTTCTAAAAACTGATAGGTTTCATTTTTTTGCCAAGGCGGCTCTGATGAAATGATATCAAGTTCATGACGACTGTGGCTTAGATGTTCACCCATCCATTGTTTCATTAAATCAGGGTGATCCAACAAGCTTCGCATCATTGCTTCAAGATCATTACATTCCGCTGCTAAGATTGCTCCGCTATTTTGACGCGCAGGAATTGAAGGGTTGTGGTAATGCACATCTCCAATATCGTTAGAAATAATGAAATCAGCAAAGCTACTTAATAATTCTTGCTTCTTTGGTGAGCGAAAGCCAACAGAAAAGCTCATGGATGTTTCTATCGCGTAACCGTCGTGCGGAAATCCTGGCGGAATATATAAAATATCACCAGGTTCCATTACTTCGTCAATGATTGGCTCAAATCCTTTGATTTGACGAAGCGCAGGGTGGCGTAATTCTTCTTCGTAATCATCTTTTTTAGGGCCCACTCGCCAATGTCGTTTGCCCGAACCTTGAGTAATGAATACATCATATTGGTCAATATGTGGGCCAACACCGCCGCCCGGTGTTGAATAACTGATCATCAAATCATCAAATAACCAGTTTGGTAATTGACGAAATGGTGTAACTAAGCGGGCTGCACCTTCATGCCAATGATTCGCAGCTTGAACAATGAATGACCAGTGATCTTCTGGTGTATTATCAAAGGATAAAGGACCATGACGAACATCCCATTCTTCGCCGTTTCTTGCGACATAACGGGAATCGACGTCTTCTTCCATTGCTAATCCTGCAAGTTCATCAGGGCTGATTGGGTCGACGAAATCTTTAAAACCACCTTTTATGACAACAGGTTTTTTCTGCCAAAACTCGGCAAGAAATTCTTCAAATGAGAATGTGAACTGGTACATGTTCAAACTATTAATTATTGAGCTTAGTGCCGATTATAGCGCAAAGCGCACCATGCTAGATAAAAAATCATTTAATGGCGGATATTTCTTAAGCCAAATTTCTGATGGAAGAGAACAGTGTATATTGGTTTTTTTTGATTCATTTTTGTGTCGAAACTGAATGTTTATTGTTGGATTTATTTTGAAAGTAGAGTTATTTGGATCTGAATTTTTCTGATTTTGCATGTAACATTATGTTTTTTATGTGTTTTTTATGGTGTAAGTGTTATTGCTCTTATATAGGTGGCAATGTTCGATATTTTTATTTTGGAGACTTAAGCTGTTAAACCATAGTGATCGATCAATTAGGAAAGCATGAGGGGGTAAAAGGTAAATTTATTATTTAGAAAATGAGCGAAGATAAAATACCGAAGTGATTATTTCCGAGTTTTTATTATTTAACGCCAAATTATTGACTTGTTAGGCTTTGACTAAATTTGACGGGCTCAATGCTTGATATGAAGCATAGGCATGTGTTCGTTAAAAAATATAACTAATATAACGAAGCAAGGTCAGCAGCAAGTCTATGAATAACGGTTTAGCTCAAGTCAGGTTCATACCCCTGTGTGTTTTTCTTTTGTCTGTCATTTTTTCGGGTCATGTTTTTGCTGCCAGCAGTAATGTGGCTATTTCGCTCTCAAGTACCAGTGCAAAATATGATAATGGCGATAATATTGATTATAAGTTAGTTGTCACTAACTCAGCTCGACGCGGTGTAGAAAGCATTGAAGTTAAAAGTGATTTGCTTGCTGTTTTAGCAGACATTGATAGTGGGGGAGAAGGTAATGCCTTCTCTGCAGTGTCAATTTCAGCTAATGCCTCTTCTGCTAAATCTTCCGTTGGTGATTTTTCGACCTCGGGTAATCTATATGCTCAAAATGTGACGTTAGCAGCTGGTGATACGATTACCTACTACCTTACAGCAAGGGTTGCTGATGACGTTGTTGGTCGTATTGATGCGAGCGGCTCTTTTATTAGTGCCGCCCCTCATGAGACGATTGAGTCTAATGTTGTTTCTGTTGAGCGTGTTAAATACGATTTTTCAGTCAGTAAAACTGTAACCGAAGGGGATTTTGCACCAGGCGAAGTGATTACTTACCAAATCCATATTGATAATAACGGCGCATCGCTTATCAAAGGTATGACAGTGGCTGATGCCGTTAGGGCTATTGAAGCAACCTCGATTGACGGTCTCTCAGTTCCTGCTTTTTCTTCTACTTCGATTACTGCTTCAAAATCCGGTTCGTTGTCAAATGTCGGTAGTTTTAATTCATCTGGCAATTTAAGTGCAACGAATGTAAGTATTGATACTGGTGGATGGGTTGAATACCACATTAAGGCAACCGTTGCGCTTGATATTGTTTCTTCTATTAATAATACGGCAGAAGCGACAGCCCACTCAGTAACTAACCCTTCAAATACTATTGTTATAAATCCTGCCAAGCCTAACCTTTCTATTACGAAAGCTGTTGATAAGCAAAATAATTATCAGGTGGGTGATGAGCTGACGTATACCATTACCGCATCAAACTCAGGTCGCGGCATTGCGTACCAATATCAAGTGAAAGATGCGATTAGTGATATTTCATCGTTGTTAGCTAACGATGCCTCAGCTAAGCATGATCACACAGATGTGGGTGCTAACCCATTCCAGAGCTGGACGGTAAAAGTGGCGTCGATAGGGGCCAACAGTCAGTCTGCATTAACGTTAGCGGGTGAAGCCTCGGATGTCGATTTGGATGATGTAGTCTCTATTTCGCCAAATGAATCGATTAAATACACCATTAGAGCAGTAACAAAATCAGTCTCGATTTCTTCGATAGATAATAGCGCCCAAGTCAATGATAGTACGGGTCGCCAAGTTGCGACTTCTGATGTTGCCACTTCGACTAACTTAGATGTATTAGATACCGCATCAGCAAGCAAAAAGACCACGGCAACTCAATATTCTCCTGGTCAATGGGTGCCTTACGATATCACTATTGAAAATAGTGACAGCACTAAATTTGCTAACAATGTTGCCATGATGGATAACCTCACCACCTGTGTGCAAACAGAGCAAGCTGACGGTTCAACATCGGATGCGTTTTCTGGTTGGAAAGTGAAGAGTGTTGAAGAAATTGGCGAGGGTACCGACGCTGGTTTGGTCGCGAATAAAACCAGCCGACAAAGTGGCGATTTTGAATTTGTGGCTGACTTAGCGCCCAATGGTAAAGTGGTTTACCACATTGAAGCATTGGTGAATGAAAATAGCGTGGGTCATATTCATGATACCCCAGGGTGTGATGCTATTGATGAGAGCGGCTCAGGGCTTGAAATGCCAAAAGGCAAAATTCAAGTTAAGAAAACGGTCGATAAAACCCAATTTATTCCCGGTGATAACCTTACGTACACCATCACTATCGAAAACCCAGCACAAGGATACGTTATTAACGTGCCTGTTGATGATGCTATTTCGGGTGTAATGGCGAGTAGTGTTGATGGTGGTGATATTAAGGCGTTTGATAGCTGGACGGTAGTAAGCTCTGCGACAAATACTTCAGGTGCGACAACTAACCCGACCAAGCCTGACTTAGACGGTTCTATTAGTGATAACGCTGATATTCATACCCACGCCACTATTTACCCTGGCGATACTGTCACATACACCGTTACAGCCAAAACGGATGTGAAAATAAACGGCGAAATTCGCAACAAAGTAACGGCAGGTGATGGTGGTCATTCAGAAGTCGGCTCTATACCGTATATACATGATATTACCATCAGAAAAAATGTTGATATCGGTACTTACAGCGATTCTGAAAACACTTTTACCTACACGATTGAGGTTAAGAATGGCGACCCTGCTGGTTTTGCTAAAGGTGTGCATGTTTTTGATGATATCGAAGGTATTCGTGCTGATTTATTAGAGTCTAAACCTGCTGGTGCTGCCGAAAATCCGTTTGAATCATGGAAAATTACTGCGGTTGCCGAAGGTGATGAAGCCGACTCTGGCATTAGTGGTTCAGTTAAGGATAAGAATCTTAATGTTTACGCGGATATTCCTCCCAGCGGGAAAATCATTTATACCGTAGTCGGCCAATTAAAAGAGCGTACGCAAGATCATATTATTTGGGGCCCGTTTTCAAACTCAGTTAATGCCATGCTAGTGACTGGTGATGTGACTGATAATGTGACTGGTAATGCGATTAGTCAGCCTAAAAAGCCTAATTTACGTGTTACCAAAGACGTGAGCCAGCCTTATTACGCTGTGGGTGAAAAGGTCACTTACACCATTGTGGTTGAAAATATTGGTGATGGTTATGCCAATGATACTACTGTGTTTGATGATATTGCCTCTTTGGGACTATTTAATGAATGGAAGATAAGTTCTGTTGAAACAGGCTTAGGTACACGTGTTGATAAAAAATACAGCTCAGTCAAAACCACTGATAATATTGATACACAGGTCGATATTGCCCCCCATTCTAAAATTACCTTTGAGGTAACTGGCACTGTTATTGATAGTCTTCTCGATCGCGGAAAAATTACCAATACTGTAAAAGTGCATGATAATCAAAACAATCGTGAGTTTGATGAGTCAGCAGAAATCGATGAACCAGAGAAAGATATCAGTGTCAGCATTGATAAGTACTCTGAGCTGGTTTATTACCACCCAGGTCAGGAACATGTATATGTGGTGTCGGTAACGAACCATTCTGATAAAGAAATGAATGATGTATCCGTTGTTGATGATTTATCGACTATGGGGGTTAAAACTGCGAATGATAAAGACGCTCATTATCCTGATGCTAATGAAGACACAGCGTTTGAAAGCTGGGGAATAGAGCGAACGATAGGATCTGTTAGTGAACAGATTATACCGTCAGGCAGCACCACTGATCTTAATGATCACATAACGCTGCAGTCGGGAGCTGAAGCCGTTTATCGTATAACCACCATTGTGAAAGACAATGTTATCGAAGACACCCTTGAAAATATTGCTTATTTGAATGTTGTTTCAACTGATCGCAATGGGAAAGAGCGCACGTATAAAGCGTTTGCCAAAGTGCAAAACCACCGAGCGGAATCTGGTGGGGCTGTTGTTCGGAAAGTGTCCCCCGCGATGTATAAGCCCGGTGATAAAGTTACGTATACCATTACTGCTTCATCGGCATTAGGCTACTTTAATAACGTTGCTATTCAAGATGAGATCAGCAAATTAAGCGTTACGTTATTAAACGGCGGTGAAGGTAACCCTTTTGCTACCGACGGTGATCCTACCAACCCACAGTTCACTGTTGATGTTGCGATAGAAGATGCAAATCCTAAAGATGGTGGGTCGACAGATGGAGTATTGGATGGTGTCGTAAAAGCAAATACTGATTTAGACACTATTATCGATGTCGCGCCACACGATAAGGTGATTTACACCATCACAGGTACGGTACGTGATGATGCCATTGGTGAGATTAATAATGATGGCTTAATTGTGAAGCCATATGCCGCACAGATTGAATATAAGAAAGAAACGGTTGAAGCGAACTATGCACCGGGCAAAACGCTAGAGTATTTGCTAACAGTCGAGAATACAGGCAATGCGCATGCGCAGGATGTGAATATTGAAGATGCAATTTCATCCGTGGAAGTGACAGATGTTGATAACAACCAAATTAAAGCATTTACCGCATGGACCATCGAACCAGAATATTTTGGTGATTTCAAAACGTTCGCTTCACCGGGACTTTATAGCGACAATCACGATCTTAAGACAACGGCAGATATCCCGCTCGGGGGTAAATTCGTTTATCACGTAACAGCGACAGTTGCAGAAACGGCTGCTGGTGACATTCTGAATGTCCTCAATGTGAATGGTAATACGACCAGTGTGACGACCCGCCCTGAAACCCGCCAGTACGATGTTAGCAAAGAGATTGTTGCGTATTACGATGCCGCTGGCGATAAGCTGCCAAATAATAATGGATACATGCCGGGTGGCAGCGTCGAATACCGTATTCATATCCAAAATAACAGCAGCAGTAATATTGCTAATATTCCGGTGAAAGATGCAATAGAAAGTATTGAAACGGATTATTTTGATAATACGACAGGTCAAGCATTTACTAGTTGGAAGATAACGAAAGAAAAAGATTCTGGCAGTGTGTCTAATGCTGGTTCAACCAGCGATAACCATGATATCGATACTCACGCCGACCTAGGTCACGATGGGTTTGTCGATTACATTATCAGAGCCCAAATCAGTAATAAAGCGGTGGGTGACTTTAGCAATACCGTTGATGTTTTTGGATTAAAAAAGACCTCTCCCGTTTCAACAATGCTGCCAGCGAAAGTCACTCTAAAAAAAGCAGTGTTTGACTCAGCAGGCAAGGCTATTTCTCAATATCTACCAAGCCAAGATGTTGTGTATAAGATCCGCCTTGAAAATACCAAGCAGGGTACTATCTACAATCAACACCTCTCCGATATTCTGTCGTCAATCACTACCGATATTGCTGAACTCTCTGGTAGTGGCAAAGAGAATCCAACGGCAAATCCGTTTATGCAATGGAATGTATCTGTTGATCAATCGAGCGGTATTACTAATGTAGACGGTTTTACGGGAGGGAATAATGTCGATATTGATACCGATATCGATATTGCCCCACTTGGCTACATTGAATTTACGGTTAAAGCGGCTATCCGCGATACAGCGTTGGGTCAAGTTACCAATACTGCTCATTTGAAAACATCGAAAGGGTTATCACGAGATAATAGTAATCGTAGTTTATCCGCAACGGCGGTGTTAGACCCGCAGCCTAAGCAAGTAGATCATTATAAAACGATTGTATCAGTGGGTGGGGCGACATATTCAAAGGACACCCATTATTTACCGGGGGATGAGGTTGAATACCAAATAACAGTCGATAACCAATCTGACGGTTGGGCGAATGATATCACCATGAAAGATGAAATAAGCAAAATCATGGTTGAACTTGCTGGTGATAAGACAGAAACCGCGTTCTCTTCTTGGGTCGCTACCCATGTAATTAGCCGAGGTTTAGATCTTGAGAAAGATACCTATTTACCGAATTATTCACCTACAGGTAACTTGGATCTTGAAGCTGATATTGCACCAAAAGAAGGGATCACCTTCATCATAAAAGCTCAAATAAAAGACAATGCGTTAGGCACTGTCGATGCGAATACTGCGATTATCGATAGCCAAAACGATACAACCGATCCTATTACGCCACAGGCATCGTCGCTTGAAATTCATAAAGCGGTTGATACAGAAACGTTTATTCCGGGGCAGACTGTTAATTATACCGTTACAGTCACCAATACCGGTGATACATGGCTGAATGATGTTGTAATAAAAGATCCGATTAGCGCAATTACAGCTGAAATAGCGGGTAGTTTAGCTACGCTGAATATTGGACCAGCTTTTAGCTCATCATCGTTACTTGTTAAGCAAAGTGAGAGTTACGTATCAGCTAATCCTGATGGTTCTATTTCAGCCATCGCAGATATAAAGCCGGGCGATACCATTACATTTACGATTACAGCGATTGTGTCTGACAATGTTATCGGTGAGATTTCTAACACCGCGACAGCCGATGATATTCCTTCAGAAACCGTCATTATCCAGCCTGCACCTTTTGATATCGAGATAACCAAAACAGCAGATACAAAAGAGTTTGTACCTGGTCAATTGATTACTTATACCGTGACGGTGTCTAACCCGACGAATAGCTGGGCTAATGATGTTGCGATTAGTGATGAGGTCTCAAAAATTGAAGCTGAAATCGCACATGACTCAGCGGCAGGCAGCGCAGTAACAGGGCCTGCATTTGATGCCGCGACTATCACTGTCGATATTGCGAAAGGAACGAGCTTTGTCGATGGTACTGGTGAGAATGCCACTGCCGATATAGCACCAAATAGCAATGTGGTATTCACAATCAAAGTGAATGTGGCTTCAAATGTAGTCGGCGAGATCAGTAATATTGCGAATGCCAACGATAAGTCGGCAGAAGTCGTTATTACCCCGAAAACAGCCACTTTCACCATTATGAAAAGTGTCGATGAACCCACGTTTATTCCGGGTCAAGTCATGACCTATAGCTTAGTTGTTGAGAATACGACGGATGCTTGGGCAAATGATGTGAAAATTACCGATGATATAGCTGCGATTAATGTAGAAGTTGCGGGGGGGGAAACAGGGCCTGCATTTGATATCAGTTCCTTAAAAGTGATTTCAGGTGTAGTCGACGGCGAGGGTTTTGTCTTTGCCAATCCAGATGGCAGCGTATCGGCAATGGCAGATATTGGTCCTGCAAGTAAAGTGACAGTTATCTTTGAAGCAACAGTGGCTGCCGATGTTGTTGGCGATATTCCCAATACAGCATTCGCCAATGATATTGCCTCTGAAGAGGTGGTCATTACTCCTAAAGAATCAACGCTTGAAATCACGAAAAAAGTTGATGCTGCTGAATATGTACCAGGGCAGGAACTAACGTATACGGTCACGGTTAGCAATACCTCTGGCAGCTGGGCAAATGACATTGTAATAAGGGACGAAGTATCAAAGATCCAGGCAGAAGTTGCAGGGGGATCAGCATCTGTGCCTGCAATAGGTGATGCCTTTGATGTCAGTTCGATTACTTTTGAAGCTCCAGTCGTCATCAACAGTATTGTGGCAAAAACCACTGACGAAACGGCGAAGGCAGATATTGCGCCGAATGAATCAGTCATCTTTGTGATTAAAGCCAAGGTCGCGGATAACGTTATTGGCGACATTACCAATACCGCGTCAGCTAGCGGGCAAGATGCAAGTGTAGTAACGCCTGCTGCAAAGTCAGAAGTTGAAATTACCAAGACCTCAGAAAGTAAAACCTATACTGATGGTGGCAAGGTTGTTTACCACATTGATGTACATAACAAATCTCAGTCTTTTGCCAATAATATTGCGCTAACCGATGAGGTATCCAACATATTTGTTGATACCAATTTGGGCAGATCTGAACGTGCATTTACCGACTGGAAAGTCGAGTACAAAGCGGGTGATAGTAAAACCGTCGTGATGGCAAATACCCGCAAGATTTATCATCCTGCCAACAATAGTGATATTGATGCGGTGATGGATATTGCGCCAGAAGATACGGTGACCTTCACTGTAACGGCGAAAGTTCAAGACCATGCGATTAGCACCATCACAAATACAGCGGTTATCACCGATGCTGACGGTGCTTCTCAAGAAGATGATGCAGTTGTCGAGCCTGCACCGACCTCAACGCGTGTGAGTAAAGTCAGTGTTGAAGAAAAATATACACCTAATCAGCCACTAAGCTTCGTACTGACGATTGCAAATACCTCGTCAAATTACATTGACGATATGATTGTCGTCGATGATATGTCTACGGTTCAAGTGAAGTACATTGACGGTACGACTGGACCAGCTTTCATTCCGGGTACTATCAGCTTTACGCCGAAAGTTGTACCAGCAGGCTCATTAACTGCTAAAGGTTCCGAGACCAGGTATAAAGTGGATATCGCACCTAAATCTACCGTTACGTTTGATGTAACAGGCACAGTCAATGAGCATGCAACCAGTGATATTCAAAACATTGCCCAACTTAATGGGAATGATGTGAAAAGTAACTGGGTGCCGACGGTAGCTGCAAAAGTGAAAGGCACATTAACAGCCGTTGAAGAGGAGTACGTGCCAGGCAACACCATCGAATACCACTTAACATTGGCGAATGACAGTGATGGCATTGCTAAAAACGTGTATTTGCTTACGCAGTTTAATAAGGCATCGGGTACCTATATTGATGGCCATGAGGACAATGCGTTTGATAGTTGGACCATTAAAGCCGTAACCGAAGGCGTTGATACCACGTCAGGAACGTTTACCGATGATAGTGATATAGCAACATCAATCAATATAGCGCCTCATGGTAAAGTTGAATACACCATCGTAGCCATCGTTAATCAAGACATGTTAACGCCTATTGATTTACGTACTTTCTTTTTAGATTCGACCATCAATATACCGGGTACGGGGGCAGCTAGGCAGCTCGCCAAACAGATTGAGGTGGGTACGTCAGGCAAATTAGAAGTTTTACAAATACCGCCAGTGGGTTCGCAGCTGAGTGTGGTGAAAACGGTAGAGAAGGCTTCTTATACCGATGATGACAAAACGGTACAGTATCAATTGTCGGTTAATAATACCGGTGGGGGCAATGCACCCAACGTAACATTGTTTGACGATATTGCGGGTCTTCAAAATACCAAAGGTATTGATGTATTTACAGATTGGGTGATCACTGGTCGTGAATTTGAAGAAGGGCGCTTAATTGATCACTTTACGATTAAAGGTGACCAAAATAATAAGAATAACCTCAATGTGATCAAAAACATGAAGTCGAATGGTCGTAACAATATAGAGATGATGATTGTTGCAACGATCAATAAGCATTTGGATGATGACATTACCAATATATTCAAAGCAACGGAAGAAAATGGCAAGGTTACTCAAGATGAGGCAACCACGCATATTAAAAAGATCCCAGATAATACGGGAGAGTTAGATCTTACTAAGCGGGCAACAAAGACTGACGCTCAAGTGGGTGATGTTGTTGAGTATGAAATTATCGTCGATAACAACAATGAATCTTACTTTAATAATGTCGTTGTCGATGACCGATTCCCTGCTGGTTTTCAATATGTGCCAGATTCTACCGAGATGGTGCTAAGCGGTGCTGATGGTGAATTTGAAACTTCTGATGATGTGGTTGTGTCAGCAGAACCTACGTTATCAGGCAGTTTGCAATTCCCTCAAGTGGATTTTGACCCTTACGAGAAATTACGTATTCGTTACTTGATGCGGGTAAGTATAGGGGTGACGTTTGGTAAGTATGTTAATACCGCGGTAGCTAAAGTTGATAATAGCAATGTATCGAACACTGGTTCGGCAACGGTGGAAATTGAAGCGGATAAACTATTCGATACCGCATCGATAATCGGTAAGGTGTTTGAAGATCTCAATGGTGATGGATTCCAAGCCGATGCAACGGCTGATGATATTGAGCTAACCACAACGGTTAAACTACAAGACTATATAGCGGGTTCAACCACCCTCGAGGTTAATGGTCACACCGTGGTGGTTGATGACGAAAATACGGTGCCAGCAATAGACGGTATTCATATTGATGAGTTATATGGTCAATCTAAAAACCGCACGTTGAAGCAGTCAAATAAGGCATATATCCAATTCAAGACACGCACGATGACGCCATTTTTACTGGTGATAGAAACGGATAATGGCACAACGATAACATTTGATGCGCAAGGTAAAATTCAACGCCACCTAGAAGGTGATGTAAAAGAAGAGTTATCTGCTGAAGAGCTGAATGTGACCCGTAATCTTTATAAAGCACCCGATGGTTATTTATGGGAAATCGTCATCGAAAATTTAGGTGTCTATGAAGATGGTATTCCAGGTGCTCGCTTGATTACGACAGAAGGTATCAAGATCGAAACCGATGAATACGGTCGCTACCACGTTCCCGATCAATGGGTTACAGATAAGAAAGGGCGTAACTTCCTGGTGAAGTTAGATTCTGACTCGTTGCCAACAGGGATGACGGTAATCAGTGAGAATCCTAAAGTAAAACGTATTACACCTCATGCGTTAGCGAAATTTAACTTTAGCGTTCAAGCAAAAACCAGTGCAGGTAATAGCCAAAAGAAGAAGCCGATAAGTTCCTAATAAAGAGTAATTACAAAGGAAAAGGGCTGATGAAAATTCATCAGCCCTAGGCTTTTTCGTTTTGGTTTTCTGTAACAGCATTTTTAAAAGGTCAAAGAGTGAAGAATTTTAAATTAAATCGACTGTCATTGCTGATTATTATCTGCTTACCCTTTATCGCCAAAGCTGGTGCAACAGATGGTTTGGAATTAATTAGCAGTGAATCAACAGACATAAAAAAAGAAATTCATGAGCAAACAGATAACTCTCGTATTTATTTAAAAGAAGGTGCGATTTGGGCCACCCGAGATATTACCAAAGTTGATCCCGTATTAAATATTAGCCTGAGTGATGAGGTTGAAGTTGAGAATAATACAGTTAATAGCAACCTGAATTTTAACGTTCAAACTAACTATAGCTACTATGTGAAAAAATGGCAGTTAGAGGTTTATCAAGGCAAAGATAGCCACTTATCTCAACCATTAGCGACACTTTCTGGTGATAAACTGAGCAACGACTTTGATATCGATTGGGACGGTAAAACCCAAACTGGTTATAAATTTGAATCTGGGAAGCAGTTGCTGTTTCGCCTAAAAGTTTGGGATAAAGATGGCAACATGGATATATCAACAATAGGTGTTACCGATATGGTGAAACCTACGAAAGAAGTTGATATTGATAAGTTTGATGATGAAGACGATAAGAATGGGCGTAGCTACGGTGAAGCAAAGCTCATGCGCCATAACATCCCCACATCTTCCGGTATGGCGAAGTTGATGGGTACTGGCTTAAAAGGTGTCGATAAAGTTTATATCGGCGACGATGGGTATGATATCGAAGATAATCGTCTCTATGTTGAACAATACTTGCCAACAGACGCATACATGTTTCCTGTACGTGTGGAGTACGATAACGGCGATGAACGGAAATATCAGCTATTTGTTCGTATTCCAGATACTTACTATTCTCAGGCTGGTTTAGCCGATTTATATCTAGGAAAAAATCGCGTCTCGGGCAATAAAGACGTACTTGGCGTTGATGAACAATATCAAGGTGATATTTACAACCGTGGTCGTTTAGCCTACTTCGGTGAAGGTAAATTTGGCGATAAACTCCGTGTCGTAGCCCATGTTGATACCAAAGAAGCTGCATTAAAAGACATGTTCAAAAACCCGTTTGCAGCCGATGAAACGACCGTATTCGATATCGTAGAAGATGACGATGAAATGTATTACGGCAACTATGGCGATAATGCCAATATTCAGAAGGTCGTTAATACCAAAGGTAAGGTGTATCTTGATGTGCAATATGATAAATCGCGCTATTTATGGGGTAATTACAACACAGGGGTAACAGGCACAGAAACGGGCGGATATAACCGTAGTCTGTATGGCTTCAAAGGGGATTACCGCACCCGTGAAACCACCAAATTTGGAGATGATAAACTCAATATCGTTGGTTTTGCATCGCAAGCCGATAGCCTGTACTCACATGATGAATTTTTAGGCACTGGTGGTAGTCTGTACTTTTTACGCCATGGTGAAGTCGTGCTAGGAAGCGATAAGGTATCGATAAAAGTCATTGATAAAGATACCAATATTGCGGAAAAACAGGTGTACCTCCAATCAGGGCGTGATTATGAGATCGATGAATACCAAGGCCGCTTAATTTTAACCCGTCCACTTTCTGATATCGTCGGCGATGATTTTGGCACCGTGATTGACAGTGGCCCTCGTGGCGATTTAGAAAACTACCTAACGGTTGATTACGAATATGTACCTGAAGGATCTGAAGCCATTGATAAGATGGCAACGGGCGGGCGTGTTAAAGGTTGGGTCAACGACAATGTTGGGGTCGGTGCAACGTATGTACAGGAAGAAAAAGACGACCAAGATTATGAAATGTATGCCAGCGATTTAACCTTACGTGCGACAGAAGGGACCTATTTAAAAACAGAGTTTGGTCATAGTGAAGGTACGCAAGCAGACAGTAACTTTGTGTCTTTCGATGGTGGTTTGAGTTTCGACGAGGTGAGTTCTGGCGCAAAAGTGCGAGAAGGCGACTCGATTGAAATTACTGGTGTTGCTAGCCTTTATGATCTTATGCCCGATACATTTGGCGCGGTAGGCAATGACGTTCGTGGTTGGTACAAAAATAAAGATGCTGGGTATTCATACGCCAGTCAAACCGACGACTTAGCACAAGAGGCTTACGGTACTCAGCTTCGATTACAAACCGGTGATAAATCGCAGGTACTTGCGCGCTATAAGCATATTGAGGAACAAGAAGAAGATGGGGATATCACCACAGATACCGACGAAATCGAGCTAGAAACCCAATATATGGTGACAGAGCACGTCAAGGTTGCAGTTGCTGGAAAGCATATTGAAGAGCTGAATAACAAAGATGAAAAGGGGGATGGTGATCTTGTGGGGGCACGTGTTGAGTATATTTTTGATGACGATAACAGCGTGTACGCTAAAACCCAAAAAACCATCAACCAGAGCAGCAGTTATGATCAGAATGACAGCGTTACTGTGGGGGCCGAAACCAAAATCACGGAAAACTGGATCTTATCTGGCGAGTATACCAGTGGTGATCGAGGCGATGCAGCAGAAGCAACAGTTAACTACGATGTAACGGACGATTACAGTACCTACGTAAGCTATGTAGAAGATGAATATGATGATAAAAACAATATTGTCTTTGGTCAGAAAGCGACGCTCACAGATACGATAGATGTTTATCAAGAAAACCAATTTGTTGATGAAAATAATGGCAAAGGGCGGATTGATTCGTTTGGTTTCGACTATGATATGGATGATGATATTGAAGCGGGAATCGCTTTTCAGCAAGGCACCATTGATTATCCTGATGAAGTGGGGGTTGAGCGCAAAGCAACAAGTTTGTATGTCGCCTTCGATCAAGATAACTACACTCTAAAAGATAAAGTTGAGTACCGTGTTGATGATGGTGAAGAGAAAATTCGTCAGTACGTTACCACCAACCGCTATACCCACCATTTGACCGACGAATACACACTGTTTGCTAAATTCAATTATTCCAAATCAGAGAATGCCACTTCAGATGAAGTGGTCGAGCGCTTTATCGAAAGTAATATGGGGTTAGCGTACCGTCCAATTTTTAATGATCGCCTTAACTTTTTAACTCGCTATACCTACTTGGTTGATTTCGACAATATGAATCGTGATGTCGATTATAAAGACGAGAAAAGCCACATAATAGAAGGCGAAACCATCTACTCAGTGGATGCACATATCGATGTGGGGGCCAAAGTTGCCTACAAGAAAAAAGATGAAATCTATACGCGCGAGTCTGGTGCTGATGTGCCAGTGAAGAACGATATTTTCCTGACGGGTTTAAGCGCAAGTTATAACGTGATGAAAAGCTGGGATGTCACTGGCGAATACCATTGGAAAAAAGATCAGGAAAATGACCAGCTTGAACATGGGGCATTAGTATCAGTGAATAAGCATATTAATGACAATATGAAAGTGGGCGTTGGCTATAACTTCTCGAGCTTTGAAGATGATCTCGTGCATAACGATGATTATGACGCAGAAGGTATCTTTATCAATGTTGTTGGTAAGTTCTAAATAATAGAACAGACCGTCTATACGTATTTACAGGATCTATAATGAAAGCTTTTTTCCGTACTCTTTGTATAACTTTACTACTAACTCTGATGACAGGTTGCGCCACTAATACTTATGTCAGTGATGAAAATATTGGTAAATTTGATGACCTATCGGTGAAGAAGTTTCTGATTGCAGAAATACAGCCAACAGTTGAGCCTGAAAAAAGGATCTACTTATCACTAGTGTCGCATTTCGATTTTGATAAATCTATTTTAAAGCCTGAAGATATTACGGAATTGGATGACTTTATTGCTAAAATAATTAATCTGAAAGGTCATATTGTTATTGCGGGGCATACTGATTACCAAGGTTCTGATGACTATAATGAAAAATTATCATTCCGTCGATCTATAGTAATTCAACAGTATTTATCAACACATATTTCGATAGAAAACTATACATTTGAAGTTGCGTATTTTGGCGAAAATAATCCCATAGTTAAAGCTCACAGCCTAAAAGCTAATGCCCTTAACCGACGCGGTATTGTTATTTTTACGCAAGCTTAATTAAGCGACCTAGCTAGGTGAAGCAAAAAAAGAGAGGCATTGTGATGCCTCTCAAAATGAAATCCATTTCTAGCAGTGATTATCGAAGGGCTGTGTTTTAATTATTCTATTGGTAATAATCTTAACAGTGGGAATGCTGCTTTAAGCTGATTATGACTAACAATGAAGCCTGCGAGGTCGCCAGTTGTTTGATTAAAGGCTTTAGCAACTAAACCTTCAGGTTCTTGCTTTACTTCCCACATTAAATTATCGCTGGTGGTATCACCTGATAAATGCAGTGGCAGCCAAGGTGTTTTCACTTTCACTAAACTGGCTGGTAGTTGAACTGGTGTTGGCGATCCGAGTAATGTTTTTGCTAATGCCATTGCACTTAACATGGTTGGCTGTAAGAAAGCTCTTACCTTGCCATTTAGCTCGGCACAGTCACCTAATGCATAAACATTGTTTACTGACGTTTGCATGTGCTGATTAACCAGAATCCCTTTAGCAACATCAATACCTGATTCTTGTGCTAATTGTGTATTAGGCGCTAGACCCATAGCAGCAATAATGACATCAGCGTGCTGATAAGAATCATCTTGCAGCGTCACAATCAATTCTTGATGGTGGCGGGTAATCGTTTTAACTTCTTTGCCTAGCTTTATATCGACCCCTTTTTCTTGCATGGTTTGATATAAATTTGCACTAATAAATGACGGTAATAGCGTTGGCATTAGGCTGGTAGCACGATCTAGCAATGTCACCTTTTTACCTGATGTCGCTAAATCCATCGCGATTTCAGTGCCAATTAATCCGGCACCAAGCACGAGAACAGACTTCGCTGTTGCAAGCTTATCTTGCTGCTCTTCATATTCCATTAGGCTGTTCAATGTGACGATTTCGTCTGTCCCATTACCAGAAAACGGTGGAATGAAAGAGGTCGCGCCTGTCGCCAGCACCAAATCAGAGTAGCCGATACAGTGATCATTAAAATGAACCACTTGTTTTGTACTGTCTATCGCCTTAACCCGAGTATTAGGCATTAAAGTGATGTTGTTCGCACGAGCAAAGTCGTCAGCTGTTTGCTTAATCAGATCATTAGCGGTTTGCTGCTGACTGAATACATGGCTTAAGTCCGGCTTAGAGTAATCATCGCCATTATCGGCTGTAATAACCGTAATAGGGGTTAGCTCATTTTGTTTGCGTAGTGATTTGACCAATTGATAAGCCGCGAAACCACTGCCAATTATAACAATATGCTTGTTCATAATATTGCCTTAGTTAGTGGGTTCGAATACTTGTTTGCCAATACCACATTCAGGACATAAGAATGAATCGGGTACTTCTTCCCATGCTGTCTTTGGCTCAACACCTTGATTAGGCTCGCCTAACTCTGGGTCGTATATCCACTGGCACACAGTACAAATTTGTTTCTGTGTTTGGTCTGTGCCGCTAGACGTTGTGGTGCTGGTTACTTCTTGTTGCACGACTGCCGCTTCATTTGTTGCTGGTGTTACAGTTTCTACAACTGGCTGTGATGTAACAACTGATTGGGGTGTTACAACGCTGCGAGGTGCAACATTGAGTTCGTTAATAGCGGCGCGTGTAGTCGCAACGGTAGTAAGAGGCTGTAATGCCCATTCACGAGCAATTTTACGGCCATGTTCGCGACATTCTTCCATTGCATTTGAGTCTGGTCGCCATTTGGTTTTTAACCCGACGGTAGTAAAGAATCCAGCATCGGTTAAACGAGAGTGAATACGATCGACAGCACCACCGTTCCAACCATAACTACCAAACGCACCGGCCTTTTTACCTTTAAAGCGTAAGCCCGTAATTTCTTCTAACATGCCAGCGACTTTTGGCATCATCACATTGTTCATGGTTGATGAACCGACAAGAATACCTTTAGAACCAAATACATTAGTCAGTATTTCATTCTTATCATGACGAGAAACATTGAAGATTTTAACCGCAACATTTGGGTCAGTTTCGATGATACCTTGAGCGATACCATCTGCCATCATGCGCGTGTTGTTAGACATTGAATCGTAGAAGATAGTGATTTTGTCTTCTTTATATTCATTGGCCCACTCAAGATATTGTTCAATAATCTGAGTTGGGTTATCTCGCCAGATAACACCATGAGATGTCGCAACCATATCAACAGGAAGATTAAAGCTTAACACTTCATGAATCTTGGCAGTAACAAGAGGGCTAAATGGCGTTAGGATATTGGCATAGTAGCGTAAGCACTGCTCCATCAGTTCGTTTTGCTCAACTTCATCGTTGAATAAACGTTCGTCACAGTAGTGTTGACCAAAGGCATCGTTACTGAAAAGTACCGCGTCACCTGTCATGTACGTCATCATGCTATCAGGCCAGTGCAGCATTGGTGTTTCGATAAAGACGAGTGATTTACCATTACCAATATCAATGCTATCGCCAGTTTTGACTACATTGAAATTCCATTCAGGGTGATGGTGGTGACCAGTAATAGAGTCAATGGCATTTTCAGTACAGTAAATAGGAGTGTTTGGAATTTTGCTAAGCAAAACAGATAAAGCACCAGCATGATCTTCTTCAGCGTGATTGATGACGATAAGATCAATCTCGTTTAGGTCGATTTCTTGTTCTAGTTGTTGGACGAAATCGTAGCTAAACTTATGATCAACGGTATCAATTAACACGTTTTTACCTTCACGGATCAGGTAACTGTTATAGCTCGTTCCTTTTAATGTTTTGTATTCAGTTCCATGAAAATCTCGAACTTCCCAATCGCGCTGACCAACCCAGTGAATATTGTTCTTAACGTGAATAGACATAATTCCAACCTATAATTCTGATAACCTGTATTTTGAATGCATGTTATCCCTGGGATTCAGCCATGGCAATAGTAAACATGCATAAATAATACATGTTTAAGTTATCGTTTTGATTTGTAAGATTTTAAATTTTAAAATGGTTTATTATGATTTCAGGTGGAAAGTGTTTATTGAAAGAAGACGGGTTACTTAGATAGAAGATAGATATAAAAAAGGCTGGTCGAAACCAGCCTTAAAAGAGTATGTACAGCCAGCTTATAGTTGGTCTGTTAGCTTCACTGCATCACCGATGTAGTTAGCTGGTGTCATTTCTTTAAGACGTGTTTTCTCGTGCTCAGGAAGCTCAAGGCTGTCAATAAAGTTACGCATGCCTTCGCCATCTACACGTTTGCCACGAGTTAGCTCTTTTAGCTTCTCATATGGCTTTTCGATAGCATAGCGACGCATTACTGTTTGTACTGGTTCAGCCAATACTTCCCAGTTTTTATCTAGCTCAGCTTCTAGCGCTGCTCGGTTAACTTCAAGCTTGCTAATACCTTTTAGCGTCGAAGTATAAGCAATGATTGCATAACCACAACCAACACCTAGGTTACGAAGCACTGTTGAGTCAGTAAGGTCACGCTGCCAGCGAGAAACCGGTAGTTTCTGTGATAGGTGCGAGAAGATTGCATTAGCTAAGCCTAGGTTACCTTCAGAGTTTTCGAAGTCGATAGGGTTAACTTTATGCGGCATTGTTGAAGAGCCAATTTCACCCGCAATTGTTCTTTGCTTGAAGTGACCTAGAGCAATGTAGCCCCATACGTCACGGTCAAAGTCTAAAAGAATTGTGTTGAAACGAGCAAAACCATCGAACAACTCTGCGATGTAGTCATGCGGTTCAATTTGAGTTGTGTATGGGTTCCAAGTAATACCTAGCGACGTTACAAACTCTTCGCTGTACTGGTGCCAATCAACTTCAGGGTAAGCAATAACGTGTGCGTTGTAGTTACCTACTGCGCCGTTAATTTTACCAAGAATTTCAACGTTTTCGATTTGCTTGAATTGACGTTCCATACGGTACGCAACGTTAGCCATTTCTTTACCCATCGTAGATGGAGAAGCAGGCTGACCGTGTGTACGTGAAAGCAATGGAATTTCGCGGTACTCATTTGCAAGCGTTTTAATAGAATCAATAACGTTACGTACTTCAGGTAACATTACTTTTTCACGCGCTTCAGTCAGCATAAGAGCGTGAGAAAGGTTGTTGATGTCTTCTGATGTACATGCAAAGTGAATGAATTCATTCACAGCGTGTAGTTCAGGAAGCTCGGCTACTTTCTCTTTTAAGAAGTATTCAACCGCTTTAACGTCGTGGTTAGTTGTGCGCTCAATAGCTTTAATGCGCAGTGCATCTTCTTCACTAAACTCAGCAGCAACACGATCTAAAAATTGATTTGCTTCGTCACTAAATGCAGGAACTTCTACGATAGCATCAGTTGCAGCCAGCTTTTGTAGCCAACGGATTTCAACGATAGTGCGGTATTTTAGCAGACCAAATTCGCTGAAAATGCTGCGAAGTACACTTGTTTTACTTCCGTAACGGCCGTCGACCGGGGAAACAGCAGTCAGAGCTGACAGTTCCATGTTGTATCTCTCCTGATTTATGAGGATGTGTAAACATCGCTGCTCTTATTTTGAGAATATGAGCAGCGAGAAAAAATAAAAATAATTAACAACGAGCCAATAAAATTTTGGCTTGCTCGACCATTTGCTTACGCCCGAAAATTAAATGACGACGCTTACCACCGACCTGACGCCATAGCACTGCACCACGAACAGCAGCAAGTAATAACGCTCGCACTTTATGCTGTACTTGTTGCTGTTGAAGATGTGCTGGCGCACCTGTTACCTGAATACGAGGACCAAGAGGGCTGATAATATCAAGGTAAATACTGGCGATATTGCTAACCATTTGATCGTCTAATAAATCAAAATGATCTTTCTGACGTATGATGACATCAATGCGGTCACCAAGTTGACCCATGCTATCGCGTCGACCTGATAGTTTACGTTCAAGCGCCATCACGCTCACTAAGTAGCGAGTGATTTCACTGCCTGTTGGTGAGCTATCAATTTCTTGCGATAAGGTTTCAAGACCAAGTCGAAGATTGCTCTCGTTACCATAAATCTCAAGGGTATTAGAAGGGTTTGTTACAGTAATACTGTTCAAACAAGCTTCTAGAATTTCGCGATCACAGTTGCCATTTTGTGCAACTAATTGAACCAGCTTTACTGCTTGGCAGATGCTGGCAAACGCGATTGTACGGTCATATAAAGTGTGTGCCACTGGTGACGACTCCTTTAGATTCGCTGCTCAATAATACCGCCGCCTAAACAGATCTCATCACTGTAGAACACAGCTGATTGACCTGGCGTAACCGCGATTTGAGGTTCATCAAAAATAACTTTGATATTTTCATCATCGATAGGGATGATGGTACAAGGGATATCTTCTTGACGGTAACGGGTTTTCACTGTGCATGTCATTGTTTCACGAATTGGTTGACGATCTACCCAATCTAATTGAGATGCGACTAAACCATTCGATTTTAGGCGAGGGTGATCTTTACCCTGACCTACAATCAACACATTACGCTTAAGATCTTTATCGACTACATACCATGCATCTTCAAGACCGTTTCCGCCTTTTTGGCCACCAATATGTAGACCTTTACGTTGGCCTAAGGTGTGATACATCAAACCTTGATGCTCACCGATAACCTTTCCTTCATCAGCGGTTTCAATTTTCCCCGGCTGTGCTGGAAGGTATTTGCCTAAGAATTCAGTGAATTTACGCTCACCAATAAAGCAAATACCCGTTGAATCTTTTTTCTTCGCAGTGATCAAGTCTTGCTCTTCAGCGATACGGCGTACTTCAGGTTTTTCTAATTCACCCACAGGGAATAGGCTACGAGCAATTTGTTCATGGCTCAGTGTGTACAAGAAGTAGCTTTGATCTTTATTGCCATCAACACCGCGTAGCATTTTAGGCTTTTCGCCTTCAGCGGTAGGGAAACTACGACGTGTGTAGTGGCCCATTGCAATGTAATCCGCTTCTAGAACTTCATCGGCAAATTCTAGGAACGCTTTAAATTTGATCTCTTTATTACAAAGAATATCTGGGTTTGGAGTACGACCTGCTTTGTATTCAGCTAAGAAATACTCGAATACGTTATCCCAGTACTCAGCTGCAAAGTTAATGGTATGAAGGTGGATACCCAATTTGTCACATACAGCTTGTGCATCAGCGAGATCTTCTGCGGCAGAGCAGTATTCTTCGTTATCGTCTTCTTCCCAGTTCTTCATGAACAAACCTTCAACTTGGTAACCCTGTTGAAGTAGTAAGTAAGCTGATACCGATGAATCAACGCCGCCGGACATGCCGACAATGACTTTTTTCTGGCTGTTATCTGACATATTTCTCTTCAGTCGCAATTTAGTGTTAAGAGCGTAATTCTAACAGAAAGCTATCTGCCGAAACAGACCGAGAACAGAATCACACTTTAATAATTTAATCGTTTCTTTTCATGGAAAAGACAAATTTGTTTCATTGTGTAAAAAGAGCAGAGAAATTGACAATATGCTGTATATAAATGATTTTATTTTGTTAAACGTAATACTATATTTTTCAATGGCGCAAACGTTTGCTATTTGCGGGCGATAATAGTGTAAGTCTGGGGGAATGTGTAGCTTTTTATTATGGGTTTGATGACAAATTGTGTCAGTTATAAATTGGTCGTTGGAGCGACCAATTTATAAGATTGCGGCTTAAAATATAGAATTTAGCGCATTTGTGTATTAGGTAATGTCACTTCACGCCACTCTCCAGGCGCTAAATCATCGACCGTCCAATCTGCCATTTTATAACGAATTAGGCGTAATGTAGGAAAGCCAATATGAGCCGTCATACGACGCACTTGTCGGTTTCGTCCTTCGCGCAGGGTAAGTGCAAGCCATGTGGTTGGAATGTTTTTCCGTTCACGAATTGGTGGAGTACGATCCCAAATCACGGGCTGCTCCATGCGTTCGATATCTGCAGGTAACGTTAGCCCATCTTTTAATGTGACGCCTTTACGAAGCTGCTCCAAATCGTCATCACTTGGTGAACCTTCAACTTGAACCCAGTAGGTTTTAGGCTGCTTAGATTGCGGTTGTGTTAAACGCGCTTGCAGAATGCCATCGTTAGTTAAAACCAATAAGCCTTCGCTGTCTTTATCCAGTCGCCCTGCAGGGTAAATATCTTTGATAGATATATAATCTGCCAGCGTTTTATCGCCTGGTTCACCCGAAAATTGAGTCAACACATTGAAGGGTTTGTTAAATAAAATGATCTTTTGCGGTCCGCGAGGTCGCTTCGGGTTTGATATCTTTCTTGATGCTCGACGCTCATTATTGGCACGTTGAGGTTGACGAAAAGGGGTATTTGGCTTCATAAATAGCTGCTGTACTGGGGATTAGTAAATCGACATGCTTATTATACGCGAAAATAACAGTATTGGCGTGTCGATAAATTTTCGAGTATGATTTGCGCGCATCTTACAAAAAGATAACAAATGGACGCTAGGAGATTTAAATGGATAGTAAAGTAGTTGTACCAGTAGAAGGTCAGAAAATCACATTGGATTCTGAAGGTAAACTGGTCGTTCCTAACAACCCGGTAATCCCATACATTGAAGGTGATGGTATCGGTGTTGATGTAAGCCCTGCAATGATCAAAGTTGTCGATGCGGCAGTAAATAAAGCTTATGCAGGTGATCGCAAGATTGAGTGGATGGAAATCTACACAGGTGAGAAATCAACTCAAGTTTACGGCGAAGATGCATGGCTACCGCAAGAAACTTTAGAATTCATTCGTGAATACAAAGTCGCAATCAAAGGTCCACTAACAACTCCAGTTGGTGGCGGCATTCGTTCTCTAAACGTTGCTTTACGTCAAGAACTTGATTTATACATCTGTGTACGTCCTGTTCGTTATTTTGATGGCGTACCTAGCCCAGTTAAACGTCCTGATTTGACAGACATGGTAATTTACCGTGAGAACTCTGAAGATATCTATGCTGGCGTTGAATACCAAGCTGGCACTGCAGAAGCAGATAAAGTCATTAAATTTCTACAAGATGAAATGGGCGCAACTAAAATCCGTTTCACACAGCAATGTGGTATCGGTATTAAGCCGATTTCAGAGGAAGGCACTAAGCGTCTAATTCGCGCTGCACTTCAGTACACCATTGATAACGACCGTGACTCGCTAACGCTGGTACACAAAGGCAATATCATGAAGTTTACTGAAGGCGCCTTTAAAGATTGGGGTTACGAAGTCGCTCTACAAGAGTTTGGCGCTGAGTTATTGGACGGTGGTCCATGGATGACGCTTAAAAATCCAAACACTGGCAAAGAGATCGTTATCAAAGACTGTATCGCTGATGCATTTTTACAACAGATCCTACTTCGCCCTGCTGAGTACGATGTAATTGCAACCATGAACCTTAACGGTGACTACGTTTCTGATGCACTAGCTGCACAGGTTGGTGGTATCGGTATTGCACCCGGTGCAAACATCGGTGATGGTGTTGCATTATTTGAAGCAACTCACGGTACTGCACCTAAGTATGCTGGACAAGATAAAGTAAACCCTGGCTCACTCATTCTTTCTGCTGAAATGATGCTTCGTCATATGGGCTGGCTTGAAGCTGCTGATTTGATCATCAGTTCAATGGAAGCTGCAATCAGTAACAAGACTGTGACTTATGACTTCGAACGCCAAATGGAAGGTGCTACCTTACGTAAGTGTTCAGAGTTTGCAGATGACATGATTGAACACATGTAATTGTAAATCTCTTACTCTGTAAGATATTTGAGGCTCAGCTTAGGCTGGGCCTTTATTCTATCCTATCTCAGGTAAAATAACGTTTGCTACACTCTTTTCTTCTTTTCTTCTTTTCTTCCTTTCTTTCTCTCTCTCTCTCTCTTTCAAATCTCGATGTTTTCCTAACCATAGTACTGCTGCATATTAAAGCAGTTCACTTGCAAGTTATGAAGATATAAAGGCAATCAGTGCGTTTACTCTCAATTCTTCTTTTATCTGCTTTGTCTCGATTTGCTCTTGTTCTTTTTTCGCCTATGATAGACGTATATGATGATTCTCTTAGAGGAACATTAACCAACACTTGTTAATAGTATTGTTAATAAAACATGTTCGAGGCTATTCAGTTTTTATTCATTCAAATTTATATTTATTTGAATCGGTAATAAGGATTGCTGATGTAGGTATGATTAATCAGGTGAGTGGGTAGATAAGCGGTATTTTCAATAAAAAGGCGAGCCAGTGCTCACCTTCGAAATTGATGCGATAACTTTCAGTGACTATTTGGTTAGTTCACCTTCGACTGGGACGATCTCGCTAGCATGGTGACCTTTAGGCCCTGTTTGAATCTCATAGTTGACCTGCTGGCCGGCTTTGAGAGTTCGATATCCATCCATTTGAATGGTTGAATAGTGCGCAAAAATATCGCCTTCACCCTCTTCTGGGCAGATAAAACCAAAACCTTTGGCGTTATTAAACCATTTAACTGTACCTGTTGCCATGCTTTACATCCCTCTTGCATTCAAGATCCATTTAACTACTAGTGTACAAGGTATTCCTTTTATTCTTGCATACTAATGCTGTTTTGATGCAGTTTATATCTACTACAGGTTACACTTTAGTAAAAAGAGCTAGACAGTCAAGTGCATATTGTAACATTTTGATAAAATCTTTTTTTTCTGGGCCTAGATATAGCAAGCGCTTGAACTAATGACTAAGATGAGATTATGAGTAAGTTATACGAATGGATTATTCCTGAGTCAGATGTATTAGATAAGGAAGAAGTTCAGGTTAAACCACCAGCGATGTACAAAGTTGTTTTAAACAATGATGATTACACTCCGATGGATTTTGTGATAGAAGTGTTACAGAAGTTCTTCTCAATGGACATGGAGAAAGCCACACAGTTGATGCTCAACGTGCATTACGAAGGTAAAGCGATTTGTGGAACCTTCACTGCTGAAGTCGCCGAAACAAAAGTGGCACAAGTGATGATGCACGCAAGAGAGAATGAACATCCGCTACTGTGTACGATGGAAAAAGCTTAATTTTTCCGGCACGCCACTTTGAGTGGTATTTAGGGGAGGTGCCTTATGCTAAATAAAGAACTAGAAGCTAGCTTGAATGGTGCATTTGCACGAGCAAGAGAAAAACGTCATGAGTTTATGACTGTTGAGCATTTGCTTTTGGCTTTACTTGAGAATGCAGCTGCTCAGGAAGCTCTGCTTGCGTGTCGCGCAAATCTCGATGTATTGCGTAAAGAGCTCGACTCATTTATCGAGCAAACAACTCCTCTCATTCCTGCTGATGATGAGAGCCGCGAAACACAACCTACACTGAGCTTTCAGCGTGTACTTCAACGTGCCGTCTTTCATGTGCAATCTTCAGGTCGTAGTGAAGTTACGGGTGCTAACGTTCTTGTCGCTATTTTTAGTGAACAAGAATCCCATGCGGCATACCTTCTCAAGAAGAGTGATATTAGTCGTCTTGATGTGGTTAACTTTATTTCTCATGGCACTGTGAAAGACAGTGACAATGATGATTTAAATGGCCCTGAAGTTGGCAGTGAAGAACCAAGAGCTGAACAATCGTCTGAAGACAAGCTAGAGAATTTTGCAACGAACCTTAATCAGTTAGCCCGTGCTGGTGGTATTGATCCGCTTATCGGTCGCGACAGTGAGCTTGAGCGTACCGTTCAGGTGCTTTGTCGCCGAAGAAAGAATAACCCTTTACTGGTGGGTGAAGCTGGTGTGGGTAAAACCGCGATTGCTGAAGGGTTGGCATGGCGTATTGTTGAAGGTCAAGTGCCTGATATTATTCAAAACTGTGTGATTTATTCTTTAGATATCGGTTCTTTGCTTGCAGGCACTAAATATCGTGGTGATTTCGAAAAGCGTTTCAAAGGTATTTTGAAGCAGCTTGAGAAAGAAGATCACGCTGTATTGTTCATTGATGAAATTCACACCATTATTGGTGCGGGTGCCGCATCTGGTGGACAAGTCGATGCTGCGAACCTTATCAAGCCATTACTGAGCAACGGTAAGTTACGCTGTATGGGGTCAACGACGTATCAGGAATACAGCAATATTTTTGAGAAGGAACGTGCATTATCACGTCGTTTCCAAAAAATTGATGTCATTGAGCCTTCGCTTGATGATACGACGAAGATTTTGATGGGGCTAAAGCCTAAGTATGAAGCGCACCACGAAGTTCGTTTTACCAATAAAGCGATTCGTGCCGCTGTAGAGCTATCAGCGAAATACATTAATGAGCGTCATCTGCCTGATAAAGCGATTGATGTTATTGATGAAGCAGGTGCGCGTTGTCGTTTAGCACCAGCAAGCCGTCGTAAAAAAACCGTTAATGTTAGCGATATTGAATCGATGATTGCCAAAATGGCACGTATTCCAGAGAAATCTGTGTCTTCAAGTGATCGTGATGTACTTCAGAAGCTAGACGGCAAACTGAAGATGCTAGTATTCGGTCAAGATGATGCCATTGATGTACTAACCGAAGCGATTAAACTGAGCCGAGCTGGGCTGGGTGCAGAGAATAAGCCTGTTGGTTCTTTCTTGTTTGCAGGTCCTACTGGTGTGGGTAAAACAGAGGTCACTGTTCAGTTGGCACGTACCATGGGTATCGAACTTTTGCGTTTTGATATGTCAGAGTACATGGAACGCCATACTGTGAGCCGTTTGATCGGTGCGCCTCCTGGTTATGTGGGTTATGACCAAGGTGGTCTGTTAACCGATGCGGTAATCAAACAGCCACACTCAGTAGTACTGTTAGATGAAATTGAAAAAGCGCACCCAGATGTCTTTAATTTGCTTCTGCAGATTATGGACAACGGTACGCTAACAGATAACAATGGTCGTAAGGCTGATTTCCGTAATGTCATTTTTGTTATGACAACCAATGCCGGCGTAACGGAAACGGTACGTAAGTCGATTGGTTTGATTCAGCAAGATCATAGTCATGATGCAATGTCGGAAATTAAGCGTGTATTTACACCTGAATTCCGTAATCGTTTAGACAGTATCATTTGGTTTAATCATCTTGAAAAAGATGTTATTCATCAAGTGGTTGATAAGTTCATCGTTGAGTTGCAAGCACAGCTTGATGCGAAGGGCGTATCAATGGAAGTGTCTGATAACGCACGTGTTTGGTTAGCTGAGAAAGGCTACGATAAGGCGATGGGTGCACGTCCGATGGCGCGTTTGATTCAAGACCGCTTGAAAAAACCATTAGCGAATGAATTGTTATTCGGCTGTTTAGTTAACGGTGGCTCGGTACGTGTTGATTACATTAACAATGAATTGGATTTCCAATACAACAGCAACAATGAATTGGAAGCTGCACACTAATCCATTACTGAGTTAGCATTAAATAAAAACCGCCCTTGAGGCGGTTTTTTTATCTGAATGATATGCTGTCACCATGTTGAAAGAGCAACTGGCCTTTATCTTCAGATAAAATAAAACCTAGCACTTGGCTAGGTTTTATTTGCAGTCTAATCTTGGTGAAAGATTAACGTGCGCGGAAGACGATGCGGCCTTTAGAAAGGTCGTATGGAGTCAGTTCCACGGTAACTTTATCACCAGTTAGAATACGGATGTAGTTCTTACGCATTTTACCAGAGATATGAGCGGTAACAACGTGACCGTTTTCTAGTTCAACGCGGAACATCGTGTTAGGTAGTGTATCTTGTACAGTACCTTGCATTTCAATTACGTCTTCTTTTGCCATTGAATCCTCTTAGGCTACCTGCCATTCATCTGATCGGGCAAGATAATGCCTTGAAACTGTTTGAGTGTAAAGTTTAGGACGCAATTCTACCCTTGCCAGTACACTTTGTCAGCTTTTGTTGCTGTCTAAAGTCGCTTTTATCTGTTTTTTGCCAAAATACATTCATTTGTCAGTGATGAATTGTTTTAATTTTCTTCACGCTGTTTGTATGGTGAACAATTATTGCCAGTCGCCCAGTATTAACTTCTGGTGTGGCTGAAATCTGACTTTGTAATTCATCGCTTTACAGTCATCAATTTGATAACCAGGATAAAGCCATTTTCGACCCGTCTGCTGACTATATTGAATTTGATAAAGCACGCACAGAGTACCTAAAGATAGCGAGGAATCGGGTTCAAAAAAGCTATATACAGCACTGAGGGCATTCTCAAATACGTCGGTCACCGCGATGGCAATAAGCTTATCATCATCGTAGACATGCAAAAACAAAGTATCCATCCACTCTGCGGTGCAAAATTCAAAGAATTGCTCTTTATTCGCAGGATACATTGAGCCTGTAGAGTGGCGTAAACGAATATATCTTTCATACAGTGGAAACCACTCTTCATCGAGTTTAGCTTTAAACTCCCAGCGGAATTTTTCCATTTGATTTAGCTGGCGCTTTTGGCTCTTAGAGGCGACAAAGTTAGGGCAATCGACACGTAGAGGGGTGCATGCACTACAAAGTTCACACATTGGCTTATAGATAGCTCTGCCACTGCGACGATAGCCTGATGAGAGTAATATGTTATAGCCTACAGGTGATAGCCAATGTTCATCCATGACCACCCCGAGCTGCTCTTGCTCGTTAGGTAGGTAGTTACAGTCGGAGTTTGGTGTGAGGCCGATGCGTAAAGAAAGGTTATTCATAAATCTCTTTATTCAATAGGTATTTTGAGCGTTTGAGGAACAAAACTATTTGGTTTAATTATGGCAGCTCTTTGCTGGAGCAGCTGTTGCATAAACGGTGCTCGTGGAATTTCTAGTGCGCCAAGTGACTCCAAATGATTGTTCATCACTTGGCAATCAATGAGGGTGCCACCTTGATCTGAAAAATGGCGGCAAAAAAACCATAGTGCAATTTTTGATGCGTTATCGGCTAATGAAAACATTGATTCACCACAAAACACTGAACCGATTTGTAAACCATAAAATCCGCCAACGAGTTTATCTTGGTGCCAAACTTCTACCGAATGGCAGTGTCCAAGGTTGTGCATCGTTTGATAAGCTTGGATCATATCTTCGGTGATCCATGTTTCTTCAGGACTTCGACAGTCGGCACATTGGCGAATAACGTCATGACAGGCATTATTCAGTGTGATTTGGTATCCTGATTTTCGATAGAACTTTCGTAAGCTCTTGCTGGGCTTAAATTCGTTAGGCAGAAAGATGGCACGCGGGGCAGGGCTCCACCATAAAATAGGCTCACCATTAGAGTACCAAGGAAAAATACCTTGGCGGTAAGCCGCAAGCAAACGTGCAGGCTGAAGATCGCCTCCAAAAGCAAGTAAGCCATTGGGTTCATCAAGTGCGGTTTCAGGTTCCGGGAAAAGAGTATTTTCCGGGTCAAGTTCCGGTAGGTAAATTGCCATAAAACTCAGTTGTTCTCGTTAAATAGTCTTTAAAAGAATACTTTTTAGTTAAAAATTAGCGTCAATGGAGAAATTATATATGAGAAAATTTTTATTGTTACTGCTAATGCTTCCTTTGATCGTAACAGCGGCACCGTATAATCGAAATGAAGCGCGACCAGTAAATGACGTTGTTTTTGGCCAGATTGAATCTGTTCGTTATATCACCCAACAAGAAGTGATTAATTCACAGCGAAACGGCTGGGAAACATTGTTAGGCGGTGTGGTGGGTGGCTTGATTGGTAATCAATTTGGTGGTGGTACTGGTCGAGAAGTCGCTACCGCGGTAGGTGCGGTTGCGGGGGCCGGTATTGCTCATAATCGCCAGCAAGGACAAACCGTTATTGAATATCGTTTAGTTGAAGTGTTGATTAAAACCGATCAAGGTAAGCTCATTGATGTTATTCAAGATGTTGATCAAACCTCAGTGTTTAATCGAGGTGACAATGTGCGGATTCTTTACTTCAATGATGGCGTAAGGGTTGATAAAGAATTTTAATCAAGAAAATGTGATTTATTCTTGAAAGATAGAAACAAACAAGGCGAGGAATATCCTCGCCTTTTGTTTATCTCGGTATCGAAACCTACTGTCTAAGGTAAACTAGATACGGTTACACAATTCAGTGTATCGACCACCAGTTGCGATCAGATCTTGGTGTTTACCGCGTTCGATGATTTCACCTTCATCCATTAAGCAAATATGATCCATTTGCTCTAGACCGACTAAGCGGTGGGTAATGAATAAGACGGTTTTATCTTTCGCATGCTCTAGTAACAGGCTTAAAATCTGTTGTTCGGTACGGCGATCAAGACCTTCTGTAGGTTCATCCAGTAGAAGAATAGGGGCGTTATGAAGCAGTGCCCGTGCAATACCTAAGCGACGGCGCTCACCACCAGATATCTGGCGACCACCTTCACCTAACCAAGTATCTAATCCTTTATCTTCAAGCAAGGTTTCTAGCCCAACATGCACGAGTGATGCTTTGAACTCTTCATCTGTGCCCTCAGGTTTAGCCAACACAAGGTTTTCACGTAATGAGCCATTAAACACATCAACACGTTGGCTAACGACGGTAATCGCTTTACGAAGCGATGTTTCATGCCATAAGGGTAAAGCAACACCATCAATGCTGATTTGCCCTTGCTGTGGATCCCAATTACGGGTGATTAGCTGAAGCAAGGTTGATTTACCGCAACCAGTACGCCCGAGCAATGCCAGTTTTTCACCTTTTTTAAGCTTGATAGAGACATTACTGACAACAGGCTGTTCACTATCGTGATAGGTGTAACTGATATTATCAATACTGATATCACCGTGGACGACAGCTTGATGTCCATTAGGATCAAACTGTGTGTCAGGCGTTGCTTCAATAATTTCATTTAAACGGCGTGCTGAGGTTAGTGTCTGCCCCAAATATTGGAAGGCACCCGCAACAGGCATCATCATTTCAAAGCTTGCCATTGTCGCAAAAGCTACCATGGCAATGAAGGGATCAGGCATTGCTCCACCAACACCATCAGCGGCAATCCACAGAATCAGTACTAGCGTCCAACCTGTTGCAGCCATCAGTATCGCATTAGCAAATCCTGTTAAGCTCGCCATTTTCCGTTGTGCTGCGAGTAACTTTTCTTGCTCGTTTTCTGCTTCTTTACGGTAACGGTCTTCTGCGTTGAACAGAAGTAACTCGGCATGGCCTTGCAACCAGTCAAGCAGCTTCACTCGGTAATTGGCTTTAGCATAAGTCAGTTCTTCACCGTTAGATTTACCTAGGCGGTAAAAAATAACGGGTAGCGCTAACATGAGCGACAAAAGAACGGCACCCAACGTTAAACCAATGGTTAAGTCAAACCAAGCAAGAAAGCCGGTTACGGCTAGTAACCCTATAACACCAATAACAAGAGGGCTAACAAGGCGCAGATAGACATGATCCATTGCGTCAACATCAGCCACAAGGCGGTTGAGTAAATCAGCATCACGCAGATTTGTCTGGCGACCAGGAATTAATGGCGTAAGTTTTTTAAAAAAGAATAAACGTAGGTCGGCAAGCAGTTTGAAAGTTGCATCATGGCTAACAACCCTTTCCCCCCAGCGACCAGCGGTTCTTGCCATCGAGAAGCCACGAACACCGGCCCCGGGTAACATATAATTAAATGTTTGTCGGGCAATGGTTAAGCCAGCAACCGCAGATGCAGAGATAAACCAACCCGATAAGGTGAGAAGGCTAAGCCCTGCAAGTAAAGTCAGTAAGCCAAGTATCATACCTACAGTTAAGCCAAACCAGTGCTTACGGTAAAGCTTTAGGTAAGGGACTAAATCACGCATCGAGATCCCTCTTATCAGTATGTGCCAACATGTCAGCGAGAAGGCCTTCATGACTAATTTGATCGAAATGACCATTTTGAACCAGCTTGCCATTGTCTAAGACAAGTACACGGTCGATAGCTGATAGTTGATCTAAGCGGTGACTAACCATCAATGTTGTTTGACCCTTAACGGCTTGCGCCAAGCTATCAAGTACCAACTTTTCACTGTTTGCATCAAGGCTTGCAGTGGGCTCATCCAGTAACCAAAAAGAACCGTTTTGTAGCATGGCACGTGCAACAGCTAATCGCTGAGCCTGACCAACAGATAATCCGCCAGAACGATCTCCCACACGATGCTGGTAGCCTTTTTCTAGTCGGTCAATAAACTCACTCGCATAAGCTTGTTTCGCCACTTGAGCAATATGTTGTTCAGTTGCCAATGGGTTACCTAGCGTAATGTTGTCGTGAATTGTGCCGTGAACCAATAAAGGATTCTGCCCAACCCAGCTAATTGCCTGACGCCATTGGCTGTGATCAAGTTCATTCAGTTCAATGCCATTAATTTTTAAACTACCACGATAAGGTAGGAAACCGAGTAGGGCATTCAATAGGCTAGTTTTGCCAGCACCACTAGGGCCAACAAGCGCAACTTGTTCTTGTGAATGAATAGAAAAACTGAGCGGGCCCGCTAGAATTTTCCCTTCCGGGCTAAGCACTTCTAAGTCGATAGCATGGAGCTCTATCGTTTCAGGTGACGGTAAGTTTGTATCACCAGCCTTCATCTCATCAGCTTCTGCATTTAGAAATTCAACAATCGATTCTGCTGCGCCAATCGCTTGTGCTTTGGCATGATAGAACGTACCTAAATCACGCAGAGGTTGATAAAATTCAGGAGCAAGTACCAAGATAAATAAGCCAGTGAATAAGCTAATTGGAATACCGTAATGCCCGAAGTTTAATTCGCCAATGAAAGCAAAACCAAAATACACCGCAACAATAGCCACTGAAATAGCAGAGAAGAACTCTAAGACTGCTGAGGATAAGAAGGCAAGGCGCAATACTTCCATTGTGCGTTTGCGTAACACGGTTGATGCAGCATGCAGGTTTTCCGCTTCCGCTTCTGCACGATTAAACAAACGTAAGGTTGATAAGCCTTGCAAACGGTCGTAAAAGTGCCCAGAAAGACGCTGGAGCGCTTTAAAGTTACGACGGTTAGCATCAGCTGCACCTAAGCCAACAAGCGCCATGAAGATAGGTACAAGCGGTGCTGTAATTAAAAAAATTAACCCTGCAGCCCAATTGAGAGGGAAAACCGTGACTAAAATAATAACGGGGACTAAAACCGCAATCGACATCTGAGGCAGGTAGCGAGCAAAGAAATCTTGCATCTCTTCTACTTGCTCAAGCACAAGGCTTGCCCAGACACCCGCAGGTTTCCCTTTGATATAGGCCGGGCCTAAATTATGGAGGCGATCCAGTATAAGTTGACGAATGTGCAAGCGAATTTGTTCGCCACAGCGGTATCCTGTTATTTCACGCCCCCAACTACATGCAGCACGAAGGGCAACCACAACGATCAAACCAATAAACTGATTAATAAGCTCAGATTTGTCGGTATGTTCCATGATCAGTTCATGAAGAATATTCGCAAGAAGTGCTGCTTGTCCGACGAGCAGTAATCCAGAAAGGAAACCCAGCCCAATAGTGAGCATTAACCAGCGTTTTGCTAGTTTGCTTTGTTCTTTTAACCATTTGGTTAAATTTTTCTGTATTTGTTTATCCATATAAAAGATATCGTTTTTAAATGGTGTACAGCGAATGCTGATGTTGAGCAGGCTGAAAGAATCTGGCCGCCGTTGAGTATAGCGGCCAGGGTAAGATTATTATTTTTGTTGTTCTAGCGCGTCTAAGTAACGTTCGGCATCTAGTGCGGCCATACAACCTGTACCCGCAGAGGTAATTGCTTGGCGGTATGTGTGGTCCATAACATCACCAGCGGCAAAAATACCTTCTACGCTGGTTTGAGTGGCATTGCCTTGTGTGCCAGATTGCACACTGATATAGCCATTTGCCATCTTTAACTGACCTTCAAAAATGGCAGTGTTTGGCTGATGACCAATCGCAATGAAAGCACCCATTACGTCTAAATCTTCTGTCGTATTAGATTGAGTATCTTTAATACGTACACCAGTAACACCCATTTCATCACCCAGTACTTCTTCTAGAGTACGATCGGTGTGAAGAACGATGTTACCGTTTTCAACTTTATCCATAAGACGCTTAATCAGAATTTTTTCTGAACGGAACGTATCACGACGGTGGATTATGTGAACTTCAGAGGCGATATTCGATAAGTAAAGCGCTTCTTCAACAGCAGTATTACCACCACCAACTACAGCCACTTTTTGGTTACGGTAGAAGAATCCATCACATGTTGCACATGCAGAGACGCCACGACCTTTGAACGCTTCTTCAGATTCTAAACCTAAATATTTCGCAGATGCACCCGTAGAGATGATTAACGCATCACATGTGTATTCGGCATTATCACCTTTTAAACGAAAAGGACGCTGGCTGAAATCAGTTTCATTGATGTGATCAAAGATAATTTCTGTTTCAAATTTTTCAGCATGCTCTTTCATGCGATCCATTAATACCGGACCTGTTAAGCCTTCCGCATCACCCGGCCAGTTTTCAACTTCTGTGGTAGTCGTTAGCTGACCACCTTGCTGCATGCCTGTGATCATAACTGGATTGAGGTTTGCACGTGCTGCATAAACCGCCGCTGTATAACCAGCAGGGCCAGAACCAAGGATGAGTAGATTACAATGTCTTACGTTACTCATTACTTCTCCAGGCTGAATGAGATGATTTCTTATTGAAGGCTGATTGTAGGTAAAATGATGACGTAAAGAAAGAGCCCAATCAATAATACCAAAAGTTACTGATTTAACTGATCCAAAAGCCTTAATCGCTGTAGGTGCTTTTCTACTTATTCACTCTGAAATAGAGTTTAACAACTTGTTTATTTATCAGTTGAACGAAATAAATATCAGTTAAAGACAAAGTAGCGTGAAATGCGGAGGGAAGGTAGTGGGTAAAAACGGAAAATCAGTTAGCAAATTTTCCATTTCACAGCAGAAAGCTTAGACAACTTTCTTCTCTATTATATCTGTTGCTTATATGACTATTTGTTTGAAAAATCAGTGCATACTAATGGCTGTTACGGGATCGGTATAATGGAGATTGAACGTGTCTGCAATTTCTTTATTCGTGACTTTGCCATGCATAATATTCATACCTTTCAAGAAACCTTCATCATCTTGAAGTGCTTTCTTGTATCCTTTGTTGGCAAGGTTGATGATATAAGGCAAGGTGGCATTGTTTAAAGCAAAAGTCGATGTTCGAGCTACAGCGCCCGGCATATTAGCAACACAGTAATGGACAATGTCATCGATTATAAAGGTTGGATCAGCGTGTGTTGTAGGATGAGAGGTTTCAAAGCACCCCCCTTGATCAATCGCGACATCAACCAGCGCAGACCCTGATTTCATCATTTTAAGGTGAGCGGCAGTAATTAATTTTGGCGCTGCTGCACCAGGGATCAAAATAGCACCAATAATCAGATCGGCTTGTACAACTAACCTATCAATGGCTTCTTTTGTAGAATAAATGACTTTTGCTTTCCCTTGAAATTCAGCATCTAATGCGCGTAACGTATCAATATTCTTATCGAGTATTGTCACGTCAGCTCTCATACCTACAGCCATTCGTGCTGCATTTGACCCTACAACACCGCCACCTAAAATAACGACGTTTGCAGGCTCGACCCCCGGAACACCACTTAATAGTAACCCACGTCCACCGCGTGAGTTCTCTAATGTTTGGGCTCCAGCTTGAATAGACATGCGTCCAGCGACCTCCGACATTGGTGCTAGTAGTGGTAATGTACCCTTATTATCTGTTACGGTCTCATAAGCTATGCAGATAGCTTTACTTTTTATCAGGTCTTCTGTTTGTGGGAAATCTGGTGCGAGATGAAGGTAGGTGAATAAAATTTGTCCTTCGTGTAACATAGTTCTTTCTACTGCTTGAGGCTCTTTTACTTTAATAATCATCTCTGATCTGGTAAAAACTTCTTTAGCGTTAGAAATAATGGAAGCTCCTGCAGCTTGATAGTCAGCATCTGTGAGACCAATACCAGCTCCAGCATTGGTTTCTATGACAACTTGGTGGCCGAACGAGATAAGTTCGCGAACGCTAGCTGGAATCAGACCAACACGGTACTCGTGATTTTTGATTTCTTTTGGTACACCAATGATCATACTGTTACCTCCGTGGTCTACTAGTTTTTTTTGCTAGTGACCAGGTTAAAAATACGGATCTAAAGGCAGTATAGTTTGACTATCAGAGTATTTGATTCTAAATATTAGAAAGTTGTAGTATATTTTTTTGCAAGGAAGTAAGAAGGTGGAATGAACAATGGTAGATACCAAAAAGAAACCATCCAAGGAATTGGATCGCATTGACCGCAACATATTGAACGAACTACAAAAAGATGGCCGCATTTCAAATGTTGAGTTGTCTAAGCGTGTAGGGCTTTCTCCAACACCATGTCTTGAGCGTGTGCGTCGACTAGAACGACAAGGTTACATCAGCGGTTATACAGCGTTGCTGAATCCTCAATTTCTAGATGCATCTCTACTTGTATTTGTTGAAATTACACTAAATCGTGGCGCACCTGACGTTTTTGAACAATTTAATAAATCAGTTCAAGAACTTGAAGACATTCAAGAGTGTCATCTAGTTTCAGGAGATTTCGATTACCTGTTGAAGACACGTGTATGCGATATGTCTGCTTACCGTAAACTGTTGGGCGAAACCTTACTTCGTCTGCCAGGTGTAAACGACACGCGTACTTATGTTGTGATGGAAGAAGTTAAGCAAACCAATAATTTGGTTATCAAAACTCGCTAATGGCTTTGTGATCCATTGTAAAATGGTTATTTAGTTACATTGTGGCTGAGTAAAGAATTGAATCGAGCGGCCTAGTGCCGCTCGATTTGTATCTGTTGCTTTTGGGGCTAAATGTGACGAATCGCGTGATTATTATTCAATTTATTAAACATTAATGTGAATTGACAAAAGGATGAATTTTTTTGAGGGATAAACGTCTACAATAGAGTGTTTTTTATGATTAATGATATTAAGCCATTTATCATGATAATACGGGTTTTCCCCTTATTATGGTTAATCGCTTAGTGTGATTGCAGTCTGTATTGGTAATAAAAATTGGTTAATTGGTAATAAAATTTTAATAAGTCATCAAGATATGACGATTTCCTTTACAATAAGCATATTAAGATTATTGAGCTATTCACAACTAAGAGTATGAATTCTGAGTGAAAAGTCAGATTCTTGTTTTGGCAATTAAATAGTTACACCGGAGTTTTTTTTGAGGAAGGTTAAAAGCAAACAGCCCAAATTACGTCTTTCGGGTGGTCAACGCATTCTTGAAAGCTTTTTGATCATTGGCATTTTGGCTGCCATTTTTATTATGGTTGCCTTGGTCAGTTTTGACCCCGCCGATCCATCATGGTCTCAAACTGCTTGGGAAGGTCAGGTTCAGAATAAGGCTGGGGCACTTGGTGCGTTTGTCGCAGACACATTCTTTTTCACATTAGGCTCATTAGCTTACCCTTTACCCGCTGCCATTGTTTTAGCTGCGTGGGTGCTATTCCGTCATCGTAGTGAGCCAGCCTCTATTGATTATATGATTTATGGCACACGTTTATTAGGTATGCTTCTGCTGTTTCTTACAAGCTGTGGTTTAGCTGATTTAAACTTTGATGATATTTGGTATTTCTCGTCTGGTGGTGTAATTGGCGATGTTGTGTCTAATATGGCGTTACCCTTGCTAAATATACTCGGAACGACATTGGTCTTGATGTTTTTCTGGGCGGTTGGTTTTACATTGTTTACGGGGATTTCGTGGTTAACCATTGTTGATACTATTGGTGATAGAACTCTTAGAGGAATATCGCGGTTATTAAATACTGTCCGTTCAGATAAATCAGAAACACTGACCCCATTTGCAACCGACATTCCTGATGAACAGCAAACGGCATATGCCAAACAACTTCAGCTTGAACAACCAGCAGAGGTTGATGCGGACGATGTGTTACTTGCTTCATATGGTCGAAGAGTAACACCAGAGATTGATTTTTCTAAGAGTGCTTCTCCTGAACCTATATTAGCAGATGCGCCTTCTCAGACTTGGAATTCAGAATCCACGCCACAGATTGTGATGCCAAATCGCACACAAACAGCCACACAACAACCTGCTTCTGATAATGCATTCCGTCAACCTGCCGTTGCAGCAACTGCCGTGGCAGGAAGTGCTGTTGCTAGCAGTGCTGTTGCAAACAGTGTTATTGAAAACCGTGCCGTTGCAAATCATGTTGTTGCAAACCATGCTGTTGAAAATCATGTTGTTGCAAACAAGGTAGCAGCTCAAGAAGTGGCGATGGCACAAGGCGAACAATTAGCCGATCCATTGATGGATGTGACTACTTCTGTTCGTGTCCCTGAATCTAATCTGGCTATTAAGCCTGATGCGCAAGAAAGTACTCTTGTAAATAACGGCGCTGCAAATAACGGTGCAGTAAGTAGCACTGGTATTGAAACGGTCAGCCTTGAAAGCAAGAACCTTGAAAGTAGTCACCTTAAGAGCACGAATCTTGAACAAACAGATCCGATTGAACTTACATCAACGACTCAAGCAAAAGGGCTAACTATTGCAGAGTTAGAGCGAGAGCTAGAAAAAGATGAAGATTTCACCATGTATGTTGAAGAGCAACATGAAGGGCTTGTGGCTTCAGCCTCTCATTCTGTAGCGCCTACAATTACAAGTGTTTCGACGCCTACTGCTGATATTACACTGCCACCTGAAGGAGTTGCAGAGGTTGTTACGCAGGTTGTTCAGAATATTGCACCTGTTGTTGCACCTGCGGTTGCTGCAAGCGTTGTAATGCCAGCTATGTCGACTATAAGTGATGAGTCACCGGTACATATACCTCAAGCACACACCGCTCAAACGCCAGTTCACCCCCCAGTTCAAACAGCAGCACCAATGTCGCCAGCTCCTGTAGAGCCGGTGGTAGTTGAAGCCTGTAGTATTGAAATTGGGGTTCAAGATGGGCTGTCAGAATTAGATCGTTCGCAACAAGACAATGTTGAAGAATTAACCGATGAAGAAATCTTTTTGCAAAAAATTCGTCAGGCGCAAAAAGAACAAGTACATGCCGCAGGTTTAGATAATCCGTTTTTGATGAAGTCAGCGCCAGATCTTCCAGTGCCAACATCGCCAATGCCGACCATTGATTTGCTGGCTCCAGCGAGACAAAACGTAGAACCAGCATCAGAAGAAGAGTTAATGGAAACAGCTCGTTTGGTAGAATCTAAGTTGGAAGATTACAAAATCAAAGCACGAGTGGCGGGGGTTTACCCTGGCCCTGTTATTACGCGTTATGAGTTGGATCTTGCTCCTGGCGTAAAAGTAAGCCGTATTTCAGGCTTAGCCAAAGATTTGGCGCGTGCTTTATCTGCAATCGCAGTGCGTGTGGTTGAGGTGATTCCTGGTAAACCTTATGTTGGTTTGGAATTACCCAATCGAAATCGTGAAACAGTTTATATGTCTGAAGTAGTTGCTAGCGAACGCTTTCAAAATATGAACAGTGCACTGCCTGTTGTTTTAGGTAACGATATTGCTGGCGAAGCGGTTGTTGCAGATTTAAGTAAGATGCCACACTTATTAGTGGCTGGTACGACAGGTTCTGGTAAGTCTGTTGGTGTTAACGTAATGATTCTGAGCTTGCTGTACAAATGTACGCCAGAAGAGTGTCGTTTTATTATGATTGACCCGAAAATGTTGGAACTTTCAATTTACGAAGGCATTCCGCACCTATTAACCGAAGTTGTCACCGACATGAAAGATGCAGGTAATGCGTTACGTTGGTGTGTAGGTGAAATGGAACGACGTTATAAGTTGATGGCAGCTGTTGGAGTGCGAAACTTATCGGGTTATAACGCTAAATTGAAAGAAGCCGCTGATGCTGGTTTCCCAATTTATGATCCATTGTGGAAACCTGGCGATAGCATGGCAGAGCATGCGCCACTGTTAGAAAAGATGCCAAGTATTGTTGTTATTGTCGATGAGTTTGCTGATTTGATGATGGTTGTTGGTAAAAAGGTTGAAGAACTGATTGCACGTTTGGCTCAAAAAGCCCGTGCCGCAGGTATTCACCTTATCCTGGCCACTCAGCGTCCATCTGTTGATGTTATTACAGGTTTAATTAAAGCTAACATTCCTACACGTATGGCATTTACAGTATCAACCAAAACTGACTCCCGTACGATTCTGGATCAGGGGGGTGCTGAATCGCTATTGGGCATGGGTGATATGTTGTATTTACCATCAGGTCAAAGTCATACTATTCGTGTGCACGGTGCATTTGCATCAGATGATGATGTACATAACGTTGTGAACGATTGGAAAGCGAGAGGGAAACCTCAGTACATCGAAAGTATTTTAAGTGCAGATCAAGGTTCTGAAGGATTACTGCCAGGAGAAGCAGCATCTGGTGATGAAGATTTAGATCAGCTATTTGATGATGTTGCAGCATTTGTGACCGAGACTCGTCGCGGTTCGGTATCCGGTGTTCAGCGTAAATTTAAAATTGGCTATAACCGAGCTGCTCGAATTGTCGAGCAACTTCAAGCACACGGTATTGTAAGTGCTCCTGGTCATAATGGTAATCGTGAGGTATTAGCACCGCCTCCGCCACCAAGAGACTAACTATTAATGATGTTATGTTGAGGGTATCAATCTCAACATAATGAAGATGCGAATAGGGTGTAAAAATGATTAAAAAAGCAATGATAGGCCTGTTTTTGGTTGCACCATTGGTATTGTCTTCTGCTGCATGGGCAAACCCACAGCAAGAGTTAAGCTCTCGTTTGAGTTTAGTGAATGCATTCAGTGCCAATTTTGACCAGAAAGTTGTTAGCCCTGAAGGTGATGTGCTGGTAGAAGGAAAAGGGGACGTAACAATTAAACGTCCTAATTTATTCCGCTGGAACACAGTCACACCTGATGAAAATTTACTGGTTTCTGATGGTAAAACGTTGTGGTACTACAGCCCCTTTATCGAACAAGTTACCGCAATGTGGTTGAAAGATGCCACGGAGCAAACACCGTTTGTATTGTTAACCCGTAATAGCGCGAGTGATTGGGCGAATTATAACGTGGCTCAAACGTCAGATACCTTTACGTTAACACCGAAAGATACGACATCGACGATGGGTAAGTTTGTTGTTACCGTTGCAAAATCGGGCGAAGTACGTAGTTTTTCTGTTGTAGAGCAAGATGGTCAGCGTAGCAATTTCAAATTCCGTCAGTTCAGCAAGCAAGTGCCAAAAGCGAATTTATTTACTTTTACGCCTCCGAAAGGTGTAGAGCTTGATGATCAACGAAATTGATAAAAACGTCGAAAAATAAGAACGCTGAACGTTAGTATTTTCTTTATCTCGGCATAGAAAACACTATTTAAACTAGGTGGCATTTAATGCCACCTTTTCTGTCTTTAAGGGAGTGGTTATTTTGAGTAACTTCAGTCTTGATTTTTCATCTGATTTCCGCCCGCTAGCGGCAAGAATGCGACCTCGTACTGTTGAAGAGTACATTGGTCAGCAACATATCCTCGGTGAAGGTAAACCATTACGACGTGCCTTAGAAGCGGGTCACCTGCATTCGATGATTCTTTGGGGGCCACCGGGTACAGGTAAAACAACATTAGCCGAAGTGGCAGCTAATTATGCGAATGCAGAAGTTGAGCGTGTATCTGCAGTCACTTCAGGCGTTAAAGATATTCGTATTGCTATCGATAAAGCCCGTGAAAATAAAATGGCAGGGCGTCGTACGATTTTATTTGTAGATGAGGTGCATCGCTTTAATAAAAGCCAGCAAGATGCTTTTCTGCCACATATTGAAGATGGCACGGTTACTTTTATTGGTGCCACGACAGAGAATCCGTCGTTTGAGCTTAATAACGCACTGTTGTCGCGTGCCCGTGTTTATAAGCTGAAGTCATTAGAAACAGCTGAAGTGTTAGCGGTTGTTGAGCAAGCACTCAGGGATAGTTCACGTGGTATATCTGATTCAAATCTTGAATTTGTTGATGATGTAAAAGAACGTCTTTCCGAACTGGTATGTGGTGATGCCCGTATGTCACTCAATTATCTTGAACAGTTAATTGATATGGCAGAAGAAAATAAAGAAGGCATTAAGCAAATCACGTTAGAGCTTCTTGCTGAAGTGGCAGGCGAGAAAATAGGGCGCTTTGATAATAAAGGCGATCTTTGGTACGACATGATTTCAGCAGTGCATAAATCAATTCGAGGCTCTAACCCAGATGGTGCTTTGTACTGGTTTGCACGTATGCTGCAAGCAGGCTGTGATCCGCTCTATATTGTGCGACGACTATTAGCGATTGCCTCTGAAGATATCGGTAATGCCGATCCTCGTGCAATGCAGGTTGCGGTATCAGCATGGGATTGCTTTACGCGTATCGGGGCATACGAAGGGGAGCGTGCCATTGCTCAGGCGATTGTATATCTTGCCTGTGCCCCTAAAAGTAATGCGGTTTATGTGGCGTTTGCAAAAGCAAAACAAGATGCTGCTCATCACCCTGACTATGAAGTACCGCCTCATTTGCGTAATGCCCCAACCAAATTAATGAAAGAATTGGGTTATGGTGCTGAATATCGTTATGCACATGATGAGCCAGGTGCATATGCTGCGGGTGAGAACTATTTCCCTCCAGAATTGAAAGATACACGTTACTATGAACCATCAAATCGTGGCTTAGAAACCAAAATTGCCGAAAAATTGGATTATCTTGCTTCATTAGATGCTAAAAGCACATTAAAGCGCTACCAATAATAAGGCTTTTTGGGTATCGTTAAGCAATTGGCGTCAGAGTTCCTGACGTACCGAAATTTAAGATTATTTTGGCAATAACTGCTTAAATAACGAGCACTTCAGAATATTAAGAGCACAGGATTAGCATGCTAGATTCTAAATTACTTCGAACTGAGCTGGATGAAACAGCTGCAAAACTCGCGCGTCGTGGTTTTACCCTTGACGTTGAAAATTTACGTCTTCTTGAAGAAAAACGTAAGTCCCTTCAGATGATGACTGAAGATCTTCAAGCACAGCGTAACGCGCGATCGAAGTCGATTGGTCAAGCGAAAGCACAAGGCAACCACGAAGAAGCTGAAAAAATTCTAGCTGAAGTCGCAAACCTAGGTAGTGATCTAGACGATGCGAAAAAAGCGTTGGCAGAACTTCTTGATGAGCTTCAAAGCATCACTATGATGGTACCAAACCTTCCGGATGATTCTGTACCTGCTGGTAACGATGAAGACGAGAACGTTGAAATTTCACGTTGGGGTGAGCCAAAAGCTTACGATTTTGAAGTGAAAGATCACGTTGATCTTGGTGAAATGGCTGGTGGTCTTGATTTCGCGAGTGCCGTGAAGATTTCAGGTTCACGTTTTATCGTGATGAAAGGTCAATTCGCGCGTCTACACCGTGCAATCGCTCAGTTCATGCTAGATCTTCATACAGAAGAACATGGCTACACTGAAATGTACGTACCTTACCTAGTTAACTCTGACAGCTTATTTGGTACTGGTCAGCTTCCTAAGTTTGGTGAAGATTTGTTCCATACTAAGCCTGCGACTGAAGAAGGCGTTGGTATGTCACTTATACCAACGGCAGAAGTACCTGTAACGAACATGGTTCGCGATACGATTACAGATGAAGCCGATCTTCCATTGAAGATGACGGCTCACACACCGTGTTTCCGTTCTGAAGCGGGTTCGTACGGTCGTGATACTCGCGGTCTTATTCGTATGCACCAATTCGACAAAGTTGAATTAGTTCAGATCACCAAGCCTGAAGATTCAATGGCAGCACTAGAAGAACTAACGGGTCATGCCGAGAAGGTACTTCAGCTACTAGAACTCCCTTACCGTAAAGTGATTCTTTGTACGGGTGATATGGGCTTTGGCGCCGCGAAAACATACGACTTAGAAGTATGGGTTCCAGCTCAAAACACCTACCGTGAAATCTCTTCATGTTCAAACATGCAAGACTTCCAAGCACGCCGTATGCAAGCACGCTTCCGTCGTAAAGGTGAGAAGAAGCCAGAGCTTGTTCACACACTTAACGGTTCAGGCCTTGCGGTTGGTCGTACAATGGTTGCTATCATGGAAAATGGTCAGCAAGCAGATGGTCGCATTGAAATCCCTGTAGTACTTCGTAAGTACATGCAAGGTGCAACGCATATCGGTTAATCTTTTTAGAGGTTAGCGAGAAAGAAGAAACCCAGCTAAGGCTGGGTTTTTTTATATGTGCAATATAATTAATGGACTTGGTATTAGTTCGAAATAGAATACAAGTTGGATGTTTTCTGAAAAGCCACTACATTGCTGCTAGTGTGCTGAAGTTCAGGAAAACGAACAGAAATATCAGTCGCGATATCAGTCAAGATTATGTCGAATAAATTGAAAATCGTATCAGAAATTTTAAGTGATAATTGGTATAGATCATCTTTTCTATCTTCCAAATTTCTTGCTTGTAAATTGATGCTCTCAAACTCCAACATTAGAGCATCAATCATGAAAGTGGGCGGTGGCTTATTTGCTAGTAAGGCAACCTGTCCTAAGCGACGCTGAATAACACTTATGTGTACTCTTAACTCACGCTCACCTGAGTTTTTTCCTAAGGTGTAACTATCAATGGCGTAGCGAAATCGACTTAAACTATCAATTGCATTTAAAGTAATAGGCCAAGCGGTTTGATAGGTTTTAAATAGCGTTTCTTTATCTGCCGAGAGCAAGCTTTGTGTGATCACATCATCAATTAAGTACAAAACATGTCGAATCGCTTTTCCATGAGCGGCTTGATTACGGCGAACAGAATAGCTTGACCATTCACCCAGTAATTTATTGATTTGTTTTGCAAGAACACGGTACATGGGTTTATGAGCCTGGTCGGCTTGAGAGGACAAAATCTTCATCAATGATTTGATCGCAATGACTTCATTTGATTGTGTTGCTTCAAGTGGATGAGATTGAGATAAAAAGTGATGTGATTCACGGCGATGAAATCGTAATAAAAAAATAAGCTGTCGAAGGCCGATGACTTGATCAAACCGAGTTTGTAAAAAACGCTTATTTTCTCTTGCCTGCCAAATGAAGACGCAACTAGCACCAAAGATTATTACGAGTAGCAATAGTATCAACATAACTCCTCCAATATTGGTATAAAATTTCATACGCAATATGGTTTAGCAATATCTATGCCTATTAGTGTTTTTACTTAATAGTTAATTAAACAATGGCTTATATTTAAAAGAGAGGGGAGGATTATAACCATGTGCGCTGTTTTAGTGAGTGTTGCACTATATTGATACAGCTCTGATAGTAGAAAACAAACAAAAAAGACTTCGCTATAGAGAATAGCGAAGCCTTAGATCTAGTTGATTACAGCGGTATTAAACGTGTAATTAGCTATTTTGTTTTAGGGTATGGAAGTGAACTTCTTCGTCTTTCTCACCCGCTTTCGGGTTATTGAACGTATTAATATCCATTTCATTTTCAGACTTAGCAACGATACAAGTAACAACACTATCACCCGTGATGTTTACCGCAGTACGAATCATATCAAGTAAGCGGTCAACACCCATGATAAGCGCGATACCTTCGACCGGTAGGCCCACTTGGTTAAGTACCATCGCAAGCATAATTAGACCTACACCAGGAACACCAGCGGTACCGATAGAAGCCAATGTTGCTGTCATGATAACGGCTAAGTAGTCACTCATCGTGAGGTCAATGTTGAATGCTTGTGCGATAAATACAGTCGCGACACCCTGCATGATCGCAGTACCATCCATATTGATGGTTGCGCCAAGAGGCACAGTGAATGATGCAATCTTGTTATTGACACCAAGACGCTTTGTTGCTGTTTCCATTGTGACAGGAATGGTGGCATTTGAAGATGCGGTAGAGAATGCAAACATTACTGCATCCTCCATTTTCTTCAAGAAAACAATTGGGCTTAAACCAGAGAAGGCTTTTAGCATTACACTGTAAGTAACAAAACCGTGTAGTAATAATGTTGCAGCAAGCACTAAGAAGTAGCCTAGAAGGTTGTAAATGGCATCTAAGCCTAGACCTGTAAATAGTTTAGCCATTAAGAAGAACACACCATATGGTGCAATGTTCATCAATAATGCAACCAACTTCATTATTACTGCGTTTAAGTCAACGAATAGAGCTGCAATACGTTCGCCTGGCTTTCCAGCTGCGCTGATAGCAACACCAAATAAAATCGCAAATACGATAATTTGCAGTGTATTCCCTTCTGCCATTGAGCTTATTGGATTTGTTGGGAACATACCAACAATGACATCACCTAATGATGGCGCTTCTTTGGATGCAAAAGTTGTTGCAGCAGAAAGGTCAGCACCTGCACCTGGTTGGAAGATTGTACCCATTGTTAGTGCAAGAGTAATCGCTAGTGCCGTAGTAACGAGATAAAACAGGACGGTTTTACCACCAAGACGGCCTAGAGTACTGATATCTTTTAGTGAGCTAGTACCACACACTAAAGATACAAATACTAATGGAACCACAAGCATTTTTAAGCTCGCGATAAAGATTTTTCCACCTACGTCAAATAAACCGTTCACAATGTATTCGTGAACGAAAGCCGTATCGGCAAACAGAGAGCGAATGATAAATCCTGTTAATATGCCTAAAAGCATGCCGAGGATAACGCGGCCAGTTAGAGACATCTTTTTCTTATCTGTATTCATGAATAGAACACTCCTTATAATTATTCACTCTGTAAATCACTCATCAGAGTGCGGAGCAGGTTAGCAGTAGTTTGGGTGTTAAAGCGAAGTAAAATGTTATTCAAAGTGCAAAGGTCTGTTTGAGATCACACTTTTTATTCTATTTACAGATAAATAAGCAGGGTATTTAACTGCCTATTAACATCGTGGTTAAATCATAGTCGATTTTGCTAAGGTCTCGGCATTATTAGTGTCGATTCGGTAGGGTAATATCTAATTGAAGCTGTTTTTTTGCATGTAACTCGAAAGTGCTGTTAACAAATATAAATGCTTTTTTTTGGTCTGTTCGGGGGTAAAATTTAACACTTTACAACTAGTTGGTTAAATGAACTGGATTTGACCTATATTAGCAGTGTTAAATGTTGCATTTTGGTGCTGTGAGGAATGATAGTCTGGTTGAATGTTTTGTGCATAAATAGCGTTTTATCTCAGTATTGATCGGCAACTATACTAGCAAGGATGAGCCAGAGGCCTGTTTATGTTGGCATTACTTATAAAAAAAGGAGCCAATAGGCTCCTTAGTATTAAGACGTATAGCGTTACATAACACGCATACCAGGCTGAGCACCTTCGTGTGGTTCTAAGATCCAAAGATCTTTGCCACCAGGTCCTGCTGCTAGGATCATACCTTCAGACATACCAAATTTCATTTTACGAGGTTTAAGGTTAGCAACCATTACAGTGTGCTTACCGACAAGCTCTTCTGGTGTGTATGCTGATTTGATACCTGAGAATACTTGACGCATTTCACCACCGATGTCCAATTGGAACTTCAGTAGTTTATTCGCCTTTGGTACTGCTTCACACGATACAATTTTCGCGATTCGCATATCAATTTTAGCAAAGTCATCGAATTCAATTTCAGCTTCGATTGGCTCATCGATAAGAGGGCCTGTTGGCTTTGCTGATTCAATCAGTGCTTGCGCTGCTGCCGCATCTTCTTTAGAGGCTTCAACCATCGCTTCAACATGCTTAGGATCAATACGAGTAAATAGTGCTTTAAACTTAGTCACTTTGTGGTTAGTTAATGGCTGTGCCACACCTTCCCATGTAAGTGTTTCGTTTAAGAATGCTTCAGTACGTTCAGTAAGCAATGGCATTACTGGCTTTAAGTAAGTGATCAGAACGCGGAATAAGTTGATACCCACAGAACAGATATCTTGTAATTCTTGATCTTTACCTTCTTGCTTAGCAACAACCCAAGGTGCTTTTTCATCAATGTACTGGTTTGCTTTATCAGCAAGTGCTGTAATTTCACGGATAGCACGGCTAAATTCGCGTGTTTCGTAAAGTTCAGCAATACGGTCTGCAGCATTGGCAAACTCAGCATAAAGCTCAGGTTCTGCGAATGTTTCAGACAACTTGCCTTCAAAGCGCTTAGCAATGAAACCAGCGTTACGTGAAGCAAGGTTAACAATCTTGTTTACAACATCGCTGTTTACACGTTGTGTAAAGTCTTCAAGGTTAAGATCTAAATCATCAATACGGCTATTTAGCTTTGCAGCGTAGTAGTAACGTAGACACTCAGGATCTAGGTGTTCAAGGTAAGTACCTGCTTTAATAAAGGTACCTTTCGACTTCGACATTTTCGCGCCATTTACTGTTACGTAACCATGTACAAATACATTGTTTGGTTTACGGAAACCTGCGCCTTCAAGCATTGCAGGCCAGAATAGGCTGTGGAAGTACACAATGTCTTTACCAATAAAATGATAAAGCTCAGTTGTGCTGTCTTTCTTCCAGAATTCGTCAAAATCAAGATCGTCGCGCTTATCACATAAGTTCTTGAATGAACCCATGTAGCCGATTGGTGCATCTAGCCATACGTAGAAGTATTTGCCAGTTTCACCTGGGATTTCAAAACCGAAGTAAGGTGCATCACGTGAGATATCCCACTGATGAAGACCAGACTCAAACCACTCTTGCATTTTATTTGAGGTTTCAGTTTGTAGTGCCCCAGATTTTGTCCACGCTTTAAGCATGTCTTCGAACTGTGGTAAGTCAAAGAAGAAGTGCTCAGAATCTTTCATGATTGGCGTTGCGCCAGAGACTGCTGATTTCGGATTGATAAGATCTGTTGGGCTATATGTTTCGCCACAATTATCGCAGTTATCACCGTACTGGTCTTCCGCTTTACATTTAGGGCATGTGCCTTTAACGAAACGATCAGGTAAGAACATTTCTTTCTCAGGATCAAATAGCTGAGAAATAGTACGGTTGGTAATATACCCTTTGTCTTTTAGCTGAGTATAAACAAATGATGCTAGCTCTCGGTTTTCGTCACTGTGAGTGCTGTGATAGTTATCAAAGCTAATATCGAAGCCAGCAAAGTCAGTTTGGTGCTCTTTGCTTACTTCTGCAATCATTTGCTCAGGTTCCATACCCATCTGCTGGGCCTTAAGCATGATTGGAGTACCGTGTGCGTCGTCTGCACAGATAAAGTGTACTTCGTTACCACGAAGGCGCTGATAGCGCACCCAAATATCCGCTTGTACATGCTCAAGCATGTGACCAAGGTGGATAGAACCGTTAGCGTACGGTAGGGCGCAGGTCACCAGAATTTTTCTTGGGTTCGCAGCCATAATTACTTATTTCGCTCATGATGGGTAAAAATAGAATAAGCATCAAATATTACCTGATCAGCAGCATATTGCCTAGCGTCACTGGGTGATTTATCCAAGTTAAACGCTGTCTAAATAGCAGCAGTCTAGGTACATTGGTGGTAGGATTAAGAAAAAGAAGATGAATCCATCCTTTTCCCTAACTACCTCAATACTTTGCATATACTTAGGTTGTTAGTAGGGTGTGATAATAAGTCTAATATGAACGTGGAGCCTTAAACCTTATGGGGAATGATTCGATGATTCGCTTTGAAAATGTTGCAGATATCTGTCTTTGGTTAAATCACTTTGAACACCCTTTACTCATTTCAGAATGGGCAGAGACTGAAAATATTGTGTCGGTATCTGCTCAAGGTACAGTGACGATAACTCTCCCTTTCGCTGCTGCAGCCATTACTGAATTACTTGAACATTGGATTATTACTCAACAAGAGTTGCACCATATTGCTGCCAATATGGCGTTTATTGTTCAGTGCCGTGTTGCAACATTGGCATGTGGTAAAAAGCAACCGCTAAAGGGCGTTAAAAATATTATCGTTGTAAGCTCGGTAAAAGGCGGAGTAGGTAAATCGACAACGGCTGTTAACTTAGCGTTAGGCTTGCAAAAGCAAGGCGCAAAAGTGGGTTTATTAGACGCCGATATTTATGGCCCTTCTGTACCTATGATGTTAGGCACAGTAGATGAAAAGCCACAATCAACAGGTGGCAAAATGATGTTACCTGTTGAATCATGCGGTCTGTATACGAATTCAGTCGGCTATTTAGTACCAGCAGAGAGCGCGACAATTTGGCGTGGACCGATGGCATCAAAAGCGCTACAGCAAATAGTGACTGAAACGTGGTGGCCAGATCTCGATTACCTTGTTATTGATATGCCACCGGGTACGGGTGATATTCAATTGACACTTGCTCAACAAATTCCTGTGACAGGTGCGATTGTTATTACAACACCACAAGACTTAGCACTAGCGGATGCCATTAAAGGTATAAGCATGTTTGATAAAGTGGATGTGCCTATCGTGGGTTTGGTTGAAAACATGAGTTATCACATTTGTAGCAATTGTGGTCATCATGAGACTATTTTTGGTACTGGCGGTGCAGAGCGCATGGCTAAAGAATATTCCGTTCCTTTATTAGCACAATTACCACTGCATATTACTATTCGTGAAGATATCGACCGTGGTAAGCCAACCGTAGCAGCATCGCCTGATTCAGAGCAAGCCGCAGCATACATTGATCTTGCTGGGCAAATTGCGAGTCGATTATTTTGGCAAGGCGAAGTAGTGGCAGAGCAGATTACTATTCGTACAATGTAAGCGTATGCGAATAAGTAAAGGCACTAAATATGAGAGAAATGTGACAGCTTTCTAACAAAGCGTGCTGGAAGTCACGTTTTCTCTGGCTTCTGGCGCCGCAAGTGCCTATAATAATGCGGTTAATTTTCCGCCTCGTTTCGTTGTCTTACAGGTGCTTTCTGATATGTCTGAAAACTCACACCAATGCGTCATTATTGGTATCGCAGGTGCTTCTGCGTCCGGTAAAAGCTTGATTGCCAGTACTGTTTATAAAGAATTAAAAGAAAAAGTAGGCGATCACCAGATCGGTGTTATCACGGAAGATTGTTACTACAGTAATCAAAGTCACCTGACCATGGATGAGCGGGTTAAAACGAATTATGATCACCCTAATGCACTTGACCACAATTTACTTTGTGACCATCTGCAACAGTTGATCGAAGGCAAAGCTGTTGAAGTGCCTCAATACAGCTATAGTGAACACACACGTTTAAAAGAAACTACACCAATGACACCTAAAAAAGTGATCATTCTTGAAGGTATTCTTTTATTAACGGATCCACGTTTACGTGAACTCATGCACGCAAGTGTGTTCATGGATACGCCATTAGATATTTGTTTACTTCGCCGTTTGCAGCGTGATGTTGCTGAACGTGGTCGTACAATGGAATCTGTGCTTGTGCAGTATCAAAAGACGGTACGCCCTATGTTCATGCAGTTTATTGAACCGTCTAAACAATATGCCGATATCATTGTACCGCGAGGGGGTAAAAACCGAATCGCGATTGATGTATTGAAGGCACATATTGCCAAGTTGCTAAAATCATAATGTGATTACTAAGGCTGACATTGTCAGCCTTTTTTATATCCATTTATTGTCGATTTGGTAATTCTTTATGAAGGCAGTCTTAACGACTGCCTTTTTTTCTGCTTTAATCTAGGTAATAGAATATCTTTGTTATTGATATATAACTAAGTAACTTGGGTATAGCGCTATTTAGTCTTAACATACTTTTCTTATGGTTATTGTTTTTTAGTCAAGAAACTAATTGTAACCATCGCTGTCATAAATGGACTCTGACTAAAAATTTGAACGTAATAAAAGTCAGGAATAACGGATAATTCAGAGGATACAATGAAAAAGCTTCTTTACGTATTATTAGCCATTGTACTAGTTATAGTGGTTGGCATAGGTGCCTTGCTTGCATTGGTCGATCCCAACCAATTTAAACCTTTATTAAGTGAACAAGTTAAAAAAGCCACTGGGCGAGACTTAGTCATTAATGGCGATATTAGCTGGCGATTTTTCCCTAGCATTGGTTTTAGCTTAGGTGAAACGGAGTTTAAGAACCCCCAAGGTTTTGCTGAAGCTGATTTAGTGAAATTGGGTAGTGCAGAACTTTCTGTATCGGTGATGCCTCTTTTCTCTCAGCATCTTGAAATTGGTAATATCAGTTTAAATGATGCGCGTGTATTTATTCAAACACGTAAAGATGGTGTCAGTAATCTAGATGGTCTAGGTGAACAAGCTGCTGTTGAAGGTACAGTTACTGAAGATGCGAATGGTACGAGTAGCGAACCTGCTATTGATCAGCCGTCAGTAGAAGGTGAGCCGACGCAACCGTGGACAATCAGCTTAGCTGGCGTTGAAGTTGTGAATGCGAGTGCAGAAGTACGAGATGATAAAGCCGGTACAGCCACAACAATTGATAGCTTGAATTTCAAACTTGATACATTCTCACCTGGTGAATGGACTCAAGCTAACTTTGATATAACAGGCAAGAATGCCGAACTTAGTTTTACCGCTAAGGGCGATAGCCAATTGTTGATTGCGGCTGATTATAAAAGCGGTGAACTTAAAGCATTAAATCTAACCGCGTCTGCAAAAGACAGTGTTAATGATATTCAATCCCTCGTGCTGGGTGTTGATCACTTTAAAGTCGGCGATTGGGCTAACATAACATTTGCAGCGAAAGGTCAAATACCTGATCTTGCATTTGATGCAAATGGCGCAACGCGCTTTAAAATAAGCACTGATTACAATATGGCTGAACTTGATAAGCTGACACTATCTTCAGATCTTAAAGGAAGTACGTTACCGCGTCCTGAAATGAAAGTCGGGTTAAATGCTGATGCGACTTATGATGTTGCAAAAGGTTTAGCGACGTTAAGTCGTTTTGACACATCGATCGATGAGCTAGCTTTAAACGGTAAAGGCTCGTTTAAGAGTGCAACTATTCCTGTTATTCGTTTCGATGTTAATAGTGATAATATCGATCTGGATGCATTCTTAGGTACTGCATCATCAGCTAAAAATAAAGATACTACCAAAGAAGAAACTGGTTCTGCGCCTTCTGCTGGTGGTGGGGCATCAACAGCCAGCAAAAGTGAAGAACCAGATTTATCGGCTTTAAAAACATTGGATATCGCTGGTACCGTTGCTATCAAAAAATTGAAAGCTGCGAATGCGAGAGTGTCTGCTGTGCTAGTTGATATGAAGGTGCAAAAAGGCGTGCTGAACCTTAAGCGCTTCAATGCTAAGTTATACGGCGGTACTGTTAGTGCTAATGCTACCGTCGATGCAAATGGTAAGTTGCCGAAATACCAGGTAACAAAGCATATTAAAGGGGTTGATGTACATGCTTTACTTAAAGATGTTGCCCAAAATGAAACACTGGCTGGTACGGGTAATATCGATATAAAACTGTCGGGTACTGGGTTGGCTGAAAAGCGTATTCGTGAAAATGTTGCTGGTAGCATTGCGATAAACTTTGCTGATGGTGCAATTTACGGCGTGAATATTCCCGAGATGATTCGTGAAGCAAAAGCGACATTGAAAGGTAAAAAAGCAGAATATGTGAAAGAAGAAAAGAAGACGGATTTCTCAGCTTTAAAAGCTACCTTCAAAATTGGTAAAAGTGTTGCTTCCACAACCAATATTCATCTTGCATCACCGTTATTACGTATTGATGGCAAGGGCAGCACTAACCTAGTGAGTGAGCGTCTTGATTTCATCATTAGTACGTCAGTGGTTGCGAGTAGTAAAGGTCAGGGTGGTAAAGAGATAGATGATATTGCTGATTTGACTGTGCCTGTTAATGTAAAAGGCGACTGGACTAAACCTACGTTTGCACTGGATTTGAAAGAATTGTTTAAACAAAACAATGAACTTGAAGAAAAAGCAAAGAAAGAAATTGATCGCGGTTTAGAAAAGTTGCTGGGTGATAAAGGCAAAGACGACAATATCAAAAATGCCGCTGATAAGTTATTAAAAGGCTTATTTAACTAAGCAATGATGCACTTTGAGTAAAAAGGCTTGCCACTTTTGGCAAGCCTTTTCTATTTTAGGACTAGACAGACTTTACAATGCGTAGCAATCAAATAATAAATGTTAAGTACATAATAAATTTATGATTAAGAATGATTCACTGGTCTGTAGTTCTATTATGATTACAATGTAAAACTGAATAAGTTTTAGACATTTAATTGTCAATTTCAATGCGTTGATTAAGTAGTAAAGAGAGTATGGAACAAGATAACAAAGCAGTGAAAAACACCATCATGAATCGATTTTTTTCGATGTGTAGATTTACAGTAGGGAAGGTAAAAGCGTTTCCTCCTATCGATCACCTGTTACGTGCTGCTGATCGGTTCAATGATCGATTAGGCAGTCAATTTGGTGCTGCGATTACTTATTTTTCTTTTTTATCTCTTATCCCTATTTTAATGGTGTTATTTGCTGCCGCTGGTTTTGTTTTAGCCTCAAATTCCGATCTATTAACGGGGTTGATCGATAAGATAGTAACGGGTGTAACTGATCCAAGCCTTGCTAAAACCCTTGAAAACACCGTGAATACCGCGATTAATCAACGTACAACCGTTGGCTTAAGTGGTTTAGCGATTGCTTTGTATTCCGGTATTAGTTGGATGGGTAATTTGCGTGAAGCCATTCGAGCGCAAACCCGTGATGTGTGGGAGCGAAAACCAGAAGATAAAGATCACCTGTTTTTACAATATGGGAAAGACTTTGTCGCGCTTACGGGCTTAGTTGCTGCGCTTATCTTTACTGTCGCGTTAACATCAGTTGCGGGCTCGGCGCAGAAAACGATTGTAGAGGCGTTGGGTTTAGGAGGCATTACGTGGTTACGTCCAGCACTCACATTGATAGCACTCACTATCTCAATTACAGCAAACTATTTGATGTTTTTATGGATTTTTTGGATGTTACCCAAGAAGAAGTTAGAAACGCGGGCTTTATTACAAGGTACTTTATTGGCAGCCATTGGTTTTGAGGTTATCAAATTTGCGATGACGATGATATTACCAAGCCTAGCGAAATCACCATCAGGTGCTGCCTTTGGCTCTATTATCGGTCTAATGGCATTCTTTTATTTCTATGCTCGCTTAACCCTATTTTGTGCAGCGTGGATCGCCACAGCGACCCCTAAGGCTGTTATCAATGTCGACGATGTAAAACCGTAGAAGTATCCTAGTTCTAGTACAAGAAAGGTGTGTCGGACAGCTAGCCACACCTTTCTTGTTTCTACTTTCTACTCGACATCATCAAGCCAGCGCTTTTTTGTTCTTATTTTTATGCGTCTTCTGTGACTCTAACGTATCTTGGAAAGCACTTAATAAATCAACGGCAGATAGCATCCCGACTAATTGTCCCGTTTTATCTAACACCGGGGCTGCGCTAATGCTGTGATTAAGAATCGTACCGACGGCTTTGGTTAATGTGTCATATGTTCTTACATGAATGATATCTTTAACCATAACATCAGTCACGTGTAGGTCATCTGTTAGGTCATATTCATGACCGATATCCGGCGACTCATCAACCCATCCGGGGCGCCGTAATTCGCGGTCACTAATAAAACCAATTAATTCACCATCAATATTGGTAACTGGTAAGTGACGAATTGCATTATCTCGCATTAAAAAAAATGCTTCACGTAGTCCTGTATCAGGTTGGATAGTGACAACTTTTCTCGTCATATATTCAGATACTTTTGTTGGCATTAGCGTTTCCTTTTAGGTTGTGGGTATCCTTATCTAAGCTAGCGAAATCAACAGTATTAAATTGCGATCGATGACACATATTGTTCATAAAGTAATCGGATTGTTCACTCTCACTTTTTAAGTCTTTGATTAAAAAGTGAAGGTGTGAAAAGAGGGGGCGTTTTTTGTGTAACAAAATTAGTGGCCGTAAATGAGAAAGTAGCCTTAAAGACTATTATTTGATTTAAACGGCATTAAGCCTTTAATTTTAGGTACATAACTTAATTTAATATCAAGTTTAGGTTCAATGATTACTGGGCGTAGAAAATGGTAAGTGACAAATGCAATAGCGGTAGCAAAGAAAGCATTTACACCGAGTAATATTAGGAGTGAAGTGACAACAAAAAGGTAAATAGCACCATATGAAATAATTTGTATTTCACTATGGGTTAAACTTGCATCGCAATGCGAGCATCTGAAATTTTTTTCAATATCTTTCAGTGCTGGTACATCAAGGTGTTTATTACAGCATGGACACTGTTTAGCCATAGGTTGATATCCTCTTATAATTCAAATTCCTTTGTATCAAACGACAACAATTAAATAGTAATTAAGTGGCGATAAAATAAGAATAGTCGTTGTCTTTAAATTTGTAAGTGGTTTTTGGTTGAAATGTTAAATTAGTGTTGATTTTATTTTGTTTTCCAATCAAAAGTATGACTTTCTATTTACTTTTCAGTCGTTATTATAGGAGTCTTCAGTTCGTGTATTTATAAGGCATCTATTTGCAATGTGATTGCAATGTGCTTAGAAAAAAGGAGAAGGTGGTTGGATTCAGTTACACAAGCTGCGTTAGGTGCTGCGGTTGCTGCAGTTGTTGCCGGGAAGAAAAGTTCCCCAAAAATATTACTGACAGGTGCTGCATTAGGTACGATTCCTGATCTCGATGTGTTGATTGGCTATGGTGATCCTGTTTCAGATATGGTGAAACACCGTGGTTTTAGTCATTCATTATTTATCCTGTTACCGTTTTCTTGGCTGTTAGCACAAGCTTGGCAGCAGTGGCGTCCTTCTCGTTTCTCTTTTACTCAGCTTTGGCTGCTTATTGCAGCTTGTCTTATCACGCACCCGCTACTCGATGCGTTTACCTCTTATGGCACTCAACTGCTTTGGCCGTTTGATATTAGTTTTGCGGTATCAAGTATCTTCATTATCGATCCACTTTATACCATACCCTTGCTCGTGGTGATTTTTGCTAGCCTTTTTTGGCGAGAGAAAATGGCAAAGCTATGTGGAATAGGGCTCGCTATCTCGACAGTGTATTTAGCGTGGTCAGTGATTGCTTTGCAACTTGTCGAGTCGAGAGTTGAAGGGGATTTAGCGGGTACACCACTTGAAAGTAAACCTGTATTTATTGCCCCAACCCCTGTGAATACTGTGCTGTGGCGTGTCGTTGTATTAGATGGTGATACGTATTGGGAAGGGTTAACGTCGTTATTAGATAAAGATAAGACGATTGATTTTATTGCCAAGCCCCGTGGTGAGTGGTTGTTGAATGAAAAGTCTGAACGTTTGCTTATGCTTGAAAAGTTCAGCGATCAATTTGTTCGTTATCAACAAATTGATGACAAATTAATCGTGACGGATTTACGTTTAGGAATGGCTGAATACCTACCGTTTAGTTTTGCGTTTGCTCAGGAAAGTAATAATGATGAATGGAAAATGTTATCGCCTGAAAAAATGGAAGAGAAGCGGGTCAGACCCAAACATTTACCCGCATTATGGTTGCGCTTATTAGGGAATCAAAATATTAATGCAAATTTATGTCATATTAAAGAATGCCCTGATGACCTGAATCGCTTGTTATAACGGTTTTTCTTCATACAAAATTAAAAGTTAATACGGTGATAAAGCTGTGTTAGCTTTTTTATTTCATAATCAATTTGTTTCCTATTGATGTTAATGTTTTTTATGTGCCACATAAATCACGCCGCGCTAAATGTTGCATATGATCGAATATTTGGTGAATTGTTACAAAAAGTATTGTAGCGTTTCTATTTTTATAGAACGTTGTTTCTAAGAGTAGGATCACACATTACTTTTCCAATAAATGATTTTTTTAATTAATTGATTTCTATCAATAGTGAAGTGTTATACAGCTGCCAAGATACTCCTAAAGTATTAAAGGTCTTATGTTGAGATCGCATTTTTCGATATATGGAGATAACGAGTATGCTGTATTTGGAATTTTTATTCCTCCTTCTCGTCTTATATGCCGGTAGCCGTTTTGGTGGCATTGGTTTAGGCGTCGTTTCGGGTTTAGGTTTGTTGGTTGAAGTGTTCATCTTTAGAATGCCACCTACCTCGCCACCGATCACGGTAATGTTAATTATTCTTGCTGTAGTTACTTGTGCTTCTATTCTAGAAGCGGCCGGTGGCTTAAAGTATATGTTACAAATTGCCGAACGCATTTTACGTAGTAACCCTAAGCGTGTGACCATCCTCGGTCCGCTTGTCACTTATACCATGACTTTTATGCTGGGTACTGGTCATGCGGTTTACTCTATTATGCCGATTATTGGTGATGTGGCACTGAAGAATGGCATTCGACCAGAGCGTCCAATGGCGGCATCATCTGTTGCATCGCAGCTCGCAATTACTGCAAGTCCAATTTCTGCTGCGGTTGTGTACTATTTAGCCGTGCTATCTGGCCTTGATGAAAGTATCCACCTGCTAACGATTTTAATGGTAACTGTGCCTTCAACGTTATTGGGTACCATTTTATTATCCCTATATAGTTTACGTCGTGGTAAAGAGTTAAATGATGACCCTGAATATCAGCGTCGTCTACAAGATCCATTATGGCGTGATAAAATTCTTCATACGACGTCAACATCTCTTGATGAAAAGCTGCCATCGTCTTCAAAACATGCGGTACTGCTATTTATTTTGGCATTAGCTACAATTGTGGTTGTGGCGATGGTGCCCGAGATCCGCACGATAGGTGAGGGAACTAAACCGATTTCGATGTCATTGATTATTCAGATGATGATGCTGGGCTTTGGTGGCTTAATCCTGCTTGTTACGCGTACCAACGTACAGAAAGTACCTGAAGGTGTGGTATTTAAATCGGGCATGGTGGCGGCAATTGCCATCTTCGGTATCGCGTGGATGAGTGATACTTACTTCCAGTATGCAATGCCATCGTTTAAATCGGGTATTACCGAGATGGTACAAGGTTATCCTTGGACTTTTGCACTAGCACTATTCATTGTTTCTGTTGTGGTGAATAGCCAAGCAGCAACTGCGCGTATGATGTTGCCTGTTGGTGTTGCTATGGGGCTTAACCCTGCGCTATTGATTGGCTTAATGCCTGCAACTTACGGTTATTTCTTTATTCCTAATTATCCGTCAGACATCGCAACGTGTAACTTTGATGTCACGGGTACAACAAAGATAGGTAAGTACTATTTTAACCACAGCTTTATGATGCCAGGTCTTATTGGTGTGATATCGGCGTGTATGATCGGCTATACCATCGCACAAATTGTTGTGTAGGTTGTTATAATTTAGAACTCTGATTTTATAGAATAGAAAAAGGGAGCAATTGCTCCCTTTTTGTTTACGAATAGATGTCTATTTAGGAATGCATTGTACCTGATAAACCTTTAGTCATCAGACTGTTTCTTTAATGGGTCTGTTACTGCTTCATAAGGCCAATAATGATGACCAATACGGATCATTAACGTTGCAGCTGCAAGAATAAAGGCGGCGAGTGCTAGCCATACCACTAAAACCCCATCTAACTCTTTCATGCCTAGCGTGATATAGCGCGCAATCGCCATTATCGCAATGTAGATAGGGTAGCGTACCGGAATTTTACCGTGGGCGACAAATTGCTGCACCATGGCCAATACTTCCAGATAAATAAACATTAATAAAATGTCGGTAAGCTGGATATCTTTTTGGATAATGACGTGAACAAACTCATTAACCATGGCAAACAAGGTGGCTAAGGTTATGGCAACCAGCAGGATCGCTTCAAGAATGTGAAATACTTTGAGAAAAGGTTTACTAAAGCTCTTTGGTAACTGGGAAGGCATAAATTCTCCGGAAACAATGTGCTAACCGCTTTTTACGGCTTTTAGGAATAATAAGTCGAGATTATAGAAATAGGAAATAGATAGAGAAAGAAAATAATCACTTTTGATGATAAATAAAAAAGGCAACACATTGGTGTTACCTCTTTAATCTGGAAATTAACGTTGCTGCTTAATTACCAGTCAACACCTTTACGTGCTTTAACACCGCTTTCAAAGGCATGCTTTACGCTTTTTACTTCTGATACCGTATCTGCCATTTCAATTAATGTACGATGCGCTGCTCGACCTGTAATGATAACCGACTGCATATTTGGACGGTTGTTAATTGCCTCTACAACCTCTTCTAACTCCACATAGCCGTAAGTCACCATATAGGTCATCTCGTCGAGTAGAACAACGTCATAGCTATCATCAGCGAGCATTGCTTTACATTCTGCCCACGTTTTTTGAGCGGCAGCTTTATCTGTTTCTTTATTCTGTGTTTCCCAAGTAAACCCGGTTGCCATTACAGAAAAGTGTACGCCGTGTTGTTCAAGTAGGTTGCGCTCGCCACAGTCCCAAGTGCCTTTAATGAATTGCCCAACACCACATTTAAAACCATGACCCACAGCACGGGCAATCATACCAAAACCTGAGGTTGATTTGCCTTTACCGTTACCCGTAATAATGAGGAAAAGCCCTTTTTCTTCTTGAGCGGCTTCAACACGAGCATCGATATCGGCTTTTACTTTCTCTTGGCGTGATTTATAGCGTTTGTCCTTGTTGGTTTGATCAACCATGGGTTTTCCTCTTTATTTTTATTGATGTGTTTATTTTATGAAAGCCAAGCTAGCAAGGTTAGGTAGCCCATAAGTTCCGCTATTTGTTGTGCAGCCCCCAAGCAATCGCCAGTATAGCCACCCAATTGTTGTTGGAACCATTTACCACAGAGCCAACGAACAACAAGTAAAACTAACGTTAAGGTGATAGCCATCTCTAAAGGCAAGAGTAGTAATATAATCAATCCTGTGGCAATTAAAACCCACAAATCGTGTTGGCTTTGCTGATTAGCTAATGGTTTTACTTTGCTATCTTGATCCGCTCTTACATATGGATAAGAAAATATCAGGCTTGCTGCACAGATTCGACTTAACGTATGCATCACTATCAATAGCCCTGCTGGTAGCAATATATCAATTTTTGCCAACCCAATTAACACTGCCCATCTGCACCCGAGCATCATAACCAAAGCAGACGCACCATATGTACCAAGGCGTGAATCTTTCATTATGTTTAGCTTTTGTTCGACAGACCAACCACCGCCAAATCCATCAAAAACATCCGCTAAGCCATCTTCATGAAATGCTCCTGTTAATAATAATCCGCAAATAATCGCGGCAGCAACAGCAAGCTCGATGGGGAATATTTGCACGAAAACCCAATATGTTAGCGCTGTTAATAAGCCGATAATAATACCCACAGCGCCAAAATAACGGTTTGCTTGGTTGAGCCTTTCTGGTGAGTAAGGCGTACTTTCAGGAATAGGAATACGGGTAAAAAAAGCCAGAGCCACCAGAAAAATTTGCCATTGGCGCTTGAAACCGATGGTTTTTAGGCTGTTAGTTGTGTCTGTATGTTGAGTGCTAGCTTGGCTATCTGGTTGGAGCTTCACACTGTTACTCCAGCATCTTCAAAACTGGCCATTTCGTTATAGAAACAACAGGCAGAGCGTAGTAGTGGTAGAGCTAAAGCGGCACCAGTCCCTTCACCTAAGCGTAAACCTAAACTAAGCAGTGGTGTTGCATTTAAATGCTGGAGCATACGCTGGTGGCCTGATTCGTCAGAGCAATGGCAATAAATAAAGTAATGATTTGCTTCGGGGTACATTGAAACGGCAAGCATGGCGGCAGCTGTGGAAATGAAGCCATCAACCAATACTGTCATCTTATTTTCAGCGGCCTTTAGCATTCCACCAACGATTTGAGCAATTTCAAACCCACCGACGTTGGCTAGAATTGATAAAGGATCAGATAATTGCTCTGCATGCAAATCCAACGCTTGGGTTATAAGGTCGACTTTACGTTGTAGCTGCTGATCATCGATACCTGTCCCGCGCCCTACACATTCATCTGCTGGTATATTCAATAATGCCGCCATGATGGCAGCAGCACTGCTGGTATTACCAATGCCCATCTCACCAAAGCCGACAAGGTTACAAGATTGCTGATTTAGCACTTCTACAACGTTTGCACCGTATTCTAAGGCTTGTAAAACTGTGTTGTCTGTCATCGCTGCGTATTGGCTGAAATCTTCTGTACCATGCCCAAGACGTTGCTTTATTAAGTTAGGGTGATCTTCTGGTTCGACTTTAATACCAGCATCTATCACTTTTAATGCCATGTCGTTTGTTCGGCAAAAACAATTAATCGCAGCGCCACCAGCGAGAAAATTTGCCACCATTTGTGCCGTGACTTCACTAGGCGCAATACTAAGGCCATGTTGAGCAATGCCGTGGTCGCCGGCAAAAACAAGTAGGTGTGGGTGCCTTATTTCAATTTTTTCAGTTTGTTGGATTAAAGCCAGTTGTAATGCGACAGCTTCTAATTGACCTAATGCCCCTAACGGTTTTGTCTTGTTATCTATTTTGTGTTGAATATGGTCGGATGGCTGAGTATCAGGCTGAGTGATGGTAAACATACGTGCAGATTTCCTTGTTCTGGCAAGATAACGTTTATGACGGCATACCGTTTAACGCAACGAAGCGAGTTGAAATTTTGCGGCAGCAAAGCTGGCAAAGCAATGGCGAAATAGTAAATATGGGAATTATATTTTTAAACGCACCGCGTGGTTGCAAAATAGTGCTTGAAAGCATTAACCGTATAGTGTTCTAATTATGTGGTATTTAACCAATTGTATAGTGACGTATGAATATTAAACTATTGTCTATTATAAGCTTTTCACTCGTTCTTCTTGGTTGTTCAAGTCGTCTACCGACAGAAGATGAACGACAAACTCAATTTATTAAGAATAATGATAAATTGGTTGAAGTTGAATACATAGAAGATGCGACAGGCCTACAGTGGGTATCTCCGACAGTGGAGGCTTCTGAATATAATAAAATACTGATTAATGACGTTGGTATTCACCAAAATGCGAAAGCGGTACGCCAAATCCCAGAACGCGTGCTAGATAAAGTATCTGAACGATTAACAACGATCGTTAAGCAAGAACTCACACGTGGAGTCGAGGTTGTTAATAAAGCAGGTGCAGATACAGCGACGCTGAATATCATGATCAGCCGTGCTAGTACTGATTTTGAAGATCTTCAAATTACAGAAGTACTTCCTTATGGTGCATTAATTGGAAGCGCTAAAGCATTACTTGGCACCCGCGATCGAAATGTTCGTATTCTTGTAGAATCTCAGCTTATTGATAGTCAGACTGAAGAAGTATTGGCTGAGCGAGTTGGTGTCATTTTAGCCAAAGGCATTTTAGAAAATGATGATGTTGATCTTGAATACGAACAGATTAAAGAAACCGTAGAGCTATTTACTCAAGATATTGTGCACTTTATTCGTGTAACCGCGTATCAAGCAACCCTCAATGAAAAAGAACAAAGTTAGTACAAACACTATTGATGATTACGACAGTAATCTTAAAGCGGGCTTTTATTTGAAAGTTCGCTCTCGTGCTGCTGGTGAAGCAAGAGGGTATAGCTTTTCAGGTATTAAATCACGGCAAGTAAAATCGCATTATATTTACGTTATGCTTCGAGCAATAGATATGAAAACGCCCACGACATGCTTTCACTATTACAAAGTGAAGCCGTCGTGGGCGTTTTTCTAGCGTCGTTGTCGTTGGGCTTAGCCGCCTAACGTATCCGTTGCTACTTTGTATGTTGGATCTTCTAGCATATTCACTTCAACTAGAGTTCCAGCTTTTTTAAGTAAGCTACGACATTCAGGGCTTAAATGACGAATATGCAAGGTTTTACCTTGGCTTGCGTAACGTTCTGCAACTGTATCAATTGCCTCGATTGCAGAGTGATCGGCAACGCGTGACTTAGCAAAATCGATAATAACGTCATTTGGATCTGTTTTTGCGTTAAATAGGTCTTGGAAGTGAGAAACAGAACCAAAGAAAATTGGTCCATTTACTTCGTAGATCTTTGTTCCTTTTTCATCGGTATGTGATGATGCGTAAACATGCTTAGCGTGATCCCATGCAAATACAAGCGCAGAATAGATAACACCCACAATAACAGCGATAGCAAGGTCGGCAGCAACCGTTACACAAGTAACAAGAATGATGGCAAAGAAGTCATGCTTTGGCACTTTACGCGCCATTTTGAAGCTTGCCCATTCAAAGGTGCCAACAACAACCATGAACATGACACCGACAAGTGCAGCAAGAGGAATGATTTCAATTAGCGCAGAGCCAAATAAAATAAAGCAAAGTAAACCAACAGCGGCAGTAATACCCGATAAGCGACCACGACCACCAGAATTAATGTTGATCATCGATTGACCGATCATCGCACAACCACCCATTGCGCCGAACACTGAACATGTTACGTTTGCAATGCCCTGACTCACACACTCACGGTTACCTTTACCACGAGTACCTGTCATTTCATCAATTACAGTTAGTGTCAGTAGTGATTCAATCAGACCAATTGCAGCTAAGATTAGCGAGTACGGCAAGATAATACGTAAGGTTTCCATATTGAAACCCACATCAGGCAAAGCAAAAGTGGGTAAGCTACCTGCTAATGTTGCATTACTGTCGCCGCTCATTGTGCGAACGAAGTCGATAACGGTACGAGAATCTAAACCAAATGCATGAACTAATACAGTAACAGTGATGATAGCAACAAGAGATGATGGGACTGCAGTCGTTAGTTTAGGTAAGAAATGGATAATTGCCATTGTAAGAAGAACAAGCCCCAGCATGATATACAGCTGAGAACCTTGCATCCACTCAAGTGCACCCGTTGCTCCTTGTACTTTAAATTGACCAAGTTGGGCTAAGAATATAACGATCGCTAAACCGTTTACAAAGCCAATCATTACAGGGTGGGGCACCATGCGAATAAATTTGCCTAGCTTAAATATTCCCGCAAGAATTTGGAATAGACCGGCAAGCATAACGGCAGCAAATAGGTATTGAACACCATGCTCAGCAACAAGGCTTACCATTACAACAGCCATCGCGCCAGTAGCTCCAGAAATCATTCCTGGACGACCGCCTAAAATAGCAGTAATGAAGCCAACAATGAAAGCGGCGTATAAACCAACCATAGGGTCGACACCAGCCACGAAGGCAAAAGCAACCGCTTCTGGAATAAGGGCTAACGCAACGGTTAAACCTGAAAGTACGTCATTCTTGACTGATTGATGTGAAACTTGGGGGAATTCAAACATTTTATAAATTGGCTTCAGTTTGGTGGTTAAAAGGGGCGTGAATGGACACGGATGCTACAGTTGTATGTGACATACTTCAACTTTGTAGCTAACGATAGAAGGCCATTCAGTTAAAAGAGCAAGTAAATGTGATCGAATTGGTATTTAATATAGCAATAGATACATTTTATTACATTTTCGTTTGGGCCAAAAAAAAGCCATGCATAAAGCATGGCTTTTATATGGGTTATGGCTTAGTCGTATGATGGTTTAGTCATAGGAGCCATTGCCTTGCTTGTTGCCGTTTGGCTACCAGCTTGACGAGATTGCACTTTTGCATCGCGTAAAGGGGCGATAGCAACAGTAATCTCTTCTATTTCAGGTTCAGCGACTGCTGGTGCCTTTGTCATCGGAGACACTGTATGGCGACCGCGAGGTGATGTTGCTGTAGTAGCGACATCATTGCCTTGTACGGCTGCTGCAACTACTGGCGTTGGCATTTCAACGTTAGCAACTGGCTTCTCAACTACAGCCTTTTCAGTTGTAGCTTTAACAGTCGTCTCTTCTGCAATCACTTTAACTTCAGCGACTGGCTTTTCAACTTTTTCAACTTCAACTTTTTCAACAACAGGTGCCGCGACAACTGGCTCAATAATAATTGGCTCATCAATAGTTACTGATTGAGTTTCTACTGATGTTGTTGATGCTTCAACTGTTGAGCGCATTGGCGTTACTTTGCCCATAGCAAGCTCTGGCATTGCTACACCGCTTAACATTTCAGTTTCAACTGCTGGCTCAGCAGGTACAACACGTTCAGCAATAGCTTCAGGTTGTGTCGGTACTTCTACTGGTGTTTCAGTAATTGTCTCAACAGATGGCTTGCTTGCGCGAGCCCAAACTTTACCCATTGCCATTTCAGGAGATGCGACACCTGTTACTGGGCGTATTGCTTTTGGCTTCTCGACAATAGAAATAACATTTTCCATGTCGTTTATCGCATCAGTCGTTTCTACTGCTGCATAGCCTTTAGTATCTGTCGTTGGGTGCGAAACATGATCAGATTTCTCCTCACGTGTATCACGAATACGACGGCGACGTTGACCACTAGCACGAAGATGACGAGGTGAACGACGGTTACGGCGTTGACCTGCTTCTTGTTCAGTATTCTGCTCACTGTCTTGCTCAGAAGTATCAGTATCAGTCGCTAATGCTTCTTTTGCTACAGCAGTTCCCATTTCTTGTAGAGGAGAAGATTGTTTTTGCTCTTCTACTAATGGTGCAGCTTCAACGGCTTCAATTGCTTGAGCTTCTACAGGTGTATTCTCTACATCGTCAGTGATACGTATCTTTTGACTTAGCTGACGACGCTGGCGGCGTAGTTTAACTGTCGCCACTTTTTCCTGTGCAATATTTGGTTTATTCTCAACTACATCAACACTTGGCTTATTCTCAACGACATCAACAACTGGTTTTTCAACTTTAGGCTGTTGTTCATCTTGACGGCGCGGTGCTTTTGGAGCTTGAACATCATCTTTACGAGGTTGACGTTTGTCTTCGCTACGCGGAGAACGTTGCTTAGCTGGCTTGTCACTCTGACGTTCCTGCTGAGGCTTCTCGTTGCGGCGAGGACGCTGCTGACGTTGCTGACGTTGTTCACCGCTAGTCTCGCTATTATCACGATCACTATCTTGGCGATTGTTGCGACGAGAGCTATCTTTGTTGCGGCGAGTATCATTGCGACGGTTGCCTTGACGATCACCACGACGGTTGTCATTACGGTTGTCTTGTTTCTCTTCAACTTTCTTTTCTGGCACTTGTTCTGTTGAAGCAGAAAACAGATTTGTCAGTGCAGAGAACAAACGGTTGAATAAACCTGGTTTAGCTTCTGCCGCGGCAACCGCTTTCGCCGGTGCTGCTGGCTTAGGTTTTACAGCAACAACAGGTGCTGGTGTTTTAGGTGAAGCAAAGCCTTGTAATACAGGTTCTTCATGTTTTTTAATGACACGTTCTTGTTGTGGTGCTTCTGCCGCTTCAGCTTCTTTAATCGCTTCAATGACTTTAGGCATTTGGTAAGAAAGTGTATCTTTTTGATCGCCTTCACGGATACGTAACACTTCAAAGTGCGGTGTTTCCATCTCTGCATTTGGAACAATTACAACACGTACTGTGTGGAATTTTTCAATGTGCTGAACTGAACGGCGTTTTTCATTCAATAAGTAAGAAGCGACAGCCACCGGTACAATAGCCAGTACTTGTGCACTGTTGTCTTTTAATGCTTCTTCTTCAATTAAACGAAGAATCGATAGGGATAGTGATTCGTTATCACGAACAACACCTGTACCCGTACAGCGTGGGCAAACGTGGTGGCTTGCTTCTGCTAATGAAGGGCTTAGACGCTGACGCGACATCTCTAGTAAACCAAAGCGAGAGATACGACCAATTTGTACACGAGCACGATCCATACGAACCGCTTCACGAAGACGATTTTCAACTTCACGCTGGTGACGAACTGGTGTCATATCAATGAAGTCAATAACAACCAATCCACCTAGATCACGTAGGCGTAGTTGGCGGGCAACTTCATCAGCCGCTTCAAGGTTAGTTTGGAATGCTGTTTCCTCAATATCACCACCTTTCGTTGCACGAGCAGAGTTGATATCAATAGAGGTTAGTGCTTCCGTTGGGTCGATAACAATTGAGCCCCCTGACGGTAAACGAACTTCACGCTGGAACGCAGATTCAATTTGGCTTTCAATTTGGTAGTGACTGAATAGTGGTACTTCGCCTTCATAACGCTTAACACGAGATAAAAAATCAGGACGAATAAGTTTAATATGTTCACGTGCACGGTCGAAAATCTTCGGGCTATCGATAAGGATTTCACCGATGTCGCGGCGTAAATAATCACGAATTGCGCGAGCAATAACGTTACTTTCCTGATGAATAAGGAAAGGTGCAGAGTTTGAATCAGCGGCTTCTTTAACAGCACTCCAGTGATTCAGTAGAACATTTAAATCCCATTCAAGTTCTTCAGCAGATTTACCAACACCAGCAGTACGAACAATTAAGCCCATACCTTTTGGTAGTTCTAATGTGCTTAGTGCTGCCTTAAGTTGTGTACGCTCTTCACCTTCGATACGGCGAGAAATACCACCAGCGCGAGGGTTATTAGGCATAAGAACAAGGTAGCTACCCGCTAACGAAATGAAAGTAGTAAGGGCTGCGCCTTTGTTACCACGTTCTTCTTTGTCAACTTGAACAATAACTTCCTGACCTTCTTTAAGCACTTCCTTAATATTAGGACGGCCTTGGTAGGTGTAATTAGCAGGAAAGTAATCGCGAGCAACCTCTTTAAGAGGAAGAAAGCCATGGCGCTCAGAACCGTAATCAACGAACGCAGCTTCCAGGCTTGGTTCGATACGGGTGATGCGACCTTTATAAATATTTGCTTTTTTAGATTCGTGACCAGGGCTTTCGATGTCTAAATCGAAAAGCTTCTGCCCGTCAACTAATGCGACGCGCAACTCTTCCTTCTGAGTTGCGTTAATCAACATTCTTTTCATTATATTGTACTCATTATTGTCGTTGTTTTAGTGAGTCAATTACAGATAGTTTACTGATGGTGCCTGACTCCAAGTCTATGTACGAGTGCAGCCTCACGGCTGGAAATTCAGGAGTGCTATTTGGCAACACTTATCATCCAACTATATCGAGATGTTTTAGATCTAAAATATACAGCTGGTATCACCGCTTCAACGCGGTTGTATCTACCACATCAGTAAAAAAAAAATAATTTGAACACACTAATAATCACTCCTGGGACTATAACGTCTTACGCCAGATGCTGCGCATATTGCCAAGAGTGCATAAAAAATAGCCATTAAGGTGAACCTTTGTTCACCTTGCCAATAAAGTAGGCAATTTCACCTACTCTAGTAAGCAATGATAGCAGGGTGACTTTTTTGCGGCAATCTGCTTTGCATGCGTGTTAGAATCAAATTTATGAAAGAAGATAAACCAAAAGTGCAATTCATCGACATTACTGATGATTTTGCTGGCCAGCGGATCGATAACTTTCTCCGTGCTCGGCTTAAAAACGTTCCAAAAAGTATGATTTACCGCATTCTGCGCAAAGGTGAGGTACGAGTAAACAAAAAACGTATAAAACCTGAATATAAGTTGCAAGATGGTGATCTTATCCGTGTACCGCCGATTTTTATGCCTGAACAGGAAAATCAGGCGCCAATCAGCACAAAACTGTCAAAAGTGGCTGAATTGGAATCGTGCGTAATTTACGAAGACGATCATTTACTGGTTTTGAATAAACCATCGGGTACTGCTGTTCATGGTGGCAGTGGATTGAAATTTGGCGCAATTGAAGCATTACGTGCACTACGTCCTGATGCTCGATATTTGGAATTGGTTCACCGTATAGACCGAGATACATCGGGCATATTGTTGGTGGCGAAAAAACGCTCAGCTTTACGTAAGTTGCAAGAACAGTTCCGTGAAAAGACTGTGAAAAAGTATTATTTTGCGCTTGTTATGGGTGAATGGAAGGCAAGCTGTAAAAAAGTCACTGCACCTTTATTGAAAAATGAAGTGAACAGCATTGTACGTGTTAACCAAAATGGTAAAGCCTCTGATACGCGGTTCAAAGTATTAGAACGTTTTGAACACGCAACGTTAGTGCAGGCAAGCCCAGTAACAGGGCGTACACACCAAATTCGTGTGCATTGCCAATATGAAGGACACCCGATTGCATGGGATGATCGCTACGGTGATCCTCGATTTGATGCTTACACGAAAAAAACGGGCTTGAATCGATTATTCCTTCATGCGGCTAATATTAAATTTACTCACCCAAGTACTGATGAGCCAGTTGATATTAGTGCACCGTTAGATGCGCTGTTAACCCGTTCGCTTGATAATTTACGTAAGCTATAACCGTATTCACACTGAAGGCTTGTTGCTCTTATTACTTGAATTTAGCCGTACTCGATAAAGGAAAAGTATGAAAAAGTACAAGGTCGTTATTTTTGATTGGGATGGAACGTTAATGAACACCATCTCTCAAATTGTAACTTGTATGCATCAATCTGCTGAGATGACGGATGGATTAACAAGCCTTTCAGTTAATGCGTATAAACAAACAATCGGCTTAAGTTTGGAAGCAACAGTAAACAGCTTGTATCCAAATGCGACTGATGTGCAACACACGTTATGGCAACAGCACTATAGTGAACTCTATGTGGCTGCGGATAACCGACAAGATAGCCAGCTTTATTCAGGGGTTGTTGAAACATTAAAATTGTTACAACAGCAGAGATTAGCTCTTGCGGTAGCAACAGGTAAACGTAGAAGGGGATTGAATCGTGCGTTTCAGCACACACAGATTCAAGACTATTTTGCTGTATCTCGATGCGCCGATGAAACTGCATCGAAACCAGACCCTCTTATGATTCATGAAGTGCTGGCTGAATTAGGGTTACACCCAGATGAAGCATTAATGGTTGGTGATAGTGTTCATGATATGCGGCTTGCAAATAATGCAGGAGTGGATGTTGTTGGCATTACTTGGGGAGTCGATGATAGAGAAACATTGAATCAATATAATCCATTATGTGTCATTGATTTGATTGAAGAGCTGTTAATGGTTCCTGGTCTTGCGAATAAATAGATTGTTGTTTAATCGTGATAAAGGACGAGCTGGGTATGATAGAAGCAATGCGAGTGTCTTATTGATGATTTCGGATTACTTCTATGAACCGTTGAACCTGAAGGCTGATTCTCTTTTATAAGGTACGTTTGATCTATAAAATATGAATGCCTTGTTTTTCTAGCATTTCACGTAGAGCAATTAAGGGTAGGCCAATGAGAGTATTAGGATCGCGTCCTTCTAATTTATTGAATAAAGCGATGCCTAGTCCCTCACACATAAAGCTACCAGCACAATAAAGTGGCATTTCACGTTCAATGTAGTGTTCAATTTCTTGTTCTGTTAGCTGGCGAAAGTGAACGTGGAAAGGTTCGCATATAACATCGCTGTGTCCTGTTTTTGCATTGTAGAGGCATAAGCCTGTATAAAACGTTACAATTTGTCCACTTGCAGCTTTAAGTTGTAGGCAGGCGTTTTCGATTGTGTGGGGCTTACCAATAATTTTACCATTGATCACGCAGACTTGATCTGAGCCAATGATTAAGTGCTCAGGGTAATTGTTTCCACATGCCTTGGCTTTTTGTTCTGCTAATCTTTGAACAAGAGCTTCGGCAGATTCACCAGAGAAGCTACTCTCATCAGTATTGGGATTTGCTGTCTCAAAAGGATATTGAAACTTGTCTAATAATGCCTTTCTGAAAGGAGAGGTTGATGCAAGTAATAAAGGTTGTGTCATGGTTCGTACTTATGAATGAATGCTAGGCACAGTCTAACTCTCTCAGATATTGGAATCGAGTTTTTCGCTGACTATAGATAAAATGCTATTGCATAATTTTCAGCTAAAGCACCATTAAATAAGTCGTTAAGAGCAATCTTAGCTGCTGGTGAGAACGTTTTTTATACTATTTTTGTGTGTTATTTATTCGCTCTCGATAAGGAGAGCAAGTGATTGACTCATGAGCAAATAACCATCAAACCGATGGGAAAGTGGTGATTGTAGCAAGAGGGGTTGAACCTTCTTTGGCGAAATGGCTAAAAGCTGTTATTTCACACACATTTCCTTTGACTCAAACTAATTAGAAGGCTAATATTCGCGCCCTATGCAAAAGGTAAAATTACCGCTGAAGGTCGATCCAGTTCGCGCCGCTCAGAAACAACTTGATTATGATGGTATCATCAAAGCCGAGTTACTGACGCGTCTAGCTGAATCCACTCAGAGCGTAAAAAGTGATGCAAACGTCACCTTGTCATTTGACTTTGACCGACGTCACCTCGCAGTCATGCACGGTAGTGCTGATGTAGAAGTAACGTTAACCTGTCAGCGATGCCAGGAAGAATTCAATCACACTTCTAGTGTGGAGTTCTGTTATAGTCCGCTTCTCAAAACTGATGAAGATGATGAGTTTCCGGAAGCTTATGAGCCGGCTGAAGTCGATGAAAATGGTGAGATTAATCTAGTTGAAATCATCGAAGATGAATTGATATTAGAACTACCTCAGATTGCTATGCATGATGATGCTGACTGTAAAGTGAGTTCATCTGATAAGGTCTTTGGTAAACTCCCTATTGCTGATGAGCGTCCGAATCCGTTTGCAGTATTGAAACAATCTAAGTAAGTGTTATTTAACAGGAGTAGGGTTAATGGCCGTACAAAAGAGCAAAAAATCACGTGCAGCACGTGGCATGCGTCGTTCACACGATGCACTAACAACTGCAGCTGTGTCTGTAGATTCTGCAAGTGGTGAAACTCACCTACGTCACCACGTGACAGCTGACGGTTTCTACCGTGGCCGCAAGGTTATCAACAAATAAGGTTGAGCCTTGACTGGTCTAACCGTTGCACTTGATGCGATGGGTGGGGATTTCGGTCCTCAAGTAATAGTGCCTGCCGCTGTGCAGGCACTGTTACAATACCCTGAGCTCAAAATCAAACTTTATGGTGATCATAGTGCTATCACCGCGCAACTATCTCTTCAAAATCAACACTCTCATTCTCGTATTAGTATCATTCATAGCGATCTTGTGATTGCCGACGAAACTCGTCCATCTCATGCTTTGCGTCGAAGCCAAGGTACATCTATGCGTATGGCATTAGATGCTGTTTCCGATGGTGAAGCGGATGCTTGTGTTAGTGCTGGTAATACGGGGGCATTAATGGCCCTGTCTCGCTATACTCTCAAACAGCTTCCTGGTGTTGATCGTCCTGCATTAGTCTCAGCTATACCTACCCATGGTTTAAATAAAACGTGGCTATTGGATTTAGGGGCGAATGTATCCTGTGATGCAGATACGTTATTTCAATTTGCAGTGATGGGCTCTGTACTGGCTGAGCAATCTTTACCGTCAAAACCTCGCGTTGCTTTACTGAATATCGGTGAAGAAGAAATTAAAGGTAATGACTTAGTGAAACGTTGTGCCGAAATGCTAAGCAATTCGCCTGATATTCACTATATAGGCTACATTGAAGGTGATCAGTTATATGCAGGTAAAGCGGATGTGATTGTTTGCGATGGCTTTGTTGGAAATGTTAGCTTAAAAACCAGTGAAGGCGTAGCAAATCTCTTCATTAATAGTTTTAAACAGGCGATTTCTACTAATCCAATGAAACGTTTATTAGCTAAATGGTTGTTTCGCGACCTATTCGTTAGCCTTAAGAAATTGAACCCCGACCAGTACAATGGTGCAAGTCTGTTAGGATTACGGGGTATTGTGGTTAAAAGCCATGGAAGAGCTGATACTGCCGCTTTCGCAAATGCGATAGGTGAAGCGGTACACGAGGTCAAACGGAAAATACCGACTAAAATCAGTGACCGTTTGGAAGAAGTCTTACTCGAGAGGCATTATTAGTCTTCATGTATAGTAAAATTTTAGGTACAGGCAGCTATCTGCCATCTCAAATTCGCTCTAATGCAGATTTAGAGAAAATGATAGATACCAGCGATGAATGGATCGTAGCCCGAACTGGTATTCGCGAGCGTCGTATTGCTGCGCCAGATGAAACTGTGGCAGTGATGGGGTATCAAGCTTCTTTAAACGCTATTGAAATGGCGGGTATTGATAAAGAAGATATTGACCTGATTATCGTCGCGACAACCAGTGCTAGTCACTCATTCCCTTCAGCTGCTTGTCAGGTTCAAGGGATGCTCGATATTAAAGGGTGTCCTGCATTTGATATTGCGGCGGCATGTTCTGGTTTTGTTTATGCCTTAAGTATTGCTGATCAGCACATTAAAACAGGTATGGCAAAAAATATTTTGGTGATTGGTGCAGATGCCCTTTCGCACAAATGTGATCCAGAAGATCGTTCGACGATCATCTTATTTGGTGATGCTGCGGGGGCTGTTGTTATTGGTGCAAGTGAAGAGCCTGGTATTATTTCCACGCATTTGCATGCAGACGGTCATTTTGGTGGTTTACTAAGCCTAGCAATACCTGATCACGGTCAAACATTCACTGATGATAAGTGGTTGTATATGGCTGGTAATGAAGTGTTCAAGGTTGCGGTTACACAATTATCTAATCTTGTGAAAAATACGCTTGCTGAAAATAATATGGATAAATCTGAGCTTGATTGGTTAGTTCCTCATCAGGCAAATCTGCGTATTATTTCAGCTACAGCGAAAAAGCTTTCTATGTCGATGGATCAAGTTGTGGTAACACTCGATCGTCACGGCAATACGTCAGCCGCAACGGTACCGACTGCTCTCGATGAGGCCGTTCGTGATGGACGTATCCAGCGAGGGCAAACCTTGCTGCTGGAAGCTTTTGGTGGTGGTTTTACTTGGGGTTCTGCCCTCGTCAAATTCTAATTTTGTTGCTAATTGTTTTACTATTTTTGACGATAACGATTAAAAAACTGCTTAAAGTCAAAATAATAACAACCTGATAAATAACAGGATTGTTTAAAGCGATTAGCTAGGTTAAAACTGAAAAATTCAGTTTAAAAAATTAAAGGACTCTCGAATGTCTAAATTCGCGATTGTTTTTCCTGGGCAAGGTTCTCAGGCTGTTGGTATGTTGGCTGAGCTTGCTGAAAAATTTGATATTGTTAAGCATACTTTTGTGGAAGCGTCAGAAGTACTAGGTTATGACCTATGGGCATTGGTACAAAACGGGCCTGCTGAAGATTTAAATCAAACCGATCGCACACAGCCTGCTTTATTAACAGCATCTGTTGCTATTTGGCGTGTATGGCAAGAACAAGGTGGTGAGCAACCTGCAGTACTTGCAGGTCACAGCCTAGGTGAATATTCAGCATTAGTCTGTGCTGGTGTGATTGATTTTAAAGAAGCCATTAAATTAGTTGAACTTCGTGGTCAATTAATGCAAGAAGCTGTACCTGCTGGTGTGGGTGCAATGTCAGCAATTATCGGTCTGGATAATGATTCAATTGCGAAAGCATGTGAAGAAGCAGCACAAGACCAAATCGTTTCTCCGGTTAACTTTAACTCACCGGGTCAGGTTGTGATTGCGGGCAATAAAGAAGCGGTTGAGCGTGCAAATGTACTGTGTAAAGAAGCTGGCGCGAAGCGTGCACTTCCACTGCCAGTATCAGTGCCTTCACACTGTGCATTGATGAAGCCAGCAGCAGATAAGCTAGCTGTGGCATTAGAGGCAATTGAATTTAATGCGCCTTCTATTCCTGTTATCAACAATGCTGATGTGCAGACAGAGAGCGATCCTGTTGCAATTAAACTGGCGCTTGTTAAGCAGCTATACGGCCCTGTTCGTTGGACTGAGTCTGTAGAACGCATGGTAAATGAAGGCATTGAACAACTGCTTGAAATGGGGCCAGGTAAAGTACTAACTGGTCTAACAAAGCGTATTAATCGTGCATTGGCTAGTGCAGTAGTGAATGATTCTGCAAGTTTAGATGCAGCAAAATAAGTATTATTTAAAGAGGAAATACAATGAGCCTGGAAGGTAAAGTTGCTCTAGTAACGGGTGCAAGCCGTGGTATTGGTCGTGCAATCGCTGAAATTTTGGTTGAGCGTGGCGCAACTGTTATTGGCACTGCAACGTCTGAAAGCGGCGCAGAAGCAATTAGCGCATATTTAGGTGATAAAGGTAAAGGTTTAGCCCTGAACGTGACTTCACCTGATTCCATTGCTGATACACTAAAGCAGATTAAAGATCAGTTCGGCGATATTGATATTTTGGTAAACAATGCGGGTATTACTCGTGATAACTTGCTAATGCGTATGAAAGATGACGAATGGCAAGATATCATGGATACTAACCTAACATCTGTTTTCCGTCTTTCTAAAGCAGTTCTACGCGCCATGATGAAAAAGCGTAATGGTCGTATTATTAGCATTGGTTCTGTTGTCGGAACGATGGGTAACGCAGGTCAGACTAACTACGCAGCTGCGAAAGCTGGTTTGATTGGTTTCACTAAATCTATGGCACGTGAAGTGGCATCTCGTGGTATTACCGTGAATGCGGTAGCACCAGGTTTTATTGAAACTGATATGACAAAAGCCCTGAATGATGAGCAACGTGCTGCTACACTTGCAAATGTTCCTGCTGGTCGTTTAGGTGATCCGCGTGAAATTGCAGCAGCAGTTGCTTTCTTAGCTTCAGAAGATGCTGCTTATGTAACCGGTGAAACGTTGCATGTTAACGGCGGCATGTACATGATTTAATCAAAAAAGTTGCAATACTTGATGACGCAAGTCAAACTCGGCATGTTTTCATGAAAAATCGTGGTTTGACCAGCAATGAGGGTCTTGCAACTTTTGTAGTAATGAATAAACTACAGCAAATCGCATTAGCGAATTCTTGTTTTAAGGAAATATATTAGTATGAGCAACATCGAAGATCGCGTAAGAAAAATCATCATTGAGCAACTAGGTGTGGACGAAGCAGAAGTTAAGAACGAAGCTTCTTTCGTTGACGATCTAGGTGCTGATTCACTAGATACAGTTGAACTAGTAATGGCTCTTGAAGAAGAATTCGATACAGAAATTCCTGACGAAGCAGCTGAAAAAATTACTACAGTTCAAGCAGCAATCGACTACGTAAACAGCGCTTCTGAGTAATAAAGAACACCTCCAGGCGGTCACCATGACCGCCTGATTTTTTTAAAGTCTGTTTTTATCCTCATTTCCCGGAGAAATTAATCGTGTCAAAACGTCGTGTAGTTGTTACTGGCATGGGTATGCTAACTCCTGTTGGCAATTCGGTTGAATCTTCTTGGAAGGCTTTACTATCTGGTACTAGTGGTATTAGTACTATTGAGCATTTTGATGCTAGCTTATTTGCTACTCAGTTTGCCGGTATGATTAAAGACTTCAATCCTGAAGAATACATGACCAAAAAAGATGCCCGTAAAATGGATTTATTTATCCAATACGGCATTGCAGCTGGCGTGCAAGCATTTAAAGATTCAGGTATTGAAGTAACAGAAGAAAACGCACACCGTATTGGTGTTGCTATCGGTTCTGGTATTGGTGGTCTTGGGCTTATCGAAGCTGGTCATCAAGCCCTTATGGAGAAAGGACCGCGCAAAATTAGCCCGTTCTTTGTTCCATCAACAATTGTAAATATGATTGCTGGTCACATGTCTATCATGCATGGCCTACGCGGTCCTAACATCGCTATTTCTACGGCTTGTACTACTGGCCTTCATAATATTGGCCATGCAGCACGTATGATTGCATATGGTGATGCTGACGCAATGCTAGCTGGCGGTGCTGAAAAAGCATCTACTGAGCTAGGCATGGGCGGCTTTGCGGCTGCTAAAGCGTTATCAACTCGCAATGATGATCCACAAGCGGCTTCTCGCCCTTGGGACAAAGACCGTGACGGTTTTGTTCTAGGTGATGGCGCAGGTGTGATTGTTGTCGAAGAATACGAACACGCTAAAGCGCGTGGCGCAACAATCTACGCTGAACTTGTTGGTTTTGGTATGAGTGGTGATGCTTATCACATGACTTCACCAACTCCTGATGGTTCGGGTGGCGCTTTGGCAATGGAAGCAACACTGCGTGATGCGGGTATCAATGCTGAAAAAATTGGCTATATTAACGCTCACGGTACATCAACACCTGCAGGTGACGTAGCAGAAACGCGTGGTATTAAGCGCGCTATGGGTTCGGCAGTTGAAGATGTATTAGTATCATCAACAAAATCGATGACTGGCCACCTGTTAGGTGCGGCGGGTTCTGTTGAAGCTATTATTTCTATTATGTCTCTTGTTGATCAGGCTGTACCGCCTACGATTAACTTAGACAACCCTGATGAAGGCTGTGACCTTGATTATGTGGCTGGTGAAGCTCGCCAAGTTAAGAACCTTGAGTACTCTCTATGTAACTCATTTGGTTTTGGCGGTACAAACGGCTCGCTACTATTCAAGAAGATGTAAGACTTTCTTCTTTAGATATCTAAAGTGAGTGGTCAGGAATAATTAGTGATAACCTGATATTATGAACGGCCCGATGTTTACATCGGGTCGTTTTTTTATACGTATTTATTTATATTTAATTTTGCTGTGAAGAATTGTCAATATGGTACTGGTAAATGGAACGGAACAATCCAGCATTTCGATAAGAGATCGATCCGCTCAATATGGCGATGGTAGTTTTACTACCGTGCTGATTAAGCAAGGTAAACCGCTATTGTGGCGATTGCATCTTCAGCGATTACAAAAAAATGTACGAACATTCCGGATCTCTGCACCTAATTGGAATGAAGTTACTCAGCAGGTGTATCAACAAGCTAAACAATATTCAGACAAAGGTGTGGTCAAAGTCGTTATCAGCCGTGGCGAAGGTGGGCGAGGGTATAGTCCAACGGGGTGTGCTGATACACAGGTCATCATTTCTGATTTTGATTGGCCAAAGCATTATGTTGAATGGCAGCAAGATGGCATTGAATTGGGTGTTTGCCAGCAACGGCTTGGGCTTGTGCCAATGCTTGCTGGGTTTAAGCATCTAAACCGACTTGAACAAGTGCTATTAAAGCAAGAAGTCGATGATAGCGGTTGGTTAGACGCTGTTGTTCTTGATGTTAATGGGCATGTAATGGAAGCAACAGCATCTAATATTTTCTGGCGGTGTGAAAATACCGTATATACACCTGAATTGGATATGTCAGGTGTACATGGTGTGATGCGATCACATGTACTGGAATTGCTAGATAGCACTGAGTATTGTGTTGAGTTTGTCAAAACATCGTTAGAGTCATTGCTTTGTGCTGATGAAATCTTTATTACTAATGCGCTTATGGCATTGGTGCCAATTAAAAAAATTAATGAAAATGAATTCTCTGAGCAAACATTGCTCAATGCTTTAAACAAGAGGTTGTATACGTGCTAAAGAAGTTGTTCATTGTTGTACTTATACTGGGTGTGTTTGCAGCAGGTGTTGCAGGCTGGTCGTATCAACAGGTTAACCAGTCTCTTGAAAAGCCTGTGATTAATCAAGAAGATGTACTTTTAACGGTAACACCTGGAACCAGTTTTCGAGGGTTGCTGAATCAATTAGCGATTGCAGACGTTGTAACTCCATCAAAATGGACACGTTGGATTGGCCGTTTAGATCCTCAACTAACACGTATTAAAGCGGGGACATATTTGATCGTTCCGGATCAAAAACTGCGAGACGTGCTTGCATTAGTCACATCAGGAAAAGAGCATCAGTTTTCTATTACTCTCGTTGAAGGTGACCGATTTGTTGATTGGCTAGAGCAATTAAGAACATCACCAGCTGTTGTGCATGCAAGTGAAGGTATGTCAGAAGATGATATTGCTCAAGCCATTGGCGCGACACATATTAGTAAGCTCGAAGGCTACTTATTACCTGAAACCTATAATTATACGGCGGGTACGTCTGATCTTGAGCTGTTAAAGCGCGCGTACAATAAGATGACGGCTTTACTTGATACTGCATGGCAAGCTCGTGATAACGATGTGCCATTAAAGTCGGCTTATGAAGCCTTAATTATGGCCTCGATTATTGAAAAAGAAACGGCGGTTGATGATGAACGAACCTTAGTTTCTTCGGTATTCATGAATCGTTTAAATAAAGGCATGCGTCTTCAAACAGACCCTACAGTAATTTACGGTATGGGTGATAAATATGAAGGCAATATTCGTAAGCGCGATTTACGCACGCCAACGCCTTATAACACATATACCATTTTTGGTTTACCCCCAACGCCAATAGCAATGCCGAGTAAGGCTTCTGTTTTAGCGGCGGTAAACCCAGAAACGAGTTCGTTTTACTATTTTGTGGCTGACGGTAAAGGTGGCCATAAATTTTCTAAATCACTGGTAGAGCATAATCGTGCTGTACGCGCATATTTAAAGACGTTAAGAAACTGATGACTGCTAAATTTATTGTAATTGAAGGCCTTGAAGGCGCAGGTAAAAGCACCGCTATTCAGCAAGTGATCGATACCCTTGCTGCACATGGTATTGAAAACCCAGAATCAACGCGTGAGCCTGGCGGAACACCATTAGCTGAGCAAATGCGTGCCTTGATAAAAGAAGGGCACCCAGATGAGCCATTAACCGATATGGCTGAGCTACTTTTGTTATATGCCGCTCGTATTCAGTTGGTTGATAATATTATTAAGCCTGCTTTAGCTGAAGGTCGATGGGTCGTTGGCGACCGTCATGACATGTCATCACAAGCTTACCAAGGTGGTGGTCGTGGTTTTGATAGAGCATTGATGGAAAACTTGCGTGATACCGTGTTAGGTGATTTTTGTCCTGACTTAACGATTTATATGGATATTGACCCAATACTCGGATTAGAACGTGCGCGTGGTCGTGGCGAGCTAGATCGTATCGAAAAAATGAATGTGGATTTCTTCCATAGAGCGCGTGCTCGTTTTCTTGAGCTATCAGAAAATAACCCTAAAGTGATCATTATTGATGCTAGCCAGTCGTTAGAAAGTGTAACGGGCGATCTGAAGCAAGCCTTAAATCAATGGTTGGAGAAGCAATAGATGCTCTATCCCTGGCATGAAGCGCTATGGCACAGCTGGCAGCAGCTGTTAATACAGGGACGCCTGCACCATGCAATTTTATTACTTGCCCCAAAAGGCACTGGGCGGGAGGCTTTAGGGCAACAATTAGCACAAACTGTGCTTTGTAATAACTGTGACTCTGAACCCTGCGGTGTTTGCCACAGTTGCAAATTGTTTGCTGCAGGTACGCATCCTGACTTTCACCTTATTCAGCCCGAGCAAGAAGGGAAACAGATTGGTGTTGATGCTGTCAGGCAATGTAATCGCTGGGCAATGGAAACCTCTCAGCTGGCAGGGCAACGCGTTATCATGATTGACTGTGCCGATTCAATGGGTGAAGCGGGTGCTAACGCTATCTTGAAAACATTGGAAGAGCCGCCATCAGGATGTCAGTTTATTTTAACGGCACAATCGCTGGATAGTTTATTACCGACTATTGTAAGCCGTTGTAATAAATGGCGTATGGAAACCCCTGACGAGCAGTTTGTGAAGCTGTGGGTGGAAAAGCAATTAATGCAAACGATCAAGATTGAATCTATTCGTTTGAATGCGTGTGCACCGTTAGCAACACAGCAGTTTATTGAGCAAGGAATGGACATTCGTCACCATCATTTGATGGAAGCATTTACTGCTTTTTTACAGCCACCGCATATTGGCATTTACGATGTTGTATCACTGTGTAGCAGTGAAGGTATCATCAGTATGAAGTGGTTAAGCTACTTTCTTGTTGACTGTATTAAACTTCAACAAGGTGTTACTGGTTATTTTACGCATTGTGAATCTATCGACAAGATTCAATCAGTAGCACAAGCGGTACCCTCTACTATTCTGATACAGCAGGTTCGAAAAATTAACGAACTACATCGAAAGTTAGAGAAGCACAGTGGTTTGAATATTGAATTACTCATTGTAGAGTGGTTAACAGGATTTATTGGAGAAAATAACCGTGTTAGTTGATTCACATTGTCACCTGGACAAATTAGATTACGAGCAACTTCATACAGGCATTGATGATGTGTTAGCTAAAGCTAAAGATCGTGGTGTTGAGTACTTTTTATCTGTGGGCGTTACACTTAAAAGTTTTCCAGCAATGATGGAAATGATTGAACCCCATAGCAATGTTTTTGCATCGTGTGGTGTTCATCCCCTTGATATTGAAGAAGGGTTTAATTTCGATCAATTGAAAGCGTTTGCTCAGCATGATCGCGTTATTGCAATCGGTGAAACGGGGTTAGATTACCATTATCAGCCGGAATTGGCAGGGCAGCAGCAAGACATCTTTCGTGAGCATGTTCGTTTAGCGGTTGAATTAAATAAGCCACTCATTATTCATACCCGTATGGCACGTGAAGATACAATGCGAATTCTACGTGAAGAAGGCGCAGAGAAATGTGGTGGTGTTCTGCATTGTTTCACTGAAAGCCTTGAAATGGCACAAGAAGCGATTGAGCTTGGCTTTTATATCTCGATATCGGGTATTGTAACGTTCAATAAAGCAAGTGAACTTAAAAATGTAGTCAGTAGTTTGCCATTAGAACGTTTATTAGTTGAAACGGACTCACCTTACCTTGCTCCAATCCCTTATCGCGGTAAGCAGAATCAGCCGGCGTATGTTCGTGAAGTTGCACAATATATCGCGTTACTAAAAGGAGTATCTGTCGAAGAAGTTGAAAAAGTCACGACGAATAACTTCTTCAACCTTTTTTCGCGCGCCGAAAGATAGATTTTATAAAAATGGAGCTTTTAGCTCCATTTTTTAATGGTTTTAGTTCATTGTTTTGAAAATTAAATTGCTAATTTGATTTTTGGTCTATAAGTCGTCACTTTCTGCGATTTATAGCCCGAAAGTATCTTCGTTACATAAAATAACATGAATTACAAAGCTGAAATTTTATTACATCTTTTATTTGTCTTTTTTTTTGTTATATTTTTCATTTTATTCAATGTGTTAGTTGTATTTTTGTTTGTTTTTTTTGTGATCGCCCATTGTGATCGGGACTTGATTTTGAAATTAAATTTCATACGGCATTAGCATTCTTGATTGCCATCAAGTTATATTTAGCACCGCATTTTATACTAAGTGCCGAAAGAAAAAGAAAGTGGTGCTAGCATTATGGCTACGGGGGTATGTCGCTTGCACCCATTTGAACTCTAATTAAAACATTCCACTCAGGAGCACAATATGTTTAAGAACCTTTTTGCTAGCCTGCAAAAAGTCGGTAAGGCGCTAATGCTGCCTGTATCGGTTTTGCCGGTAGCAGGTATTCTATTAGGAGTTGGCGCAGCAAACTTTAGCTGGCTACCCGACGTTGTTTCACAAATTATGGAACAAGCGGGTGGTTCTGTATTTGGTCAAATGCCACTACTATTCGCAGTAGGTGTTGCACTTGGTTTTACAAACAACGATGGTGTTGCTGGTCTAGCGGCTATTGTTGGTTACGGTATCATGGCTGCTACTCTGAAGGTTATGGCTAACCTGATGGGTCTTGAAAACATCGAAACAGGCGTACTTGGCGGTATTCTTGTTGGTGGTGTTGCGGCGTGGGCATTTAATCGCTTCTTCCGTATTCAACTTCCTGAGTACCTAGGCTTCTTTGCTGGTAAGCGTTTTGTTCCGATCATGACAGGCTTCTGTTCTATCGGTCTTGCAATTCTTCTTTCTATTATTTGGCCTCCAATTGGCGGCGCAATTGGCGCATTCTCTGATTGGGCTGCACACCAGAATCCAACATTAGCATTCGGCATTTACGGTGTTGTTGAGCGTTCTCTAATCCCATTTGGTTTACACCATGTTTGGAACGTACCATTCTTCTTCGAAGCGGGTAGCTGTGTAAACGCTGCGGGTGAAGCGCGTACAGGTGTTCTAACTTGTTACTTAGAAGCAAATGAAGCAACTCGTCTTGCTGGTAACGGTTTCGGTCAGCTAGCTGGCGGTTACATGTTCAAGATGTTTGGTCTTCCTGCTGCAGCAATCGCAATCTGGCATTCAGCGAAGCCTGAAAACCGTGCGAAAGTTGGTGGTATCATGGTTTCAGCTGCGCTGACTTCATTCCTAACAGGTATTACTGAACCAATCGAATTCTCATTCATGTTTGTTGCTCCTGTACTTTACGTAATCCACGCTTTCCTTGCGGGTTCTGCGTTCGTAATGACAAACATGCTGGGTATGGTACACGGAACTTCTTTCTCTCACGGTTTCATTGACTTCGTTGTTCTTTCTGCGAACTCTCAAAAGTTATGGTTATTCCCTGTTATGGGGCTAATTTACGCTGCAATTTACTACGTAGTATTCCGCGTAGTTATTGCTAAGCTAGACTTGAAAACGCCTGGTCGTGAAGACGAAGAAGAAGAAAGTGATGCAGTTGTTGTTGGTGCTGGTTCAGAGATGGCTAAAGAATTAGTTCTCGCATTTGGTGGCAAAGACAACATCACTAACCTTGATGCATGTATTACACGTTTACGTGTATCTGTAGCAAGCATTGAGAATGTTGATCAAGATCGTCTTAAGAAGCTTGGCGCTGCAGGTGTTGTTATTGCAGGTAGTGGTGTTCAAGCTATCTTCGGTACTAAATCTGACAACCTAAAATCTGATATGGATGAGTGGATTCGTAATAACTAATACGACTCACTAAATCTATAAATAAAAGGGAAGCTTCGGCTTCCCTTTTTTGATCCTGCTAAATAGTGCTGGTTTTGTACGCATAGCCATAACGGTTGAGTTTTAATCTGGTAGAAAATACTCTAAAACCTGCGTTATATATTTGTCATTAGAACCACCAGTTAATTCATGCCTATCATTCTTAATGATCGTATTCTTAACTGAATTGGTATGGATATGGCGGAAGGATGAATGATACTCTACCTGCTAGTCTAAGTTAAGTTTTTAGCCCAGAGGTTAGCAATAAGCGCTTTTCTGGGGGGATCTTGAGAAGGACTGTAGCAAGATTGGAATACTATTACGGTGATCACTTGTGATGGACAGTGAAATAAAAAAGGCCATCGAGGTGGCCTTTCTAGTTATGTGTATGAGGAAAGATTATAGAATGTATAGTAATTTTATCGTCAAAATAACACATGAAGACATGTGTTATATCGCCTGTATGGCTCTACAGCGAGATAAAGAACAGCATAAGGACTGGAACGAGCAAGCTAAGAATAAAGCCGCTTACAATTGCTATTGGGACACATTTTATACCACCACAGTTTTGTATTACGGGTAGCGTGAAATCCATTGCCGTTGCACCTGCGTAACCAATCGCTGTACTAGGGTAACGTTGAATGATTAAGGGAATTAAACTTAGCGCAATGAGCTCTCGCATTAATTCATTTAAAAAAGCAGCACCGCCATAGATTGGCCCAAGCCCATCGCCTATTAATATACCTGCGAGCGAATACCAGCCAAAGCCAGAAGCCATGGCTAAGCCATGTGTAATGGGAATATCCAATATTAAGGCAGCAATAATGCCGCCAGGCAGTGAGGTTCCTATAATGACAAGGGCAATAATTATCCCTTTTTTATTCAACAGAATCTGACGTAGTGTCATGCCACTATTTCTTAATTGAATACCAATTAAAAAGAGCAATAAAAGTAGAATAGTCTCACTGGCTTGATCAACCCAAGAAAGATCAAAGCCAAGTGTAATCCCGACAATTAAACCACCAGCCACAACAAGTACCAGTTTAACCGACTCCATGATCATTTTACCCAGTGGAAGCTGACGATGGTCATGTGCTGTGTTTGTGGGCCATAATTTATCGAGCAATGGTAATGCGGCAAGATTACAGACGCTGATGGAGATGAAGAAAGTGGCAGTATAGAGAAGAATTTGGCTTAAATTCTGCCCAAGGTTATCAAGCCCGGCAAGGCTTAAGCCCATCAATGCCAGAATAACCAATACAAGTCTGCTAGTTTGGGTATTTATAAATTCAAGTACGGATGTTTTATGTACTGGTATTAAATAACCGATTATTAGCGGCAGGAAGATGAAAAGCATCCCAGAGAACATGAGCATCCTTACTTTATGATAAACAGAGATTATTCAATCGTTTTTTAGAACTTAGAAGCTTATCAATTGCTATGTAGGATGGTCAATCGAAAACAATACGGCGCTTACCGTATTGTTTTAAGAATCAATATTTTTATGTCGGCTATCTAATTATAAGCCGCATGATTTCATGACACTTTGAAGTTCGGAATCAAAATCCCTGTCTGAAAGATTAGTCAACTCATACATGACTTCTGCACCAGTCAGATCCATCTCTACATAGTGGTCTTCAATGGCATCATCATTATTTTTGAATAGCAAAAGATGGTTCGCCATACGAGCAATGTCTAAATAGCTGGTGTTTTGTTCATTACAATAAGGCATTTTTTTATTTGACGAAACTTCGATATAGTCTTTATCAAAGCCCCAATGTTTTAACACAATAGGACTCGCTTCAGTACAACAATGTTGGAATATACATATTGCGATATCAAGATCCAAATAATTACCGTTGTTTAAGTAATTTTGGTATTCATTAATTAAACCAAATAAACCAATGTCTGCTAATAAGCCGACTAACAATGCTTTTTCTGGCTCAAGTCTAAACGGTTTTGTGGATGTTTTGATAAAACCTTGACATATTAAAGCCATGGTTCCAGCCAGCTGACGTGAACGCATTGCACTATTTGATAATGTGATATTACATTCGTGTTCAAAACAATGTGTATTGTTTTTTAATTCATCAATGGCTTGTGCCGTTGCGATATCTCGTACTCGCATGATTCCTAAGCGAGATACCGCTGTTTGCAGATCATGACAAATAATATTGCGTCGGTTAAACATTATCGTATTTGATGTACGAATAATAGAAGCAGCTAAGCTCGGGTCATCGAGCAAAAGATCGGCAACATCACGAACTGTCGTCTCTTCATCGTTACAGAGTGTATGAAGCTTCGCTAAAACCTCCGGAATAGGGGGAAGTGAAAGAGTGTTATGCTTTACTGTCTCTTTTACCAGCGTGCAGAATTCAGACTCTAAACCTTTAATTATTTTTTCATTTTCAGCTTTTAGCCAAAAAAAAGATAAATGTGACATTATTACAAATAAGTAAATATTGATTCTAGGTATTTTATCTTGAGTAAGAACGCTTATACAATCAATATTCGTAAAAAATCGGGTATGAATATAAGTTTTATTTTCCACTTATCATTTAATTTGTTGTTTTATTAATTGCATTATTCATAATATTCGTAGTCGAGTAATTTTTTTAAAAAACGAATCGTTAATTTTGTTGTGTCTTGCGTTATTAATAATTGTTTATATTTTACCTCTATAGGTAGTACCTCTATCCATCGCTGGCATATCCAACTGATGTCATTGTATTTAGGCTCGTTATATAATGCGCCAATCTCTGGCATAGACGAGTAAAAAAGTTTCAGTTTCTCTCTTAGGCTAACGTTACCATCATCTACAGGCACGTATATCCACTCAAGATAAGGCTTAAATTCACCAATTAATAAACCGTCGGGGTCAATTTCAATACTGAGTAATCGGATCTTCTGTATACCTTCAACCGTAATAACAAGTAGGCCACCTTCTAGCGCGTTAAAGTCAATTATTTTTACGTGAGTAGCAATCGCGGGAATTTTTTTGACCTCTTCAGACTCTTTATTTTCATTGATCATGCACATAGCAAATCCTTCACCGGAAGTGAGAGAGTCCTTTACCATACGCGTGTAACGCTTTTCGGCGACGATAATTTCCAGCCGTCCGCCCGGCAAAATGTGGCTTGATGAAGGTAAAAGTGCAATGTTTGTCATTTTATTTCCCTAATTTAATACTATAAAGATAGACCTCGCTGATAAAGTGGCGATAAAAGATAGGCGAAAGTTATAAATATTTTGTGAGGTAATACGCAAAAATTATGGTCAACTTTTGTCCCTTTTCCCTTATTTCGCGTTAAATAATATGCCTTAAATCTCAAAAGTGACTGTTACTTGTTTCATATGTGGAATTTATAAATTGGATATGAGAAAGTCAATTTGTTGACGTCGTGATGTGTGGCGTTACTGGATAATCGAAACCATTAGCGCTTAACCGGAGGACATGCTGTGTCAGCTTTCAAGGAAGATTATTTAACGTATTTAGGCAACTTTGGGTGTTATGAAAAACGGTCAATGTTTGGCGGGACTGGGATTTTCATTCATGGGGCTATGTATGCAATTCTAACGGATACCACGATATTTATTCGTGGTGGTGGTGAGTTAGATGATAAATTACTCCAATTAGGTTGCCTGAAGTTTAAACATATTAAAAAAAGCACCACGGCAACTGTAAACTACTATGATATAACGAAATTGTTTTTACGTGACAAAAATAAATGCCACTCACTTATCAATGAATCTATCTCTTTTTCACAAAAAGAGAAGGCGTTTAAATGCTCAGAAGAGAGTCGACGTCTACGTGATTTACCCAATATGCGCTTAACGCTTGAAAGAATGGTTAAAAAAGCCGGTATTCCAGATGTGAACAGCTTTCTTTTATTGGGTGCTGCTGAAGTCTTCCGTAAAGTGCGTAAAACGCACGGGGCTGATATCGATCTTAAGTTGCTTTGGATGTTTGCTGGCGCAATCAACGGTTGCCATTGGTCATTATTGAATGATGACCATAAAGAGAAACTTTTGAACGCCATTGAATAATAAACAGATACGTTACGTATTTCCCTAGCCACTGATTATCGGTGGCTATTTTATTTGTTATTATACTGCCTCTTTCTTGTGCCATTTTGAGGCATTATGCAACTACCTAAATTAACGGGCTCTGTACTTTCTGGGCTTCATTGCTTTCTGATTGCAGCAGATCAAATGAGTTTCACTCGAGCAGCAGAAGTTTTGTGTCTAACGCAAAGTGCTGTTAGCCATAAAATTAAGAACCTTGAAGATAGTCTTGGGGTGAAGCTATTTATTCGACAGCCAAGGAAAGTGATACTGACAGATGAAGGTAAACGCCTAAAAGCTGTGGTTGCTCAAAATTTTGGTGACATAGCACATGAAATTCGTGACTTGAAAACGTTGGAGTTAAGCGGTGATTTCAATGTGTCAGCACCTCCTACATTTGCACAGACGTGGTTAATGCCACGTATTAAAAGCTTTATCGATAAATACCCTGCATTACGTTTTCATCTTCGTACCCGTAATGATTTGATCGATTTTCAAACGGAAACATTTGATTGCGCAATTTATTTTGGTCATGGTAAATATGCGGGCCTACATTCAGAAAAGTTAATGGATGAAAGCATGCTTCCGGTATGTACGCACGAATATGCGCTTAGGTACAATTTGTATGATCGCCCTGATAACTTAGTCATGTGTATGTTGCTTCATGATGCGGCGCCTTGGGCAAGGGCGGGGCGTAATGATGAATGGCAATATTGGGCACAACGACAAGGGATAACTTTACCTGAAGTTGGCTGTACTTTTGATCGCTCAGATTTAGCGTTACAAGCCGCTGAAAGGGGAATTGGTGTCGCAATGGGCAGAATGTCATTTATCGCAGAGCAACTAGCAAATGAACGGTTAGTGATACCTTTTGATATGCCCGTGAAATCACCATTAAGTTATTACGTAGTTTGCCGACAAGATATGAAGTCTTCGCCACGGGTGAAAGCCTTCCAAGATTGGCTGGCAGATGAGATTGCTAACGTTGAATAAATGCAGCGTATTTAAAGTGTGTTAACACTTCCATGCAACTTATAACAGATAATAAAAAAGTCCTAATATAGGACTTTTTTTATTCATCATTTTACTCGTCAATATAAGCGAGTAATGCGATAAGCACAGACGTTAGAACTTAAAGCGTGTTGTCAGCAAAACAGTGTCACCGTAAGTGTCGTTAAAACGGCCTTCAGCACCAATAGAAAACAGTTCAGTGGCATGGAAGCGACCGTAGATTGCTCCGATGACATTATCATCATCATCGATACTTGTATGTCCGATTAGACCACCGACTTCAAGTTGTGGACCAAGCCATTGACGAACACCAATGTTTACTTCCATTCCTACTTTACCGCCTGAACCATCGTGCTTTTCGCTTTTTTCATTACGAAGTTTCAGTTCACCAGTTACGTCTGCCCAGTTATTAATTGGGGCATGGAAGCCAACACCAGCCGCTAGGTTCCAATCGCTATCAAATTCAGTATCAACGCTAGCAATAATGTGAGCGTTTGGGTGAATTGATTTACTGAAACCAGCACCATAAGTCAGCGGGCTAATACCAATACGAGCTTCAGCGTAATCGTAGCTAAAGTTACTCATTGTTGATGTATTTGCATGAGCAACTGAAACAGATGCTAACAAGATGCCAGTGGCACAAAGAATTTTACGCATGAAAGAGGTCCATGGAGGCATAAATATAATGGACATTATTTTAATGGACAAAGATTATCAATAATAGATTATTAATGCATTTATTTGAAAAAATGATAGGTATGAGGTTAAAAATGCAGCGAAAGTCACAAATAAATGTGATTTCTGACATGATTTGTTTTTATGTGCAAGAACTTTGATATAAATATTTACGATTAGAATGAATAAGATATTTTTATTTAATAGTGAAAGGCTGTGATTTAAATGGTTTGGGTATCAATTCGCTTATAAAACGTAAAACAGGAAGTAATATCACTTCCCGTCTTGATGTATCTAAGTTAGCTTAATATGTTCGCTAAAATCACTTGGGTGAACGGTATTAATCTATTTGTTAATAAGCTCATTGCCTGACAGGATATTACGACCAAATAATAAAATATTGTTGAGTGTCGTATCAGCAATATTGCCCAGTGCTTCTTCTGTTAGAAATGCTTGGTGTCCAGTGAATAAGACGTTGTGGCATGAAGATAAACGTCTAAATACATCATCTTTAATCACATCATTTGATTTATCTTGAAAGAATAAATCCTGTTCATTTTCATAAACATCAATACCCAGTGAACCAATTCGACTGGCCTTTAATGCTTCAATGGCATCGATAGAATTAAGTAGACCACCACGACTTGTGTTGATAATCATCACGCCATCATGCATTTGATCAAAGGCATCGGCATTGAGCATATGATAATTTTCTTGGGTCATCGGGCAGTGCAAAGTAATGACATTGGCTTGGCGGTAGATATCTTCTAATGTGGTGTAAGTGACCCCTAACTCGATAGCGATAGGGTTTTCATACGGGTCGTAAGCGAGAATGTTCATGCCAAACCCTTTAAGTATTCGAATCGTCGCAATACCTATTTTACCGGTTCCAATCACCCCCACCGTTTTGCCATGGAAATTGAAGCCCGTTAAACCTTCTAACGAGAAATTAGCGTCACGAGTACGCTGGTATGCACGGTGAATACGACGGTTTAAACTCAACATAAGCCCAAGGGTATGCTCAGCAATGGCTTCAGGGGAATAGGCTGGAACACGAACAATTTGAATATTCAATTGTTCAGCAGCATCAAGATCAACCTTATCAAAACCAGCGCAGCGCATCGCAATGAGTTGAATACCGTGGTTGGCGAGTTCTTGAAGTACAGGTTGGCTTAAATCATCGTTTACAAAAGCACAAACAGCATCGAATCCATGCGCCATGATTGCCGTTTGTTGGGTTAAACGGAAATCAAAATATGTTAACTCATGCTGATAATTGGTATTTATCAATTCAAAGGATTTTTGGTCATATTTTTTAGTGCTAAAGACTGCAACTTTCATAAGGCTACCTTTTGGATAACTGTTATTCAGTCGGATTAGTAAGCGAATACTTGACTAACCCGACAGGTTATTCTTTGTGATCAAGATAACACTTTATAACGATTTCTAAAAGTTTGTATGACAATTAAATGTCAGATAAAGATAAACGATTGTCGCTTAGCGCCTGCATGATGCGTTCAGTATTAAGCACTCTGATCCATGGCATTAAGTCTTTTTCGTTCTCAATGATATAGGTGGTTAATTGATCAATAACTATTTCTTTTAATTTGTCGCCATTCCAAGGCTTTGATACATAAAAATCGAGGCTAGCATTATTGACGGCTTGTATTGTTTCTTCTAATCCAGCTTGGCCTGTTAATAAGACTTTACGGGTTTTTCTTGTTTCAGGTCGTTGCTTTAATTCAATTAAAAAATCGATGCCTTTTTCGCCCGGCATTATGTGATCGCATAAAATCAACGCCAGCGGTATATGATCGGTAATGGCATCGGCAAGTACTTCTTTAGCTTCATCGACAGATTCTGCCGCTTCAATCATGAAGTGCTCTTCAAGTATGGCGAGATCATGAAATACGCTGTCTAATACTTCTCGCTCATCATCGACGCATAGGATGAGGTATTTGTTCATATGCTCTCCGTTAGCTGCTGTGGTTAATCGGCAGCGTTACAATCATTCGAGTGTATTTATCGAGTTCAGATTCAACCCGAATATCTCCATCATGTTGGTTGATTATTTGTTGGCAAACCGACAAGCCAATACCTAGCCCGAAGTTTCCTTCTCGCTTAGTGGTGTAATTCAATTCAAAGATTTTTTTCTGTTGTTCTAGTGGAATACCTTTGCCATTGTCTTCGATAACAATCTCCATCGACTGCTTATTACTACCGGGTGAATATTGGGTTTTGATACGAATTTCACCCGGTTCAGTAACAGTATCTAAAGCATTCGCAATTAGGTTTGTCCATACTTGCTGTAGGGCAATGGGCTGGCAGGTAAAAAGAGGGAATGGGGTATATTCTTTCGTAACTTGATGACGCTTTAAACGGTTCTCAAAAATAACCAAGGTATCTTCTAGCCCTTCATGAATATCGACGGTGTGTGTACTTTCATCATCTTGTCTGGCATAACTTTTTAGACTTTTGACTAAATCAGCAATACGTTGTGCACAAACATTAATCGAGCGCAGAAAGTTGCCCATTTGGTAGTAGTGTTCCCACTCGCTCATCACTTCTTTTAATTGATTTTTTTGCGGCAATAACCAATTAGAAAGGTGTTCATTATCATCAATGCCCATCTGAACCACTTTGCGTGCAAGTTGACGATCACCCAGTTGGCTTTCTAATTGTCTAGCTCGTTGGCGAGTTTCTGATGTGGATAATGGCCTCGATTGCATCGCTTGTTGCAGAATATGATTACCGCGCCTTTGGTTTTCTAGACCTAACTCAGATTCAGTCAGTTTACCGATAGTTTCTTGAAGTGTTTCACTGCCTCTTAAAATTGCTGATACCGGATTATTCAGTTCATGTGCAACACCTGCGACCAATTGACCGAGAATAGCCATTTTTTCTTGATCAACAAGTTGTAGGTGAGCGTTATCGAGTGATTTTAACGTTTGCTGTAATCGTAGTTCGGTTTTAATGCTGCCTTGTAAGCGACGATTAAAATTACGTAATAGAAGGTTGGTAAAAAGGGGGAGTAATTCATTACGTGAATTCATGACCTTGGTAAATAACTGACGATCAAGCTTGATTACGTCAGTCTTTCCTAGGGTGACACCGGTCGAGAATGAGGTTTCTCCGGTTACAAATGACATACCTCCCACTAAATGTCCGGCACCGATGCGAACAACCTCATGTCTACATCCTTCATCATCTTCTTTATATAAAGCCACTTCTCCTTGGGTAATTAACCAGAGGAAGTTATTCGATGTGCCTTCTTTGGTTAATAAGTGTCCTTCGCTATATGTGCGGCACGCTCGGCTTTCATCATTACCATTAAAAAAGTCATGTAAAGCATCGGCTACTTGTTTTGCAAGCGTATCGTCGTCAAGGCTGTTGGTATTTTGAATAAAACCGGAGCGAAAATTAGACATCTGACGGTCGATATGGGCTTTAAGAATACGACGATGATCTAAGGTATGGCTGTATTGCAGCCAATCTTCTTGGGGGTTTTTAAGAATGTATGTCGTTAATTCTTTAATTAATACACGATTAAGCTCTTCTTTATTCCAAGGCTTAGTGAGGCAGTAATTGAGCCGTCCTTCATTAACAGCCTGCATAATGGCATCAAGCTGGGGTTTATCATTGAGCAGGATGGTTCGTGCTTTTTGGGTTACAGGGTGCTGGTCTAGCCCAATAATAAAATCAACGCCATTGTCACTGCCAAGCTCATTATCACAAATAACCATTGCAGCGCGTTGACCATTTTGTGCGATAAATTCAAGTGTGTCATGCGCTTCTTCTATGCTTTCAGCACTAATAATATCGAACAGGTTAGCAAAGGGGACAAGCTCTTTGCTTAACTGTTCAATGATCCTTGGATCATCATCGAGGCACAAAATGACAAAACTATTCACCCTTATATCCTTATAAACTTCATTGGCTTTAAAAGTGTAGAATAATTCGCCATATTGGACTGAGAGGCATCTAGCAAACCTGTAAACTATTCTCTCTTTACTGTTTGATTCATAGGGATATCGATACCTCATTACTGCTGTTTGTAATAAACTAACTGTGTTTATAAAACTATTTTAGGAAGTGATATGTTGAAGAAAGCGGCTGCTGGTGCGGGTGCAGTGTTAATTGTGCTGTGTTGGCCTTTTGCAACTGGTCAGGTTGGAGAGCGAATTTATCTGGATACAGTCGGAAAATATGATAGCCCTTATGTAAGTATCACCAGCGAAAGCTACGATCGTGGGTACTTATCTTCTGATGTCGTTTCTCGTGTTGAAATTAAAGATGCCTTTAAGCCTTTCTTTGAAGAAGAAGGCTTGCCAACTGTTTGGCATATTGACAGCAAAATGACGCATGGCGTATTTGGTATTTCATCTGAAAGTCAGTTAGTACTTGATGATGATTTAAAACCGATTGCTGCTGAAATATGGGGAAAAGATGTTTCACCTATTACTTTTACTGCGTCAACAGCACTTACACGTAAAACGGATTTCACGATTACGGTTAACCCTATGTCATATGTTGAAGAATTAGGGGCAAAAGCGGATACCAGTGCGTTAGTGCTAAAAGGAGTGGTGGATGCGAAAGGGTATGGCGAATTTGAATATGCCTTACCAGAAGCGAAACTGACTACGACTGCAAATGAAGCCATGGTACTTACTGGTTTATCTGGTAGTGCAAAAGGGATACTTGATGGTCAATTCTGGATTGGTAATCAGGATTTTGCATTAAAAAGCGTTAGCTTTATTGATCAGATAAATGAGATGCAAGTGTCTCTTGAAGACATGAGCGTTGGTATGAGCAACGTATTAACGCAAGCTGATGCAAAAGCATCTGATACTAACGACCAGATAATGACCAATACGAATACAGCGACGATTGGTAAAATTGTCTCTTTAAATGGTGATGAATTTACCAATCTGAATTTCAAGTTAGCGTTTTCGGACTTAAATTATTCAGCGCTAAGCCGTTTGGGTGATATGGCCGATGACTTGAATGAAAATATGACACAAGCTCAGGCGCAAGAAGCGGCATTAGCACTTGATTTACTGGTTGCTAAAGGCTTAAAGATTCAGCTTGAAGATTTGAGTGTTACAGCACCACAGGGTGATGTGAGCAGTAATATTACTTTAGACATTGCGCCTGGTCTTGCTCGTGCTTCTGAAAACATGGCTAAAATATCTGAAAAACTATCAGGTCAAATTAGTTTGATTTTGCCTCAAGCAATTGTAGATGAAGATCCGATTCTTCTGGAAAGAGCACAAATGATGGAGCAGGGTGGCGTGGTTGTACTTGAAGATGGTAACTATAAGCTTCAAATGCAAATCAAAGGCGATCAAATTGTTTTAGCGTCGGGTGATCAATTACCGATTACGATGCTGCTGATGTTATTCATGTAAGCACTTTGATGATGCCAAGTCTCGCTACTGAATAATGGCATAGTACATGCAAGATCCTTTCTGCTTTCTAATCATTAGTGAGCAGAAGGGCTTTTTTATAAGTGGAAAACAGATATTTCGTTGAGTGATAGTTTTTAGCTATCAATAAAATTAGTAATTTCGATTTAGTAATTTCAAGGAAATAGACGACACTTAGTTTATCGGAGCAGGTATCCGGCAATAATAAAAAAGCTCGTAACTTGTTTCTCTTGTTATAACAATAGGTTTGGGGGATGTATGGAATCATTAAAAGTAAAAGATTATATGAATAGTCGACCAGTCACATTTGATAAGCATATGTCGCTATCGGTCGCTCTTGATAAGCTGCTTACGGCTAAGCAGATTGGCGGACCAGTAATCGACGAGCAGAAACGTGTGGTTGGCTTTTTGTCTGAACAAGATATGATTCATAAGCTATTGAAAGTGGGCTATCACTGCCAAGACACACACAATGTCGATGATTGCATGCGACCAGATGTACTGACTGTTTCACCTGAAGATTCAATTATCGAACTCGCAGAAGTAATGTCTGGTCAAAAACCAAAAATCTATCCTGTCGTTAACAATGGATTATTGGTTGGAGTGATTACTCGCCGTGATGTATTAACGGCAATTAGTACCCAGATTGGTGAATGCTTTAAGCACCCAGTTTGATTTTGAGTCTATGATTATTTAAATACGTTAAAAGGGGCGCTTTATGCGCCTTTTTTAGGATCGAACGATAAAGTGCCGTTTATTATAAAAAGAATGGAGTGCATGTGGCACAAACGTCAGAAGCGAAAGATCCCTTAAATAAAACACATAACACGCACGCGAAGTTTGTGACTGGCTCACCCATGCGCCACATTGTCGTTATGTCGGGTACAGGGGCTATTGGCTTAATGGCCCTGTTCTTGGTTGATCTACTCGACATGCTATTTATTAGTATGTTGGGTGAGGTTGAGCTTGCGGCTGCAATTGGTTTTGCGGGTACATTAGTTTTCTTTTCGATATCTGCCTCTATTGGTACCTCTATTGCGGCTGGTGCACTTGTTTCAAGGGCTTTAGGGGCGCAAAAACGAGATGAAGCCAGAGTACTAACCGTTAATGTGATGATATTTGCCTTTATCATCAGCGCAATTTTAGTAACGGTCATGCTTTGGCAACTGCCTGTATTATTAAGCATGATTGGTGCGAAAGGGCGAGTCGCTGAAGTGGCTACCCAGTACTTGGTCATTTTACTACCTAGCGCCCCTTTAATTGCTATTTCTATGTCTGCGGGGGCAGCACTTCGTGGAGTTGGAGATGCTCGACGCTCTATGGTCGCCACATTAATTGGTGGCGGTGTAAACGCAATATTGGACCCAATACTTATTTTTGGGCTATCAATGGGGGTGCAAGGGGCGGCAATTGCATCAGTTTTTGCGCGTTTAGCGGTAATGGTTTTTTCTCTTTATGCCGTTATTTACAAGCACAATCTCGTGGCAAAACCAGAATTTAGTGTCTTTAAATTATACATTCCAACCATATATAAAATTGCTCTCCCTGCCATATTAACTAATACCGCAACACCAATAGGTAATGCCATTGTTACCAGTAATATTGCTCAATTTGGCGAGAATTATGTCGCGGGTTACGCTGTGATAGGTCGAATCATGCCAGTATGTTTCGCGTTGGTTTTCTCTTTATCTGGTGCAGTAGGCCCTATTATTGGGCAAAATTTTGGTGCAGGTCATTGGGATCGTATTAACCGCACGTTACGCGATGCGATGTTATTTACCTCTCTCTATTGTGTCTTGGTATCAATCGTATTGTGGCTAGGGCAAGATTTGCTCATAGGTATGTTTAGCCTAAAAGGCGATTCCGCCGAAATTGTGATGATCTTTTGCTCTTTTGTGGCAATTACCTTTATTTTTAATGGTGCATTGTTTGTGGCAAATGCTGCTTTCAATAACTTGAATCGTCCTACATGGTCAACGGCATTGAATATGGGTAAAGCAACCATCGGCACGATTCCATTTGTAATTCTTGGCGGTCAAATTGCTGGTGCTGGTGGGGTATTAATGGGGCAGGCGGTAGGCTCTATAGTCTTCGGGATCTTGGGTTATTTTTTGGTGATTCGCCAAGTGAAAAAAATGGGACACGATCACGAACGTAAACAGCAAGAATTGGAAGTGCTAGAGCCAAGTGTACCAATGACGCCATTTTGTTCTTCTCGTACCTATATGGCATCAGAAGATGTCTTGGAAGAAACATTCAGCAAGGAAACTAAACCGCAATAATGGTTACTGATATGCACTTCTAACGAACATCACTGCACCAACGTAATGAATAAAATCTACCCGAGCGCCTTTAACACAATTTGTTGAAGGCGTTTTTTGTTGAAGATACTTTTATTTATATAACACGCCCAATAAAGGTGATGTAAATCACGCTTTAGTTGTATTTGTGATTTAGATCTCCATTTTTGTTGGTTTACTCTTTTAATCCCTTGTATATGAACAATCGTAACTATAACTATTTAATTAAAACTTACTTACATTTCACAAAATAATTGATCTATAACGAAGAAAAGTAGTCCTTTTACACCCAAAATGAGTACTACTAAAGTCTTAGAGTAGTTGTTGATTATAGTTAGGTTATCAAATCAGCAGTGAAACACAGCTTTTCAGAGCCATTCCACCAACAAGAACGACTGTTTATATGCGCAATGCCAATGTTGTATTGCTTAAGAATAATAAACAGCGACAAAGGAATAGACCGAAGTTGTGAACAACAGATTCATTTTTTGTTTTAAGGGAATAACATCATTATGCGTCAGTACATCCGGTACATAGTACCAATCTTAATTCCACTCATAATTTTATTACTGCCAGCGTCAGCATTTCCTGTTGAAGGGCTTACTATTGTTCAACAGCGTGTAATAGCCATTTTCTTACTGGCTGCATTATGTTGGGTACTTGAACCTATCCCTATTTATGCGACGTCAGTGGTTATTATTGTTCTTGAGTTGTTATTGCTTTCTGATAAAGGGTTATACCTGTTCCGTCAGGATGAAGGGCAAGCACATTTTGGTGAGTTATTAGTGTCTAGCGACATTATGGCAACGTTTGCTAGCCCTATTATTATGCTGTTTTTAGGGGGCTTTTTCCTTGCAATGGCTGCAACCAAATACCGCCTCGATGTTAACCTTGCGCGTGTACTGTTAAAGCCGTTTGGTACTCAGCCCAAGTATGTCATGTTCGGGCTGATGTTGATCACCGCTATTTTTTCGATGTTCATGTCGAATACCGCCACCACGGCGATGATGTTATCTATTCTTGCGCCAGTCATTGCGTTATTTGGCGTGAAAGATCCGGGTAAAATAGCCTTTGCACTTTGTGTACCTGTCGCGGCGAATATTGGTGGTATTGGTACGCCGATTGGCACCCCACCGAATGCGATCGCATTGAAGTATATATCAGAAGATAACATGATCTCGTTCGGGGAGTGGATGTTCTTTGGCGTGCCTTTTGTCGCTATCTTACTCGTATTTGCATGGTTTCTTATCAACTACCTTTACCCTGCGAAGCAAGAGAAAATTGAACTGACCATTAAGGGTAAGTTTCTTAAAACACCGAAAGCAATCACGGTATACATTACCTTTGGTTTAACCATTTTATTGTGGTTAATGGGTTCATCACACGGTATGAATTCTTACACTGTTGCGCTTATTCCTGTCGCGATATTTTCATTAACAGGCATCATCAATAAAGAAGATCTGAAGAAGATCTCTTGGGATGTGCTTTGGTTAGTATCTGGTGGTATCGCGCTCGGTTTAGCACTCGATCAAACGGGGTTAGCTCGCCTTATGGTGAATAGCATCCCATTTGATAACTACTCGCCATATGTTGTGTTAGCAGGGGCGGCGATATTGTGTTTATTGATGGCCAATTTCATGTCTCACACGGCAACGGCTAACTTATTAATGCCAATAATGGCGGCGTTAGGCACATCCATGACCTCGCTCACTCCGCTGGGAGGGGAAATCACACTTATCCTTGTTGTTACTTTTGCGGCTTCTCTTGGTATGTCTTTACCCATCAGTACGCCACCAAATGCGCTAGCGCATGCGACAGGTCATGTTCAAAGTAATCAGATGGCACGTGTAGGTGTCATTATTGGTATTGTTGGTGTGCTAATGAGTTTCGTAATGATTTGGTTATTACACCTTATCGATCATATTTAATAAGTGCTTAAAGGGGTGTATTGATGCATCAACCGAAGGCTTTACAGCGTATTGTCGATGTTTATTTTAGTCACAGCGCACGAACGGTTTCTGTTCGCGCAGGTACGCAGGTCTTAAAGCAGGATGGCTTCAACGACAAATTGTACTGGGTTAAAAGGGGAGAGCTATCTGGGTCTCTTCAAAATGAAACCAGTGGTCTTACGGCAAAAGTCTTTCGTGTTGAACAAGGCATGTTCTTTGGTGTGCATAGTTATTTTGCGCAAACATTAGTGGCATCAACCACAGTAATTGCAGAAAAAGACAGTGAAATTGCGTGGATTGATTTAAACACTCAACCCATTGAGCCTGAAATCTACGGCTCATTGGTTGAGCAGTTTATGCCGGTAATGGTCCATGAATTAGCTCAGCGCCAAATGTTGACTGGGTTAGAGGCCATAGAAAAAGAACAAGCATTACAGAAACTGTATGCCGCTGAACAAATGACTACTCTAGGTCAACTTGCCGCAGGTATTGCTCATGAATTGAATAATGCCGTAGGGGTATTAAGCAGTAAAACAGAAGGTGTTCAGAATTCTATCTGTCGTTTTCTTGAAGAAAATAAACCAGAAGTCTCGCCTTTTTTAGACTCGGGTATTTGTGATGGACAATCTGCAACATCTGCTGAAGTTCGCAAGCGAGCGAAGATCCTGCAAGAGATGTATCGATTAGACCGTGACCAAGCTCGACAATTAGCCCGAGCGGTACCAAAGGGTGATGTGCCTGACTTATGGCTTACCAATTTGGATGAAGCCTTACAGTATTGGGATATAGGGCGCGATCTTCATGACATGCGTTTAGCCGGTAAACATGCAGCAAGTATTGTGCGTTCAGTTAAGCAGCTAGGGGGTAGTGATCAAGCGCGTCAGCCAGATGTCGATGTGAATGACACCATCCATAAGTCGTTGGCTTTACTGCAAAGTAATTTACGTCGTGTCAATGTCGTATTGCGACCAGCAGTACTGCCAACCATTAACGCGAGTGTGACAGAGTTAGTACAGGTGTGGGTTAACATCATTAAAAATGCCTGTGATGCAATGGAGTATACGGATAATCCGCATATAGAGATTATTACCCGTTGCTCGAAGAATCGACTATTAATCACTATCAGCAATAACGGACCAGTTATAGAAGAAGTGACTCGTAGAAAAATTTTCCAACCAAACTTCACCACCAAAAAAGGAGGTTTGTCGTTTGGCTTAGGGCTGGGGTTATCTATTGTGCAACGTATCGTACAGAGCTACGGCGGTACGATTGCACTTAAAAGTGATCCAGAAAAAACAAAATTTCGAATTAAGCTGCCTATTGCGTAGAGGGACGGTTATGGAAAAGTTAAATATCATCTGTGTAGATGACCAGAGGGAAGTGCTTAGCGCTGTACTTAAAGATTTAGCACCGTTAAATGATTACTTTCATGTTGAAGATTGTGAGTCGGCTGATGAAGCATTAGAGCTAATGGACGAACTAGATGCAGAAGGTGAGTTTATCGCTTTAGTGATCTCAGACCATGTTATGCCAGGGAAAACCGGTGTCGAGTTATTAACCGAAATATCACAAGACTCACGTTTCCTTCGTACCAAAAAAGTATTACTGACAGGGCAAGCAACCCATCAAGATACGATTGCGGCAATAAACCGTGCCCGTATCGAAAGTTATTTTGAAAAACCGTGGAAAGCAGAAGTTTTACTGACATCTGCACGAAGTCTAATCACAGAGTATATATTTGATATGGGGTTAGACTACCAACCTTGGACTGACATACTGGATAACGGTGTTATCTTTAGGCGCTTACGCTAGTTATACTTTTTCATCATATTCAAATATTTATGAACAACAGAAAGCCAAAATAAATTATTTTGGCTTTTTTATTGACCTTGGATTCAACTCCAAGGTTTATAGTTATTGCAGGTGGAAAAGCCCACCAAGCTAGAATAAAAATAGTGATTAAGGAGAGTGACCTATGTGTGCTCAATGCAATAATAAAAAAACTCATATCCATAGCATTACACCTACAGCGGTGCAGAGTAACTCTGTTCAAGTAGAAGCGTGCACATCAACCGATTGTTGTAGTGCGACAAATACCGCGACTGTTGTATCAACTGAAACAGAAAGTAATGGCGATGGTGATTCAAATGCTGAAGGTCCTGCCTCCAGTTCTCCTCATCTTTATGACGTTTCGCCCACTCATCAGCATTCGCATTCAAAGGATGAACAGCATGATCATCAACGTGCCCCTGTAAGTGAAAGCAGCTGTTCAACATCTTGCTGTAGTACATCTAACGTTTCGTTAGAACAGCAGAAAGAAGAAGAAAAAAAGCTTGAAGAACAGCTAACGCAATCAAATTTAGGCCATAGCCAAAGCTGGAAAGTACTGGGTATGGATTGTCCAAGCTGTGCGAGCAAACTTGAAAAGTCACTCATGACCCTTGATGGTGTCGAACGTGCCAAAGTGATGTTTGCAACAGAAAAGCTGGTGGTAAATTGTCAGTCAGCCGATATGGTTGAAGCGATTGAAGCCAAAGCGAAAAAAACCGGGTTCCAATTAATCACTGGGCGTAAATCACAACAAAAACAAGAAAAGCCTCATTTTATAAAGCAAAATTTCGCAGTTATTGCCATTGCAAGCATGATGGCGGTGTCATTTCTGGTAAGCCAAGTGTCTGAACAGATGGGCTTAATAGCGTTCACTCTGACCAGCATTTTAGGCTTATTCCCAATAGCTAAAAAAGCCGTTGTATTAGCTAAATCAGGCACACCGTTTTCGATTGAAACCTTGATGAGCATTGCAGCCATCGGTGCATTGTACTTAGGTGAAACCGCCGAAGCAGCAATGGTGTTGTTATTATTTCTTATCGGGGAACAGTTGGAAGGATACGCCTCGGCTCGCGCACGTAGTGGTGTAAAAGCTTTGATGGATCTGGTGCCAGAAGAAGCAACGGTTATTCGTGCTGATGGTACAAGAGTGAAGATTGCTGCCGAAGATTTACAGAAAGGTGATGTGATTGAAGTGGCTCCGGGTTCGCGTTTGCCTGCGGATGCACAGTTACTTGATATTATTGCTAGCTTTGATGAAAGTGCTCTTACAGGTGAATCGGTTCCTGTTGAACATATACCTGGCGAGAAAGTCATGGCCGGCTCGCTAGTGGTTGACAAGGTTGCGCGCTTAACCATCATTTCAGAACAAGGTGAGAACGCAATTGATCGTATTCTACATCTGATTGAAGATGCAGAATCACGTAAAGCCCCACTTGAGCGCTTTTTAGACCGCTTTAGTCGTTGGTATACTCCGGCAATGATCGTGTTTGCTGCTTTGGTTATTGTGATTCCACCTTTGCTGTTTGCACAATCTTGGGATGAGTGGATCTACCGAGGCTTAACATTGCTATTGATCGCATGCCCGTGTGCATTAGTAATTTCAACGCCAGCTGCCATTACATCAGGGTTAGCGGCAGCCGCACGACGAGGTGCCTTAATTAAAGGCGGTGCAGCGTTAGAGCAATTAGGCCATATTGAGACTATTGCGTTTGATAAAACAGGAACATTAACGCAGGGTAAACCTGTAATGACAGACCTTGTAAGCTGGGATGGCAACGACGATAAACTGTTGGCGCAATCTGCTGCGGTTGAAATGGGTTCATTACATCCTCTGGCAATGGCCGTGGTAAAAGCAGCACAAGATCGTGGTTTAACGGTGATTGAAGCGGCAGAACGTGAAGCTCTACCTGGACGTGGCATACAAGGCATTATAAATGGTGAGACGGTATTGCTATGTGCTGCAGACCGATTAACAGAATCCGTTATATTGACTAACGAGCAAAACGCTCAAGTATTAGCGCTTGAGGCACAAGGTAAAACATTGGTTGTAGTGGTACGAGATGGCATTGCTGTTGGTATGATCGCATGGCGTGATAATTTACGTGATGATGCTGCTCAAGCGGTATCTGCTCTGAAGAAAATGGGAATAAAGGCAGTAATGTTAACGGGTGATAACCCACGTGCAGCTGCCGCCATTGCGGGCGAGATTGGTATTGAGTACCGCGCTGGCTTGTTGCCTGCTGATAAAGTGACGGAAGTACAACTTGCGAATGAAAAATCGCATGTTGCTATGGTCGGTGATGGTATTAATGATGCCCCAGCAATGAAAACGGCTTCGATTGGTATTGCCATGGGCGGCGGAACAGATGTGGCTTTAGAAACTGCAGATGCAGCGCTTACCCATAACCGCTTATCAGAATTGCCAGTGATGATTGAGCTATCTAAAGCGACCTTAAATAATATTCGTCAAAACATTGGGTTAGCATTAGGTCTGAAAGCGATTTTCTTAGTGACAACGTTATTTGGTTTAACTGGATTGTGGGTAGCTGTTTTAGCTGACAGTGGTGCGACTGCGTTAGTGACGTTGAATGCATTAAGATTGCTTCGCTTTGAACCAAAGAACAAAGTCTAAGTAAACTGAGTGAAAATTCAGTAATCGCTATGAAGTAACTAAGTAATATAATTAAGCCCTCTATCTTGAAAAAGGTAGAGGGTTTTTCTTATTTATTGTGTCGATAAAAATGTTTTACCTGTTTTTTGTGATGTTTTATTTTTGTGATATTAAGCACGCGCAATCGATTTAACGTGATCGCTGTCACTTTTTAGTGAGAGATGTAATTAGGTGTCTTTTGTTAGTTGTGACTTTGGTCACTCAAAAGTGCGGTTCTATAGGCTATCGTTGCTTTGTGTTTTGAGAGTGTTCAATTTGTTGTAACAGATTTGAATACTGCCTAAACATTACAATATTATTAATAAACCTCTGATTCCCCTATGCAGAGCCATAAACAATAACAAGGATATGATTATGTCTGATATTACAGTTTTCCATTTAGGTGTGACAAAAGCAGATCTTAATGGCGCAGAATTAGCAATTATTCCAGGTGATCCAGCGCGTGTAGAAAAAATCGCCAGCCTAATGGATAACCCTGAGTTTTTAGCAAGTTCACGTGAGTACACATTGTTCCGTGGTGTACTTGACGGTAAAACTGTAATTGTGTGTTCTACAGGTATTGGTGGCCCATCTACTTCGATTGCAGTAGAAGAGCTAGCACAACTTGGTATTCGTACATTCCTACGTGTTGGTACAACAGGTGCGATTCAGCCACATATCAATGTTGGCGATATGATTGTAACAACAGGTTCAGTACGTTTAGATGGCGCAAGTTTACACTTTGCACCAATGGAATTCCCTGCAGTCGCTGACTTCGATGTGGCAACTGCAATGAAGCAAGCTGTTGTAGAAGAAGGCGCAACAGTACACACGGGCGTAACGGCTTCAAGTGATACGTTCTACCCAGGTCAAGAGCGTTACGATACATTCAGTGGTCGTGTTGTTAAGCGTTTCCAAGGTTCAATGCAAGAATGGCAAGACATGGGCGTGTTGAACTTCGAAATGGAATCAGCAACGCTATTAACTATGTGTGCAAGTTCAGGTCTACGTGCAGGCTGTGTTGCGGGTGTTATTGTAAACCGCACTCAGAAAGAAATCCCTGATCACGCGTTATTAAAAGCAACTGAAACGCGTTCAATTAAAGTGGTTGTTGATGCTGCTCGTCGCATGCTAGCTGAGTAAGTGATTACTTGCGTGTTGTACGCGTAATCTAATCGTTAACGAGTACTACACGATTTTAAAAACCGATGCCAGCGCATCGGTTTTTTTATGCTTATCATTCCGTGAGAAAAGAAATAGCTGTTTGCGGGGTATAAAAAAGCCACTGTCAGTGGCTTTTTATTGATCATTGAAATGCTCGTGAAATAAAGGGTTAGGCAATATTGTGATCGTGCGGCTGGCCACCTGCACCTTTTAACCAGTTATGTAAGTGAGTTTGTAATTCACCTAACTGATCAGGGCCAATAATCGCTAAACCTAAATCTTGTGCACGAACTAAATCGTGATGACGTAATGGGCGGAAACTCACTAGCATTGCTCGTGCTTGTAAGCCGCCAAGTAGGTCACGTAATGATTCCAGTTTATAGAGCGTATCATCACCGTCGTCACGCATGCCTTTCGTTTTACATTCAATAATATGCAGCTTGTTATTAACCAGTGTTGCCACATCGAGTTCGTTACGTACTTCACGCTCCCCAATCTTACGGTAAACTTGCACGTTTAATGAATGGTCTTGAATGGTTGGTAACTCGTTTTGTATTGCACGAACCGTACTATGAACCAGATTTTCTAACCACTCACCATTAGCAAAACGACGGGCTTCTTCGTGTTTAAAAGTAAGAATGCCATTTTCGTAAGTCGCTAAACCAGTTTCATGCAAATCATTAATTAGCATGCCTAATTCTTTGTAGCCTTGTTGCTTTTCGCTTAAACCGACATCTAATTTTTGTTCTTTACGGCACGTAGTCGCGAGGTAATTCAATGTGGCCAGTCCAGGCCCTAATTCTAACGCCGAACCCGCCCAACGCTGCCCCAAATCCCATAGTTGGTCATTGAGCTCATCGGTTACTGTTGTTTCTGGTAGCTCACAACGCGCACCAAATATTGTTAAGTAATCGCTTAATTGAATGCGATCTTCAACCTGCTGCTGTTTGCGATCAGACGGGTATAACCAGCACATCTCATCGCTATAAGGTTCGATAACATAGATAGGCCAATGAAACGTACGGAATACTTCATAAGCAGACAGTAAACGGTGACGTAATCCACAGCTCGCGTTAAACCATACTTCTTGATGATTCTTTTTTAGATCATCAGCTAAAGAATTTAGGCGTTCGCGAAGGCAAGTAATATTAATTGAATCTGGTATTTCAAAAAATTCAGCATCAATATTACGTGGTGTCAGTATGGATGCGAGGCGTTCATATTGTGCTTTTTGGCTGGGAGTGCCAATAAAGATCATTCTATCGGCAGGAATGCCGTGATCAAGCAAAGGGGTGATCAACCTAACGGGATCTTGATCGATAATGCCAACGTGAGTATTCATAATAATCCTTGGTTTTGTACCCTGTGTGCATTACGAGAAAAATGGAGGAGAAAAATGCTAGCACAAAGTTATTTTTATTTTTTATTACTAAAAGATATGGGTATAGCGTTAAAGCTTTTCAAGCTATCGCAGATCTTAAGTCTAATTTATCGTACAAAATACAACTTATCTGATGTTGCTCCCTTTTTTGTTTGGATATTGTCAGTTTTTTCAAAGCTGAACAAAAAAGGTGGCATACATTGATAACGTTCACTTAAACGTTTTTAGTCATATTTAGCCCAACTACTTACTATCAAAGTCATTCTGTTATCTTATGGTACTTTTTATAAGACTATACCTTTTTGCAATAGTTGCGTTGCCACAGGCATGAGTGTTGATAAAAAAAGCATTTTTAATGAAAAAAGTGGATGAATGAAGCGTTTTTCTTTTTTAATAACAAAAAGGATTGAATTATTGATGCCGACGGCGACAATGAAACTGTTCTTATAAGCCAGAATGAAGTTATGACTAGAAAACTCACCATTTTAGATATTGCAAAGTTAGCTGGGGTTGGCAAATCCACCGTTTCACGTGTGTTAACCAATGATCCAAAAGTGAAGATTGAAACCCGAGAAAGAGTTGAACAAGTCATTCAAGAATCAGGTTTTGTGCCATCTAAATCAGCCCAAGCGATGCGAGGCGGCAGTGCGAAAGTGGTGGGGGTTATTATTTCACGGCTAGATTCTCCCTCAGAGAACAAAGCGGTGAGTGGTATTTTGGATGTGATTTATGCGGCAGGTTATGATGCCGTCATTATGGAAAGCCAATTTAGTGCTGAAAAAACCAACGAGCATTTGTCTGTACTGCAAAAGCGCAATGTAGATGGGGTGATTTTATTTGGCTTTAGCGGTTGTGACTTGTCGATTGTGGAAAGTTTGAATCACAAAGCCGTTGTTATTGCGGTGGACACCGGACAGATCTCATCTGTTGGTTACGATAATTATGGCATTATTGAGCTGGCAATGGCTAACCTTCAACAGCAGGGTAAGCAGCACATTAGTTTTATCGGTGTTGATCCTAGCGATAAAACGACAGGTTTAATGCGCCTCAATGCGTATATTGAATATTGTGAATCTGCCAATATTGAACCAAGTTATCAGACTGGCCAACTTAGTCATGAAAGCGCTTATGAACTGACAGATCATGTGCTTAAGCCTGAAACCGAAGCGATTGTGTGTGCAAGTGACACGTTAGCGATGGGAGTGGCGAAGCGTTTACAAGAATTAGACCGCAGTGATGTATTGGTTTCTGGTGTGGGCGCAACGGATTTATTGTCTTTTATATTTCCCAATACCTTCAGTATTGATCCTGGTTATTATGCTGCAGGTAAGGCGTCGGCCTCTTTACTTATCAAGCAACTCGCTGGTTGCCACGATGTCACACACCTCACGCAAAAAGCCATGATTGCTCAATAGATTTTGTATTGAGCTTCTTCCTAATGTCGCATTAAGCCATAATTATATAAACACTAAGAGTGAAAAATCGCTCTCTATTTGTGAACTCTTTCACGTTATGGGAATGTTCCCATTTAATGTTTGCGAGTGTTTTGTCATTATAATCGCCAGTTGGTGGGAATGTTCCCATTGATTAAAGTTAAAACTAAAGATAAAAATAAGCTAAGCGTACCCTCACAACATAATGGACATTGGCATGAGTAAAATAAATCGACAGCATATTGAACGTTTGGTTGAACTGATTGGCGGCGCAGGCAATATTGCCAGCGTTAGCCACTGTTTAACCAGATTGCGTTTTGTTCTTAACGATACAGAGCGAGCAAACGTTAAAGAGATCGAGAAAATTCCAGCAGTGAAAGGCTGTTTCACCAATGCGGGGCAGTTCCAAGTAGTTATTGGCACTGAAGTTGATGAAGCCTATAAGGTGTTATCCGACATTACGGGAAATGCGGGAGCATCAAAAGAAGAAGCCAAGGTTGCCGCTCGTCAGAACATGAGCCTGCTTGAAAGAAGTATTTCTCACCTTGCTGAAATTTTTGTGCCTCTATTACCGGCAATCATTACAGGTGGTCTGATTCTTGGTTTCCGTAACGTCATCGGCGATATTCGCATGTTCGATGGCAAAACTTTAGTCGAAATTAGTCAATTTTGGTCAACCGTTCATTCGTTCTTGTGGCTGATTGGCGAAGCTATTTTCTTCTTCCTACCCGTTGGTGTGTGTTGGGCTACGGTGAAAAAGCTTGGGGGTACGCCTATTCTGGGTATTGTGCTGGGTATCACTCTGGTTTCGCCTCAGTTAATGAATGCTTATCTGATAGGTAAAGAAGTACCAGAAGTATGGGATTTCGGCTGGTTTGTGATAGAGAAAGTGGGCTACCAAGCGCAGGTTATTCCGGCAATATTCGCCGGTATGGCATTGGCGTTTATAGAAACCAACCTTAAACGTATTATCCCTTCTTATTTATATCTAGTGATCGTGCCGTTTATTTCGTTGATTCTTGCCGTTATCTTAGCGCACGCATTTATTGGTCCATTCGGTCGTGCTATTGGCGATGCTGTAGGTTATGCCGCTAAAGTTGCAATGACAGGTGACTTTGCCGTTCTTGGTTCAATGGTTTTCGCCTTTTTCTACGCACCATTGGTTATCACGGGTATTCACCATACAACCAACGCTGTGGATTTACAGTTGATGCAAGATATGGGCGGAACACCGATTTGGCCGCTTATTGCATTATCAAACATTGCTCAAGCCTCTGCGGTTGTCGGTATTATTTGGATCAGCAAAAAACACAATGAACGTGAAATTTCAGTGCCTGCCGCTATTTCTGCTTTCTTAGGCGTGACTGAGCCTGCGATGTACGGCATCAATTTGAAATACAAATTTCCAATGTTAAGCGCAATGATAGGTGCCGCTATAGCCGCGGGTATTTGTGGCAGCGCGGGCGTGATGGCAAATGGCATCGGTGTGGGCGGATTACCGGGTATTTTATCCATTCAGCCACAATATTGGACGGTTTATCTTATTGCTATGCTGGTGGCTATGGCTGTACCACTGACCTTAACGTTAATACTTTATAAGCGCGCCCAAGCCAAGGGTGATATAGATCAAGATGATAAGTTACAGGAAGTAGCTAACTGATTGTATTAATACGACGTCCTTTCCTATAAAAATGTAAATTGTTGGGCAACAAAACGTTGCCCAACATTCTTCGAGTAAATAAGCATGATGACAGAGCATAATGAATGGTGGCGTACAGCGACCATTTATCAGATTTATCCTAAAAGTTTTTGTGACAGCGGATGTCAGGGCACGGGCGATATTAAAGGGATTATTTCAAAGCTCGGTTATCTCCAAAAGTTAGGTATTGATGCGATTTGGTTAACCCCGATTTATTGTTCACCGATGATCGACAATGGCTACGATATATCTGATTACTATAATGTGAATCCAGATTTTGGCACCATGAGCGATTTCGACCTGCTATTAGATGAAGCGCATCAAAAAGGTATCCGTATTGTTATGGATATTGTGGTTAATCATACCTCGACTGAACATGCATGGTTTAAATCGGCACTAGGCAATAAGCAAAGCCCATATCGTGATTATTATATTTGGAAAGATCCGGTTGATGGCGCAGAGCCAACGAATTGGGCATCTAAGTTTGGTGGCAATGCGTGGGCATTAGACGAAGCAACCAATCAGTATTACCTGCACCTTTTTGCTAAAGAACAAGCCGATTTGAATTGGGAAAACCCAAAAGTTCGGGATGAAGTGAAAGAGGTCATTAGCTTCTGGGCTGAAAAAGGGGTCGATGGTTTTCGTTTAGATGTGATTAATTTAATCTCTAAACAACAAGATTTCCCAAATGATCAAATCGGTGATGGGCGTTGTTTCTATACTGATGGCCCACGTGTACATGAGTATCTTAGAGATATCAGTGAAAGCGTTTTTCAAAAATACGGTTCAGTAACTGTGGGTGAAATGTCATCGACAACCTTGGATCACTGTCAGCAGTATTCAGCGAATGACGGTGAAGAGCTGTCTATGGTGTTTAATTTTCACCATCTAAAAGCTGATTATGAAAATGGTGAAAAGTGGACCAAAGCACCGTTTGATTTTCTGCAACTTAAGCAGATTTTTAACCATTGGCAACAAGGCTTAAACGGCAAAGGGTGGGGCGCTTTATTCTGGTGTAACCATGACCAACCTCGTGTAGTCAGCCGTTTAGGGGATGATCAGCAATACCGAGTTGAGTCAGCCAAAATGCTCGCGACGTCTATTCATATGATGCAGGGTACGCCGTATATTTATCAAGGTGAAGAAATTGGCATGACCAACCCAGCTTATACCTCGATAGAACAATACCGCGATGTAGAAAGTACCAATATGTACGACATCATGGTAAATCAACAAGGTGTAAGTGAAGCGGATATGCTCGCTATTTTGGCGCAAAAATCCCGCGATAACGCCCGTACCCCAATGCAATGGGATGCTACCGAGCAAGCTGGATTTACTCAAGGTAAGCCTTGGCTAGCTGTTGCAGAAAACTATCACGAGATAAACGCACAGCAAGCCGTTGAAGATCCCAATTCTGTTTTCTATTTCTACCGTAAGTTGATTGAATTACGAAAAGAGATTGCAGTGATCACAACGGGAGATTACAGCGATTTAATGCCAGATAACATGCAGCTGTTTTGTTATAGCAGAGAGTCAGAACAGCAACTACTTGTCTGTATTAACAATTATTATGGTACTGATATTGAGTGCGATCTACCGTCTGATATTGATGCTTCTCTGGGGCGTTATATCTTAGGTAACTATGAAGGTTATCAAGATCGAACAGTAAGCCAAACAGTACAATTAAAGCCGTATGAATGCTTGGTGCTGTTGATTGATAAAGTGTAATGGTTGATACAGTGTAAATAGACTTATCTAGATTGGTATAAAAAAGGCTTTAACTTGCTCTTATTAAAGAGTGCAGTTAAAGCCTTTTCTTTTGTGGCGATTCAGATCGTAAATACTGTTTTTAATACAGTTAGCTTATTACGGGTGTTGGCACCTGTGATGCTAAAAGCCATATTGCCAGTATGAAAAAGACCAAACCCATCACTTTATGTTGATTAGTACGGAACTTTTCATTTTTCAACAATGACTTACCAAGGCTTCCTACCATCGACACTAAGAATAAATTAAAGATTAAGCCCAGCACATTCAATAACAAGCCAAGAACTAGCATTTGCTCGCCAGATGTTGCTGTCGATTGAGTCGATACAAATTGTGGTAGAAATAATACGAAGAAGATCAATGCTTTGGGGTTAAGCAAGTTACTGATAACAGCTCGGCGATACAGTGTTTTTGCTAAACCTGTTTGTTGTTCTATTTCTGGCGCATCGACTGGGTTAGTACGCATGCAGTCCCAGCCCATTTTTAATAAATAAGCGCCGCCTAATAAACGCAATACTTGTAATGCGATTGGGTTCATGGCGATTAACGCTGATACACCCATTGCAGCCAGTAAAGTCAGTATTAAACCTGATGTTGCATTCCCTAGGCTTGCAAAGATCCCAACTTTTTTTCCGTAGCTTAAGCTAGAGCTGGCGATAAGTAACATGTCGGGCCCTGGGATCAGTAGTAGAGCAACAACAGCGGTTAAATACACTGGAAGAATAGATAAATCAATCATAGTTCGTGAGTCAGTTTCAGAGTGAAGGGCTGAATTTTACAGCTGTAGGGATATATTTAAAGCTATTGTTTAGATTAACTGGCGTTAATTGCTAGATATATTCTTATTTTTGGTTTTTGTTGCTGATGTTGTTCTGGGGTGTAAGCATTCTGATCTAATTGTTGTGTTCCTGTAAGAGATGGAAGTCATCACTGTTTGATCGTGAACCTTGTTCCGGTATTAAGACAATTTTCGAATATCGTACATACTTAACAGACCTCCCTATTGAAAAAGGCATGATACTCAAACTCGATCAGGTTGTTTTTTCATCACAACCACAGAATATGAGGGTGTTAGTTTAGAGCTTTAGGGCATAGTAGCTGTTTTTGAAAAGTTGGCTAAAGCTGTTTCTATTTTGGTAATGACTTCATTACAGCCTTTAATATTGTGCCTTTTAACTAAATAGTCAGGGCTATTATAGGTTAACCACACTTGTCCTTTTTCGTCTTGATTGATCAAGGCTTTTTGAGGTAAATCTATTGCAGCACTTTGGCTACACTGCATTAAAAGTGTTCCCACTTTAGGGTTGCCAAAAATAATGAGCTCGGTGGGGCGTAACACCTCACCAACATGTTTTGCCCCCACCGAATGATCAATTCTAACAAAAACCGTCATGCCTTTATCATTCAATATCTGTTCAAGCCTATCTGCAGTGACTTTTACAGTATGTGCACTCTTTACACTGATTAATCCATTGTTAGCAAAAGCCATGGGGATGGCGAGAGAGAATAGTGTAGCGCTCAATAGTGTTCGTTTTAATATTTTTTCCATTATGCTTTTCATCGTCAAACCATCCTGTTCAATGTGATTAATCTAAATAACTATCTAATCAATTTTCCAGCGTAAATGTCTGCCTATTTAGTGAACCAGAATGGTATTACTGTAGTAAATATTTCAGTAGAACGATAAATAAGCTGAGAAGTGAAATGAAAAAATAGTGGGGATGAATAGGAATGAAACAAATGAGCCCTCAGATAACATATAAGAATAGTATCAGAGGGCATATGACGATAGTGAATAGGGTTATGCTACTTCTACTGCTTTTTTATTAGTTCTTGCCGCTAATTTATTCGCTAATGAATGCAATTCAGGCAACATGCGGTGAATCAAGTGAAGCTGCTGTAACACCATACGGACTGATGTACTGTCTTCGTCTCGCCACTGAGCAAGGCGTTGTTCGATTTCAGTATCAATCACCAGCGTTGGGACCACTTGGTTGCTTGATAGCTGTTCAGCCAAACTATCAAGGTGAGCGTGAATCAGACGGTGTGATTGCGCGACTAACTGGTGTGTATGTTCATCTTCCAGTCGCGTGCGGTGTGCCCCGAGTGCTGAAATATAACTCAACATGGCATGATTAAGCGTTAAAAAGCGGAAACTCTCATCTGTACACATACGATAGCGCCCTGGTTCAGCGAGCATATTGCTTATCGCGGTACTGAGCTGAGCATCGGTATTATGCGCATCTCGACGTGCTATACGGTAGTTTAAGCTGTCTTTTTTACCAATACGGTACTGACCAATGATCTGAGCAAGGTAATCACAATTGGTTTTAATTGCCGATGCCATTACCGTATGTAAACGGTTTGCTTGCCAATCAGGCAAAATAAAGCTGACGGCAAGCACTGCTAATAAACACCCAAGTAGGGTATCGCCGAGTCGCGGTAAAATAACCGCAAACCCTTCCCCTAATTGATTAAAACAAAATAAGACTAATAGCGTGATAAAGGCGGTTGCTAAACCATACTGCACGGTTCTAAAGGCGAAGAACAATACACCGGCCAATACCATGAGTACCAACTGGCCTTCTTGACCAGGAAACAGGTATAACAATGGAATACCGGCCAACAATCCACCCAGAGTACCGATGACTCTCTGAACCAATTTTTGGCGTGTTGCACTATAGTTAGGCTGGCAAACAAAGAGTGTTGTAAGCAGAATCCAATATCCTCTTTCAAGATCTAACAATTGAATACAGCCGTAGCCAACAGTTAGTGCAATTGCCATGCGCAGCGCATGACGAAATAGCATAGAATCTGGCTTAAACTGGCTAATAACCCGTTTCCACATTTCTTTAGCACCACGAGCTTCGGTGTCTGCCAATTCAATATCTGGATCGGTAGGCGCGGCATCTGGGTTGCTTACATTAGACAGTTGACGTTCAACGGTAGCGAGGTTCTTGAACAGATAATCTAACTGAATGAGATACGAACGCCATTCTGGGTTATTCTGACTTTTTAAGTGGATTAACGATTCTTGCAGCTCATCTAATGCACGAATACTTTCAATACTGTGATGATAAGGCTTACCCATCGCGAGAGCATGTGAAACCGCACGGCATTCATTGGCTTGTGACGTCAATAAGCGTTGAAAACGAAATAGCACATCACTACGTTGGAAGGTTACGGCTAAATCTTGATAGCGATAATGCGAAGAACTAGCACGTTCATGAATATCTTGTGCGAGAAAATAGATTTTCAAGAAGCGATCACCCGTTGCATTAGGGTGTCCGCGACGCGCACGGTGCAGTAATGTTGCTTTGGCTGAATTGAGTGCAGCAACCACTTGAGCATTTTTTTGCGCAGCTTCAATACGTAAGGGCTGCGGAACAAGGTTAGAAACCGGATCAAACAGTTTACTTTTACTGTCTAAATAGTGTGAGAATTCACTAAAAACACGCGCTAAGCTTTGTTGCACGGGCTGGTTAGGCCAAAAGATATGCCAAAGTAATGATAAAGAGCCATACCATGCTGCGCCAGCTAATAGAATAACAGGCTGATACCATAGGTTAGGGCTCGTATCGGCTCCCAGCATGGTATAGACCGCCAGTAAGAGCGAGGCAAACGCGATACTGGCGTAACGAGCACCAATAGCCCCTAGCATTATAAAGCTGAAGGTAGAGACGAATAAGCCAATCGCGAAAAATAGAGGAGTATCAAATAGAATTTCGATAGAAAAAGATGCGATAAGAAAACACGTAAGTGTCATCGCCAGTCCTTTAATTCGCCCTGTTAGGTTATCATCAGTTTCTGCGAGCGCAGCGGCGATAATCCCTAGTACAAGTGGTGTGATTTCGGTAGTTAAGCCTAAGTGCCAACAAGGCAATGCAACACCGACTAGCGCAATTAGTACCCTTATACTGTAGTTAATACGGTCATTGGCCCAATAGCGGCGTAAATTCAATCTAAAGCGGTTTTTTTGCATGTATGATTAACAATCTTCTGATAAAAGGCGGCAAATGAACCGTTACAATCGTATGTGAGTAACGAAAAAAATGACAAGGTATATAAGATAACAAAGTTGAGATTAAACCACATAAAAAATAATGGCTAATCAAGCTGTAAGACGAAATTATAATCAAATCTGTATTGTGGTGCTATGGTGAAATACGGGTTATTGGTAATCTATCGTCCCGTAGCGTAAGGCATCTTGAAGTATTATGGGTATTATAGCCAAGCTACCTCAAAGTATTGAAATGAGTATCTTGATGTAACTTGGGTAATTAAGAAGCCTGAATGAAAATTAGGAAGATTTTGGTGAAAAAATGCGTTTAAGTGCCAGTGTATTAGCACAGTGGTTTGTGCAAGGTGACTATTTCAGTATTGAGCTGAATGAACATAGTTTAACTCTTGATAGCCAGACAGAAACAAGCACGATTTCGTTTGATGATTGGGATGGTGCGATTGAAGTACATCGTGGGGTAGTGTGGGGCTCATTAGAGCTTACCTCAGCTGATCAACAATATTGTTGGACGATTCATGGTTTACCTTGGCAACAATGTAAGCCTTTTGCTGCACGTCTTCTTGAATCGTATCGTGATTGGGCACATGGTCGAGTTGATCGGCTTGATAAAGCCTTACCAGATGTCCTTAATCGTATTAATAGCTTTGCGACACAGCAAGGTTATTTACGCGAATCAGAGCACGATGATTTGTGTAAATTCCTTGATGATTCATTGAAAACAACGGGTTTAACTCAAGAGCTTGCTGCGTCTTTTCGCCCTATGGCATTCGAGAGAATAGAACCTTGGCTAGAAGGTAATGGGGATTGGGTCGAAGAGAATAACCGTGAGTGGTTAACGTCGGAAGCTGAAAAGTGGTCATCATGGTTTGATAAATTTGAAACATCACCCCTTAATCCCTCGCAGCGTGAAGCCGTATTAATCAATCAAGATCATAATTTGGTTTTAGCGGGTGCGGGTACAGGCAAAACGAGTGTGTTGGTAGCACGTGCTGGTTACCTTGTTGCCAATCAAGCAGCACAGCCTGAAGAAATACTGATGTTGGCATTTGGTCGCAACGCGGCAGAAGAAATGCGTGAACGTTTGGCGTTGAAGGTTAACGATAGAATTAAAGTGGCGACATTTCATGCATTAGGCACGCAGATTATTCAATCAGTTGAAAATGAACGGCCGAATGTTTCCCCGTTAGCATTGGATGACAAAGCAAAAGCACAGTGGATTACTTCTACTTTAAAAGAGCAATGGGAAAGCGCGGCATCAGCTAAACGCTGGCAGAAACATTTAACGCAATGGCGTATTCCTGGTTTTAAAGCTGATAACTCAATGGAACAGCAAGCGAAGAATGAACAGCTAGCGAGTTGGGTTTGGCGTCATATTGAATTAATCGGACAAAGCGGTTTAAGCAAAAGCGACCTTGTAGCGATTATTGATAAGAGCAATAACCCTGCTGCTAAGCAACGTATGAAGAGTGAATTAGGATTATTGTGGCCCTGTTTTCGTGCTTATGAGCAGCATTTGAAATCGAATAAGCAAATCGATTTCAATACCATGATCCAAAAAGCGGTTGAATACGTTAATGATGGAAAATTTGTACCAGAATGGCGTTTTATTATGGTTGATGAATACCAAGATATTTCGCCACAGCGTTTGTCATTAATTGAAGCTTTATGTAATAGCGAAGAAGAAACAAAACCGCGTCCAACTTTATTTGCGGTAGGCGATGATTGGCAAGCTATTTACCGTTTTGCGGGTGCAGATGTTAATTTAACAACAGGTTTTGCTGACCGATTTGGCTCAAGCCACATTACAGAGTTAGACACCACTTATCGTTTTAATAGTATGATCGGTGAAGTGGCAAATCTCTTTATTCAACAGAATCCGCAACAGCTTAGGAAAGATCTGACAAGCCATAAAAAACAGAAACGCAAAGCAGTAACATTATTATGTCAGGATTTACTTGAACAAGAACTGATACAGCTTGCTTCTCAGAATGAAAAGCCTGTTACGGTATTGTTGTTAGGTCGAAACAATAAACAACGTCCCGAAAAACTAAAAGCTTGGCAAACCCAATGGCCACAATTAAACATGAATTTCATGACCTGCCACGGTAGTAAAGGGCGTGAAGCCGATTTTGTGTTTATTTTGGATGTGAACCGTGGTGTATTTCCCGCTCCAGAGCGTGAAACAGGTTTAGCTGCATGTTTACAATCTAAAAATGAAGGGTATGCAGATGCAGAAGAACGCAGATTGTTTTATGTTGCGCTAACACGCGCGAAAAAGCATGTTTGGGTTTGTGCTGATCCTGAAAAAACATCATCGTTTATTAATGAACTGATTGATGATAAATATGCAGTCATGAACAAGATTAAGCGCATGAAAGTAAAATAACGCTCAAGGTGTTTAATACTGAATGAGAAGCCTCAACCGAGATCTGGTTGGGGCTTTTTTATTATATTTCATGTCTATACCTAATCCATAACTATGACGATTTTACCACTGTGGCTCATCGCCTTTAATTTTTCTAAGCCTTCAACTAACCGCTCAAAAGGTAAAACCTCTGTCACCATTGCGTCGAGCTTTCCTTCCGCGACAAGATTACTCAAGCTATTGCCAATATCGGCAAGATGATAAATGTGTTCAGGTGTTCCGTGTGCGAATGTGCCGTGTAACGCGACTTCGTGCAAGCTAAGTGCTTTCGTTGTTGCTAGCAAAGGTACTTGATTAAATTGATCTGCCACCATCACAATATGTCCGTTATAACGGATTAATGCACTCATCATGCTGCCTGATTTTGCAGAAACACAGTCAATCACAGAATGAAGAAGATGATCTTCAGTAAGCTCTATAATCCGCATTGCGACATTATCTTTATGGGGGTCAATAACTGCATCGGCTCCATATTGCAATAAACGCTCATGGTGCTGCTGGTCGGCTATCGCATAGACATGAGCGCCTGCAAGCTTGGCTAATTGAACCGCAAACCCGCCGACACCACCACCTGCACCCGTAATAGCAATGTGCTGACCAGGTTTAGCCTGGAGTTTATCGTATACCGCCATCCATGCGCTGTATCCTGCGCAGGGTAGTGCAGCTGCTTGTTGAAAGTCTAACGAGTCTGAAATGCGGCTAACGGCATTTGCTTTACACGTTGCAAATTCAGCAAAACCACCGGCAGTGCGTGGATCGGCGAAAAAAAGAACTCTGTCCCCCGCTTTAAACTGTACAACATCTTTGCCCACTTCAGTGACGGTACCTGATACATCAAGACCGATCACTTGAGGGTAATTCCATGTTGCATATCCCCAGTTTGCAAGTTTGTAGTCCATTGGGTTTAGGCTAACGGCTGCTACTTGAATGCAAATTTCATCAGAGTTGGGTGTTGGCTTTTCTGTTTCCTCTAATTTTAGGTGTGTTAATCCTTCCGGTTTGGTGAGTCTCCATACATTCATACACCACTGCCTCTGCATTTTTTATAATAATTGTTACTACTATTCTGTTTTATAACCTTATATCTAATCGCACGATCTTGCTTAATCTGAATAAAAAAATGTCTGTAATAGGATATAAAAAGGATCGTAAGTAGCATTTTCAAGATGGGGTAGCGAGAACAAAGGGTTTTTAATAAATAAAAAAGCCTTCTGATAAACAAAAGGCTCAATGAATCAGTGACTAATTAATGAGAGACTTTAGCCGATACGTTCAGCAAGGTAAGCGTCATAATCTGGAATTTCGATAGAAATTTCTTCTGCTAATAATGGTGATGTAATCATAAACTTTGCGCTTGCTCGGTTAGTTGCAACAGGTACATTCCAGACGGCAGAAATACGCAATAGTGCTTTCACATCAGGATCATGAGGAACTGCATTTAGCGGATCCCAGAAGAAAATCATCATATCAATTTTACTTTCTGAGATTAAAGCGCCTAGTTGTTGATCTCCTCCCATAGGGCCACTGATCATGCAGTTGATTTTAAGACCTGTTTCTTTGGTAAGAAGGTGACCTGTAGTGCCTGTTGCATACAGAGTGTGGCCTTCAAGTTTGTCTTCAAACTCTTTCACCCAACGTAAAAGATCTTGTTTACAGTTGTCATGTGCAACTAAGGCAATATGCTTGCTCTTGTTCATTGTACGCGTTGTGACTTGCATGTATAACTCCAATTTATTCGTACAAAATACGAGAGGCTGCTTGGGTATAATTATAATGATATCTGCGCTCATTAATAACAAAGCTATCTATTGATGTACAACGACATAGGCCGAAAGTATAAGCTAGCGCAAAGACTTATTTTTAGTGGGCAACATCATGGTTTTCAACATTAAATACAGGTCTATATTCTGCTGGTGATAAAGAGTCTGTAATGACCTCTCTTGGAAGGTACTCTGGCGTTAATGGCTGAATTTTTGGTGCTAAATCGAATTCCATCGGCTTATTCTCAAGATAACGTACAGCCTGATCGACAGACATTTGTGCTTGCTGAGCCATTTTATCTGTAGGAGAAAATAGAATTTTTCCTCGGCGTAATCCACGATAGACACCATGACTTAGATAGGTCGATATAATTTTCACATCGTCTGTTTTGTGGTTGGTGCGAAGTTCACTGATCGCAACTTCTGCAGCAACAGCTCCACCGACAATATAATTAATATCGGGGTGTTCAGTAAAAAGCTGTTGTATAAGGTTACGCTGCAGTTCTTTACTGTTATCAGCCCACAGTGTGCTCACCACTTCTATATCACTATTTTGTAAGGCATCTAAAAATCCAGAGTTGACAGGCTTTGTACCACCACGCTGTTTAGGCCCTGGTAACCACGCTACTTTGACTGTTCCGCTACCTTTAGGGTGACGCTGTGCGAGAAAAACACCGGCTTGTTTTCCCATGTAATACCAATCAACGCCCACTTTGGCTTTAATGTGCATTTTAATATCTGGGTCTGACATATCGATATCATTGGTCATCGAAAAGACAGGTATATCGCCAGTAAATTGCGATAAAATTCCGTTATAAGCAGTTCTATCAACAGTCCCTAAGATAATGGCATCTGCTCCCCACTTTTTACAGTATTGTAATTGACCTTTTTGTTTATCAAGTTCAGGGTAGCCACCTGCCTCTAATACTTTTAACGTAATACCCAAAATTTTAGCTTGCTCAACCATGCCGTAGTTGATTGAAAGCCAATAGGAGTCTTTTAGATGTGGATAGACCGCACAAATTTTCCATGGCTTCGATACAGATAGAAGCGGCTTAAATGGAATGCTTTGTGGTTGCCTTTCATGTTTAAAGGGCGGTTTGTACGTGTTGATCTCACGTGCAAAAGCAGAGTTAAGGGTAAAAAAGAGTAATAAAAACGAAATAATAGATTTTTTGAGCATGATTATTAGCATCTGTACTGATATCGCAGGCAAAATAGTAATGTTTTATTTGGTAGGGTTAAACCCCATTTTTCATATATATGGTTCTAGTCTATGACATTTAACCGAAATGGTATTGGTGGCAAGTTACTTTTAGCATTCTCAGCCATGGCTGCGCTAATGATTTTAGCTGTCGTTATTGGTGTTGCTGGCTTTTCGTTGGTTGCAAAAACAGAAAAAACAGTCATTAATTCGGCAGTTCCCGCTTTGGTGGAAGCTCGCCATCTGTCTGATTTGAGCTCCAGAATTATTTTTACCGCTCAGGTTCTAGCAACGTCAAAAACAGAACATGAACGTCAACGACAAGGTCGTGCGTTAACCATTTATATTGAAGGGTTAAAAGGCAGCTTAACGGCACTAAAAAGCTACCCATTTGATGAAGACTTAATGTCTCAATTAGACAGCGATGTTAAGAGCATTATCGATAATCTCGCTTTAATGGGGTTATTGGTTGGGCGGCAGATCCGCCTACAAGCTCAATCCGATGAACTTACCAGTGAGATGCTAGTTGCAACACAACAGGTTGATTCGCTATCACAATCTCAAGTCTCGAATGCAAGCACTATTGCGGTTGCGAACGTTTCACGTATTTATGATTTAGTTGAATCTGGTGATAATCAGGCGGTATATAACGCGTTAGATAGCTTAGTTGAAGTCGATATGGATTTGTCTGAGCGCCTTTTTGAACTGAGGTTTTTGGCACTTCAAGTTATTAACATGCTTGATGATTCTAAACGGTTAGGTGATATAGGTAATTTAACACGCTTAAAAGAACGGTTTATTCATGCCGTTAACGTGATGAGCTACCGTGTTAAATCGGTAGAAGACCCAAGTCGTTCAGCGCAACTGACAGAATTAACGTCTAATTTAAATCGTGGCGGAGTATTATTTGGAGTCTTAGAGCAGTTACTGTACGCAAAAAAAGATGTTGAGCGTCTAGACCAACAGAATCTCGTTTTATTTCAGCAGTTAAATAGTACTGTCGACGGTATTATAACGGCGGCAAATGAGGGTACTCAACAAGCGGTTACAAAAGTCGATGAAACCCTTACCGTTGCTAGAACAACGCTTATTAGTATTTCTGTTATTGGTTTAGCTGCCTTGGTATTAATCATGTGGCGCTTTGTATATGCGAGCGTTATCTGTCGTTTTAATGACTATAGCCAAGCGTTATTGTCGTTAGCACGTGGTGATCTTGGTATTCAATTGGATATTAAAGGTGATGATGAATTAGCACACATGGGGCGTGCCATCATGGTAGCCCGTGATACCGCATCTGAACGGTATCGTTTAATACAAGTTGAACGAAAAATCCGCCATGAACTGCAGCTGCATAAAGAAAGCCTAGAACGATTAGTTGTACAGCGAACGTCTGAACTAGAAAAGACCAATAGCCGCTTAAACGAAGAAGTGGTGAATCATGATAAAGCGCGTAATGAGGCAGAAAAGGCTAACCGTGCAAAATCTGCCTTCCTAGCGACCATGAGCCATGAAATTCGCACGCCAATGAATGGTGTGCTCGGCACGGCTTCATTATTAGCTGACACTGGACTTAACGATCAGCAAGCCCGTTATTTGCGTGTGATTAACCGCAGCGGAGAAACCTTGTTAGATATCCTCAATGACATTTTGGATTACTCAAAAATTGAAGCTGGCCATTTGGATATTCGACTTGTTGATTTTTCACTGTCAGAGTTAGTGTTGGACGTACACAATATGTTGGAAAGTCGCGCGTTAGGTAAACATATTCAATTAGTGAACCACATTGATGACACCATGAACAATATTTGGCAGGGGGATGTGACGCGTATTCGTCAGGTACTGATTAATTTGGTGGGTAATGCGATTAAATTTACCGACCAAGGTCAAGTGACGATTGCGGTCAGCATGAACCCAGATATGCCTGATGAGTTACTGTTTGAAGTCACAGACAGTGGCATTGGTATCGATGAGGCGGAACAAGACACCCTGTTTAACGCCTTCAAGCAAGCAGAAGAAGGACGAAAAACGATTGGTGGTACAGGTTTAGGGTTAGCGATAAGCCGACATATTGTTGCCGCAATGGAAGGCGAAATTGGTGTCGATTCAACCATTAATGTAGGTAGCTGTTTCTGGTTTTCAATTCCATTAGAACGAGGCAAATTGTCGACAGGAACTGAAGGCACTATGATAACAATACCGCCAGCTCATATCTTATTGGTAGAAGACAACCCAGTAAACAGCATGGTTGCAGAGGGGTTTCTACGACGGCTAGGGCATAGTGTGATTACGGCAGAAGACGGTGAAAGTGCCGAGCGTGAATTTCATCAGCATGTATTTGATATGGCGTTACTTGATATCAATTTACCGGATACAGACGGCGTAACCTTACTGCATCGTTTACGTCGTATCGAAGAGGCTAACCGTGAATCGTGGGAAGAGCCTACGCCAATGATTGCATTTTCTGCTCATGTATTTAGAGAGGAAGTCGAGCAATACTTAGCCGCGGGTTTTGCTGGTTTCTTACCTAAACCCGTTACTGAAAAGCAGTTAATAGCAACAATCGGCAGTATTCTTAAAGGAGACAAGCGGGTGGTTGTAGAGAATATTCCATTCGACAATGTATCTGTTATTGAGATCGATAAGCAAGACAATAACAATGCCGAAAAGAGTGAGTCTGACTCAGTTTTTCCCGTATTAAAAGAATCTGTACTAGGTGATGATTTACAAGTATTAGGTGTAGAACAAGTTCAGAAACTGATTGCGTTGTTTGCAAGCTCTTCAAGTGAAACCTTAGATAAACTGCAGCAAGCCGTTGAAGCTTTAGACATGGCTGAGGTTTCTAATCATGCACATACTTTAAAGGGTGCAGCAGGAACGATGGGCTTAATACGATTACACCAAGAGTGCTTACTTTTTGAAAAAGCAGGTAAAGCAGGCTCGCTTGATGGTTTAGATATTAAAACGGTTTCACAGGCTTTTGAGGCATCAAAACAAGCACTAGAAAGCACGTTTATACACTCAAGTTAGCTTGGCTATACCGCATTCATTCTTACTTTTAAGTAAATCATAGTCTTATACCCAAGTTACCTCAAGATGCTCGTTTCAGCGAGAATTTGTTGTGCTCTAGGCAAGGCGCTTATTTATAGACCTAGTCGTTCTACGTTGAAAATAAGTAACACCGCATAGAGCACAACAAAACTCGCCCTTCGGGAGTGATTCAGCGTATCTACTTCTGTGTCAAATGTGTTTGAAAGGGAATGCCATTCCTACACACATTTTCCTTGAATTATACACGCTGAGATCACTCTGAATCCTGCATCTTGAGGTAGCTTGGGTATATAGGCATGATGTTTAGTTATATAAACATCATGCCTTATTTGTATTTAATCCTAGTCAATTTCTTCTAGCGTGATCATCTGTACAAAACGCATCTTTGTGGTGATATAAGCTATTAAATTGATAATTATAAGGTTTATATTTATCAAATTAGAAATATTGCAAAATTAGTGAATATTATTCCATTATAAAAAAACATAGAGAGATACGATGAAGAAGATGACTTTAACTTTGCTGTCTGCCGCTATTTTATCGGCAATCAGTCTAAGTGCTAATGCGTGTACTGGTCTTATTGTTGGTAAAAATGCCTCTTCAGATGGCAGTATTATGATTGCTAGAAATGAAGATTTTGGCATTAATAATTGGAATAAACACTTGGCGTACCGTCCAGCTCAGTTAAATAAAGAAGGGGACTGGGCATTAGGTAATGGGCTTGTTGTACCGATGCCTAAGCAGTTTTATGCGTATTCTGCTATTCCTGATTGGGATGCTAATACGGTAAACAGTGACGGTAAATATTACGAAGAACGTGGTATTAATGAATTTAATGTCGCCGTTTCAGCAACAACCAGTGCTGAAGTGAATGAGAAAGCTGCGGCTGCTGATCCTCTGATTGAAAATGGCATCATTGAAGCCGTTATTCCTACTTTGATACTCCCTCAAGTTAAAACCGCTAAACAGGGGGTTGAATTACTTGGTCAATATATCGAAAAATACGGTGCTGGCGAGGGAAATAGCCTGTATATCGCCGATGTAAATGAAGCGTGGTTAGTTGAAATCGGTTCTGGCCATCATTGGATTGCAGTAAAAGTACCTGATGATAGCTATGCCATGATAGCCAATGGATTGAGAGTGCATGGGGTTAATCTTAATGCTAATGATGTATTGCATTCTAAAGGACTATTGGATTTCGTTACGTCGAACGAACTGCTAGATAAGCCTGATGCTAAGTCATTTAACTTTGCCAAAGCATTTGGTGTTATTGGTGATGTCTATAATGTTGACCGCGAATGGTTAGGGCAACATATGCTATCGGCATCTAATAAGCAGGATACACGATTGCAGCAGTACCCTTTGTTTATGAAGCCTGATGATAAGCTGTCGGTAAAAGATGTTGCAGATGTACTCAGTGCAACATATGAAGGCACCAGTTTAGCCGATAAAGGTGAGCGTCCAATACGTGTAGAACGACAGTTAGAGTCTCATATTATCCAGCTGCGTAAAGACATGCCTAAAGAGCTGCAAGGTTTGATTTGGCAAAGTTACGGGGTATTGGCAGAATCAGTATTAGTGCCGTTATACAGCAGCTTACAAGATTACCCAACGCCTTATACTGTAGGAAACGATATCTATTCTGATGACTCTGCTTATTGGCAATTCCGCAGCTTAACTGCTTTAGCTACCGCGAATCCTGACAAGTACTTACCTATGTTAAATGAGGTATGGAATAAAGAAGAAACCAAGCTATATAAACAAGTTAGTAGCATGGACAAGACACTGAAAACACTTTATAAAACGGATAAACAAGCAGCGTTAGATATGGCGTCGGATTACTCTTACGGTCAGCTTCAACGTACATTAAGCATGGCGACTGAAACGCGCTATAAGATGATGACAGATTTGACTAAAAGTACCGAGAAAAAGTATTCAGAAGAAGAGTTTAAGAAAATAATGAGCTTGTAATAAATAATAAAAAGCCCCGATAGTTTTCACTATCGGGGCTCTTAACAGTTAGCGCTTATAAGGGAAGAATTACTTCTTCGCGTTAAGTGCTTTAATTTCTTCAATTACTGTCGCTGCAACGTTTGCAGGACATGGTGCATAGTGTGCGAACTCCATAGAGAACTGACCACGACCAGAAGTCATTGTACGTAGTTGACCGATGTAACCAAACATTTCTGAAAGAGGAACGTCTGCTTTAATACGAGAACCAGTTATACCAGCCATCTGATCTTTGATCATGCCACGACGACGGTTAAGGTCACCGATAACATCACCAACGTGATCTTCAGGAGTGAACACGTCTACAGCCATGATAGGCTCAAGAAGTTGAGCACCAGCTTTAGGCATAGACTGACGGAATGCGCCTTTCGCTGCGATTTCAAATGCTACTGCAGATGAATCGACTGCGTGGAAGCCACCGTCTAGAAGTTCAATTTCAACGTCAAGAACAGGGAAACCAGCTAGAACACCAGTATCCATCATGCCCTTGAAGCCTTTTTCGATTGCAGGCCAGAATTCTTTAGGAACGTTACCACCAACAACAGATGATGTGAACGTAAAGCCTGAACCTACTTCGCCTGGCTTCATGATGTAGTCGATCTTACCGAACTGACCAGAACCACCAGATTGTTTCTTGTGCGTGTAGCTATCTTCAACTGGCTTCGTGATAGTTTCACGGTAAGCAACTTGAGGAGCACCAACAATAAGGTCAACGCCGTAAGTACGCTTAAGGATATCAACTTTGATATCTAGGTGAAGTTCACCCATACCTTTAAGAATAGTTTCGCCAGTTTCTTCGTCAGTGTGAACTAGGAAAGATGGATCTTCTGCAACCATTTTACCGATCGCGATACCCATTTTCTCAGAACCGCCTTTGTCTTTAGGCGTTACAGCAATCGAGATTACTGGAGTAGGGAAGATCATCGCTTCAAGCGTAACTTCGTGCTTAGGATCACATAGAGTGTGACCAGTTTTAACGTTCTTCATACCCACAACGGCGATGATATCACCAGCTTGCGCGGTTGAAAGCTCGTTACGCTCATCTGCTTGCATTTCAACCATACGGCCGATACGTTCAGTCTTACCAGTAGCACTGTTAAGAACAGTATCGCCTTTATTCAGTTTACCTGAGTAAATACGGATGAAAGTAAGAGCACCGAAACGGTCGTCCATAATTTTGAACGCAAGCGCTTTTAGTGGCTCGTCAACAGATACAGTAGCTACTTCGCCAGTTGGCTCACCAGTTTCTGGATCAGTTAGCGGCTGTGGATCAACTTCCGTTGGAGACGGTAGGTAATCGATAACAGCATCAAGAATAAGTTGCATACCTTTGTTCTTGAATGCAGAACCACAGTACGTAGGGAAGAATGAACAGTCACGAGTACCACGACGGATACACATTTTAACTTGTTCAATCGTAGGCATTTCGCCTTCCATGTACGCTTCTAGAAGGTCATCGTCTTGCTCTAGAGCAGTTTCGATTAGTTCTTCACGGTAAGCTTCTACGTCGTCAACCATGTCCGCAGGAACATCAGTGATTTCGTAGTTTTCAGGAAGACCAGTGTCATCCCAAACGAATGCTTGACGGCTTAATACGTCTACAACACCAACAAAGTCGTCTTCACGGCCGATTGGTAGAGTCATAACTAGTGGCACAGCACCAAGAACTTTCTTGATCTGGTCAACAACGCGAAATAGATCTGCACCCATACGGTCTAGTTTGTTAACGAAGATGATACGTGCAACTTCTGAGTCGTTCGCGTAACGCCAGTTAGTTTCTGACTGAGGCTCAACACCACCAGAACCACAGAATACACCGATACCGCCATCAAGTACTTTAAGTGAACGGTATACTTCAACTGTAAAGTCAACGTGTCCAGGAGTATCGATAACGTTAAAACGGTGGTCTTTCCAGAAACAGCTTACTGCTGCAGACTGGATAGTTATCCCGCGCTCAGCTTCCTGTTCCATGAAGTCAGTTGTTGATTCGCCATCGTGAACTTCACCAGTTTTGTGGATCTGACCAGTAAGTTTCAGGATACGTTCAGTCGTCGTGGTTTTACCCGCATCAACGTGCGCGAAAATACCAATGTTTCTGTATTTCGATAAATCTGACATTGTCTTTCTCTATAGATAATGATGTTCTTAATTCGGCGGGAGTATACCACTTATTACCGCAAACAGAACATAGGTTCAGGGTTATTAAGTGACCATTTGTACCGCTTTTTTCATTAAACGATGAAATGTCGGCATCTAGCTAGCAATTATAGAGTGTAATTGCTTTGCTGTTTGCCCATTTGACGATGAAATCGACTCGTTAAGAATGACTAGCTTGTACAGATAACGTCACAAAAGAATATGTTTTCATGAAGTCACACAACTATTGTTGGCAACTCAACATCGTTTTCGATGATCTCCTAACCTAATAATTAAATAAACTAGGACGAGAATAGTGCGTGATTATGAAGGCTTTAGTGCCAAAGTTAAACCTACCATTTTGGTATTTAGTGTAACTTTTTTAAATTTTATGAGAATACGCCACAAGTTTTATCAACTTATGGCGCTTAATGTTTATTGAATAGTTAGAAATTAACTATTTTCTTCGACTTCTTGAATGCGTTCTTTGCGCATCTGCTCTTCAAGCATAACGGCATTGATTTCTTCTAATACAGCATCAACATCTGCAAGTTCGGTACTTTCTTCAAAATGGCCGGTTAATTCGACGTCAGCTTGTAGGTTACCTTCTTCATAAAGAGCCCAGATTTCTTTAGCAAACTGAGTATCAAGCAATTCAGGTGCGTATTGTCCGTAATAGGCCGTCATGTTATTAACATCACGTTCTAGCATCCACTTGGCATTGTTGTTAGCTGATGCATCAACGGCTTGAGGAAGATCGATGATTACCGGTCCGTATTGATCAACTAATACATTAAATTCAGATAGATCACCATGCACAATACCTGCACATAACATGCGCACGACACTTCGCATTACAGAAGCATGGTCGATAAGTGCCTGCTCTTTAGTAATAGAGACGTCATTTAAACGTGGGGCAACTAAGCCTTCGTCATCAGTAACAAGCTCCATTAACAGTACGCCATCAAAGCACCCGTAAGGCTGAGGTACGCGAACACCCGCATTAGCAAGAGTGTATAACGCGTCAACTTCGGCACTTTGCCATACTTGTTCTTGTTGGTCTCGACCGAATTTAGAGCCTTTTTCCATTGCGCGTGCGCGTCGGCTATTTTTTACTTTTCGGCCTTCACGGTATTGCGCAGCTTGTTTAAAGCTACGTTTATCTGCTTCTTTGTACACTTTCGCGCAGCGAATGTCGTCACCACAACGTACAACGTAGACAGAGGCTTCTTTGCCACTCATTAATTGGTGTAGAACGTCGTCTACTAACCCATCATCAACCAGAGGTTGGATTCGTTTTGGTATCTTCATAGCGCCGTTATACATGAGTTATGTGTCGGATGGAATACAGGGAAATAGATCTTTTTGCTTTGTTTACCCTAAGTATCGATTGTGCGGTACAATTTAAGACGTAAGTTATCAAATGAGCGACATACAATGTCTCAAGAAGAAATTGAAGTAGAAGCGATTGGTATTGAAGTATCCTCTCAACCAATTGAGCTTTATAAAGTATTAAAAATTGCCAACGCAGTCAGTGGTGGTGGTGAAGCAAAAATGGCCATCTCTGAAGGTTATGTTGCTGTTAACGGTGAATTGGAACAACGTAAGCGCCGTAAAATGTATGACGGTGACTTAGTTGAATTTAACGAAGAATATTATGTTGTGCTGTGTGACCAGCCAGTACAAGAGCCTTCTGATGAGCCAGTAAAAAAGAAGACGGAAAAGCCCGCAGCGAAGAAGCCTCAGCAAAAAAATGCTAATAAAGGCAACAAACCTAAAAAGAGTGCATCGAAAAAGGCAAATAAGAGTGGTCAGAATAAACCTGCAGAACCCAAAGCCGTCAATAGTGCAGATCAATCAACGGGTCGAAAGCTGATGAGTTTTTAATTGTACGGTTCATACTTTTTATAACAACGTAAAGGTATATAGATGAACGTAGGTGGTTTCATTGCGAGCATTCTTCTTTGCATATCATGGCAAGCATCGTCCGCAACGGTGTCACCTATTTCAGATGCGTTATGTAGGAATATGACGCAAGCAGGGGTAATGGACAACACTGCTCCTGTTCAATGCCAACGTTTGAGGCAAGTGATATTTAACTATGTCGATTTTGATGGCAAGCAGCATAACAATGGGCATCTTGTTGTGTTGGATGCCGTTGCACCTTATGTTGGTCATATTTTTGATTCTTTATTTTCTGCCAAATTTCCGATCAACAAAGCGGTTACCATTGAACACTATCAAGGTGATGATGATCGTTCGATGACAGATAATAATACCTCAGCTTTTAATTACCGATCGATCAGTGGGCAACGTTCATTGTCTTTACATGCGTATGGCTTAGCGATTGATATCAACCCAGTACAGAACCCATTTGTTGAATTTAGTACAACAAATATCGCTACATTTAAGCCGCAAGCAGGTATTAAGTATGCGAACCGGATGAAATATCGATTTGGTAAAACAGAAAGAAAGGGCATGGCTGAAGAGATTATCGAGTTATTTGCTAAAAATGGTTTTCAATATTGGGGCGGTTTTTGGGATACTCCTATTGATTATCAGCACTTTCAAGTTAGCCGAGATATGGCAAATCTGATGATTTCGATGGATAGCCAGCAAGCGACTATGTTCTTTAAGCGTTATGTTGATTGGTATCAATCATGTAGCCGCTTTTATCCTCAAGCGCATTCACAGCATAAATTTAATGATTATGTCGAATACCTGAAAGATAAATTAGGGGTATCATCATTGAGTCAGACATATATCCGTTCACCTTCGCGAATTATCCAAGCCATACAGGTCGATTCTGTACGATCTGCTATCTGCGTTAAGCGATAATGGTTATTTTAATTAACGGGTACTTAGTGCTTAGTTTTTATTTATACCGTTATATTAATTCGACTTCCTGTACTTGTTTGGTTTTTTGGCGGGGCATCGCCCACCTTTGAATACCCTGTAAAGTTTGGAATACTTGAAACACTTTTAGGTTGAGCGATGACTGGTGGTGTCGCGATCTCTTTGGTGAAATTATTCGCATTGAACGCATTTTGAGCTTGCCAGTATTGATGCTGAGCACCATATATATTTGCGAGAGCAATATTCGACATATAACCACCTTTATCTAAAGATAACGTAAGTAACCTTGCCTATATCCTAACAAGGTGTTGCTACATCGATCAATAGAACACTGTATAATTAATGTCATTTTTTTGTCAGTTTACTGTCAGTATGATGTCGGAGACATGAGTTCCAGTATTTATTTCCTTTCCATCTTGGCGATAGACAAGAATGTTGTCATTGCTTCAATATCAAGATAGCCATCTGTTTTTTTGTGTTTTCGTAAAAATTGATAGCCAGAAACCATCTTTACTAATTCGATGGTTTGCTCATTGGTGGGTGTTTGACCTGTAACTGTTGTGTATGCCGAAATTAAAGCGTGTTGATCAACCACCTCTGCATGGCGATACAAATAACCACATCCTGTCGCTAGCCATTCTAAAGAACAATTTGCACGTATCGCGATTTGATTTGCTTTGGTTAAACTCGGCTCACTGCCTTTTAAATATTTACGGATAAGCGCTTCACTGATATCTACGCGGCGTGCAAAGCCACTCACACTCTCTTCTCCGATTAAGGTTTTTAGGCGGTCGGCAAATGTCATAATTTCGTACTCTAGTTCGAGGTTTCATTGTTATAGCATTGCCGCTATTGAGAAATCAGCATAGGATGAGGGCAGTTTTTTATGGAGAATGATGATGGTTAACAAGGTTGAGTTAGTACCACAAGGTCCACAGTTTTCTGAGCTTGTTCAAGGTTATTGGCGCTTAGGTGATTGGGGCATGAGCGCTCAAGAGCGCCTTTCATTCCTAAAACAGCACATTGAATTGGGTATTACCACGGTTGATCACGCTGATATTTATGGTGGATACAGCTGCGAGCAGCTTTTCGGTGAAGCCATTGCATTGGAACCAAGCATTCGTGATCAAATTGAAATCGTGACTAAGTGCGATATTAATTTATGCACCGATGCTTTCCCTGATCGTAAAATCAATCATTATGATACGAGTAAAGAGCACATTCTAGGCTCTGTGAATAATTCATTGTCTCGTTTGAATATTGAAAATATTGATGTGCTTCTTATCCACCGCCCTGATGCGCTAATGGATGCTGATGAAGTCGCTGAAGCATTTGCTGAATTGAAACAGCAAGGCAAAGTGAACCACTTTGGTGTTTCTAATTTCTCAGCGGCACAATTTGATTTGTTGCAATCGCGCCTTGATGCACCATTGGTTACCAATCAAGTAGAGATCAATCCGCTCAATTTTGATGTTGTTCATGACGGTACACTCGATCATTTACAAATGAAACGCACTAAGCCTATGGCGTGGTCTTGCCTTGCTGGTGGCGATATTTTTTCTGGTCAATCTGAACAGCAAATTCGTGTGCGTGATGAATTAGAGCTGATTCGCCAAGAAGTGGGAGCTGCAAGTATTGATCAAGTGATTTATGCTTGGGTGAAACGCTTACCATCTAATCCAATAGCGATTATTGGTTCAGGCAAAATTGAACGTGTTCAAGCCGCTGTTGAATCATTGAATATTGAGTTAACACGCGAACAGTGGTTCCGTGTATGGGCGGCGTCTAAAGGACATGGTGTACCATAGCCGTTATTGCACATAAGCATAAGCCAATAAAAACGGTAGCAGAAAAGATAAGCCGAGAGGCTGTTCAATTCATCGCTACCGTTTTTGTATCATCTAAAACGTGCTGTCTATTAACTAAGTTAGAACGTCATCGTTTGAGGTGGTTTTATATCACCAGTGTTGGTTGGGTTCGATTTATCGCCACTCCATTCATACCAGCCGCCGTCAAAAACGCTAATATTTTCCCAACCCATTACGTAAGCGTAGAAAAACGTTGAAGAGGCACGCCAACCTGTACCGCAATAGAAAGAGACATCTTGCGCGGGTGTAATGTTCCATTTCTGCCAAATACGAGTGATATCTTTAGCACTTTTCATGGTTAGATCTGGGTTACGAAAATCTTCAAGATGGTTTGCATCACTACCTGCATGTCCCCACTTTGAACCTTCAATGCGTCCTTTTGGCTTGATGTATCGGTAACCACTAGTCACACCGATATATTCATCCCAAGTACGAATGCTCACTAAAGATTGTTCATTTTCTGGTTTGGTTAGCATTGCTTTTGCTTCAGGAATATCGATGATTAATTCAGGGTTAGCTGGAATAGCTTTACCAAAATCAACGTTAGTTTTGTTGGTATTGAGTAACGGTTCAGTAGTGAACCCTGCGTTCACCCACGACGTCCAACCGCCATTGAGTAGACGAACATCATCGACACCCGCATACATCATCATGCTCGCTGCACGTGCTGCTGCTGTGTTATCGCGTCCATAAAGAATCACTGTGGTGTCATAACGAATACCAAACTCACGAATAATCTCAGTCAGTTTTTCGTCACTAACACGGTTCCACCAAGGTTCAGATTCAATTCTATTGGTATTGAGGTACAGTGCCGTTGGGATATGTGACGCAAGATATTTACTTGGGGGACCCCAAGCAACCTCGACTAATTTATACCCTTTTTTAGGTGCGAATTCTGGCTGCTTACCTTCTACAACGTCTTTTACCCATTGAGGTGAAACAAGATATTGGAATTTAGGTAAAGCCTCTAGTTCCCCGGTGTAATTCTGAAGGGGTTCTTCGATGATACTGACATTTTTTAAGCCCTGCGTCTTAAGTGCAGAACTGAGTAGTTGGCTGCCCGTCTCATTACAATATAAATACGTCGGCTTGCTCGCATCGATCTGTTTTTCTGTGAGTAAAGCTTGTAACGATTCTGGCGAAAGATCATTGACCCAGTTGGCATCAATATTGATTGCACCTGGAATATGACCACCTTGAGGGGCACCGTCTTCTGGCCAACCGTTGTAATGATTGCTTGAACGACAATCAATTATTTGAAAATCAGAGGTCGGTTTAACTAAAAGGTCATTAAAACTAATCGTCGCTGCCTGTGCCGAAAAACTGGCAAAGACAATGGCAGGGAAAACCGCCTTGGGAATGAAAGACATCATAAAACCCTAAAAATAAAGAAGAAAATTATTATAAAGAAATTAATTACAGCATAAGAAGCGCTGGATCATGACATTCTAAATCAATCATAAATATTTTGTGTAAATAGATTCCTGTTGAAGGGCTTCTTCAATAGCATCTGAACATAGCTTAACCAAGAGTGGCGGTGTTTGATTAAACGCATGCATCGCATAAACCGTCACTTGCGGTAGCTGGTATCCAACCATTGCTGATTTTAATGTTCCTTTCTTTGCTCCTTCTCTGAAAATAAATTCAGGCACAATACCGACACCAGCCCCTGATTCAATCAAAGCTAATGCTGTATAAATCGAATCCGTGAAGCGTGTTGCTGTAAATGTGGTTGAAATTGACTCCGGTATTACAGTGTTTTGGCTAATACGTTCGAAATGATGAACAACTTTTTGTTTTTGCCAACTATTTGCTACGTATAAGCACTTTTCGAGCTCTATGTTTTTTCCTAATTTGAAATGTGGTGCGCAGCAGAGTACATCTCGAAACTGCCCGATACGACGTTGCTTTAGATTACTCGCAGGTGATTCGCCTACCCGTATAGCAAGGTCGATTCCGGTTTGAAGTAAATCTACCCGTTGGTCATTGGCAGACAGTGTTGGTTGTATTTCTGGGTATTGAGCGACGAGCTTGCCAACTGCTGGCGCGACTATCGTGCCCATTAATGCATGAGGTGCAGTTATATGAATATGCCCTTTGGGGCTCACTTGGCTTTCTCTGGCGTTCTCCCATGCCTGTGTTGCCAATTGATTCATCTGTTGGCATTTCTCAAAAAAATCTTGTCCGGCAGGTGTTAATGTTTGTCGTCGGGTTGTACGTTTTAATAATCCCACGCCTAACTCATCTTCAAGTACTTTGAGGTGCTGGCTAACAACAGACTTTGACAGGTTAAGTGATTCAGCCGCAGCGCTGATCGAGCCCGATTCAACAACTTTCGCAAACACTGACATATGCCGAAGATAATTCATTTTAATTGTCCGTACTTATTATTTACATTTATCTGAATCTATTGTTCGTAAAAACAGAACAGTGATTTCTTATTACTTGGTTTTTAAGTGTTAATTATTTCACTATATTTGTCATTAGGAATCTTACTAACGGTGGAAATAATAATGATAACGAACACACAGAGCATTCTTGTTTTAGACGCCTGCAAGCAAGGAATCGAGCGTTGGAAAGTCGCTTTTAATACCCAAAATGCTGCAGGGTGCGCGGCTGAATATGAAGCTGATTGTGTTATGCATGCTCGACCGTTTGGTGTATTTACGGGACGTGAAGAAATTCAGGCTTTTTGGCAGAAGATTATGAATGACGGTTTTTGCGATGTTGATTATCAAGACACGAAGTGGGAAGCCGAGGGTGAGAATGGTTTTATTCTAACGTCATCTTGGACAATGAATAAAGCGTTTGGTGTTGTGCATCGTGAACATTGGTTATTGCAAGCAGATGGTACTGCGAAGTTACATTCAGATGACTTCGAGGTACAAGGTGAGCGTTAATTTGCTCTCATAACCGATTATCTAAAAGCCTTCATGTTTTCACTCACTTTAGTGAATAAATGTGAAGGCTTTTTTGTTGCTTTTTTTTTTGACATTTTTTTCAGATATGTCTTTTTAGGCATTGTTTTCTAACATCGTTTTTCATCGTCTACGAGTCTTCAGAATTATCCCCGTCATGTTTCACTGCATACCGAATTGCTGCCCCACAAATCATAATTAACAAAAAAGGAATGGTAGCTACGGTGTATTCTGCCCATGCTTGATATGCAATGCTTTTTGCAAGAAGTAAATGCCCTAAAATTAATAATGCAGCACAAAGTAATGCCACCATCATCAATCTGCCTTCACTGCCAATGGACGATATTTTCATCATTTTTATCTCCTTGTTATATACCGAAGCTACCTAAAGACTAACGCTGAAGTCACTCTGAATTCTGCATATTGAGGTAGCTTGGGTATAACAGTTATTATTAAACTGCATTAATGACAAAACAAGGTAACACAACCAGTTAATTAGAAGGGTATAACAGTTAGGGGATGATTCTATACCCTGCATCTTGAGGTAGCTTGGGTATACATGTAGTGTGACGGGGCTCATAGTTGAATTATGAACCCCTTCGTTTTAACCCGCATGATGACGATAAATTGAACCAATAGTGCTCTATGCTGTATCAAATTAGTGGGGCCTTTTATGTAAGACAGATATTTTCAGGATAAGCTGATGCAATTAAAACTAACAATGTTGGCAACGGTCTTAAGCATTTTCAGCCCGTTCTTGTGGGCTACATCTCCTAGCTTTGATTGCGATAAAGCAAGAGGTCAGGTTGAAGAACATATTTGTAAAGATGCAGCCCTTGCGGCAATAGACGTGAAGATGAAAAAGGTTTATGAGCAAGCGCTCCAGAATATTCCCGATTCAGAACGTTCAACAATGAAAGCGATGCAAAGGGGCTGGATTAAAGGCCGTAATGAATGTTGGAAAGGACAAGACGAGCGAGCTTGTATTGAATATGCCTATAAGAGTCGAATAGTCGATTTGCAAGTTGCTGGTGGGCTGATCGAAGTGCCTTCGCCTGTTGGTTTTAATTGCCAACATATGGCAGATAAACCCGTTACCGTGGTCTTTTATAATCAAACTGACCCTGCCAGTGCAATGATTACCGTTGGTGATGACCAAGCGTTAGCTTTCTCGACTCGAACAGCGAGCGGCGCACGGTATGACGGTCAAAATGTCAGTTTATGGGAGCACCAAGGTGAGGCCTCTCTCGAATGGTTTGGTACAAAAATGCAATGCCAAGCAATAAAGCAAGCGGCAGTGAATGCCAGCGGTGATGCATTTTCATTTTCAGCATTAAAAAATACAGCCTATCAGGGTTTTGAAAGTGGCGCTTATCGTCGTGTTGTTTTAAATAATGGATTATGGGTAGGCGAACCCTATCAACCAGGGGGCGCAATTGCACCGCAGGTTATGCTCATTGATGGCATAAAAGCGACGGGTGATTTAAACGGTGACGGTGAAGATGAAGCCGTTGTGCTATTAAATTATGCTCCAGGTGGAACAGGGCAGTTTTTGAATTTAGCGGTTATGTCTAAGTCGGGAGCTCAAGTATCAGGTAAAGCTGACAATATAGCGACCATATTTGTTGGTGATCGGGTACGCGTTCGTAATCTTCAGATTAAAAATGGCAAGATTGTTTTAGGTGTTGTGCAAGTTGGCCCTAAAGATTCCATTTGTTGCCCAGGAGAAGTGGCTGAACGAGTATGGCAATTAAACGGCACGACGTTACAAGAAGTAGAATCGAATAAACAAACGTCACGGCTAAGTCCCGAAACGTTAGCTGGAAATTCTTGGGTACTTGAGAGTTGGCGCTACGGTGAATCTGCATATCAATCGAAACCTATTACGTTGTCTTTCCAAGATAATAAATTCGTTGGTCAATCTGGCTGCAACCGTTATTTTGCGACAGTGAAAGCGGGGGGAATGCCGGGTGATATTTCAGTATCGCCACCGGGTTCAACGCGTAAGGCTTGCCAAGATCCAAAGCTATCAAAAAACGAAAATCGCTTCTTAAAGCAGCTTGCAGACGTTCATCAGTTCTCATATTTTGCGGGTAAATTAGCGTTAAGTTATGGGCAGGGTAATCATTATGGCGTGATGATTTTCTCGCTTGATTCATCGTTAAAGTCTGAGTAAAGAAAATCAAAACGCAGCCAATATTCGGTTAACATAGTAATAGTTTTAATGAATATGGACTGCGTTTCATTGGCTGCTTTAACATCAAAGTTGAGTCGTAATACGCTATTCTTGAAGTTGAATACCACCCTTTGTTTGCGCATTTTTAAGTAAAGTAAGGCGCTGAATGTCTGATTCTGAGTGTGTATCGTTAGATAAAACAGGAACTGGGATGCTGTCTGTTGTATCTAAATGCTGAGTGAAAATATAATTTTTATTAAACGTTAACATGTGTAATGGCTCTATGCTGTGTGTGCTTATGCATAATATGTTGTCGTCTACTGGTTAATTAAGCATCATCCCTGTTGTTTTTTTTAGTAGATGAGGTAGCAGGCGTAGATTGAATCAAGGAAGGTGTAGTTATCACTTTTTTGATTAAACATGCTTGCGACCTTCAACAAATTACTTGCTGAGTTGGTCTTTTAATCGTTGAATAGCTTGTTTTGCAGAATTAAATGCAAAGTTATTCAGTTCAATGTCTTGTAGCCTGATCCATTCGACTTTTTCTACATCATCCCTAGCTTTTAGTGCTGGTTTTTCGTCTAAGGTAATAACGAAAAAAGTATCACAGGTTTTATATTCAATACTTTTGTAACGGTATGTATTTGGGTATGACGCGGTATATTTTGCATCATGCACGATAAAATCAAGTTCTTCTTGTAACTCTCTCGCCAAGGCTTGCTCAAGCGATTCATCAGGGTCAACAAACCCTCCAGGAAGGTCTAACATCCCTTTTCCTGGCTCTCTTGCTCTGGTCGCGACCAAGATTTCGTCTTTATAGCAGATACCTGCTAGAACAGCCGCCGCTGAATTGTGAAAATACGTGAAATTACATGTACTGCAACAAAACACTTTTGGTGGTTGAAAGGCTAAACTCGCTTCACCACAAGATGGACAATAATGTTGTTTTGTTTTAGAGCTATCTAGCCAAGTTAGAATAAAATCGGCAATGTCTTGTGGTTGGTTAAGATCGAGTATTGGTAGTTTGCATTGCTGTTTGGCTTGTACGATTTCATCGGTTGTGAATGCAATGATATGCTCATCATTCGAGTACAACAAAGGTTTCCCATAAGCAGGGCGATGAATTTCGATTTTTGGGAATGTCTCATCCCGAAAGCCTTCCACTAACACAAGATCCAATTGGTCGTGATCTAGCTGAGTCAAACATTCTGCTAATGCCGGTTCGCTACGTTCGGGGTCGGTATATTCGAAATACAACATGTGGCGTGATTTTGTGGCTAAAAGAGTTTGGTCGCAACCTGCATGACGAAGGCGATAACTATCTTTCCCTGGCTTATCGGGGTCGATGTTATGGTGACTGTGTTTGACTAAACCAATACGTAATCCTTGCTGTTTTAACAAAGGAATCAGCTTCTCAAGTAACGTTGTTTTACCTGAACCACTGTAGCCAGCAAAACCAATGATTGGGGTCATATTCGTCTCAATACATCATCGTAAAAATAGAGAGGCATTTTAGAGGAAATAAGACGTTACGTCATTGTCAGTTAACAGCATGTTTTTTGCCACATAAACGGCATAGTTATTTAATTATTGCATTGAAGCTGAGTAATTGATGAATTTTTACTCCTGAAATGCATATTCGGTCTAAAGTTATTTTGTAGCTAGGTTATTCAATTGTGTGACGGCTTGAGCGATAAAGTAACAACGAGCAAAATGAAAGACAAACAGGATGGTGTCTTTCACATCGAGTAATTAATAATAATGGCATCAGGGAGAGTGCAATGTGGGCGACGTTGGATTTTGAAGCTTCTGGATTATCAGATCAATCTTACCCAATTGAAGTAGGTTATTCTTTACCAGACGGTTATGGAGAAAGTTTACTCATCAACCCTTTAACAGCAAGCGATGTATGGCAGCATTGGGACGATTATGCTGAAAATGAAATACATCGAATTTCACGAAAAGAGCTTGAAATTAAAGGAAATCAAGTGGTTGAAGTGTGCCAACATTTAAATGCTGTTCTTGGTAAATTTGAACATGTTTTTTGCGACAGCCAATGGGATCTTTTTTGGTTAGGCCGGCTTTATCATGCGGCGCACATGCGACCCTCATTTATGTTGACAGAAATTGGGCACTGGCTAATGCAAGAAAATGGTATTGAGCGATCACGCTTTCAATTGGCATTGGAAGAGCAAGGCCCGATAAAGCATCGAGCAATGGAAGATGCTAAACAAATTCGACTCGCAATAACACGTTTAGTGGAATGAATGATAAACCTGTTCGTATAGTAAAACTGGTTAAATAATCACACTGTAGCTGCTGGTAAAGTGGTTACAGTCGTTTATTAAGTCGTTACAATCACACCATTATCCCTTTCTTCATGAGTGGCTCTTGCTAACCCAGACTCTACGTGTTGCCATGTTTAATGTCTCTATGTCTGAACCTGTATCAGGTCAAATTCTTAAACAAACCGCCAACGCCGAAAATAAACGCTTTTCTAAACTTGCCGCTATTATCCAGTCTGTTCGTCCTGATGTGTTGTTACTGTGCGAATTTGATCACCCGGGCGATGGCGGTGATGACGGTGCACTAGCCAATTTCCGACGCCATTATTTGGCTGTACCTCAGCATGAACACGTTGGAATTGAATATCCTTATCAATACTGCCCGCCAAGTAACACTGGGTTATTAAGTCCATTTGATTTAAATGACGATGGCGTAATTAGCCTGCCGGAAGATGGGTTGGGTTTTGGTGAACACCATGGTCACTTTAGCTTTGTGATTTTGTCTCGTTACCCCATTCAAGTCGATCAAATTCGCAGCTGGCAGCATCTATTATGGAGAGACATGCCTGAACATTGTATGCCTGAAGGTTTCTACAGTGAACAAGCACAAAGTGTATTGCGTTTGTCGTCAAAGAATCATGTTGTTGTACCTATAGAAGTGAATAATCAGGTTATTCACTTATTGTGTTGCCATCCAACCCCGCCTGTTTTTGATGGTGAAGAAAAGCGTAATGCGCGTCGTAATCATGATGAATTACGTTTAGTAACCGATATTATCAATAACGCTGATTATTTAGTGGATGACAACGGTAAAAATGGTGGGTTATCAAAAGGTGATTCGTTTGTTGTTCTGGGTGATTTGAATGCAGACTCAGCGGATGGCGACGGGATGAAGAGTGCTATCCAAGATTTGATTTACCATAGTAGGATTAATCGCTCAGTTAGCGCGGGTAAACTGACACCGAAGAGTCTCGGTGGTCGTTTTCATCGACCTTGGCAGCCTCGTTCTGGTCGTTCAAATGAGTGGACGCATTTAAGCGGTTTACGATTAGATTATGTATTACCGTCTGTGGATCTCAGCGTGAAGCAAACAGGGGTATTCTGGCCGGATAAAAAAGCCCCTTTGCGCCATTTAATTACCAATGAAAAAGGGAAAGAACGAGCACAAGATGGTTCTGATCACCGCTTAGTATGGGTCGATTTACAGTTGTGTTCTCAATAAAAAACAAAGTGCTAACCCTCAATATTTCAATGTGACCTATCTTTAATGAGAGCCATTAAGCTCTAGTCATGTAAGAGATGCGTTTTAACGACAAGGAGTGGGTTATGCCAGATAAAGTATTAAGCGGTGAAGGGCTTAGGGGACAAAGCGCAGGCTCAACCGCGATTTGTACCGTGGGTAAAACAGGAACAGGGCTTACTTATCGGGGGTATGATATTTCCGATTTGGCAGAGAGTGCTGATTTCGAAGAGATTGCTTATTTACTGTTAAAAGGAAAGCTACCCACTCAGGCACAATTGGATGCTTATAAAACGGTACTGATCTCTTATCGTGGTTTACCGCTGGCATTGAAGCTGGTGTTAGAACAAATACCAGCCGATGCTCACCCTATGGACGTGATGCGAACGGGGTGTTCTATGCTAGGAAATTTAGAACAAGAACATGAGTTTAGTGAAGAGTACGACAAAGCCGACCGTTTACTTGCATTGTTTCCAGCCATTATTTGTTATTGGTATCGCTATAGTCATCATGGGGTTCGTATTGAAACCTATTGCGATCAAGATAGCCTAGGCGGCTACTTTTTGAAAATGCTGACTGATAAGTCACCCTCTGAATTACATAAACGTGCCATGCACTGTTCGTTAATTCTTTATGCCGAGCATGAGTTTAACGCCTCAACATTTGCCGCGCGTGTTTGTGCCTCGACATTGTCTGATTTACATTCTTGTATTGCCACCGCCATTGGTACGTTACGAGGCCCCTTACACGGTGGCGCAAATGAAGCTGCTATGGCAATGATTGAACAATGGCAAACTGCCGATGAAGCCGAAGCGGGCATTTTGACCATGTTAGCAAACAAAGAGAAAATCATGGGGTTCGGGCACGCGGTATATAGTGAATCTGATCCACGTAATGTGTTAATTAAACGTTGGTCGAAATTGTTATCAGAAGAAGCTGATGATGCGGTGTTATATGCGATCTCAGAACGTGTAGAAACAGTGATGAAAAGGGAAAAAGGCTTGTTCTGTAATGCCGATTTCTTTCATGCTTCGGCGTACCATTTTTTGAATATACCCACAAAACTGTTTACGCCTATTTTTGTCATGAGTCGCTTAACCGGTTGGGCTGCGCATGTGTTCGAACAACGCGCTCATAATCGTATTATTCGCCCAAGTGCCGATTATATTGGACCCGAACATCAAGATTGGTTACCGATTGATAAACGGCATTAGTATGCAAATATGAACAAGAAAGCACCTGGTAGAGAGACAATGTTGAATCATGATCTATTTGCGGCACTAGAGGCTGATGATGTGAGTTCAAAAGGGGAGTGGATAACCATTCCTCAGGGTGTGTTGTATTGGTCACCTCAACACTTTTCGCCATCGCAAGCGGAACGTTATTTTCAGTGTTTACTCTCTGAGTTACATTGGCGACAAGAATCGATTCGTATTTTTGGTAAGCAAGTTCTGCAACCCCGCTTACAGGCTTGGTGTGGAGATGTACCTTATACCTATTCGGGTTTAACTATGAATCCCGATCCTTGGACGACGACATTACAATCGATTAAAGAAAGCTGCCAAGCGATCACGAATACATCGTTTAATTCGGTGCTCGCCAATCAGTACCGTGATGGGAGTGATTATATGGGGTTTCATCAAGACAATGAAAGAGAGCTAGGTATTCAGCCTGTCATTGCTTCGGTGAGTTTGGGTGAAGAGCGACGCTTTGTATTAAAGCACTTGCACACCAAGCAAAAAATTGAGTTCACAATGCATTCTGGCTCATTACTGATCATGGCGGGTGATACTCAGCAATATTGGGCTCATTCCGTACCTAAAACCGTCAAGCCGATGCTACCTCGAATTAATCTCACGTTTCGACACATTTACAGATAACCTATACCCAAGGGTAAAGCAGTTCGATGTCTCATTTTTTAACACCATTTTCCCTTTTGGCATCATTTTAACCGTACCCTGACGTTTGATTGGTAGCATTTTTGTGCGTGTAATATGTAATACCAAATCCATTAATTATCTGATCAGTTCAGCGAGAGTTAAAATACTTTTAGGCAAGGAGATAAATTGAGAATCTAGTGGCTCTAAATTGAAATTTATTAACGCAGTATAAAAGTATTTTAAACTCGCCCAAAGGGAACACCACTGAAAGCCAACTTCTGTGTCTAGCGATTTCAAAAGAGAACCACTCTTCTATCAAACACTATCCTTGAACTCGACTTCCAGTGGTATTCTGAATGGGCAGATAATTAATGGAATTGGTATAATTGCTGTTGAATAACAACAGATCGTTGTCTTATCGAATAGGCTAATGTTCAAGGAATTGTATGAAACCTTCAGTCTTAAAGTCGTTATCTAACATTAAGTTACGAATGACCCCGATCATATCGTCGATATTGTTAACAGGGTTGATTGCATCGACAACAGTGAATGCGACATCAAGTAGCGTTGAGCCGTCTGCGGTAACAAGTACTTTTCAGCAAGATGCCAATATGATTCGTGATACTTACGAATCGCAACTCTACACATTACCCGCGTTTAAATCTGGTCATTATGGGCTAAGAATGTATCGCCAAACACTCGACTCTAAATACAACGCAGCGGTATGGTCAGACATGGCGCGGGTTGCGAGTCGCTTAAATAAATTTGCTACTGAAGTGCATACACCTGAACAGATTGCAGTGTATTCAAAACAACGCATAGATGGCTATTTAGATGAAAAGGACGAACGTAGCAAATTACGTTATGCCGCAACCAAGAATATGCCTGAATACTTATACCTTGGCGTTGATCTATTAGGTTCGATGGCTCGCGCAAATGAATATGGCCTCAAACATCGTGAAGATGAGAAGCTGCGTAAGGTAATAGAGCGCTACGATTTTAAAAAGTATGCGACGAATGAAGCGATGATCAAAGCGTGGGCAGCCCAAATAGCCAATCAGGTATATTGGTTACGTCAGCTAGGCGAACAGGATGTGGTCGATGATTTTATTATGGCTTTTAAAAAAGCCTATCCAGACAATCAAGATAGCCAGCTTTCAGCTTATCAGTTTGGTAATAAAATCTATGGCTTAACCCATATTATTTTTGCAGCATCAGAATATTATCAGCACCCGATTAAAGAACAAGATTACCAATGGATCTTTGATTATTACCGACAAAATATCGATATCATCATCGAAAGAGCAAAAGAAGATGTGATTGCAGAAGTGGGCATTAATTTCTTGTTAGCTGGTTTGGATAACGATCCTGTTGTGCTAAAAACCCGACAAGTAATTCAAAATGCGATAAACCGCGAGCATGGTTTGGTGCCATCTGTTAGCGGTGGTGTGGGTCTTCTTGATGGGGAGCACCGTAATACTTTGGCGATTATGTTGTTAGATTGGAAAGGAGCGCATGTTGCGCCTACATATAAACAACAACCTGATGTTTTCTCGTCGATGCCCTATGGTTTAGAAGCGAAGTAAACGGACTCTGAATCATAGCCTTTATGCTGACAATATTGTATTTATACTGAAATAACATGTTCAAAATGGTGCTAACGTAACGAGAAAAAACAGTTAGCACCATTCCTATGGTCATATCCTATCGATAGCAGAATGCTATTATTTAACGCTTTTCTTACCCCAGATTTCCACTTTTGCTTTTTTAGTTACACCCACTGCATTCAGTGTCACATTGCCAACACTACTGTATTCCAAGTCGATTGACTTTAGTTTTAGGTCATCACCTGCCAGCGTCATTGCGCGTGTTGACATGCCGTTCGTCAGTGTGCCCAAAGTATCTAATTTTTGATATGAATCATCAGTCATATTGACGGTGATGTTTTTGATGTTTACTGTGCCTTGCGTACAAGTCAGTTTTATTTTGGAATACGCACGATGACCTATAAGTGGGGTAGGTGATACCGTGTCTGTTTCGGTTTTAAAGTTAACGGTTTTCTCTGAAATCTTAACCCACTCACCATCGCCATTCGTCACTGTTGGTTGGTTATTTGTATTGGTTGATGCGCAGCCTACCAATGTTGATAGTGCTAAAAAAAGGACGGCAAAAAAAGAAAGAAATTTCTTCATCGAAAAGGACTCGCTCAGTAAAAAAGGGAAGAATATTTGAGAGAGAATCATACTGGTGTGAATGAGGAAGTAACGTAAATTAGGATAATAAAAAAGTATAACAATGAAGTGTTCTGAAATAGCACAGAAGACTCGCCATAGTGTAATTAGCACTATGGCGATAGCCACTATTTAGAAGTATTTGCCTTTTATCGTGTTGTATTTACCTTTTAAACTACTGACCGTAAATGTTTTAACTGTAATGTTAGGTGACCAGTAAGCGGCGTTCCAGCCTGCTTTTAGTTTTAGTTGGCGAACAAACTGTTGAGGCTTTGGCAGTTGTTTCCAGACTTGTGGTAAGAACAATGCTTGTTCATTGGCATTGGATAAAATCACACCCACTTTATGAGATTTTAATAATTCAATTAACGCTTCCTCTGACTCGACATCGACTGTTTGAGGCTCTGATAAAACAGAGATTTCAATAGTTAAGTCATCAAGTTGATCTTCTGTTAGTGGCATAAAGCGTCGGTCTTCATACGCACTTGCTCTGGCTTTATTATGTACTTCAAGCACCAATGGCGAGTACGCAACCGTTGAACCAAGGCAACCTTGTAGCTGTCCGTTAACTTCTAATGTGACGAAGCAAGCGGAAGGAGCCAGCAATTTCTTATGGTATAAATCAAGTTGTGGGGTTTTAATAACGCCTGTTGATAAATGCCCACGAATCGCTTCACGAGCAATATCTAAAAGTTGAGTTAATTCCCCTTTATTGAATTTCTGATACGAGGTAACTGACATATCCAACGACTCTCTCCTTATCTCCAGCGGTATCACCAGAGTTTTTTAATTCCATTCGTGTTAATTGGTATCCCCGTTTTTTTGCTAGTAGTAGCAACGCATTAATTCCTGTTGAGCCACACGCTTGCTCTGCAGTTAATGATGGTTCAAAACGTTCGATGGTAGAGCAGGTGTTTTGATCAATACATTGTGCATCCGCATAGGGATGAAAATGGCTTAAATCGCTACTTATTACGAGCAGTGTATCTTCTTGCTGCCACAGTTCACCGATGATCTTTGCTACCTGAGTAGCGGAAATATCGCTAGTGAGCAGTGGTAACAAAGTAAACTGGTGTAAGCATGTTTGTAAAAAAGGCAGCTGTACTTCAAGGCAATGTTCTTGCGCATGAACTTGATCTGACACCTTAATATCATCTATTTTAATTAAATTATCAATAGATTGTATGTCGATTGATACGCTGCCTAATGGCGTCGAAAAATATCGCGAATTAGGCACTGCGCAGCCATGAAAAGCGTATCTATGGCTCGGTCCTACCAAGATGACCTTTTTAATGGTTTCAGCCTGAGGTTGAAGCTGGCAATACGCTTTTGCAGCCACTTCACCGGAATAGATATAGCCAGCATGTGGCACAATTAACGCGCGGATTAAATTGCGATGTGTCGCTGGTGGTGAAACCCAATCATCAAGTTGTTTTTGCAACAGTGGTGCAGATTTTTCATAAAATCGACCAGCCACTGCAGGGGAGCGAGTTGTCATCGGCCTATTTCCATAGAAATCACACAGGTATCCTGTACAGGACTATATTTAGTATAGGTAAGAATATTCCTTTGTGAGTCAGAAACATGCAATCACCTCCAGACTTTTTTAAAACACAGTATTGGCATCGTTTAGATGACGGTCGCGTTGTGTGTGATTTGTGTCCACGCCATTGTCGGTTGCGCGATGGAAAGCTTGGGGCATGTTTTGTTCGGCAAGCACACAATGGGGAAATTGTGTTAACGAGTTATGGGCGTTCAAGTGGGTTTTGTATCGATCCTATCGAGAAAAAACCGCTCAATCATTTTTACCCTGGCAGTTCAGTGCTGTCTTTCGGTACGGCAGGGTGTAATTTAGGCTGCAAATTTTGCCAAAATTGGAGTATCAGTAAATCGCGTAAGATTGATACTTTAGGGCAGCAAGCCATGCCAGAACAAATTGCCCAAGCAGCAAAATCACAGGATTGTGACAGCATCGCTTTTACTTATAACGACCCAGTGATTTTTTTGGAATATGCCGTCGATGTTGCTCAGGCTTGCCATGAAGAAGGAATCAATAGTGTTGCGGTGAGTGCGGGGTATATATGTGATGCGCCCAGAGTCGATTTTTTCCGTTATATGGATGCAGCCAATATTGATTTAAAAGCCTTTACTGAGCATTTCTATCACAAGATTTGTAGCGGTCACCTTGCGCCAGTGCTTGATACCTTGTTGTACCTTCGACATGAAACGGATGTGTGGTTTGAAATAACCACGTTATTGATCCCCGATGAAAACGACAGCATTGCTGAAATCGAAGCATTAAGTCGTTGGGTATTTGACAATTTAGGGCCCGATATTCCCATTCATTTTAGTGCCTTTCATCCCGATTTTAAAATGAACGATAAGCCCAGAACTGCGCCTTATATTGTGCAGCGAGCTAGAGAAATTGCGATTAAGAACGGATTACATTATGCCTATGTGGGTAATATTTATGATGAAGCAGGGGATAGTACCTATTGCCCTAATTGCAGCGAAAAAGTGATTTCACGCAACTGGTTTCAGATTGGACAATATGCTGTAGATAGCACTGGGAAATGTTCATATTGTGGTTATCAGTTGGCAGGACGGTTTGCTGCAAAGAAAAAAGCGTTCGGACGGCAGCGCATTCCAATTCGTATTAGCTGATTTTTTACTGAGTTTTTTTATTGAAATATTGTATTCGACCATTGTGTTTGACCCACGCTTTCCATTATCGTACAGCTACAAAGTTAATCAGCCCAAATGGAACACCATGTCTACAATGACCATTGAACAGTTATCAGAATACAAAAACCTTGTAATTACTCAGCCACATTGCCCATTTTGTGTAAAAGCAAAGGCGCTTTTAGATGATCGCGATACTGAGTACACAACATTAGTACTCGGTACTGATCTTGAAAAAACAGAGATGGTTGCTTTCATCGAGCAAGTTGCGAATACGACAGTTCGCACCGTGCCTCAAATTATGCTTGATGGTAAATATATTGGTGGTCATGATGATTTAGTCGCTTTTCTTGAGCGCCAAGTGAATACCGAAGAATTAGGTGATTTCGAACTATAAGTTTGAATGACTTCAAAGGCTCCTACGGGAGCCTTTTTAAATCATTTTTAATCAATTTATTACGTATTAATTCAATGGCTTATCGATAAAAATGTTGTTGGGTATTGCTGTTTTTTATCATAATGTGGACAATGGATTTAGTATTTTTGCTTCATTTAAGTAGTCAGGTGCTAAGTGCGCATATGTCATGGTTTGCAACACCCCCCATGTGAGTGAGATCCATGGGGCTGATGGTGGTTTTCAGGCGATTATGGCTTGTTGAAATACCGCGCCTTACACCCATTTCGTAATTTCAGCTTATGGGTTAAATCTTAAACTGCCCAATTAGATTCTTTAAACGGCCGGATAATGCATTTAGCTGATGACAGGCTTCTATCGTCTGGCTGGAAGCATCTGACGTTTGATAGCTTTGTTCGCTGATTTTCTCTATGTTCCGGCCGATATCAGAAACCACGGCATTTTGTTCTTCCGTCGCGGTCGCAACCTGGGTGTTAATATCATTGATGGTGGAAATGGTTTGCTGAATCGCGGCTAAAGAGCTACCTATCTTGCCTGCCAGTTCTAAGCTTAATTTACTGCTGCTTTGCCCTTCATCCATCACATCAACGGCTTCTTTGGTGCCTTGCTGCAGTTGTGTAATCATTTCCTGTATTTCAAGCGTTGATTGGTTTGTTCTGTGTGCCAGTGAACGAACCTCATCTGCGACAACAGCAAATCCCCGGCCATGATCGCCGGCTCGGGCTGCTTCAATCGCAGCGTTCAGCGCGAGCAGATTGATTTGATCTGAAATACCATTGATGACATCGATGATGGCTCCAATTTTGTCGGTTTGATGGGCGAGGTTGGCAATGACCGAAGAGGCTGAATTAACATTGCGAGATAACGCTGACATCGAGTCAATGTTGCTTTGGACAATATCGATGCCGTTCGACACTTCATTGTTGCCTTGCTGAGCCGAGTCCGCAGCGATTGAGGCGTTGCGTGCCATTTCCGAAATGGTGGTGCCCATTTCATTAATCGCCGTTGCGATTTGCGTTGTCTGCTCTTTTTGATCCTCTACAATATTTCCTGCACCTTCAGAGAGCTGTTTGGTGTTTTCAATTGAGGTGACCAACTCTGTACTGACTTGTGAAACTTCTTTTATCGAATCGTGTATTTTTTCGATAAAGCTATTGAAACCTATTGAAAGCTCAGTTATTTCATCATTACCTTTTATTTCTAATCTCTGGTTGAGATCGCCTTCACCTTCACCAATGTCACGCATTAAATGGGCGACATTGCGGATCGGAGTCACGATCTTTGCGGCTAAAAACGCAGCAAGAAGAGTGAATAATACCGCCAGGACGATATTAATAAGGATATTTTTTTCAGTGACGGAGTCAAAGGCGCGGTATAACTCGTTTTCGGAAATTTCAGCAACAATATACAGATCGATAATGGGCAAATAACTTGAGGCAATAAGGTGTGTACCTTGATCGGTATTCAGTTTATCAAGGCTGAACTCTTGCTGATTCAGCAATGTTGATGTCAGAGAAGCGGGTAACTGATTTTTCATGATTCCCGTCTCAGGCTGTATTCTGATTTCGCCCTGTTGTGAGACAAGATACACGCCACCTGTTTCGCCCAACTTGTATTGTCGCAGCATGTCGGATAATTGACTGAGGTCAATTGCCATACCAGAAAACGATAGCGGCTCGCCATTTTTAGTGGTCAGATTATTGATAAATAGGCGTTCCTGTCCTTCTTGGCCAGTATCAAAAGTCAGATTGACGGCTTCACCAGTACGAAGTTGGTTATATAACCATGAGTAGGCTGGATCATCGGCTGAAACTGCCCCTCTGAGCCCTTCGCCCGAGCGGTAGTCATGTAAGCCTTTCATTGAAACCAGGAAGGTACCGTTTACATTTTCCATCCTCGCCAGCGAATCTAATTGGCTTAAGACTTCGGCTCGTCTGCTATCGGGTTCGCCATTTATTATCCAGTTCTGAATAAAGACATTGCTGGCTAATTGATTGGCTGCTTGAACCGGAAGGTTAATATCACTTTCTATGGCTTCACGAATGACCGCAAGGGCCGTCGGTAACTGTTGCTCTTCAACTTGCTTGAGCATCAACTGTTTTACCTGATAATTGTTTATCAGTGTTGTTGCTGAAAGTGAGAAGAGTAGCGCAATACAGGTAGCGAATATGATTTTATTTTTTATTGATATGCGATTGAGCTTATTCATTGGTTACTTCTACTTCAGGTAGCAAATAAAGAGGGGGTATACCAACACCGTTAAATATCTTGTCATTCAGAGCTTCTCTGGGAGGCAAGTTCCAGGATAGTGATTGAAGGAAGGGTAGATCCCTTTTGAAATCGCTAGACACAGAAATTGCTTTCCAGAGAGGCTCCCTTCGGGCGAGTTTAAAATGGTCTTATACTGCGTTGAAAGCTTTTGATTTAGAACCCTAGAACTTCAATCTTTCGCCTAGTCTAAAGCCATTTTAATTCTCGCTGATTGGTAAGATATCTAATGGTGTTGGTATTTTATTTATCCGTTCATTAACAAAAGATCGCATGGATTAAATACTAATCGGTATCCATGGCGTGTCGAGTAAAGGACTGTAGCGAGTCACTTCACACTTGCCGTTTTATTACTAGCACCTTTCCATGCGTAGATGCCGCTAGGATCACCATATCCGAGTTAATTGGAATGCAAGGCTCATGCCCGGAAGGAGCCTTAATTGGCAAGCACTTAGCGCCATCGGCTTCAATAATAAAAACTGTGAAAGGGGATGTATTTTTGAGCTGCTCAACAAGGTTTGATGTGATCCCTGACACTTTGGTTTGCTCTTTGGTATTGCTAACCAGTACACAATGACCACGTTTCTTGAATTCTTGTGCCAGCCAGAAGGCGGTGGATGTTTGGTTCAATTCAGGTCGGTGTCAGTGAAGTACGAAGTGAGCACTTCTTTATTTGCCATGGTGACATGCCGTGTGTGTCTGCTGATATTTATCAGCAAGTCTGGTCAGAACGGGAGATCACACGGTATTTTCTGGTACAAAAGAGAAGCCTGGCCACCCGGTGTTGTTACCAAAATCAATCATACCTGCCATTCAACGCTCAGAAATTGATGGGAAAATGAAGCCTCTTATTATGGTTCACAAGGTCAAATTTCTTGGCTTAGATCTGTTGGATATTTACTTAGATGTCGACACGCCAGCGGCTTATCACGCAGTATGCGAGAGTACACAGATATATCACTCTTATCAATTTGATAGCTGCTGTATCAATTTGATAGCCGTTGTATCAACTCCGTTAATTAACTTACTATTCAGAACACTACGGTGAGTCGAGTACAACACCACATACTAAAAAGACCACGTAGCTTTAGTGCTGCAACAAAGCCACTTTAAATGGAATACCTGTCTTTGCTGGAACAAAAACACCGTAGATGAGAGAATTTGGAAAGTAAAGTGAAGGAAACAACGAGAGGGGGAGAAAATAGACCACCAAGGTAGTCTATTTTTATTACCTAACAGTACATGGTCGATATGTGGCGGTATGTTGTGTGATGTACCCATTAACCCAAAAGACAGGAAGACTAACCATGCAACGTAATCATCAATTATTTTTCGGCAAAGTGAAGCGACAATACGACTTTAATACCGCTATTGATAAAACGCCTATTGTAGACGGCGCTTTTCTTACTGTATTAGGTTTTGAAGGGGACGAGTGTGCTGATCCTAAGCACCACGGTGGTGTTGAAAGGGCGGTACATCATTACCCTGCTGAACATTATGCGTATTGGATGCAGCAGTACCCAGAGCGTGATTGGCAAGCACCGGGTATGGGCGAGAATATTAGCACCCTTGGAATGACCGAAGATACTGTGTGTATTGGTGATCGTTACCAATGGGGTGAAGCCATTGTTGAAGTAAGCCAACCACGTTCGCCATGTTATAAATTGAATAAAATATGGCAGATCGACAAGCTATCTACAGAAATGCAAAACATTAGCCGATGTGGCTGGTTATACCGTGTTATTCAACCTGGTTTCGTGCGCAATGATGATCAGCTGGTGTTAATTCAACAAACAGAGACGCCGTTTACCGTTAAACAGGTATGCGATATGTTTTTCGGTGAACCGCTGAACCTTGAATCTTTGGCTGTCTTAGATCAATGCGAGGCATTGTCGACCAGCTGGCGTGACAGGGTAACGTTACGTATCGAAACCGGCACGGTAGAGAACTGGAATTTCCGTTTATTGGGTCATGCGTAATCTAGGGCAGCTCTTGGATTTTATAATAGGTATGCTGGTGGTGTTTATAAGTGTTGATCCAGATTAATGGATAAGCTGTTAGAGCGGTAATTCGTTCACTGTTAGCATTGAAAACAGGTAAAATAAACGCATCAATTCATTGGATGATAAGTACTTTTTAAATGAGTGAATTCGGGACAGGATTAGGAATGTTTGCAGGTGTCGTTTTACTTATCGTCGTGAGTTTGATGTTGATTTGGTGGAAGCAGTCGCGATCGTCTGATAAACGCCTATGGATTCCTGTTGCTATCAGCCTTGTTTTGATTGGTGGTTCTGGCAGTTTATATGCCATGTTAGGTTCGCCGACATACCATGCCGAATTAGCTGTTGATAGTGCTAATGATGAATTTGCGGGTATGACCGCCAATGAAATTAACCAACGACGTATAGAAGAAATTCAAAATACCCTACGCGAAGATAAGCAAAACAGTGAAGCGTGGTATTTGTTGGGTAATGCGTATATGTACGTGAGTGAATTCGATAAAGCCGGAATCGCTTTTGGTTATTCAGCGCGATTAGCCGATAGTCCTCAAGCTAATGTTTTTTCAGCACAAGCTACTGCTGAGTATTACCAAAATGGTCAAAAACTAACTGAGAATATTCAGCAATTATTAGATTACGCATTGCAGCTAGATAATGACAACCTGCCTGCTTTAATGCTATTAGCATCAGATTATTTTTTAAATGCCCGCTACCAAAAAGCCATTGATACATGGCAGCAAGCCTTAGACAGTGAACGTTCAGATTTAGATCGCGTCGCACTTATTTCTGCGATTAATCGCGCTAAAATTTTAGTTCGTTAACCTGTTTATTTCCCAGTAAAACCTGCTTGTTGAAAGTAACGCTGTGTCCTTATCTCTGTTTTTGAGCCAACAGAGAGGCTTTATACCGTATACTAAAGCCAACATATATTAGCAATATTTGAAGAATCAACGGGCGTGCAATAGATGGCATTAAGTACCGGGATTTTTCAGGATGTTAATTATTCAGTAACTTAATAACATAGCGATTTTATGAAACTAGACTTCTCAGGTTTAAACAAGCAAACACAAAAATCTTTTGGTGACCAACGTGCAATCATTAAACGGGTAATGCAGGGTAAGCAGGTATTGTGCGAAGAATGTAAGCAACCGTTATTGTTGGTTACGCCAGAAGCCAGTGACAAGCCTGGTATTAGCTGCAAAAAAGGCTGTACCAATATTGAGTTAGACTTTGCATAACGCATAAAACCTATGTTTATATTGGCGTAATATACGCTGACCAAAACGAAAAAAGCCAGCATCGAATGCTGGCTTTTGTTTTACATGTGTCCCGTCCTGAAATGTGTTTACACATTTAGGACTTATTATGACTACATCAATCACCCCCTCCGTTAAACGTACTCAACGCGATTATACTTTGGGCTTTAAATTGCAGGTTGTAGCCGCCGTTGAA